>NZ_KB894427.1 GCF_000374445.1 Actinokineospora enzanensis DSM 44649 | reverse complement strand
TGCGCTGGTAGCGGCCGTCGGCCATCACGTTCGCGCCCCGGCACTGCCGGTCGACGCGCGAGTCGGTGTAGGCGCGGCAGTCGTTGCGGTTGCCAGGGGGTGGGGTCGCCGACCGCGACGATCAGGCGGGTGTCGGCGTCGATGACGACCTGCATGTTCACCGAGTACCGGTAGTTCTTCGACGACGCGGAGATGGTGCGGTCGTGGGTGGGCACCAGGGTGCCGTCCACGATCAGCACGGTGTCCGGGCTGTGCCGGCGGGCAACCGGCGCGAGCGCCGGCAGCGGCGCCAGGTGATCCACTACGCGGCCCGCTGCGGACTTCGAGATCCCGAACAGCAGCGCGACCTGCCGGAAGGTCAGATTCGTCCGGTAGTACACCGCCACCAGCATGACCCGATCCGCCAGCGGCAAGCCCCAGCGCCGGCCAGTGCCGGTCTGCTCGCCACCCCGGTGGGCCACGACCCGCACGCGCTTGCGGAACACCGGCACCGACAAGCCCGTGAACACCGGCACCCACTCCGGCCGGCCCGCCCTGATCACCTGATCCACACCAAGATCATCGATAGCGCCAAGACAACGTTACGGGACAACCTTTAGGTGATGTGGTCCCCAAATGGTCCCCAAGACCGTCCGAAGTGGATCAACTCATGATCGACATCGGGGACATGAAGAACGCCCCTCACCTGCGGAAACTCGCTGGTGAGGGGCGTTGCTTCGACCGTCGGGCTGACAGGATTCGAACCTGCGACCCCTTGACCCCCAGTCAAGTGCGCTACCAAACTGCGCCACAGCCCGGCCGCATCCCGCTCTCGCGAGGTGCTGGGAGAGCGTAGCGCACGGGGTGGCGCGCACTTGACTGGGGGTCAAGGGGCCGGCTGGGTGGGGAGGGTGGCTTCCAGACGGAAGCCGCCGTCGGGGGTGGGGGTGGCTTGACAGGTGCCGCCTGCGTTGTGGGTTCGTTCGGTCAGGCCGACTAGGCCTGCGCCGCCGTGGGGGGTTGGGTCTGCGGGGTGGGTGGCGGGGCCGTTTTGGACTGTGACGGTGATGTGGTCCTGGTGGTCGCTCAGGGTTACCGACACGGCGGCGCCGGGGGAGTGTTTGATGGCGTTGGTGAGGCCTTCCTGGACTACTCGGTAGATCGCGCGGCCGACGGAGGGGCTGGTGGTGATCGGGGGGCCGATGACCTCGATGCTCAGGCCTGCCGAACGTGCCCTCGTGATCAGGGTGGGGAGGTTGGTCAGGTCTTCGGCGGCGGGGGTGGTGAGCAGGCCCAGGGCGGCGCGCATTTCGTCGAGGGAGTGTTTGGCGAGTTCGCGGAGGTGGTGGGCGGTTTCGGCCACTTGCGGGTCGGCGGTGGTGGCGGCCAGGGCGGCGGCTTGGACCGCTATCAATGTGGTGTTGTGGCCGACGGCGTCGTGGATTTCTCGGGCTATTCGGGCGCGTTCGTCGGCTCGGGCTCGGTCAAGGCGGGCTTGGAGTTCGGCGCGGCGGGCCTGGTCTAGTTGGGCGAGGCTGGCGGTCAGTTCGCGGCGGAGGCGGACCAGGTTGCCCAGGGCCGCGGGGCCGCCTGCCAGGGCGAGGGTGAACGCGAGGCTCATCAGGCGGTCGGCCAGGGGGTCGGTGACCGAGAACTGGACCGGGAGGGCCGCCGACAGGAACGCGACCGTCACCCAGGCCGCGGCGTGCCTGCCGCGGCGGGATGTGCGGCCGACGCGGTAGAGGGCGACGCCTGCCGGGGGCCAGCCGAGGCCGCCTGCCAGGGCCGGTAGGCAGAGCACCAGGGCCGTGCGGGGGAACCAGAGGCGCAGCGGCAGGGCGAGACAGGCGATGACGGCGGCCGGGCGGGCGAAGTCGTAGCCGGTCGGGTGGGACAGCAGGACCGCGGCGAGTGGCAGGCCGACGGCCAGGGTCTCCAGGCACGCGCCCCTTCGGGAGGGGGTGGGCACGAGGGCCTCCTCAGGACGACGGGGCGACCCCGTGCAGCAGGAGGGCGGCCTGGACGCGGTTGCGCACGCCGAGCTTGGTCAGCACCGTGGACACGTAGCTCTTCACTGTCGCCTCGGTCAGGCCCAGTTGGTCGGCGATGCCCGCGTTCGGGCGGCCGTCCGCGAGCAGTTCCAGGACTTGGCGCTCGCGCGTGCTCAACGTCTCCACCGCTCGTCCCCGGCCCAGGCCGACGCCCGCGGTGCGCAGTCGGGGGAGGAGACGGGCGGTGATCCGCGGGTCGAGCACGGCGCCGCCCGCGGCCAGGTCGAGGACGGCGCGGACCAGGGTGGCCGGTTCGGCGTCCTTGAGCAGGAAGCCCTGGGCGCCCAGGTCCAGGGCCTGGGCCACGTAGTCGTCCAGGTCGAAGGTGGTGAGGACGGCCGCGGCGGGCGGGGAGGGCAGCGTGGTGAGCAGGCGCAGCGCGGCCAGGCCGTCCACGCCGGGCATCTGGACGTCCAGCAGCAGCACGTCCGGGCGGTGCAGCCGCACCGCCTCCAGCGCGGCCGCGCCGTCCCCGGCCTCGGCCACGACCTCGACCGGGCCACCGGACTCAAGCAGCACGCGCAGGCCGTGGCGGAGCAGGGGCTCGTCGTCGGCCAGCACGACCCGCACCGCGTGCTCGGCCATGTCCACCTCCTCGTGACGGCGCGTCCAGCCTAGACCTGACCAGCCGTTGCGCGACCCGGAAAGGAACTTCCCGTCCTGGCTCGCCGGATCGGGTGAATGGTTCACCGCGGCCGTATCCGCGCCCGTGCGGCCTCTGGCCGCACGGGCGGAAAGCCCAAGTACAACCCGGTACGTGCGGCTTCCCGCCCGCACGCCCAGAGACCACGCGGATCACGGATCCCGCGCACCAGACCTGCCGGACAGCGCCTAGGTGGCGACGCATTGTCGCCCTTCTGTCGTTCCGGGCCCGCCGGGGTCTCGGGCATGGTGGAGTGGACCCGGTGGCCGGAGGGACGCATGGACGCAGCCGAGAACCCCCAGGTGTTCCTCAGCCACACCTGGGTGGACGAGGCCGCGGTCGATGTGGTCGAACAGGCGTTGACCGCGCGCGGGATCCCGGTGATCCGTGACAAGCGGATTCATCCGGGCGTGCCGGGCGCGTTGGATTCCGCCGCGTTGGTGGTGGCCTTCTATTCGCGTCGGTATCCGGTGCAGAGCGTGTGTCAGTGGGAACTCACCCGTGCGCTGCTGGCCGGGGCCGACCGGGTGCTGATCGTGAACCCCGAACCGGACAACCGGCACATCGTGCCCGCACTGCCTGCCTTTTCCTGGCGTGACGACGGCCCGCGCCTGGCCGACGCGGTCGCCGAGCGTCTGGACGGGATCGACGGGTCCCTGGGCGACCCGGACACCGACAGCCGTGGCCGTCCGTGCCGGTTCGTCGGCCGGTACCGGGAACTCCTGGACCTCCGCCACGCTCTCCGCGTGCACGGAAAGGTACTGGTCACGGGCGCGGCGGGCATGGGTAAGACCGCGCTGGCCGAGCAGTACGCCTACCTCTTCGCCGACGCCTACCCCGGTGGCCGGGCGTGGACCAGCTTCGCGGGTGTCGCGCCCGAGGCGGCTCGGGCGCACTGGGCGGCCGAGGTCTGTCGTGTCGGTCGGGCGTGGTTCGGTCTCGGTCTGTCCGGCCTCGACCTCGACCAGGCCGTGGCGACGCTCGCCGAACGGATCACGACCCCGGCGCTCTGGGTTCTCGACGACGCACCCGCGCACCTGCGGCAGGGGTTGGATCTGCGCACAGCGCACATCGTCTTCACCGGTGAGCCGGATTCGTCGATCACCCAGGTCTCCGTACCCGGACTGACGATCCTGGAAGCCGAAGAGCTGTTCCTGACCGACCGCGCCGAACCCGATCCCTGCGAACAGCAGGCCATCGCCGATCTCGTGGCCCGTTCCCAGGGACATCCCCTGGCGGTCGTCCCGGCGCTGCGGGCCCTGCGCGCGGGTCGGGGCATCGGTGTCCCAGGGGCCTTCGACATGGTCAAGGGCTTGGCCGACGTGGTGCGCGCACGCGGTCACGCCGCACAGGTCGTGCTCGCGTTCGCCGCGCTCCTCGCTCCCGTTCCGTTCACCGGCGAGATCATCGTCTCCGGTGTGGCGGACCTGCTCGGCCTGCGCGCGCCCGCGCTCGTGGCCCGCGCGCTCGACGAGCTGGACGAGCATGGCCTGCTGCACCGCACCGACGACGGCGCCCACGGCCAGACCTGGCGACTGCCCACCCTGGTGGCCACCGCCGTGCGCCGCCACCTCGACCCGGGCCTCTCGGACGCCCTGGCCGACCACGCCGCTGTCGTCATCCTGCGCGCGGGCACCGTCGTACGCGACGACGCGCACGTCCTCGCGATCGCCGGGAATCCAGCCGTACCACAGGATCGCCGTCTCGCCCTGCGGCGCCGAGTCGGCTCGGCTCGCCGCGCCCGAGGCGACCTGCCCGCCGCCCACGCGGTGTTCACCGCAGCAGGGGACTGGTCGCCCGACGATCAGCTCACCGCCGCGCGACTGGCCCTGACCACGGGCGTCCTCGACGATGTCCTCCGCCGCGCCCTGCCCTTGATCGACCACGGCGACACGCACACCGCCTGCCACGCCCGCTTCCTCGCCGCCACCGCCTACGACGCACGCGGCGACTACCCGGCGGCGAACCGGCTCTTCCACGCCCACGACCACACACCCCCCTGGCATCCTTGGGCCCCCCACAACCAGGACTCGAACCCGCAGCGGACGATCGACCACGACCCCGCCCACGACCAAGCCCGCCTCGACCACGCCCGCGCACTACGCCGTCGCGGCCGATACCACGCCGCCCGCGACCTCATCACTCCACTATGGACATCGAGCAGTCCGACCAGCCCGCTGTGGCCCCAGGTCGCCGTGGAGCGGGCCAGGCTGGACCTGGCCGCGGGCCGACTCGACACCGCCCGCCGACTGGCGGACCGGGTGGTCGCGGTGCTGACCGACACCGGTCTTCACCGACACCACCTGACCCGCGAGGCGACCGCCGTGCTCATCGAGGCCGACCTCACCGTCCCCTGGACGGATCGACGACCCAACCCGCACCTCCACCGCGCGATCATCACGGCCGAGCAGGCCACCGCCGACTCGACCGCCCACCACGGCCCCGACCACCCTCTGACCTCGAAAACCCTTGTCCTGCAAGCCATCGCACTGAACCTCGACCGCCACCATACCGAAGCGGCGCACCTCCTCGCCGCCGCGAATGCCCGTATCGCGGCCAAGTTCGCCCAGAACCACCCACTGGCGTTACGCGCCCAGCACTGGACCGCCCAGGCGACCGCCGCCCAAGGCGATCACCGCACGGCCGCCGACCTGCTCGAAGACCTGTTGCCCCGCCAGGAAACCGTCCTCGGCCCCGACCACCCCGACACCGGCCTCACCCGGTTCACCTGGGGCGTAAGCCTGATCGCTATCGGCGAACGCCGCGGCAGCCGCCTGACGGCCGCCGCGGAACGCGTCCTCCGCCACCGCCATGGCCCGTTCCCCGCGGAACGGCACGGATTCCGGTGATGACCTCAGGCAGCGGGCCGCCAGAGCAGGCCGTACGAACGAAACGGCCCGAGATGCTCGAACGTCCGCGTCACCTCACCGCTCGAATCCGGCACGATCACCTCCCGCGTCAACGTCGGATCGTCCGCCTCGTGCGCGAACGACCCGTCGACCACCCACACACACGACGGCAGCCGCGCGCGGTCGAAACGGACCCGCAAGGTGAACTCGTCACACCGGTAGTGCGGCGTGCACACATAGAACGGAGAGATCTCCGGCAGCTGTACCCGGAACTCGAACTCGTGCTCCTCCCGGGCCGCCAACGGCCGCGGCGGGCACAGGTCGAACGCCACCCGGGTGGCCGTGACCAGCCGCGGCTCCAGCACGTCGCCGCCGGAGATGGCGCGGATGCCCAGCCTGCCCGGCTCCAGCGGCCCATCGCCCGCCTCGGTGGGCGCGATGGTCAGCGAGTGCTCGATGGTGTCCAGGCCGTCGATGTGGCTGGTGATCCGCCGGTTCTCGGTGACCTCCACCTCCGGGCCGTCCAGCAGCACCCCGATCCGCAGCGACCGAGTGTGCCAGGGCGGTTCGGGCCCGAGTGCCCGGTGCACGCCGCCCTCGCTGACGGCCAGCTCGGCGAGCATCCGCATGGCCTCGTCGCTGCGCCGCTGCAACGTGCGGATGTCCCGGTCATAGACCCCGGTCAGGGTCTGCAACCGGTCCATGTAGCGCAGGTCGTCCGGTCCGGTGAACCCGAGCGCCACCCGGCCGATCGTCGCGCTCGGCTCGGGCATCCGGTCCAGCAGCCGCTCCAGCGTGGACACGATCTTCTCCCGCGCGGTCCACGACGAGTCGGCGTCCACCACCCCGCACGCCCGGCGCACCGCGGGCCCCGCGACCGTGAGCAGCGCCGGGTTTCGTATGCCGAGGCCGCGGCGCAGCTGTTTCAATTCCTCGAACAACTGTTTGATCCGTGTCTCCACCCATCACTCCCGAGAGCCGAAGCGTCCGGTTCCGCCGTCCATGGTCCTCCTATCGTGACCGGGTTTCCGGGTGTTTCCGGAAATGGGAAACCCGGCAGCATGGAACCGGTTGCGGGGTTTCCCGGAAACCGTTCAACGCGAAACTCCTTCCTTCTTCCCGGTCCCGATTCGACGATTGTGACGTCCGGTCGACGGACCTCGCAGTCCGGCCCCCCGCCGCGGGCGGCGCGTCGGGACCCGGGACAAGGTGGAAGGAGTAGCCATGCACACGCACGTCATCATCGCCCTGCTCGACGCCATCTTCGGCTGATCGGCGGGAGTCCGGGCCACGGCGGGCGGCCGTGGCCCGGCCGGGCCGACCGGCCGTGTCCGACCAGCTCAGACGACCGCGGTGAAGGGATGATCGGCCCATGTCCGAGTTCGGCACGGAATTGCGACGCAGGCGGCAGGAGCGGGGGTGGTCGCTGGCCGCGCTGGCCGCCGCGACCCACTTCACCAAGGGATATCTCAGTAAGATCGAGAATGGTCGACTGCGCGCCAACCCGGAGCTCGCGCGCTCCTGTGACCGGGTGCTGGACGCGGGGGGAGAGCTCGCGGCCCTGGTGGAACGGCCCGCGCCCGCGCCGCGCGGACTGTCCGGGCTGACCGCGGACACCCGGCACTTCGTCGGTCGCGCCACCGAGTTGGCCGAGCTGGCCGAGGTGCTCACCGGCGGCCGCGACCGGGTCTGCGTGGTCAGCGGCCTGGCCGGGGTCGGGAAGACGGCGCTGGTCGTGCGCGCCGCCAACCGTGCCGCCGCCCGGTTCCCGGACGGCTGCCTGTTCCTGGACCTGCGCGGACACAGCGCCGCCGGGTCCGCGCTGCCACCGGGGGAGGCCGCCAACCGATTGTTGCGGCTGCTCGACATACCCGGCGACCGCGTCCCCCGGGACCTCGACGGCCGCGCCGCGCTGCTGCGAGGCGTTCTGCGTGACCGCCGGGTGCTGTTGGTGCTGGACAACGCCCGGTCCGCCGCGCAGGTGGGCCCGTTGTTGCCCGACGGCGCCGGTTGTCGGGTCCTCGTCACCAGCCGCGAACGGATGCCCGCGCTCGACGACGCCCGGCACCTGGCGGTCGGGATGGTCGACTCGGAGTCGGCGGCAACCCTGTTGCGTGCCGTCGCGGGCGACCGCGCGCCGTCCGACGAGACCGTCCTGTCCGACATCCTGTCGCACTGCGGCGGCCTTCCCATGGCCGTGCGCATCGTCGCCGCCCGCCTGGCCGCAGGCGGATGGAGCGCCGACCGGCTGCGCGACCGGCTGGCCCGCGAGTCGACCACCTTGTCCGCGCTCGACGATGGCGAACGCAGCGTGGCGGCCGCCTTCCTGGTCTCCTACCGCGAACTCGTCCCCGCCGCGCGGACCCTGCTCGGCCTCCTCGCACTGCACCCGCCGACCCCGATCACCACGGTGGCCGCCGAGAGCCTGCTGGGCGTGACCGAGGGCGGCGCCGACTCGGCTCTCGATCGGCTGCACGACGCCCATCTGGTCACCCGGGACGACCGCGGTGACATCGAGATGCACGATCTCGTGCGCGCCTTCGCCGACCGCTACGCCCGGCCCGAACTGGACACCGCCGCCCGCGCCGCCGCCACGAGCAGGCTCGTGGACCACGCGCTGGGCACTCTCGTGTACGCCGACGAGTTGTTGGAGCCGTACCGTTTCCGGCCCCCCATGAACACCCCGGCGCCGCACAGCGTTCCGTTCGGGGATGCCGAGGGCGCGTTGGCCTGGCTGCGCGCTCGGTGGCCCACCCTGGTCGGCATCACCGAACTGGCCGCCGGTGATGCGCGCTGTTGGCAGCTCGCGTTCGTGCTTCGCGCGTTCTTCTTCCGGGACAAGCTTTTCGAGCCCTATATCGCCACTTACCAGACCGCCTTGGCCACCGCGGATTCCATTGAGGACGCCGCGGCCGTCGGGATGATCTGGAACAGCCTGGGCATGGCGCATGTCGAACTCGGGCATCTGGCCGACGCCGCCGACTGTCATTCCCGTGCCCGGGTCGCCTATGCGGCCGCGGGGGATCATCGGGGTGAGGTGGATGCTCGTTCGAGTCTTGCGTGGGTGCGGCTTTATCAGGGGCAACCGGAGGTCACCGCGCAGGAGCTGACTGTGGTGTTGGGGGTGTACCAGCGGGCCGGGCGGGTGCGGAACGCGGTGATCGCGCAGCGGGGGATCGCGCTTGCGCTGACCGCGTTGGACCGGTTCGGGGAGGCACGCGAATACGCGCGGGCCGCGCAGGAGGGCGCACAGTTGCCGGTGGAGTCGGTGATGTGCCTTAACTGTCTTGCCTGGGTGAGCTTTCGGGCGGGGGAGTGGGAGGACGCTCGGCGGTATTACACGGAGGCCGCGGATCTGGCGGCGTTGGCGAGCGTGCCCTACGAGCGGGCTCGGGCGTTGGTCGGGTTGGGGAACACGGCTGCCGGGCGGGGGGAGCATCGGGCAGCGGTGGAGCTGTGGTCGTTGTCGGACGCGGAAGGGGTGACGTTGAACCCGGTGGTCCTGGGGGAGGCATGGGCTCGGGTGGCGTTGGCCCGGGAGCTGTTTCCCGCCGAGGCCTGAGATCAGACGTCCGCGCGCAGCCGCAGCGGCACCGCGAACCACAGCAGTCCGAACAGGAGGCCGCAGCCGCCCGCGACCACGAAGGCCACCCAGCCGCCGATCACCATCTCGGCCAGCAGGAGCACCGACGAGATCACCGCCAGGCACAGGCAGATCAGGCCCGCGATGGTGGACCTGGTCGCCAGCCGCATGATCTCGGCGCGTTTGCCGCGCCGGAACAGCAGCCGGTGCCAGGCGGCGGGCGCGGTCAGCAGGCCGACCGACGCCACCGCGAACCCGACCGCCACCAGGTGCGTCACGCGTTCGAACGTGTCGGTGCCGTGCGCGTAGACCTCCGTGAAGGTGATCGACAGCAGGAAGCCGAACAGGATCTGCACGCCCGCCTGCGCCACGCGCAACTCCTGCAGCAGCTCGCCCAGGTTCCGGTTCAGCCGCTGACCGGGCGTCTCGTCCTGGGCTACCGGGATGTCATCGGCCATATGACCGATCATTCCCGGCGTTGGCGGGCCACGCGAATTGTCGGTCGGCGTCCATCGCCGCAATTCGTGCACAGTGGACAACGGGAGTGTCCGGACCCGTCGTCACCCATGCGGAGGGCCCGGCGGCAATGTCGACGAGCGGTGTCCGCGACCGGGAGCGCTCACGCGGCGCAGCGAACGGGTGTCGCAGGGTCACCAGACGGTCGGGTCCGATGAAGGTCACAGCGTCGTCGGATCCGTGCCGGCCGTACGATCTCGCCCGTGATCGACCTGAGCACGTTGCTCGACCCGCCCGCCTGGACCCGGTGGCTCGCCCGCGACGCCGAGCGGCGCAAGCTGGTCGGCCCCGAGGTGGTCGCCCTGGTCGAGCAGGCCGTGCGGGACTTCCCGGCGGCCGCGTTCGCCGAGGGGCTGCTGCCCGCGCCGCTGCCGATCGAGCGCGCCGAGAAGCTGTCCCGCGGCGAGCACCGGGAGACCACCGAGGGGGCCAAGGTCCGGCACCGGGTGGTGGTGGAGCCGGGCGAGGTGCGCGGCTGGAGCCTCGGCCGGGGCGTGGTCATCAGCATGGCCCAGACCACGGTCCGCCCGGTCTGCGCGCCGGTCGCGCGCGGTGACAGCGCCGCCCTGCGCGCGGACGGCACGGTGGTCCGCGCCCTGATCACCGCCTGGGAGCCCTACCCGGCCCCGGTCGAGGTCGAGCTGGACGGCAACCGCACCGCGCCGCTGGAGGAGTACCTGGAGCGTGTGCTGGCCGACCTGCGCAGGCGCTGACTGTGAGCCACCACGCGGTGATTACCGTTTACCGGATTTGCCCCGATCCGTTGTCCGCGCGAAATATCCACGAGATAACGGCATCTCCCATTCGGTGAATCAATGACCGGAAACCGGCCGGAAATGGCGGGCGGCGGTTCTGTCGGGGTGGGCCGTTAGGCTGGGCGGCATGGATTACCTGGCCGCCTGGCGCACCCAGAACCACCACCTGGTCGAGTTGTTCCGCTCCGCCGACCCCACCGTCGAGATCCCGTCGTGTCCCGGGTGGACCGTCCGGCAGCTCGTCGCGCACGTCGGCCGCGGCGACCGCTGGTGCGCCAGGGTCGTCCAGCTCGGCGAGTTCATCCACCCCGACCAGGTCGAGGACACCGCGCTGCCGGAGGACCCTGCGGCCGTCGTCGAGTGGCTGCGCCGGGGCCCCGACCTGCTCGACAAGGCCGTCGACCTGGTGGGCCCGGAGACGCCGGTGTGGACGTTCGTCGGCGACCGGCCTGCCGCCTGGTGGCTGCGCAGGCGGATGGCCGAGACCGTCGTGCACCACGCCGACCTGGCCCTCGCCCTGGACGTGCCGTTCGAGGTCGCGCCCGCCACCGCCGCCGACTCGGTCTCCGAGTGGCTGGACCTGGTGGCGGCCCGCCCACCGCAGCAGGACCCGCTGGCCGACGGCACCTCGCTGCACCTGCACGCCACCGACGACGCGGGGGAGTGGCTGATCACTTCCGGTCCGAAGTGGACGCACGCGCACGAGAAGGCGACCGTCGCGCTGCGTGCCCCGGCCGCCGACCTGCTCCTGGTGCTGCTGCGCAGGCTGCCCCCGGAGCGGGTGGAGATCGTCGGTGACCGCGCCCCGCTCGACGCGTGGCTGGCGAGCACCCCGTTCTGACCGAATGTTCTGACCGGTGCGGACGGCGCGGACCCCCACCCGCGCCGTCCACACCGTCCTATGCCGCGGCCTCCTCCGGCCGTGCCCGCCGCGGCAGCAGGAACCCGAGCGCCGCGGTGGCCACGATCATGCCCACGGAGATCCACAGCACCACCGGCAACGCGTCCGCCCGCGAGTCCGACTCGAACAGCTGGAAGAACACCGTGCCCAGCACCGCGACGCCTGCCGAGCCGCCCAGCTGCTGCACCGCGTTGAGCACGCCCGAGGCCGAGCCGACCATCGGCAGCGTCACGCCCGCCAGCACGATGTCGAAGAACGGCGCGATCAGCAGGCCCATGCCCAGCCCGGCGACCAGCAGCGCGGGCACCAGGTCCCAGGTGCCCAGCGGCCCGGTCACCAGGTGCAGGGTGAGGATCAGCCCGGCCATGCCCGCGGCCATCACCAGCGCGCCGATCTGCAGCACCGGGCGGCCGTACTTCGGGCCGAGCCAGGCGCCGGACAGCCCCGCGCCGATCGCCGTGCCCAGCGCCCACGGGGCCTGCGCGATGCCCGCGTCCAGTGCGGTGAACCCCTCGCCGAGCTGCAGGTACAGGCCGAAGGTCAGCATCAGGCCGACCATCGCGGCGAAGAACGTCACGCCGACCACCAGGCCGCCGCTGAACGCCCGCGACCGGAACAGCTCGGGCTCCACCAGCGGCGCCCGGCCGGACCGCTTGCGCCGCACCTGGTGCACGCCGAACGCGGCCAGCACCGGCACCGAGGCGATCAGCATGGCGAAGCACCAGCCCGGCCAGCCCAGCTCGCGGCCCTGCACCAGCGGATAGATCAACAGCAGCAGACCCAGGCTGACCAGCACCATGCCGACCGGGTCCGGGCGCGGGGCGTCCGCGGAACGCGACTCCGGCATGGTCTTCCAGGCCAGCGCCAGGCAGGCGAGGCCGATCGGGATGTTGATCAGGAACACCGTGCGCCAGCCCGCGCCGCCCGGGTCCCAGCCGATCAGCGCGCCCGCCAGGATCGGGCCGCCGACCGTGGACAGGCCCATGGCCGGGCCGAACGCGCCGAACGCCGCGCCCAGCTCCTTCGGCGGGAACGTCGCCCGGATCAGGCCGAGGCCCTGCGGGATCAGCGCCGCGCCGAACAGGCCCTGGAGCACCCGGCTGGTGATCAGCATCGCGGGCGAGAGCGCCGCCCCGCACAGCGTGGACGCGGTGATGAACCCGATCAGCCCGATGAGGAACATCCGGCGGCGTCCGAGCAGGTCACCCAGCCTGCCGCCGGTGATGAGACCGACCGCGAAGGCGAGCGTGTAGCCCGCGGCGACCCACTGGATCAACGTGCTGCCGCCGCCGAGGTGCTCCTGGATCGACGGCGCGGCGATGCCGACGACGGTGGCGTCCAGCAGGTCCATGATCTCCGCGGTCAGCACCGCCACCAGCACCAGCCAGCGCCATCGGTACGGCTGGTCGGCGGGCGCGGTGTCCCCCCGCGCGGCTTCCATCGTGGTCATCTCGTCCACCCCTCGATCGAAAATCGAACACCGGTCCGGAACGAACAGCGTTCGTTGACGAACACTGTCTACTGGCGAACGGCGTTCGTGTCAACTACCCTGTGCTGGTGACCACCGCCGAGGACCGACCCGAGCCGCCCTGGTGGACCCCGCGCAAGACCCGCGCCCCCCGCCGCAGCCTCAGCCGCGAGGTGATCGTCGCCGCCGCCCTGCGCATGCTGCGCGCCGAGGGCGTCGACGGCGTGACCATGCGGCGGGTGGCCGCCGAACTGGGGACCGGCCCGGCGTCGCTGTACGCGCACGTGGCCAACAAGGACGAGCTGATGGACCTGGTGTTCGACGAGATCGCGGGCGACATCCCGATCCCGGAACCGGACCCGGCCCGGTGGCGGGAGCAGATCGTCGCGCTGTGGACCGACGTCTACCACGCGCTCTCGCGCAACGGCGACATCGCCCACACCGCGCTGGCCCGCGTCCCGCTCGGCCCGAACTCGATGCGGATCTCGGAGTTCACCCTCGCGCTGCTCTACGCCGCGGGTGTCCCGCGCCAGGCGGTGGCGTGGTCGGTGGACGTGCTCGCGTTGTTCGTGTCGGCCAACGCGGTGGAGGACACGATCAGCGCCGACCTGGAACGCCAGGGCCGCGACCGCGCGGAGTACTACGAGAAGGTCGGCGACTACTTCGCCAGCCTGCCCGCGGAGCAGTTCCCGATGACCGTCGAACTCGGCCCGGACCTGTCCGCGGGCGACAAGGCGGAACGTTTCGCCTTCGGCCTCGACATGATCGTCGAGGGCCTGGCGTCGCGGATCCCTAGGGACGCACCCGATCGGCGATGAGGTCGAGGTGGTCCCGGTCGTCGAGGTCGAGTATCTCCAGGTAGACGCGGGTGATGCCGACCTCCTGCCAGGTGCCCAGTCGGTCGACGACCTCGGCGGGGGTGCCCGCCAGGCCGGTCGCCCGGAGATCTTCGAGGCTCCGGCCGATCCGGTCCGCCCTTCGGGTCAGCTCGGCTTCGGTGCGGCCCACACAGGTGGTCAGGGCGATCGAGCGGGTGATCTCGGCGGGATCGCGGCCGATTGCCTCGCAGGCGGCGTCGACGCGGTGGAGCCGTTCGATGGCAGCCGGTTGTTCCAGGTAGGGCAGGTTGAACTCGTTGGCGAACCGCGCCGCCAACGCCGGGGTGCGCTTGGCGCCGCCGCCACCGATGATGACCGGCGGCCTCCTGGTCGGCTTGGGCAGGGCGGGGGCGTCGGTGAGCGTGTAGTGCTTGCCGTGGAAGGAGAACGCGCCGGGGGCGTCCCAGAGACCGGTGATCACTTCGAGCTGCTCGGCGAACCGGTCGAAGCGTTCCCGGAGATCGGGGAAGGGGATGCCGTAGGCGGTGTGCTCCTCGGCGTACCAGCCCGCGCCGAGACCCAGCTCCACCCGGCCGCCGGACATCCGGTCGACCTGGGCGACGGTGATGGCGAGCGGGCCGGGGTGGCGGAAGGTGGCGGCGGTCATCAGGGTGCCGAGGGTGATGCGGGTGGTGTCCCGGGCCAGCCCCGCCAGGGTGGTCCAGGCGTCGGTGGGGCCGGGGAGGCCGTCGGTGTCGCCGATGTGGCGGTAGTGGTCGGAACAGAAGAACCCGTCGTAGCCGGTGTCCTCGGCGTGCTTGGCGATGGCGCGGAGGTCGTCGTAGGTGGCGCCTTGCTGTGGGGCGGTGAAGATCCGTAGCTGTGGGGTGGGGTCGGTGCGCACGTTGTGCAGGCTAGTGGTGCGGGTCGCACCACTAGGGATCCTGACGCGGCAGCGTCATCCGAGTAAAGGCCGGGGTTGTCCATACGCGCTACGACGATCCGCGGCGGGCCGGACCGCTCTGTCCGGCCCGACCGCGGCTCAACCGAGTTGGGGGGCGACCTGTTCGGCGATCAGGTCCAGGTGGTCCAGGTCGGCCAGGTCCAGGATCTGCAGGTACAGCCGGGTGATCCCGGTGCGCTCGCGCCAGACCCCGATGCGGTCCACGATCTCCGCGGGCGTGCCGGTGAGCCCGTTGGCGCGCAGCTCGTCCACCTGACGCCCGATGCGCCCGGCGCGGCGGGAGACCTCGGCGTCGTCACGGCCGACGCAGGCGACCAGGGCCACCGAGCGGATGATCTCGGCGGGGTCGCGGCCGATCTCCGCGCAGGCGGCGTCGACCCGGGCCAGGCGTTCGGTGGCGGTGTCGAGGTCGACGAACGGGAGGTTGAACTCGGTGGCGAAGCGGGCCGCCAGGGCCGGGGTGCGCTTCGGGCCGCCGCCGCCGATCAGGATCGGCGGGCCGGGTCGTTGGGCCGGTTTCGGGCGGGCCGGGGAGGCGGTGATGGTGTAGTGCTCGCCATCGAAGGAGAACTCCTCGCCCTCCGGGGTCGACCACAGGCCGGTGATCACCTCCAGCTGCTCGGCGAACCGGTCGAAGCGTTCGCCCAGGCCGGGGAAGGGGATGCCGTAGGCGGTGTGCTCCTCGGCGTACCAGCCGGTGCCAAGGCCGAACTCGACGCGGCCGCCGGACATCCGGTCGACCTGGGCGACGGTGATGGCGAGCGGGCCGGGGTGGCGGAAGGTGGCGGCGGTCATCAGGGTGCCCAGCCGGATCCGGCTGGTCTCGCGGGCCAGACCGGCCAGGGTGATCCAGGCGTCGGTGGGACCGGGCAGGCCGGTCGCCGAGCCCATGTGCAGGTAGTGGTCGGAGCGGAAGAACGCGTCGTAACCGGTGGCCTCGGCGTGCCGGGCCACGGTCAGGAGGTCGTCGTAGCTGGCGCCCTGCTGCGGCTCGGTGAAGATCCGCAGGCTGGGGGCGGCTGAGTCGGTGCTCACCAGGTGCAGGCTAGTGCCTCGCCCCAGGACGTTGGCCGCGTATCGGCCTGTCCACGTCGTGTCTGGCAAGACGCCGGGACGGCCTCGTACTGGATGTACTTGGTCGTTTCGGCAACGCCGCCAGGCTCGGCGTGGGCAGGTCGAGACGTGGTCAACGTCCTGGGGCGAGGCACTAGTGGCGGTCCCCGCGCAGCGTCACCTCGACCACGGACCGGGCGCCCCGGCGGACGGCCGCGTGTCCGACCGGGACCGTCCACCTCGGTCGGACCGGGTTCGACCACAAAGGACCTACACCGGGCCGACGACGGTCCCGCGAGGGACGGTCAGGCCGGTTGTCCGCGCCGGGACGCGATCAGTGCCGCCACCCCGTCCAGGATGCGGGCCAGGCCGAACTCGAAGGTGCGCGCCGGATCCGGCGCCCCGCCCGCCGCCTCGGTGACCGCCGCGCTCACCGACGCGGCCAGCGGGTAGCTGCCCGGGTCCATCAGCGTGCTCAGCACCGGGCCGCGCGCCTGCCACCACTGCTCGTCGCTGATGCCGGTGGCGCCCTCGGTCGCGCCGGTCTCCAGCGCCCGCCGCGCGGAGGTCTCCGCGTGCCCGATGACCAGGTTCAGCACGGTGTCCATCTCGACCTCGCTGAGCCCGATGCCCGCCACCGTGCCCAGCTCGTAGTCGTACTTGGCCATCACGTTGGGGCCGAGCGGCGGCCTGCTCACGCCGACCCCGAGCATCCACGGGTGCCGGTGGTAGAGCGCCCAGTTCTCCCGCGCTACCCGCGCCAGCCGCTCCCGCCAGCCGTCCTCGGCAGGCTCCGGGCGGGCCGTCTCGGCGTACACCGTGTCCAGCATCAGGTCGATCAGCTCGGCCTTGCCGGGCACGTACGTGTACAGCGACATGGTGCCGACGTTGAGCTTGTCGGCGACCCGGCGCATCGACAGCGCGCCGAGCCCCTCCCCGTCGGCCACCTCGATCGCCGCGAGCACGATCCGGTCGACGCTGAGGTCGCGTCTGCCGTTGCGCACCGGTGTCTGGTTCTGTCTGCGCCACAGCAGCATCAGGCTGCGCTTGGGGTCGCCGCCGCCGGTGTGGTCCTTCGTCGCGTCCTTTGCCATGGTGGCCCGATCCTAACTGGTCCGGTCGGGTGTGGTCGCAGACTCGCCGGCCCGGACCATTGCGGTCCGGTCCGGATCACCGACGGTGATCGGTGCGGTCGTTCGCGTGTGGACTGTCGGCGCCGCGAGGCGGCCGGTGGGAGCGCTCCCGGTCGACCGGGGAGTGGGATTCCGCCGCCCGCGGCTCCCGGGAGCCGGGCGCCGCGCCGGGCCCGGATCGTCCGAAGTGGACGGACGAACCGCCGGGTCCGATCGTCGGACCGGTGCCGACCGCGCCAGGTCCATGGTGCTCCTCTCCCGCCCCCAGGCCTCTACCGTACCGGAGCACGTACGGCATACGCCCACGGCGGTGGGGTCCGGCCCCCGACCACCCCGATCCACCGGGTGGGTTGTTCGCGGAACGGACGCCCCTGTCCGGGGTGTCCGCCGGGTCCTCGCCGCGTCGAGGTCGGGTCGGTGACCCGAGCCGGGAGGTCGGACACCGCCGACGTTCCGGCTCGGGCCACTAGTGCCCGTGCACCCGGACCTGCTCGATGCTCTCCAGCTCCGCCTCGCGGACCGACCGGCCGCGCGCGTGGGTGACCTGCCACAGCGTCGTCACGCTCTGCAACGGGTGCAGGAACCAGCCCCAGGCGCCGATCACCGGCAGGGACCGGGCCACCCGGCCGCGGGCCCGCCGCTCGCTGCGCGAGTGCCAGCCGATGTGCAGCTCGAACAGCAGGATGCCGACCGCGGCCGGGGCCGCGAACATGATCGACGCCTCGATGCCGTAGCCCTTGCCCGCCGCGTGCTCCCAGTTCAGGTACACGCTGCCCGCCAGCAGCGCGAGCAGGGCGAAGCGCGGGCCCGCGCCGGAGTACGGCGAGAGCGCGTAGCGGTGCGCCAGCCCGGCCACGATCAGCGCGGACGCGTCGAACACCAGCGACACGACGGCGGCCAGCGGCGTCGGGATGCTGAACGCGCGGGCGTACTCGAACAGCGACCACCAGGAGATGCCCATGGCCGCGACCAGCACCACGATCCAGGCCATGTTCGCCGACCAGGACAGCACCGTCGGCACCTGCGTGGTCAGCGGCGCGGCGGGTTCCACCAGCGGCGACTGCACCCGCTCGGCGCGCGCCTCGACGTAGTCGACCGGCTGCACGGCGGGCGCCTGCCCGGCCACCACGATCGCGTTGGACGCGGTCGGCTGCGCGGGTTCGGGGGTGGCCTCGGCGGGCGCCGGGTCCGGAGCGGTGTCCGCGGCCGGAGTCGTCACGGTGACGGATGCCGCCTGCGCCTCGGTCGCCACCGGCCGCACGTCGGCGGTCGGGTCCGCGGCCTGCTCGACGGCGGTCTCGGCAGGCGCGGCGGGCACAGTGTCGTCGGTGTCGACGGCGTCGGTGACGGTCAGGCGGGCCGGGTTGCTCATGGTCGCCGTGGCGGTCGCGGCGGCCGCCTGGTCGAGCGTGTCGGTTCTGTCGGTGTCCACGGTGTCCGAGTCGGGGTCGGGGCTGGCGCCACTGGGGATATCGGGGGTCGCGACCGCGGCCGGGCCGGTCGGCTCGGTGCTGGTCGACAGGTCGACGTCGGTGACCGGCTTGAGGTCGACCAGCGTCGGGTTCTCGTCCGCGGGGACCGGGTCGGCGGGCTCGTGCGAGCGCAGCGCGTCCAGCTCGGCCAGCAGCTCGGGGCTCATCGCCACCAGGTCCCCGGTGTCGCCGATCCGGTTCTCGCCGCGCCAGGTGTTGATGATGCCGGTGGCGTAGGCGCGGGTGATGGTGACCCCGTAGGCGGCCAGCCACTGCTTGACCCCGAGGGTGGTCGGCGGCTCGACGTGCCGGCAGGCGTAGCGGATCTTGTCGGCCAGGGAGAAGCGCTCGGCCAGCGCCACGGCGTGCTCGGGGTCTATGTCGATCTTCGGACTCACCTGCGCGGTCCTCCTCCGGCCGGTTGCGGATGAACGCGGTTCGCCTTCGTCGAGATGTGCGGATCGGGTGTCGAGGCGATATGGGGATCGGGTATGACGACTGAGTGTGTGCACTCTGTCGGACGGGCCGGGCGGACGTCCACCCGGGGGTGCCTTCGCGCGACGGCAGATCGACGATCTTCACCCAGTCGTGGCCGCGTTGTTATCGACGGCCCGGTCCGGCCCGGTTTGCGGGTCCACTGTGGACCTGTTCGCGGTGGTCAGCGACCCGCGCGCGGGGTGCGGACAAATACGGCATCCGGCCGCTCGCGTGATCGTGATCACGCCTCGGCTGCGTTCGGTCACCGACCGGGGTGTCGGTCGGGCCGGGTGGCGGGTTCTCGACGGGATCGTGCCCGAACGGCGGTAGAGGTCCGATCCGCGGTGCGCTACCGGCGCCCGCGGAGTCCTAAGAGGACCGCTCGACCGGCTCGACGGAGTCGAGCGCTGTGCCGGTCGCGGCAGTCTCGGTGGTCTCGGTGGACGCGCGGGCGATGCCGCGCTCGCGCAGGACCAGGAAGAGATCGGCCAGTCCGGGATCGAACTGGGTCCCCCGGCCGCGGCGGATCTCCGCGCGCGCCTCCGCTTCCGACAGTGCCGCCCGGTACGGCCGGTCCGACCGCATGGCCACCCACGCCACGCACACCGCGAGCACCCGTGCGGCCGGATGGATCATCTCCCCTTGTAGACCTTCCGGGTATCCGGTGCCGTCCCAGCGCTCCTGCTGCCGCCGGACCACCTCGGCCACGTCGGCGTGTCCCGGCACGACGGACACCATCCGCGCGCCGTGCTCGGGCAGCGCGCGCACCAGCTCCCACTCCGCCGGGCCGAGCCGGTCCGGTGTGGTCAGCACCGCGCGCGGCAGCACGATCCGGCCGATGTGGTGCAGCCGCCCGGCCAGCTCGGCGGTGCGCGCGGTCGCCGCGTCCGCGCCGGACTCGTCGGCCAGCAGTCGCGCCCAGCCCGCCACCGCGCGGCCGTGGTCCGGGTTCGCGGACAGCCCGTCCACCCGGTCGGCCACCAGGAACAGGTACTCCAGCCCGGACGGCGCGTCCGGGGCGCGGACATGGCCGACCACGACCCGGTCCCGGCCCGCGGCCTTGGCCGCGTAGAGCGCCCGGTCCGCGATCGACACCAGCTGGCCCGGATCGTCGTCGTGGTCCGGGTAGACGGCGGTGCCGATGGAGATCGTCACCGGGATGGTGCGCCGCGGCCCGACCACGATCGGCGTGCCAGCCACCCGCGCGCGCAGCCTGCCCGCGATCACCGGCAGGGTCTCCGCGTCCGCGTTCGGGATGATCAGCGCGAACTCCTCGCCGCCGTAGCGGGCCAGTACCTCGCCCGCGCGCACCGCCGCGCGCAGCCGCACCGCGATCTCCACCAGCACCTGGTCGCCCGCCGGGTGGCCGTGCCGGTCGTTGATCGTCTTGAAGTGGTCGACATCGGCGATCAGCACCGCAACCGTGCCGCCGGAGCGTTTCGCGCGGGCGATCTCCAGCGGCAGCTGCGCGGCGAAGAACCGGCGGGTGTGCAGGCCGGTCAGCGCGTCGGTGATGGCCAGCCTGCGCTGGTCGGACACCAGTCCGGCGAGCCGGGTGATGGTCAGCGCGAACAGCAGCGCGCACGCCCCGGCCACCACCGGCACGTCGCGGACCGAGCCGTCCGCCCACTCCACCAGCAGCACGCCCGGCGCCACCAGCGCGGCTGCCGACAGCCCGGCGATGCGCACCGGGTTCAGCGGCGCGTCCGGCACCGGGGACGGCTCGGCCAGCAGCCGCATGGTGGGGTGCAGCGCGCTCGCGCCCAGTGCCAGGTTGCCCGCCAGCCAGATGGCGTCCAGGAAGTTGCCCGCCTGGTAGGTGCCCGCCAGCTGTTGCAGCACGTAGATCGTGTCCGCGGTCATGATCGCCGCGAGCCAGCCGATGAACAGGAAGAACGCCCGGGGCCGGGAGCCGGAGCCGAGCACCAGCCCGAGCGCGACGGTCAGCAGCGCCAGGTCCATCACCGGGTAGCCCAGCGAGGCCAGCTTGACCAGCAGCGGGATCTCCAGCCGGGTCTGCGGGCCGATCACGTAGACCCAGGACATCATCGCCGCCACCACCGCGAGCGTCGCCGCGTCCAGCAGCCCGGCGAGGTCGCGGCCGGGGGTGCGGCGGCGGATCAGCAGCACGATGCCGACCACGGCGAGCGGGTAGTGCCCGAGGTAGAACAGGTCGGCCGGGGACGGGTAGGCGGTGAGGCCGAAGGCGTAGTGCGAGATGTAGAAGTAGCCGTCGGCGAGCGCGTAGACGAGCTGACCGGCCGCGATCATCACCCACGGCAGCCGGGGGCGCGGCCGGTTGCGCAGCACGCCGTAGCAGACCGCGACCGCCGCGGACGTGCTCACCAGGCAGTACAGCACCACGCGCAGCGGGAACCCGCCCGCGGTGACCGGGGCCAGGTAGTAGGCGACCACGGCCGCGGCGCCGACGACCAGGTACAGGACCCACATCCGCCCCGGACCGGCGGTCACCGGGCAGCCCCCGCGCGCACCGGTACCCGGGCCGGATATTCGCCTCGGGCGCGGGAAGAACGGGCGGATGCGGCGATGTCGACCACCCGGACAGAGTGGCACAGCGGGAATCCGACCCGGGACATGACCTTGCGATGACGGTTCGTTGAAATAAGAACGGCCCGGGTCGTCGGAACGGCGCTTCTCGACGACCCGGGCCGAACCCTGGGTCAGCAGCTCAGGTTGTCCCCGGGGACGACGCCGAGCAGCTGGGTGAACTTCTGGTAGGCGTTGATCCGGCTCTGCACCTGGGCGGGGTTGCCGCCGTTGCACTCCAGCGCGCCGTTGATGCTGCGGATGGTCTCGCCGAAGCCGCGGCCGTTGACGATGGCCTCGTGCGGGGTCATCGTGCCGGGGCCCTTCTGGGTGTTCCAGTACCAGAGTGCGGTCTTCCAGGCCACGGCCGGGTCCTGCTCGACCAGGAACGGGTTGCGCAGCAGGTCGATGCCGAGCGCGTCACCGGCGGCCTTGTAGTTGAAGTTCCAGCTCAGCTGGATCGGACCGCGCCCGTAGTACGCGGCCTGGCCCGCCGGGCAGCCGTAGGACTGGCTGGCGTCGCAGTAGTGCGGGTAGTTGGCGGTGTTGGTCTCCTTGATGTAGACCAACCCGCCGGTCTCGTGGTTGACGTTCGCCAGGAACGCCGCGGCCTCCTGGCGCTTCGTGGTCTCCGTGCCGGTGTTGGCGAACCCGGGGTAGGCGGCCAGCGCGTCGGTGAGGCCCTTGTAGGTGTAGAAGGTGTTCCGGCTGGGGAACATCTGGTTGAACTGCGCCTCGGACACGACGAAACCGCTGGTGTTGGGCGGTTGCGAGGTGGGCGGGGTGGTCGTCGTCGACGGGGGAGTGCCGCAGCTGGTGTAGGGGTCCCAGTACCAGGTGCTCACGACCGGGCTGTAGCCAGGGTTGTCGTGCTCGGCGATGTAGTAGTTGTTGTCGACGTAACGGACGATGTCGCCGGTCTTGTAGTCGCGGCCCTGCACCCAGTCCGGGTAGCTGCAGGTGCCGGGCGGCTGCGTGGTCGGCTTGGTCGTGGTGGTCGTCGGCGGGGTGCCACCGCCGCCACCGCAGGCGCCCGAGTCGGTCCAGACCTGTGCCTGTCCGGGCGTCTCGCCCTGGGTCCACCACTTGGCGGTCCAGTTGTGTCCGGTGTAGGACGCGGACTTTCCACCGGTGTAGACGGTACTGCTGCTCCACGGCGTGGCACAGTCGGCCGCCGCCTGCGCGGACACGGACGGCAGGATCAACGCCAGCCCGCCCGCCGCCGCCACCGCGGCCACCACCGCGACGATTCGGTTCCTCGACACGCGATCACTCCTCACAGGGTGCCGGTCCGGGACCAGACCGGCCGCAGGGTCATGGCCCATTCCCGCCGGGGACAGGCAGGATTGGACCGAAATTCACCTAAGCCGATCAGGCCAGTTCCCGTCAAGGTCTAGACCACTCGCCCGGCTGTCCGGAGATCTCTAGATGATCTAGTCTGACCGGGTCGACGCGGACGACCCAGGAGGCCCCGACATGACCCGATCGGCCAAGGAGCTGCTGGAGAAGGTGCAGCGCGAACTGCTCCCCGGCGAACACGACAACCGTTTCGTTCCGTTGGTCGCCTCGGGCGCGGCGCCACTGTCGGTCCTGGGTGCCTTGGCGGCCGAGCAACACCGCATCATCAACAGCGACTGGCGAACCTTCCTCACGTTGGCCGCGCAGGCGGTGGACCCGGCGGCGCGGGAGGTGTTCAGCAGCCTGGCCCAGGGGGAGGGGATCTCCCTGGTGAACCTGAAGGACTTCGCGGCGGCCTGCGGGCTGAGCGAGGACGACGTTCTGAACTACCAGCCGCAGCCCGGGTGCCAGGCGTATCCGGCGTACCTGGCCTGGTTGGCGTTGAACGGGAGTCCGCGGGACGCGTTGTTGGCCATCCTGGCGAACTTCGCGGCGTGGGGCGGGTATTGCGCGACGATCTCCGCCGGGCTGCGGGAGCACTACGGGTTCGACGAGAAGGGGACGGCCTTCTTCGACTTCTTCGCCGCGCCGGTGCCGGAGCTGGAGGAGTTGTACGTGGTGGCGTTGCAGCAGGCCTTGGATGACGGGTGGAAGCCGAAGACGTCGATCGGGTACGGACGGCTCCTGCAGGGATACGAGCTGATGTTCTGGAACACGCTGGCGGATCTCACCGTCTGACCGGGACCGCGTTCCAAGCGCAGGACGGGCCGCCGCCATGACGCGCGGAGGCCCGTCCGCTTGTGGTTATCGGGTGTCGTCCTCGTCGAAGATTCGCTGGGCCACCGAGAAGGCCGAGTTCGCGGCGGGCACGCCGACATAGGCACCGGAATGCAGCAGGATCTCGCCGATCTCCTCCCGCGTCAGCCCGTTCCGAATCGCCGCCCGAACGTGCAACGCCAACTCGTCGTGTGCCCGCAACCCCGTCAACAACGCGAGCGTCACCGCGCTCCGCGTCCGTCGGTCCAATCCCGGCCGGGTCCACAACGCGCCCCAGACCGATTCGGTGATGTATTCCTGGAATGGCCGGTTGAACTCGGTGACCCGGGTCCGGTCCACATGGGCGTCCCCCAACACCGACCGGCGCATCGCCTCCCCCCTGGCAGGCGGCAGCCCGGACAGGATCAGCCGGGCGAACTCCTCGGGCCGCTCCACGACCCCCAGGTGGGCGGCCCCGGCGACGACCTCGAACCGGGCCCCGGGGATCCCGGACGCGATCCGACGCCCGTGCTCCGCGGGCGTGGCCGGGTCCTCGGTCCCCGAGACGACCAGCGTCGGCGCCACGATCGAGGGCAGCTCGTCCACGAGGTACATCGACCCGATGGCCCCGCAGGCCCCCGCGTACCCCACCGCCGGAACCCGCAGCAGCATCTCCCGGAGCCGAGCGACATCCGCGTATGCCGGGGTGACCCACCGCCCCAACGACCGGTCGGCGATCGCCTCGACCCCCGATGCCAGCACCAGCTCGGCCCGGGAGCTCCAGTTCGCGGTGGGCCGCAGGTCGGCGGACGTGCAGCACAGGACCAGGTGCTGCACGCGGTCCGGTGCGTACCGGGCCATCCACATCCCCACCATGCCGCCCAGCGACACGCCCACGATCGACGCGCGCCGGATCCGCAGGTGGTCCAGCAGGGCGATCAGGTCGCCGCCCAGCTCGTCGAGCGTGTACGGGCCGGGGGGAACGGGCGAGCCGCCATGGCCCCGGTGGTCGAACCGCACGACCCGGTAGCCCGCCTCGACCAGGGCCGGGACCAGCGCGTCCCACATCGAGAGATCGGTGCCCAGGGAGTTGGCCAGGACGACCACCGGGGCGTTCGCACGGCCGGTCACCTCGTGGTGGAGTGGTATCGCGGACAACGGCCCTCCCGATTGGTCGCGCTCTTTCCCCGAACGCTACGTGAATGCGTTTCCCAGGCGCGGACCGGTTCCTTCCGGTGCCCCGACCCGTGCCCGCGATCGGTGGGGAACGAGCGGGCGGCGGGTGGTCCCATCGCGTGGTGTGCCGGGACCGGCTGACACGATCGCGATACGTACGCGATACGGAACACAGAGTGGTGATCACGGTCCGGCGCGGCCTTTCCGCTGCCGCGTCTCCGGTTTTCCGGCGCGTTTCCCAGGGGGCCGGTGCGTGTGAATGCGATCGATCTGCTGGTTTGTCCGTCCTGTGCCGGGACATCGCGCAGTTCGACGTGTTGTCCTCGCGCCATCGGGACACTTACACCGTGGGACTACTACAACGTGGGACAACCACACCGTCGGACAAGTCGAGAGCTGGTTCACACACAGCGGGTTCGCGCCGGTGCGCCGATACTGGTGGCCGGTGGGCGTGACCGGCAGACGTGACGCCCGACCGGGGTCCACATCGGAGCCTCGACCGGCCCGCGGCCGGGATTTCCGGAGTGGACACCGGCCGGGTCGCTCCGCGAGTGGTGCTTCGGGCTGCTAACTTCCACGCCAACCAGCAATTCACGCAACCCGTTGTGCAATGAGGTGCCGCATGGCTCAGAAGACCATCGTCCAGCTCTACGACGACCTCGACGGTTCGACCGGCGAAGACATCCGGTCGGTCGAGTTCAGCCTGGACGGCGTGACCTACGAGATCGACCTGACCGAGACCAATGCCGAGCGGCTGCGCGCCGACCTGGCCGACTTCGTGGCCGCTGCGCGGCGCACCGGCGGCCGGATCAAGCGGTCGGCCCCGGCCCGGCAGTCGGAGGCCCGCAGCAAGGAGCAGACCAAGGCCATCCGGGAATGGGCTCGGCGCAATGGCCACGACATCTCCGAGCGTGGTCGCATTCCCTCGGCCGTGGTCGAGGCGTTCGAGACCGCGCACGCCGAGCCGGAGCCCGAGCCCGCCCCGGCGAAGCCGAGGCGCGCGAGCAAGGCCCGCAAGGCGGCCTTCTCCGGCTGAGCCATTCGGCCGCCGATTCCGGTCGGTCTCGCACCGACCGGCCGCGCGCGGTCGAATCACCCGGACGTACCCACCGGCCCGCCCGCCCCCGCGAATCCAGCGGGCGCGCGCGGGCCGGTGGCGTTTCGCGCGTCTCCGAAAAGCGTTCACCACCCGAACCGGTCGAATCCTGGCGAGAATTCGTCGCGATCCCCGAAAAGTCACCGTTCGAGTGATGACGGGCATGTTCCGCTAACGCCGTCCTGGTGATCGAACGATCACCCAGGGGTAGGGGAAAGCGCACCGGGGAGGGAGTCCGGCGTGTCGTCCGTCCGTTCCGGGGATCGCGGCGCGCGTTCCCGGCTGGTCGACCGGGTCGGCGAGCGCCGTCCCGGGGCGATGGTCTGACATGGCCGCCACGGAACCCCGCGGGCAGTGCGCAGGCATGCTGTTCACCGACACCCCAGGCCTGCTCGACCTGGACGTCGTCGCCGGGATCACCGACCCCGGTGGGCACCGCGACCACAACGAGGACGCGATCGCCGTCGGCACGCTCGGTCCCGCCGCCGCGGCCGTGGTGTGCGACGGTGTGGCGTCCTCCCCGGGCTCGGGTGTCGCTGCCGCCGTGGCCGCCGAGGCGGGTTTGCGGACGCTGCTCGCCGCTGTCGCGCGCGGGGAGGAGCCGGTCGCCGCGATCACCGCGGGCATGGTCGCCGCCGCCGAGGTCGCGGCCGCCGTGACCGCGCCCGACCCGGACGACCCGCCGGGCTGCACGTACGTGTCCGCGTTGGTGGACGACACCGGCGTCACCGTCGGCTGGGTCGGCGACAGCCCCGCGTACTGGGCGGACCCCACGGGCACGCGCAGACTCACCGTCGACGACACGCCCGCGGGCGGACTCCTCGCCGACGGCGCCACCCCGGACGACCCGCGCCTGTCCGACCCCGCCGCCCACGCCCTGGCGCGCTGGCTCGGCGCCGACGCGGGCGACGCGCCCCCGCACGTGCACCGGTTCGTCCCGGACGGCCCCGGCCTGGTGGTCCTGTGCAGCGACGGCCTGTCCCGCTACCTCGACGCGGGCCTGATCGCCCCCGTCGACCACCAGGGCACCCCGGCGGACACGGCCAGGACCCTGCTCGACAGCGCGCTGGCCGCGGGCGGCCACGACAACGTCACCGTCGCGGTGATCGCGGCGAGCATTCCGGGAGAGGCGGCAGGCTGAGCCCTGCCCGTGCGTCCACGCAGGCGACTCCCGACCGTCCGGGACTCCGATGCCCGTCCACCACGTCTGGTCACCGGCCCGTCGTGCGGGATCGCTCCCGGGACCGGTCCGACCGGGAAGGGCGTCGACGAGCCGTACTCGCCTGTGGCGGCGCGCCTGTGGAGCGACCCGCGCGTGCCTTTTCCGCGCCAACGTGGTCTCCTGTGCCCGTGTGTGATGGCGAGGCGCGCCCCAGGCAGGGGCGGTTCCCGGTCCGGTTCGGCACGGCCGAGGTGCTGCGCGACCTCGACCGGTCGGACGGCTGGCTGCTCAGTGTGGACGGGGTGGCGCAGTCCTATGTGGATCTCGCGGACCCGACGCACCTGGAGTTCGACTACGTCCGGCGGATCGCCGATGTCGTGGACTGCGCGTGGCCCGCCGGTGCCGCCGTGGACGCCCTGCACATCGGGGGCGGTGCCTGCACCCTGCCGCACTACATCGCGGTGACCCGGCGCGGGTCCGCGCAGACCGTGGTGGACGCGGACCCGTTGCTGGTCTCGTTGGTGCGGGAGCAGTTCGGGGTGGACGCGGTGCCGGGGATGACGTTGCAGGTGGGGGACGGGCGCGCGCTGACCCGGTCGGTGGCGGACGCGTCCGTGGATCTCGTGGTGGTGGACGCGTACGAGAAGGGGGTGTTGTCCGGGGGGTTGTTCAGTGTGGAGTCGACTCGGGACCTGTCGCGGGTCCTGCGGGGGAACGGGGTCTATCTGGCCAACCTCTCGGATGGGCCAGGGTTGCGGTTCGCCGCTCGCGCGGTGGCCACGTTGTCGGCGGTGTTCGGGGTGGTGATGTTGGTGGCCGAGCCCGGGGTGCTGAAGGGACGGCGGTTCGGGAACATCGTGCTGGCCGCGTCGGCGGTGGAGCTGCCGGTGGCGGAGGTGGCCGCACGGGCTGCCGCGGCGGTGTTTCCTTCGCGGTGCGTGATGGCGGCGGAGCTGCGGGCGTTGGTGGGGCCTGCTCGGGTGCTGACGGATGTGGAGGGAGTGGACGTGCCTGTACCCCCCACCGACTCGTTCTGATCCGGCTGCCGACTCGGCCTGGGATCGGCAGCCGGTACGGCCGTCAAGCGAACAGGGACTCGCCCCAGTACGCCCCGGGCCTCAGGCCGGGCGGGCAGGCGAAGTGGCCAGACCCGGTGTGCTCCAGGTACTCCATCATCCGATCCTTGCCCGACAACGCCGTCTGCATGGGCACGAACTGCTTCCGGGTGTCCTTGTTGAAGCAGACGAAGAACAACCCGGCGTCCAGATGTCCGAACCCGTCCGACCCGTCCGTGAAGTTGTAACCCCGCCGCAGGATCCGGACCCCGCCGAGGTTCTCCGCGGAGGCCAACCGGATGTGCGAGTCCTCGGGGATCAACGGCACCCCGCCCGCGCCCCGGACATGCAGGTCCACCGCGTCGAACTCGGCGTCCTGCCCCAACGGCGCCCCGGTTCCCTTGGCCCGTCCCACGACCTCCTCCTGCTCCCGCAGTGAGGTCCGGTCCCAGATCTCGATGTGCATCCGGATCCGCCGTGCGACCAGGTAACTGCCCCCGACCATCCACTCGGGACCGTCGGCCACCCACACGTGATCCTGCAGGCCTGCAGGATCCTCGGCCTTCAGGTTGTTCGTCCCGTCCTTGAACCCGAACAGGTTCCGGGGCGTCGCCTGCGCGGTGGACGTGGACGAGGTCCGACCGAACCCGAGCTGGGACCACCGCACGGCCACCTTCCCGAACCCGATCCGCGCCAGGTTCCGGATCGCGTGCACGGCCACCTGCGGGTCGTTCGCGCACGCCTGGACGCAGATGTCGCCGCCGCTTCGCTTGGGGTCCAGGTCATCCCCGGGGAAGTGCGGCAGGTCGACCAACGCCTCCGGCCGTCGCGCGGCCAGGCCGAAGCGGTCGTCGAACAGGGACGGTCCGAAGCCGATCGTCAGCGTCAGGGCCGACGCGGGCAGGTCCAGTGCCTCCCCGGTGTCCGACGGCGGTGCCTCCGCGACACCGCCGACCGCGCCGCCCTCGGTCGCCTCGTGGCCCGCGGTCATGCGTTCGGCGGCCGCCGTCCAGTCCTTCAGGAGGTCGATCAGGTCCGCGCGGTCCCGGGTGGTCACGTCGAAGGCGACGAAGTGCATGCGGTCCTGGGCGGGGGTGATGATGCCCGCCTGGTGGTCGCCGCGGAAGGGGACGGGGGTGGCGGTGTCGGCGCGGGGGGCCGGGGCGGGTTGGTCGCCCGCGGCCAGTACCCCCGCGGCCGTGCCCACCCCGGCGACCGCGATGCCCGCGCCCGCCAGGCCGATGAGACCGCGTCGGGAGATCGTCACTTCTGGGCCACCACCTCGGCCACCTTGCTGATCGGCTCGCCCAGCGCGTCGACGGCCTCGGCGAAGGCCTTGACCTGGTCCTGGGACAGGTCGGTGTAGAGCTTGAAGCCGTCGGCGGTGCGCTGCTCGTCCAGCAGGCGGGTCACCGCGGCGAAGCGGTCGTCGATGGTCTTGGCCAGGGCGGCGTCGCGCTCCTGGACGACCGGCCGCAGCGCGGCGACGGCGGCCTGGGAGCCCTCCACGTTGGCCTGGAAGTCCCACAGGTCGGTGTGCGAGAAGGTGTCCTCCTCGCCGGTGATCTTGCCGGTGGCCACCTCGTCGAGCAGCTCCTTGGCGCCGTTGGCCAGCTGCAACGGGGTCAGCTGCACGGTCTTGGCGCGGGTGACGATCTCGGTGACGTCGGTCTGCAGCTGGTCGGCGATCTTGCCGCTGTCCGCCTGCAGGCCGGTGACCCACAGGTCCTTCTCCAGCCGGTGGAAGCCGCTGAACTCCTGGCCGGGCTCCAGGTCCGCCTCGCGCGCGTCGACCCGCGGGTCGAGGTCGCCGAAGCTCTCCGCGACCGGCTCGATCCGCTCCCAGTAGGTGCGCGCGACCGGGTACAGCTTCTTGGCCTCGTCGACCTTGCCCGCCTTGACCGCGGCCACGAACTCGCCGGTCTTGGTCTGCAACGGCTCGACCTGGTCGTTGACGTAGCGCTGGTAGCCCGCGGTGGCCTCGGCCAGCCTGGTGTCGGCGTCGACCTGCCGGGTGGCGCTGCCCTTGACGGTGAAGTCCGCGCGGATGCCGTCGCCGGTCATGCCGGGGCGGCAGGAGGTCTGGTACTTGCCGCCGTCGGGGACCTCGACGATCAGCTTTCGGGTCAGGCCGGGGGTGATGTTCTCGACCTCGCCCATGATCCGGTCGCCCTCGGCGTACAGGTAGAACTCGGTGACCCGGGTGCCCTTGTTGCTCACCTCGAAGGTGATCTTGCCCGCGTCCGCCTCGGCGCGGCCCACGCCGCAGCTGTCGTCCTTGGCCTCGACCGCGATGGGTCCGCCCGCGGCGGCCTGGGCGGTGTCGGCCTTGTCGCCGCTGCCGCAGGCGGCGAGGGCGGCCAGCGAGAGGGTCGCCAGTCCCGCGAGGCACGCGCGGGCGGTCACTGCGGTCACTGCTGTACTCCTTGGACGGTGGCGGGCCTGGCCGCGGGCTTGCGCGCGGGCCAGAGGAAGAGCGTGAGCACGACCACCACGTAGCCGAGCCAGGCGTAGCCCTGCAGCTTGGTGGTCTGCGCGGAGTAGTTGAAGATCCCCTTGAGCAGGGCGCCGTACCAGGAGTCCTCGGGCATCGGGCCGGACAGGTCGAAGGCCAGCGCGTCCAGGCCGGGCAGCACGCCGCCCTCCTGCAGGTCGTGCAGCCCGTAGCCGAGCACGCCCGCGGCGATGAAGACGAGCAGCACGCCGGTGACGGTGAAGAACCGGGTCAGGTTGATCTTCACCGCGCCCCGGTACATGGCCCAGCCCAGCGCCACCGCCAGCACGATGCCGATCAGGAAGCCGACCAGCGGGCCGAGGTTCTCGTGCGCGGACTCGGTGGTCGCGTAGAAGAAGACGGCGGTCTCCAGGCCCTCGCGGCCGACCGACAGGAAGGCGACCACGACCACGGCGAGCGGGCCGATGGCGATCGCGTCGGACAGCTTGCCGCGCAGCTCGCCGCTGATCTTGCGGGCGGTGCCGCGCATCCAGAAGATCATGCCGGTCACGAACGCGACCGCGACCAGCGACATCGCGCCGCCGAAGGTCTCCTGCGCCTTCCAGTCCAGCGTCGCGCTGGTGTAGGTGATCAGCGCGCCGACTGCGACGGACAGCACCACCGCGGCGGCCACCCCGGCCCAGACCCAGCGGAGGGACTCCCGGCGGCCGGTCTTGACCAGGTAGGCGAGCAGGATGGTGACCACCAGCGTCGCCTCCAGGCCCTCCCGGAGCCCGATCAGCGCGCTGCTGAACACGTATTCCACGGTCACCCTCTCGCGAGTTCGGTCAGCCTTACCTGGCAAACGTTAGGTAAGCCTCGCTTCAGATGTCCAGTGCGACGTGCGCGACACCGGCCGTTCACCCGGTCGATACATCCGTATTGTCCGGAATTTTCGTGATTTAGTCGGCACTCTCGCGGATAACGAATCGGTAGCCTGCCATGATCGGACGCGCGGCCACGTCAGCCCTGGTCACCCTGGGTGTGAACGACGTGCGCGGTCAGTGTCCGGGGGCGAACATGTCGGACAGGCCGGTGATGGCGAACACGCGCTCAAGGTTGGGGTCGAGCGCGGAGACCGACAATCTGCCGCCCAGGCCGACCATCCGCTTGTATGCGGCGAGCAGTGCGGACAGGCCGCTGGAGTCGCAGAAGGCCAGCTCGCCCAGGTCGAGGGTGAGGGTGGCGCCGTCGACGAGCGGCAGCGCGGCGACGGCGGCGGTGAGCTCCGGGGCGGTCGTGTAGTCCAGCTCGCCGCTCAGGGCCAGCGCGCCGTCGCCGAGACGTGTGATGGCCAGTGCGTGGGGATCGGTCTTCACCTGCTGGGGCTCCTCGTTTCGGGTGCGCGCCAGCGGAAGTACCCGTTTCCCGGGGTTGCCACACCTCGATGGGGTGGTGGCACGAAAGAGACCGAGCCGTCCGCTATCGGCCGCCGGGAGTGGTCGAAGGTTCACTGGTGTGGACGGTGTCATCGCCCTGGCGGAGCCATACCTCGGCGTGCTCGACCGGGTTCACCAGCCGGTCGCCACCGTCCTTGGTGTCGCCCTGGTGGACGACGAAGCCGACCTGGTGCGCGCCGGGCAGCAGCCGGATCGACGCCACCCGTCCGTATGGTGTCTCGCCTGCCAGCGGCAGCGGCGACTGCCACGACGTCGGCGACTCCACATCACCCCACACGTGCAGGCCCCAGCCCGCGTAGTCGCCCGCCGGGCGGTTGTAGTGGACGACCAGCCACTCCGGGGACGGCGGCAGCGGCGGGGCGGTCACCAGCGTCATCGCCGCGCCGTCCGCGCCCAGCCGGGACCCGTCGTCGGCGACCGCCCGGAGCTCGACCCGTTTGCCCGCCGCCGCTCCCGGAAGTCCGGCCACGTCGGCGAACACCCGGTACGGCGCCGCGTCGTCGGTGCCCAGCGGGGTCCACTCCCGACGGCCTTCGACCCGGGCGGCGAAGCTCACCCGGGCGAAGGCCGAGGTCACCCCGTCGGCGCGCAGTTCGACCCGGTTGTCCAGCACGGTCCCGGTGGGCGGGAGCGCCAGGGTCGGGGCGGGCGCGCTCGTGTCAAGCCGGTCGTCGGCGCGGTAGGCGGTCAGGGACAGTGGCGGCACGGTCACCCGTACGGTTCGATCATGGCCTGCCGTCGGCCCCGCGCTGTCCAGGGCGGTCGGGTCGGCGGTGGGGGCGGTGGACAACTCGGGGTGGAAACAGCGGGAGGACACCGGGATGTCCACTGTGGCCGGTCGGGTGCCCGCGTTGACGACCACGAGGTGCTCGCGGGCGTCGGCCCGGCTGAACGCCAGGACGTCGCCCTGGGCGTAGCGAAGCGTTTGCGCGCCCCGGCGCCACACGCCATCACGGTCCACAAAGGATGACAGGGACGCCAGCTGTCGGTACAGCGGATGGTCCGGGTCGAAGTTGTCCTGCGCCCCGGTCCGGTCCGCGCCGACGAACTTCTCGGCCGCGTACTCCGGGGTCCGGCTGGCGAACATGTCCTGCCGCGCGAGCTTGTCCCCGCCGCCACCGGCGAAGCCCTGCTCGTCGCCGTAGTACACCACGGGATTGCCCCGCCACAGGTACATCAGCGCGTTGCCCAGTTCCAGCCTGCGCAACAGTTCCGGCTCCGGGACGCCTCGGTCGCGCAGCATCCACGCGAGACGGCCCATGTCGTGGTTGCCCAGGAACGTCGGCAGCGAGTAGGCGTTGGAGTCCGCGTCGGTGTAGCGGTCGTCGTCGAGCAGGACCGACGCCAGGTGCGTGGACCCCTTGCCGGACAACAGGTCCAACGCGCCTGCCCGGAACGGGAAGTCCAGTGTGGCCTGCATCCGCCCGCGCGTGGTGTAGTTCGAGGTGACGGTCGGGTCGGCGTCGTAGACCTCGCCAAAGACGAAGAAGTCGGGCTTGCCGTGCGTTCGCGCGTACGCCTTCACATACGGCGACAGGGCCTGCCAGAACTCCAGGTTGACGTGCTTGACCGTGTCCACCCGGTAGCCGTCGATGTCCAGGGTGTCGATCCACGAGGTGAAGATGTCCTCCATGCCGCGCACGACCCGCGGATTCTCCGTCATCAGGTCGTCCAGGCCGGAGAAGTCCCCGTACTCCGTCGACTCGCCGGTGAAGGTCGAGTCGCCCCGGTTGTGGTAGAGCGTCGGGTCGTTCAGCCAGGCGGGGGACTTCGCGTGCGGGTCCGACACCACCGGCGTGTAGGGGAAGGCGGTGATCTCCGGGAAGTCCGCCCGGCCCGCCCGTTCCTTGACGTCCACCGGGCTCCCGGCCCGGTCCCGGTAGGGGAAGTCGCGCGTGTTGCGGTACTCATGGCTGTGTTCGGCGTAGTCGATCACGTCGGCGGTGTGGTTGGCGACGATGTCGAAGAACACCCGCATCCCCAGCCGGTGCGCGTCCGCGATCACCGCGCGCATGTCGTCGGTGGTGCCGAAGTGCGGGTCCAGCCGGGTGAAGTCGGTGGTCCAGTACCCGTGGTAGGCCGCGGAGACGTCCGTGCCGGAGCCCTGCACCCACTTGTTGGCGAACATCGGCGTCATCCAGATGGCCGTGGTGCCCATGCCCTTGAGGTAGCCGAGCCGCGCGCGCAGCCCCGCCAGGTCGCCGCCGTGGTAGAAGCCCTTGTCGGTCGGGTCGAACCCGGTCACCAGCCGATCGGTGCTGGGGGAGCCGCCCCGGTCGTTGCCGGGGTCGCCGTCGGCGAACCGGTCCGGCATCACGAAGTAGAACCGCTCCCCGCCCGGGTCGTCGCGCAGCGGCGGCCGGTCCAGCGCGTGATCACCCGGTCGGGTACCCGGCGCGATGTCGACGACCTCGCCCACCGCCAGCCGGGGTCCCGTCGCGGCCCGCGCGGGCTCCGTCAACGCGGTCAGCGTGCCTGCGAGCAAGAGCAGTACGAGGGCGAGCCGACCCATCCAGACCTCCCGCGGTCGTGTGGCGAAACCGGTCGGCCTCCGACCGAACCACGCCCGCGGTCGCGGCGGCTAGGGCCGACCGGAGGGGGCCGCGTCCCCGTCGTTCGACACCCGGCGCAGCCCCAGCCGGTGCAGCTCCAGGTCGGCCAACACCCGGATGGCCGCCGGGTCGCCCGTCCGCCAGCCGCCCGCGACCGGGCCGGTGTCCGCCAGCGTGCCCAGCGGCTGGGTGGCCAGCGCGCGCAGGGCCAGCACGTCGTGGCCCGCCGCGCCGAGCGCACGCAGCCGCAGCGCGCCGGTGGCCTGGCGGGCGTAGCGCACCCGCAGTGGCAGCCAGGTGGTCAGCACCAGCACCACCGGCACCGCGACCAGCACGAACGTCAGCCAGAACGCCAGGTTCTCCACCGCTGCGATCTGCCGCCACCCGGCGTCCATGATCCGGGTGCCCGCGTCCGAGCCCGGCCGCAGCGCCCGCGCCAACGCGTCGCCCACCAGCGGCAGCTCCTCGGCCTTGGCCGCGGCGGTGTCGAACGTGCCGCGCAGCGCGGTGCCCGCGTCGATCAGCCGGTCGCCGGGCGCGCGCAGGTCGAGCACGGTGTCGCGGACGTGCAGGGCGAGCCAGACCGACAGCACCACCACCAGCACCGCCGCGGCGTCGGCGAGCAGCTGCGCGCCCCGCCGCGCCGGGCGGTCGGCGTAGATCTTCATGCGGGCGACCCCTATCCGGCGAGGACCAGTCCCGTCCAGAATGCCGCGATCCCGCCCGCCACGGACACCCCGATGTTGACCAGTGCCCGCCGCCGGGACAGCAGCGTGGTCTCGTAGGCGAAGGTGGAGTACGTGGTCAGGGCGCCGCAGAAGCCGGTGCCCAGCAGCAGCCGCCACTGCGGGTCGGCGGTCGCGATCACCACGCCCAGCACGAAGCTGCCCAGCAGGTTGGCCACCAGCGTGCCCCACGGAGTGCGCAGCCTGCGGCCGATGACGTACCGCAGCGGCGCCCCCACGGCCGCGCCCAGCGCGACGACCAGCACGTTCACTCGACCACCCGGCGCGTCACGGCCGCCCCCAGCGCGGCGGCGGCCAGCGCGCCGACCAGCGTCAGCACCATATAGAGGCCGCCCTCGACCGAGCGCCCGGTCGCGAACAGGTGCTGTACGTCGCCGCAGTAGGTGGAGAAGGTGGTGAACCCGCCGAGCACGCCGGTGGCCAGGAACGGCCGCAGCCGCTCGGGCACCGCCACGATCACGCAGCCCATGACCAGGCAGCCCACCAGGTTGATCGCCACCGTGGCCCACGGGCCGGGCCAGGCCACGCCGATCCCGTACCTGGCCAGCGCGCCGAGCACGCCGCCCGCCGAGACGGCGGCGACGGTGCGTGCCGGGATCGGTTCGTTGCGCACCGGCATACCGTGCCACACGGCCTGCCAGGCGAAACCGTGCCCGTCCTGACCCGGGCGGGGTGTTCGATCGGGCAACAGGGTTGCCCGTGTCCACGTGGTGCCCGCCGCGGGCGGTCTGCTATACCTACGGTGCATACCGGCCGCCGCGCGCCGGTGCGGCCGGGTCGGGGCGGTTGCCCGCGGATTCGGCGCCCAATCCGCGCGGTCGGGACAATGCGGCGGGATCGTGGATCTTGCCCGGCAACAATGGCGGTCCGCGGCTTTCCCACGGCCGCCCCATGCCCTTGTGTGCCATTCCGCGCCCGCTCGTCGACAATCCCGATCCCCGGTGGATCTTGCCCGGGGGCGGCCACCGGTTCGGGTGAGGACATCTGATGTCCGACATTAATCGGCCGGAATCCGCCGCGGGCTGCCGGGAATGGCGTTCCGGGCGCCCGTCGACCGCTTCGGGTCGGCCGCGGTTACTTCTCCACATCGGAACACCATCGGGGGTCGGATCGTTGGAGAAGGCGGGGGAGCGGCGCGGACGGGGGTCCCGGAGCGCTCTCCGCCGACGAGCCGCTTTCCCTGGCTACGGAACGAAGTCGGGCGGGTCCCGCACGGTTGACAACGCCTCGGTGACAGCTCTGTTGCGATTGGACCGCGGCGCCCCGCCGGAGCCGCGCGCGACCGTTCCGGGAGCGTGTCCACCGAGAAGGATCCGACAAACCGGAACCGATCCGACCGACGGGTAACCGCGACCGAAACGGCATACTCTGGTGTCTTCCGACGACACCGTCAAGTGGCAAAATCACCCGATCCGGCACGCGGTGGTGCGTTGGAATCTGGCATGATCCAGTTCGGTATCAGTGCTGGCCAAGCGGATATCCCCGGAGTATGGTCTAGACCAAATCACCCATCTGTCCGATTGCCCGGCCAGGGGGGCCGCCCCGATAGTGGGCGGGCCTCGCGAACCGGTCGCGTGACGGTCGAAGGAGCCCCGAACATGTCCGCGCTACCGCAGAATCCCAGTCGCCGAACGATGCTCAAGGGGCTGGGGATGGCCGCGCTCGCGGCCGGTCCGCTGTCGGCCTGTGCCTTCGGGTCCTCGGACTCCGGCACCCCGTCCACCACCGCGCCCGCGGGCCCGGTCTCCGCGGAGAACCCGTTCGGTGTGAAGGCCGACGCCCCGCTTGAGGTCGTCATCTTCAAGGGCGGTCTCGGCGACGCCTACGCGACCGACGTGCACGAGCCGATGTACAAGAAGGCCTTCCCGCAGGCCACCATCAAGCACGTCCCGACCCAGCAGATCGCGCAGACCCAGCAGCCCCGCTTCGCGGGCGGCGACCTGCCGGACGTGATCGCCAACTCCGGCAGCGACCTGATGGACGCGGGCGCCCTGCAGTCCGAGAACCAGCTGCTCGACCTCTCCCAGCTGTTCGACGCCCCGGCGCTCGGCGGCTCCGGCAAGGTCCGCGACACGCTGATGCCGGGCACCATCGAGGCGGGCCTGATCGCGGGCAAGCCGTTCCAGATGAAGTACATCTACACCGCGTACGGCCTCTGGTACGACTCGGCGCTGTTCGCCAAGAACAACTGGACCCCGGCCACCACCTTCGAGGAGTTCGACGCCCTCCTCGGCAAGATCAAGGCCGCCGGCCTGCAGCCGTTCGCCTACGCGGGCAAGAACGCCTCGTACTACATGTACTGGATGATCGCCATCACCGCCGCGAAGATCGCGGGCAACCAGGTGCTCATCGACATGGACAACCTCAAGGACGGCGTCTGGACCTCCGACCCGGTCCGCCAGTCGGCCGAGAAGTGGGCCGCGATCGGCAAGAAGTACCTCGACCCCAGCTTCGAGGGCCTGACCCACACCGAGGTGCAGACCTCGCAGAACCAGGGCCACGTCGGCTTCTACCCGTCCGGCTCCTGGCTGGAGAACGAGCAGAAGGAGCAGACCCCGGCGACCTTCCAGTACGCGCTCACCGCCACCCCGAGCGTGTCCTCCTCGGACAAGCTGCCCTTCGGCGCCCTGCGCGCCGCGGCAGGCGAGGCCTACATCGTGCCGTCCAAGGCGAAGAACACCGCCGGTGGCCTGGAGTACCTGCGGATGATGCTGTCCAAGGACGGCGCGCGCGGCTTCACCGAGAAGACCGGCAACATCACCGTGGTCAAGGGCGCGGCCGACGGCCTGCCGCTCTCGCCGGGCAACAAGAGCACCAACGACGCCCTGAACAAGGCCGGTAGCAACATCATCACCTACAACCTGTTCGAGGACTGGTACAAGGAGTTCGAGACCGAGCTGCGCTCCAAGACCAACGCGCTGATGTTCGGTCGCATCAACGCCGAGCAGTTCTGCAAGGACGTGCAGGCCAAGGCCGACGCCGTGCGCAACGACTCGTCCGTGACCAAGCAGAACCGCACCTCGTGAGGATGCCCCGCGGCGGCGCCAGGTTCGTCATCGGCTTCCTGGCGCTGCCGGTCATCCTGTACCTGGTGTTCGTCATCGGGCCCTACTTCCAGGCGTTCTACCTCGCGTTCACGGACTGGAAGGGCTTCTCGAAGCCCCCGCAGTGGGTCGGGTTCAAGAACTTCGAGGACCTGTTCCACAACGACGCGTTCAAGGCCGCGGTGGGCCACCACCTGCTGCTGCTGCTCTCGCTGCCCGCGGTGACGCTGGTCATCGCCCTGTTCTTCGCCTTCCTGCTGAACATGGGGGCGGGCACGAGAGGCGTGAAGGGCTCACGCTTCTACCAGGCCGTGTTCTTCTTCCCGCAGGTCCTCGCGGTCGCGGTGATCGGCGTGCTGTTCCAGGCGGTGTACCGCCCGGACAAGGGCGGCGTGCTCAACGGCATCCTGGACATCTTCGGCATCGCCCCGGTCGGCTGGCTCACCCAACCCGGCCTGGCGCTGTGGGCGCTGATCGCGGTGCTGATCTGGCAGCAGGTCGGCTTCTACGTGGTGCTCTTCGCCGCGGGCATGTCCTCCATCCCCAAGGAGGTCATCGAGGCCGCCGAGCTGGACGGCTGCACCCGGATGGGCATGTTCTTCCGGGTCACCCTGCCGCTGCTCTGGGACACCGTCCAGGTCGCCTGGGTCTACCTGGGCATCCTGGCCTTCGACGGGTTCGCCATCGTGTCCACGCTGTCGGTGGACCAGGGCGGCCCGGACGGCTCGACCACCGTGCTGCCGCTGGAGATCTGGCGCACCTTCCGGTTCTCCAAGTACGGCGTCGCCTCGGCGATGGGTGTCGCGCTGTTCGTCCTGAGCCTGCTGTTCGCCGTGCTCACCCTGCGGGTGACCCGGCGGGAACGGATCGAGTACGCATGACCGCCAACATGACAGCCGAACGCCCCGCCGAGCCCGCGCAGCCGACGCGGGCCGCCCCGGGGCGGGCGGAGCGCCGGAGCAACCCCGTCCTGGGCGGTCTCTCGCACGCGGCGCTGGTGCTCTGGGCGATCACCGTGATCGCGCCGATCCTGTGGACGTTCCTGGCCTCGTTCAAGACGAACACGCAGATCTTCACCGACCCGCTGAGCTTGCCCACGTCGATAAAGTTCGACTCGTGGGGTCGCGCGTGGGAGAAGGCCAACATCGGCCAGTACCTGTGGAACAGCGTCCTCGTGGTGGTCTGCTCCACCGCGGGCACGATGCTGCTCGGCTCCATGGCCGCGTACGTGCTGGCGCGGTTCCGGTTCCGGGGCAACCGGCTCATCTACACCCTGTTCGTCTCCGGCATGGTGTTCCCGGTGTTCCTGGCGCTGGTGCCGCTGTTCTTCGTCGTGCGCAACCTGGGCCTGCTCGACACCCACCTCGGGCTCATCCTGGTGTACATCGCGTACTCGCTGCCGTTCACGGTCTTCTTCCTGTCCGCGTTCTTCCGCAGCCTGCCGGTGTCCATCGCGGAGGCTGCCATGATCGACGGCGCCTCGCACACCAGGACGTTCTTCCAGATCATGGTGCCGATGGCCAAGCCGGGCCTGATCAGCATCACGATCTTCAACGTGATCGGCCAGTGGAACCAGTACCTGCTGCCGATCGTGCTGCTGTCCGGGTCGGTGCCGGACAAGTGGGTGCTCACCCAGGGCATCGCCAACATCTCGACGAACGCGGGCTACCAGGCCGACTGGCCCGGCCTGTTCGCCGCGTTGAGCATGACGATCATCCCGGCGCTGTTGGTCTACCTGGCCTTCCAGCGTCAGATCCAGGCCGGACTCACCTCGGGAGCCATCAAGTGAAACTCGCGGTCGTCGGCGGCGGCTCGACCTACACCCCGGAGCTGGTCGACGGCATCGCGCGGCTGCACGCCGAGCTGCCGGTCAGCGAGCTGGTGCTGATCGACACCGACGAACACCGGCTGGAGCTGGTGGCCGGGGTGTCCGGGCGCATCCTCGCGCGCGCCGGACACCCCGCCCGCCTGCGCACCAGCACCGAGCTGGAGCTGGGCGTGGCGGGCGCGGACGCGGTGCTGGTCCAGCTCCGCGTCGGCGGCCAGGCCATGCGCCACCAGGACGAGACGGTGCCGCTGGAGTGCGGCTGCGTCGGGCAGGAGACCACCGGGGCGGGCGGGCTGGCCATGGCCCTGCGCACCGTGCCGGTGGTGCTCGACGTGGCCGCCCGGATCGCCGCGGTCGCTCCCCGGGCCTGGATCGTGGACTTCACCAACCCGGTCGGCATCGTCACCCGGGCCCTGCTGGACGCCGGGCACCGGGCGATCGGGTTGTGCAACGTGGCCATCGGCTTCCAGCGGCGGTTCGCCGCGCTGCTGGACGTCGACCCGGCCAGGGTGGCGCTCGACCACGTCGGGCTCAACCACCTCACCTGGGAGCGCGCGGTCTACGTGCGCGGCGAGGACGTGCTGCCCCGGCTGCTCGACGAGCACGGCGCGGCGGTGGCCAAGCAGGTCGGCCTGCCCGAGCACGTGCTGCGCAAGCTGGGCGTGGTGCCCTCCTACTACCTGCGCTACTTCTACGAGCACGACGCCGTGGTCGAGGAGCAGCGGGTGTCGCCGACCAGGGCCAGCGCGGTCGCCGACGTGGAGCGCAAGCTGCTGGAGCTCTACGCCGACCCGGCCGTGGACACCAAGCCGGACCTGCTGGGCAGCCGCGGCGGGGCGTTCTACTCGGAGGCGGCGGTGGCGCTGCTGGCGTCGCTGTTCGGCGAGGGCGGCGACGTGCACGTGGTCAACGTCCGCAACAACGGCACGCTGCCGTTCCTGCCGGACAACGCGGTCGTCGAGGTGCCCGCCACGGTCACCGCCGCGGGCGCGCAGACCTGGCCGGTGGCCCCGGTGTCGCCGCTGATGGCCGGGCTGATCGGGCACGTGTCCGCCTACGAGACGCTGGCCGTGCGCGCCGCCATCACCGGTGGGGCCGACCTGGTCACCGAGGCGCTGCTGGCGCACCCGCTGATCGGCCAGGTGTCGGTGGCGGAGAAGCTGGCCGCGCGGCTGATCGAGGTCAACCACGAGTTCCTGCCCTGGGCACCGGTCAAGTGACCGTGCACCCGGCGGGCAGGACGCTGCTCGCCGTCGACGGCGGCAACAGCAAGACGGACATCGCGCTGCTGCGCGCGGACGGGACCGTGCTCGCGCGCGGGCGCGGTCCCGGGTTCGAACCGCACTCGGTGGGCGTGGCCGCCGCCGTCGACGTGGTGGTCCGCACCGCCGCCGAACTGCTGTCGACCGAGGCGCCGTTCGCCGACCACGTCGCCGCCTACCTCGCGGGCGCGGACCTGCCCGAGGAGGAGGTCGCGCTGCGCGAGGAGTTCCTGCGCAGGCGGATCGGCACCACGGTCGAGATCGGCAACGACACCTTCGCCCTGCTGCGCGCGGGCACCACGCGCGAGTGGGGCGTGGCCGTCGTGTGCGGCGCGGGCGTCAACGCGGCGGGCGTCGGCCCGGACGGCCGCGTCGCCCGCTTCCCGTCCCTCGGCTCGCTGACCGGCGACTGGGGCGGCGGGGGACACCTGGGCAAGCTGGTCCTCTGGCACGCCGTGCGCGCCGAGGACGGCCGCGGCGAGCCGACCGAGCTGGTCGACGCGGTGCGCGCGCACTTCGACGCGGCCAGTGCGACCGAGGTCGCCATCGCGATCCACTGTGGTGAGATCCCCCGGCACCGGCTCACCGAGCTGACCCATCCGCTGTTCGCTTCCACCGACCCGGTCGCGGTGTCCCTTGTGGACCGGATGGCCGAGGAGGTGTGTCTGCTCGGCCTGTCGGTGATCCGCCGGTTGGACCTGCTGGACACGCCCACCGATGTCGTACTGGGCGGCGGCGTGCTCACCGGCGGTCCCGCCCGGTTGATGTCCGCGGTCGAGGCGGGCTATGCCGCCCGCGCCCCGCACGCCCGCCTGCTGGTCGCCCGGACGCCCCCGATCGTCGGCGCCGCCCGGCTGGGTCTGGACCAGCTGGGCGCCGACCAGTCGGCCCACGACCGCGCCACGGCCGAGTTCGCCGCGTGATCCCACCCGGCGCGCGTCGGGTTCGCCAGGTGTAGGTCTTCTCCCCGGAGTCCACACATTACGTCCACATGCGACTATTCGGTTCGGCTGAACCGGGTCGAGGTGGACGGGGGCGGTGTCCGTGGCGATGCGCTGGTCGGACTGGATCGTGTTGGTGTGCGCGGGTGTCCAGGTGTACATCCTGTCGCTGGTGGACGTGGGCGGCCCGTCGCCGGACGACCCGTCGGGTGTCGGCGGCAACCCCATCGAGGACGGGATCCTGGGCCTGCTGGGGCTCACGGTCATGGCGCTCACCGCCGTCGTCGCCGTCGTGCTGGTCCGCCTGATGCTGGGCCTGCGCGCGTGGCGGTGGGCACCGCCCGCATACGCCGCGTTCTTCGGCTTCTTCCACGCCGTCGCCTGGTCGCCCGTCGCCCTGCTCTACGCAGCCGCCCTGGTCACCTTGGTCGTCGAGACGCTCGTGGCGCGCCGCCGGGCCGCCGCCATCCCACCTGTCGCCCCATCCCCCATCCTCGACGGGTTCTGGACTCCGGTCGTCCCGCCGGAGCAGAAGGATGCCGACTGACTGACGTACACAGTGGACGGTCCTATTTCACCCCGCCCGCCGTCAGCCCCGCCACGATCCGGCGTTGGAACAGCAGTACCAGGATCACCAGCGGGATCGTCACGATCACGCCCGCCGCCATCTGGGTGCCGAACGGCGAGTCGAACCGGCTGGTTCCGGTGAACTGGCTGGTGATCACCGGCGCGGTCTTCAGCTCCTGCCGGTTGACCACCGACAGCGCGATGATGAACTCGTTCCAGGCGGCGATGAAGGTGATGATCGCGGTGGTGAACACCCCGGGCGCGGCGACCGGCAGGATGACCCGGATGAACGCCTGGCCCTGCGTGCAGCCGTCGATCTGCGCGGCCTCCTCCAGCTCGTGCGGCATCTGGCGGAAGAACGCGGTCAGGTTCCACACCGCCAGCGGGAGCACCGCGCCCATGTTCGGCACGATCATCGCCTGGTAGGTGTTGATCCAGCCGATGTCGGAGAACAGCCGCAGTAGCGGCACCAGCAGCGAGATGCCGGGGAACATGCTGGTGGCGATGATCAGCGCGAGCACCGCGTTCTTGAACCGGAACTCCACCCGGGCCAGCGCGTAGGCGGCCAGCGTCGCGAACAGCAGCACCAGCGCCGTGGTCACGCCCGCGACGATGAAGCTGTTGAGCAGCGCCCGCAGGAAACCGTTGCCGGGCGCGAAAGCGGCCGTGTAGGACTCGAACGACAGCGGGCTGGGCCACGGCGAGGAGTCGAAGATGTCGTTGGTGCGGCGCAGGCTGGACACCAGCATCCAGTAGAACGGCGCCAGGCAGTACACCACGATCGCCGCGATGCCCAGGTAGCGCGCCCTCATCGCCTGCTCCCCAGCACGTCCGCGCCCAGCAGCCGCACGAACACGAACGCCACCACCGCCACGTACGCGAACAGCGTCACCGCGTACGCCGAGGCCGGGCCGAACCGGCCGAAGGTGACCGCCTCCTCGAACGCCAGCACCGTCACCGTGTCGGTCGCCTCCTTGCCCGGCCCGATCAGCGTGTAGGGCAGGTCGAACATGCGCAGCGTGTCCAGCACCCGGAACAGCACGGCCACCAGCAGCGTCGGCTTCACCAGCGGCAGCGTGATCGAGAAGAACGCCCGCCACCCGGTGGCGCCGTCCAGCCGGGCCGCCTCGTGGATCTCGTTCGGGATCACCTGCAGCCCGGCCAGCACCAGCAGCCCGATGAACGGCGCGGTCTTCCACGTGTCGGCCACCACCACCGCCACCCACGCCTGGAACCCGTCCGTGGTCCACAGCACCGGCGGGCCGGGCAGCAGGTCGTTGGCCACCCCGTCGGCCTGGAACACCCACCGCCACAACAGGCCCGCGATGGCCGTGGGCACCGCCCAGGGCACCAGGATGCTGGCCCGCACCAGCGCCCGGCCGCGGAACGCCCGGTGCATCACCAACGCCATCAGCACGCCGAGCACGACCTCCAGCGACACCCCGGCGAGGGTGAACGTGGTGGTGTTGGCCAACGCGTCGAGGAACCGGCCCGTCGAGTCGCCGCCGAACATCTCGGCGAAGTTGTCCAGGCCGACGAACCGCTCGCCCGCGCGGATCAACCCGGTCTCCGGGTCGATCCCGTCCTCGCGCCGGTAGAACGCCAGCCGCACCGCCGAGATCACCGGGTAGGCCACCACCAGCGCCAGCACCACCAGGGTGGGGGAGACCAGGCCCGCCGCGAGCCGCCCGGACCCGCGCCGGGTCATCGGGTGAGCGCGTCGAGCTTGCCCTGCAGCGTCGCCAGCGCCTGGTCCACGCCGGTGGTGCCGCTCATCGCCCCGTAGGCGGCCTCCTGGATGGCCACCGAGACCTCCTGGTACTTGACCACCGCGGGCCGCCGCTTGGCGCCCAGGATGCTCTTCTTGAGCTCGGTCAGGTACGGGAACCTGGCCACCAGCGCGGGCTCGTCGTAGAGCGAGGCCCAGGATGGGGCCTGCGAGGTCTTCTCCAGGTTGGCCCGCTGCTGCTGCTCGCCGGTCAGGAACTTGATCAGCTCCAGGCCGGACCGCTTGTTCTTGGCGAACGCGCTGACCGCCAGGTTGTGACCGCCCAGCGACGACACCCCGGGCCCGCTCAGCCCCGGCAGCGTGGCCACGCCGAACTTCCCGGCCACCGCGGACGAGCCGTCGGTCGCCTGGGCCTTGGCGTACTGGTATGGCCACTGGCGCTGGAACAGCAGCTCACCGGCCTGGAACGCGCGCCTGCTCTCCTCCTCCTTGAAGGTGCGCGCCTTCTGCGGGATCTCCCCGGTCCGCACCCCGTCCACCAGGAACGACAGGCCGCGCCGGGCCGCCTCGGTGTTCACCGTCGGCTTGCCGTCCTCGCCGACCACGCTGCCGCCCGCCGAGTGCACCGCCTCGGCGAAGTTCACCGTCAGGCCCTCGTACTTCTCGAACTGCCCGGCGTAGCAGGACACGCCGGGGTTGGCGGGCAGCACCTTCGCGCAGTCGGCGGACATCTCCGACCAGGTCTTCGGCGCGGTCAGGCCCGCCGCGTCCAGCAGGTCCTTGCGGTAGTAGAGCAGGCCGCCGTCGGAGTTCATCGGGACGGCGTAGAGCCGCTTGAAGTACCTGGCCGTGTCCACCGTCGCGGGCACCAGGCTGCCCAGCGGGAACTCGGCCTCCGGCAGCTGCACCACCCACTGGTTGGCGGCGAACTCGGCGGTCCAGACCACGTCCAGGTTGAGCACCGTGTAGGCGTCGGACCGGGTCTGCGCGTTCTGCACCATCTGCTGCCGCTGCGCGTCGGCGTTCTCCGGCAGTTCGATGAGCTGCACCGGCTGGTCGGGATGCTGCCCGTTCCATTCGTCGAGTTGGTGTTGCAGGTTTCCGGAGAAGTCTTTCCCGGTGACCAGCGTGATCGGCCCGACACCGGCCAACGCGGGCGGGCTCGGGGAATCGGGGTTCGCCGATTCCGAGCCGCACCCGCTCACGCCCAGCACCAGGGCGGAAGCGGCGGCGGAAATGCGGACGACGAGACCGTGCTTGCCCACGAAGCCTCCCGAAAGCGTTGCCGCGCCCCGGGTTCCGGCCGGGCGCTCCGGCCGCCGGGGTGTGTTCGGTTTGCTCGCACTGTTCTCGCGGAGATGTCGCCGGGAAATGCACAGTGGCACGTCGTTATGACTTCGTGACAGCCCGGTGCGGCATCCGGCTGACGTTTCCCGGAACAGGGGTCGGGTTCCCTGGCGCGCCCCGCCGCGGTGCGGCATCCTGGAGGATCCGCCCGCGCCGGGAAAGGCAGCGGGTTACCCGGTCGGCCGAGTCCGGCCCACCGGATGGTCGCCCGGCTGCCCGCCCCGGCCGTCGCGGGCCTCACTGTCCACTGTGTACCGGACCGGGTGATCGCCGGGCCGGGGTCGGTCGGCGGGCGGGATCCGTCCCGGCCGACCCCGGCGGCACCCGGTCCGGGCGTCCGACGTTCCTCTCGCGCTCGGTGGAGAGATCGACACGCACCGCGACCGGCCCGCCCGGATGCAGGCGGCCGGGTGCGGGTCGGGCGGGCAGGCGCGCGCCGCGGCGACCGTTCGTGACCGTCCAGGCCGGTTTCGGCATCCGCGCGTGATCACTCCCAAAAGGCTTCACCGTGTAGATATCTCGCTGTTCCCCCAGGTGGGCGCTCCGGTTGCGGTTTTGTTCACCGGGCGTCGGAAATTCGACACCTGCTGGTGGTGTGACCCCGGTCATGAGTAAGGTTTGCTCCTTCCTCATGGGATGCGCACAGGGTCACTGCGCGACTTGTCCTGGAGCGAACTTATTTTTTATTTTTAGCGCACGGACGGTCGGATCCGACCCTCTCCGCGCACCCCTGGGTGGGTCATAGCATCGGATGAATGGTCGAGTACTATGCCCCTGAGCTGCAGGAATGGATCTGCAAGTTGCAGATTTGGCATTGCGGAATTGGTCGAATGATGCGCCGTTTGGGCGCGTTATGGCGGTAAGGTGGTGTAATGACGACCGTTGGCGGGTTGGCTCGCGAAAAAAAGTGCGGGCCAATTCACCCGATCGTGATCACCTCGTGGTGTTTGAGTGGCATTCTGGAACACGTGACCGGCAGTGAGTCACACCCGAGGGGGTGGGGGGTATGCACGAGAACATATACGGCGACACCGGCCACCTGAGGTCGACGCACGATCCCGTCATTGTCGACCGCGCCGACGCGGCCGAGGCCCTACTGGGGTACTTCCTCGCCAACGCCGACGCCAACGACCACGACGCCAACGACTACCTCGTCGAGGAGTTCTGCCGCAGACTCAGGGACGCGCGCACCGTCCCGGCCCCGGCAGCGCCGCCTCGGATGGAGTGCGAGTCGATGGTCGACTGCGACTGACGGGCAGGCAGTACGGCAGCAGTACAGCGGTACTGATCGACCGATGGATCGACCGGCGACCGAGCTGTGTGGTCGTGCTGGTCCAACCGGACCAGACGGACTGGACCGTCCGGCGGGCCGGCCCACCGACCCGGCGACGGGCGGGGTCCGGACCGGAGGGTCCGATCGGGAGCCGGGGCACGGCGCGCGACGCCCTGGGGGTCGAGGCGTTCGCATCGCGGCTTTCCCGCCGCCGCCGTGCTGTTCGATAGTCGTCTGATCGCAGGTCGGACCCGGACGCGGGTCACGTGACCACGTACGCCACGGCCGCTCCTGTCGAGGCGACCGTTCGCACGTGGTTCCACGCCGTCCACCGCCGGAGGTAGCCGGCCCAGTAGTCGGCTGCCTCGGCGGTGTTCGGTGCCAGCGCGTCCAGCTCGTTGTTCCACGGCACGTTGCGCGCGCCGGTCACCACCAGCACCCCGAGCACGTAGAGGGCCCCGCCGACCAGGCAGCTCGGCGGCCCGATGACGGCCAGGACCGCGCCGAGCACGCCCACGCCCAGGAACAGCAGCAGGAACAGCGGCGTGAGGATGGTCCGGTTGAGCGCCTGCATGGCCGCGATGCCCCGCTCGGCGGGCAACGAAGCGAGTGCCCGCATCACGAACACCGAGAACGCGAAGAAGATCCCGGCCATCAGCCCACCGCCCACGGCGGCGGCGACCGTCAACACCCGGAGAGCGTCCACGGTGTACACCGTAACCAGTGGGCCGGACCGACGGGCCCGCCGGATGTCCGAACCCGAGGGTCGACCCGACGGGGGCCGGTGTCCGGGGGTGGTGTCCGCCGGGTTCGGTGTCGGCTGGGTTCGGTGTCGGCCGGGGAGCGTCCGGATGGGACCGCGTGCCCGAAACGGCTTCGCATCACCGACTTCGGCCGGGCGGCGTCCGACTCGGACCGTGTTCCGGCACGGACCGCGGTCCGCGCCACCGCGCCCGGGGGTCTGGTCGCGCCCCTGCATAACGCGACCAGACCCGGCGCTCGGGTGGGTCTCGGCGAGGGCTCGGACCCGCGAACGCGTTCCGGCGGTCGGGCGCCCGCCCGCGGAACGGTTACACCATAGAGTGTACGACCGGGTCTGTGTCAGGGGTTTCGGCGGAAAAGTTCTCGGGATTCCCGTCGGGTTCCAGGATGCGGACCGTCGTGGGGCGCGCGGGTGGCCGCGAACGGGGCGAGGGCCGGGCGCGTGAGGGTGCGCCCGGCCCTCGCGGGCAACCTCCCGGCGGGCGCAGGCATCGCCCGCGGGGAGGTGGGGGTGCCGCCGCCCCTGTCTCGACTGGGCGCCCCCGGTGGTGCTCAGGTCCCGTACGGCCGCGCGGTCTTGGTGCCCGCGTAGGTCAGCATGGACTTGATCTTCGGCCAGAACGTGCCTGCCTGGCAGGAGTACGCCGGGGTGAACCCGGAGCAGCTGCCGCTGGACCCGCCGATCTCCCAGACGAAGCTCGCCACGCCCAGGTCGTCGTAGACCCAGTCGTCGGTCGCGCCGCCCGCGTTGTAGAGGACCTCGCCCGGCTGCCCGTAGCGCCAGCCACCCGCCAGCGACGCCATCTGCCTGCCCATCGCGCGCAGGCTCGCGTCGTTGCCCGACCGCACCGCGGAGTTGAAGCCCCACGGGAACAGCACCAGGTTGGAGTAGCTGTGCATGCTGATGACCATGCCGGTGGTGTCCGCCGGGGCGGGCGCGGCGGTGCCGGTGCCGCGCCGGTCACGATAGAGCGAGCGCCACAGCGACTGCAGCGCCTTGGTCTCCGGCTCCGAGTTGGCGGCGGGCCCGCGGTAGGTCTCCGAGCAGGGCTGGGTCGAGCTGCCCACGCCGTAGCCGGAGTCGGTGTTGCGGTTGAGGTCGATGCCGACCTGGCTGGATCCGCCGGTGGTGCCGCAGCTCGGGCCGTTGCTGTTGTTGCCGTTCTTGCGTTGCAGGTAGGGGCGCCCGCCGCCGCGCTGGACGATGTCGACGCCGTCCGGGTTGGCGATCGGCACGACCCACACCTCGGTGCTGTCGAGCAGCGCGGTCACCTGGGCGTCGGTGCCGTAGTTCTGCACCAGGTGGTCGATCCAGCGGTAGGCCATGTCGCCGGTGGTGATCTCCCGGGCGTGCAGCTGGCCCATCACGAACAGCCGGGGCTTGGGCGCGTTGGGGTTCAACGCGCAGTCACCGGCGTTGCGCTTGGTGACGCAGACGGCCTTGAGGTCGTAGCCGCCGGAGCCGCGCGTCTTGCGCCACGAGTCGCCGTAGTCGACGACCGTCGCCAGGTCCGCGTGCGCGCGGGCGACCTGGTCGAGGTGGGCGTACTGCGCGTTCACGGTCCGGTAGCCGCCGTAGTAGGTCTCCTCGGCCACCGAGGCGTCCAGCGATGGGGCCTGACCGCTGCGCGCGGGCGGGGTCCAGGAGACGGCGGGCAGTGTCTGGTCGACCCGGGGCGCGAAGCCCGCGGCACGCAGCTCGCCCGCGGTCTCGCTTCCGCCGAGCACGAACAGGTCGTCGCCCGCGCGGTCCTCCAGGATGTCGAAGCCCAGTCGCTGCAGCTGCTCGGCCCGCGCGACGCCACCGGGGACGCGGTAGACGTAGGTCGCGCCGGGCGCGGGGGACTGCGCGGCGACGGAGTCGGGTGTGGCCGGGGCGGCGGCCCCGGGGTACACCCCGGCCAGCAGCGCGGCCGCGGCCATGGCGGCCACGGTCAGCGCGGGCACAGGGCGGCGGGTGATCGGCACCCTCGCACCTCCTCGCGGTTCGCGGCCCGGCGAACCCTCGCGGCAGGGCGGGGCGGGTCCGGCGCGCCGCAGATCGGTTCGCGCACCGCGGTGCACAGCGCGCGATCGGGACTCACCGAGCGTGCCCTACCCCGTACGGTCTCCACCCATCCCAACAATGCATAGCGGACACCTATGGAGCGGTTGGGAAAATGGGATCGACACCCCGAACCGCCCACCCGGCACCGGCCTGGGAATAGTCCAATAAGGACGGTAGTTGTCGCCGGTTCACCTGATCGTCGGATGATCGGTGACAAAGAACCAGTGAGACTGGGAAGGAAAAATTGGTCTAGACCGGTTGAGTTGGCTGGTTTAGACCAATTACGATCACCAGAATCCCTGCAACCCTGCACCAAGTGTCCCCAGGAGGTGAAGCGTGGTCAGAAAGAGCCTTCCCCTGCTGTTCTTGCTGGCTCTGCTCTCCGGTATCACCGTGGCGGTGGCCGCCACCGGCAGTACCGTCGCCCAGGCCGCCGACCAGTCCGAATGTCGACCGGACGGCTTGGCCACCACCGGGAACCTCGCGGTTCCCTACTGCCTCGCCTACGACACCGACGGCCGCGAGAAGATGGGCGCGGACCATCCGCGCCGCGTCATCGGCTACTTCACCAGCTGGCGCGACGGGAAGAACGGCACCCCCGCGTACCTGGCCAACAACATCCCGTGGGACAAGATCACCCACATCAACTACGCGTTCGCGCACCTCGACGGCCAGGGCAAGGTCTCGGTCGGCGACCAGACCCCGGACAACCCCTCGATCGGCGAGGAGTGGCCGGGCGTCCCCGGCGCGGAGATGGACCCGTCCTTCCCGTACAAGGGCGAGTTCAACCTGCTCAACAAGTTCAAGAAGCTGCACCCGAACGTCAAGACGCTGATCTCGGTCGGCGGCTGGGCGGAGACCGGCGGCTACCTCGGCGCGGACGGCAAGCGGGTGGCCGACGGCGGCTTCTACACCATGACCGACACCCCGGCGAAGATCAACACCTTCGCCGACTCGGCGGTCGACTTCATCCGCAAGTACGGGTTCAACGGCGTGGACATCGACTACGAGTACGCCACGTCGATGAACAACTCCGGCAACCCGGACGACTTCAACTTCTCCAACCCGCGGCGCGCCAAGCTGATGGCCAACTTCGTCACCCTGATGAAGACGCTGCGCGAGAAGCTGGACGCCGCCAGCACCGCGGACAACAAGTACTACATGCTCACCGTGGCCGCGCCGTCGTCCGGCTACATGCTCCGCGGCATGGAGACCTACCAGATCACCCAGTACCTGGACTACGTCAACATGATGACGTACGACCTGCACGGTGCCTGGAACAACTTCGTCGGTCCGAACGCCGCCCTCTACGACGACGGCAAGGACGCGGAGCTGAACTTCTGGCAGTACTACACCACCCAGCAGTACGGCCAGCTCGGCTATCTGAACACCGACTGGGCGTACCACTACTTCCGCGGCGCGATGGGTGCGGGCCGGATCAACATCGGCATCCCGTACTACACCCGCGGTTGGAAGGACGTCTCCGGCGGCGCGTCGAACGGTCTGTGGGGTCAAGCGGCCCTGCCGGACCAGACGAAGTGTCCGGCGGGCACGGGTGGCACGGTCGGCTCCAAGGTCCCCTGCGGCAACGGCGCGATCGGCGCCGACAACCTCTGGCACGACCTGGGTGCCGCGGGTGACGAGGTCGCGTCCGGCTCGAACCCGTTGTGGCACGCGAAGAACCTGCAGGACGGCAAGATCGGCGACTACGCCGAGTCCTACGGGCTCGACCCGGCCAACGACCCGACCGACCGCGTCACCGGCACCTACACGCCGCAGTACGACTCGACCCTGGTCGCCCCGTGGCTGTGGAACGCGCAGAAGAAGGTGTTCCTCTCCACGGAGAACGAGCAGTCGATCGGCACCAAGGCCCAGTACGTCATGGACCGCGGCATCGGCGGCGTCATGATCTGGGAGCTGGCAGGCGACTACGCCTATGACACCGCCAAGCAGCAATGGGGCATGGGCAACACGCTGACCAGCCTGCTCTACGACAAGTTCAAGGCGGCGACCCCCTACGGCGCGGCCAAGGCGAAGATCTCCATGCCGAAGGACACGCTGGACGTGAAGCTCAGCCTCGGCGGCTTCCCGGTCGGCGACGCCAACTACCCGATCACGCCGAAGGCGACGATCACCAACAGCTCCACCCAGACGCTGCCCGGCGGCACCGAGATCCAGTTCGACTACGGCACCTCGGCCCCGCCGACCATCGCGCAGCAGTCCGGCTGGAGTCTGTCGGTGGTCTCCACCGGGCACACGGGCAACAACGTCGGCGGCCTCAAGGGCGACCTGCACCGGTTCTCCCTGAAGCTGCCCTCGTACCAGACCCTGGCCCCCGGCCAGAGCGCCCAGGTGCAGCTGTCCTACTACCTGCCGATCACGACCCCGTCGAACATCACGATCACCTTCGGCGGCAAGTCCTACACGGCGGCGCAGGAGTACCTGCACGGCACCGGCGGCACCCCGCCGACGTCCACGACGACGACCACGACCACCACGACGACCGGCACCCCGCCGACGTCGACGACCACCACGACCCCGCCGACGTCGAGCACGACCACGACGACCACCACCACCACCACCAAGCCGCCGACGTGTGCCGCGGCGGCCTGGGACGCGGCGAAGGTCTACACCGGTGGCCAGACGGTGTCCTACAACGGACACCAGTACAAGGCCAAATGGTGGACGCAGGGCGACCAGCCCGACAAGAGCGGCCAGTGGGGCGTGTGGCAGGACCTCGGGGCCTGCTGAAGTCGAGATGAGTTGAGGTAAGCCACGCGGAGCGGCCGTCGGTGTACCCGGCCCGGCGGCCGCCCCGCGGTCCACTCGAACCGGTCCCCGGACTTCTCGTCCGGGGGCCGGTTCTCTTCGTGTGCAACGGCTATCCGCGCCGGGAACGGCCCGGGATGGCGGCGCGCGGGTCGGCACCGGCGAAGAACAGCCGGATCACGAAGCCCGCGACCTCCTCCAGTTGCCTTGCGCTGTCGAGCTTCCCGAAGTGCCATGGCTCGGCCCCGGTGTCGCGCACCAGACCCGAGACGACCGCCAGCGCGCCTTCGTCGTCACCGCTGAGCGGGACGACGACACCGCTGGTGTCACCGTTCCACTGCTCGGCGGGATAGAGGTGGAACGCTTTCACCACCTGCGCCCCGATGGCGGTCTCCGCGACGTGCTCGGCGTTCGCGCGGTGCAGCACGCCGATGCCGTGGTCGACCGCGTTCGTCGCGTCCATCAACGGCTTGCCCGACAAGGTGCCCTCGGCGGCGCCCGCCAGACGCAGCATGTCGTCCACCCCGTCCCACAACACCGCCAACAGCACGGCGTCGCTCTCCACGGCCACCTCGCGCGGTGTCGCCGCCCGCGCGCCCCATTCCGCGGCGAGCGCCCGCGCCTTCTCCGGTGACCGCCCACCGACGACGACCTCGTGCCCGGCCCGCGCCCACGCCGACCCGAGCGCCGTGGCGACCATGCCGGTCCCCAGGATGCCGATCCGCATCTTCGTTCCTCCTGTGTCCGTCCGGACCTCCGACGATAGGGATCCCGACACGCACCGAACGGTGCGCACATCCGGCGCCACAATGGTCGTGTGCTCGGATACCGAAGGGCCCGCGACGAGCTTGTCGCGGACTGCCCCCTGCGCGCGGCCACCGACCTGCTCGCCCACCGGTGGGACCCGGTGGTCCTCCTCGCCCTGGGCGTGGGCGCCCGCCGCCGCGTCGACCTGCGCGCCGACATCGGCGGCGTCAGCGACAAGGCCCTCACCGAGTCGCTCCGCAGGCTCGTGCGGAACGGCCTGGTGGGCCGTGCCGAGTACCCGGCCGCGCCGCCCCGGGTCGAGTACGCGCTGACGGCCCTGGGCAAGAGCCTGGTGGCTGGACCGATGCGCGCGCTGGGGGACTGGGTGACCGAGCACGGCCATGAGCTGCTCGCGGCGCAGGGGGATCCGGAGGAGTGACGCTTTGTCTGGGAAATCCCCACTTGGCCGGTATGTCGAGAGTGGGGCCGGTGCCGTCACCAGCGAGTATGGCTGTGTGACCCAGGTAATAAGGTCGCGTTATGTGGTCAGGCTATATCTGTGTGTGATCGTGGTTTCTAGACTCGGCCTGCCGATGTCCCGTCGGCGCTCTCCCTGTGGACCGAGGAGTACTCATGACCCTGCGTCGCTTCACGCGGGCCCTTGTGCTGGGGGCCGCTTTAACGCTCGGCCTGGCGGGTACCGCCGTGGCCGAGGCCGCTCCCCAGGCACTGGCCCGGACCGTGTACTACAGCGCTTCGTCGTACAGCGCCCAGGCCGATCAGGCCGCCCAGATCTGGAACTCCCGGGTTCCGAACCTGCGTCTCGTGCGTGGGGGCAGTGCGACCATTCGGATCGCTGCCACCACCGGTGGCGGGTCGCGTGCGTATCCGTGCGGGTTGGGGTGCGCGACGATCTACATCGACACCCGGGACGTGGCCGCCGGGAACGACGCGCTGCGGATCGTGGCGCATGAGATGGGGCACGGGCTCGGGTTGCCGGACAACTACAACGGGGTGTGCTCGTATCTGATGTCCGGTGGTAGTGCCGGTACCTCGTGTCGGAACCCGTACCCGAACTCGCAGGAGGCCGGGCGGGTGAACCAGCTGTTCGCAGGCGGGTTCCTGGCGCGTGAGTCGGTTTCGGAGACTCGGGTGTACGCGGGCTGACGGCCTGTGTGGACTGCCCCGGCGAGCCCATCCTCGCCGGGGCGGTTCTGTGTGCGGGGGATTTCGGCCGGGGTGTCGGCTGTGCGTGGAGGCCGGTCGCCTGCGGGTTCCTGGTACCCGGCGTGCTTGTCGCGGTACGCGTCGTCACCGGTGCTGACCTGGACTTCTGCCGGATTCATGCGAACATGTGTTCGTGCTGAGCGAGGGGCCGATCCTGCATGCCGACCTGGACGCGTTCTATGCGTCGGTCGAGCAGCGGGACGACCCTGCGTTGCGCGGGCGGCCGGTGATCGTCGGTGCGGGAGTGGTGCTTGCCGCCAGCTACGAGGCCAGGGCGCGGGGGGTTCGGACCGCGATGAACGGGCGGCAGGCTCGGGCGCTCTGTCCGGAGGCGATCGTCGTCCAGCCGCGGATGTCCGCCTACTCCGCCGCGTCCAAGGCGGTGTTCGAGGTCTTCCGGGATACGACGCCGCTGGTGGAGGGGGTGTCCATCGACGAGGCGTTCCTGGACGTCGGCGGGCTGCGCGCGATCGCGGGCACGCCCGCCGTGATCGCCGCCGGGCTTCGTCGGGCGGTGGCGGACCGGGTGGGGTTGCCGATCACCGTGGGGGTGGCTCGGACGAAGTTCCTGGCCAAGGTGGCCAGTGGGGTGGCCAAGCCGGACGGGCTGCTGGTCGTCCCGCATGAGCGTGAGCTGGACTTCCTCCATCCGCTCCCCATCGAACGGCTGTGGGGGGTGGGCAAGGTGACCTCGGCCAAGCTGCGTTCGCACGGGATCCGCACGGTCGGGCAGGTCGCCGGGTTCGACGTGCGGGAGCTGGTCTCGTTTCTGGGGCCTGCGGCGGCACGGCACATCCACGCCCTCGCGCACAACCGTGATCCCCGGCCGGTGCAGGTGGGACGGCGTCGGCGGTCCATCGGTGCGCAACGGGCTCTCGGGTCCCGGCGTCGGACGCCGGGTGAGCTGGATGTCGTTGCCGCCGAGCTGGTCGATCGGTTGGCGAGGCGTCTTCGGCAGGCCGAGCGGACCTGTCGGACGGTCACGCTCAGGCTGCGGTTCGCCGACTACACCAGGGCGACGCGGTCGCTGACCGTGCCTCGGCCGACCACGAGTACCGAGGTTCTCCTGGCCACTGCCAGAACACTGCTCGCCGCCGCGCTGCCGTTGATCCTGGACCGGGGGCTCACCCTGCTCGGGCTCTCACTGTCCAATTTGGATAATAGTGGTCCGCATCAGATGGAGCTCCCGTTCGCCGGTCCGGATCTCTCGACATTGGACACCACGCTCGACGCCGTCCGGACCCGGTTCGGCACGGCCTCGGTCACGCGGGCGACGTTGCTGGGCCACGCGCCGCTCGTGAAGATTGTTGCTGGAACTGTGATGCGCTCTACCGGCAGGCGGTAGACCTGTCGCCTGCACGTGAAAGACGGCTAGTGCGGGCCCTTGCCTCGGCTGTGAGCGAGCGTCTTCTTGGCCGGAGCTGGGCGCGCTCGGACGGAAGTTATTGATCGGAGGGCGAGAGAAGGCTTGTAGCCTTGTAGCCGCGAACGAAAGGGGCCTGCTGTCTCAGCGTGAGACAACAGGCCCCGTCAGATGTTTCCTAGGCGCCGGGTTCTTCGATGGTGGTGTCTCGTAGTTCGCGCACCAGGGTGTAGGCCACGGTCCAGGGCAGGCGGTAGTCGGTGAACTCGCGTATCCCCGCTTCGGATTTCTCGCTGTGGCGGGGGTTGTAGGTGATGCCGTGTACCCCGATCACAGTACAGTCGGCGACTCGGACCAGCGCGTACCCTCGCCGCAGCGCTGGACAGACACGCGCGGAGTGCTCCGCGCAGGCCCGACAGATCGGGGGCTCGGTGACCCCCATCCCGGCGGGCCAGTCCGGCCAGTCGGCGCGGAAGTCCCGCAGCATCCACAACACTCCGTTGGCGTTGCGGTCGGCGGGGCCGCCGCACACCTGACACAGCAACCGGCGCATCGCGCGTCGTTGCCGCAGGGAGTGAACGGCCGCGAACATCGGCTTGCCGTGCCCGGGGGTGGACGGGGTACGGGCCCAGAGAATGCCACGTGTGTCTCGGTCGGTCATGGTTTCGTCGGCGAACCCGATTCCCCGGCTGCGTGGGATGACCTTTGGTTTGGGTGCTTCGGTCTCGCTGCTCCAACTCGCAATGTAGGGAACATGGCGGCCGATAACGTTTCCGGTGATATTCACGTGGGTTCCTCGGCCGTGGGAGTAAGCGGGTTGTCCTGGAGCCAATGCACACATTCCAGGATGTGTTCTGCGGTGACCTGCAAATCGGCGACGGCAATGTGTATTTCTGGAGTGTTGAGGTCCTCGCTGTCGTTGCTGTCAAGCGCCGTGGAGATGCGTTCGACGATGACTGTGAGGTCGCTCAAACGTCCGGACAGGAAGGGGAGCGACCATGGCCGCCGCGTGACAACTTTGTCGACGAACTCCTGTAGGCGGCAGTCGATGATTCCTAGTCGGACCAGGATCGATTCTTTCTCGGCGCGGCGCCGTTCTTCCGAGGTAGTGCCACGCGCGATCAGGAGAAGGTGCTCAGGCTGAAAACCCAAGGCGGTCGACAGCGCGCGCAGGGTTTGGCGGCAGCGGGGGCGCGTGGCGTCGTGTCGTTGGATGGATCGGACAGTGCTCAGCGAAAGGCCGGAGTAGTGTGCGAGGTCTTTGGCCTTCCACCCAAACTGCGCGGAGCGGACGCGCACGGCGCGACTCACCGCCCCCCAGTCCATTGTAGATTGTGTCATCGTGGTGAGCGCTTTTCTGTTGATGTGGCGGGAAAAATCGTGCTGGTGATGCCATGGGGGATGGCGTAGGCAGAGCGAACCGACCGCAGAACCGTGCGTTCCGGGTCGGGTGGGGGCAGGGTCATCAGCCACCGCAGAACCCACCCGGCGGGGCCGCCGTGGTCGTCGGCGACCCAGTCGGGCCGGAACGGGTCGTGGCCGTCGAGCTGGGGAGTGCGGTAGGCCAGGGCGGCCGCCGCGCTCCAGATGACCCCGACATCCACGACGCCCCGCCGGCAGCGGGTAGCGCCCAGGGCCAGCGGCCGGGCCCGGTCACCGAACAGCTGGATGCGCCATCGGCGGTGCCGCAGCTCGCGCAAGCACAGGTTCGGCATCAGCGCCCCCAGCGCGTCGTCGGTGGTGGTCGGCTTGGCCATGTGGTCCTCCCCGTTCGGGTTCGGGTGGCGCGCGACCGGCGTGGATTTCGCGGAAGGTTGCTGGGATAGCTGGGCCGCCAGGGCCACGCCGCCGCGCGCCGTGGTCAGGCTGTCCCCGGTATGGGATGCGCGCTCGCGGAAAGCTCTATGCCGTTGAGCATTGGCTACCGCCATGCCGTTTATGTGCCGTGGATATGTAGTTGGCACATAAACCCCGCCGGGGAACGCCAGCCCGCTCCGAATGGGTCACAGTGCGCTATCGGTCAGCTACGGTGGGACGGGACGCGCCAGGCAGCACCCGGAGGTAGACAGGTGAACGTCGGTGACGATGACCCCAGGGCCCCGGTTGACCCGGAACTCTGGAGTGCCCCAGAGATGCGGGCCGCCCTGGCCGCGCATGACATCGGCACGGTGTTTCAGCTGCTCAAGCGGGCGGGGGTAGCGCAGAAGCGGATCGCCGCCCTGACTGGTCACGCCCAACCGGAGGTGTCGCGGATCATGAACGGCCGCCACCTGGTGCAGGCCTATGTGGTGCTGGAGCGGATCGCCGAGGGGTTGGGCATCCCCCGTGGGCTGATGGGGCTGGCCTACGCACCGGGGTCTGACCCGCTAAAGATCGATATGCCCGGCGACGTGGCGCTTCACGGCGACCGGGAACCTTGGGAAGGAGACGCCGCTATGCAGCGACGGGCATTTATCGCGTTGGTAGCCCAGGCCGCGATCGTGGGAGGCCTGTCGGACGCAGATCGAGAACGCCTTGTGGCCGTGGCAGGCTCGCCAACCACGGCCGCGCTCCCGGGTAAGGTCGGCAACTCCGATGCCGAGGCCTTGGAGAACGCCGTGCGTTCTCTGCGGGCGCAGGACGGCCAGGCCGGCGGGGGCGCAGTGCGGGCGGCCACGGCCGGATACCTGGGCTGGGCTGCGACGCTGGCCGGAGCTCCCGCCACCGATGAGGTGAAACGACGCATTCAGGTCGCGCACGCCGACCTCTACAGCGTCGCGGGTTGGACGAGCTTCGACACTGGGGACCACGCGTCGGCCAAGCGCTACCTTGGTACCGGGTTGGCGATCGCCAAGGACGCGGAACAACCCGACTTGGCAGCGACGATTTTGTACCGTCTCGGCCGTGTCTTCCTGCATGAGAACGATCCCGACGCGGCGCTGAAAATGTGGCAGTTGGGTCAGGCCGCCGCCCAAGACGCCGATAGTCCGCATGCACTTGCTCTCCTGCACCTCAATTCCGCGTGGGCCTATGGCGAAATGGGTAAACCACAGCATGTGAAATCGCTACTCGCGCGAGCATCGGCTGAATTGGGGCGCGACCGCGGAGATGCTCCGAATTGTTTGGTGTTCATGAAGCAGTCCGAAATCGACGGCATTGCGGGGATGGCTTACACCGCATTGTCGTCGCGGGATCGGTCGTTTGGCGAGCTCGCGCTGCAACACGCCACAGCCTCTCGCGACGCTCGGCCGGAAACAAACGCGCGAGCACGCGCTAGCGATGGTTTGGCTATTGCGGCGGCCACGCTGCGTGTTGGCGGCCCTGACGCTGGAGTGGAAGCGGCCAACACGGCGGTTGCCGCTGCATCGGCTGTCCGTTCGTCACGCTTGACCGACCGCCAGGCGTGGATCGTGCAGGCCGCCAAGCTCTACCCGCGCCACTCCGGCGCGCGGGACCTGGTGGCGTCGCTGGCTGGCACCACCAGTACGTAACCCGCTGGCCACCGGTTTGTCACGTCACGCTTCCACCCGGATGGGTGGGGGGCGTGGTATCACCTGGGCGTGGTACGTGTTCGCACATATGTACAGGCTCCTCCGGACGTGGTGGTGGTGCTGCCGTGGCCGCGCGCGGGTGTGGTGGACATCCGGTCGGTAGTGGACCAATGCACACCTTTGACGTGATCGTGTCCGCTGGCCCCGGTGGTGTCTGCCGCCCGGCCACTCGCCGCAATATCGCCTTCCTTATGACCGCCAGCGCGGGCATTTAGCTGCGCAATAGCTTGGCGTAGGCATCCACGCATAGCGTGACGCGCGTCCCATTAGTCACACTGTGGACAGAGCGACCACCCCCCGCTCCCCACGGGTGAGGCCATCCGCCCCGCCCCTTGGACTGTTCCGGTGACGACAGGCCGTTACTGCCCGACTGATGCCGAAAAGTAGTCCCTGGCTTCACAGTCGCAGGTGATGCCCAGGACGGTCAGGGACCGGGCCGCCCGGGGCCACCCCGTGCCGCGCGCCGATGCCCACTCCTCGGTCACCAGGAACTTGTCCGAGCATTCGACGTCTGCCAGGCGTGCCACCAGGTCGCGGCGGTCGTCCGTGCTCCAGTCCAGTCGCCGGGAGGCCCGGTGGCGTTGGTCCGCGTGGAACTCGTCCCGACGGATCCGGGACTCGGTCTCGGCCAAGCCCGCCGCGCGCAGCCGGGCCTCGAACACCTCCGTCCGGAACCGTTCCAGGGACAGGATGGCCGTGAAGGTCCCGTCGGTCGGGAGGACCGCGATCTCGTGGCCCTCCTCGTGGTACCACTCCAGCAGGTCGTCCAGTACCTCGTCCAGCGCGATCGGGGTGACCGGGCCGGGGTCGTGGCCCATCGCCGCCGCCGACATCTCGGCCAGGCGGCGGTGCGGCCACAACGGGACCAGGGCGTGGTCCAGGTCGTCCCGTTCCAGTCCGCCGTAGCCCTCGTCCCACGCCCACACGATCCCGGTCGTCGCGACGGTCGTGAAGAAGTGGTCGCGTCGCGCGGTGCTGTCGGCTGCCCAGACGCGCTGTACCTCCTCGTCCGACAGTGCTTCCTCGTCCGACAGCGGGAATTCCGTAGTCATGGTGCCCACCCCCCAAGCGATGTTGTGCGGCAGCCTAACGAGCCATCATCCGACCACCTCGCGGTGACGTGGGTCACGGGCGGTCGAGGGGCGCTCGAACGCCGGTCGAGGCGGCTCCGTCGTGGACGGCCGCGGAGGTCGTTTTCCGTTGGACCACAAGGCTTGTCGGGTCCAGGCCGGGTTACCACCAACGGGTGATCCAGCAGGGTGGAACATGGCGTCCGGCCGGAGGGCATCCGGTAGGGTGGAGTGCCGAGGCCGAGAGGCGCTGCAACGGGTCCCGAGACCCGCCACGCTCGGCTCGCTCCACTCACCGCAAAGGGCGCCTCCGGGATCAACGGAGGTGTGCGTGTCCGCTCGTATCGACGGTCTCCGACAGCTGCTCGACCAGCGCGTGGCCGTGCTCGACGGCGCCTGGGGGACGATGCTGCAGGCCGCCTCGCTCACCCCGGAGGACTACCGCGGCGATCGGTTCCGCGACCATCCCCGGGACGTGACGGGCGACCCCGACCTGCTCAACCTCACCCGCCCGGACGTCATCCTCGACGTGCACCGCCAGTACCTGGCCGCGGGCGCGCACATCACCAGCACCAACACCTTCACCGCCACCACCATCGCCCAGGCCGACTACGGCCTGGAGGCGTACGCCGCCGAGATGAACCTGCGTGGCGCCCAGCTGGCCCGGCAGGCCGCGGACGAGGTCGGCGGCTGGGTGGCGGGCTCGGTCGGCCCGCTCAACGTGACCCTGTCGCTGTCCCCGCGGGTCGAGGATCCGGCCTACCGGACGGTCACGTTCGACCAGGTCAAGGCCTCCTACGCGAACCAGATCGAGGCACTCGCCGAGGGCGGTGTCGACCTGCTGCTGATCGAGACCGTGTTCGACACGCTCAACGCCAAGGCGGCCATCGCCGCGGCCCGCGAGGTCGCCCCCGAGCTGCCGCTGTGGATCTCGGTGACCATCGTCGACCTCAGCGGCCGGACCCTCTCCGGACAGACCGTCGAGGCGTTCTGGCGGTCCATCGAGCACGCGAACCCGCTGGTCGTGGGCGTCAACTGCTCGCTTGGCGCGACCGAGATGCGTCCGCACGTGGCCGAGCTGTCCCAGCTCGCGGGCGTCTACACCGCCAGCCACCCCAACGCGGGCCTGCCCAACGCGTTCGGCGGCTACGACCAGACCCCGGCCGAGACCGGCGCGCTGCTCGCCGAGTTCACCGAGTCCGGCATGGTCAACATCGTCGGCGGCTGCTGCGGCACCACCCCGCCGCACATCCGCAGCATCGCCGAGGCGGTCGGCGGTCTGGAGCCGCGCCGGGTGCCCACCCCCGCCCCGGCGACCCGGTTCAGCGGGCTGGAGCCGTTCGCCATCGGCCCGGACACCGGGTTCGTCATGATCGGCGAGCGCACCAACGTCACCGGTTCGGCCAAGTTCCGCAAGCTCATCGAGGCCGACGACCACCAGGCCGCGGTGGACGTGGCGCTGCACCAGGTGCGCGGTGGGGCCAACCTGCTCGACGTCAACATGGACGCCGACCTGCTCGACAGCGAGCGGGCGATGACCACGTTCCTGAACCTGGTCGCCACCGAGCCCGAGGTGGCCCGGCTGCCGATCATGGTGGACAGCTCGCGGTGGAGCGTGCTGGAGGCCGGGCTCAAGTGCGTGCAGGGCAAGGGCGTGGTCAACTCGATCAGCCTCAAGGAGGGCGAGGAGCAGTTCCTCGACCACGCAGGCAAGGTCCGCGACTACGGCGCGGGCGTGGTCGTGATGGCCTTCGACGAGAAGGGCCAGGCAGACACGGTCGAGCGCAAGGTGGAGATCTGCGCCCGCGCCTACGACCTGCTCACGCTGAAGCTGGGCTTCCCGCCCGAGGACATCATCTTCGACCCGAACGTGCTCGCGGTGGCCACCGGCATCGCCGAGCACAACGGCTACGCCAAGGCGTTCATCGACGCGCTGCCGCTGATCAAGCAGCGCTGCCCCGGCGTGCGCACCAGCGGCGGCATCTCCAACCTGTCGTTCTCCTTCCGCGGCAACGACACCGTGCGCGAGGCCATGCACTCGGCGTTCCTGTTCCACGCCGTGCGCGCGGGCCTGGACATGGGCATCGTCAACGCGGGCCAGCTCGCCGTCTACCAGGACATCCCGGCCGAGCTGCTGGAACTGGTCGAGGACGTGCTGTTCGACCGGCGCGAGGACGCCACCGACCGGCTGGTGGAGTACGCCGAGACGGTCAAGGGCTCGAAGACCAAGCGGGTGGTCGACCTGTCCTGGCGCGAGGCCCCGGTCGCCGAGCGGCTCTCGCACGCGCTGGTGCACGGCATCGTCGACTACATCGAGGCCGACACCGAGGAGGCCAGGCAGGCGCTGCCGCGGCCGCTTGAGGTGATCGAGGGCCCGCTGATGGACGGCATGAAGATCGTCGGCGACCTGTTCGGCGCGGGCAAGATGTTCCTCCCGCAGGTGGTCAAGAGCGCGCGCGTGATGAAGCGCTCGGTGGCCTACCTGGAGCCGTACATGGAGGCGGAGAAGGAGAAGGCCCGGCTGGAGGGCCGCGTCGACACCAGGCGCGGGCAGGGCAAGGTCGTGCTGGCCACGGTCAAGGGCGACGTGCACGACATCGGCAAGAACATCGTCGGCGTGGTCCTGGGCTGCAACAACTACGAGGTCATCGACCTGGGCGTGATGGTGCCCGCCTCGGTCATCCTGGACACCGCGGTCGCCGAGGGCGCCGACGTGGTCGGCCTGTCCGGCCTGATCACGCCGTCGCTGGACGAGATGGTGTCGGTGGCGGGCGAGATGCAGCGCCGCGGCCTGAAGCTCCCGGTCCTCATCGGCGGCGCCACCACGTCCCGCCAGCACACCGCCGTGCGCATCGCCCCGGCCTACGACGGCACCACGGTGCACGTGCTCGACGCGTCCCGGGTGGTCGGCGTGGTGTCGGACCTGATGGACCCCACCCGCGCCGACGCGCTGGACACGCGCAACCGGGCCGACCAGGACGTGCTGCGCGAGCAGCACGAGAGCAGGCACGCTCGCCCGCTGCTCGACCTGGCCGCCGCGCGCGCCAACCGCGAGGTCGTCGATTTCACCGACCTGCCGGTCCCCGCGTTCACCGGCGTGCGCGTGGTCAGCCCGACGCTGGCCGAGCTGCGCGCGATGATCGACTGGCAGTTCCTGTTCCTGGCCTGGGAGCTCAAGGGCAAGTACCCGGCCATCCTCGACCAGCCGGTCGCCCGCGAGCTGTTCGACGACGCCAACACGATGCTCGACGAGATCGGCTCCCGCTTCACCTTCCGGGGCGCCTACGGCTACTGGCCCGCGCACTCCGACGGCGACGACATCGTGCTGGGCGAGACCGGTTTCCCGATGCTGCGCCAGCAGACCGAGAAGCCCACCGGCCGCCCGAACCGCTGCCTGGCCGACTACGTCGCCCCGTCCGGCGACCACCTGGGCGGCTTCGCGGTGACCGTGCACGGCGCCGACGAACTGGCCGCCGAGTACGAGGCCGTGAACGACGACTACAAGGCCATCATGGTCAAGGCCATCGCCGACCGCCTCGCCGAGGCCTTCGCCGAGTGGATCCACCTGCACGCCCGCCGCGACTGGTTCGAACCGGACGCGGACCCGGCCATCGAGGACCTGCACGCGGAACGCTTCCGCGGCATCCGCCCCGCCCTGGGCTACCCGGCCAGCCCCGACCACAGCGAGAAGCAGACCCTCTTCGACCTGCTGGGCGCCACCGACCTGGGCATGGGCCTCACCGAGTCCTTCGCGATGACCCCGGCGGCCAGCGTCAGCGGCCTGATCTTCGCCCACCCCGGCTCGCGGTACTTCACCGTCGGCCGCCTTGGCCGCGACCAGATCACCGACTACGCGGAGCGGCGCGGCATGGAGGTAGCCGAAGTGGAGCGCTGGCTGCGCCCCAACCTGGCCTACGACCCCCAGTGACGTCCCGGGGCGGGGTGTCCGGCCTGCTGTCGGACCGGGCTCCCCGCCTCGGTCAGCCTCAAAGCCAGTCCTTCCGTTTGAACATCAGGTAGAGGGCGCACGACGCGACCACCATGACGGCCGTCGACACCCAGAAGCCCCAGGGCTCGCCGGTGCCGGGGTAGGGGACGTTCTGGCCGTAGAAGCCGGTGATGGCGGTCGGGATGGCGATGATGGCGGCCCAGCCGGTGACCTTCTTCATGATCAGGTTGAGCCGGTTGCTCTGGATGTTGAGCTGGGTCTCCCGCAGCGCCGTCACGTGGTCGCGCAACGACTCCGTCCACTCGGCCGCGTGCGTCACGTGGTCGCGGATGTCGGCGAAGTAGGGCTGCAACCGGGCGTCGATCAGGTGGGTGTCGCGGGGGAGCTCCGTCATGATGTCCCGCATCGGCAACACCACCCGCCGCAACGATGACAACGACCGTCGCACGCGGACGGTGTTCTGTTGCAGTTCCCGGACGTTGGGGCGGTCCTCGAAGACCACGCCCTCCAGGTCCTCGGTCAGTTCGTCCAATGCGGACGCCGCCTGCAGGTGGCCGTCCACCACGACGTCGATCAGCCCGTGCAGCAGCACGCCCACCCGGTCGCACTCCAGCACCGACTCGTCCCACCGGCGGGCCACCTGGGTCATGTCGTAGCCGTCGTGCACCGTGACCAGGGCGCGGGCCGTCACGAACACCGACAGCTCGCGGACCGACAGCGAACCGTCCTCGGACAGCGAAGCACCGTAGATCGACAGGAACTGGTGGGACCTGTAGTGGTCGATCTTCGGCCGTTGCCCCCGCTGCCGCGCGTCCTCCAGCGCCAGCTCGTGCAGCCCCAGCTCCGCGCCGACCATCGCCAGGTCCGAGTCGTCCGCGATGTCCACCCAGGCCACGGTGTCCGGTTCGGACAGTCGTTCGCCCAGTTCGGACAGTGGGAAGTCCTCTTCGGACAGGCGACCCGCGCGGTAGAGGCGGGTGGTGGTCATGCCGTCCGCCGCAGCAGGGTCGTGTACAGGGTCAGTCCGGGTCCGAACGCCATCGCCACCGCCAGGTCTTCCGGCCGCACGTCCAGTTCGCGCAGCACCAGCACCACCGTCGCCGACGAGCAGTTGCCCCGCTCGGCGAGCACCGCCCGCGATGCTGCCAGGGCCCGCTCGGGCAGGCCCAACCCGGTCCCCACCGTGTCCAGGATGCGCGGCCCGCCCGGGTGCACCGCCCAGCCCGCCACGTCCTCGATCACCGCCCCGTGCCGGGCCAACAGCTTGTCCACCACCGGCCGCACGGTCGCCGCCAGCACGTCCGGCACCCGCGCGGACAGGCCCATGCGGAAGCCGTGGTCGGTGATCCGCCAGGTCATCATGGCCGCCGCGTCCGGCTCGGTGTGCGCGGCGACGTCCAGCACCTCCCACCCCGGCACCGCCGGGGTCACCGGGGCCACCGACGCGGACGGGGCCACCACCACGGCGGCCGCCGCGTCCCCGAACAGCGCGTGCGCCACCACCTGCTCCGGGTCGTCGTCCGGCGGCTGGACGTGCAACGACGTCAGTTCCACGCACACCAGCGCGGCGGGCAGGCCGCGTGCGTCCACGAAGTCGGCCACCGCGCCCAGCCCGGGGAGCGCGGCGTAGCAGCCCATGTGGCCGATCACGATCCGTCGCGCGTCCGCCGCCAGTCCCAGGTCCGCGGCCAGCCCGATGTCCAGGCCGGGCGTGGTGTAGCCGGTGCACGACACCACCGCCAGCAGGCCCAGGTCGGCTGGGGACAAACCGGACTCGGCGAGTGCGTCGCGCAGGGCGGCGCGGGCCAGTGGCGGGGCCTCCTCGGCATAGCGGGCCATCCGACGCCCGGTCGACCACCCGGCCACGCCCTCCGCCGTCGGGTCCACCACCGCGTGCCGCGACCGCACGCCGCAGTTGGCGAACACCCGGCGGGCCAGGCCGCGGTCGCGGAAGTGCGCGCGGAAACCGCGTTCCCACAGCACGTCCTGGTCGTACGACCGGGGCAGCGCGGCACCGATCCCGGTCACGACCGCCATCCGGCCTCCTTCACGCCAACGCCCTGGAACAGCACGGCGGTCGTCGGCACGGGCATCATCCGCACCGGCCGGACCGAGCCCAGTGCCCACCCGGCCAGACCGACCGACGACGGTCGGATACCCCGCAACCGCAAACCCACTCCCTGCTTAGCACACTCGCGCACCAACACCGCCCGGTCGACCAGCAGGGCCGGGTCGTGCACGCCCCGGGGGACCGACGGCAGCCGTTCCGCCACGGTGATCGCCAGGAACCGGCACAGCGCGGTGTCCGCCAGGGTGTCGAGCACCAGCAGACCGCCCGGCCGTAACAGCCTGCACGCCTCCGCGACCGCGCGCGGCAGGTCCGGCACGTGTTCAAGGATCTCCCCGGCCACCACCACGTCCGCGCATCCCGTGCGCAGCGGCACGGCCAGCACGTCCCCGCGTATCGCCGTGACACCGTGTTCGGCTGCCACTCGCGGTCCGGTGTGCGACAGGTCGATCCCTATGTGTGCGTACCCTTTGCTCGCTATGTGCGGCGCCAGCAGACCACCGCCGCAACCCAGGTCCACGAGCACCGCCCCCGGTCTTGTCGCGGTCGGGACCAGTTCGGCGCGCGCGGCGGCGAGCCAGCGCAGCATCGCGAACGCCCCACGCGGTCGCCACCAGTGCCCGGCGAGGTCGTCGTAGAGCGCGGTCACCGTCCGAGGCTGACACACCCGACGGGACGCCGCTTGACATACCCTGGCGTTCGATGACTGCACCGCCCACGCGACTCCCACTGCTGCGCGCCGCCCATCCGGAACCCGCCGTCGCGGTCACGCTCGCCACGGCCGCGTTGTCCGTGGGGCTGGGGCAGAACGCGTGGCGCGTGGTACTGGTGGCGGCCGCGGTGTTCGCCGGGCAGCTGTCGGTGGGGTGGCTCAACGATGTCGTCGACGCTGCGCGGGACGCTGCCGTCGGTCGCGCGGACAAACCTGTTGCGACAGGACAGGTATCGGTCGCCGTGGTGCGGATGTCGTTCTGGGTTTCCGCTGTGCTCGCGGTCGCTTTGTCCTTGTTTGCCTGCCTTTTCGCGGGGCTCGCGCACATTGTGGCGTTGTTGTCCGCGTGGGCGTATGACCTGCGGGTGAAGGCGACGGTGTTCTCGATCGTCCCTTATGCCCTCTCGTTCGGACTGTTGACGGCGTTCGTCACGCTCGCCCTGCCCGACCCCTACTGGCCGCCGTGGTGGCTGACCGCGACCGCGTCGCTGCTGGGCTGCGCCGCCCATTTCGCCAACACCCTCCCGGACTTCGCCGACGACCGCGCGACCGGTGTTCTCGGCCTCCCGCACCGCTTGGGCGCCGCCGCCTCTCGCACTGCGGCCGCGCTGCTCGTCCTGGCCGCCTCCGCCACACTCGTGTTCGGGCTTCCCGGTGATGCACGGCTCCTGGGCCTGGTGGCGCTCGGGGTGGCCACCGCGGTCACGACCGTGGGACTGGTGCGTGGCCGTCGCCCCGGCTCGCGCGCGGCGTTCCACGCGATGCTGGGCGTGGCCCTGCTGGACGCGGCGGTGCTGGTGATCTCCATTCGGTGAACCCCCGGCCGGGTGACCCGCCGGATTTCACCCGTTCGACGAGCCTGCCACCGATCGCGCTATCCCGAGGCGTACATCCAGTGCTTCCCCGGCCGCGGACCCCCACCGCCCGGGGTTCGCTCCCCGGTGCGCGCGGGGCGGGTGGGTCGGTGAGAGGTATCTGCTTGCTTAATCACACAAGGTGCGCGATTGGTCACGGGGCGTCGTCGCTGCTAGCTCTTGGGGCAGCCCGAGCACCTCGCGACCCGACCAGGAAGGGCTTTCCCCTGATGCACACCCCTCTGTCGCGCACCCTGGCTGTGGGTCTGGCCGCCCTGGCTGCCGTGGGCCTGACCGTCACCAGCGCGACCGCGGCGGACGCGGATCCCGCCGAGCGTCTCGCCGCGCTGTCCGATCAGTTGGCTGCCGCTACCGAGCCCGTGCAGGTTCAGGCGGTGCTGGCCGATCTGCCGCCGGTGTTCGATGACCTGCGGGAGATCACGGATAGTCCGGATGCGCTGCATCTGTTGGCCAACACGGAGGCGTTCACGCAGACGGCAGGCGATCTGCCGGTGGCGGTGGCGGCCACGGTGGTTCCGGCGTTGTTGGACGTGGTTGACGTGGTTGTGGATCGGGATTCGATTTCGCTGTCCGATCTGTTGCCTGGGATTCTTTCTCTGCCGCGATGACGAATTGGCCGCTGCCGCTGCACTGACCCCGCGCGGCGCGGCGTGTGGAGGGCCCGCGACCCCGATGCTCCCGGTCGATTCGCGGGCCTGTGGTGCCCCGCTTCCGGATCCCTGGGCCGGAAGCGGGGCCTTGGCGGATCACGCGGTCGATCGGGTCACGCGTTCCGGTTCGCGGTGCGGCAGAAGTCGGCGAGATCGCGGGGGGATAGGCCGAGTGCGGCGGCGATCTGGGCGGCGGCCACGATCTCCTCGCAGAGTCGGGCACCGCTTCGGCTACCGCTCCGCGGCCGCCTTCTGCCGGGCCGTCAAACGCACCTTCGGCATCTCCCCGGGCGCCCTCCGCCGCCCCGCCTGACCTGCGGTTGAACGCCGGACGACGATCAGCGGACCAGTCGCTCCCGATACCATTGTGGACACACCGGCGCACCTACCGTCTCGGCCATGGAACACCCTGGGGCGAACGAGAACGACGGGCCCTCCTTCGACGAGGCCTGGGTCGATGACGCGAAGCGCACCGAGTCCGACACCCGCCGCTACCACACGACGCCACAGCACAGTCCCATGCCGTGGCGCACGTGGACACCCCCGGAACTCCCGGCGCCCGTCGCACCCCGTCCCGCCGACCACAACGCCAGAAACGTCGTCTTCGTCCTACTCGCCGTGACCGCCGCCGTCGCCCTGGTCGCGTGGCTGTACCCCACCGGCGGCAGTAAGACACCCGTGGCGGGCAGCTCGACCACCACGACCATCAAGCCCACACCGTCCGTGCGGAACGCCGACCCCGCCGCGGTCGACCCGGCGGCAGCCGATCCCGGGGTGGCGGAGCCTGAACCCACCACCCGCACCAAGGTCCCGCCCGCCACCCGGCAGCCCTGGACCCCCGCCCCCGCAGCCCCTCGGTCCGGTCCCGACGCCACCAAGGCCGACGTCTTCGCCACGCTGAAACCGGGATCCTGCCTGGCCACGAACACCAACCTGGACCCGATCACGGTCGTCCCGTGCACCGGCCCGCACACCGAGGAGGTCACCCTCCTCCGCGACCTGACGTCGAGCTTCCCGAACACCCCGACCCATCGGCCAGATGAACACGCTCAGCAGCGAACTCTGCGGCCCCGCCGCCGAAGCGTGGGTCGGCGACCTCGATCGCCGCTACCACCCGGGCTACCTCTGGCAGTTCGAGAACGGCACTCCCGGCACGGCGGTCCGCGCCTTCGTCTGCACGGTGACCCTGTCCGGTCACAGCCCGTTCACCGGAACCCTGCGCCACCCCACGACCTGACCACCGGCCCAACCGGTCGCGCACAGAGCGAGATTCCCCAGTAGGCGGACTACTTATCGCGCTTGTACATGCGCTGAACCTTCCCGGAAAGGTCGGCCTCCAGGTAGGTAGCCCCATAATCATCATTCACATAAAGTCTCATCGAAGCGGACCCGTCAATGATGTCGGTGTCGATGATGATATACCGCATGGTGGGAGCGGGCACGCCCAACTCCTTGTTCGCCTTGTCCCACAACCCGGGCAGTGCATCCCAGTTCACCTTGTTGAGATCCAACACCGCCCGATCGGAATCCACTCCGTCCGCCCCCTCCCGGGTAGCGGCCCCATCCCGATACTCGAAGTTGTCGAACCCGTTCTTCACCGTCGCGACCGGGGCCGTCGCCCGCGCGTAGTCCTCGTAGATGTACAGCTCCGACACCTTGGAACCGCCCATCACCGGACTCAACGCGCCGACCAGGGCGCGCCCACCCGCGGGGGTGCGCAAGTCCGTCGGCGCGTCGGCGGTCGGCGGCGCCGCGCTCGTGACATTCGGCTGGGTCGCCTGAGGCTGGGTCGCTTGGGGTTTGGTCGTGTTCGGCTGAGGCGTATCCGTCCGAGCCTGACCGGTCGAGTGCTGGGAAGTGGATTCCGATCCACCCCCGTCCCCGGGCCCCACCGCGTTATCCGACGACCCGAGCACACGAACGAGCACGATCGTCAACGCAAGAATCCCCAACACCGCGGTCAACGAGAACACAATGGCCCCCGTGCGCTTGCGCCCAGGCGCGGCAACCGGCCGCGGCCCTGAGTCGGGCGTCTGGGAATTGGGATACTGCCAGGCCGCGGTCGTCCTCGCCGGAAAACCCCCGCTGGGCGTGCCCTGCGCCGGGAACCCCTGAGCAGGAAACGACCCACTCGGCGGGCTCTGCGCCGCGAACGACCCACTGGGCGGGTTCTGTGCCGGGAACGCGCCACTGGGCGTGCCCTGCGCCGGAAGCGGCCCGCTCGGCGTCCCCGGCGCCGCGAACCCCGGACCGGCCTGCCCGAACGGCACCCCGCCGCCGTGCTCGGCCGCCGCCAGCATCCGGTCGAACACCTCACCCGACGGCCGTGCCATCGGATCCGCCACCAGCACCGCCGCCAGTGCCTGCCCGAGCGCGCCCGCCCGACGCGGCGGTGGGACCGGTTCGGTCATCACCGCCGCCAACGTCGCCATCGTGGTGGCGCGCCGCAGCGGGTGATACCCCTCGACCGCCACGTACAGCAGCATCGCCAGCGACCAGAAGTCCGAGGCGGTCTTGGTCTCGTCCCCGTGCAGCCGCTCCGGCGCGATGTACTCCGGCGAGCCGATCACCTCGCCGGTGGCGGTGAGCTGGCCGGAGTCGTGCAGGGCGGCGATGCCGAAGTCGGTGAGCACGGCGCTGCCGTCGTGCCGCAGCAGCACGTTGCCGGGTTTCACGTCGCGGTGCATCACCCCGGCCGCGTGCGCCGCGCGCAGGGCGGCGAGCACGCCGCGGCCGACCCTGGCCGCCTCCGGCGGGGTCAGCGTGCCGTGCTGCAGCCGGGTGTCCAGGGACATGCCCTGGACCAGCTCCATGACGATCCACGGGTACGGCGAGTCGGGCGACTCGATGATCTGGTAGATCGAGACGACGTTCGGGTGCTGCAGCCTGGCCAGCGCGCGGGACTCGCGGAGCACCCGTTCCCGCTGCTGTGCGGCCAGCGCCGGGTTGTTCTCGTAGAGCGCGGCGTCGGTCGGCCGCACCTCCTTGATGGCCACCTCGCGGTGCAGGCCGATGTCCCTGGCGCGCCACACGGTGCCCATGCCACCACTGCCCAGCCGCTGCAGCAGCTCGAACCGGCCGTCCACCACGCGACCGGTCTGTTCTCTCTCCGACACCGCGCACACGCTAGCAACCGGTCCGGAGTGGTCGACCGCCGATCCGGCGGCCCGTTCGCACTGGTGAACGGGTCAGCGCTTGAGCCAGCTGGTGCGCCGCAGCGCGGACTGGAACGCCTTGGTCGCCGGTTCGATGTCGCCCAGGTACTCGCCCAGCTGCTCCGGTCGCGCCGAGAGGTCCGGTTTGGGCTCGGGGAACGCGGGCAGCCACGACACGTTCGCGCTCGTCGCCGCCACCCGCCGCCACCAGGCGATCACCTCGGCCCGGATCTGCTTCTCCTCCTCCCTGGCCTTGGCGATGGCCCGGTCGGCCGCGGAGATCTCGCCGACCAGATCGACCGCCCGCTTGCGCTCCCGGTCGGCGTGCCTGCGCGCGGCGTGCCTGGCCAGGTCGAGCAGCTCCCGGTACTGGGCGAGCGGGTCCGGCTCGCCCAGCGGGATGGTGTCCTCGGTCACCGGTCCTCCAGCGCGCTCGCGGTGTCGAACGGGATCAGCACGTCCGGTCGGCTGTGCGTGGACCGGTCGAAGTGGATCGCCCGGTGCGGTCGCGGCGACCAGTCCACCAGCTGCCCGGCCGAGAGCGTGTTCAGCTCCGCGCCCTGCACGTCCAGGGCCACCCATGCGCCCACGTCGTCCGCGCCGCCGAAGCCCAGCGTCTCCTTGAGCCTGCTCACCCCGCGCCACCAGCCGAACGTGTGCACGTGCTGGGCCGGGCCGTGCTTGAGCAGTGCCCGCAGCCGGTCCACTCCGGCCGAGTCCAGTCCGGCCGCGTCCACTGCGTAGAAGAACACGAACCGCGGCCCCTCGGTCAGCTGGACCTTCTCCGCGGTGAACTCCGTGTCGACCCGGTGTCCGATCCGCGTCAACGCGTCGGCCACGGTCTTGACGTGCGGCTCCAGCGTCTGCACCGGACACCACAGCGAGAACTCGACCTCGCCGGGCCGGACCAGCCTGCCGAGCGACAGCGCCGCACTGTCCATAACGGACAGAGCGTCCTCCTGGGCGGTGCCCAGCACGGCCAGGTTCCGGCCCGGCACCGGCGCCACCCGGAACGTCGCCGCGCTGTCCGCCACCGCGATCACCTGGCCGAGCAACGGTCCCTGTCCCGCCCGGTAGGCGGCCGCCCCGGCCAACTCGGGTCTGCGCCCGCCGTCGAACAGCCGCGGCTGCACGGTCGGCCGCAGCCGCTCGTAGAGCTCCCGTTGCAGGACGTCGAACGTGCCCCGGCTGGACGCGTCCGGCACGTGCGCGATCTCGTTGCCGTGCGGTACCCCGGACTCGTGGTTGACCACCGCGTGCCACCGCGGCAGGTCCAGCGGGGCGAAATTGTTGTCGGTGAGCACCCGCTTCGCCTTCGGCATGGCGATGCGCAGCGTGCACTGGTCGTAGACCGCGGGCTTGCCCCAGAACGCCTCGATCCCGGCGATGTCCTGGCTGGCCAGCACCAGGTGGATGCCCTGCGAGCGCCCCCGCCGCGCCACGTCCTCCAGCAGCGACGCGGCCTGCTGGGTGATCTGGTCGCGGGCGTTGAACAGCGCCTGGAACTCGTCGATCACCGCCACGATCCGCGGCCACGGCACGTCCGGCTCGGCCTCGCGCAGCTCCGCCAGCTTGGTGACCTCCTGCCGCTTGGCCGCCTCCGCGCGCCGGGCCAGCTCGCGGGCCAGGAACCGCAGCAGCGCCAGCCCGAACTCCCGGTCGGTGTTGACGTTCACGCCCACCAGCCGCGCCTGCGGCAGCCAGCTCTCGTCCTTGCGGCCCGGGGTCAGCCCGGCGAACGACACGCCCTCCTTGAAGTCCAGCAGGTACAGCTCCAGCTCGCTCGGCGGGTACCGCGCGGCCAGGCCGCCGAGCAGGGCGTAGAGGAAGTTCGTCTTGCCCGACCCGCTCGGGCCCGCCACCAGCGCATGCGGAGTGGCGTCGCCGAGCACCAGGTCGATCGGGTCGCCCTCGTCGAACCCGATCACCGTGCGCAGCTCGTCGCGCGAGCTGCCGGTGCCCAGCCGGGCGGGCAGCAGGTCGGTGAAGGAGCGCTCCCGGCCGCGCATCGCCTTGGCCTCGGTGCCGACCATCCCGGCCGCGCGGGAGACCCGGGCGGCGGGCAGCGGCGGGTCCGGCCGCACCTCGATGCCCACCCCGGTCACGCTGGCGGTCGCGGTCTCCGCGCCGGTGAACGTGATCGTCTCCATCGGCCCGCTCGCCGACACCGGCATGTCCACCAGGATCAGGTGCACGCCCGCCTCCGGCCCGGTGCGCGCCACCCGGTTCAGCTCCCGCCACAGCTCGTCGTCGAGCCGCTCGCCGTTGCCGAACAGCACCGCCACCCGCCACGGCTCCAGCCGGTGCCCGGCGAGCCGCGACCCCTCGCGCAGCGTGGCCACGCCCTCCCGGCGCAGCTTGGCGTGCACCTTGCGGATGTGCAGGGCCAGCGCGGCCAGCAGGCTGTCCAGCCGGGTCGCGTCGTGCACCGCCATCAGCCCGTTGTCGCTGAACGCCTGCAGGTTGGGCAGCGGGTTGATCAGATGCCCGATGTCCCACAGGTGTACCCGCAGCAGGCCGGGGGTGAACGTGCTCAGCAGCCGCAGCAGCAGAGTCTCCACAATGGACTCGACGGCCGGTCTGCTCTCCGGCACCGAGTTCAGCCGCAGGTTCGCGTGGTCCAGCAGCGGCACCGCCAGCGGGAACTCGTCGCCAGGATCGGCCTCCTCGACCCGCGCCGTGCCCACCCGCCACAGCCGCGGCGAGCTAACCCCGGGATCGGTGCCCACCCGACCCAGCCACTCCGACCAGGGCCGACCCGACGGGCCGGGCGTCTCGTTCGCCACCAGCGCGCGCACCGGGTCCAGCCCGGCCGCCCGCCACTCGGCGTAGCTGTCCGCGCGCTCGGCCGCCAGCCGCGCCCACACCTCGGCCAGCTCCGGATCCGCGCGCAGCTCGGCGATGTCCTGGTCACGCGCGGCGGCGACGAACCCGACGCCGTGCACCCGGCGCTCGAACTCCAGCCGCCGCTTGGCCGACTCGGCCGCCTCCCGCGTGCCCGCGGCCGCGCCCAGCGCCTGGTTCAGCGTGGTGCGCAGCCTGCGCAGCGCCTCCTCGGCGCGCTCCCGGCGTTCCCGCTTACCCAACGTGCTCACCCGACCTGTGCTGTCCCTGTTCCGACGACGCGAACGACGGTGCCGACCAGTGCGGGTGGGCGCGCTCCGGAGTCCGGCGCGCCGCCCGCGCGCCTGCCGGTGCCACGGGGGTCAAAGCCGGGCCGCGTAACCCTCGACGGAGGTGATGCCCGCCTGGACCACGTGCTGTGCGTCGGCCAGCGCCCGCACCGCCTCGCCGAGCAGACCCGCCGACCGCTCCACGTCGGCCAGCCCGGCGCTCGCCGCGGCCGCCGCGGGGCCGGAACCCGCCGCCGCGGCCGACGCGGCGGTGGAGGCGGCCGCCAACGCGCCGCGCGCCTCGTCGAGCTGCAGGGACGCCTGCGCGATGGCCGCGACCCCCGCGTGCGCCTTCTCGGTGGCCACCGCGATCCAGGAACGGATCTCCTCCACACCCGCCATACCTGAACAGGCTAGTGCGGATGATCTCCGTCGGCCGCACCGGGTTCGCCGGGCTACTCCGATCGTGTCCGGCGCCCCGACGTGGTCCGAACAGGTGAATCACCGGTGAACGACGATGTCGACTTCGCGTGGATTCGCCGGGCTTTTCCGGTTGCCTTCCCAGCCGATCACACCGAGAAGCGGGTGGGAACCGTTATGGCGATCTGTGATCTGCCCACCCCGTCCGCCGCCGTTCTACCGTCGACCCCGGCCGCGAGTGGAACGGACGCGCACCGTTTCAACGGGCCACAGGCGCTCACGCACGCCCGTCCGGTCCCGGTGGGGGCACCGGCCGGGCACGCACACCCGAGTGTCCTGGCAACAGGGAGAGACGGGGCTCGGATCCCCGGCAGGGATAAGGGGAGGGGTCCGCGCGGCGCGCGCGGACCCCTTTCCCGCGCGCCCACGCCGGGGGTACGGTCGCTGGACCGCCGCGGACCGCGTCCCCGGTCCGGCGGGATGCGGAGGGTCCCGTGGAACTGGAAGTACGCCACCTGCGCGCGCTGGCCGCCATCGACGAGACCGGCAGCCTCACCCAGGCCGCCAAGCGCCTCGGCATGTCCCAGCCCGCGCTGTCCGGTCTGCTGCAACGCATCGAGCGCACCGTCGGCGGCCGCCTCTTCTTCCGCGCCGAGTACGGCTGCCTGCCCACCCCGCTGGGCGCCGAGGTGCTCAACGAGGCCCGCGTCGTCCTCAGCGGCATGTCGGCGATCGCCGAGCGGGTGGGGGAGTGGTCCCGCCGCGGCCTCCCCTCCGACCCGCTGCGCCTGGGCGGCTACTGCGGCTTCCTGCACGTGTCGATGGGCAGGTGGCTGAGCGACCAGCCGTGGTGCTCCGGGGTGAGCCTGCAGGAGGACATCGACGAGCGCATCAGCGTCGACAAGGTCGCCATCGGCGCACTCGACCTGGCCGTGGTCTACCGCCCGCCGCTGTCGGGCATCACCACACCCCCGGGCGTGCTGAGCCTGATGGTGCATGCGGCCGAACCGGTGTTCCTGGCCGTCGCGGGCGACCACCCGCTGGCCGCCATGCGCCGCATCAGACTCTCGGACGTCGCCGAACACCCCTGGGTCGACGAACCCCCTGGCACGACCCGCTGGTCCGGCTACGTCAACCAGGTCTGCCACGAGCACGGCGTGGTCCTCGACCAGCCGCACAGCACCCAGTGCCTGGCCACCCTCCTGGAACTGATCTCCGCAGGCCTCGCCGTCGGCCCTGCCCTGGCCACCAGCCGAGGCCGCCCGGGCGCGATCGTCATCCGCCCCATCGAGGGCCACCCCATGCACCAGGAACTGCGGTTGTTCTATCGGCCGGGAACCGTTGTGGCCGCCCACATCGAGGAGATCTACGCCCAGGTCATGCGCTGGTACCACCTCCGCCAGGGCTGCAGCCAGGCCTATGACGAGTGGTGGGGCGAACGCGGCCGGGACCTGGCCCCCACCGGCTGATTTCCCGCGAGCGACCAAAGCGTTGTCGCACAAGCGTGTTTCACTGGCCACATGCACCTGTCCACCACCCCCGAACCCCCGTACTACGCCGTCGTCTTCACCTCCCTCCTTGCCCAGGACCACGACGGCTACGCCGAGACCTCCGACCGCATGACCGAACTGGTCCGCTCCTCCCCGGGCTACCTCGCCCACGACTCCGCCCGCGACGACACCGGCACGGGCATCACCGTCGCCTACTTCCGCGACGAGGAGTCCATCGAGACCTGGCGTCGTCAGGCCGAGCACGTCGTCGCCCAGGACCGCGGCCGCGCCCAGTGGTACGACGCCTACGAGGTCCGCGTCGCGAAGGTCGAGCGCGCCTACGGTTTCCGGCGGGTCGAGCGGTCCCACCCGCGCGGGTGAGTTTTCGGTCACCGCCCGACCGCGGGCCGCGCCCGATCCCACCTGCCGGTCCCGCTCCCGCCGCCCGGCATACTCCCTGGGAGTCGACGAGAGCGGGGAGTGCGATGGGCCGGGAGCACTGGGTCGCGGTGGCCCGCGAGGTGGCCGCGCGGCTGGTCGCGGACGCCGTGGCACGCGAGCGTGAAACCGCCGAACCTGTTGCCGAGGTGGCGTTGGTGCGCGACAGTGGGCTCCTGCCGCTGATGATCCCGGCCGACCATGGTGGCCACGGCGAGGATTGGGCCACGGCGCACGCCGTGCTCGCCGTGGTCGCCGCCGCCGACGCCTCGGTGGGGCACCTGCTCGGCTACCACTACCTGCACGTGTGGCGCACCTCCCTGTTCGACGTCCCGGCGACCGCGGCCGCTTTGGACCGTGCCACCGTCGAACACGGATGGTTCTGGGCAGGCGTGGCGAACCCGCGCGACGACGCGCTCACCGTGTCCGATGTGGACGGTGGGTTCGCGGTGGCAGGCCGCAAGTTCTTCGCCACCGGCGCCAGCGTCGCCGACCGGCTGGTGGTCAGCGGGCAGCACGCGACGACCGGCCGCAAGCTCACCTTCACCCTGGACGCCCGCGCCCCCGGCATCCGCTACCTCGGCGACTGGGACAACCTGGGCCAGCGCCGCTCGGCCAGCGGCGGCGTCGAGTTCGCGAACGTCGCGTTGGCACCGGACGCCGTGCTCGGCTGGACACCCGAACCGGACGACCCGCGCGCGCAGCGTGACTCCCTGGCCGCGCTGGGCTTCCAGCTCGTCCTCAGCCGCGTGCTCGCCGCCATCGGCCGCGGCGCGATCACCGAGGCCGCCCGCTACACCCGCGAGACCTCCCGCGCCTGGCCCGCCTCCGGCGTCGAACACGCCGTGGACGACCCGCACATCCTCGCGGGCTACGGCTCGCTGATCTCCCGACTGGACGCCGCCGACCTGCTCGTCGACGCCGCCGCCGACTCGTTCACCGCGGCCGCCGCGCGCGGGGACGGTCTCACCGCGACCGAACGCGGCGAGACCTCGCTGCGGATCTCCGCCGCCAAGACCGTCACCTCCGAACTGGCCACCGAGATCGCCAGCCGGGTCTTCGAGTTCACCGGCGCCCGCGCCACCGCCGCCAAGCACGGCATGGATCGCTTCTGGCGCAACGCCCGCACGCTCACCCTGCACGACCCGGCGGTCTACAAGGCGGCCGAGGTCGGCAGGCACCTGCTCACCGGCGAGTACCCCACGCCCGGCGGGTACAGCTGATGGAGCCCACGCTCGCCCGCAGCGTGCGGCTCGACGACGACGCCGTCGTCATCCTGGACCGCCGCCGCTTCCCGTTCGAGCGGGTCTGGGTGCGCTGCGCGGACGTCGAGGCGGTCGCGGTCGCCATCGAGGACATGGTCACCCAGTCCTCCGGCCCCTACTTCGCCGCGCTCTACGGCCTGGTCCTGGCCGCCCGCGACGCCCGCGCGCTGCCGCCCGCCGAGGCCCGCGCCGCGCTCGGCCGCGCCGGTGACCGCCTGGTCGCCAGCCGGTCCACCAACAACGCCCTGCGCCAGGCCGTCGCGATCGTCCTGGCCGAGGTCGACGCGGCGGGACCGGTCGCGGGGGAGGAGCTGGCGGCCGCGGCCCTGCGCGGCGCCCTCGACGGCGACGCGCGCTACCGGGCCGCCAGCCGCGCCCTGGGCGAGCACACCGTCGCCCTGCTGCCCGACGACGCCCGCGTCCTCACCCACTGCTGGGCCGACACCTACCTGATGGAGACCGTCGCCGCGGCCGACCGCCTGGGCAAGCGGCTCTCCTTCCTCTGCACCGAGACCCGCCCCTACCTGCAAGGAGCCCGCCTCACCGCGGAGACCCTGGCCGAGCTGGGCGTCGACACCACGCTGATCACCGACGGCATGGGCGCGTCCGTGCTCTCGGCCGGGCTGGTCGACGTCCTGCTGACCGCCGCGGACCGGGTCACCATGGACGGGCACGTGGTGAACAAGGTCGGCACCCTCGGGCTCGCGGTCGCCGCGCACGCCTTCGGGGTGCCGTTCCTGGCCCAGGTGCGGGCACCCGACCCGGCCGCGCCGACGGCCGCCGACGTGCCCATCGAACACCGCCCCGGCGACGAGGTGCTGCACACCCTGGGCACCCGCACGGCCAGCGCGAAGGTCCGCGGCCACTACCCGGCCTTCGACGTGACCCCGCCGCGCTACGTCACCACGATCGTCACCGACCGCGGCCCGTTCACCCCGGACGCCGTCGCGGAGTACCACCGGAAAGAAGAGGAACCGTGACCGACACGCTCACCGCCCAGTGGGTCGTCCTGGACATCGAGGGCACCCTGATGCCCACCGCGGGCGTGCACGTCGTGCTCTACGACTACGCGCGCCCCCGACTCGGCCCCTGGATCGACGCGCACCCGGACGACCCGACCGTGCGCTCCGCCGTGGCCGGGACCAAGGCCGAGGCGGGCCTGCCGGAGACCGCGGGCACCGCCGAGGTCGTGGCCGTGCTGCACGGGTGGATGTCCGCCGACCGCAAGGCGGCCCCGCTCAAGGACCTGCAGGGCCTGATCTGGCAGGACGGCTACGCCCGCGGCGACCTGGTCTCGTCGTACTTCCCGGACGTCGTGCCCACCCTGCGCGCCTGGGAGTCCGCGGGCCTGCGCCTGGCGGTGTTCTCGTCCGGCTCGGTCGCGGGCCAGATCGCGTCGTTCTCCACCACCACCGAGGGCGACCTGACCCGCCTGTTCCGCCACCACTTCGACACGGTCAACGCGGGCCCCAAGCGCGAGGCGGCCTCCTACGCGGCCATCGCCGAGGGCATCGGCGGCCCCATCCCGAACCGCATCGTGTTCCTGTCGGACGTCCCCGCCGAACTGGACGCCGCCGCCGAGGCGGGCTGGCAGACGATCGGCCTGGCCCGCGACGGCGAGCCCTACGCCGCCGCCGACTTCGGCGGCCACCGGGTGGCCAAGTCCTTCGACGAGTTCCGGATCACGCCCGATGCCTGACCTCGTCACCGCCGGTCGGGCCCTGGCCGCGGAATCGGCCAGGTACGCCGGTCTTGGCTGGATGCGCGGCACCTCCGGCAACCTGTCGGTGACCCTGGGCCGCGACCCCCTGCGGCTCGCCGTCACCGCCAGCGGCCTCGACAAGGGCGAACTGACCGCCCACGACGTGGTCGAAGTGGACGCTGCCGGAGAAGCGCTACCCGGCCAACGTCTCCGCCCGTCCGCCGAGGCAGGCCTGCACGCCCGCATCGCCGCCGTGGCCGGTGCGGGCGCGGTCGTCCACCTGCACATGCTCGCCCCGGTCATCGCCGCCGAACGCTGGCCGGACGGCATCGAGCTCAGCGACCTGGAGATGCTCAAGGGCTTCGGCCGCGCCGCGCACGACGACCGCGTGCTGATCCCGGTCGTCCCCAACTCCCAGGACATGAAAGTCCTCGGAGACGCTTTCGAGGTCGGTTACGATCCGGCCACCCCCGCCCTGGTGGTCGCCCGCCACGGCGTGTACGTGTGGGGGGACGACCTGCTGACGGCCCGCCACCGCGCCGAATGCCTGGAGTGGCTACTGCGCTTCAAGACCACGATCCCAGGAGGCACCCCATGACCCACCTCACGATCTGGGCCGACACCGACCCGTCGACCCCCTTGACGACCACCCGCGACGCCACCGAGATCACCCGGACACTGGCCGCCCTTGGCGTCCGTTTCTCCCGCTGGCCCGTGGTGGACCTGCCTGCGGAACCGACCTCCGAACAGGTACTGGCGGCCTACCGGGAGCACGTGGACGAGGTCATCGCCCGCGAGGGATACGTGTTCGTCGACGCCGTCTCCATGGTCCCGGCCGACACTCCCGAATGGCGTGCCCAGGCCGCAGAGGCCCGAGCCAGGTTCCTCGCCGAACACACCCACGACGACGACGAGGACCGCTTCTTCGCCCGCGGCTCCGGAATCTTCTACCTGCACATCGACGGCAAGGTCCACGCCGTCCGCTGCGAGGCAGGCGACCTGCTGAGCGTCCCCGCCGAGACCACCCACTGGTTCGACATGGGCACCCACCCCGCCTACGTCTCCATCCGCTTCTTCCACGACGACGACGGCTGGGTGGCCACCTTCCTGGACGACTCGATCGCCCACCTCTTCCCCAGCTACGACCAGCTGGTCCACGGTTCCTGACCCCTGGCGTAACCCCCACCCGTATCAAGAGGCAAGGGTGCCGAAGGCCGACGGCACCCGCCGCAGGCCACCGCCACTGTGACCCCCATCCCGGCGGTGGCCTGCCCTCCCCATCTCACCGGTGGCCGTCATCCTTACGCCCACACACGGAAAAGGCCGGTTCCCCGGTGGAGCGGGAAACCGGCCTGAACCGTCAGGGTTACTATCCACTAACCTCTCACTGCTGCTCAAACCGAAGCAACTGCTGAATCTGCGCCGTGCGGGACTTCACGACCTTATCCGCAAATGCCTTGACCGGACCGCTGACACCTTCTTTGCCCTCATCGAGGGCGAATTCGACAGCATTGTGCTGATGTCCGGTCAAAATCGGAATGAACTGTTTCTCGAACTCCGCGTCCGGCAGCTTGTCCAGATCGGAGATGGTCTGCGGATCGGTGATCGGCATCCCACCGTGCGCCGCGTGGGCGTTCGGGTCGGTGCTGGCCTCGATCGGCTTGCCCCAGTCGGTGAGCCACTTCTTCATCTGGCCCAGTTCCTGCTGCTGTGTCACCCGGATAGCGTCCGCCAGGTTGCGCAGCTCAGGACGGATGTTGTGCTTGTCGGCCAGGGAAGCCAGCTGGATCCCCTGGTCGTGGTTCGCGATCGCCATCTGCAGGAACATCACGTCGGCGAGGTTCCAGTCGCCGCCGACGGCAGGCGCCGCCCCCGCCGTGGCCGAGCCCGCCTCGGGCGCCGGAGCCTGGGCCGGGGCCGACGCGGACGTGGGGGCGGTGGCGGCGCCATGACCGGCGTGGCCCGCGTCGGGTCCGTCGGCGTTCGCGCTGCCGCACCCCGCCAACAGCAGGGCGCAGCCGACGGCCAGGAACGGACGTCTCATGCGTGCCTCCTCGGGAGGGACCCGGCCTGGGCCCGCCGAGACCCAGGCCGGGTTGCCACTAGTTGCGCGCCCAGAGGGCCGGGGTGGTGTCCGGCTCCCAGCCCGCGATGGCGGTGTGCCCCTGCAGGCAGCGGTAGGACGCGCCGTTGTAGGTCACGGTCGCGCCGGTGGCGTAGTTGGTGCCCGCGGCCCACGTGCCGGACTGCGGCGGCGTGGTCGGGGGCGTGGTGGGCGGCGTCGTCGGCGGGGTCGTCGGCGGCGTGGTCGGCGGCGTGGTGGGCGGCGTGGTGGGCGGGGTCGTGCCGCCACCGCCGCCACCGATCTGCAGGTCGACGCAGCTGTAGAACGCGTTCGCGGTGTCCGCGATGTTCCACACCGCGAGGAGCTTGACGCGGCCGGAGTACCCGCTCAGGTTCACCGTGTGGGTCTTGGTCGCGCCCGGCTGCTTGCCGCCGTCGTTGAACACCGCCACCCGGGTGCTGCCGATGAAGTACTCCCACGTCGAGGTGGCGTGGCGGGCGGTCAGGGTCCAGGTGAAGTCCACGGAGTTGCCGACGGAGGCCGCGGGCCACGCCTTGGAGTCGTCGTTGAGCTGGGAGAACTGGCTCAGGCCGCCGTTGCAGCTCTTCAGACCCTTGGGGCCCTCGACGCTCTGCGGCTCGTAGATGATCGAGCCGCAGTTGCTCACCTTGCCCGCCGCGCAGTTGGCCTGGCGGCTGGGCGGCGAGCTGATGTACCCGTGCGCGGACGCGGAGGCCGCGGGCAGGGCGACCATCAACAGGGGGGCGATGCCGACCCCGGCCGCGGCCGCGGCGATCTTGCGCGTGTGTTTCATGTTCAGTGCTCCTCCACTACAGTGGACGGCGTTTCCGCCGGTCGCGACAGCGACCGGCGCAGGGGGGAAACGGGGAGCAAGGGGACGCCTGCCTCCCGTCGGGCGTCGGCCGGACCCGGACGCCGGAGGGTCGAACTGGTGTTGCTGTGGTCTAGACCATAAGACGCTCGCGATCACCCGTCAAGACGAGGCCGAACGTCCCGGCGACGGTAAATTCACATATCGTCCGTGACGGTTCAAGCCCCGGTCAAGCGACCGTACGGCGCATGTCATCACCACTGGACCGACCGCCATCGCCCGTGCGGGCGGACATCGTCGGCCGTTCGGGCGTACGACCGGTGTGGTGAACCACTCCCGCCCTTCCCGGCGCGGTGCGGCCGGGGTGTCCGACACCGCGGATACCCTCCGGTACCTTGGGACACCTGTTCGAGCGGGACGACCGCGCGGGCGCGAGAACGATCCGGGGAGAGCGACCCAGTGACTGCCGAGACCCTCTACGGGGCCGACGACCTGACGCACCTGGAGGGTCTGGAGGCCGTGCGCAAGCGGCCCGGCATGTACATCGGGTCCACCGACAGCCGCGGCATCAACCACCTGTTCTCCGAGATCGTGGACAACTCCACCGACGAGGGCGTGGCCGGGCACGCGACCAGGGTCGTGGTCATCCTGCACCGGGACGGCAGCGTCCAGGTCGACGACGACGGCCGCGGCATCCCGACCGGCGTGCACGCCAAGTCCGGTCTGTCCGGTGTGGAGCTGGTGCTGACCCGCCTGCACGCGGGCGGCAAGTTCGGCGGCTCCGGCTACAAGACCTCCGGCGGCCTGCACGGCGTTGGCGCCTCCGCGGTCAACGCCCTCTCGCACCGCTTCGACATCCAGGTCAAGCGCGAGGGCAAGGTCCACCGGATGTCGTTCGCGCACGGCGTGCCCGGCGTGTTCGACGGAGACGGTCCGCAGGCCAAGTTCACCCGCCAGTCCGGCCTGGACGTGGTCGGCAGGATGAAACGCGGCGAGTCCACCGGCACCTCGACCCGCTACTGGTACGACGCGCGCTACTTCGAGAACGGCGCCGCCCTCGACGTCCAGGCCGTCCGGACCAAGCTGCGCAACACCGCCTTCCTCGTCCCCGGCGTCACCTACGTACTGCGCACGACCGACGCGGAGACCGGCGAGCAGGCCGAGGAGACCTTCCACTACCCGCACGGCCTGGTCGACATGGTCGAGTTCCTGTCCCCGTCCGACGAGAAGGCCGTCTCCGGCACCGTCCTGGTCAACGGCGAGGGCACCTACCTGGAGAACGCCGCCGACGAGAACGGCGTGATGCGGTCCAAGGTGGAGCGCCGGGCCGAGGTCGAGGTCGCGTTCCGCTGGGGCACCGGCTACGAGCGCGTCGTCGAGTGCTTCACCAACACCATCCGCAACATGCACGGCGGCACCCACCGCCGCGGCTTCGAGCGGGCGGCGCTGAAGTCCCTGCAGGACGCCATCGCGAAGACGAGAGGTCTGCTCAAGCCCAAGGAGGACCTGCCCACCCTGGACGACGTCCTGGAGGGCATGACCGCCGTGGTGCACGTGCGCATCCCGGAGCCGCAGTTCACCTCGCAGACCAAGGACGAGCTGTCCACCGCGGGCATCACCAAGGTCATCCAGGGCGTGGTCGACCGGCACCTGCGCGAGTGGACCGAGGACCGGCGCACCAAGGCCGAGGCCAAGGTGGTGCTGCAGAAGATCGTGGACGCGGGCCGGGTGCGGATCGCGCAGAAGCAGCAGAAGGACGCCGCCCGCCGCAAGACCGCGCTGGAGGGCGCGGCCATGCCCGCCAAACTGGTGGACTGCCGCAGCACCGGCCTGATCCGCAGCGAGCTGTTCCTGGTCGAGGGCGACAGCGCGCTCGGCTCGGCCAGGATGGCGCGGGTCTCGGAGTACCAGGCGCTGCTGCCGCTGCGCGGCAAGATCCTCAACGTGCAGAAGGCCAGCCTGGCCGACACCCTGCGCAACGCCGAGATCGCCTCGATCGTCCAGGTACTCGGCGCGGGCTCCGGCCGCACCTTCGACCTGTCGGTGATGCGCTACGGCCGCGTCATCCTGATGGCCGACGCGGACGTCGACGGCTCGCACATCCGCACCCTGCTGATCACCCTGTTCGCCAAGTACATGCGCCCGGTGATCACCGATGGCAGGCTCTACGCCGCCATGCCGCCGCTGCACAAGATCACCACCCGGGGCCGCAACCCCGAGACCATCTTCACCTTCACCCAGCGCGAGATGGAGACCACCCTGGCCCGCCTGGAGAAGGCGGGCAGGCAGGTGGTCACCCCGGTGCCCCGCTTCAAGGGCCTCGGTGAGATGGACGCCGACGAGCTGTGGGACACCACCATGAACCCGGCCACCCGCTCCGTCCGCCGCATCACCCTCGACGACGTCGAGGCCGCCGAGGCGGCCCTGGAGCTGCTGATGGGGGAGAAGGTGGAACCCCGCCGCAACTGGCTGGTCGACTCCGCCGCCCGCGTCGACCAGTCCGCCATCGACGTATGAGCCGCCCGACCTTCCCGAGCTCTGACGAACGCGAGAGAGAGCGCTGAGCAATGGCCCGCCGTAAAGCCCCCTCGGCCAAGGTCGACCCGTCCGCGTTCGACCAGCCGGGCGCGCAGGTCTTCGAAAACTCGATCAAGACCGAGATCGAGGACTCGTACCTGGAGTACGCCTACTCGGTCATCCACTCCCGCGCCCTGCCGGACGCCAGGGACGGCCTGAAGCCGGTTCACCGGCGCATTCTCTATTCGATGAACGAACAGGGATACCGCCCCACTCACGCTTATGTGAAATCATCCCGAGTCGTCGGCGACTGCTTTGTTCGCGGCGCACTGGTCTCGACTCCGGAGGGGCTGCGCCGGATCGAGGAGATCGAGCTCGGCGACCACGTGCTCGACGGTGACGGGTACCCGGTGCCGGTGACGGAGGTCTACGCGAACCCGGTGTCCGCACTGATCCGGGTGACCTGGACCAACGGCCACTCCATGGTCGTCACTCCCGGGCAGCGCTTCCGCACGGTCGCCGACGATCTGGCGACCGAGTGGGTCGCCGCCCGTGACCTCGTCGGGCACCGCACGCTCGGTTTCGGGGCAGGTCGGGCGCTGCCCGCCGCGGGGACGGACACGTACCCGTATGTCCTCGGCCTCATCGTCGCCGAGGGCTTCGCTGTCGACAGGTCTCGTGCGGTCGACGGGCGCGTCCGCATCCACATGTGTGACGTCGAACCGCTGGACATCGCGCACGGCTGGGCCATCGCCGAGGGTCTCGCGGTGTACCGGGGCAAGCGGGAGGCGGTCAACCCGAAGCACCGGGACCAGCACATCCTCACCTTCGCCAGGCACGAGGGCCTGCTGTCGGTGGGGACCCCGCTCAGCGCGAACAAGCAGATCCCCGGTTCGGTGCTCGCCGACCGCGCTTCCTGGATCCCGTTCCTCGCCGGTCTCCTCGACGGCGACGGCTACGTCCGGCGGAAGAACCGCGAGATCGTTTACGTGACCACCAGCCCGGTGCTGTCACGCCAGGTGAGCGGACTGCTCGCCGACTGCGGCATCCATGTCCACCATTGGACTCGGGCGGGCAAGGAGGGGCAGTACCCGTTGCTCGGCCTTTCCATCAGCGGCGGGGACGCGGCCCGGTTGGCGCAGGCACTGTTGCCCTGGGTTCGGATCGGATATAAGCAGGATGCCCTGCGCAGGCTGCTTGAGATCGAATACGAGTACAACGGCAAGCAGGGCAACGACCTGGAGATGTTGAGCGGTCGGTCGTTCCTGACCGTGGCGTCGGTCGAACCTGTCGACCCCGATGTCACCTATGACATCCAGGTCGGTTCGGAAGACCATGCCTTCGTCGTCGATGGCCAGGTCGTGCACAACTGCATGGGCAAGTACCACCCGCACGGCGATGTGGCCATCTACGACTCCATGGTTCGGCTCGCCCAGGACTTCTCGCTCAACGCCCCCTTGGTCGACGGGCACGGAAACTTCGGTTCGCCGGACGATGGACCTGCCGCGTCGCGTTATACCGAGGCGCGGATGTCGCAGGAAGCGATGCTTCTCGTCGGCGAACTCGGCGAGGACACGGTCGATTTCCGGCCCAACTACGACGGTTCACTCCTCGAACCCACGGTCCTTCCCGCCGCATTCCCGAACCTGTTGGTCAATGGGACATCGGGCATCGCCGTTGGCATGGCGACGAACATGATCCCGCACAACCTCGGCGAGGTCGTGGCCGCCGCCCGCTACCTGATCAGCCACCCGGACGCCACGCTGGACAAGCTCATGGAGTTCGTCCCCGGCCCCGACCTGCCGACCGGCGGCATGCTGCTGGGCCTCGACGAGGTGCGCAAGGCCTACGAGACCGGCCGCGGCGTGGTGCGGATGCGGGCCAAGGTGGAGATCGGCCCGCTGGAGGGCAGCCGGGGCAGGCAGGCGATCACCGTGGTGGAGCTGCCGTACCAGGTGGGCGCCGAGAAGATCATCGAGAAGATCGGCGACGAGGTCACCAAGTCCAAGCGGCTCACCGGGATCGCCGACGTCAAAGACCTGACCGACCGGGAGAACGGCACCCGACTGGTCATCGAGTGCAAGGTCGGGGTCAACCCGCAGGCATTGCTCGCCGACCTGTACCGGTTGACGCCGATGGAGCAGTCGTTCGGCATCAACAACCTGGTGCTCGTCGAGGGCCAGCCGCGCACCCTCGGCCTCAAGGCGCTGCTGGAGGTGTTCCTGCAGCACCGCTACGACGTCGTCACCCGCCGCACCCGGTACCGCAAGCGCAAGCGCGAGGAACGCCTGCACCTGGTCGAGGGCCTGCTGCTCGCGCTCATCGACATCGACAAGGTCATCCGATTGATCCGAGGCAGCGACAACGCGGCCGAGGCCAAGGACGGCCTGATGAAGCGGTTCAAGCTCTCGGAGATCCAGGCCACCTACATCCTCGACACCCCGCTGCGCAGGCTGACCAAGTTCGACAAGCTCGAACTGGAGGAGGAGCAGGACCGGCTCCGCGCCGAGATCGCCGAGCTGGCCAAGATCCTCGACGACGAGAAGGTCCTGCGCCGCCTCGTGTCGAACGAGCTGGGCAAGGTCGCCAAGGACCTCACCGCCGAGCGCCGCACCGCGCTGATCGACGGCGACCTCAAGGAGGTCCTGGCCGCCTCGAAGCCCGCGGGCCCGCTGGAGGTCGCCGACGACCCCTGCCAGGTGATCCTGTCCGCCACCGGCCTGGTCGCGCGCACCGCCGCCGAGTCGGAGGAGTCCGCCGAGGGCCGCCGCCGCAAGGGCCGCGCCCGGCACGACACCGTCGCCGCGATCGTCCACTCCACCGCCCGCGGCCAGATCCTCCTGGTCACCAACCGCGGCCGCGCGTTCAAGACGGATGTGCTGCCGCTCCCGGTCCTCCCGGAGCAAAGCGGCACGGTGTCACTGAGCGGCGGCATGGCGGCCAGCGAACTGGTCCCGTTGGAACCGAAGGAACACGTCATCGGCATTGCCCCCCTGGGCGACCAGGCGACCGGTTCCCCCGGCATTGCCCTGGGCACCCGTCAGGGCGTGGTCAAGGTCTGTTCCCCCGAATGGCCGGTGCGCGCGGACGAGTTCGACGTGATCACCCTGAAGGACGGCGACGAGGTGATCGGCGCGACCTGGCTGACCGACGGCACCGAGACGTTGGCCTTCGTCAGCTCCGAGGCCTCCCTCCTGCGCTACCCGGCCACCCTGGTCCGCCCCCAGGGCCTCAAGGGCGGCGGCATGGCAGGCATCAACCTCCCCGCCGACACCCACGCCACCTTCTTCGGCGCCGTCCGCACCGACGACCCCGACCACGGCGACCCCATGGTCGTCACCTCGACCGGCCAGACCGTCAAGGTCACCCCGTTCTCGGAATACCCCGCCAAGGGCCGAGCCACCGGCGGCGTCCGCGCCCACCGCTTCCTCAAGGGCGAGACGACCCTGATCCTCGCCTGGGTAGGCCCGCGCCCCGCGGGCGCCTCCCGCACCGGCTCCGCCGTGGAACTCCCCGACCCCGACATCCGCCGCGACGGCTCCGGCGCCGCCCACCCCGGCCCCGACGTCATCGGCCACGTCATCGAACGCGACTGACCCACGGAACGTGGGGTGGCGCAACCCTTTCGCCACCCCACTTTCCCCAAACCGGCCTCCTCATGTGTGGGCGGGCACGGATGAAATCCACAGCCGGAGACCGCGTCCCGCCCTCGGTCGAAGATCCACCGACCCGCTGGTCCGGGATGAACCTCAAGCACCAGCCCTATTACGCACTGCTCAGACCCGCTCGCGCACGCCAGTGTGCGGCGTTCGCGCGTGTTTCCACCGTGGAGCGGTGCATGGCTCCCTGCACCCGAATCCGATCCACCAGCAGCTCCTCGAAGGCCCGCGCCGCCCCGAGCACGTCCCCCGACTCGCCTTGCCTGCGGGCGAGGTTGCCCCGGGTTTTCAAGGTGTCCGGGTGCTCGGCGCCCTGCACTCGGATCTGGTCCGCGAGCAGCTCTTCGAACGCTTGCGCCGCGCCGAGTGCGTCTCCTGACTCGCCTCGCCAATGTGCCGCGTTGTGTCGGGTCGTGAGGGTGTCCGGGTGATCGGGCGCCAGTACACGGAGTTGGTCGGCGAGTACGTCCGCATACGCTCGTACCGCTCCCGCGATATCGCCGGACTCGCCAAGCCAGCGGGCCAGGTTGCCGCGGGTGCGGAGGGTGTGGGGATGATCCGGGCTGAGTACATCGAGTTGATCGGTCAGGACCTCGGTGTAGGCGCGGACTGCTTTGCGGGCATCGCCGGACTCGCCGTGCCAGTGGGCCAGGTTGGCGCGGGTGGTCAGGGTGTCCGGGTGATCCGGGCCCTGTACTCGGAGTTGGTCGGCCAGTAGCTCGGTGTAGGCCCGGACCGCGCCCTCCGCGTCGCCGGATTGGCCCTGCATGTGGGCGAGGTTCGCGCGGGCGACCAGGTTGTGCGGGTGGTCCGGGCTCAATACCCGCAGTTGTTCGTCGAGCAGGCGTATGTAGGCCTGGGCCGCGCCTGCGGCGTCGCCGGATTCGCCTTGCCAGCGGGCCAGGTTGGCGCGGGTGCCGAGGACGTCGGGGTGGTCGGCGGATTGGACGCGGAGGCGGTCGGCGAGCAGGTCGATGTAGGACTGGACTGCTCCGAGGACATCTCCCGACTCGCCGAGCCAGCCCGCCAGGTTGTGCCGGGCCTTCAGGGTTTCCGGGTGGTCGGGGCCGAATACCCGGTCGACTGTCGCGTGCAGGCGTCGGTAGTGGGTGATCGCGGCGGAGACCTGGCCTGCCGTGCCCAGGCTGTTCGCGGCTCGGAACAGGACCGCGTGGCGGCGCAGTTGCCACAGGTGTTGCTCGGCGTGCTCGGACAATGCTGCCGCGTTGGCTCGGAGCATTGTGGCGAAACCGGTGTCCCGTTCCACCGGGGGCCAGCAGACCAGCAATGCGCCCGCCGCCGTTCGCGCCGTCTCGGCCAGCGCGGTGCTTGAAAGTTGTTCGCGGGCGACCTGCTGTACCAGCGCGTGCACTCGGACCACCGGGGTCGGACGATCGCGGTCGATCGTGACCAGGTTGAACCGTTGCAGGCAGCCCAATGCCCTCGCGGTGCTCTCCCCGCCGTCCGCGGACAAGTACTGCCGCACGGGCGCCGAGGTGAGCACCCGCAGCGGGATGCCATGGGGGTCGAGCACGGACATCAACGCGAGCATGGGCCGTGCCGACCCCACCGGGTCGAGCCGGTCGGCGGCCTCGATCGAGATGGACCACGTCGTCGCCACCGTGTCCGTGCGCCCATCCGCCCCGGCCCGGTCCGCGGGGAACATCCGGGACAGGGCAGCTCGCTGCGCACGCCATTGCCGGACGTAGTTCGCGCAGGTCATGCCGGGCACCATCGCGATGTAGGCGGCCGCCTGGCCGAGTGCCAGCGGGAGATGTCCGAGCAGGGAGGCCAGTTCTGCCACGTCGAGTTCTCCGAGCACGGCGCGGAGATATGCGGTGGATTGCTCCGAGGTGAACGCGCCGACCGGGGTCAGCAGGCGGGTCGAGGTGCGCAGCGTCCAGGGTTCGTTGCGTCGGGTGGTGACCACCAGCCGTCCCGAGGCGCCGGGATGCGGCCACAGGCCGGTCAGCTCGGCCGGGTCGGCCACGTCGTCGAACACCACCAGCCAGCGGTGGCGCGTGCTCGCGCACCAGTCCAGGAACCGCCGCGCGCCCTTCTCCGCGTCGTCGACCGCCTCGCCGGTCACGATCCCGCCGAGCTCCGCCAACGCCGTGACCACGTTGGCCCTGGTCGACGCCGTCACCCAGCCCACCAGCTCCACGCCATCGCGCCACGCCCGGTCCGCGTAGTCCGCCGCGGCCTGCGTCTTGCCGACCCCACCGAGCCCGGACAGCACCACCCCGCCGACGGTTGCCGTGTCCAGTTCCGGCATAGACCGCCGCTGGAAACCGTCCACCACCACCGGCACCGCCCCGGACCGATACGGCAGCGATCCCGCCGGGCCGCGTGCCCCGGTGGTGATGTGCACGTCCCGACCGACCCTGCTGATCAGCGTCGCCGACCCCGACACCACGCCGGTCAGCTCGTTGGCGTCACCAGCCCCGCTCATGAACTCGACATCGGTCCGACGGCCGGGAACGATACGGCCAAGCGCCACCTCGGAAACGATTCATTACCACACGTTCGCGAACCCCGAACATGTCGATAATGCGACCGGGCGTCATTCCACGGCCGGCCAAGATGGTCATGACGGAATTCGACCGCGTCAACGCAGGCGCGCACCCGATTGCATTCACCGTAGCCCGCGGACGGCGGTGGCGCTGCGTAGCGGGCACGTTCACTCGAATGCCAGTCGGATTTCGGCTGGTGGGCGGCCTCGTCAACAGCGGTTTTCACACCGAGTCCTTATCCGGTAACAGCGCACCCTTGTGGCTGCGCCGGCCGGGCGAGCAGTATCCGAAGGGCCGCCGCATTCGCCTAGGTGAGGGCAGCGCGGATTCGGCGGAATGGAGGCCGGGCCCGACCGGACGGCCTCCGTCCCTGCAATCGAGCACCGATGGAGTCCATGTGAAACGCACTCTCGTCGCCGCCGTGGTGCTGACCGCCTCGGCTGCGGTCGTGGTCACCGCTCCCGCGTTCGCCGGCCAGGACACCGCCCCCGACACCGTGACCCCCGAACTGCTCTCCGCCATGCAGCGCGACCTCGGCCTGTCCCCCGAGGCCGCGATGGCCCGCATCGCGAGCGAGCGCACCGCCGCCACGCTGGAGTCCGACCTGCGCGGCAGCCTGCGCGACACGTTCGGCGGCGCCTACTACGACGCGGCCGCGGGCAAGCTGGTCGTCGGCGTGACCGACGCAGCGAGCGTCGACTCCGTGCGCTCGCACGGCGCGAACGCCACCGTGGTGCGCTACAGCGCCCAGCGCCTCGACGCCACCGTCTCAGCCATGGACAAGCGTGAGAGCACCGCTCCGCGCGCGATCACGGGTTGGTACGTGGACGTCCAGCGCAACGCCGTCGTGGTGACCGCCGCCCCCGGCACCGCCACCACCGCCCGCCAGTACGTCGCGGGCCTGGGCGCCGACCTGTCGTCCACCATCTCGGTCGTCGAGTCCATCGAGGCCCCGCGCACGCTCTACGACGTCCGCGGCGGCGACGCGTACTACATCGGCTCCGGCTCCCGCTGCTCCGTCGGCTTCTCGGTGCAGGGCGGCTTCGTCTCCGCCGGTCACTGCGGCACCCGCGGCGCGCAGACCTCCGGCTCCAACCGGGTCGCGCAGGGCACCTTCCAGGCCTCGACCTTCCCCGGCCGCGACTACTCGTGGGTCAAGACCAACACCAACTGGACCCCGAAGGGCGTCGTCAACCGCTACAGCGGCTCCCAGACGGTCGCGGTGCAGGGCTCCCAGGAGTCCGCGGTCGGCGCGTCCATCTGCCGCTCCGGCTCCACCACCGGCTGGCACTGCGGCACGGTCGGCGCCAAGAACCAGACCGTGCGCTACTCCGAGGGTGCCGTCAACGGCCTGACCCGCACCAACGTCTGCGCCGAACCGGGCGACTCCGGCGGCTCGTGGCTCAGCGGCAACCAGGCCCAGGGCGTGACCTCCGGCGGCTCCGGCAACTGCAGCTCCGGCGGCACCACGTACTTCCAGCCGGTCAACCCGATCCTGCAGACCTACAGCCTCAGGCTGGTCACCAGCTGATCACCGGCACCCGGCCCCGGGCGCGCAGGCAGTCCTGCCGCCCGGGGCTTCGCCATGCCCGGTCAGCCGGGACGAGCGGCGTTCCCGCGGGGGTTCTCCTGCAGCCACGTGACGCACTCGTACACGTCGTCGGCGTTGCAGCGCATGTCGTCGAGCGCGACGTGGATGACGACGGTGTCGAGATCCTCGTCGTCCAGCGCGTGGGTGATCGTCTCGACGGCGGCGGCCAGGTCGGTGAGGGTGTTGGACAGGAACGGCAGGCTTCGCGGCCGTCGCAGGCCCGGCGTGCTCTCATCCATCGTGGGCGGCCATCCATGCCGTGAGTCGGTCGATGAGTCCGGCCAGGTGGCCACTGAGCGTGTCGAGGCGGCGGAGCACCGCGTCGTCGATCAGCTGCTGGATCTCGGGCGGCTGTTGCCCCAGGGCGACCGCGTCGAGGTGGTCGGGGTGGTAGCCCAGCGCCGCGGACAGTGATCGCAACGTCCGGAAACTGCGGCGACGTTCCACGCTGTGGAGCTGGATCTCGCGCACGGTCCCCGGCGAGATGCCCGAGCGACGGGCCAGTTCCCCCGGCGGCCAGCCCAGTTCGGCGACGCGCGTGCGGATCGTCAGACCGACCACGGCCCAGTCCATAGTGGATTTTGTCATTGCGGCTCACTCTCTTCGGTGCGGGCGAATGCGTGTCGCGGACTCCGGCGGGGATGGCGAAGCCCGCGACCGCAAGCCTGGGACCGGCGGGGCGTGTTGCGCGTGCGCGCGGCGACATGCGGTTGGACGTGTTCCGACGCCTTGCCCTCGGTTCGGTCGTCGGCCATGTGCGGGACATATGCCCTTGAGGCATATCCCGGCCGAAGGGGCGATTGGCTCGCTCGACCGAGGTCACATAGAGCTTCCGGTCGGCTACGGTGAGACAGACCGCGTCGGGCGCTCCGGAGGCAGGCGACAGTGAACACCGGTACGAACGACTCCCGGGCGCCGATCGACCCGGTGACCTGGGAAGACGGGGAGATGCGCGCAGCACTGGCCTGTCACGACATGCGCACCGTGTTCTTCCTGTTGAGGCGGGTGGGTGTGACTCAGCGGCGGATCGCGGCGTTGACCGGGCTGTCCCAGCCGGAGGTCTCCCGCATCCTGGGCGGTCGCCAGGTCCAGTCCTACGCGGTGCTGGCGCGGATCGCGGACGGCCTGGCGGTGCCTCGCGGGCTGATGGGCCTGGTCTACGCGCCCGAGGTCGACCCCGACACGGTAGACGGAGCGATAGGCCTGGCGTTGTACGGCGCCCGGGTCGTGGAGGAAGGAGGTGCCGCCGTGCAGCGTCGCGCGTTCATCGCACTGGTGGCCCAGGCGGCGATAGCGGGATTGTCCGAGCCCGACCTGGCACGCCTGGCACAGGTGTCCGGGTCGTCGGCCATGGCGGTCTCGCCGGTCGGCAGGGTCGGCGACTCCGATGCCGCCGCCCTGGAAGACACGGTGTCGTTCTTGCGAGCGCAGGACAACCTGTCGGGTGGGGGAGCGGTGCGGGCCGCAGCCACGGGGTATCTGGACTGGGCGGGCACCCTGGCCAATGCGCCCGCGACCGACATCGTGCACCGACGCATCCAGATCGCCCGAGCCGATCTCTACAGCGTGGCGGGGTGGAGCGCGTTCGACGCAGGCGACCATGCCACCGCGCGGCGTCAGTTGGCGACCGGGCTCGCGATCGCGAAGGACGCCGACCAGCCCGATCTCGCGGCAACGGCGTTGTACGAGCTGGGCCGGGTCTTTCTGCATGCCAACGACCCCGATGGGGCGCTCAAGTGTTTCCAGCTCGGACAGGCCGCCGCGCAGGACGCGGACAGTCCCTACGCCTTGGCGCTCGTGCAGATCAATAGTGCGTGGGCCTACAGCGAGATGGGGAAACCGCAGCACGTCTCCTCGTTGTTGGCGCGAGCGTCGGAAGAACTGGAACGCGCTCGCGGTGACGCCCCGAGCTGGCTCGGCTTCATGGGGCACGCGGAGATCCACGGCATTACGGGAATGTGCTACACGGCTCTGTCCGCCCGTGATCGCACCTATGCGGAATCGGCGCTGGAACACGCGAGCTTGTCCTACCACGCCCGCCCCGAGTCTGAGGCCCGGTCGCGCGCGTCCGACCTGCTGGCGATGGCCGCCGCGAACTTCCGCGCGGGCGATCCGGACGCGGGGTGCCGGACCGCGCACGACGCACTGGCCCTGGCCTCGACGGTGCGCTCGTCCCGCCTGACCGATCGCCAGGCGTGGATAGCGCAGGGCGCGAGTCTCTATCCCCGCCATGCCGGGGCACGCGACCTCGTCGCGACACTTGCCACCGTCTAGCTACGAATCAGTCTGCGGGTAGTCCCAGGGCAGTTCCGACCGCGTCCGCACCGCGCACTTGCGCATCGCGTTGGCGACATGGTCCTCCACCGTGCGGACCGAGATGAACAACGCCTCCGCGATCTCCTTGTTCGTGCTGCCCCGCGCCGCCATCCGCGCCACCGACTCCTCGCGCGGCGACAACGCGTCCCCATAACCGCGACGGCCGCCGCGGTGCCGGGGGGTGATTCCGTGTTTGCGCAGTCGGGCCGCGCAGCGGGCGGCGTCCCAGCGGGCGCCCAGGGCGGTGTACACGGCGACGACGTCCAGCATCGGTTGTTTGTCGCCCGCCGCCAGCCGGGCGGCGGCGCGGGCCTCGCGGGCCTGGGCGGCCCAGTACGGGCGGCCGATGTCGTCGTAGGCGGCGGCCGCGGCCTCGAAGCGGTCCAGGCGGCCGGTGGCGTAGCCCGACGCCCACAGGGCCGCGGCAGCGGCGGCGGGCGCGTCACGGTCGGACACCGCCGCCGAGAACTCCGCGTGCAGGGCGCGCGTCGTGTCGATGTCCGCTGCCGCGCAGACCAGCGGCACGATCGGCGCGGCCCACACCCAGTTCCCATGCCGCCGCACCGCGTCCAACGCGGGCCGCAACAACGCCAACGCCTCGTTGTCACGGCCGCCCGACAACGCGATCCGCGCACGCGAGGCCGCGGCACCGACCAACAAGGGAATCTGCAACGCCGCCCCCACCTCGGCCACCCCGCGCAGATCCACCTCCGCGTCGGCCAGGGCGCCGGTCGCCAACGACAGTTCCGCGCTGACCAACCGCGCCTCGATATCCAGCAACGGCAACCGATGCGCCCCCGCGCTCGCCCGTACGTACGCGATCCGGTCGGACAACCCGTCCCAGTGCCCGGCAGCCAGATCCAGCCGCAGCCGCGTGCCCGTGATCAACCGCGCCGTGTACAGCCCGGAGTCCTCGTCCACCAGTGTCGGCATCAACGACAACAGCTCCCGCGCCCGCGCGTCGTGCCCCAGCCACAGCGCCGCGTCCGCGCCGTTGCTCGCCCCGCGCAACAGATGCAGGCGGGCCTCCGGGGACGTGCCGCGGGCCAGTGCCGCGCGCCAGACCGGCCAGCCGTCCGGGTCGCCCGAGTACATCAGGACCGACGCGTGGTTGACGTGCACCGCCGTGTGCACCGCGTGGTCGTCGAAGCTGCCCAGCATGCTCAGCGCACGCGTCGCCCACGCCTGGTGTTCGGCGATGGTGCCCGAGGTGTCGGACGGGATCGCCAGTGCCGCCATCGCGCGGGCGGCCAGGTCGGGGCGGTCGCCGAGTTCGTCCACCGCGGCGCGCAGGGCCTGCCTGCCCGCCCCCGCCTCGCCCGCCTGCGCGATCAGCAGCATGCCCAGGCCGAACCGGATCTCCCCGCGCCATCGCGCGGGCAGCTCGTCCTCGGCGAGCACCGCGCGCAGCGCCGTCACCGCCTCGCTGTGGCGCAGACCGGGTAACGCGGCACGGCTGAGCAATGCCGCGACCCGTGCACGCGTACCCATATCGATTCCGGGCTCCGCGACCACCTCGGCCAACATGTCCACCGCCGTGTCACCGTCGCCCAGCGCGACCGCGCGCGTGGCCGCCGCCTCCGCGTGCCGGACCCAGTCCGAGACCAGACCCGCGTGCCGACAGTGCCGCGCCAACCGCGCGTGCGGCACGGGATCCGCCGATGCCAACGCGGACGCGGCGTTGCGGTGCGCCTTGCGCAGTTCCCCCGGCTGCAACAGGTCGATCACCGCGCGGGTCGCCAGCGCGTGCCGGGTGGCGAACTGGCCGGGCGCGGCCTGGCGCAGCAAACCGTGCAGCAGCGCGCGATCTATCGCGTCGGCCGCCGTCTCCGCGGCCAGTCCGGCCACCCGGGCCAGCAACTCCTCGTCGGCGGGCGCGGCCAGCGTCGCCGCGGCGGCCACCACCTCGCGCACCGCGGGCGGCTGGGTGGCCAGCCGTTCGGCGATCGACCCGCGCAGCGCCACCGGCGCCGACAATCGGTCCAGCACCGAGCGCGGCGCGTCCGCCAGCCGCGGCGCGGGTTCCGCGGGCAGCGCCCTGGACACCTCCTCCACCACGAACGGCACGCCGCCGGTCAACTCGTGTAGACGAACCGCGAACTCGTCGGTGACCCTGGTCAACCCGAGCAGCCCCGCGGCCAGCTCGCCGACCTCGCCGACCCGCAGCGGCCGCACCGTCGTCTCCACCGCGCGCGCCCACCGCGGCAGGTAGCCCGCGAGATCCACGACGGGGCGTTCCATGCGCACGCTCTCCGGCCGGTAAGTCACCAGTATCCGCAGCCGCGGCGGCAGTCCCCGGCAGAGGAAGCGCAGCAGCTCGTAGGTCGCCTCGTCGGACCAGTGCAGATCCTCGACGACCAGCACCGTCGGTCCCAGTTCCGCCAGTGCCGCGCGAATTCTGGGAAAAACGTCCACCCGGTCCAGCCTTCCCACCGGGGGTGTGAACACGTCCACGCCCTTGAAGGCGTCCAGCACCGGGCCAAGTGGGAACGGTTCCCGCAACGGCAGGCACTCGCCCACCAGCCAGTGGTGGTCGACCAGCGCGGGGTGATCGCGCAGCTCCGTGACGATGCGGCTCTTGCCCACCCCCGCCTCGCCCGCGACCAGCAGAAGCGCGGGCGCGGCAACGGAGGACAGCCGGGCCAGCTCACGCGCGCGACCCACCAGCGGCACACGGTCCGGTGCCGGCGGTGATCTGTCCACTGTGGTTCCCAGAGGACCGGTTTCCATGCCACACCCTTTGCCTGGGGCGAACGACGTCTCGGCCGGATGCCGTGCGTTCACCGCGGTTCTGTCCACCGTAGCGCCTGAGTTAAGCCCGTATCACCACGGATTGCAACGCAACCGTCACTGCCACAGCATCGGTTGTGCCAATCCGTGACGATCGCCGACCCGGCGGTCTCGTCCAGGAGGTACTCCCCAGTGACTGCAGAACTCCCACCCGTGCCCGACGAGGACGTCGCGCGCCTCGGCGGCGATGGCAACATCACCCGCAAGCGCCTGCTGCAGCTCGGTGCCCTCGTGGTGCCCGCCGCGGGCCTGGCCGCCGTCACCGCCGGTGGCGGTTTCGCCTCCGCGAGCGTTCCGGACACCGCCCCGGACACCGCGGGCGAGCTGCTCGCCTGCACGCCCGGCCAGGCGACCACCATCGCGCAGACCGAGGGCCCGTACTTCAAGCCGGGTTCGCCCGAGCGCACCTCGATCGTGGAGCCGGGCCGTCCGGGCACCGCGCTGACCGTCAGCGGCTTCGTGTTCAGCCGGTCCTGCAAGCCGCTGGGCCGCGTGCTGCTGGACTTCTGGCAGGCCGACAACGGCGGCAACTACGACAACACCACCTACCGCTACCGCGGCCACCAGTACACGGACGCCAGCGGCAAGTTCACCCTGACCACGATCGTGCCCGGCCTCTACCCCGGCCGCACCCGGCACATCCACGTCAAGGTGCAGAACCCCGGCGGCCGCATCCTGACCACCCAGCTGTACTTCCCGGGTGAGCCGCGCAACAACACCGACACCATCTACGACCGCCGCCTGCTGATGAACGTGCGCACCGTGGGCAACGGCAAGGAAGCCAGCTTCGACTTCGTGTTGAACGTGGCCTGAGTCGCGCTCCCGGCCGCCGTCCGGGATTGTCACGGCAACCGGTAATACCGGGAATGTGACCTCGACGGCGACCGGAATATCCACTGTGGACGGACAGTTCCGGTGGCAGCAAGGAAACGTCCGACGGTGCGACAGCCGCCGCGGGCGGCGCCCACCCGACGCGGCGGCACAACCGAAGGCGGATCGCGCACCTACGCCTCGCGCACCGCCACCGCCCGTCGGGTCCGGCGCCCCCGTGGCCGGGCGACCACCGCCGGACCGGCGGTCGCCCCCGGGTCGGACCGGCCGGGGAACGGCCACGGGGGTAGGGGCGTCGGGCACAGCAGGGCCCGGCGCCCCGTCGTCGTCTCCGGGCGGTCCCCGGAAAGCGCCGGGTCGTCTCCGGCGGGAGACCGACCGGTCGCCGGATCAGAACCGCGAACGTCCATTGTGGACGTCGAGGTGGTAGCCGGAGCGCTCGGAGAAGTCCGCCACCACGCTGAACCGGTCCCCGCGCACCACCGTGTGCCGCCACTCCACCGGCGTCCGGTCGCACACCCCGAGCCGGTCCACCGCCAGCGCCGCGATGCCCGCGGGCGCGCCAAGCAGCCGCCGCTCGCCCACCGTGGGCACCACCGCGCGGATGTGCTCACGCCCGCCGGTCAACCGGATCCCGCAGCGCACGTCGAGTTCGTGGTACAGCGAGCACTCGCGGAAATCGGCCTCCCGCAACGCCGCGGCCAGCGCGAACGGCAGCCACACCCGGTCGACGGCCAGCGGCGCGCCGTCGGCGTGCCGCACCCGCTCCAGGTAGAGCAGCGGCGTCGACTCCTCCAGCCCCAGCCGGGTCGCCACCACACCGTCCGCGCGCACGTCCAGCGCCCGCACCGTGCAGCGCGCCGCCACGCCGCGCGCGCGTGCCTCCGCCAGCAGGCTGTAGAGCGCGCCCAGCGGCGTGGTCAGCTCGGTGACCCGACCCAGCCGCGGCGGCTGTCCGCGCCCGGCGACCACCGTGCCGTCGGCGCGCAGCCTGCGCAGCGCCTCGCGCACCGTGTTGCGGCTGACCGAGTAGGCGGCGGCGAGCGCCAGCTCACCGGGGAAGGCGCGGTCGAACTCGCCCGACTCGACCCGACGCAGCAGGTCGGCGTGCAGCTGCGCCCACAGCGGGGTGGCCAGTGTGCGGTCCAGTCGCGTGGCACCGGAGTTCTCGACGGCGCGGGTCAGCGGGGACACCCCCTCACTGGGGAACGGTGCCGAAGAACCTAGCAGGTGCCGCCCCGCCCGCCCGCACAGCCCGGACCCGCCCGCCCATGGCGGCGGCTCACCCCATGGGGTTCACCGGAACGCCCTCGTGATCGCGCGCCGCCACCCGCTGGCGTGGGAGCGTGAGGCTGTCGAGGTACCACCGGTAGGTGGCGGCGATACCCGCGCGCAGCCGCACCCTGGGCTGCCAGCCCAGCCCGGCCAGTGTGCCGGTGTCGAGCACCTTGCGCGGCACGCCGTCGGGCCTGGTGGGGTCGAACTCGATGGCGCCCGGGTACTCGACGGTGTCGGCGATCATGCGGGCCAGGTCGGCCACGGAGATGTCCCGGCCGGTGCCCACGTTCACCGGCTCCGCGCCGTCGTAGCCCGCCAGCAGCGCGATGCAGGCGTCGGCGAGGTCGTCGGAGTGCAGGAACTCCCGGCGCGGCGTGCCGGTGCCCCAGACGGTGACCGCGGGCGCGCCGGAGACGGTGGCCTCGTGGAAGCGGCGCAGCAGCGCGGCCAGCACGTGCGCGCGGGTGGGGTGGAAGTTGTCGCCGGGGCCGTAGAGGGTCGCGGGCATCGCCACGATCCACGGCAGGCCCTCCTGCTCGCGTACCGCCCGCACGTGCGCGATCCCGGCGAGCTTGCCCAGCGCGTACGCCTGCGCGGTCGGCTCCAGCGGCCCGGACAGCAGCGAGGTCTCCCGGATCGGCTGCCGCGAGTCGCGCGGGTACAGCCGCGCCGAGCCGAGGAACAGCAGCCGGGGAACGCCCACGGTGCGCGCGGCGTCGAGCACCGACAGCTGGATGCGCAGGTTGTCGGACAGGATGTCGGCCGGGTGCGCGGTGGCCGCCGCGATCCCGCCGCCCCGCCCGGCCGCCAGCACCACCACGTCCGGCACCTGCTCGGCCAGGTACCGCGCGGTCGCCGCCCGGTCCCGCAGGTCCACTTCGGACGACGGGGCCAGCGCCAGGTTCTCGTAGCCCTCGGCCAGCAGCCGACGGCACAGCGCCGACCCCACCAGACCGCGGTGGCCCGCGACGAAGATCCGGGCGGCGCGGGTGAGCTCCGGGGCACGCATGGCGATCCTTTCCGGCCGGGTCGCGGCAGTGATCACCGCGGGCACCGGCCAGGATCGCACCTGCGCGCCCGGATCGCCGCCGCCCGGAAGCGCTCGTGGCGCGGGCCGGGGGAGCCGTTCGGCACCGCCCGTGTCGATCACGGCGGCGGATTCTCGCTGGTTACCGCTTTCGAGGGCTCGTTGATGACGGGCTGTGCGTCGCATGGCCCGGATTTCCGTGCTGCCACCACGTTCGGGTGAGTTTCCCGGGTGCGGCCGGGTGGGCTTCCTCGTGGTGAGCGGGCCGGTGGTGGCATCGCCCGTTCGGGTTGTCCTGTGGTGGCCCGGATCCGACGGGTGTGTCCACAATCGAGTATGCCGGGCCGATCATGTACGGGCATGGTCATACGGCCGCGTGTCCTGGTTGACCCACGTCATGGTCGTCCCACGACCCCGCTGAACGATCTCCGCCCCACGTCACCGCTCGCCACGGCTCTAGTGGACAACTTCGCGCGCGACCGCTCCCGCCGACGGTAATGTGGAAATCGGGGGATCCCGGCGAGTTACCCACAACCCCGCCGATTCATCCACAGGCCCACCGCGCCTCTTCCGTGACCCCGACCTGGGCAGATAGGATCGCGCGCAGGCCGGCCCCCGGGTGGGCGGGGCCCTGTCCGCCGGGATGATCTTGGGCGGGATGATCTTGATTGGGACGGCCGCGGGTTCGGGTGGGGTTCGTGGTCGGGTCGATGGTGGTGGACCCGGTGCACGGGCGTCAGTAGGGGGACCAGGCCCAGCGCATGCCGTATCGGCCCTGCACCAGGTCCAGCGCGACCGTGTGGGCCGTGTGCGCGGTATCCAGCGTCACCGCCCGCACCTGCTCCCGCCCGTCCGTCTCCGCGTACTGCACGCAGTACCGCGGCAGTGCCCGCGGATCGAACCGCACCTCCATCAGGTACTCCCGCACCGGTAACCGGCTCAACCGCTGATGCCCCAACGTCACCGGGCGCGGGAACGGCACGTGCCACTCGTGTTCGACCACGATCGTCTCGCGGCGCACCAGCGGATGGTCGAACACCAGCTCGGCCGCCACCTGCCCGGTCCGGTCCACCACCACCCGTCCGATCGTGCAGTTGCGGATGCCGCGGATCACCTGCGGTCGTCCACCCCGCCGTTCGGGCCAGTTGGTCACGACGATCCGGTCCACCCCGTCGCGTTCGGCGCGCAGGAGCTGGCGGGTGCGTTGCAGGCGTTTCGCCCGGTCGGGGCCGATCTCGATCCAGTCGTGGGCGCTGATGCGGGTCAGTTGGGCGTCGTGGCTCAGGTCGAGCTCGGCCATCAGCCTGCGGTAGTCGGCCAGGTCGGACCAGGGGGCCGAGCCCGCGATCGGGGTGGGGGCGCGGCGGGCGGCGCGGCCGCGTGGGCGGGGGGCGTCGAGTGCGCCGCGCAGGGTGCCGCGGTCGAGGTCGAGGAGGTCCTCCAGCTGGTCGAGGGCGGCCAGGGAACGGGGGCGCTCGGGGCGGCTGCGGCCGGTCTGCCAGTAGCTCAGCGTCGCCAGGCTGACCGGCGTGCCGCGGCTGCGCAGCTCCTCGGCCACGCGTTCCAGGGTGGTCCGCGAATCCCGGATGGCCGTGCGCAGGGTGTCGGCGAAGCCGAGTGGGGCGGGGTCGGTCACCCATCGGAAGGTAGCTTCAGCCCCCACTCGGGGGAAGAGGGGTAGCGGGAATCCTCTATTCATCGAATACTCCTCGGGAAAATCGGTGACGCGGTGAAACCGGCGGCGGATTACCCGCTCGCCCGACCGTGTGAGCAGGGTGTTAAGTGTTCACAGACAGCTCTGATAGCCGTGTGTCACCACGGTGACCTGCGGCTGAGGTCACCAATGGGGTATTCGTCGCCCATTCGACCGTATTTCCCGGGGTTGGGAAAGAAACGGCAACATCACGCCGAGCCGCTCCCCTTGCCGACACCGCCGCGATCAGGTCACTATTCGCCGGTAACGCTGTCGGCGGTGGCCGGCAATCCGGAGCCGACGCGGGAGGAACCGTGAAACGCACTCGCCTGTTCGGCTGCGCGCTCGCCGCCGCCGCACTGGTGGTCTCGGCGGTCCCGGCGGAGGCGGCCCAGCAGGCGCGCACCTCGGCCGACTACGCCGTGCTGGGTGTCGACACCGCTCGGGAGCGCACCGCCGTCGCCGCGACCGGTGCCGCGATCAACGGCACCGAGGACGGCCGCACCCTGGTCACCGCCACCCCCGACGAGGTGGCGCTGATCAGAGCGCTCGGTCACGTCGTGGTCTCCGAGGCCCCGCCGCCCGCCCCGCGCGGCGGCACCGGCACGCAGGACTTCCCCAGCTCCGACTCCGGCTACCACAACTACGCCGAGATGGTCGCCGCCATCGACCAGGCCGTCGCCGCGCACCCCGGGATCATCACCAAGCGCGTGATCGGCAAGTCCTACCAGGGCCGCGACATCATCGCCGTCAAGATCTCCGACAACGCCGCCACCGACGAGAACGAACCGGAAGTGCTGTTCACCCACCACCAGCACGCCCGCGAGCACATCACCGTCGAGATGGCCCTCTACCTGATCACCACGCTCACCGACGGCTACACCACCGACAGCCGGGTCAAGAACCTGGTCGACACCCGCGAGATCTGGGTGCTGCCCGACCTCAACCCGGATGGCGGCGAGTACGACATCGCCACCGGCACCTACCGCAGCTGGCGCAAGAACCGCCAGCCCAACGAGGGGTCCACGGCCGTCGGCACGGACCTCAACCGCAACTGGGACTTCAAGTGGGCCTGCTGCAACGGCTCCTCCACGAACCCGGCCTCGGAGACCTACCGCGGCCCGTCCGCGGCGTCGGCGCCCGAGGTGAAGGTCGTGCAGAACTTCGTCAAGAGCCGCGTGGTCGGCGGCAAGCAGCAGATCAGCACCGCGATCGACTTCCACTCCTACGGCGAGCTGGTCATGTGGCCGTTCGGCTGGACGCAGCAGCAGGTCGTCACCGGCATGACCCGCGACCAGTACAACACCTTCGCCACGCTCGGCCGCGCCATGGCGCAGACCAACGGCTACACCGCCGAGCAGGACTCCACGCTCTACATCACCGACGGCGCGATCGACGACTACCTGTGGGGCACGCAGAAGATCTACGCGTTCACCATCGAGATGTACCCGACGGGTTCGTCGGGCGGCGGTTTCTACCCGCCCGACGAGGTGATCGCCCGGGAGACCGCGCGCAACAAGGCCGCCGTGCTGCACCTGCTCGACTTCTCCGACTGTCCACCCCGGGCAATCGGTAAGTCCTGTTAGGACACTTGAGGTGGACGGTGTGGACGGCAACGTCCCCACCCCGGACGCCCACCACAGAGACGGCCTGCGACTCACCTGCTGGGTGTGCCGCCGGCTCCCGCCGCCGGGTCCGTCAGGGGCGCGATGGACCCGGCGGCGGATCCCGAGGACATCACCGCGCGGGAAACGTCCCCACAGAGACAAGTCACCACAGAGGCAAGTCACCGCACAGGCACGTCACCGCACAGGCACGTCACTGTAGTTCGGCGCAGGTCGCGCGGATGTCGTGCGCCAGCTCGTCGTCCGGTCCGACGACGCGTTCGACGTCGGCCAGCAGCTGCCACAGCATCCGCACCCCCTCGGCGTGCTGCCCGGCGTTCGCCACCCAGCACGCGTGGTGGTGGCGCAGCAGCAGGGTCAGCGGGTCGTCGGCGCCGCGCGCGGAGGTCGACGCCCGGACCGCCGCGCCGAAGTTGTCCCGCGCGCCCACCACGTCCCCCGCGGACCCGGCCCACCGCGCGAACTCCAGCCAGGTACGCAGCGTGTCCTCGTGCTCGACCCCCAGCGTCCGCGTACGGATGCCGAGCACGGCCGCGAGCCGATCCCGGGCGGCCGCCGGGTCACCTCCCTCCCCGGCCCACACCGCCACGTCGAACCAGGCGGCCAGGGTCGTGGGCGCGTTCGGGCCGTCCCGGCGCTCATACCCCTCGGCGACGCCCTGCAGGTAGGTGCGCGCCAGGTCCAGCTCGCCGACGCCCCACAGGTACACCGACAGGTGGTGATACACGGCGAGGACCTGGTCGTGCTCCTCGCCCAGCACGCGGATCAGATCCCCGATCAGGTCCTGGTACCGCTGCCGGATGGTCGCGTCGTCGTCCGAGCTCCCGTCCCACGTCACGAACGCGACCCTGACGTCCAGGGTGATGAGCGAGTCCGGTCCCCGCGCCTCGGCGCACACCCGCACCAGCGCCTCGTACTCGTCGCGCACCTCGGCCACCGGCCCGAACAGGGCGAACACGCGCACGGCTGCCGAGCGCGTCCACACCGTGTCCGGGTGACCGGCACCCATGACGCGGGTCCGGTCGGCGGCCAGGGACACGTACTCGTCCCGGGCCCGCCGCGGGTCGCCCGACTGCTCGATCTGGAACGCGTGGCTGTGCCGGGCCCGCAGCGTGCCGGGGTGATCGGCGCCCAACACCCGCGTGTAGTCCGGCAGCACGGCGGCGAGCAGGGCCGCGGCCCCGGCGAAGTCGCCCGACGTCCCGGCGTCCTCGGCCAGCTTGCGCCTTGTCGACAGGGTGTACGGGTGGTCGGGTCCGTGGGCACGTTCCAGCGCCACGAGCACCTCCGCCAGCCGCGCGAGACCGGCGTCCGGGTCGCCCGCCTCGCCCACCCAGGTCGCGTGGTCGACCCGGGTGATCAGGGTGTCCACGTGGTCCGGGCCGAGCACCCGCACGTGGTCGGCGATGATGTCGGCCAGCTGGTCGCGCGCGGTGGCCGCGTCGCCTGCCAGGCCGATGCCCACGGCGAGGCACCGCCACGCGCGCAGGGTGTCCGGGTGGCCGTGGCCGAGCACGCGGGCGAACGCCTCCGCGAGATCGCCGAGCTCGTCCCGGGCGGCGTCCAGGTCGTCGTCGCAGAACGCGTGGTTGAGCCGGGTGCGCAGGGTCAGCGGGTGCTCGGCGCCCAGCCGCCCGGCCCGGACGGGCACGAGCGCCGCGAAGTGTTCGCGCGCCGTCTCCCACTGGCCCGCGTGGGCCTGCCAGTACGCGAGGTTGTGCCGGGCGGTCAGCGTCTCCGGGTGCTCCGGGCCCAGGGTCTGCCGCCTGCCCGCCAGCTGCCGGGTGTGGTGCCGCACCCGCTCGACGGCCACCCGCATCGGGACCGCGGGCTCGTCGACGAACGGGTTGCCGTCGATGTCCTCGACCGCGGGGTTCGCGCCCCTGGTCAGCGCGATGGCGCCGGTCGTGTTCACCTCCTTGCGGCTCGGCCTGGGCAGGCCGCGGGTGGTCAGATCCCGGTCCACCCGGGCGAAGACCTGGTCCAGGTTGAGCGGTTCGGCGTCGTCCAGCGCGGCGAGCAGCGCGCCGGTGAACGCGGTGTGCGTCGCGCCGACCGGCGCGGCGGAGGTCGAGTTGGCCTCGCTGGACACCATCAGGTACGTCCCCGCGACGTCCAGCTGCCCCACCACGGCCGCGCGCTCGTTCGCCATCGCGGTGATCGCCCGCCCGGAGAAGCAGCAGTCCAGCACCAGGACCCTGGACCGGGCACCGCTGTTGCCGATGTCCTCGCGCAGCACGTCCACCGGGACGGCGGTGTAGCGCAGCGAGCCCTGCGTGGTGGCGGGCAGTGCCAGGTAGAGGCGGCCGCGCGCGTCCAGCAGGCCGTGCCCGGCGTAGTAGACCAGCAGCAGGTCGGTGGCCTGGTCGGCGGCCGCGGCCAGGGCCGAGCCGACCGTCTCGGCGTCCACCGGGTCGGGCAGCACGGCGCAATGCGCCTCGCGGAACGTGCCCGTCACCGGGTCGGCCAGCCGCGCCCCCAGGTCCCGCAGGTTCTCGCGCACGGCGGGCAGGTCCGGCAGCCCGTCGTCCCGTGGGCAGCCGCTGGTGCCGAACAGGACCGCGCGGGACCGCTCGGCGTCGGGGAAGACCAGCACGTCAGGTCATCGCCCTGCCCTCTGGCCCGTTACACGGTGTACGGCCGGACCGGACGGCGTCCGGTCCGGTCAATCCACAGTGGACGGATGGAAACCCTTGGGGCGGCCGAGAAAATCGGTGGTCGAGAGGCTGGATTGGGCTATCCGGCGTCTGCCGAACAAGCCGAATCGGGCACTACTCTGTCGATCATGTCCCGCGCCTCCCGCCGCCTCGTGCCCGCCGCGGTCGCCACCGTGCTGCTGCCCCTGCTGGTCACGTCCGCCCAGGCGGCCGGGCGCGGACCGCTGCTCTCCGCAGGCCCGCTGCCGTTGCCGCCCGGCCAGACCGGCGCGTCCGTGGTCGACGTGAACGAGCGCGGCGACATCGTCGGCGAGAGCGGCGGCCCCACGCACGTGGCCCTCTGGCGCGGCGACGGCGTCACCGACCTCGGCGCGGGCTCCCCGACCGGGATCAACGACCGCGGCCAGGTCGCGGGCACCGAGTACATCGCGGGCCCGAGCGGCACCTACGAGCGCACCCCCAAGATCTGGTACCGCGGCGCCATCACGGTGATCACCCTGCCCAACCGCGGCTACGTCGCCACCGGCCCGATCGCCGAGGACGGCACCGTCCCGGTCACCTTCCCGAACTCCGTGCAGGGCTACCACATGGAGAACATCGGCTACTGGAAGGACGGCACCTACACCGCCCTGTCCGCGCCCAGCTCGAACGGCCCGCACCTGAGCCTCAACGTCGTCAACAACCGTGGACTCACCGCCGGTTCGTATCTTCCCATGTTCGGCACCCGCGCCTACGCTTTCCGCTGCCAGCTCACGGCATGCGTCGAACTCCCGACCATTTCGGACGCGACCGGCAACCCTGCGCCGGTCGCGGCCAACGATCGCGGGGTGGTCGTCGGCAACATCGGCGCCACCGCCGTGCGCTGGGAGGGAAGCGCGGTCACACCGTTGCCCGCGCTTCCCGGGGGCGGCGCGACCCGGGTCTCGGCCAACCGGCAGGCGGTCAACCAGCGCGGCGACGTCGTCGGCACCTCCGGCGACCGCGCGGTCCTGTGGCGCGCCGGGCAGGCCGTCGACCTGGGCTCGCCGCTGGGCGGGGCGAGCGCGGCCGTCGCGGTCAACGACCTGGGCGACGTCGTCGGGTACACCAGCTCGCCGGACGGCGCGCAGCGGCACGTCTTCCTGTGGCGCGACGGCAAGGCGACCGACCTGGGCACCGCGGGCGCGCCGAACGCCGTGCCGGTGGGCCTGAACAACCACGGCGTGATCATCGGCCGGGCCGACCTGGGCGCGCCCACCTACGGCACGCTCCCGTTGCGCTGGGTCGTGCGAACCCGCTGACACCTGGCCGATCGCCACGTGGCCGATGTGGATGCGCGGTTCGCCGAACCCGCTGTATCCCCGTACGCGCACCACTAATGTGTCGTCATGGCGCACCTGTTGGGGCCGATCGGGCTGAGCGAGACGGACAACGCGGTCTATCTGGCACTGGCAGGCCGCGCGCCACGCGGGACCGCGCAGGAGATCGCCGACGCCACCGAACTGGGCCTGCCCGCCGTGCGCCGTTCCCTGCGCGTGCTCACCGAGTCCGGGTTGGTCACCACGTTGCTCGCCCGCCCCGTGCGGTACGTGGTGGCGCCGCCGGACATCTCCATCGACGCGCTGATCTCGCGCCGACAGCAGGAACTGGAAGGTCTGCGCGCCGACGCCCGCCGACTCGCCCTGCGGCTGCGGGAGACCCGGGTCACCACCGAGTCCGGTCTGGTGGAGATCCTGGAGGGCCAGGACGCGATCGCGCACAGCCTGGCGCACCTGCAGCTCGGTGCCCGGGACGAGGTGCTGATCATCGACGCGCCGCCCTACCTGTACGGCACGCCGGTCCAGAACGAGCAGGAGTTCGTCGCGCTCGACCGCGGCGTCGGCTACCGCAGCCTCTACCACGGCCCGGCGCTGCGGCTGCCCGGCCACTACGACCAGATGATGGCCTGCGTCGCGGCGGGGGAGCGGGCCCGCACGCTGGCCTCGGCGCCGATGAAGATGCTGATCGTCGACCGCCGGGTGGCGCTGATGCCGGTGTCGTTCGCCGCCGACGAGACCCGCACCCGCCTGCTCGTGCACGCCCCGCCCCTGGTCGAGGGCCTGGTGATGTGCTTCGAGGCGCTGTGGGACCAGGCCGCGCCGGTGCACGACGGCGGCACCGGCGACGGCGCCGTGCCGCTGTCCGAGCGCGACCGGCGGGTGCTCTCGCTGATGGCCGCGGGCCTCAAGGACCAGGCGATCGCCCGCGCCCTGGGCGTCGCGCAGCGCACCGTGGTCCGCCGGATCGGCGAGATGATGACGACGCTGGGCGCCGAGACCCGCTTCCAGGCGGGCCTGCTGGCCGCCCGACGGGGGTGGATCTGACCGGATCACCCCCGGTTTGGTGACACCGAGTGAGACCGAGGTGACGCTGCGCCGCCGGAGTGGTCGCCCGGCCCGGGGGTTGTGCGCCCGGACGAGAAGCGTAGCGTCGAGGTGTCCGATCTTTCCCATCCTCGAACCAGAGATCCGGTGACGCTGCGGCGGAGATGCCATTCGGGTGTCCAGACCGAACTCGGACCACATTTTCTTCGTGGCCGCCCCGAACGAGGGAGCGCCACATGAGGCCCAACCGACCCGAGATGTCGGTCTCGCACGATCGACTGGCCCCCGTGCTGCGCTTGCGCGGGGACATCGACCTGGCCACCTACCCGACCGTGGAGGCCGCGCTGGCCGTGCGCCTGAGCCGCGCCCCCCGGGTGCTCGTCGTCGACCTGTCCGAGGTCGGATTCATCGGCTCCAGCGGCCTTCTGCTGCTGGCCCGCACCCGCGAGGACACCGACGGCCGCATCATGGTCGCCGGTTGCGTCCCCGGCGTCCTGCGCGCCATGGAGGTCACCGGCCTCCTGGGCACCATCAGCCCCTACCGCACGGTGGGCGACGCGCTGGCCAGCGTGGCGGAATGCTGATCGCCCCGTGCAGCACGGGATCCTCATGCACTGACCGAATGGCCGTGACGGTCACATAACCGGCGGCGAGTAGTGCCGCGTCCGTGTCCGGCGCGGGTTCCGCGTCTGTCTCGACAGTGGTGACGGAAATGGTGCCGTCCTCCAGCCGTTCGATCACGCTCTGGACGGAACCGAACTCGGCCAACCGCGCCCACCGGATCCCACGCAGCTCATCGACGGGCACGTTGGGCACGTTCACGTTGAACATGCTGCCCGGCGGCGTATCCGCGACGATCGCGAACACGTCGTCGAACACGGACGCGGCCGTCTCCCAGTGCACCTGACCGTCCACGAACCCGGTGTCGAGCGAGAACGCGACCGCCCTGATCCCCACCACCCCCGCGGTCAACGCGGCCCCGACCGTGCCGGAGTGGATGATCGCCCGCCCCAGGTTCGCCCCGAGGTTGATCCCCGACAACACGATCTCCGGCACGGGCCCGAACCCGCCCCGCGCCGCGATGAGCGTGATCAGCCCCGGATGCGCCGGAAGCGCGTACCCGCTCGGATGCTCCTCGAACGGCACCCGGTGATGATCGGCCGCGGTGGTCAGACTGGCCCCGGTCCCACTCGCCTCGGTCGCGGGCGCCGCCGTCGTCGTGCTCAACCCGGCCCGCGCCGCGGCCGCCGCCAACGCGACCAACCCGGGAGACCCGATCCCATCGTCATTCGTGATGAGGGCGTGCACCCATCCTCCCCATTCCGCGCCACCCGACCCAACCCCTGCCACCGCCGAGCACCGGCCCAGGACCACGCCACCCACCCACCCGGGGGGCGAACCCGCCCTATACGAGGAACCCTAGGCGATCTTGCTGGTTGTCAATATCCCCCGACCGGGACCTGTGGATGGATCGGCGGGGTTGTGGACAAACCCGTCCCGCGCCGTCCGACATGCCGACCGGTGATCCACTAGCGTTCGGTGCATGACGGAGCGGCGCGCGATTCTCAGTGGCTCGACCTTCGAGGAGCTGGTCGGCTATGCCCGAGCCGTGGTCGACGGCGACCGGGTGCACGTGTCCGGCACCACCGGCTTCGACTACACCACCATGACGATCTCCGACGACGTGGTCGAGCAGGCCGAACAGTGCCTGCGCAACATCGAGGCCGCGCTCGTCGAGGCCGACTGCACCTTCGCCGACGTCGTGCGGGTGCGCTACCTACTGCCCGAGCGGGACGACTTCGAACCGTGCTGGCCCGCCCTGCGCCGCTGTTTCGGGGAGGTCCGGCCCGCCGCCACGATGCTGGTGTGCGGGCTGTCCGATCCCCGCATGCGAATCGAGATCGAGGTGGAGGCGCGGCGGGCCGCGCGGTGACCGGCGGCGGTCGAGCGGTGTGTCGGTGCGGTGCTGCATGCTGGTGCGGTGACCACCGAGCCGCTGTTCCCCGCCGCCGTCGAGGATCCCGTGTACGCGGGGCTGGCCTCGGTCGCCCGCCAGGAAGCCGCCCGGTTCGCTGATCGCAACCTCCGGGTGCGCCGGTCCGCGGTGGTGCACGCGGTCCGGATGACGCCCTGGGTCGCCGGGCTCACCATGCCCGCGCCCGCGTGCGGTCAGGGCTGGTCCGGGGCGGGCGCGGGCGAGCTGCACCCGGCCGCCGACCCGGTCAACTGCGGCCACTGCCTGGCCTCCGCCGAGGCCCGTGCCGCCGCCGTCGCCGGGGGATCCGGGTCGCAGCCACAGCTGCCGTTCCCGGCATGATCTCCGTGGTCGGCGAGGCGCTGGTCGACCTCATCGCCGGGCCGGACGGCCGCACCTTCACCGCGCACCCCGGCGGCAGCCCCGCCAACGTCGCCGTCGGGCTGGCCAGGCTGGGCACCGCGACCGCCCTGCACACCCATCTCGGCGACGACCTGTTCGGCCGCTTCCTGCGCGATCACCTGGCGGCGGAAGGCGTCCCGGTCGACCTCCTGCCCGCCCGGGACCCGGGCACCAGCGTGGCTTTCGCCGCCACCGACCAGGACGGCGTCGCCGCCTACGACTTCCGCATCGGCTGGGACGTCACCCGGATCCCGGCCGCCCGCGTCCTGCACACCGGCTCCCTCGCCGCCGCCCTCGCGCCCGGACCGGTCGAGGCCGCCATGGACGCCGCCGCCACCGTCTCCTACGACCCCAACATCCGGCCCGCCCTCGCCGGGCCGCGCGCGGCCGAACGGGCCAGGGTCGAGCGGCAGGTCGGCAAGGCGGACATCGTGAAGGCCAGCGCCGACGACCTCGCCTGGCTCTACCCCGGCGCCGATCCGCGCGAGCGGGCGGCCGACTGGCTGGCCCGCGGACCGCGGCTGGTGGTGGTCACGCTCGGCCCGGACGGGGCGTACGCGGTGACCCAGGACGGTCAAGTCACCCGATCGTGCGGGCCGGTCACCGTGGTGGACACGGTGGGCGCAGGCGATTCCTTCACCGCCGCGCTGCTGCACGCGCTCGACCGCGCGGGCGCCCTGGAACACGGGTCGGACCGCCCGGAAGACCTTGTTGCCGCGCTCGACCTGGCGAACGCGGCCGCGGCCGTCACCTGTGGCCGGGCGGGCGCCGACCCGCCGACGGCGGACGAGATCGACTACGGAAAGTTCACCCGAACCGGGGGCGAAGTCCCGGGGGACGCGGACTGAGCGCTCGCGAAACTCGTCGCGTTGGGTAGTAACCACCCCCGGACGACTCCACGGTCGGGGTAACGCCCTGCCGACTTCCGGGTGACTGTGCGACGAGAACACCCGAACGCACCGGAGAGCGAGTACGACGTACGGTAGGGGCCGTACGGGGCCGCCACCCGGTGTCCTACCCTGTTCACCGTCCGTTGCCACGTCCTGTGGAGTCAGTCACATGCCCGCTGCCGAACACACCTCCTGGGATCCCCACTCGCGGGGCGCCTCGATCGACTTCGACGCCCCCAACCAGGCCCGGCTCTTCGACGCCCTGCTGGGCGGCCGGGACAACTACGTGGCCGACCGAGAAGTGGTCGACCAACTCGCGGACCTGGCCCCCGGCGTCGGCCAGATGGTGCGCGACCACCGCGAATGGGTCGGTCGGGTGCTCCGGCTGCTGGTCACCCAATGCGGGGTGGACCAGTTCCTCGACCTCGGGTCCGGGCTGCCCGGCCTCGACAACACCCACCAGATCGTGCAGCGGAACAACCCCGAGGCCAAGGTCTGCTACATCGACAACGACCCCGTCGTCCTCGCCCACGGCCGCGCGCTGCTGGAGGAGAACGAGAACACCCACATGCTGGAGTTCGACATCACCCGCCCGGAGACGGTCACCACCGACCCCGGCCTGCGCAGGCGGGTGGACTTCGACCGGCCGATGGCGGTGTTGCTGTGCGCGGTCACCGGACACATCCTGGACGACGACGTGGTCCGACAGACCGTCCGCGGCTGGGTGAAGGCGATCCCGTCCGGCTCGTACGTGGTGGTCAGCCAGCAGTTCGACCCGGCCGACGGCAGCGTGCACAGCGAGCTGGCACGCACCCTGCACAAGGCGTTCCTGGGCACCGCCGTGGCCACCGCGTTCCGCGAGCGCGGCGAGATCGAGTCCTACTTCGAGGACCTGCGCATGGTCGAGCCGGGCCTGGTGCAGCTGCACAAGTGGTGGCCGGACGGGCCGCGGCTGGTGCCGCTGTCCGAGTGGAACCACCTCATGCTGGGAGCCCTGGCGCGGAAACCCTGAGCGCGGCCCGTACCCGCTCGGCCAGGGCGCGGGCGGGCGGGCTGAGCGGGCCGCCCGCGCGCCAGGCCAGCTCGACGCGGCCGCGTGGGACGGGGTGGGTCAGGGTGACCACGTGCACCGCCGGGGTGTGTCGGTCGGCGATCAGGCGCGGGATCACGGCGACGCCCATGCCGCGGGTCGCCAGCTTGGCCAGGACGTCGGGGGCGCTGGCCTCGAACGCGACGCGGGGGGTGAACCCGGCCGTGGCGCAGGCGGACTCCAGGGCGCCGCGGATGCCGGTGCCCGCGGGGAGGCTGCCCAGGGCCCGGTCGCGGAGGGCGGTCAGGTGGATCGTGTCGTGCTCGGCGAGGGGGTCGTGGGGTGCCACCGCCGCGACCAGTTCCTGTTCGGTGAGCACGATGCTTTCCAGGCCGGTGGGGGTGTTGCCGGAGGTGCTTACCCAGGCCAGGTCGATGGAGCCTGCCAGGATGCCTTCGATCAGGCGGTCGGAGGCGTCTTCGCGGAGGCTGATCTCTACTGCGGGATGTGCCTCGTGGAACTCGGCCAGTAGGTGCACGAGGTCGTCCGAGGGGGTGGCGGTGAGTACGCCCACTCGGACTCGGCCGCGTAGGAGGCCTGCCAGTTCGTCCAGGGCGAGGCGGGCGTCGGCGGCGGCTTTGAGGGCGGTGCGGGCGTAGGGGAGTAGGACCTCGCCTGCCTGGGTGAGGCGCACTGTGCGGGACGTTCGGTCGAACAGGTCGTGGCCCAACTCCCTTTCCAGCTTGCCGATCTGGGCGCTGACGCCGGGTTGGGCGACGTGCTCGCGCGCCGCCGCGCGGGTGAAGCCGCCTTCCTCGACTACCGCGAGGAAGTAGGTCAGCTGGCGTAGTTCCATAACTGGTAGTTCTAGCATGGGGAAGTTCTAGCTATTCGACTTATGGGGGTGTGGGGGTGAGACTTGGGGGTATGAGCACTGAGGGTATGAGTCCGGAGCGGATCGTGGCGGCGTATTTCGATGCTTGGCGGGCGCGTGACTTTGATCGGTATCAGTCGTTGTTGGCTGATGATTTCTCGTTTGTGGGGCCGTTGGCGACGCTTACCGGTGCGGTGGAGGCGCGGCGGGGGATTGAGGGGATGGCGAAGATTATTACCGATCTGGTGGTGTTGCGGCGGTTTGTTGAGGGGGATGAGGTTTTGACCTGGTTTGAGTTGCATGCGGGTGGGGTGGCGCTGCCTACCGCGAACTGGGCGAAGGTCGAGGGTGGGAGGATTGTTAGTATGAAGGTGACTTTTGATCCGCGGCCGTTGTTTGCATAACGGCTGGTGCTGTGTTTGTTGGCTCGGCTTCGCCTCGCGGCGGGATCGCCTTTAGCCGGTCTCTTCCCACCCGATCCCACTCGGCCCTGGGGGCCTCCTGGGATCGGGTGGGAAGAGACCGGCGCGATCCCGCGTGGTGGTCGAGTTGGGGGTGGTCGAGTTGGGGGTGGGCGGGCTAGTGGTGGGGGCTTGGGTGGGTGGGGTCTGTCATGGTTTTGTGGGCTAGGAGGGTGCCGCCTGCCATGGCTGCTGGGAATATGACCAGGGCTGCGAGCGGGATTAGGCACAGGAGATAGACGGGTAGGGCGAAGCCGAGAGTCATCGCTCGCTTGCTGCGCAATGTGCGGCGTCGGTCGCGTAGGCTTACGCCTCGGCGTACGAAGGGGATTGCGGTTAGTTCGATGGCCAGCAACCAGGCACCTACGCATATGGCCAGGACCGGTACGACTGTTTGGCCCAGCACTGGGATGAAGCCTAGTGCGAACAGGACGATTGCCCAGATTAGGCCGCGTATTACCAGGAGGATTGCGTCTCGTAGGCCGATCCAGGCGCTGCGGGACCAGCCGATTTCCTGGGCGGTGGGGACTCCGCCCAGTTCTTTGTCTTCGACGTGTTCGGCGATGTTTTCGTAGAAGGGGCCGCCGATGATCAGGGTCAGGGCCGAGAACAGCAGTAGCGACACTGCGATGGCGGCTACGACGATCGATACCCCGGACGCGATTCGTAGGGCCGTTCGCCATAGGGGTGCCCAGTCGTTGGCGAACGGGGTTGCCCAGGTGACCAGGTCGTCGGCGGTGAGGGTGAGGCCGATGAGGGCTGCGAAGAGCAGGGTGCTGGTCACCAGGACCGGCAGGGCGCCGCGTAGTAGTAGGGCGCGGTTGGTGGCTACCAGGCGGATGCCGCGGGCCAGGAAACGGACACCGGTGCCTAAATCGCGCAAAGGGGTGATCACGCGGGCATCCTACGGGCGGGCTTGACCTCCACCTTGGCTCAGCTCCTACTGTCGGTGCCCGATGCTCTACTGGGGCCCGTTTCGGTGGGGAGGCCGTCATGGATATGCAGATGACCGCGTGGACCGCGCTGTATCGGACGATGCACGCGCAGCAGGATCAGCGGGGGCTCACTCGGGCCGCGCTGCGGCGGGTGGTGGTGTTCGCGCGGCCGCATCGGGCCAGGATCGTCAGATTCCTGCTGGTCAGCGTGTTGCTCTCGGCGTTGGCGGTGGCGACGCCGGTGCTGGCGGGGTGGGTCGTGGACGCGATCGTGCGGCGGGAGTCGTCGGGGGTCGTGGTCGGGCTGGCCGCGATCATCGCCGGGGCGGCGCTGGTGGAGGCCGGGTTCGGGCTGGTCAATCGGTATCTGTCGGCCAGTATCGGCGAGGGGCTGATCCTGGACCTGCGGACCAGGGTGTTCGACCATGTGCAGCGGATGCCGGTGGCGTTCTTCACCCGGACCCGCACCGGTGCGCTGGTCAGCAGGCTCAACAACGACGTCATCGGAGCGCAGCGAGCGTTCAGCGACACGCTGTCCGGGGTCGTCGGCAACCTGGTCACGTTGACGTTGACGCTGGTCGTGATGATCGGTATCTCCTGGCAGGTCACGCTGTTGGCGCTGGTCCTGCTGCCGGTGTTCGTGATCCCGGCCCGGCGCATGGGCTCCCGGCTGGCCTCGCTGCAGCGGGAGGCGGCCGAGCACAACGCCAAGATGAGCACGCAGATGACCGAGCGGTTCTCCGCGCCGGGCGCCACCCTGGTCAAGCTGTTCGGCCGCCCAGCCGACGAGTCCGCCGAGTTCGGCGCGCGGGCGGGTCGGGTGCGCGACATCGGCGTGCGCACGGCGATGGTCCAGTCGGTGTTCGTCACTGCCCTGACCCTGGTCTCCGCGCTGGCCCTCGCCCTCGTCTACGGCCTGGGCGGCTATCTGGCCATCGTCGGGTCGCTGGAGCCGGGCGCGGTCGTCTCGCTGGCGCTGCTGCTGACCCGCCTGTACTCGCCGCTCACCGCGCTGGCGGGGGCCCGGGTCGAGGTGATGAGCGCGCTGGTCAGCTTCGAGCGGGTCTTCGAGGTGCTCGACCTACCGCCGCTGATCACCGACGCGCCGGACGCCCGGCCGGTGCCCGAGGGACCGGTGTCGGTGGAGTTCGACCGGGTCAGCTTCGCCTACCCGGCGGCCGACAAGGTGTCGCTGGCGTCCCTGGAGGAGGTCGCGACCCTCGACACCCGAGGCGGCGTCGAGGTGCTGCACGAGGTCTCCTTCCGCGCCGAACCCGGACAGCTGGTGGCCCTGGTGGGCTCGTCCGGCGCGGGCAAGTCGACGATCGCGCAGCTCGCCCCGCGGCTCTACGACGCCGACTCCGGCGCGGTCCGACTGTCCGGTGTGGACGTCCGGGAGCTGACCGCGGACTCGATCCGCGGCGCGCTGGGCATGGTCACCCAGGACGGCCACCTGTTCCACGAGACCATCCGCGCCAACCTGCTGCTCGCCCGCCCGACCGCGGCCGAGGACGACCTGTGGGACTCGCTGCGCCGCGCCCGCCTCGCCGACCTGGTGCACAGCCTGCCGGACGGTCTGGACACCGTCGTCGGCGAGCGCGGCTACCGCCTCTCCGGCGGCGAACGCCAACGCCTGACGATCGCCCGCCTGCTGCTCGCCCGCCCCCGCGTGGTGATCCTGGACGAGGCGACCGCCCACCTGGACTCGACCTCGGAGGCGGCCGTGCAGGAGGCACTGGGGGAGGCCCTGGCCGGGCGGACGGCCATCGTCATCGCGCACCGGCTGTCCACCATCCGCGAGGCCGACCTGATCCTGGTGGTCGAGGCGGGCCGGGTGGTCGAGCGCGGCACCCACGAGACCCTGCTGGCCGCCGGTGGCCGGTACGCGGAGCTGTACCGGACTCAGTTCGCGGAGGACGAGGTGGAGCCCGCGGCCTGAGTACGACCATGGGTGGACCCCGGACCCGACCATGGCATGACTCGCCGTCACTCGGCGAGGCCCTAGCGTCGGGTCCCATGGATGAGCGGGGGTATGACGGGCTGCAGGGACTGGTCTTCCTGGTGGGGATATGGGAGGGCTTGATCCCCTTCGTCGCGCGGATCTTCGACTGGCACCCGTTCCTGGCGTTCCCACTGCGCTTACCGTCCCCACTGTGGTGGATCGTGTCCGGGGCGGTGGTGGTGATCAGCATGGTGTGCCTCGAACTGCTCGACCGCGCGAAGAAGCGCCTCCGGTAGCCCTGTCACGCTTCACGGCGAGCCGCCCCACCACAAAGCCCACCGCTCCCAGGGGGATCCCCCTCGGCCATTCTACCGGGTGGGGGCGACGGTGGGTCTTGGAAACCGGGTCGTGGATCTTGCCTGTGGATAAGTTCTGTCGCTGGGTCGGGTGAAATCCCGGAGGCGGGGCGAAATGCCCTGGCGGTTCTGGTTTGCTGCCCACCGAACGAGTGAAGTTTGCTCGGCCGGTCCGGTGTGGACTGTCCGTCACCTGGCACGGTGCGCGCAGCTCAGGGCAGTGAAGTGCGTTCACGTTACGGCAACCGGGGGACTTTACCGGTTCGGCATGCTGGTCCAATGCCTACCTCGACGACACCTCATGCCGCCGTTCCCGACGTTTCCGCGATCGCCGCGGAGATCGGGCGGGTGTTGGTGCACGAACATCCGGGGCTGGGCGGTGAGGTCGTGGTCGCCGTGGTGTATCAGGCGGCCGGGGAGCTGCTGGGGCGGTCGCGGATACCCGCCGACTTCGGACTGTTGCTGCGCCGCCGGGCGGAGGCCAGGTTGGCGGCCATGGGGGGTGTGTTCACCCCGATCCGGGCGGACTGACTCTCGGATTCGTCACCCCCGGTATACCGACGGCGGCATACCCTCACTCCTTCGTGTGGCGGGCGCTTACCATTTCCGAGACCCGCCGAAGGGACCTAGCGGATGCCGGTGCAGCAGCAGGAGCAGGGGGAGCCGTCGCGGTTCCGGCTGCCCTGGCAGCGGGTGCCGGTGGACCCGGCGGCCGTGCTGGCCGTCGCCAGGGGGATCGGCGAGGACCTGGCCGACGGGCTGTCCGGGGACGGGGTCCGCGCGGCCGTCCGGGGCATCCGCAGGCTGCTCGGCGCGGACGCGGTCGGGATCGCCGACCTGTCCGGGCGGCCCACCTGGGCCGGGCCGCTGCCCGGCGGCACCCGCTGGGTGGCGCTGGTGGACGAGGTGCTGCACAGCGAGACCCGGGTCGGGCGCCCGCCGCTGACGGCCGTGCCGCTGCACGTGCACGACGAGCTCGCGGGTGTCCTGCTGGTCGCCGGGCCGGTGCGAGGCTGGGCCGTGCGCGAGGTGGCCGACTGGATCGTCGCCGCACTCGAACGGGCCCGCCTGGAAGCCTCCGCCGAACACGCCGCACAGGCCGAGCTGCGGGCGCTGCGCGCGGAGATCTCGCCGCATTTCGTCTACAACGCGCTCACCGTGATCGCCTCGTTGGTGCACTCGGACCCGGAGCGCTCGCACGAGCTCATGCTGGATTTCGCGGACTACAACCGATACAGCCTCGCCCGCCACGGCGAGTACACCACTGTGGCCGAGGAGTTCCACGCGATCGAGACCTATCTGGCGTTGCAGCGCGCGGTGCTGGGGGAGCGGTTGCGCGTACAGGTACGGGTGGCGCCGGAGGTGCTGGCCGTCGCGATCCCCTACCTGGTGCTGCAACCGTTGGTGGAGAACGCGGTGCGGCACGGCATCGAGCCGCGCGCGGGCGGGGGACAGGTGCAGGTGCGCGGCGAGGCGGAGGGCACCGACTGCCTGATCACCGTGGAGGACGACGGCGTCGGCATGCCCCCTGGCCGCGCCGAGGCGATCCTGGCCGGGCGCGGGCCCGCCGACCGGGTCGGCCTGGCCAACGTGGACCGCAGGCTGCGCAACGTCTACGGCCCCTGGTACGGGCTGGTGGTGGAGACCGCGCCGGAGGCGGGCACCCGGGTGGTCGTCCGGATGCCGATGTTCGCGCCGGGGGTGGTGCCGTGAGCGGGGTGCGGGTGCTGGCGGTCGACGACGTGCACGCCGCCCTCGACGAGCTGTGCAGGCTGCTGCGCGACTCGCCGGAGGTCGCCGAGGTGCGCGCGGCCGCGGACGCGTTGAGCGCGTTGAAGATGATCCAGGCCGAGCACTTCGACGCGGTGTTCCTGGACATCTCCATGCCCGGCCTCAACGGCCTGGAGGTGGCGTCGCTGCTGGCCAAGCTCACCGACCCGCCCGCCATCGTGTTCGTCACCGCCTACGACGGCCACGCCGTGTCGGCCTACGGCATCGGTGCGGTCGACTACCTGCTCAAACCCGTCCGCGCCGAACGCCTCGCCGACGCCCTCACCCGCGTCACCCGGATCGTGGCCAGCCGCCGCTCGGTGCCCGAGCCGGTCCCCGCCCGCCCGGACGCCATGCCCGCGCTCCCGGTCGAGTCCGAGGGCCGCACCCGCTACGTCCGGCGCGGCGAGGTCAAGTACGCCGAGGCCCACGGCGACTACGTCCGGCTGCACACCTCCACAGGCGTGCACCTGGTCCGGATGCCGATCTCGCGGCTGCAGGAGTACTGGGAGGGCTCGGGTTTCGCCCGTGTCCACAGAGGATTCCTGGTCGCCCTGGACGCCGTCCGCGAGCTGCGCAGCGACTCCGTCGGCGGCATGCTCGCGCACACCGACCTCGGCGACGTCCCGGTCAGCCGCAGGCACGCCCGCGAACTGCGCGAACGCCTCCTCCAGGCCGCCCAACGCGGCGAACTGGGCAAACGCTAGATGACCCAACACCGGCGCGTCGCGGTCACCAGCCCCCAGACCCGCCTCGCCCACGCCCGCCGCAGGCACCGCACCGCCTGGCGCCCGCCGACCCTGGACCCGGGCGAGGTCCGCCAGGCCGTCCACACCTACCGCGCCCAGCGGCGCTGGGCCCTGCTCGCCCTCGCCATGCTGTTCGCCCTGCTCATCGGCCTCCCGATCATCCTGCGCGTCACCCCGGAGCTGGACCACGCGCGCGTCCTCGACATCCCGGTCTCCTGGCTCGCCACCGTCGTGATCCCGTTCCCCGCCATGATCCTCATCGCCCGCTGGCACCTCCGCCGCGCCGAACGAGCCGAGGACATCGACCCACCCCGGGATCCGGTCGTGCCACGGGGCGAGGGGCCGGGGGAGTGTCCGTGATCGCCGTCTTCGCGGTCGTCCCGGTCGTGATGATCACGCTACTGGTCGGCCTGCGCGGGGTCGCCGCCATGCGGACCACCTCCGACTTCCTGGTCGCCTCCAGGCGCGTCTCCCCGCTGCTCAACTCCGCCGCCGTCTCCGGCGAGTACCTCTCCGCCGCCTCCTTCCTCGGTGTGGCGGGGCTCGTGGTCAAGGACGGCATGGGCGCCCTCTGGTACCCCGTGGGCTTCACCGCGGGCTACATCGCCATGCTCGCCCTGGTGGCCGCCCCCATGCGACGCTCCGGCGCGGTCACCGTCCCCGACTTCGCCGAGGCCCGGCTGGCCTCCACCGCCCTGCGCAAACTCGCCGCCGTCACGGTCCTCGTCGTCGCGGGCCTCTACCTCGTGCCCCAGTTCCGCACCGCGGGCCTCGTGCTCAGCGTCGTCAGCGGCGGTCCCTACTGGGTCGGCGTCGTCATCGCCGCCGCCGTCGTCAGCGTGACGCTCGCCGTCGGCGGCATGCGCGCGGCCACCTACGTCCAGGCCTTCCAGTTCTGCTTCAAGCTCCTGCTCTTCATCGTCCCCGCCATCTGGCTCCTGCTCCAGGTCACCCCGGACGTCCGCCACGAGGCCGTCCACCCCGTCCCGTTCACCCACTTCGCCAGGGACACCCCCGTCGACTTCGGCCTGGAGGTCACCCTGGAGGTGCACGAGCCGCTGACCGTCCGCACCGGTGACGGCGCCCCGCTCACCATCCCGCCCGGCGAGTTCCGGGTCGCCGAGGGCACCCGCCTCACGTTCCCGGCGGGCGCGCCGGTGCCCGACGTCCGCGGCGGCGCCCCGCCCGGTGGGCCCGACTGGCAGCGGCCGCTGCTCGACGTCCAGGACACCGGCCACCCGCTGCTGGGCACCTGGGCGATCCTGCTTGCCACCATGCTCGGCACCATGGGCCTGCCGCACGTGCTCATGCGCTTCCACACCAGCCCCGACGGCCGCGCCGCCCGCCGCACCGCCGCGATCACCGTGACGCTGCTCGGCGTCTTCTACCTGTTCCCCGGCATCTACGGCACGCTCGCCAAGGTCCTGGTCCCGCAGCTCTACCTCTCCGGCGCCACCGACACCGCCGTCGTCGCCCTCCCGTCCCAGGTCGACAGCGGGGCTGCGGGCACCGTGTTCACCACCCTGCTCACCGCGGGCGCGTTCGCCGCGTTCCTGGCCACCTCGCTCGGGCTGCTGCTCGTGGTGGCGGGCGCGATCTCGCACGACCTGGTGCCCGGTGGCCTGGCGCGGCTGCGGTTCACCGTCGTCGCCGCGGCCGCCGCGGTCGTGCTGTTGGCCCTGCCGTCCGCGCGGCTGGACGCGAGCGTGCTGGTCACCTGGGGGTTCACCGTGGCCGCCTCCACGTTCTGCCCGCTGCTCGTGCTCGGCATCTGGTGGTCCCGGCTGACCGCCGCGGGCGCCATCGCCGGGGTCGCCGCCGGGTTGCTGGCGACCGCGGGGGCGATCGTGTTCACGTTGTTCGGGCCGCCGGTGGACGGCTGGCAGGCGATCCTGGTCAGCCAGCCCGCGCCATGGTCGGTGCCGCTGGCGTTCGGCACCATGGTGGTGGTGTCGCTGTTCGGCAGGCCGCCCGCCTGGTCGACGACCGCGATGCTGCGCCTGCACCTGCGCGAGCGCCGGGACCCGGTACCCCTGCGCGGGCGTGACCCAGGCCACTCGTCCTGGTCGGCCCGCCGCTCGTCGGCCGTTCGTCGCATGATCCGTCGTTTGGGCCGCTGAGACCTCCCGACCGGACCCGCCACCTCCCTAACGTGACGCGGAACACTCCAGCGTCAGAGGAGGGTCGCCCCCGATGAGCACCACCGACCACGCCCAGGCACCGCCCCCGGACCAGGCGGACTGGGACGAGGTCCACGGCAGCGCCGAGTTCGTCGAGCTCCGCGCGCGGTTACGCCGGTTCGTCTTCCCGATGGCCGCGTTGTTCCTGGTCTGGTACCTGGTCTACGTCCTGCTCGCCGACTACGCGCACGAGTTCATGGCCACCAAGCTAATCGGCAACGTCAACGTCGGACTCGTGCTCGGGCTCCTGCAGTTCGCCTCCACCTTCCTCATCACCTGGCTCTACGTCCGCTACGCGGGGCGCAAGCTCGACCCGCTCGCCGAGCGGGTGCGCGAATCGATCGAGGGGGATGCCAAGTGAGGAACCTCGCCGCGGGCGTGACCGGCAACAACCCCGGCCTCAACATCGGCATCTTCGCCGCGTTCGTGCTGATCACGCTGATCGTGGTGTTCCGCGCCAGCCGCAACAACCGCACCGCCGCCGACTACTACGCGGCGGGCCGCGCGTTCACCGGCCCGCAGAACGGCATCGCCATCTCCGGCGACTACCTGTCCGCCGCCTCGTTCCTGGGCATCGCGGGCGCCATCGCGCTCAACGGCTACGACGGCTTCCTCTACTCCATCGGCTTCCTGGTCGCCTGGCTGGTCGCGCTGCTGCTGGTCGCCGAGCTGCTGCGGAACACCGGCAAGTACACGATGGGCGACGTGCTGGCGTTCCGGATGCGGCAGCGCCCGGTCCGCGCGGCGGCGGCCACCTCGACGCTGGTCGTCACCTTCTTCTACCTGCTGGCCCAGATGGCGGGCGCGGGCGGCCTGGTCGCGCTGCTGCTGGGCGTGACCAACAAGGCCGGGCAGGCCGCGGTGATCGCCGTGGTCGGCGTGATCATGATCGTGTACGTGCTGATCGGCGGCATGAAGGGCACCACCTGGGTGCAGATCATCAAGGCCGCGCTGCTGATCGTGGGCGCGTTCGCGATGACCCTGTGGGTGCTGGGGCGCTACGGGTTCAACCTGTCCGACCTGCTCGGCGGCGCGGTGGACGCGCACCCGAAGGGCGGTTCGGTGCTCAACCCGGGCCTGCAGTACGGCGCGACCGGCACCAGCAAACTGGACTTCCTGTCGCTGGGCCTGGCCCTGGTGCTGGGCACCGCGGGCCTGCCGCACGTGCTGATGCGCTTCTACACCGTGCCCACCGCTAAGGAGGCCCGCCGCTCGGTGGTCTGGGCCATCGGCCTGATCGGCGTGTTCTACCTGTTCACCCTGGTCCTTGGCTACGGCGCGGGCGCCATCGTGGGCCCGGACGCGATCAAGAACGCGCCCGGCAAGGCCAACTCGGCCGCCCCGCTGCTGGCCCAGGCGCTGGGCGGGCCGGTGCTGCTGGGCATCATCGCCGCGATCGCGTTCGCCACGATCCTGGCCGTGGTGGCGGGGCTGACCATCACCGCGTCGGCCTCGTTCGCGCACGACATCTACGCCAACGTGATCAAGAAGGGCGAGGCGTCGGACAAGAACGCCGAGGTCCGGGTCGCCCGGATCACCGCGGTGGTCATCGGGATCGTGGCGATCGTCGGCGGCATCGTCGCCAACGGCCAGAACGTCGCGTTCCTGGTGGCGCTGGCGTTCGCGGTGGCCGCGTCGGCGAACCTGCCGACCATCCTCTACACGCTGTTCTGGAAGCGGTTCAACACCGCGGGCGCGCTGTGGAGCACCTACGGCGGCCTCGCGGTCAGCATCGTGCTGATCGTGTTCTCGCCCGCGGTGTCCGGCAAGCCGTCCACCGCGGCCACCCCGTCCATGATCACCGGGGTCGACTTCCACTGGTTCCCGCTGGAGAACCCGGGGCTGGTGTCGATCCCGGTCGCGTTCATCCTCGGCTGGCTGGGCACGATCCTGTCCAAGGACCGCGACCAGTCGAAGTTCGCCGAGATGGAGGTCCGCGCGCTCACCGGCGCGGGGGCCGAGAAGGCGATCTCCCACTAGACAACGGCAATACGACCGGGCCCGTCCCCGCCTCCCCCGGGGACGGGCCCGGTCGTGCGCGTGGGCTTGTGGTGGCTGTCATGCGACCTCGTCCGGCGTGCCTCCCGGACCCGAGCGATGATCAGGAGAGTCTATGCAGGAATAGCTGCATCGAGGGAGTGATCATGCGTTCCCGAGTCCTCGTCCCCACCCTGGCCCTCGCCGCGTTGGCCTTATCCGGCTGCAAGGTCGACCTCAACGCCGCGGCCTCGGGCGCACCCGACGCCCCCGGCGCGGGCACCGCCGCCCCGGCCCGCGGCGTCTCCGGCGACCACGCGGCCGCGCTGGCCGCCCTCGGCGCGCCCCGCCCGGAGGACACCGGCGCGCACTACGACCGCGACGACTGGGGCGACTGGGCCTACGACTCGAAGTCCAAGTGCGACACCCGCGAGTCCATCCTGGTCCGCGACGGCGACGGCGAGACCGTGGACAGCCAGTGCCGCAGCGCCTGTCCCAAGGAGGCCTGCTGGACCAGCCGGTACGACGGGGTGACCGCCAAGGACCCGCACGACCTGCAGATCGACCACATCGTGCCGCTCGCCGAGGCCGCCCGCTCCGGCGCCCGCGACTGGACCCCCGCGCAGCGCAAGCAGTTCTACAACGACCAGGAGAACCTGGTTGCGGTCACCGTCCGGTCCAACACGCAGAAGAGCGACGGCGACCCGGGCAAGTGGCGGCCCGCCCTGCAGACCTACTGGTGCGACTACGTCACCGGGTACGTCGCCATCAAGACCAAGTACAAGCTGAGCGTGGACGACAACGAGCTCGCGGGCATCACCGCGATGTTCCGCTCCTGCGGCTAGTCCCGGGCACGCCGAACGAGCCGGGGCGTGTGGGCCCCGGCCCGTTCGGACCGTCTTGTCCGTACTGTCCTTTTAGGACTGTCTAGATCAGACGCCCGCGACGCTGCGGATCCAGCTCCGGTAGACGCCGACGTGGGTGTAGTTGGTGACCGAGGACCGGTCGCTGGTGGACGCGACGCCGATCTGCCTGCCGTTGGCGAACATCGGGCCGCCCGAGTCGCCGCCCGCGGTGATGCCGCTGCCGCGGGTCGCCTGCACGGCCTGGCCGCCGTACGCGTCGGTGGCGCTGGTGGAGCGCACGTTCACGGTCGCGACCTTCAGGTAGCGCGACTGGCAGTTGATCTCCGGCTGGTTGGTGCAGGTGGCACCCCAGCCGTAGACCTGGGCCTGCTGGCCCGCGCGCACGTCCGCGGTGGTGCCCAGCGGCGAGTAGGTCGCCTGCACCGAACGGTCCAGCTTCGCGATCGCCAGGTCGGCAGTGGAGTGCCGGGTGATCTGGACCGCGTTGGCGGTGGTGCCGCCGGAGGTCTGGTCCAGGCTGCCGATCCGGAAGCTGATGGTGCCGCTGGCCACGCAGTGCTTCGCGGTCAGCACGTACTGCGGCGCGATGATGGTCGCGGTGCAGGACTGCTGGCCGTTGGCGAACAGCCGCGCCGCCCAGGGGGCGTTGCTCGCGGTGCTGCCACCGATGATCGCCGGGCTCAGCACGGGGTCTCCGGCCGGAGCCGCCAGCACGGTCGGGGCGACGGCCATGACGGCCGCCGCCGCGCCCACGACGGCGACGGCGAACTTCGTCTTCTTCATGCTTTTTCTCGATTCTGCGGCGATGCCGCGGCAGGGGTGAATCGGGAATGTCCGCGGCACCGGGATGCCGCGGCGCGACCCGGCGACCGCAGGCCGGGAGTGGCGAAACCCGGGACGTAATCCCAGGTCGGCTTGGTTCGGCTACCACCCGCGACCAGTCGATCACCCTGTCGAGAATCCACCTTTTCACCCAAAAGTGGTCATTCGCAAGGGCGGTGTGTTCACACGCTCGACGGCCGAACAACTGGCAACGACAGCACCTCTAATGGTGAGAAACAGTGCATGTTTGGGCACGACACACAGTGGGTAAGGAGGCTCCGGAAGGGCACTAGCATCGGAGCGGGGTGGGGCAACGCCGCCGCGCCCGAGGCGACTATGGAGGTCGAACCCGATGGCGCTGCTGCGCAGCTACGTGTGCGGTCGCTGGCACACCCCGACCGCCGACGGCGCCCCGCTGCACGACGCGGTCACCGGCGCGGAGATCGCCCGGATCTCCTCCGCCGGGGTGGACATGGCCGCCGCCCTCGACCACGGCCGCCGTGTCGGCGGCCCGGCGTTGCGCGAGCTGACCTTCCACCAACGCGCCGCCCTGCTGAAGGTCCTGGCCACGCACCTGACCGAGCGCAAGGACGAGCTGTACGCGCTGTCCACGCGCACCGGCGCCACCCGGCGCGACTCGCTCGTCGACGTCGACGGCGGCATCGGCGTGTTGTTCACCTACAGCAGCAAGGGCCGCCGCGAGCTGCCCAACGCCAAGGTGCTCGGCGAGGGCCCGGTCGAGCGCCTCAGCCGCGAGGGCACCTTCGTCGGCAGGCACATCGGCGTGCCGCTGCGCGGGGTCGCGGTGCAGATCAACGCCTTCAACTTCCCCGTCTGGGGCCCGCTGGAGAAGTTCGCGCCCGCCTTCGTCGCAGGCGTGCCCACGCTGATCAAGCCCGCCAGCCCGACCGCCTACCTGACCGAGCTGCTGGTCCGATTGATCGTCGAGTCCGGGATCCTGCCGGAGGGCAGCCTCCAGCTGGTGTGCGGCAGCGCGGGCGACCTGCTCGACCACCTCACCCCGCAGGATCTGGTGTCGTTCACCGGATCGGCCTGCACCGCGCGCAAGCTCCGCACCCACGAGACCGTCGTGCGGCACTCGGTCCGCTTCAACGCCGAGGCCGACTCGCTGAACTGCTCGATCCTCGGACCGGACGCGACCCCGGGCACGCCGGAGTTCGACCTCTACGTCAAGCAGCTCGTCGCCGAGATGACGGTCAAGGCAGGCCAGAAGTGCACCGCCATCCGCCGCGCCTTCGTGCCCCGGGCGCTGCTGGACCCCGTCGCCGAGGCCGTGTCCGCGCGCCTGGCCAAGACCGTCGTCGGCAATCCCGCCAACCCCGACGTCCGCATGGGCGCGCTCGCGAGCCTGGAACAACGCGAGGAGGTGCGCCGCTCCCTCAAGGCGCTCGGCGCCGCGGGCACCATCGCCTACGGCGACCCGACCAGGGTGGACGTGGTCGACGCCGACCCGGAACGCGGCGCCTTCCTGTCCCCGGTCCTGCTGCGCGCCGACGGCGACCGCGCCGAACCGCACGAGGTCGAGGCCTTCGGCCCGGTCAGCGCGCTGCTGCCGTACGACTCCACCGCGCACGTCATCGACCTCGCCGCCCGCGGCCTCGGCAGCCTCGTCGGCTCGGTGGTCACCGGCGACGCCGACTTCGCCGCCGACGTCGTGCTCGGCGTCGCGCCATGGCACGGCCGCCTGCTGGTGCTCGACCAGGACGACGCCGCCGAGTCCACCGGCCACGGCTCACCCCTGCCCGCCCTGATCCACGGCGGCCCGGGCCGCGCGGGCGGCGGCGAGGAGATGGGCGGCCTCCGCGGCGTCCTACACCACCTGCAACGCTCCGCGATCCAGGCCAGCCCCGCCGTCCTGTCCAGGATCACCGGCGAATGGGTCCCCGGCGCCCCGCGCCTGCCCGAGGCCGAACACCCCTTCCGCAAGCCGCTGTCCCGCCTCCGCGTCGGCGACAGCGTCACGGCGGGCCCGCGCACCGTCACCCAGGCCGACATCGACCACTTCGCCGAGTTCACCGGCGACACGTTCTACGCGCACACCGACCTGGAAGCCGCCACCGCCAACGAGTTCTTCGGCGGCATCGTCGCCCACGGCTACCTGATCGTCTCGTTCGCCGCAGGCCTGTTCGTCTCCCCGGAACCCGGCCCCGTCCTGGCCAACTACGGCCTGGAGAACCTCCGGTTCCTCACCCCGGTCTTCCCCGGCGACTCGCTGACGGTCACCCTGACCGCCAAGCAGATCACCCCCCGCGAGACCGCCGACTACGGCGAGGTCCGCTGGGACGCCGACGTGGTCAACCAGGACGACGAGCCCGTCGCCCGCTACGACGTCCTCACCCTCGTCGCCAAATCCTGATCCCGGCGGGTGGGTCGGTCCACAGTGGACCAACCCACCCGCCCCCGACCTCGGCGATACCCCGCACGACCGCCGAGCCCTCCACACACGACTTCACCCGTCCCAGCGACAAAAGTTATCCACAGCCCCCACCCCGAACCCCGCCGAACAAGATCCTCTGCCACCCCCACCGAGTAGAATGGGCCCTGGGGGATCCCCCTGGGAGCGGCGGGTAATGGTGGTGCGCCTGCCGACGACGAGCTTGATCTTGAGCGGGCCCGCCGCCTGACGGCGGGCCGAGCGAGCCGCGGTGACCGGGCCGGAAGCGCACAGCCCTCGGGGCGGGTGCCTCGGAAAGGCCCCGCCCCGATCGCGTATCGGACGAACTCACACGCCTGCCTTCTTGCCGGTGGCGGTCAGCGTGAACCACGTGCCGCCGACGCCCTGCCCCTTGGTGTCGCAGGGGACCTTGTCCTCGCTGAAGTGGTAGACCGGCCAGCCGCCGACGGTGACCTGGCGGGTGCCGTCACCGCGGTCGACGGTGCCGAGCACGGCCGGGTCCAGCCCCTCGACCGCGGCACCCGCGGGCACCAACAGCGGCGGCCACTTCTTCGCGCAGTCACCGGCGCAGTTCGACTTCGACGGGGACGCGGTGTCCTTGTCGAACCGGTACAGCGTCATCCCGCCCCGGTCGGTCACGATCGGACCGAGCTTGCCCACCTTCATCACGGTCACCGTGACCGGCGCCCCCGGCACCTGCGCGCTCGCCTTCTTCCCCTCCGGGGTGAACGCGAACCACGTGCCGCCCGCGCCCTGGCCCTTCACGTCGCCCGCGGTCGTGTCCTTCGAGTAGTGGTAGGCGGGCCAGCCCGCGATGGTCAGCTGGTTGCCCTCGGGCCGCGCGAGCGTCCCGAGCAGCGACTTGTCGATGCCCGCCGCCGCGGACACGGCCGACACGTCGGACACCAGCACCGGGGGCCAGGCGGTGGCGCAGTCGCCCGCGCAGTTGGACGTCGGGGGCTTCGCGGTGTCCTTGTCGAACCGGTACAGGGTCTTGCCGTCCGACACGATCTTGCCAAGCGCGGGCGCCTCGACGGCCTCTAGGACGACGGCGGCGAGGTCGGTGCCCGCCTTGGCCAGGACCGGGGCGGGCACCCCGGGGGCGGTGGCGGCCTGGCCGCAGGCGGCGAGGGCGGTGCCGAGCGCGGCGACCAGGACGAGCTTGGCTGAGCGGTTCACGATGGCTCCCTGTGGGTTTCGACTGATCCCCACACGGGCCCCGCGCCGCGCCGGTTCACCACACCGGAAAAAGACGCGGCGGCCGCCCCGAGGGGACGGCCGCCGCGGGTGGAGAGGACTACGCCGCGTCGTTGATGACGACGGTCAGCTGGGCGTCCGAGGACGCCGCGAAGCGGGCATAGTTGCGCTGGACCGTGGCGCGCTCAGCGGGGCTGGGGTGCGCGTTGGTGCAGCTGGTCGGCGCGGAGTGGCCGGACATCAGGTCCGAGCACTTGCCGGTGCGGTTGTCCGGCAGGCCGAGCGAGTGGCCCATCTCGTGCGCGATGATCCGCGTCTTGTCGAAGCCCTCGTCGACGGCCTGCTTGCCGAACCAGATCTGCACGCTGCCGTTGGAGCGCACCGGGCCGAGGGTGGCGTGCGGCCACCCCGGGTCGGCCACGATCCGGATGTTCGCCCGCTGGCCGCGGGCGGCCTTGACGATGTGCACGTTGGGCGCGTCGGTGTTCCAGACCTCGACCGCGGCGGCGGTGTTCGCCGCGTACTGCGGCGCCTGGCTGTCGTCGTAGGTCAGCTGCGTGACCGCGGCGGCCTGCGGGGCCGCGTCCGCGGGGGTGGTCACGCCGACCACCACGGCGGCGCCCAGGCAGGCGTTCGCCGCGACCAGCGCGAGTGTTCGTCGATGCATGGATATCTCCTGAGTGTTCTCCGACCGGCGCGCGCGCCGGTCGGACCCGGGTGGTTGCCATGCGGTGGGCTACGCCGAAGTGACGGTCGACGACGTCCTACCTGCCGCTGCTCATCGCGTCGGGGCGCCACCGGCAGGCAGCGCCCCGTGACCATGGGTACTAGGTGGGCCGGGCAGACCAGGCGGAAAGTGACCGCAGTCACACGATTTGCCTTTCCCAACCCGGGGCACGTCGTTAAGTGAACGGACAGCCCCGCCATAACAGGTTTGATCAGGGCAAACGCCCCCTGCGGGCAGGTTCGGCGCGGTCGCGGCCCGCTCGGCGGGAGCGTGGCCATGGCCGTCGTGGATGTGTTGGCGCGCAAGGGTTTTCACTTGTTCGACGTCGTTTCGGCACCCCCGATTTGATCCCGCCTTGGCGGCCGTGTAACTTTCTTCCTGTCAGCGCGGAACGGGCCGGGAAAACCGGAACGAGCGGGACACGAAAACTTAGCGAGTAACCAGCCTCGGATGAGGGCGCTCCGGAGACGGACGCACGAATCGGATGTGCGTGTGTTGTTTGAGAACTCAACAGTGTGCCGATTTAAGCCAGTAGAGCTTAAATGAAGTGAACCCCTAGGGGTTCCTTTGAGTGACAGATGTTGATGCCAGTTTGATGGTGTCTGTTTGTCAGGAGTTGTACTCTTTGAAGCATCTTTGGAGAGTTTGATCCTGGCTCAGGACGAACGCTGGCGGCGTGCTTAACACATGCAAGTCGAGCGGTAAGGCCCTTCGGGGTACACGAGCGGCGAACGGGTGAGTAACACGTGGGTAATCT
>NZ_KB894426.1 GCF_000374445.1 Actinokineospora enzanensis DSM 44649 | reverse complement strand
TGTGGATATCTTTTCGACGCTGTCGCCACCTGGGGGTTCGCGGCAGCCAATGTCGTGACCTGCGGGTTCTTACTGGTTGATGCCGATTGCTTCCGGCTGGTACCTGACGTCTGACGGCCTGTGGACGGCCTGGGCGTCGGTCGGGAACGGCCTGAACGGCCTGGGGCTCGCGCGCGATCTGAGGTCCGTGGGGTGGTATTCGCTCCGGATCGAAGGCTGTGCGCGAGCCTGTTCCACGTTCCCGTGGTGCGATCCGCGCTACGGACGGCAGCTCAGATCAACGTCTGCGCGGATCGTGCCACGGGTGCCAGGGGTCCAGGGGCGGGCGCCCCTGGTACCGACCAGGTTGGCAACGCGTCCTGACCGCCTGAGGCCACATTGCTCTTTATGCGAAGGTCGGTCTCGGGCTAGAACGGCGGGCTCGTTCACCCGTCAGCGCCGGTGAGGCGCTGGAAAAAGTCTTCATGGGACAGACCGCAGAACATCGCAAGGGTCGCGACCTCGTCAGGTTCGAGTGGCACCACGGGCGTCTTGGAGTCGGCGATGAGGCGATTACGTGCCCACCGTCGTAGCGGTTCGAGTTCTGGGTCAATTCCCGCCATGATCACTCGCAGGTCGACCGCGCAAACCAACTTGTGCGGGGGAACCTCTGTCTGCTCCATTGCATCTTTGAGGACGTCCAGGGCAGACACGCCCAGCGCCTGACAGATCGCGACGAATCGGCCTAGCGTGCATTGCCTAGTCCCCTGCTCATATGTCGCCAAGGTCTGTACGTGCAGCTCGAACTCGACCCGCTTGACCACCTGAGACCGTGTCCATCCCAGGTCTTCTCGGGCATTTCTGAGCTGTCGGCCAACGGAGCGGAGCAGCTCAGGCCGCACTAGCGTCCGGTCAGTGTCAACCATCGGTCCTCGTCGGTTTGCATCGGCGCCGCCCGTGCGGTGTGGTGCGTCTCGACCCGGTGGCAGGCTGTGCCGCGCGCCCGCGCGGGCGAAGCGGAGCGGGAGCCCGCGCTGTGGCGCGATGGATACGGACCGGCCTGCCACCAGGACAGGCACACCGCGCCGCGCCGCGCGGGCGGCGCGGCCTTGATCCCATAGAGCCAGATTCAGCAGCAACCACGAACATGCAGGGCCAGCGGCGCGCCCCTTGTCGGCATCTCGGGAAGGTCTTGACTGGTGCGGGCTGGGGGGTGAGACGGCGGGAGCGACGCAGGTTGCCCCCGCTGGAAGTGCGCAAAAGGTTGGATGGGCTAACGGCCCAGTCTGGGGATCACGCGATCGTCGCAGGTGACGAGCGCGCCTCAGAGGGCCTACGGTGGTCGATGTGGATGAGCGTTGGAGTCATAGCGGCAGGAATGCGGATCTGAAAGGACAGGCGGCGTGATCGAGCTTGCCTTGACAGAGGAACGCCGGAAGGTGTTGGCGGCGTTGCTGAATGACGAAGAACGCCTTCGGGTCGAATATCCGAAAGTTGATGACTATCTGAGTACCGCCCTGGGATTGCCAGGAACAGGCGATAATCGGATAGACAACGCGTTCGATCTACGCTTCGTTCATTATGTGACGGGCGGGCGCACGGAAAGCGAGAATCCGTATTGGGACATCGTTTCGCCCTTTGTGCATGAATGCGACGGGCGCAGGCTAGTAAATGCTGGCCATTCGAACGGAAGTGGCCGACTTGCGTATGCCCAGATGCTCTTACAAGGAATATTTGCATATGCGATCCCGTCTCCGGAAACCATAGAGTGGATAGCCGCGTTCTGTGCAGGTAGGCCGATGATCGAACTCGGAGCGGGCCGGGGCTACTGGGCGGCACAGATCACCCGCGCGGGCGTGAGTGTCCAGGCGTACGACTCATCACCCCCAGACAAGGAAGACAATAGTTCCTTCTCGCCTGCGACCGGGCAGATTGAAACCTGGCATCATGTCGGGAATATTGAAGAGTTCGACAGGGATGTAGCCAGTCGGCCGGGCTATGTGCTGTTGCTCTGCTGGCCTCCAGGTTGGGGTGCGCCCATGGCATCGGAAGCCCTGGCAGCATTTGAGAGAGCAGGCGGCGAGCGTCTGATCTTCGTTGGGCAGCACAAGGGGGGAATGACCGGAGACGATGCGTTCTTTGAGGCGTTGTCGAACGGCTGGACACTGGAGTCGGAGGATTCACGACACGTGTCATGGTGGAACATTCCCGATGTCGCCGAGGGGTGGGTACGCCGTTGAAAGTCCGGGCCGGACATCGGTCAGGATGTCCGGCCCAGGCAGGCGGGATGGCCAGCAGTCTCAAGAATCAGGATTGAGATTCATTCTGAACACAAACGCGTCGTAACGGTCTTGCGGGTAGGAGATGTCGGAGATCATCAACATCTGCCCGTCTACCGCGCGGAACTCCTGGCGTACCGTCTTGACGAGGGCTCCCACGGGCGTGCGCAACCACTCCGCATGGACCTTCGTCGGCATCTTGTCGGCAAGGGTTTCCTCTAGAACGGTCGCGCCGGCCGCCCCGTTCGCGCCTACCCGGTGATAGGTGTCCGAGATCGACACAGGATGCCCGCCGCTCGAAACGCGCGTGATGACATAGACAAGCTCGTCCCCAGTCTGAACTCCGAAGATGTCCGCAAGTTCGTCTGTGGCGGAGACTTGCGCGGTTTCGCGGTGAACGTCGACCGACTCTTCGGATTCTGCTCCGAATGACACTTCCGGGCTCTGCATCTGGCGTTCCGGCGAAATGCGCACGAGGTTGGCACGGTCTGCGACGAAGATGCCACGACGGCGAACGGTTCGGACCAGCCCCTGACTCCTGAGTAGCTCCATAGCCTTACGGACCACGATGTCCGACACGCCGTGCTTTTCCGCCATCTCGGCGTGGCTGGGCAACTGGATCCCGGGCGACAGGTCTCCGCCCCGGATGAGCCGCGCGTACGTGCCCGCGATGGAGACATAGGCGGGCTCCCGCACCGGTCCCGGCCCTCCCTCGGTGTCCACCGTGCCACCGCCTGGCCCTGATCCCGTCATCGATCCCGATCCTCCTTCGGTGTCGACCGCGCCACCCCTGGTCGTGATGGCGCGGGGGAGGCGTAGCAGCCTTCGTATACGCACCACTTGTGCGTATACGAAGCTACGTATACGATGGTTTCACGAGGGGGTAGCGCCCCACCTGACGACCAGCGAGAGGACTGCCTACGCCATGGCGATCAGCAAGGGACACCGGTTCCCGATCAACTTCGATGACGCGTTCCCGCAGGGCCTCGTCCTTATCGGCGAGGTTGCTCCGGACACGGAGTACCAGTCACGGGAGGACAGGGCGTCCGGTCGGCCGGTTCGCCAGCGGGTGGATGAGGAGACCGGACAGCGGCAGTGGAAGGCGAAGGTCACCGACCCGGGCGAGCCCAACGCGAAGCGGGCGTCGTTCGAGATCACGTTTCTGGCGGACGTGCAGCCGGTCCCGTCCACCTCGGAGGTGCTGCCGGGTATGCGGCCGATCGAGCTGGCGGGCCTGACCGCTGAGCCGCGTGTGGCGGGCAGTGGGGAGTTCAAGTACCAGTCTTACGTCTACCGGGCCAAGGGGTTTGCGGGCGCGAGCCCGGCCGCCGGTAGTACTCGGGCGGGGAAGTCCGCGAGCGAGGCACCAAACAAGGCCGCGTAGGCACTGGCGGGAACCCCATCGCCGTCGTCCCGTTCTCGGAGTGGGGTGACCGGAACGTGCGCTTCGGGCAGGCGTTCGAGGGCGTGCGGCACGAAAGAAACGACGCCCGACTGGCTATCGTAAGCAGATTTCGCTTTTGAGGGGGCTTAAGAGGCGCACAGCGTCGAACGGTCCATTGCCGGGAAGCCTTGAAAACCGTTCGCCGCCGCGTCTTCCACTGAGCGGAAGAGGTCAATCATGTCACAATCTATCACACGGGGGTCGGGGGGAGAAGTACAGCTAGACCCGATGAGTGCGGACATCCTGCGGGATGTGCATGTGGCGTTAGTGCACGTGCGTCCGCATGTGCAGGCTTCGGCCAGGGAGTGGTTGAGTTTCTTCGGTCGGAGTGCGCGAGCCTATGAGCGGATTGCCGTTCAGGACCGTGGCCACCAGCATGAGGCCCTTTACTGGGCTGCTCGTGAGCGGGAGAAGGCGGAGACTGTTCCGGCGTCCATTCCCAGTGAGGTGTTGGAGAATCGGCCGAATCTGGTTCCCGCTATTCGTGTGGGTACCAGTGTGGATGCCATCCGATCGTTTGCCCTGATCGGTGCGCGGCTGCGAAACGTAGCCGGTGTCAAGGGATTGTCGATCGAGGGTCAGGCCGCCTTCTATGCCGCGTGTGCCGAGTATTACCGGATGGTGGCGGAGATCGACCGGTTTCATCACCACCAGGCGCTTGGCGAGGCAGATCGGTGTTCCCGGCTTGCTGCCGGGTTGGTGGCCGCAGGCCGTGCGGGCAGGTCGACGTCCGACGTGACGGCCAAGGGATCGCAGAAGCGACAGAAGGCAGGTTCGCGGTGAGGGCGTTACGGGTGCCGATCTGGGCGTTCGGCTATGTGTCCGGTGTGGCCGGTGCGAGTCTGTATCGGCGGTGGCGTCGGCGGCGGTGGTTGCTTCGGGCCGCTGGGCCGTTTCAAGGGGACTGCAACTTGTGGACCGATAAGGATTGGGAGTATTACACCTTCTTCGAGGATCGGCGGAAGCGCCTGTGCGCGTGGCGGCAGATGGCCCGGTATCGCGTCGCGGCGGCGACGTACGGGTTGTATCGCCCGGAGAACCTCGACGTCGCGAACCCGTTGTCCGTGCGGGATGCGGCCGATTCCTCCGAGGGGGCGCGATGACCCGGCGGCGGTGGGTCTGGGGCCTGGGCTACGTCTGTGGTGTGGTCGGTGCCAGTGGGTACCGGCGGTGGCGGCGGAAGGCGTTGGCGAACAAGGCGTGGCGGCCGTTCCAGGGTGACCCGGAGAAGTGGACGGAGGTGGATCACCTGGAACACAGTCGGTACGAGAACTGGACGGCGTTCGCCGCCTCGGTTCGGCGGGCCCTGGGCATCGTGGTGGCGAAGACCACGCACGGCCTGTACCGGCCGGAGCATGCGGCCGACCTGGACGCGCATTGGTACCGGCGACACAACTGGGGCACGAAGTGGTCCGACGCCGGAAAGGCGGCGGCGCGGGCGGCGGGAGTCGCCTTATCCAAGCTCACCCACGGCGTGTACCGGCCGGAAGACCTGGACACACCAACGAACGGGAACGTGAACGCGGACGATCATTGACGCTACGGCGGGGTGATTATCGATAATTCGCACGCGGGTCGTGTGACGATTCCGCGCGCCTAGGGAAGGGCTATTTCGGGTTAGGTCACAGGAACGGGTCAATGGTTTGGCGGCCTCGTCCCGTTCCTGTGACTGTCCACTCGGGGGAGTGAACGAAAATGATGGTAAGGGATAGGCGTACCCGTCGCGCAAGGGGGGTCACCCTGGTTCGTCGGACGCGGTGCGGTCAATGCGGGAAATACGCGCGTCTGCTGCCGGGGGATGTGGAGTGCGCGGCGTGCGCGGGAATGCTCGCGCTGATTTTCGACACCATTTCGGTGCCGTCGCAGGCCACGGCTCGGGGTGCGTGGTGAAGGGCGGGAACGGCCGGTGGATCGACCCGGCCCCGTTGGAGGTCGCACGGCCCCGATTGCCGTGGTGGACCATGCTGCCGGGCAAGGCCAAGCTCGTGCTGTTGCCGGTGGTGCTGGTCTGGTTTGCGGTGTGGGTGACGGCGAAGTTCGTGCGGATGAGCTGGTACTACCCGCTCACGGTCGCCTCGGCGGTGTTGGGTCTGCTGGTCTGCAACGTCGGTGGGTGGTGGTTGCTCGGCGGCCTGGTGGTCCCCGTGGTCGCGGGGTTGGCGGTGTGGTGGTGGCAGGCGCCGGATGTGTTCACGCGTCGGATGGCGTGGGCCAGGTCGGAGTTCCGTCGGGTGGCGGTGTACGCGTGGCAATGGCGCACGGTAATGCGCCTGGCCTCGCTGACCGGGAAGGCCGGTCGCCGGGAGCACCTGCCCAAGCTCAAGCGGGTGCGCTCGGAGTGGTGGCGCGACCGGGTGCGGGTCCGCATGGTCAAAGGGCAGGCGCCGGAGCAGTGGGAACTGCGCGCGTCGGGGCTGGCCCACTCGTTCGGCGCCGGTTCATGCCGGGTTCGGGTGGTCAAGCCGGGGCGGTTGGAGCTGGACTTGATGCGGGCCGACCCGCTGGCCAACCCGATCCCCCTCCCGGCCCTGGACACGGCCGCGACGGTCAATCTGAAGAAGGTCCCGGTGGGCCGCACCGAGACCGGTAAGCCTTGGTGCCTGCGGCTGCTGGGCGGCCACCTGCTCACGGTGGGGGCGACCGGTGCGGGCAAGGGCTCGGTCCTGTGGGCGTTGGTCTGGGCGTTGGCGCCGATGGTCAGGGCCGGTGTGGTGCGCCTGGTCGGGATCGACCCCAAGGGCGGTATGGAGCTGGGCCAGTGCCCGGAGGTGTTCTCCGAGTTGGCCTATGACGATCCCGAGGAAGCCGTGGAGCTTCTGGAGAAGGTCGCCAGCGACGTCCGGGCACGCGCCACCCGGTTCCGGGGTGTCCGTCGCACGTGGACCAAGGACAGCGGTGTCCCGTTCACGGTGTTGATCGTGGACGAGTTGGCCGCGCTGATCGCCTATCTGCCGGACAAGCGGCTGCGTGAACGCGCGCAGGCCGCGCTCCAGGTCATCACCTCGCAGGGCCGTGCTCCCGGGGTGTGCGTGGTCGGGTTCGTGCAGGACCCGCGCAAGGAAGTGGTCCCCTTCCGGAACCTGTTCCCCACCCGGGTCGCGATGCGCCTGGACGAAGCGGCCCAAGTGGACATGGTCCTCGGTGACGGCGTCCGCCAGCGCGGTGCGGCGGCCCACGAGATCGCCGAGTCGACTCCTGGTGTGGCGTGGGTGAAGCACGACGGCCAACGCGAACCCGTGCGAGCGAGGGCGTTCCTGGTCACCGACACGAACCTGATCGAACTACGGAACGAGATCACCGGCGGGTCTGCCGTGATCGTCCCGTTCCCCGACACAGACGACTTCACCTCCGGAGGAACAGCAGCATGAACACCACTACCCTCGTGTACGGCAGTCCCACGGCGCTCGTGGACATCCCCGACTATCTGTCCATCATGGACTCTCTTCGTGAGCACCTGGTGGTGTTCGCGGACCTGCCCGTTCCGGCCTACCTGTGTGTCTCCGGGTACGCATCCGGCGACGATACCCACATCAGTGTGCAGTTGCACGGGGGCCGGTTGATCGACACCGTGGGAGATCTCGTCGAGTGGTCCGACACCTTGGTGGACTGCGTGGTGTCCGTGTGGCGGCCGGACAACGACGAATCGGCACACGTGGCGGTCATCGGCACGCTCACCGACGGCCGTGCACGGGTGAGGGTGTGGGCGGGCGTGGACGGCACGCTGGGCATGGAACCCCACCAGCGCAGGACGTTCGGTTCGGAACAGCTCCACGTCTGGGGCGGCGGGTCACCGATGGACGTGACCCCATGACCGCAGACATCGTCGACATCGCCACCCGGACCCGGGGGCCGCTGGCGCGTGAGGTCGTGCGTGTCACCGCCGAACAGCACGGGGTGTGCGTGCGGCCGTTCACGATGGAGGTCACCGACACCACCGATGGCGCGGTCCGCTATGTGGGTGTGCCGTGTGGGTCCACGGTCGAGTCGGTGTGTCTGCCGTGTGCCCGTAAGGCGCGTGCGTTGCGGATCGCCCAGTGCCGGGAGGGGTGGCACCTGACCGAGGAACCGCAGACGCGCGACACCGCCCCGACCGGGGATCACACGGCGTTGGTCGAGCTGCGCGCGGACCTGGTGGCCGCGTACCGGGACACCGCCGGGGCCGATGCGGACGATCTGCGGGAGGAGATCCGCTCGGTGGATGCCGAGCTTCAGCGGCTCGGTGTCCGGGGTCGGTTGCCGTCGCCGGACACGGCCCCGGTGAAGAGGGCGCCGGTGCGCTCGACCAGGCGGCGGCAGGATGCCCCGAACCTGCCCCGGCGCAAGGTCGAGAAGCGCACTGTGGGCCGTGAGTTCGCTGGGCGGTTCCGGCCCTCGATGTTCGTCACCCTCACCTGCGACACCTACGGCCCCGTCCGCTCCGATGGTTCCCCGGTCGACCCGGGCACCTATGACTATCGGCGGGCGGCCCGGGACGCGGTGCACTTCGCCTCGCTGGTGGACCGGTGGTGGCAGAACCTACGCCGCGTCGTCGGGTGGGATGTGCAGTACTTCGCCACGGTCGAACCCCAGCGCAGAACAGCACCTCATTTGCACGCGGGAATCCGCGGGGCCATCCCGCACGACACGATCCGACAGGTAACGGCCGCTACCTATCTCCAGGTGTGGTGGCCCCCGCACGACGAACCGGTCTACGGCGGCGACAGGCTGCCGGTGTGGGACGCGCACACTGCCGCGTTCGTCGACCCGGAGACTCGGAAACCGCTCACCACCTGGGCGGACGCGGTCGACCTGGTGGACGAGCCCGCCCACGTCGCCACCTTCGGCGCCCAGGTGCACTCCAAGGGCGTCCTCGGCGGCACCGAGGAAGCCGGACGCCACATCGGCTACCTGACCAAGTACCTCACGAAGTCCACCGGCGAGATCATCACCGCCACCACTCCCGGCCAGCGTGACCACCACGAACGACTCCACGCCGAACTCGCGATCACGCCCTGTTCGCCCCGGTGCGCGGTGTGGCTGCTCTACGGCGTCCACCCCCAGGGCACCACCTCCAGGACCATCCCCGGGCACTGCAAGGGACGCGCTCACCGACGCACCACCCTCGGCCTGCCAGGTCGGCGGGTGCTGGTGTCCCGGAAGTGGTCGGGCAAGACGCTGGCCGATCACAAGGCCGACCGGGCCGCGTTCGTCGCCCAGGCCCTGGCGGCGGTGGGGATCGTCAAACCCGCCCGGGATACCTCGGCCTGGGCCTGGCGGAGGCTCGCCCCCGGCGACCGTAACGCCCCGCCGAGAGACCACCTGATCATGCGGGCCATAGCCGAACGCGTGACCTGGCGGGCCGAATACGACACGGCGTTGTTGGCCGCTGCCGGGCCACCAGGCGGGCCGGGTGTTTCAGCAACCGCGACTGCGGCGTGACCGGACTGGGGGGATAGACCATGGATGATAGCGGATTACCGACCCGATTGTGGACCACGGAAGAGCTGGCCGAACTATTGCGGCTGCCGGAGAAGACGCTGGCCGAATGGCGCCACAAGGGCACCGGTCCGGCCTTCGTGCGCATGGGCAAACATGTCCGCTATCGGCCGGAGGATATCGCCGCATGGCTTGACGCCAGCACCGAGGGCCAGCTAGCCGCCTGACCAATATTTCAGCAATCACGACGAAAGGAAAACGGGGTACTCCCATGGCCGGACACGTTGAGGATCGCTGGTACAAGGACAGGAAAGATGCGACCGGGAACGTCATTGTCGGAAAGAACGGCCGTCCCCTCAAAGACAAGACCGCGCTGCACGGCACGGGTATGCGCTATCGTGTCCGCTACTACGCAGACGGCAGCGAGCGGTCCAAGAGCTTCCCGGACCGCAGCCTGGGTGAAGCCGAGAAGTTCCTGGCGTTGCACCAGGTAAGCCCGCTTGTGAAGCTGCTGCCGGCCTCTAAGCCTGAGGAGAAGCCGGAACCGAAATTGATCACCTTCCGGGACTACACAACGGAAGTGCGCAAAGGTCGATCCAAAGACCCGATCGCCGTGGCCAGTGTGGACACCAGGTTGAACACCATGGTCCTGCCCTACCTCGGCGACGTGCCTGTCCAGCACTTCACAACCAGCACTATGCGAGAGTGGCTGGACTGGTCAAGCGGAAGAGGCGTAAAGGATTCCTACCGGGCGCAGATTTTCGACACGATCTCGGGATTTCTGCAAGCAGCCGTCTTTGACGGGTTGCTCGAACGAAACCCTTGCAAGGCTGACAGCGTCCGCAGGCCGGTTCCCGAGGAATACCGGCCGGAGCCCTGGCCTCGGGAAAAGTGCCTCACTATCCGTAGCGGCCTCCCTCCGGAGTATCGACCATTGATGGACATCGCCCTGCGTGCCGGACACCGCCAAATGGAAGCACTCGCATTCAGCCCGGACGACATGGACCGAAATAACCTCAAGCTTCACATTCAACGGCAAATCCGCTGGATCAACGGGAAGCCCGTGTTCGGACTGCCCAAGCGGCGCAAGACACGCGAAGTCTTCATCACCGAGGACTTCATCACGATGGTTGACGACCACACCACCGCTCACGAACCATATGACGTCACCCTGCCGTGGCTGGTCCCGGATGGAGACCTCATCACCGTGCGACTACTCGTCCCCGGACCTCCGCCGTCGCAACGCCACCCCTTCCCGCCCCCAGTGTGGCGCGGGAACAACTTCGCCCGGGACATCTGGGTACCCGCCTTCCAGACCACCGCCACCCCCTACCGCAAACGCATCGACGGCTTCCACGCCCTACGCCACACCTTCGCATCCAACCTCCTGGCCCACGGCGTGAGCCTCATCGAGCTGGCGAACCTCCTGGGCCACCTTGACCCGGCCTTCACCGCCCGCACCTACACCCACCTCATCCCCGAAAGCCCCCACCGCATCCGCCGGGCCATGACTGAGGCATGGCTGCCAAGCCCTCATCTCACGGCCTGAGGACGGCCCACGGTGATCACTAAACGCATCTCCCCAGTTCAGGCGAGGTATCGGAAAGAATGTGGATAACTTCTGTCGCTCGGATGGGTGGAGTCGGATGTGGGGGGTTGCTTGTCTACCAGGGGGTTGAGCGGGCGGGAGGGGTGAGTGGGAGCTGGGCGGGAAAGTCGTCCGGGATGGGGATTGGTAGACGTGGGGGTGGCCGCGCCGCCGCGAGTCTGCCGGGATGTGTTTCGCGGCAAACGGTCCCGCCGCATGACCCGCCGCTCCCAGGGGGATCCCCCAGGGCCCATTCTAGTCGGCGGGGGCGACAGTGGATCTTGGGAAGGGGGTGGTGGGGTGGGGGCTGTGGATAACTTTTGTCGCTGGGGTGGGTGAAAACCTGGGGGGTTTGCAGGGGGATTGGCAGGTCAGGCGTGCGGTGGGGGTGGGGTGTGGGAAATCGGGTCGGGTGGGGTGGGTTGGCGGTTGCGGTCGAAGAAGGCGGCGGCTGCCATGAGGGTCAGCTGGGCGATGGCGCGGTGCGGGCGGCGGTGGCGCCAGGCAGTGGTGAGGAGGCCGCGGTGGGCGGCGAGGTGGTGGGCCAGGGTGTCGTGGCCGAGGTTGTGGGCGCGGCCGAAGTGGCGGTAGGCGGCGCGGAAGTCGCGGGCGGCCAGGGCGGTTCTGCCGTGGGCCATCTCGATGTCGTAGTCGGTGTCGGGCAAGGGGGTCCTCCGGTTCACAGGCCCTCGATCAGGACGGCGAAGGCCTCGTCGATGAGGTCGTCCAGGGGGCGGGGGTCGGCGCGGCCGCGGTTCTCGGCGGCCTGCAGGGCGGCGAAGGCGGCGCCCACCAGCACTGTCGGGTAGAGACCGGCGGACCTGGGCGGGCCGACGCGGGTGGCGATCTCGGCGGACAGGGCGGCGATGGTGAGGTCGGCCTGGTCGAGGCGAAGGCGGGAGAACAGCTCCGGGTGGCGTCGGTAGAGCTGTTGCAGCAGCTCCCATTCCTCCGCCAGGTGGGCGAAGTCGGCCGCGAGGGCCATCGCCTTGAGTACCTCGCGCAGCGCGATGGCCGGAGGTTCGTCGGGGGGGCGGGCTCGGAGTTCTCCGACGATCTCCTCGGTGGTCCACTGGTGCGGTTCGATCGAGAAGGCCGCGTCCTTGGTGGGGAAATAGTTGAAGAACGTGCGCGGGGCGATGTCGGCGGCCGCGCTGATCTCCTCCACCGTCACCGCGTCGGGGCCGCCGTTGGACAGGGCCAAGCGGACCGCGGCGCCGCGGATGGCGACTCGGCGCGCGATCCGGCGGCGTTCGCGGCGGGCGTCCCCAGCGGTCATATTTGCAGAGTATGCAAGATATGCACTGGCTGCAAGTATCAGTCCTCGCCGGAGAACCGCTCCCAGGCGGACTGGCGGGTGACGCCCAGGGCCTGGCCGATCTGGGTCCACGTGCCGCCCAGCGCGCGGGCCTTCGCGACCCAGAGGGCGAGGTTGCGTTCCGCCTGCGCGCCCGCGGCGGCCACCGGGCCGAGCGCGGTGAGGACCTCGGTCAGGGACATGTCCCGGTCCCAGGGCGCCACGGGGGAGTCCGGCGCGCCGGTGGCCTCGCGGATCACTTCGGCGGCGAGGGCGACGCAGCCGTCGCAGATGAAGACCCCCGGGCCCGCGACCAGCTTGCCGACCTCGGGGCTGGGCTTGGCGCAGAAGGAGCAATTCGCGATCGCGGACATGTAAGGACCTCCCTGACGTGGTGTCAGGGGCGACCTTACGCGCGTCAGGGTGTGCCTGACAAGATCAGTTCGGAGCGGCCGCGCGCAGGGCGGGCAGGAGTTCCTGCCGGGCGGCCGCGAGGAAGTGATCCTGATGGGTTCCACCGACCTGGATCAGGGCGAGGTCGGTGAACCCCGCCTCCCAGTACGCCGCGGCCGCCTGCACCACCGCGTCCACGTCCGCGCCGCACGGGATGTGCGCCGCGACGTCGTCCGGTCGCACGAACCGGGTCGCGGCCGCGAACGCCGACGGGCCCGGGAGCTCCGCGTTGACCTTCCAGCCGCCCAGCGCCCACCGGAACTGGTCGTGGGCGCGGGCGACCGCCGCGTCCCGGTCGGTGTCCCAGCTGATCGGGAACTGGCCGATCTTGCGACTCTCCGCCCGCGCCACCCCGTCCCACGCCCGGCACAGCCCGGCGTCCGGGTCGACCGCGATCATGTGGTCGGCCAGCGGTGCCAGCCTGCCGACCGACCGGTCGCCGGACACCGCCGCCGCGATCGGCACCCGCGTGTCGGGCAGGTCCCACAGCTTCGCCGAGTCCGTCTGGAAATGCTCGCCCACATAGTCGACGTGACCGCCGTCGAACAGCGCGGCGATGATGTCCACGGCCTCCACCAGCATGTCGTGGCGGAGGTTCACCGGCGGCCAGCCGCGGCCGAGCACGTGTTCGTTGAGGTTCTCGCCCGCGCCGACGCCCAGCGTGAACCTGTTGTGGGACAGCGATTGCACCGTGGCGGCCTGTTGCGCGACGAGCACCGGGTGGTAGCGCATGGTCGGGCAGGTCACGTAGGTCATCAGCTCGACGCGCCCGGTCACCTGGGTCACCGCGCCCAGCACCGCCCAGGCGTTCGGGGCGTGCCCCTGCTCGGACAGCCACGGCGAGTAATGGTCGCTGATCACCTCGAAATCGAACCCGGCCTGCTCCGCGCCCGCCGCGTGCCGAACCAGGGCGCTCGGACCAGCCTGCTCGGTCATCAGCGTGTAACCGAAGCGGGTCACCGCTCCGCCCTCGGCCCCTCGCGCTCCGCCGCCGACTCGGGTTCCGGCGGGGCCGGGTTCGCCACGTCGTCGGACGGCTCGTCCACCCGGTCGTCGAGATCGGGCAGCGGCGAGGTCGGGCCGGGGCGGTCCGCGTCGGGCACGGCCACGTCCGGCTCCTCGGCGGCCAGCCGGTGGTCGAGATCCTCGCCCGCGCGCTCCTCCGCCGCGGTCATCCCGTGGCGGTCGGACTCCGCCCAGTGCTCCGGGGGCTCGACGCCCTCCTCAAGCGGGTCCACGCTCAGGTTGTCCTCGTCCAGGCTCTCCGCCGGGCTCAGGTAACCGTCGGTGCTCATGCCGCTGTGCTACCCGGCGGTGCCCCGGGGCAAACTCGTCCGCGCGGCGAGCACCCGTCTACCCGGCCCGTGCCGGTGAACGTCTCGCGCCCGCGGTGGGGAGAGCACCGGGAAACGGGGCGGCGCCCACGGGAGCCGTCCCGTTCTCCGTCCATATGGGACGTCCTAGTCGTACCCGCGGACGATGTTGTCGTTGTCGTCGAAGATCTCCTCGTCCACCACAAGCCCCTCTCCGCAGAGCCGAGCAGAACAGTCCGGCCGCTCCGTTGTAACAGCATGCTCTTGAGAGCCGTTCGAGCCACGCGGAAGACGCTGGTCAGGTCGGTCGTCGAGTGGGTACTCCCGTCCGGCAGGCACGTACGAGGAGGACCGATTGGCGACACACGACTCGACCGCGCTGGCCCTGGGAGTCGAGGAGGAGTTCCTGCTCGTCGACCCGAAGGGCAGGTTGGTGGATCAAGGGCCGGAGACCGCCGAGCGCGGTATCGCCGCCGTCGACGGTGATCCCGACCTGAAACCGGAGTTGCTGCGCGCCATGGTGGAGTCGGCCACCGGCATCTGTCGGAGCGCGCACCAGGTCGTCGAGGAACTGACCGAGCTGCGCGGTGCGTTGGCCGGTGCGGCGCGCGAACAAGGGGCGCTGCTGGTCGCCACCGGTACGGCGCCGCATCAGCAGCCCGACTTCACGCAGGCAGGGCCCGGCGCGCGCTACCGGCGGATCACCGCCCACGTCGGCGAGTTCATGTTCTCCGGGATGACCTGCGGCTGCCACGTGCATGTGGGCGTGGAGGACACCGCGGCGGCGTTGCGCGCGGCCAACCATCTGCGCCTGTGGTTGCCCGCGCTGATCACCGTCTGCGCGAACTCGCCGTTCCACGACGGCCGCGACACCGGCTACGCCAGCACCCGGCACCTGCTCTGGGAGCGTTGGCCGTCCGCGGGCCCACCGCCCTATCTGGACTCGGTGGAGCAGTACGAGGAACTGGTGGAGGGCCTGCTGGCCACGGGGGCCATTCTCGACCGCAAGATGGTCTACTTCGACGTCCGTCCGTCGGAGGACCAGCCCACTGTGGAGACCCGGATCAGCGACGTCGCACCCACCCCGCGCGAGGCCGCGCTGCTGGCCGTGCTGATCCGTTCGATCGTGGCCGAGGCGCTCGACAGCGAACGGGACTTTCCCCGCGTGCCCACCCAGATCGTGCGCGCGGCCCAGTGGCGGGCGGCCAAGGACGGTTGGGGCGCGGTCGTGCCCGACCCGTTGTCGGACGGCTACCGTCCCGCGCCGCAGATCTTCGCCGACCTGGTCGCCAGGCACGCGCCCGCGCTGCGTCGCTCGGGAGAGCTGGAGCTTGTGCGGTCGACGTTGTCATCATTGGCGGAGACGGGCGACGGGGCGACCCGGCAGCGGGCAGCGGGGCTCGACGGTGTGGTGGCGATGCTCGCCGCCCAGACGGAGGGCACGCGCGTGTGCGGTTCACGGTCACCCTGAGGCGCTCCGGCGACACTACTCACCGTGACCGTTCCGAGGCGTCTCGGACCGATCAGTCGGCGGGGGTGCGGCATTCCCTCCGGGCAGGCCTGTCCTGATTCCACCCGGATGTACCCGTCTACCGGTCGGGGCATTCGGTGTCATAGTTGACGGATGCCTACCCGAGTGCGCGAGACCGAACGCAAGTACCAGGCGCCCGCGGACTTCGAGCTGCCGGACCTGACGGCGGCCGATCCGGTGCACAGCTGCGCGGGCCCCGTCCGGTCCGAACTGGACGCCACCTACTTCGACACCGCCGACCTGCGGCTCGCCCGCGCGGGCATCACGCTGCGCAGGCGCACCGGCGGCGGCGACGCGGGCTGGCACGCCAAGCTCCCGGTCGCCCCGGACGTGCGCGACGAGATCCGGGTGCCGCTGGGCCGGGCCAGGACGAAGGTGCCCGACGACCTCGCCGCGCTGGTCCGCGCGCACACCCTCGGGGAGCCGCTCACCCCGGTCGTGCGGATCACCACCGAGCGTGACGAGTGGGAGCTCCGGTCCGCCGACGGCACCACGATCGCGCTGTTGGCCGACGACCGGGTGACCGCCCACCCGCTCGACGAGGAGCCGCGGAGCTGGCGGGAGCTGGAGGTCGAGGCCACCGACCGGGACGTGCTGACCGCCGTCGGCGCGGCCCTGGGCGCCAAGCCCGCGAAGTCGACGTCGAAGCTCGCCCAGGCCCTGGGGACGCGGGCGAAGGTGCACCCGCTGCCGGAACTGTCGGCAGACCCCACTGCGGGGGAGGTCGCGCTGACGTATCTGCGCGCGCAGGTCTCGGCACTGCGCGCGAACGACACGGGCGTGCGGCTCGACACGGACGACGCGGTCCACCAGTTCCGCGTCGCGTGTCGGCGGTTGCGCAGCGCACTGCGCGCGTTCCGCCCTTTACTCGACCATGCCCGGGTCGGTGCGCTGCGCGCCGAACTGAAGTGGCTGGGCGCGGAGGCGTCGCCCGCGCGGGACACCGAGGTGCTGGGGGAGGAGCTGACGCTGGAACTCGCACGGCTGCCCAGCGAGAACGTGCTGGGTGCCGTTCCCGCGCAGATCACCGCCGAACTCGCCCGCGCCGCGGCGGATGCCCGCACGGCTGTGCTGTCCGCAGCGGATAGTGACCGGTATTTGGCTCTGCTGAAGGACTTGGACGCTTTCATTTCCGATCCACCGTGGACCGATCGTGCTTCTCGGCCTGCGGTGTCGGAACTGCGGAAGCCGGTGCGCAAGGCCTGGCGGCGGTTGGCGGCCTCGGTCGCGGCGCTGGACGACGCGGATGAGCGCGATGTCGCGTTGCACCAGGTGCGCAAGGACGCGAAGAAGGTCCGGTACGCGGCGGAGGCGGTGGCGCCGGTCTTCGGGCGGAAGCTGGACCGGTGGCGGAAGCGGGTGAAGAAGACCCAGACCGCGCTGGGAACGCACCAGGACGCGGTGGTGGCCCGTGGGCGGCTGCGGGAGATGGGTGTGCGGGCGCATCTGTCGGGGGACAACGGGTTCACGTATGGAGTGCTGCACGCGCGCCAGGACGCACGCGCGGAACGCGCCGAGGCCGACTTCACGCGCGCGTGGAGGCAGCTGCTGGGCGTGAAGGCGCCGCGTTGGCTCCGGTGAGATCGGGGCGCCGGGCGGGTTCGCGCTCGCCCGGCGGTTGTCCACAGGCAAGATCATGTACGGCGCGGGATCTTCGTCGTTCGCGGTATGATCGAGACATGGGGGATCCCTCCTTGAGTGTCCTGTTGGGACGATCGACATCCGGGTGGAGCTGGGGATGTCGGTTGGGAGCGGGCAGGTTCACTCACTCGGGGGATGGGGGACGGTCGTTTCGGGCGGGGCCGTCGGTGGTACCCAACGGGTGACCTGATGGGTGTGGGAAGGGGTCAGTGGTGGACGACGGCACCTATGTCTTGTTCCTGGTCCTCGGCATCGCGCTCGTGGTGGTGGACGGCCAGATCATCTACCGGAGCGGGCTGCGGTACCTGTCCGACTCCTACGGCGAGGCGCAGTCCGCGCGGTCGATGGCCCGGCTGGTGTCGGTGCTGTTCCACTTCACCGTGCTCGGGGTGCTCGCGTTGATCTCCGCGATCGGGCTCGGGGGTGACACCCCGCTGGAGGCCATCGTGCGGAAGCTGGGGGTCGTGCTGCTCCTGCTGGCCTTGGCGCACGCGTTCACCATCCGGATGCTCACCCGGATGCGCGACCGGCTGGACGCGGAGAACCTGACCAAGCAGCGCTATGACCACCTGCAGACCCACGGTGTCCCGCTGGACTCGTCGACGCCGCCGCAGGGGGCGATCGACTCCGAGGCCATCGCGCGGGCAAACGGGAACTCCGAGACGCGGTTGTCGCGGGCGCCCGGGGCCGAGCCGGGGATCGGCACGGTTCCGGCGGCGGCCGACGGCACCGTCAACACCGGCGACGCGGGTGCTCGGGGCAATGCCGGGCGTACCGCGAACGATCCGTCGACCGCTGTCGCGGGGCAGGCGGTGCCGGGGCAGGAAGTGCCGGTGCAGCAACGTCGCGCCGTGCGGCCCGAGCTCGGTACGGAGGCCGTGGCGCGTCGGGGCGGTTCGGTGGGGCCGGAGGAGCATTGAGGACGTGGGTGCGGGCGGCGGTGCCGCTCGGGGTCGCCGTCGCCTGCACCCTCCCCGGGATATATCTCGGCGCGACCGGCGCGCACATCGCGCCCCCGGTCGCCGCGGCCCTCTACGGCATCGCTGTCGTGGGGGCCGCTTTCGTGCTGGGGTGGGTGGCCGAGGCGATCCAGGTGGACATCTCCGCCGGGCTGGCTATCACGGTGCTCGCGCTCATCGCCGTGCTGCCCGAGTACGCCGTCGACTTCGTGTTCGCCTGGGAGGGCGGGCACGCGTTCGCCACCGACGGGCCCGCGTGCAGCGCGGGGAGCTGCGGGCTGGCACTGGCGAACATGACCGGCGCGAACCGGATCCTCGTCGGCATCGGCTGGGCCGCCGTCGTCCTGCTCGCCGCATGGCGCACCCGGAAAGGCGGTTCCCGCACCGTCACCCTGGAACGCACCGACGCCGTCCCGCTCGCCTTCCTCGCCCTGGCCACCGTCTACTCGCTCACCCTGCCGCTGCGCCACAGCGTCACGATCGTCGACACCACCGTCCTCGTCGCCATCTTCGTCCTCTACGCCGTCCGTGTGGCCAAGGCGCCCGCGGGCGATCCCGACCTGGCGGGCGTCGCCGAGCTGATCGGCAGGCAACCCCGGCAGCGCAGGCGGCTCACCTGCACGGCGCTGTTCGCGTTCTCCGCCATGGTGATCCTGCTCGTGGCCGAGAACTTCGCGCACGCCCTCGTGGAGACCGGCGAGAAGCTCGGCGTCAGCAGGTTCCTGCTCGTCCAGTGGGTCGCGCCGGTGGCCTCCGAGGCGCCCGAGCTGCTCGTCGCCTGCCTGTTCGCGTGGCGGTTGAAGACCACCGACGCGCTGGCCACGCTCGTCTCGTCCAAGGTCAACCAGTGGACGCTGCTCGTCGGCACCCTGCCGGTGGTCTTCGCCGTCGCCGCCGGAAGCACCGCCGGGCTGCCGTTGGACGCCGCGCAGCGCGACGAGCTGCTGCTCACCGCCGCGCAGTCGCTGTTCGCGGTGACACTGCTGGTGAGTCTGTCGATCACGGTCCGTGCCGCGCTCGTATTGCTCGGACTGTTCGTCGCGCAGTTCGTGCTCGCCGCCGTGCTGCCCGACTCGGTGCGCGGCGTCGAGGTGATCGCGCTGTCCGTGGCCTACCTGCTCGGGGCGATCGTCGTCGGCGTCCGGTCGCGGGCGCACGTGCGCACGCTCCTGCGGGACGGGTTCCGCACGTCCTACCGCGACCTCGCGCGCTCAGGCCCGGACGTGCGGGGCCAGTAGCACCCGGGTGTCCGCGTGCACCCGGAACGTCTGCCGCAGCCCCGTGATGTCCAACGGCCGCAACACCGCCCGCGTGGTCGCCACCAGCCGCAGGTCGACCGCGCGCACGCGCGCCTGCTCACGCGTGTGCACCAGCGCGGTGAGCCCGGCCGCCGCCATGAAGTCCACTTCGGACAGATCGACCACCAGCACCAGCAGGTCCGGCCCGGCCAGCACCGACGCCAGCGCGCGCTCCACGGCGGGCGCGGTGCTCAGGTCGACCTCCCCGCGCACCCGGGCCAGCGCGGCCCAGCGGCCCGCCCGGGTGACCCGGACGGCGGCCCCGGGATCGCGCGCGCCGCGGGGCAGAGGGATCTCGGGAACTGTCGCGGGTGTCCATGTGCGAGGAGCCATGTCGGCCTCGGTTCCGGGACGCGGGTGGGAAGTCTTCGAAGCATAGAGCACCCCCGCGCGCGGGCAAGGTCCGCGCGTCCGCTTCGCCCGATGGGCGCAGGAAGTCCGCCGGAGCGGGCGATGTCCGGCGATTGGGTGTGACGATGCAGTGGTAGGTCATGTTCACCGGTGTACTAGGGAGGACGCATGCTGCGGCGTTGCTACCGACTCGGCTGGACGACCGTGGCCGCCCTGGTGGCCTTCACCGGCGTCGGCACCGGCGCGGTGCTGCTGCGGTCGTGGACCCTGGTGTTCATCGCGATCACCGCGGTCTGCCTGGCCATGGCCGCGGCCGCCGCGCTGACCGAGCAGCACGGCACGGCGCCCGGCGCGGTGCCGCTGACGCTGGTGATCTCCACCGCCCTGGTGGGTATGTCCGGGTTGGTGATGCTGGTCGAGTGGGTCGCGGTCGGCATTGTCGTGGCGTTGGTGGTGGCCGCGTATCCGCTGGTCGGGCTGCGCGGGCTGACCACCGACCAGCTGTGCGAGCGCTGGACCGCCGGGCTGGCCGGGCTGCGCGCCGCCCCCTCCGCCGTCGCGGCGGCCGCGATCGTGCGCGACCGGCAGCGTTGCCTGGACGAGCTCGAACGCCGCGACCCCGCAGGCGTGCGCCGCTGCCTGGCCACGCCGGGCGCCGACCCGGCCAGCGTGCTGCGCCACCGGCAGGGCTCGCACTGACGCGCGGGGCCGGGGGATCGCTGCGATAGTGGGCGGGTCCTCGTCCCCAGCCCTCGGGAGCGGCCGTGTCGACCTGTCTCGTCCTCGGCGCGAGCGGCTACGTCGGCGCCCTGCTGGTGGAGGCGCTGGCCGCGGCGGGGCACCGGGTGCGGGCGCTGTCGCGGGGCATCGAGCACGCCCCCGCCGGGGTGGTGGTCGTGCGTGCGGACGTGCGCGACGCCGACGCGCTGCGCGAGGCGATGGACGGTGCCGACGTCGTCTACCACCTCGTGCACTCGATGGTGGCGACCGGTTTCGCGCGTGCCGACGAGGAGATCGCCTACGCGGTGGCGGACGAGGCCTTCCGCGCGGGTGTGCGGCAGCTGGTCTACCTGGGCGGCCCGCGTCCGTGGGACGGCGAGGTGTCCGATCACCTGGCGTCGCGGGCCAGGGTGGGTGACATCTTCCTGGACTCGCCGACGCCCGCGCTGGTGCTGCAGGCGTCGATGGTCATCGGTGCCGGGTCGGCGAGCTTCACGCTGCTGACCAGGGCCGCGCGCGGCGGGCCGGTGCTGCCCAGCCCCGCGTACATGGCCAACCGCAGCAGACCGATCGCGATCGACGACGTGCTGCACTACCTGGTCGAGGCGGCCGAGGCGGAACCGGTCGACTGGGTCGCCGACATCGGCGGCCCGGAGGTGGTCACCTACCTGGAGCTGGTGCAACGCTGCGCGCGCGTGCTCGGGCTGCCGCGCCGGTTGTCGGTGCCGGTGCCGGAGGTCCCGATCGCGCTCGCCGCCGCGGTGAGCCCGTTGCCGGAGCCGCTGGTGCGGGCGTTGCTGGACTCGCTGCGGCACGACCTGGTTCCCACCTCCGTGCTGCCGCCCCCGCCCGGCGGGTCGACCAGCCTCGACTGCGCGATGCGCAGCGCCTTGGGCGTGCCCGTGCCGGTGGGGCCGCCGGACGACGTGGCCGTGCTGTGCGATCACCGGCGGTTGCGGGTGCGCGCGGGGCGGCGGGCGCTGTGGCGGGTGATCACCGACATCGGCGGTGACGCGGGCTGGCACACCCTGCCCGGCGCGTGGGCGTTGCGCGGCTGCGTCGACCACCTGCTCGGCGGCGTCGGCCTGCACCGCGGCCGCCCGGCGCGGCTGACGCCGGGCGACGTGGTGGACAGCTGGAGCGTGGTGGACCGTAGCGACGCCGACCGGACCCTGGTGCTGCGCACGGACATGCGGCTGCCCGGCCGGGCGTGGCTGACGTTGCGCGCGGTGGAGGGGGAGCGGCCGGGGGAGAGCGGCTACGAGCAGACGGTCACCTTCGCGCCGGACGGGATGCTCGGCAAGCTGTACTGGTACAGCCAGAAACCCGCGCACGAGCTGGTGTTCGGCCTGATGGCCCAGGGCGTCGCGTGGTCGGCCGAGCGCTCGCTCAGCCCTCGTCGGCCAGCGCGCTGAGCAACGCGATCGCGTCGCGTTCGGACACCGGACGGAAGAACGCGGCGTCCACGGCCTCCACGGCGGCGACCGCCTCGGGCGCGGCCGCCCGGCCTGCCGCGGTGATCCGGACGTGCTTGGCCCGCAGGTCGGACGGGTCCGGGGCGCGCTCGACCAGGCCCTTGCGCTCCAGCCCGGCCAGCACCTGGGAGGCCATCTTGATGTCCACCCCGGCGAAGCGGGCCAGGCTCAGCTGGTTGGGCACCTCGCCCTGTCCGTCCAGCCACCAGGTGCTCGCCAGCAGCACGAACTGCACGTGCGTCAGGTCCAGCGGCGCGAGCGCGGCGGCGATGTCGCGTTGCCAGCGCAGGGTCGCCCGCCACAGCAGCAGCCCCGGGCTGGCGGCCGGATGCCTGCTCACCGCCGCTCGGCCAGCGCGACGAGCGCGGCCATGGTCTCCGGGAAGTCGCCGGAGATGGTGGGGCCCAGGTCCGGCCCGGCCTGGCCGGTGATCTCCATCCGGTAGGTGACGGTGGTGCCGGTCGGGGTGGGGGTGAGCAGGTGGTGGGTGCGCACCAGCAGGCCGGGGAAGCGGGCCTCGTCTGTGAACGAGCGGTCCGCCTGCACGTCGGCCAGGGTGAGCGGGATCCGGTCGCCGTCCAGGGTGGTCATGGCGATGGTGCTGCCGGTGGCGAACGGGCCGTCGAGCACGCTGGCGGTGACGTCCCCGTTCCAGGCCCGCCAGCCGGGGACGTCGGCCCACAGGGCGAAGACGGCGGCCGGGGTGGCGGTGGTGTCGACGGAGTGTTCGTGGGTCCACATGCGGGTGCCTCTCAGTTGGTCTGCGCAGAGACTATCTGTGCGCAGACTATATGTCACCACCTGCGGCGGATGGATGTGACGGTGCCGGCTGCGGCGCTCGGGCGCGAGCGGGCGGCCCCTGCGCGATCATGGGGGGATGACCGCTGGGGACGGGGTGAACCGGATCGCGGGTGATGTCGGGCGGGCGGTGCAGGCCGGGGAGATCCACGGCGACGTCCACCTGCACGCCGGGGCCGCCGCCGAGCGGGCGCGATGCCGGTTCGGCCAGGTGCCGCCGCGCGTGGCCGGGTTCCAGCCGCGTCCGGTGGCGGGCGGCGGCCTGGTGCTGGTGGGGATGGGCGGCGCGGGGAAGACGCAGATCGCCGCCGATCTCGCGCACGCCGCCCGGGAAGCCGGGACGGAGGTGGTCGCGTGGGTGAACGCGGCGTCGCGGGACCGGGTGATCACCGCCTACACGGAGTTGGCGCATCGGATCAGCGGGGTGGAACGGGCGCCGGACGACGCGGTGTCGTGGCTGCTGGGCTGGCTGGACACGGCGCCGTCGTGGCTGGTGGTGCTGGACGACGCGGGGTCGCCGGACGAGGTGCGCGGGTTGGTCCCGGCCGCGACCCCGACCGGGCGGGTGGTGGTGACCACGCGGCATCGCGGGGTGGCGTGGCGGACGTTCGACCGACAGGTGGTGGAGGTCGGGTTGTTCAGCGCGGAGCAGGCCCGCGAGTGCCTCACCGCCTGGCTGGCTCGGGAGCCCCATCTCCTGGACGGCGCGGACGAGTTGGTGGCGGAGCTGGGGCGGTTGCCGTTGGCGGTCGGTCAGGCGGGTGCCTACCTGGCGGACCGGGGCATCTCCTGTGTGGACTATCGCCGGCGGTTTCGCGAGAGGCGGCTGTCGGACCTGTTCCCCGACGCCGACGAGTTGCCCGAGGGGCTCGACCGGGTGGTCGCGTTGACGTGGGCGATCTCCCTCACGCGCGCGGATGAACGGGAGCCGGTCGGGGTGGCGCGGCCGCTCATGCACGTGCTGTCCGTGTTGGATCCCAACGGAATCCCGACCGGATTGCTCGCGGCGCGGCGTGTCCGGGACTACCTGTCGACCGGCCGCGACACGCCGGTCACCGAGGAACAGGTGTGGGACGCGGCACGCTCGCTGGCGCGCCTGAACCTGATCGCGATGGACACCCGGCCCGAGGCGAGCGCGGTCGGGATCCGAGTACACGCCCTGGTCCAGCGTGCCACCCGCGAACACGCCTCCCCGGAACGTGTCACTGTGCAGACTCGCGTGGCCGCGGACGCACTGATGTCGATCTGGCCCAGCGTGCAGAACGACCCGACACTCGGGGATTCATTGCGGGCCAACGCGGCCGCGCTGCCGGATGGTCCATTGTGGACTATGGGAGTGCATCCGGTGCTGGTGCGGGTGGGACAGAGTCTGGGCGTGTCGGGGCAGGTTCGGGTGGCGCACCGGTATTTCACCGAGCTGCACCTCCGTGCGGTCGAGGCATTCGGGACCGATCACCCCGACACGCTGTCCGTCCGCCATGAGGTCGCGTTCTGGCAGGGGAGGGCCGGGGACGCGGCAGGCGCGATGGCCGCCTACGAGACACTCCTGGCCGACCGCGTGCGGGTGCTGTCCGAGGATGATCCGGCCATCGTGAACACCCGTGCCTGCATCGCCCATTATCGTGGTGAGTCCGGTGATCCGGCGGGCGCGCTGGTCGAGTTCCGCTCTCTGCTGCCCGACCAGATCCGGCTGCTCGGCGCCGACCACCCCCAGACCCTGCTCACCCGCAGCAACATCGCCTACTGGCGTGGCTGGTCCGGCGATCCGGCAGGTGCCTTGGCCGACTTTCGGCTGCTGCTCCCCGACCAGTTGCATCTGCTCGGCGCCGATCACCCTGACACCCTGCTTACCCGCAACAACGTCGCCTACTGGCGCGGCCGCTCCGGTGACCCTGAGGGTGCCCTTGCCGACCTGCTAGCCCTGCTGCCCGACCGCGCTCGCGTGATGGGGGTGGACAATCCGAACACGTTCGTCACTCGCGCCGCCATCGCTGCTTTTCGTGGTGAGACCGGGGATGTTGTCGGTGCGCTGGCCGATCTGCAAGCCTTGCTTGCTGACCAACACCGGGTCCTGGGAGTGGATCATCCGGCCGCCCTTGCCACTCGTGCTGATATAGGTCGCTGGTCGGTGGTGGTCGAGTCCTGAGCACTGATGTATAGCGGCTGCTGCTGTGTTTGTTGGCCTCGACTTCGCCTCGGCGGCGGGATCGCCTTCAGCCGGTCTCTTCCCACCCGATCACGTGCGGCCCGGGGGGCCGAACGCGATCGGGTGGGAAGAGACCGGCGCGATCCCGCGTGGTGGTCCAGCCAGGGGTGGTCGAGTTGGGGGTGGCTGGGTTAGTGGTGGTTGGGGTGGGGGTGGCTGGGTTGGGGGGTAGAGGGGGGTGGGGGAGCCGGGTCTGCGGCGGAACGTGTGCGGGTCGGGTTCAATAGGGGGCGATCCGACCGGCCGGGTGAAAGGGTCCCTTGTGGACGATCGTCTGATCGAGCGCGCTGCCGCGCTCGGGGTTGCGACCGAGTATGAGAACGGCGCGCGGGAGCGGGTGGTGGTCGACCCGGCGGTGGTGCAAGCCATCCTCGACGAGCTGGGGGACCCGACCCCGGCCCCACCCTCGGTCGTGCGCCAGGGAACCCGTGTCGAGGTCGGCCGAGGCGAGATCCTCCTGGAGGACGGCGATATCCGTCCGGTCGACGGCGCACTTCCGGACCTCCCTCCTGGCTGGCACACCCTCCGCACGGACGGCCGGGAGCGTTCGCTGGCCGTCGCCCCGAACGGGCTGCCTCAGGTCGCTCGGACCTGGGGATGGATGACCCAGCTCTACGCCCTGCACACATCCGACTCCTGGGGGATCGGCGACTACGCCGACCTGCGCGCGTTCGTCACCCGCGCCGCCCGGGACGATGCGGGCGCGGTCCTGGTCAGTCCCGTCTCGGCGGGCGCGCTCACCCATCCCGTGCGCAAGTCCCCCTACTCGCCGTCCAGCAGGCGCTTCCTCAACGCCCTGCACCTGTCCGTCGCCGACATCGACGAGTTCCGTGGCGCCGACCCCGACACCCAGGCCCGTGTTCGCGCTCTCAAGCCCGACCTTGGCGCCCGGATCGACCACGACGCGGTGTGGCAGGCCAAGACCGCCGCCTTCGACCTGCTCCAGCCGCGGATCCCCGATCTGGACACCCTCGATCCCGCGCTCCGCGACTTCGCCACCTACAGCGCCCTCGCCGAACGGCACGGTCCCGACTGGCGTGCCTGGCCGGCCGAGCTGCGCCACCCCGCGAGCGAGCATGTCGCCAGGGCTCGGCGTGAACTCGTCGATCGGGTGGGGTTTCACGCGTGGCTGCAACAGCGGGCCGACGAACAACTCGCCGCCGTGCACTCCGCCGCTCGGGGTATGTCGGTCGGAGTGATCCATGACCTGCCGGTGGGGGTCGACCCGGGCGGTGCCGACGGGTGGTCACTCCAGGACGTCCTCGCGACCCGGTGCACAGTCGGCGCGCCGCCGGACGCGTTCAGTCCGTTGGGGCAGGACTGGGTGTTGCCGCCGTTCCGGCCGAACGCCCTGGCCGAGGCCGGGTACCTGCCGTTCCGGGACATGATCCGGGCCATCCTCGCGCACGGCGACGGCATCCGGGTGGACCACGTGGCGGGGTTGTGGCGGCTGTGGTGGATCCCGCCGGGCGAGTCGCCCGATCGTGGGACGTATGTGCACTACGACGCCGAGGCCATGCTGGGCGTGCTGTTGCTGGAGGCGCACCGGGCGGGCGCGGTGGTGATCGGCGAGGATCTCGGGACCGTGCCCGAGTACGTCACCGACACCCTGCAGGAACGTGGCGTGCTCAGCTGCGCGGTCGCGTGGTTCCAGCGCGACCGGGAAGGGGACCCGCTGCCGTCGGACCGCTACCCCGCGCAGGCCGCCGCCAGCATCTCCACCCACGACCTGCCGACCGCGCCCGGGTTTCTCGCGGGCGAGCACGTACGGGTGCGGACCGAGCTCGGGCTGCTCACCGACCCCGAACGCGAGGCGCGCGCCGCCGTCGAGGAGCGCGCCGCGATCGTGAAGATGCTCGCCGATGAAGGTTTGGTGGGGGAAACCGCGACCACCGAGGAGATCGTGCTCGCGTTGCACGAGTTCATCGCGCTAACGCCGTGTGCGCTCGTCTTCGCCGCGCCGCCGGATCTCGTCGGTGAGCTCCGACAGCCCAACCTGCCCGGCACGGTCGACCAGTACCCCAACTGGCGGCTGCCGTTGCCGGTGACGGTGGACGAGCTGTTCGACCACCCGGCGGTGCGCGCCGCGGTGGCCCGTCTGCGGGCCCGGTGACTCGGACGGCCTACTGGTCCTGCTCCTGGGGTTCCGGCAGGGGGGTGACGCCCTGCTCTTCGAGCAGCGCGGTGTAGATCGGGGTCGGGTCGGTGTCCGGCACGGTCCTCGGTCTCCTGGGGACTAGGTCGAATGGTGATCGACTGCTGGTCTGTTCAACGCTGTGTATCCAAATCGTCTTCCCCGCACACCTCCGATCGGGTGACAGTTGCCGGTTCGCAATAGTCGAAGATCATTCAGTATCGCCCGATGTGGCCCGCAGCAGGTCGAGGTAACCGGCGCTGGCCTGCCACAACGCGTCCGAGAACGGTTCGAGCTTCCCCGGCTTCCACCGTCGCCGCTCGTACTCGGCAGTGCGCTCCGTCAGCGCCCGCAGGCTCACGTCAAGCTCGTCCCGCAGCCGCGCGGCCGTCTCCTCCTCCGAGGGTGCGGGCTCGCGCAACGCCTCCACGTCCCCGGCCGCCAACGCGTCGAGCACGTCCTCACGCACACCGTCCGCCGACCACACCGGCAGGGGCCGGTGCAGCACGTGGTTCCACACCGGCGCGCGCGCCGACCGCCAGTACGCGGTGAACGGCAGCTGCGGCAACCGGGTCGCCTGCGCCCAGTGCCGGGCCCCGTGCGGCTCGGTGCGCCACGGCACCTCGGGGACGTCCACGGTCAACGCGACCGTCACCGCCTCCACCTCGCCCGCCGGGCCGAGCAGCTCGCCCGCCACCCACAGCCCGTCCACCCGCAGCGGGTGGATCGCGATCGGCCGGGTGGTCATGTCGGCGCAGGTCTCGGCCAGGGCACGCAGGTGGTGCAGGGCGCGGGTCCGGTTCACGCGGGCCATCCTGCCGCACCGGTCCGTCGGTCACCCTCCGCCACTGGTCGTTGACGGTCCGCGCAACCAGGTCGTAGGTTGTGAATGTCAACCGAATCCCCACCGGTGTCCGGCGCCCACCAGGCGCGCGGTCGATCGGGCCTGCCCGGGTGGGGACCGGGTCACCCGGTGCCGATCGCGAGGGGAAGACGATGACCACGGCCGACGAGCGCGTGCACACCTATCCGTTCAACCGGCCGGAAGGACTGGAGCTGTCCCCGGCCTACCGGGACGCGCGGGTCGCCCCCGGCATGATCCGGGTGCGGCTCCCGTTCGGCGAGCCCGCCTGGCTGGCCACCCGCTACGAGGACGTCCGCTTCGTGCTCGGCGACCGCCGGTTCAGCCGCGCGCTGGCCGCGCGCAGCGACGAGCCGCGCAACCAGTCCTACCGGCGCCCCGGCGGCATCCTGGCCATGGATCCGCCTGACCACACCCGGCTGCGCGTGCTGGTCGCGGGCGCGTTCACGGTGCGGCGGGTGGAGAAGCTGCGGCCCTGGGTCCGGCAGATCGCCGCCGGGCTGGTCGCCGACCTGGTGGCCGCGGGTCCGCCCGCCGACCTGGTCGACGCGTTCGCGCTGCCGCTGCCGGTCCAGGTGATCTGCGAGCTGCTCGGCGTCCCGGCCGAGGACCGGCACCTGTTCCGGGCCTGGAGCGACGCCATGCTGTCCACCTCCAGCCTCACCGCCGAGGAGTTCGTGCGCAACGAGCGCGAGCTCAACGCCTACATGGCCGGGCTGGTCGCGCAGCGCCGCGAGCGGCCCGCCGACGACCTGATGTCGGCGCTGATCGCCGCCCGCGCGGAGAACCTCGACCGGCTCACCGAGGAGGAGCTGGTCGAGCTGTGCATCGGCGTGCTGGTCGCCGGGCACGAGACCACCGCCACCCAGATCCCCAACTTCACCCACGTGCTGCTCGCCCACCCGGAGCGGTTCGACCAGCTGCGTGCCGACCCGGACCTGATCCCGGCCGCGGTCGAGGAGCTGATGCGGTTCGTGCCGCTGGGCGCGGGCGCCGGGTTCGCCCGCTACGCCACCGAGGACGTGCTGGTCGGCGACGTGCCGGTGCGGGCGGGGGAGCCGGTGCTGTGCGCGGTCGCCTCGGCCAACCGGGACGAGGGCCGGTTCGAGGAACCGGAGGAGCTGCGGTTCGACCGCCAGGAGACCCAGCACCTGGGCTTCGGCCACGGCGTGCACCACTGTCTGGGCGCTCCGCTGGCCCGGTTGGAGCTGCAGGAGGCGCTGCGGGCCTTGATCACCCTGCCCGACCTGCGGCTGGCGGGCGACCCGGTGTGGAAGACGCAGATGCTGGTGCGCGGCCCCCGCGAGCTGCCGGTGGCCTGGGGCTGAGCCGAGAGACGAGGGAACCATGAGCTGGACGATCACCGTCGACCGCGGGACCTGCATGGGCTCGGGCATCTGCGCCGGGTCCCGGCCGGACGTGTTCCGGCTCGCGGGCACCGCATCGGAGCCGGTCGTGGACCGGATCGAACCGGACGAGGACGTGCTGGACCTGGCCGACACCTGCCCGGCCGCGGCGATCACCGTGCGGGACGAGGCGGGCACGGAGCTCGGCCCGCGCCCCTGAGGACCCCCGCCCGATCCGACCGTCTCGGACGGACGGTCGGATCGGACGGGCCTACCACTAGATCCGGCTGGACTCCAGCGGGGTCACCAGGATCGCGCGTGCGCCCACGTCCCACAGCTCGTCCATCACCAACGGCGCGCGGTCGCGCGGCACCAGCGAGCGCACCGCCACCCAGCCCTCGCGGGCCAGCGGCGACACCGTCGGCGACTCGATGCCCGGGGTCAGCGCGCAGGCGGCCTCCCGCACGTCGGCCGGGCAGTCGAAGTCGATCATCACGTACTGCCGGGCGATCAGCACGCCCTTGAGCCTGCGGTGCACCCGCTCGATCGCGTTGGCGGCCGTCTCGTCCAGGTCGGGCCTGCGCACCAGCACCGCCTGGGACCGCAGGATCGGGTCGCCGAACACGGCCAGCCCGGAGTTGCGCAGGCTGGTGCCGGTCTCCACCACGTCGGCCACCGCGTCCGCGATGCCCAGCTGCACCGAGGTCTCCACTGCGCCGTCCAGCCGGACCAGCCGAGCCTCCACCCCGTGCCGGGCCAGGTACTGGCCGACCAGGCCGGGGTAGCTGGTGGCCACCCGCTTGCCGCGCAGGTCCTCGACGGCGCGCATCTCGTCCGGGCGGGCCGCGAACCGGAAGGTCGACGCGGAGTAACCGAGCTCCATGACCTCCTCGGCGCCGGTGTCGGCGTCGATCAGCAGGTCGCGGCCGGTGATGCCCGCGTCCAGCGTGCCGCTGCCGACGTAGAGCGCGATGTCGCGCGGGCGGAGGAAGAAGAAGGCCACGCCGTTGCGCGTGTCGTCGATCATGAGCTCGCGGTTGGCGCGATGGACCTGGTACCCGGCGGCGGACAGGAGCTGTTCGGAGGGGACGCTGAGCGACCCCTTGTTGGGCACGGCGATCCGTAGCGTGGTCACGCGCCGGAATCTTGCCACAGTGGACCCCTCGCGGCCCCGGTGACGGGCGTCGCACACAGTCATTGACAAAATTCTGTTTTACGTACAAACTCGTTTTTGCCATGAGAGATGTCCTGTACCTGGAGCGGATGGAGCAGGCCGAGGCCCTGCTCAAACCGCAGCGCGTCGAGGTGCTGCGACAGCTGGCCGAGCCCCGTTCGTGCACCGAGGTGGCGAGCAGGCTGGACCAGACCCCGCAGCGCGTCTACTACCACGTCAAGAAGCTGGTCGAGGTGGGCCTGGTGACCCAGGTCGCCGAGCGCAGGGTGCGCGGTATCGGCGAGGGGGTCTACCAGGCGGCGGCGCGGGCCTACTGGCTCTCGCCCCGGCTGGTCGGCCGGGTCGCCCCGCGCGGCGACGATCTCGCGCTGGGCTACCTGGTGGACCTGATGGAGCAGGTCCAGGCCGATATCGGCGCGCTGGACCGGGCCGCGCCCGAGCTGCCGTCGCTGGGGGTCTCCGGTGCCATCCGGCTGCCCCCGGAGCGCCGCCAGGAGTTCTTCGCCGACCTGCGCGCCACCCTCCAGGACCTGTTCACCCGCTACGGCGGTGCCGAGGGCGACCCGTTCGCGCTCGTCGTCGCCTGCTACCCGAAGGAGACGACCGATGAGTGAGCCGCTGGTGCTCAAGGCCCGGATCGCCGCCGACCCCGAGCGGGTCAGCCGCGCCATCACCGACCCGGCCGAGCTGCGCGGCTGGCTGGCCGACCACGTCGAGTCCGACGCCGCGACCTTCGCCTTCTGGGGGCCGACGATCCCCGAGGGCGACGCCCCGCACCAGCGGCTGATCACGCGCACGCCGACCGAGCTCACCTTCGGGTGGCGGGTGGGCGGCGAGGACACCACGGTGTCGCTGGTGCTGGCCGAGGCGGCGGACGGCGGGACCTCGCTGACGCTGACGCAGAGCCACTTCCCCGGCTGGGCCGTGGCCGCGTCGCGCGAGGGCGGCGTGCTCGCCCTGCTCGGCACGATCTGGGGCCTGGTGCTGGCCAACCTGGTCGAGTACGTCGAGGGGCGGCCGCTGACCCCGCGCCAGGACCTGACCTCGTCCGAGCTGCGCGCGGAGGTCGTCATCGCGGCGGACGCGGCGCGCGTGTACGACGCGCTGGTCGACCCGGCGCGGTTCGAGGAGTGGTTCGGCCACGCGGTCGGCATCGAGCCGTGGGTCGGCGGCCGGTGGGCGATGGGCGGCCTCGACGTCAACCCGAACCCGGCGACCATCACCGTGCTGGAACCGGGACACGGGCTGACCCTCGACTTCGGGTCCGGTTTCGGCGTGACCTCCTGGGAGCTGGCCGAGTCCGACGGCCGCACCCGGCTGACCATGGTGCAGAGCGGTTTCGACCCGGCGAACCCGCCGTACGGCGGCTGGTGCGGCTGGCTCAGCGGCATCGCCGAGCTGCGCCGCTACCTGGAGCAGGCGGCCTGGCGCTCGACCTGGGTCGACCTCGAACAGGTGGGCTGACCTGCTTCCCTTGCGCGGGGCGGACTTCCGGACACGAGTGTCCGGAAGTCCGCGCACGCCAACCGTACGGCGAACGATTTTGCACGGTGTTCAAGCGACGCTCTGATGCGGATTGGTCCGATCCGGTGATCCGCGCGGCCACGCGTGTTGGTCTACGACGGTTGACGGTCGCGTGCGGTGATCACCCGGCGGTGTCCTGCGGTACTGGGGGAGGAACCCGGCGAGGCCGGACACGCAGGGCGTAGGTCGCGTGTCCGGCCCGTACCCGTGGCCGACCCACCATTCGGGTGGCCCGGGGCCCGGAGCCGACGGCCGGTTTCCGCGGCGGCCGTCCACGCTCCGATCGGAGTGGTGCAGGGTGACTTGAGCATGCCGGATCCCCGCGCGGCGCACCCATCCCAATCCCTCATAGCCCCGCGTTATGATCAATTCGGGTACCAAGATCGTCTTCGCCGGACGGTGTCCGGGGAAACTCGCTCGCCGCAACGGGGTTCGCCGACCTACGCTCGGCGCGCACTCCCGGTGCGAGGCCCGACGGATACTTCTGCAAGAGGAAACGACCGTAGGGTGTCCGGTGAACTCGGGAGGGCCCGGACGCGATCCGGTGCGCAGGCAACGGCTACTTCGCTTCTAACGACGGGGTCGTGGGTTCGATCCCCACCACCTCCACCAAGGTGGAGGTGTAGCTCAGCGGCAGAGCACGAAGCCGTCGCCGACCCTTGATCTCGGATCGCGCCCAGGGTTCCTCCCTCGGGATTCCTTGGGGGAAAACGATGTCCAAGTTCAACAAGGTCGGCGTGCGCCCGGCCGTCCGCTCGCCGGTCGTCACCACCGACCGCGAGCCCAACCACGCGGGCCGTCCCGGCCACGCGCGCGACCTGCGCGGCGAGCTGTTCCTGCTGGCTGTGTCCAACATGGCCGGCGAGCGTACTTTCCACGAGTCGGCCGGTTCCCGCGACGAGCGCTACGCGGAGCTGGTGCGCGCGGCGACGGTCGCCGACCCGGACTGGACCGCGCGCCTGCTGCGCTGGCTGCGCGCCGAGGCCAGCCTGCGCTCCGCGTCCCTGGTGGGCGCGGCCGAGTTCGCCAAGGCGCGCCTGGACGCGGGCCTGCCCGGCCGGTCCCGGCAGGTGATCGATTCCGTGCTGCTGCGCGCCGACGAGCCGGGGGAGCTGCTCGCGTACTGGATCTCCACGTGCGGCCGCGCGGTGCCCAAGCCGGTCAAGCGCGGTATCGCCGACGCGGCCGCGCGCCTGTACGACGAGCGCGCGCTGCTGAAGTGGGACGGCGACAGCCACGCGTTCCGCTTCGCCGACGTGCTCGACCTCGCCCACCCGTCGCCGCGCGCGCCGTGGCAGGGCGAGCTGTTCCGGCACGCGCTGGATCTGCGGCACGACAATGCGGACGGTGTACCGGCAGGGCTGCCCGTGCTGACCGCGCGCGCCGCGCTGATGGCGGTACCGGTGGCGGAGCGCGCGGAGCTGTTCGCGCGCGACGACGCCGTGGAGACGTTACGAAGTGCGGGTATGACGTGGGAATCGGTGGCCGGTTGGCTGCAGGGTCCGCTGACCGCGCGGGTGTGGGAGTCGCTCATCCCGTCGATGGGATACATGGCCCTGCTGCGCAACCTCCGCAACTTCGACGCGGCGGAGGTCTCCGACGAGGCCGCCGCCCGGGTCGCGGCCCGGCTCGCCGACCCGGCGGAGGTCGCCCGCTCCCGCCAGCTGCCGATGCGGTTCCTGTCGGCCTACCGGGCCGCGTCGGCGCGATGGGCGTACCCGCTGGAGCGCGCGCTGGAGTCGGCACTGGCCAACGTCCCGGCCCTGCCGGGGCGGACGCTGGTGCTGGTGGACCGCTCCGGGTCGATGTTCTGGTCCCGGACCTCCGGCCGCTCCGAGCTCACCTGGGCCGACACCGGCGCCCTGTTCGGCTCGGCCCTGGCACTGCGGGCCGCGCACGCGGACCTGGTGGAGTTCGGGTCGACCAGTCAGCCCGTGCACCTCCGTCCGCGTGAGTCCCTGCTGCGCGCGGTCGACGGTCGCTTCCACGATCTCGGCGGCACCGACACGCCGTCGGCGATCCGGGAGCACTACCGGGGGCACGACCGGGTGGTGATCGTGACGGATGAGCAGTACACGAACGGATACGACCCGACCTTGCTGGTGCCCGCGGACATCCCGGTCTACACCTGGAACCTGGTGGGCTACGGCGTCGGCCATGCACAGTCCGGAATGGACAACCGACACACCTTCGGTGGTCTGTCGGACGCCGCGTTCCGCGCGATCCCGCTGCTGGAGTCGGGTCGGACGGCCGACTGGCCGTTCTGACCTCGTTGTCCGGCAAGGGTTTCGGCAGCACCGACTGCCTGGGACGTGCCGACGGTCTCCGGTTGCCGCCTGCTCACGGCAACCGGAGACCGGGTCGTCAGGAGGCGTTGAGATCGGGGGAGAACTGGGCCACGGCCGCGGCGCGGGCGGCCGCGACCTCCTCGGCGGACGCCGTCTCCGCCGCGACGGCGGTCCACGCCTCGATCGAGGCGAGGCTGAACTGTTGCGCCTCGGCCGAGTTGCCCGCGGCCACCGGGTCGTCGATGACCTCGCCTGCGAGATACAGGCCCAGAGCGAGGACCGCGCCGTCCCAGCCGGGGCCGACGTAGAGCGAGCCCGCGGCCCCGCCCGCGAGCTCGATCGGCACCGTGTGCTCCAGCACCAGCTCGGTCTCGTCGCCGTGGGTGGACAGTCGCACCTCGACGACGCTGGTCGGGCCGCCGAAGGTGACGCGCAGCAGGGTCGGCGGCTCGCAGTGCAGGATGTCCCCGCCCGCGTTGCCCTCCAGCTGGAACGTGCCGCCGGGGCGCAGGTCGCCGGACAGCGGCAGGAACCAGCGCGCGACCCGGTCGGGGTCGGTGATGGCGTCCCACACGTCCGCGGCGTCGGCCCGGTAGCGGCGGGTGAGCAGCACGCCCACGCTCTCCCCGGTCTGCTGGACGGCGCGCGTGACGGCGGCGATCTGGGCGGCTATATCCATCATGAGGGTTCCTTGTCGGTGGTGGGTCGGCGCTCGCGTCGCCCCCGGGCCAGCTCGGTGGCCAGCGCGTCGAGGTGTCGGTCCCAGAACCGCCGGAACCGCCCGAGCCACTCGTCGACCTCGCGCAGCGCCGCCCCGTCCACGGCGTACAGGCGGCGCGTTCCCTCGGCGCGCACGGTGGTGAAACCGTGCTCCCGCAACACCCGCAGGTGCTGCGACACCGCAGGCTGGGAGATGCCGAACTCCGCCCGGACGATCTCGGTGATCGCCCCGGAGGCCTGTTCGCCCTCGGCGAGCAGTTCGAGGATCCGACGACGCACCGGGTCGCCCAGGACGTCGAACGCGTGCATGGCGGCAAGTGTCTAGGTGCAGCTTATATAAGTCAAGGCTTTGTCTGTCGGTGCCCGCCGCTACCGTGCGCGACATGACGATCGCCACCGTGTCCGGCGTCGGCCTGACCCTCGACTGCGCCGACGCCGACCGCCTCGCCGACTTCTACCGTGCGGCGTTCGGCTACGCGGACCAACCGGTGCCCGCCCCCTTCGCCACCCGCGCCGAGTGGGTCGCCTCCGTCGGCGATGACCCGGACGAGGGTGGCGCCTGGCTGTGCCACCCGGCGGGAGTGATGCCGGACCTGTTCCTGCAACAGGTCCCCGAGCCCCGGCCGGGCAAGCTCCGCCTGCACCTGGACGTGTCCCTGTCCGGCGATCCCGACTGGTCCCGCGTCATCTCGGTCGCCGACGCCCTGGTCGCCATCGGCGCCACCCGCCTCGCGGACTTCCCGGGCCGCTGGGTGGTGCCGGCCGATCCGGAGGGGAATGAGTTCTGCTTGTCGTGATAATCCATTAAGGACACGTTCGTCACCCCGCGATCCGCGATACACTCGGGACCCATGCGGCCGCGCGCGGGGTGTCGCCCCCGATGAGAACACTGCTCACCTTCGCCCGCTCCACCCTGGACGACTGCGTCCTGCTGGAGGTCCACGGCGAGGTCGACATGTCCTGCGCGCACCTGCTCGACACGGCGGTGCGCGAGTCCCCCGGCGACATCCTCGTCCTGGACCTCACCGGCGTCCGGTTCCTTAGCGGCGCGGGCGTCGACGTGGTCCTCAACGCCGCCTGCCGCGACGGCCACGCCACCGTCGTCGTGGTCGCACCGCCCGCCTGTCCGGCCTACCGCACCCTGGCCCTGGCGGGCGTCGAGGCCACGACCACCCTGTACCACTCCATCACCGACGCCCTCACCGCGACCCGGGACGTGGCCTGGTAGTCGATCGTCTCTTATGGACGGACCGGGGCGGGGTCAACGGGCGGCCCGCGCGAGCGCCTGTGGACGACTCGGCGCTCACGTCAGGGAGTCCGCCAAGTCATGCAGGGCGGCCACGTCCGCCCATGTCCGAGCCGTGTCCAGCACGATCCGATCCGGCCGGATCAACGCCGCCACCACCCCCGCCCCCCGCAACCACTCACCGAACGGCGAGTCCAATCCGACCACCACCGGTGCGTCGCCCAACATCTCATCCGACCAATCCCATTGCGGACACACAGTCCCCGCCAACCGCCCCCGCCCCACCAACGCCCCCCGCCCCAACCGAGGCGACGACAACCGCAACGCCGCCGTCGACACCCCGGGAACCCGTGCCGCCGCCCGGATCGCGCCCCGTCGAGCAGGTCCGCCGGTCAGAGCCCAGCCGACCACCCGGGCCGCGTGGATCGTTCGGGTGACGTGTGGCCGCCGTTCGGACTCGTAACTGTCCAGTAAGGAAGCATGTTCCAGCTTCCACGCCAGGTTGTGCGCGTCCCGCAACCCCGCCCCCAGCCCCTGTCCGATGAACGGCGGCGTCTCGTGCGCCGCGTCCCCCAACAGGAACGCGTTCCCCACCCGCCACCGCTCCGCCACGCGCGCGTGGAACGTGTACGTCGTCGCGCGCAGCACCTCCAGCTCGGCGAAACCCGGCAGTAACAAGCGCGGGTCCGCCCGTTCCCCCTCCCGCAGCCGGAACTCCCACCGGTAACGGTCGCCCGCCACCCGCATGAACGTCGTCGGCCGCCGGGCGTCGCACACCTGGTGCACACCGTCCCAATCGGACAGTCGAACCGTCGAACGCGCGTCCACCACCAGCCACGTCTCGGAACGTCCCAGGCGCCGGTGGCCGATTCCCAGCAGCCGTCGGACCGTGCTGTCCGCGCCGTCGCACGCGAGCACCGCTCGGGCGGGGACCGGGCCCGCGTCGGTGTGCACGACGCCGTCCGACAGACCGGTGACCGTCACCCCGCGCCGGATCTCCACCGGCAGCGCGGCGGCGAGCAGCCGTTCCAGCATCGGCTGGTCGAACATCGACGACTCGGGATGACCGTCGGGTCCGACCATCGCGTCCCGGCGGAACTCCGCCAGCACCCGCCCGGTCGGCGAGACCAGGCGCAGACCGGGCATCGGACGGCTGATCGCGCGGAACCGCCCCGCCACGCCCGCGGCCTGCAGCACCCGCAGCACCTCCCCGTCCAGGTGCACGGCGCGGGGGAGTGGGTACGGCCGCTCGTGCCGTTCCAACACCACGGTCGGGATCCCACGGCGGGTGAGCAGCAGCGCCGCGGTGAGCCCCACCGGTCCCGCGCCCACCACGACCACCGGGCTGATCAATCCTGATACCGCCTCACGTTCCGGAGTGGGCAACCTCCCGGTCGAGCAACCACGGGGCCCAGGGTGGACCGGCCCAGCGTCACGTTCGCGGCCCCGGACCCGCATAGGCATCGCTGTGGGCGCCGGGAAGAGCTACGGGCCGCTCGATGACGTGCTGTCCGCGCCTGCCCGAGCCCCGTTCGCGAGCACGCCGCCGAGCCAGGTCACCACCAGGCCCGCCACCACCACGCCGAGCAGGCCCACACGCAGGCTCGCGGCGTCCGCGACCACGCCGACCAGGGGCGGGGACACCAGCGAGCCGATCCGCAGCAGCCAGCTCACCACCGTCAGCCCCACCCCGGGCGGCAGGCCGCGCACCTCGTCGGCGCTGTGCATGGCGGCCGGGACCAGGGTCGCCACGCCCAGCCCGGCCACGGTGAACCCGGCGATGGTCGTCCACACCGCCGGGAACGCCAGTGCGAAACCCAGCCCGGCCGCGGTCACCACGCCGCCCACCCGCACCACGCGGCGTTGTCCGAACCGGTCGGTGACCCGGTCGCCCGCCAGCCGTCCCACGGTCATCGCCGATTGCAGGCCCACGAACGCCAGCCCGGCGACAGCCCCGCCCGCGCCCAAGGACCCCGATAGATACACCGCGCCCCAGGACGAGCCCGCGTCCTCGACCAGCGCGCCGCACGCTGCCAGCACGCCGAACACGAGCACGAGTCGGATCGCCGCGCCCGACCGCCTGCCCGGCGGATGAGAGGCCGGTTCGCGTTCGGTGTCGTCGTGGCCGGGCAGCATGAACCGGTAGCAGACGAACGCCACCGCGGTGAAGAACACGGCCGCGGCGATCACGTGCACGGTCAGCGGAAGGCGGGTCCCCGCCGCGAACGAGCCCAGCAGTCCACCCGCGACCGCGCCCACGCTCCACAGTCCGTGAAACGAGTTCACGATGGACCGGCCGTAGCGGCGCTGCACCCGCAGGCCGTGCGTGTTCTGCGCGACGTCGATGATCGAGTCAGCGGCCCCGGCGGCGAACCACGCGGCCGCGAGCGCGAACCAGGACGGCGCGAACGCGACCCCGACCAGCGTCGCGGCCAGCACGGCCATGCCCAGCGCCGCCACCCGCGCCGACCGCAGCCGGGAGATCAGCGCGGGCGCGAACAATCCGGCGAGCAGAGCGCCCAAGGGCATCGCGGCTATCGCGGTGCCCAGCTCGGTGTTGTTCAACGCGAGCGCCGCTTTGATCTCCGGCAGGCGCGGCACGACGGTGGCGGGCAGCGCGCCGTTGGTGAGGAACACACCTGCCACCGCGAGTCGGGCTCGCGTATCGGCGCTGGTCGGAGTGGGCACGACAGCCCACACTACCGGCCGGTCCCGACTCGACTTCGGACACGCTGAGTGTATGAAAGCGGATCATGGATTGCTCGATCGGGTGGAATCCTCGGCCACCCCTTTGCCTTCCCCGGCGACCGCTGGTTGCCTTTGCCCGTCCGGATCACCGTCGGGGAGCGCCGATCCCCAGAGAGGTCGGGTGCGCGATGCCGCAGCCCTTCCAGCTGCCCGAGTTCTACACGCCCTACCCGGCCCGGCTGAACCCGAACCTGGAGAGCGCCCGCGCGCACACCAAGGAGTGGGCGCGCGCCATGGAGATGATCGACGTCGCGCAGCAGGGCAAGGTCATCTGGACCGAGGCGGACCTGGACGCGCACGACTACGCGCTGCTGTGCTCCTACACCCATCCGGACTGCGACGCCACCGAGCTGGCCCTGATCACCGACTGGTACGTCTGGGTCTTCTACTTCGACGACCACTTCCTGGAGCTGTTCAAGCGCACCCGCGACATCCCCGGCGCGCGCGCCTACCTCGACCGGCTGCGCCTGTTCATGCCGGTGTCCGGCCCGATCACCGAGACGCCGACCAACCCGGTCGAGGCGGGCCTGGCCGACCTGTGGAACCGCACCACGCCCGCCATGTCCGACGACTGGCGGCGCCGGTTCGTGGAGAGCACCAAGAACCTGCTCGACGAGTCGCTGTGGGAGCTGGCCAACATCAACGAGGACCGGGTGGCCAACCCGCTGGAGTACATCGAGATGCGCCGCAAGGTCGGCGGCGCCCCCTGGTCGGCCAACCTGATCGAGCACGCGGTCGGCGCCGAGGTGCCCGCGGCGATCTCCGAGACCCGCCCCATGCATGTGCTGCGCGACACCTTCGCCGACGCCGTGCACCTGCGCAACGACCTGTTCTCCTACGAGCGCGAGGTGCTCGACGAGGGCGAGCTGAGCAACAGCGTGCTGGTGTTCGAGAAGTTCCTGGACATCGACACCCAGGCCGCCGCCGAGGCGGTCAACGACCTGCTCACCTCCCGCCTGCACCAGTTCGAGCACACCGCGCTCACCGAGGTGCCGCCGCTGTTCGCCGACCACGGCATCGGGCCGGGCGAGCAGCTCGGCGTGGTCGCGTACGTGAAGGGCCTGCAGGACTGGCAGTCCGGCGGTCACGAGTGGCACATGCGCTCCAGCCGGTACATGAACGGCGGCGGCCCGAGCACCGGCCTGCCGTCCGGCCCGCAGGGCCTGGGCACCTCGGCCGCCCGGATCGTCCCGTCGCTGCTGGCCACCCACCGCCAGCGCGCGCGCTCGTTCACGCACATCCCGTTCGAGCAGGTCGGCGAGGTGCCGCTGCCGAAGCTGCGGATGCCGTTCCCGGTCCGGGTCAACCCGCACCGCGACGCCGCGCGGGAGAACATCGTCACCTGGTCGAGGCGGATGGGCATCCTCGACGAGATCCCCGGCCTGTGGGACGAGGAGAAGCTGCGCGACTACGACCTGCCGCTGTGCTCGGCGGGCATCCACCCCGGCGCCACCGCCGACGAGCTGGACCTCACCTCCGGTTGGCTGACCTGGGGCACCTACGGCGACGACTACTACCCGGTCGTGTTCGGCCGCACCGGCGACATCGCGGGCGCCAAGGCCATGACGGCCCGCTTCTCCCAGTTCATGCCGGTGGACGGCGAGCCCACCCCGGAGCCGGTGAACGCCCTGGAGCGGGGGCTGCACGACCTGTGGCAGCGCACCGCGAGCCCGATGACCCGGTCCGCGCGCGAGCAGTTCCGCCGCGCCGTCGAGGTCATGGCCGACAGCTGGGTGTGGGAGCTGCGCAACCAGCAGCAGAACCGCATCCCGGACCCGGTCGACTACATCGAGATGCGCAGGCACACCTTCGGCTCGGAGCTGACCATCAGCCTGTCCCGGATCGGCCACGGGAAGACGGTGCCGGACGAGGTGTTCCACAGCAGGCCGGTGCTGGCCATGGAGAACGCGGCCATGGACTACGCCTGCATGCTCAACGACATCTACTCCTACCAGAAGGAGATCCAGTTCGAGGGCGAGATCCACAACCTGGTGCTGGTGGTGCGCAACTTCTTCGACACCGACTCCGACACGGCCATGGCGATCGTCGGCGACCTGATGGAGGGCCGCATGCGCGAGTTCGAGCACGTCGTCGCCACCGGCCTGCCCGCCATGTTCGAGGACTTCGACCTGGCCCCGGAGGCCCGCAAACCCCTGCTCGACTACGCCGAGGACCTGCGCAACTGGCTCTCCGGCATCCTCGCCTGGCATGAGGGCGTCCGCCGCTACTCGGAGGCCGACCTGGTCCGGCACTTCCCGGACAGCCCCGGCGCCCCGGCCGGGCCGTCGCCGCGCGTCCTGCACCGTCCGTCCGGCCTGGGCACGGCCGCCGCTCGCGTCGTGCCCCCACGGGTCCCCGCCTGAGAGTCCATTCCCCACAACGGCACCAAGGCCGCCTTCGGGCCCTTGGTGTCGTTTTCTTTCCCGCGTGTACTTCCCGGTGCCGTGCCTGCGCCCGTGGGGCCGTGCTCGCGGACGACGCTGTCTCGCATGTGGACGAACGGCGTCCACCGATAGGCCGCTCGGCCGAATCCTGGCCGGGGTGGCGGGATTTCGGCATCGCGCGTGGCAGACTCGCCGGTTGTGTGGAGTACGGGGCGGTATCGGCGGGTCGTGCGGTCCTCGTTCGCGACCGTGCCCTTCTACCGGGAGCACTGGGCCCTCTCCGGCCGCACCGACCCGACCGTCGTGCCCGGCCGTACCGGTGTCGACGGGGGAGCGGTGGCCTGGGCCGACATCGCGGGGCGGGTGCCCGACCTCGTACCGCTGGCGGGCGGCCCGATGCGGATCGATCCCTTGCGCGGCCTGCGGACCACGCTCCCCGACCACGTTCCGATCGGCCGCCGCACCCGGGTCGTCGTGCTCGGCGACGGTGGTGACGACCTGTCCGGGGATGTGATCGTCCTCGGCACCGCGAAGCAGCTCGCCCGCCTCGACCCCGGACTCGCGGCCACCCGAGTCGCCCTCGTCCCGCTGGCCGAGCGCCACGCCGCCGAGCGTGGCCTGCTCGTCGACGACACGCTCGGCATCATCGGATATACGCGGGAATGCGGCCACTGGCACCTCGACGATGACCAGGTGCATGTTCGCGAGACCCCCATCGGATTGGCGTGCACCCTGTTACGACAGCATTCCCCGCGCCTGGTCGACATCGTCCCGGACGGCGCGGACGGCACGATCGGATCATGCCCGCGGCACCGGACCCCGGTGATCGTGTGAGGGCGGAGATCCTCGACCCGCGCACCGACCCGGAGCCCGACTACTGGCCGCGGCTGCGGGCGACCGCCGGGCTGCGCGCCGACTGGGACTGGCGGGTGCTCGCCGCCCAGGCGTGGGGCGCGCGCACGATCCAGCTGATCACCGTGCTCTTCGACGGCGACGCCCCGGTCGCGGTCGTCAACGCGGCCTGGTTGGGTGCCCCAGTGCACCGATTCAGCTTCAACGCCGCCGGATCAAGGCCGTGGCTGGGCGCGGTGCATGTCCGCGGGCCGGGATCGGGCGCTGTGCCCGGCTGGTGGCTGGCGGACGGTGTGCCTCTCTCGGTGCTCACCGACGCGTACGCGCGGGCGATGCGTCGCGAACTCGGCGCGGGTTGCCTGGCCCTGGTTCTCCGACAGGTCACCGCCGAACAGGCCGCCACGGTGCGGAGTCGGAAGCTGGTGCGGGTGACCGAGCCGGTGTGGCGGCTGCCGACGCACAGGTGGGCCGACAAGGAGCAATGGCTGATGTCCTTGACCCGCAGCAGGCGGAGCAACCTGCGGGGCATCCTGCGGAAGGTCGCGGAGAACGAGGACCTGGAGGTCCGGAGCCATCGGGCCACCGAGGAGATCGACGAGGTGCGTGTCATCGAGGCGATGCGCTGGAACGACGACAAGTACGCGGGCGGTATCGCCCCGCGTATCCGCGTCCTCAACGAGTACATGCGTGCCCTGATGCGCCAGCCCGACGTGTACTCCTACACCTACACCGAGCGTTCCACCGGTCAGCTGATCGCGTTCGGCATGGTGTTCGACCACCCGACGACGCCGATCGTGCGGTCCTGGACGCAGCGGCCCGCGGCCGAGGGCGGGGCGAAGTTCCTGTACTTCTACCACCTGGCCAAGCAGGTCGAGTGGGCGGTCGGGCACGGCCGCGAGTGGGTCGAGCTGGGCAAGGGCAAGTCCGCGGAGAAGAAGTCCCTGGGCGCCGAGCCGAGCGAGCAGCTGGCGATGGCGGTGCCTATCCGGCCGTGGTGACCGGGACCGGGCCGCGGCCGGTGGACAGTCTGGTGTGGAGGATCGCGGCCTTGGTGACCAGCCCGGCGGTGAGCGCCAGGAACGCGCCGATCGCGCCGAGCGGACCGGTCGCGACCATCGCCGTGGCCACGGTCGCCAGGAGCGCGGCCAACGCGGCCGCGGTCGTGAGCGACAGCACCGCGCCATTGGTGTTCTCCAGCAGGAACACCGCGTAGACCACGGCACAGAACGAGGTCATCTCCACGGCCACGATCGCACCGAGCAGGACCCGGTTGTCCGCGCCTGCGGTCAGTGCACCGGCCCCGATCCCGAGGGCCGCCGACCCCGCCACGACCGCGGTCCAGCCGCTCACCCGCCGGGCCAGCGCGCGGCCGCCCTCGCCGGAAGGGCCACGCAGCCGCAACGAGATCGACGGCTGGATCAGGCGGAGCACCAATACACCGAATGCGCCGAGCGTGCTGGAAATCAATACCAGCACATATACCAAGGCTGCCTCGGCGGGCGCCGCGATCGCCGCGAGCAGGATGTACAGCACCGACACCCCCGCCGCGTCGGCCACGTCGGAGAACCCGAGCAACAGCACGCGCCGGTTGATCACTCCGGACAGTCCCGATCGGATCATCCGAGGACGGTCACGGGGAACCAGCGCCACCAGCACCGCGCAGACGACCGCCAGCCCGCCGGTCAACATCAGGGCGTAGCCGTTCGGTCGCAGCACGTCGGCGAAGGCCAACGCCGCCGCCGCGACCACCCACACCGCGTAGGCGAGGAACGCGACCGAGTCCCGGCCCGGCCGCTGGAGCAGACGGTGGATCGCCGCCGACACCGACAGCAGCCCGAGCCCGGCGGCGTTGGCCGCGGCCGCCGCGTAGAGACCGAGCGGTCCACCTGCCGGGGCCAGCGCGACGGCCGCGACACCGGTCACCACGAACGGCGTGGCCGCGCGCCGCAGCAACATCCACGTGACCTGACCGCCGAGCGACCGAGCCCGCGGGACGGCCGTCAACGCGGCCTTCTCCACCCCCGCGACCGACATCTGCAACCAGGAGAACGTCCCGACCGCCGCGACATAGCGACCGAAGTCGTCGGCTCCCCACACCGGCAGCAGCGCGAGCAATGACAGCTGGATGCCCGCGCGGGCCGCGCCCCGGCCCGCGATCACCCGGAGCGCGGCCCGCACCGGGTCAGCTCCGAACGGCAGCGGCCGATTCCTCCGACGACGCGCCCGCGTCGGTGTCCGATTGCACCGATGTAGTGCTCCCGGCCGAAGTGCTCTCGGCCCGGCGCCCCACGATCCGCCGCCAGAAGCGGTCGGGCAGGGTGAGGATGAGGACCGCGAGCACCACGTGCACCGCGATGAACGCGTACGCCTCGTACTTGGTCGCCGCGTGTCCCAGCACGACGGTCATGTGGTCGGCCCAGGTCCACACCTCCGGGATCGGCGTCCAGGCCGGGTCCGTGTGCGGGTTGACGGTGAGGAAGGCCAGGTCCTCGATGCCGGACAGCTGCAACAGGATCATCGCGTACCCGAGCCTGCGTGCCCCGCCGGGCGTGCCGCCGCCGAGCCGGTGGCTCAGCGTGAGCGACAGGATGACGAACGGGGTGAGCGTGAGCACCAGGTAGTAGAAGCTCTTGTCGTTGGCCGCGGCGAAGAAGATCTGCGGCACGAAGTAGGCGAAGAACACCAGGAAGCACACCGGCACGACCACCCGCGCGGCCAGCTGCATGGTGCGCGGACCGAACCGCATCGCCGCGATCGCCTCGACCGCGATCACGAACGGCGCCAGCTTCGCCAGGAACACCCAGATGTTCGGGATCGCCTTCTCGTGCGGGAATCCGAACCAGACCGCGGCGGCCGCCACGAGCGCCGCGACCAAGAGGATGATGAAGGTGGTGTGCGCGCGCACGCCCGCGCGATTGTCCGCCATGCGAGGAACTCCAGCCCGATGTCGCCCCGAATCCAGAATGGGCATACTACGCGGGAAATCGTTGCCGGGAAGGGGTTTCGGCGACTCGGCGCAAGCCGTGGGGCCGTTCGGACCACCGGAGCACGGGAGGCGACCATGAGTTTTTCCCAGTTGGCCTGGGAACGATCGGCCGCGTCGGTCGGCGCGCGGGCCATCGCGGAGGTCCCGTTCTACCGCGGGCGATACGCGGTCGGCCTGGGATTGTCACCGGTCCCGTCGGCCGAGCTGACCGACCGCCTGTGGTCGCTGTGCCCGATCGCCCACCCCTACTCACCCGCCCGGGAGCCTACGTTGTGGACCGGCGACCCGGCCGATCTTTCCGCCGTACTGCGGATTTCGGGGACGGGGAACACCCCGGTCCTGGAGGTCCGGCAGTCCCTGGTCCCCTGGACCCGCCTCGGCCCGCGCGACTACGCCCCCGTCCTGTCGGCGTCCGCGGTGGCACTCGATGTGTCCGCTTTGGATACCCGCGCCCGCGAGCTGGCGGCCGGACGGCGCACCGTGCTGATCGCCCCACCCGACGAGGTCGCCGACGTGGTCCGCCGAACGGCCCGGCACGGCCCGGTGATCCACCGCCTGACGACACCATCCGGCGACATCCCCGCCGTCCTGCACGACCCGCGCGTCGGCTACTTCGCGGCCCTCGCCCCGACCTGCGGACACTGGCACATCCCGTGGCGTCGGTTCCATGTGGAGGGCGGCGCGGACGGACTGCTGGTGACCGCCCTCCGTCGCCGCCGCCCGACCCTGGTTCGGATCCTGGTCCCGGCTCGGGGCTCGATCGGCCTATGCCCCCGACACCGGACACCGGTAATCAAGGCTTGAACCGGTTGTCCACAGCCAAGATCGACAACTCTCCGCAGGATCGGGGCGCCGGAGGCAGGCCTCAGGACTCCAGCTCCCGCAACACCGCATCACGCAGAGGTCGCAGCCCCTCGCCATACGCGGTCACCGCCGCCTCGATCTCCGCCGCCGTGAACAGCCCGAGCAGCCGTCGAGCGCCGGGCCCGCCGTCGGTGCCGAACAGGGCCGCGCGCAGGTCACCGAGCTGTTCCCGCGACACCTCACCCCCACCCAGGAACGCCTCGGCCGCCGACTCCACCCCGGACACCGCAGGGCGATCCGCCGTCTCCCGGCTCACGATCCAGCAATGCCCACGCCCCGGCCCCGCCAACCACCGCCGCGCGTACACCGCCCGTTCGCGTGCGGCGGGAGTCGAACAGCCCAGCTCGGCCAGCACCGGATCGATTCGGTATCCATGATCGTGCAGCTTCCCGATCACCGCCGACACCGCGGGCAATCCCGGCAACACACCCGCCCGGTCGAAACGCGAATGCAGTTGCAGGTACGCCGCACGATCCAGTTCCGCGGGCACCCGCCCCGCCGCCGACCGGGCCCACGACAGCACCGCCGGAGCCAGCACGCCTGCGTGCGGGTCGGGTGGTGCCGGGGCCGGGGCGGGACGTAGGGAAGCAAGGTCGCGAGTGGACACGACAGCTCCGCAGTGGACACACCAGAACTCGGCGTGTCGTCGGTCGAGGTAGTGCACCACGGTCGTGTCGTCGCGCCCGCACTGGGGGCATCGTGCCGCCAACCCCTCGCGATCCGGCGAACGGCCCACTGCGACGGCGGCCGAGCGGCGCAGGTCATCCAGCCAGGTCACCGGCCCACCACCAGGTGGTTCGGTACGAGCCGCGCGCCGAACCGCTCCTTGATGCGGGTCATCCCCTTGCCGGGGCGCAATGTCGCGCGGCCCAGGTCGATGGTGTGCGCGACGACGTCGACGTAGTGGTCGAAATAGAGATTGGCCAGTCCGCCCTCGGTGCGGTCCCGATTGCCCCAGTAGCTCATCATCAGCCCCGTGCCGTCGTCGTGCAGGGTGGACAGGGCGAGCAGGCCCGCCGCGTCGGAGTAGGTCGCGAAGCGGGTGTGCGGGTCCGCGTTGAGGTGGGTGAGGTATTGCTCCGAGATGGGCGGCAGCACCAGGCCGGGTCGCTGGTGTCGGGAGCGGACCTGGTTCACCAGCCGGGCCGCGTCGGCGATCGGGACGGTGTCGGTGATCGCGCGCCGGACGCGGGTCGCCAGGCCGGAGTGGATCTTGCGCAGCTGCGAGCGCCACTTGCCGGACAGCGACCGAACGTACTCATCCACAGTGGACCATTCGGTCGCCAGCAGCGAGTCCGGGGAGACCCGGACGACCCGCCGGGTCCGGCCGGTCATGGCGGGGAGGTCCGCGGTTTCCACATGCCGGTAACAGAAACCGAGCGCTCGGTATCTCGCCCGCACGGCCCGTTCGAACGCCCCGACGGCGGCCCGTCTGCCCGCCTGGTCCAGACCAGCGGCGAACCGGTGGCCGGCCAGCGAGGCGGGCGCGAGCCTGCACTCGAACACGCCGAGCGGCGGAATCTCACCGGGACGCACGAACCGGCGGAAGTCGCGCGGGCCGTGGAAACGGCCGTGCAGCAGGGCGACGACAGTGTCGCCATCGGACACCACCGCCAGCACCGGGGTGCTCTGCGCCGACCACGCCGCCGCGGTCAGCGGGCCGGAACCCCACAGCACCGGCAGCCGCTGCTCGGCGACGAACCGGTCCCACGCGGGCGGGACGGCCTCGGTCAGCGGGTCGACGAGTTCCGCGCGCATGATCTCCCCGCTACGCTCCACGGCCACACCGCGGGAGACACCCGCGTCGCCCCTCACTCTCCCGGAGGACCACCGTGGATGTCCAGGATGTCCAGGACTGGCAGCGGGACGCGGACGCCACCGTCGCCGCGCACCTCGGCGCCGTCGTCGGCCGCGATCTCGACACCTACGCCGCCACCGTGCACCAGGACGTCACCGTGATCATCCCATCCGGACGGATGCTGCGCGGCGCGGCAGAGGTCATCGGGTTCCACCGCGAGTGGTTCGCCGACCGCGCCTGGACCTACACCGCCGACCCGGTCTCGGGCAGCACCACGGACAGCACGGCGACCCGGGTGCTCCGGGTGCGGGTGGTCGGGGAACCCGGGGCGGAGCCCTCGGAGTTCCTCATGGGACTGACGTTCACCGCGGTGTCCGGGCGCTGGCTACTCATTCACGACCAGTGCACTGTCCTCCGTCCGGACTAGTTCTCCGCCGTTCCCGTTCACCTGCGTGAATTCCGGTGACGACAACTCTTTTGCCCCACGATAAGCGTTGTTATAGTCCGCTCACTTCGTGGCAAAGTCCGACTCGCCGATCACCACCGAACACCCTCCGGTGGCGGTCCACCGTGCCCACCTCGGCCGGTGGACCGCCCGCGGTCGGGTGTGTCCGGCGAGCCGCGAACCACGGGGCCGGTGCCGGTCCACACCCGGACCGCACCGCATGACCAGGCGTGACCGACGGCTGGTCCGGCAACGATGTAAGGGGTCGTCGTCATGGCGCAACCGGTCCTGATAACCGGGGTGGCGGGTTTTCTGGGCAGTCATCTCGCGGACGATTTGCTCGGTCGCGGCTACTCCGTTCGCGGTATCGACAACATGATCGACGGATTCAAGGAGAATATTCCGGACGGGGTCGAGTTCCACGAGCTCGACTGCCGGGACGCGCTCGGCCACCCGGACCTGTTCGCCGACGTCGCCATGGTGTTCCACTGCGCGGCGGCGCCGTACGAGGGACTGTCGGTGTTCTCCCCGTTCCTGGTGCACGAGCACACGACCAGCGCCACCGTCGCGATGCTGTCCGCGGCCGTGCGCGCCGGGGTGGGTCGGTTCGTGCACTGCTCGTCGATGTCGCGCTACGGCGCGCTGGTACCGCCGTTCACCGAGGATCTCACGCCCGCGCCGCTGACGCCGTACGGCATCGCCAAGTACGCCGCCGACCTGCAGGTGCGCGCGATCGCGGACGTGCACGGCATGGAGTACAACATCGCCGTGCCGCACAACATCATCGGCACCCGGCAGCGCTACGACGACCCCTACCGCAACGTCGCCGCGATCATGATCAACCGGGTGCTGCGCGGCAAGCAGCCGATCATCTACGGCGACGGCAGCCAGACCCGTTGCTTCAGCTTCGTCTCGGACGTGGTGTCCTGCCTGACCAGGCTGGGCACCGAGCCGGACATCCGCGGCGAGATCGTGAACGTCGGCCCGGACGAGGGCGAGGTGACCGTGCTGGACCTGTCCAGGGAGATCTGCTCCATCGCGGGCCTGGACTTCGACCCGGTCTTCATGCCCGCGCGGCCGCTGGAGGTGCACCACGCGACCTGCAGCTCGGACAAGGCCCGTCGATTGCTCGGCTATCGCACCGAGGTGGCGCTGCGCGACGGACTGACCGAGATGGTCGAGTGGGTCGCCAAGGTCGGGCCGAAGGAGTTCCACTACAACCTGGAACTGGAGATCGTCAACGAGCTGACCCCGCGGACCTGGTCGAGCAGGCTGATGTGAGCGGCCTGACCGCGATCGTGCCCTGCTACAACGAGGGCGAGCAGGTCGACGTCGCCTACGGCTCGGTGTGCGCCGCGCTGTCCGATATAGACGGTTTGGAGCTGCTGTTCATCGACGACGGCAGCCGGGACGACACCCTGGACCGCATTCGCGCACTGGCCGAAAAGGACAGTCGGGTGCACTACCTGTCGTTCGCGCGCAACTTCGGCCTGGCGGCGGCGGTCACCGCGGGCTTCCGGTACGCGGGCAGGCCCTGGTCGGTGCAATTGGACGCCGACCTCCAGTTCCCGGCCGCCGAGACCTGGCCGCTGCTGGAGACCGCCGCGCGGGGGTACGACGTGGTGTTCGGCGTGCGGCGCGACCGACGGGACTCCTGGGTGCGGCGGACCGGGGCGGCGATGACGCACCGGGTCGCGCGCGGCCTGCTCGGCATCGAGGTGCCGCAGGGGGCCAGCTCGTTCCGGGTCGTCCGGACCGCGGTGGGGCGCACGATCGTGAACCTGCCGACCGGGAACTCGCACTTCGTGGCCAAGGCCCCGCAGATCGGCGCCCGGTACACCTCGGTGCCGGTGGCGCACGCGCCGCGCACGGCCGGGCGGTCGAAGTTCCGGTTCGGGCGGTTGGCCGGGGACGCGTTCGAGCTGTTGTTCGGGTTCTCGTGGCGGCCGTTGAACATGCTCTACGGCCTCGCGGCGTCGGTGTTCTCGGTCGCGTTGGCGCTGGCGGTGCTCGGTGCGATCGGTGTGGTGTCCGCGATGACGATGCTCGTGGCGGCGCTGCTGGTCGGCGCGCTCGGGATGGGGTCGGTGGCGCTGGTGGGTCGCTATCTGCACCGGCGCATGCTGGATGTCCGGCCGTGCCGCGCCTACTACATCCGGGAGTCGAACATCGCCGTGCTGCCCGAGGATCTGCTGGACCAGGGTGAGCCCGCGGTGCCGCCGCCGGGACGTCGGCCCACGTTGGAGGTCGCGTCATGACACCGGTGCTGGTGGTGCTCGGGGCAGGCGAGGAACAGGTCGTGCTCTACCAGGAGGCACGACGTCGGGGTATGCCGACGGTGGCGGTCGATATGCGCTCCGACCGGCCGGGCATCCCGCTGGCCGACGAGTTCCTCTCGATGTCCACGACCGACCACGAGGGGATCGCGGCGGCGTTGGCCGGACGCGCGGTCGCCGGGGTGGTGTCGACGGCGGCGGACACCTGCCTCGCCTCGTGGCACCGGCTGTCGGCCCACTTCGGCACGCCGTGGGTGTACCCGGAGCGGGCGGCGGAGGTGTCGATGGACAAGTCCGCCTTCCACGCGCTCGCGGCGTCCGTCGGTGTTCCGACGTACCGGTGGGCGCAGTCGGAGGATCTCGCGCGGTTGTCCGAGGTGGCCCGCGGGTTCGGCGGGCCATTGGTGGTGAAGCCGACCGACGCCTCGGGCTGCCGGGGCGTCCTGCGGGTCGACTCACCGTCCGAACTGGACGCCGCGCTGCGCAACGCGGCGGGGCATTCGCCGAGCAATCAGGTCATCGTGGAGGAATTGCTCTCCGGGCAGGACTACACGGTGAACGTGTTCCTGCGGAACGGGAACATGGCCCTCGCCCTGGTGACCGAGAAGGACATCCTGCCGGGGCCGCGCTTCCTCATCGGCGGGCACACCGCCCCGGCGGACCTCGACCCGGGCGTGGAGAGCGCCCTGATCGCCGACGCGCACACGCTGTGTCTGGCGATGGGGCTGACCGACGGCCCGGCCAACTTCGACGTGATCATCGCCGCCGACGGCACCCGCTACTTCCTGGAGGTCGGTGCGCGCATGTCGGGCAACGGCTTCCCCCGGTTGGCCCACGCCGTCGCGGGAGTGGATTGCGTGCGCGCGTTGGTGGACCTCACGGTGGGTGTGCCGTTCACCTTGCGCGCCGTGCACGCCCGCTACGCGCGGTTGCAGGTGCTCGCCTCGCCACTGCCCGTGCCGGGGGAGCTGGCCTCGATCGGCGATCTGGCCGCGGTGCGGGCGATGCCCCAGGTGAGCGAGGTCGACGTGTTCGCCCGGCCGGGCGACATCGTGCAGCCGTTCACGGAGGCGGGCCGCAAACTCGGCTGGCTCGTCGTCACCGCGGACACCCACGACGGCCTGCCCGCGGCGCTGGCCTCGGCCGTGGCCGCGCTCGACATCCGGGTGGCCCCGGCGGAGGTGGTGGTCTGAGCCCTGCGACGTCGATCGCGTCCGGATCCGCCGGTACACGGCCGACGTTCCGGGGCGAGCCAGTGGTGCGACTCGTTCTGGGTCGCACCGCTAGTCCTGCTCGACGACGATGACCTTCGAGTCCGCGTACCCGTCCAGGTCGTCGGACGTCCACCCCGCGCCGGGCCGGTGGCGGTGGAAGCGGAACGTGCCGTTGGTGTCGTTCACGCTCACGATGCACCGCACCGGCAGGGACACCTCGTCGGCGAGCCGGGCGATCTCCACCGCGAACGTGAAGCCCTGGCGCAACAGGACGACCTGCTCGGCCTCGCCGACGTGCGGCACGCAGTCGGTCACCTCGACGTGCACCGGGACCACGTCCTCCAGGTGGAAGGAGTTGACGTCGCACTCCCAACCGATCGGGTCGTCCCGGTACCGTTCCGGCACCACCAGGTCGGCGTACCGGGCGAACAGGACGTGCTCGCCGTGGACGACGATGCCCTCGGCGACCAGCGCGCGCAGGCCGGGGGAGAGGTCCACCGGGCACAGGTCCCGGCCGAGGGCCGCGACCGCCACATCGTTCATCCGCACGCTCGACATGGTCGGCATACTGTCACCGGCCGCCCGCGATTTCCCCACCGTCGCGGGTCCCGGGCAACCGGTCCCGGCTGCCGACCGTGATCGGGCATCATGTGGCGCTATGGAGACCGATCAGTCGCCCAGGGCCCGGATCGCCCGATTGGTGGATGGATACCAAGCCACCCAGCTGCTCTTCGTGGCGGTGGACCTCGACCTCGCCGAACGGCTCGCGGCCGGTCCGCGCACGGCGGCCGAGATCGCGCCCGAGACCGGCGTGGCACCCGGCACCCTGCACCGCGTGTTACGCGGGCTGGCCGCGCTCGGGGTGTTCGAGGAGCTCGGCGAGGGCAGGTTCGGTCTGGGGGAGCTCGGTCACCTGCTGCGCGCGGACGCACCCGGTTCCGTCCACGGTCTGCTTCTGGTCCGCGGCGGGCTGTACTACCGCTCGTACGACCACTTCCGCGAGTCCGTGCGCGAGGGGGGAACCGCGTTCGAACGGTTCTACGGCAGCAAGTTCTTCGACTACCTCAACGACCACCCGGAGACGGGCGAGGTGTTCCAGCTGTCGATGACCGCCCGCTCCCGGCACGAGGCCATCGGCGTCACCGCCGCCTACGACTTCGGCCGCTTCGACAGCCTGGTCGACGTCGGCGGCGGCGAGGGCGTCCTGCTCGCGGCCATCGCGGCCGCCAGCCCGGACCTGCGCGCCGTCCTGTTCGACCAGCCCGACGTCGTCGCCCGCGCCACCGACCTCCCGGCCAACTGCGAGGTCATCGGCGGCGACTTCTTCGGCGACATCCCGGCAGGCGCCGACGCCTACCTCCTCTCCCGCGTCATCCACGACTGGGACGACGCCGAGGCCGTCACCATCCTCACCGCCTGCCGCAAGGCGATCCCGGACCACGGCACCCTCGTCCTCGTCGAGGCCCTCCTCCCGGAACGCGCCATCGACGCCCCGGCCGCCGTGCGCATGGACGTCAGCATGCTCGCCATGTTCGGCGGTCGTGAACGCACCGAGGCCGAGTTCACCGAACTGCTCGCGAGCACCGGCTTCGCACTGGAACGCGTCGCACTCGCGGAAGCCGAACTCGGCTTGTACGTCCTGGAGGCCCGCCCCGTCTGACCTCGTTCTCGACCGGCTACTCGATGGGGCCCGACTTCATCGAGTAGCCGGTTCCCGCTCTGCACGCCCATTCCCGGCTTCCGGCCGTCCCCCAAGTCCACGACTGTCACCGACTCTCGCGAACGATCCCCCGCCCAGCCATCCCGATCCGGCGAACGTCGTCCCCGCGCTGCCCACCCGCGCCTCCGCAAGACAGTCCCCACCCGCGCCTCCGAAAGACAGTCCCCACCCACCCGGGGGCCGGCCCATTTCTGAATCTAACGGTCCCAGGATTTTGTCAATACCCCGTGCCCGTGGCTTGTGGATGATTGCCGAGCATTGTGGACAACTCCGTACCCGGGCGTCTCGATCCGGTGAACGCCGGCTCATCCCGGCCCATTCCGCCCTCGGGTAGGCAGACCCCCGCCCACCCGGGGAACGTCCCCCGGCACTGACATTACCCGATTTCGCCGCCTGTCAAGATCGCCCGATCGAGAACTGTGGACAACCAGCGCAACCCTGTGGACAACTCAGGGAATTGTCGGCGACCACGGCTACTGTGGGCACCATGTTGGATCTCCGCCTGACCGGCCTCGCCTGCCACACCATGGATCCCGCGCACCCCACCGCCCGCCAAGTGGGCATCTGGGCCGGGCGGATCGTCGGCGTGGACGACGCCGTGGCGGACCTGCCCGCGCGCCGGGAGGTCGATCTCGGTGGGGCGGTCGTGCTCCCCGGGTTCGTCGACGCGCACGTGCACCTCGCCTGGGCCGGGCTCGGCGCAGGCGCGGTCTCGGTCGCGCCCAGCGAGGACATCGCCGCCGTGCTCGCGACCATCGGCGCGGCGGCAGCGGCCTCCGACGACGAATGGCTCGATGTCGTCGGCTACGACCAGCGCCCGCTCGGCAGACACCTCACGGCCACTGAGCTGGACCGGGTCGCGTGTGGGCGCAAAGTGCTGCTCCTGCACGACTCCGGCCACGCCTGCGTCGTCAACAGTCCGGTGCTCGCCGAGCTGCCCGCGGGCGTGGAACACGACCACGGCTTCCTCGCCGAGGGCGGGATGGCCGCCGCCCGTGCACTGCGCCAGCCGTACTCGTTGTCCGAGCTGACCACCGCATTGCACCGAGCCGCGGCGACCTGCCTCGCCGAGGGCGTCACCACCGTCGCCGAGGCGGGCATCGGCGGCGGGCTGATCAGCCACAGCCCGGTCGAGCTGGCCGCCTACCAACGCGCCGACCTGCCGATCCGGGTCCGGCTGATGGTCGCCGCGAGCCTGCTCCGTGATCTCGGCGCACACCGGGCCGACGGCCTGCCGCGCGCCATGGACCTGGGCCTGACCAGCGGTTTCGGCGGTGACCGGCTGGGCATCGGCGCCCTCAAGGTGTTCACCGACGGCGGCATGATGGCCCGCACCGCCGCGCTGACCGACCCGTACGCCGGATCCGACCACAGTGGACAGTTCTACGCCGACCAGGACGAGCTGCGCGCCCTGATCATCGACGGCCACCGCGCGGGCTGGCAGCTGGCCGTGCACGCGATCGGCGACCGGGCGGTCGACCTGGCCCTCGACGCCATCGCCGACGCCCAGCGCGCGTACCCGCGACCCGGCGCCCGACATCGAATCGAGCACGCGGGCGCCGTCCGCCCCGACCAGCTGCCCCGGTTCGCCGACCACGACATCAGCGCCGTCGTCCAACCGAACTTCCTCTACTACAACGGCGACGACTACGCCGCCGTCATGGGCCCCGACCGCGCCGACTGGCTCTACCGGGGCCGCGCGTTCCTCGACCACGGCGTCCGGCTCGTGGGCAGCTCCGACCGACCGGTCACGCCGAGCGCGCCATTGCGGTCCATCCAGTTCATGACCACCCGCCGTACCAACTCCGGCCACACCGTCGGCCCGGCCGAGTCCGTCACCGTCGCCGAGGCCCTCCGCGCGTACACCACCGAGGCCGCCTGGGCCTGCGGCATGGAGGACGCGGTCGGGTCCATCGCCGAGGGCAGGCTGGCCGATCTGGTCGTTCTCGGCGGCGATCCGCACACCACCGAACCGGACCGGATCGGCGACATCCCGGTGATCGCCACCGCCATCGGTGGTCGAATCGTGCACGGTGCGCACCTCTGGTGAAAACCGCCGCCCCGGTATTCGGCGGATGTTTGTCGCGAATGGGTGAGGATCGGAGTATTCGGTAGCGCCGTTTCCATTCGTCTCGATATCGAGACGGGGGTGGTGCACGGTGTTGTCCGGACGCGCGGCGAGAATCGCGGTATTGCTCGCACTGCTGTCCGGCGCGAGGTCGGCGACGGTAATAATTCCCGACCGGCCCACCGTGACGGTCGTCCCCGCCACCCGCTGCCTCAACGACACCAACGACCCCCGATGCACCCCCATCACCGCCGACGGATACCTCCCTTACGGTCCCGCCACCGCTGCCTGTGCGAGCTCCCTCGCCGTCCTGGTGTTCGTCGCCTCCCGGCGCCGTAAACGGTGACCTGTCCGCGCGGAATACTCCGAGACCGGTGGACTGGTCCAATCATGTTGTCGTTCGCATTTTGCACGCTGGACATGATCTGCCCTGTCGGAGCTTGCCCGGCTTGACGTCGTGGAGTGCGGGCGGTTGTCCACAGGCCGGATTGTCGATCTTCGTTTCTGTCGGTGCACCCCGGTAGAATGGAATTCGGGGGTCCCTCTCACCAGTTGTCCACATCCGTTGGATTTGTCCACAGGTGCAGGCGTGGGGTGGCGGTCCGGGTGGGTCCGGCGGGAGTGGCTTGTGTGTTATGTCGGGTTCGACCCCGGCGGCCAAACGGACCTGGGGACGTTTCTCGGTGATATTCCGTCGCGTCGCTGGTAGGACTCGCGGGCATCGGTCCACATCCGGCGGATTCGTTCATGGACCCTTGTCCCGGGGGTATTGACCGGCGCGGAAATCCGGTAGCGTCGTTAAGGGACAAGGTTCATCCGGTTGGGGGTCGGGGAAGTTTTGTGGAGACTGGGCGGAAGTCCCTCTCGCGAGGGATGGGGATCCCCTGGGGACGGTCCGAATCCGGGGGTGCGCGGGCCTGGTCTCCGGGGGGTGCGAGGGATGCGGTTGCTGTTGGCCGTGGTGCTGCTGTTCGTGGCGACCGGTTCGCCCGCCCTGGCCGACTCCGGGCCGGTGGGGGCCGATGTGGTGGTGGCGCAGACGTTGGGGGAGCGTGAGTTGACCGTGGTGGTGCGGCGGGTCGACGCGCCGGGGCCGGTGCAGGTCGAGGTGGTGGGGCACGGTGTGGGCGGGGGGCTGCGGCTGCGCGTGCTGCCCGCGGGCGGGCGGGCGACGAGTGAGACCGCGCTCGACGTTCCCGCCGTGGGGGTCGCGGACACCCGGTTGTCGGTGGATCGGTTCGGGGCCTGGGAGCTCGAACTGGACGACGGGGTGGACGCCGCGCGGGTGCCGTTCCAGGTGTTGCAGCGGGTCACGCCCGCGTGGGAGCGCGCCGCCTACGGGGGGTTCGTGGCGGCAGGCGCCTTTCTCCTGGTCGCGCTGCCGCTCGCTGCGCGGCGTGGCTGGGTGGTGTGGGTGCCGGTCGGCGGGATCGTGGTGTCGTTGACCGTCGCGGTGACGGCGGCGTTGTTGTCCCCGACCATTCCCGCTCCGTCGACAGTGTCTAGAGTGTCCAATTCGGACACCGGGCGGCCGCCCGCGAACCTGGTCGTCACCACCGACGGCGCACCGGTGGCGGGGCGGCCGACGGCGGTGGAGCTGCGGTTCGGCGACAGCGGCACCGGGCGGCCGGTGGACGACCTGCTCGTGCACCACGGGGCCCTGGTGCACCTGGAGATCATCAGTCCGGGCGGCGTGCTCGCCCACGTCCACCCCGTCCGGGTCGCCCAGGGCGACTACCGGGTGCGGTTCACGCCGCGCGAGGCCGGGCGTTACGCGCTGGGGGCCGAGATCGCCCGCGCCGGTGGCGGGTCACAGCTCGTCCGGGCCGAACTGGCCGTCGGTGGGACCACTGTGGACAGTCCGGAGCCGTCCGCCGAGGGCAGGGTGGAGACCGGGGCGCTCGTCGCGAACCGGCCGGTTCAGCTGACGGCGGATTTCGGGGGCGCGGACGATCTGCAACCGTGGCTGGGGATGCGCGGGCACCTGTTCATCGTCGGGCCGGGGGAACGCGTCTGGGCGCATCTGCACGCGTTGACGCCTGCCGCGGCGGGCGGGCAGCCGGACGAGACCGTGGCGGCCTATCCGGCGCGAGTGCCGTTCACCTTCACCTTTCCGGAACCCGGCCGTTATCGGCTGTGGTTCCAGGCCGAACGCGATTACCGCATTCGCACCATTTCCACCGTCGTCGATATCGCCGCGGACGGCGGTGCGCGATGACGACCCGAACCAGGTGGGCCTTCGCGGGCGTGGCGGCGGTGCTGGTCGTCGGGCTCGCCGTGCTGCTCTGGCCCAGCTCGGGCCGCGGCGTCGACCTGCGTGCCTCGGCGGGTGACTACGCGCTGCGGCTCACCGTCGACGACCCGCGGGTGGGCGCCAACACCGTGCGGGTCGAGGTCACCGACCAGGCAGGCGGGCCGGTGGCCGCCGACGAGGTCACCGTCGAACCCGTGATGGCCGACATGGGGCACGCGCTCGCCCCGGTCACCGCGACCCCCGACGGGCCCGGCCGGTACACCGCCGCGCCCACCGACCTGCCCATGGCCGGGCTCTGGGAGCTCACCGTCACCGTGCGCCGCGACCGGACCAGCGCGCACGCCGTCTTCACCCTCGTCGTCTAAGCCCGTCCCCGCTCCAGCAAGGAGGAACCATGGCCATCACCGCGAGCCGCGCGCGCGGGCTGCCCGCCGCTGTCGTGCTGCTGACCGGCACAGTGTTCTCGCTCATCGGCCTGACCTGGGACGTGCAGTGGCACTCCGACGTCGGGCCGGACACCTTCTTCACCCTGCCGCACCTCTTCCTCTACGCGGGCAGCGCCATCTCCGGCCTGGCCGCGCTCACCGCCGTGCTTGCCACCACCGCCGCGCACCGGGCGGGCGCCGTCCCCGACCCGAGCCTGGGCGGCCCGCCGATCCGGGTTTTCGGCCGCGCCTTCACCGCCCCGCTCGGCTACCTGGTGGCGGGCTGCGGCGCCGCGTCCTTCCTGCTCTACGGCCTCTGGGACCAGTGGTGGCACGGCCTCTACGGGTTCGACGCGGTGATCGACTCGCCGCCGCACATCGGGCTGCTGCTGTCCATCTCGGCCACCCTGGTCGGCACCGTCGTGGTGTTCGGCGCCGCGGACGAGCACCGGTGGGGCCGGATCGGCGCGCTCGTGTCGCTGGCCGTGCTCGGCGCGTTCGACACCGTCATCGTGTTCGCGTTCAAGTCCCTCAACGGCCAGGTCAACGCCATGCACGTGGCCATGGCCGCGCTGATGGTGCTGGTGCTGGCCTGCGCGACCGCGTTCACCCGGTACGGCGGCGTGCTGATGGCGCTGGGCCTGGCCGTCATCCAGGCCGTCACCTGGTGGTTCTCGCCCTGGGCCAGCCGCGTCTACGCCGAGGCCGTCGGCCTGCCGATGCGCGACTACGCCGGGCAGGAGCCGCAGCTGCCCGCGCTCATCCCGATGTCCCTGGTCGTGGTCGCGCTGCTGGTCCACCCGCTGCTCACCAGCCGGTCCCGGTGGGCCGCGCCGCTGGCGGGCGCCATCGCGGGCGGTCTGCTCGCGGGCCTGCAGCGCCCGCAGAGCTCCTGGGTCTTCGACGGGCCCCTGCCGCCGCTGCAGCGCGTGCTGCTCACCGCGCTCGTCGGCGCCGTCGTCGGCCTGGTCGCCGCCCCCGCGGGCAGGCGCTTCGGCCGGATGCTCCGTCTCGCGGGCGACCGCACCCCGGAAAGGAACTGACATGCGCAAGCTCGCCGTCCTGCTCGCCACCGCGGGCCTGCTCGTCGCCACCGCGCCCGCCGCGCTCGCCTACGAGCCGGTCAACGTGGTCCACACGGAGAAGGTGCAGGCGGGCCCGTACGCGGTCACCGTCGGGTTCAGCGCCTGGCCGGTGCGGGCCATGCAGTCGCTCGACTTCACCTTCGCCGTCGACGGCGGCATCGCGGGCAAGTCCGGCTCCATCGTGTTCCTGCCCGCCGCGGACCCGCGCGAGGCCTGGGACGAGCCGCTGGCCCGGCACCCGCGCCAACGCGAGGTGTGGGGGCTGGACGTGCGGGCCATGGACGAGCCGGGCGACTACGCCATGCGGTTCCTGATCGACGGACCCGCGGGTCCCGGCGTCGGCGAGCTGGCCGACCTGCACGTGCTCGACCAGCCGGGCCCGCCGCTGGGGCTGAGCTGGGCGGTCAGCTCGCTGCCGTTGGTCGGTCTGGTGGTCTTCCTGGTGCTGGCCTGGCGCCGCACCAAGGGCCGATTGATCACCTGAGCGGGTGACCTCACGGCCCATTCACGGGTCGCTCATGGGGATTCCTCAGGTTCGTCCGGAACATGCCGACCAACCACTCGAAGTAGGTGGCAGGTGATGCCCTGGGACTGAGTGGACGTGAGGTTACCGATGGCTGCGGCTAACGCGACAGACAACAAGCCCCCGCGCGCCTCCGGGGTGCGCTTCGCCAACTGGGGGATCCGGGCGAAGATCATGGTGGCGCTGACCGCCGTGGTCGCGGTGGCGGTGGTCATCGGCGTCCTGGCCATGATCCAGATGTCCCGGTTGGACAAGCGCCTCAACACCGTGGCCACCCGCAACGCGGCCGCGCTGAGCGACCTCGGCGACATCCGCGGCGCCCAGGGCGACATCAACCACTGGGCCGCGATGTGGTACGTCATCCCGACCCCGGAGGGCAAGAAGACCGCCCGCGACGGCCAGCACGAGGCGGACGGCAAGATCGACAAGTCCATCACCAGCTACCTCGCGCACACCACCGAGCAGGAGGGCCGCGACAAGGCCGCCAAGCTGCTCGCCGACCAGAAGACCTTCCGCATCGAGCGGGACATGAGCTACGGCGACCCGGCCCCGGCCGGCTACACGCCGATGAACGACATGAGCAAGTTCACCGACCTGATCATGGGCATCGACAACGGCATCGCCGACCTGGCCACCATCGAGCGCACCAGCGCCGAGCGCGCGGCCGCCGACGGCGAGAGCGCCTACACCACCGCGTGGACCATCGTGCTGATCGCGATGATCCTCGGCCTGGCCGCCGCGCTGGCCCTCGGCGTGATCATCGCGGGCCGCATCGTGCGTCCGCTGCGCCAGATCACCGGCGTGGCCAAGCACATGGCCGACGGCGACCTGAGCCGGGCCGCGATCGTGCAGGGCAATGACGAGGTCGGCCAGCTTGGCGTGGCGTTCAACCAGGCCAGGGAGAACTTCGGCACCGCCGTGTCCGCGCTGGCGAACACCGCGGAGACCCTGCAGAACGACTCCACCCGCCTGGTCCAGGTCAGCGACCGGCTGCTCACCGGCACCACCGGCGCCAACACCCAGGCCACCCAGGTCGCCTCGGCCGCGGACCGGGTGTCGCTGAACCTGCAGACCGTCGCCACCGGCGCCGACGAGCTCGGCTCCTCCATCAAGGAGATCGCGCACAGCGCCAACGAGGGTGCCACCGTGGCCTCGCACGCGGTCGAGGTCGCCGCCTCCACCACCGACGTGGTCGCCAAGCTCGGCGACTCCTCGGCGCAGATCGGCAACGTGGTCAAGGTCATCACCGAGATCGCCGAGCAGACCAACCTGCTGGCCCTCAACGCCACCATCGAGGCCGCCCGCGCCGGTGAGGCGGGCCGCGGCTTCGCCGTGGTCGCCTCCGAGGTCAAGGAGCTCGCCCAGGAGACCGCCAAGGCCACCGAGGACATCGTCCGCAAGGTCGAGGCCATCCAGTCCGACACCGCCCAGGCCGTCGGCACCATCGGCGAGATCAGCTCGATCATCGCCAAGATCAACGACTACCAGCTGGTGATCGCCTCCGCGGTGGAGGAGCAGACCGCCACCACCGCCGAGATGGGCCGCAACATCGCCCAGGCCGCCTCCGGCTCCTCGGAGATCGCGGGCAGCATCGGGCACGTCGCCGACGCCACCAGCGTCGCGGCCAACGAGATCGACGAGAGCCGCCAGGCCGCCGTCGACCTGGAGAAGCTGTCGGCCCACCTGCGCGACCTGGTCGCCAAGTTCCGCTACTGACCCGCGTCCCCACAGCCGGAGGCCGGTTCGAGCACCCGCTCGGACCGGCCTCCGGCCTTTTGCCATGAGGTGGCGCCTGGCCCGCTGTTCACCGGCGGGCTGTGGCGCCGGGCAGAGGGGTGGCGGGCGCCTGGCGGCCGGGAGTGGATGATCTTGGGCGGCCCTTGGCCCCCGTATCCATCCCAGGGCGGGGGTACGACGGTTCCGGCGGCGGATGATCTTGCCTGGGGATGGCGGGTGTACGGCGGCTCGGGAGTGTGACCTGGGGGTCGGGCGCGGGTGCCGGGTCGGGCATGATGGCCGGTCGTGTCCACACTGGTCGTTCTGCAGGCGGCGCTCGACGGCGAGGTCGGGCGGTTTCCGGAGAAGCGCGTCGCCGACGCCGTGCGGGGGCTGATCGAGCGGTACCGCACCGGGGTCGACCCGGGGGACGTGGTGCTCGACGCCGATCTCGCCGCCGTCGCCTACGCCGCCTACCGGATGCCCGCCACGCACGCGGCGGTGGCGTCCGTGCTGGGGCGGGTGGCGGACCTGGCGCCGGGGTTCGCGCCGGCGCGGATGGTCGATGTCGGGGGTGGGACCGGGGCGGCGGTGTGGGCGGCGGCGGAGCGGTGGCCGTCGTTGACCGACGTGACCGTGCTCGACCGGTCGGGGCCCGCGCTGACGTTGGGGGCGCGGCTGGCCAAGGGGGCCGGTCTTCCCGACGTGCACTGGCGGCGGGCGGCGATCGGGACCGACATCCCGGACGCCGACGTCGCGACCCTCTCCTACGTCCTGAGCGAGCTCACCGAGGCCGCGCGCGCCGACGTCGTGCGGGCGATGGCCGCGAAGGCGGGTCTGGTGGTCGTCGTGGAGCCGGGCACGCCCGCCGGGTACGAGCGGGTGCTGGCCGCCCGCGACGAGCTGCTCGCCGCCGGGATGCGGGTGCTCGCCCCCTGCCCGCACGACGACGCCTGTCCCGTCCCGCGCGGCCAGGACTGGTGCCACTTCGTCGCACGGCTCGGGCGCAGTGCCGTGCACCGGCGGGTCAAGACGGCCACGCTCGGGCACGAGGACGAGAAGTTCTCCTACGTCGCCGCCACCCGTGCCGAGTGGCCGCCCGCGCCGGGCCGGGTGGTCCGGCACCCGCTCAAGCGCAAGGGGCTCGTCGCGCTGCGGGTCTGCGGGCCGGACGGGCTCGTCGACACCACCGTCACCAGACGCGACCCCGGCGCCTACCGGTCCGCCCGGGACACCGCCTGGGGCGATCCCTGGCCCGACCCCGCCGGGTGACCGGTCGGCAACGCCGCGTGTCAGGCGCGGAATCTGAGGAGTTGTTGGGAAAATTCGGACGTGAACCGCGTCATGATCGACGACCCCGGGCGTTCCCCAGGCATGCGGACCCCCAAGACGCCCCACGGCCCCCGGCTCGTCATCCCCGAGCCGCGCCAGGGCACGGCCGACCCGATGGCCGCGCTCACCCCGTTGCAGCTGCGCGTGCTGCGCATGCGGGTTGTCGAGGGACGTACTGCGGAACAGGTCGCGGTGCTGCTGGACATGTCCCCGCGCGCGGTGCGCGTCACCCAGCACAAGGCGTTGGAGACCCTGCGCGCCTACCTCAAGGCCGCCGACGACCAACCCGACGCGGGCTGACCTGTCCCGGGGCGCGCGCCCGCATCGCGCGTCCCACCCGGACAGGTGAACCTCGCGTCGAAGATCGGCCAGGACACCCGGCCCGCCCCGGCCGCGCCCCTAGCGTGGTCGCCATGAACGCGGCGACCGTCCACCGGCGGCACTGGGCCACCATCGACGCCTACGACTGGGAGGGCATGCGCGCCCTCTACCACCCGGAGTACGTCTACACCGACGTCACCGGCACCCGGTTCGCCGAGACCGACACCCCGGTGGCGGTGATGAAGTACCTGCACGCCGCGTTCCCCGACGTGGTGTTCGGCTACACCGACTTCCACACCGGCGTCGACGGCGCCACCTCGTTCGTCGAGGTCCGCTGCGTCGGCACGCACCTGGGCCCGCTCGGCCCGCTCCAGCCCACCGGCCGCCGCGTGGTCAGCCACGCCTGCCACGTCGTCGAGGTCCGCGACGGGCTCATCCGGCGCGAGCGCGACTACTTCGACATGGCGGCCATCCACCGGCAGATCAGCGGCGAGTTGGTCGTCGTACCCTGATCCACATCGGGTCGGTATTCACCACCCGGCCGTTACCAGTCGCCGTTCTATTCTGTGAATAGCCCGGATTGGTATTCCCGTTTCGCCCGAAGTCGGCCGTCGCCCCCGGCAACCGCCCTGGTCCGGGTGGTGCAACGGAGGTTTCGGCCATTCGGACCATCACGCCGTCCTATAGTGGAATGTGATGGCCGGAATGATTCTTGTAATCCTCTCGTGATATCTGGGCGCCGTGTCCTCCTCTACTGTTTCGCGAGGCTTCACCCGGAGTCATCCCCACGAATCGGGAGGAATTAGTGCGCCGAAGATTGGTCGTCGCGCTCGCCGCGGCGACGGTGGTCGGCACCGGGGCGGTGGTGGTGCACGGCTCGGCCGTGGCCGCGCCCGCCTCCGCGCCAGCACCCCAGGCCGCGGCGGACCAGACCGACGAGGTCGTCTCGCCGTTGGAGAACAAGCGCCGCACCCTGCGCGAGGAGGGCCTGGCCAAGGTCCTCTCCGGAGAGGCCAGCGCCGAACAGCGCGGGGCCAGCACCGTGGTCAAGGTCGGCGCCAAGCCCGCCGCCAAGAACCGCAACAACGGCAAGGCGGGCGACCAGTACGTCGAGCTCGGCCGCGAGAAGACCGACAAGATCTTCGTCGTGCTCGCCGAGTTCGGCGACCAGCGGCACCCGGACTTCCCGGACCGCGACACCAGCCCGGCGACCCCGGGCCCGACGCGCTACGACGGTCCGCGGCACAACCAGATCCCCAAGCCCAACCGCGCGGTCGACAACAAGACCGTGTGGCAGGCGGACTACTCGCAGAAGCACTACCAGGACCTGTACTTCGGCCAGGGGTCGAACGTCGAGTCGCTGAAGACCTTCTACGAGAAGGCCTCCTCCGGCCGGTACTCGGTCGACGGCCAGGTCACCGACTGGGTGAAGGTGCCCTACAACGAGGCCCGGTACGGCCGCTCGGACGGCTCCCCGTGCCCCGGCAAGATCTGCGGCAACAGCTGGTACCTGGTCCAGGACGCGCTCAACCAGTGGGTCACGGACCGCAAGGCGCAGGGCGCGAGCGACGCCGACATCAAGGCCGATCTCGCCTCCTACGACCAGTGGGACCGCTACGACTACGACGGCGACGGCGACTTCAACGAGCCGGACGGCTACATCGACCACTTCCAGATCGTGCACGCGGGTGCGGACCAGTCCGACGGCGACCCGCAGTACGGTGAGGACGCCATCTGGGCGCACCGCTGGTACGCCTTCTCCGGCAACACCACCGGACCGGCGGACAACCGGCTCGGCGGCGTGCAGATCGGCAACACCGGTCTGTGGGTCGGCGACTACACGATGCAGCCGGAGAACGGCGGCCTCGGCGTGTTCGCGCACGAGTACGGCCACGACCTCGGTCTGCCGGACAACTACGACACGGTCGGCCCGGGTGGTGCCCAGGAGAACGGCATCAACTGGTGGTCGCTGATGGGCCAGAGCCGCGTCTCGCTGGCCAACGAGCCCATCGGCCTGCGCGCCAACGACCTGTCCCCGTGGGACAAGCTGCAGCTGGGCTGGCTGGACTACGAGACCGTGGTCGCGGGCCAGGACAGGAAGATCGACCTCGGCCCGGCCGCGTACAACACGGACAAGGCGCAGGGCGTCGTGGTCGTGCTGCCCGACAAGGTGAAATCCGCCGTGTACGGGCCGCCGTTCGCGGGCCAGAAGATGTGGTGGAGCGACAAGGGGGACAACCTCTCCAACTCGCTCACCCGCCCGGTCGACCTGACCGGCAAGTCGTCGGCCGAGCTCAAGCTCAAGGCCCGCTACGACATCGAGGACTGCGACTGCGACTTCCTCTTCGTCGAGGCGTCCACCGACGGCGGTGCCAACTGGACCGCGCTGGACGGCGTGGCCAACGGCAAGCCGTTCACCCGGGACGCCACGGGGGTCCCGGCGATCACCAACACCACCAACAACCAGTGGGTGGACGTGTCGGTGCCGCTGAACTCCCTGGCGGGCAAGAACACCCTGCTGCGCCTGCGCTACCGCACCGACGGCGGCCTGGCGCTCAACGGGTTCTTCGCCGACGAGATCTCGGTCGTCGCCGACGGCGCCGCGCTGTTCACCGACGGCGCGGAGTCGGGCAACAACGGCTGGACCCCGACCGGGTTCCGCATCACCACCGGCACCGAGACGGCCACGTTCGACAACTTCTACGTGGCGGCCAACCGGGTCTACACCGGGTACGACAAGTACCTGCAGCCCGGCCCCTACGACTACGGGTACCCGGACAAGCCGAACTTCGCCACCCGGTTCCCGTACCAGGAAGGCCTGCTGGTCAGCTACTGGGACACCTCGCAGGCGGACAACAACACGTCCGTGCACCCCGGCGAGGCGAACCTGTCGATCGTGGACGCGCACCCGGACCCGATCTACAACCTGCAGGGCCAGGCGTGGCGGCCCCGGGTCGCCGGGTACGACGCGCCGTTCTCGCTGCGGAAGGCCGACTCGTTCACCCTGTACGCGGGTGGTCGGGCCAGCTACATCCGGGGCCAGAACGCGCAGCCGCTGTTCGACGACACCAAGTCGTACTGGAACGCGGCGCAGCCGACGGCGGGCGTCAAGCTCCCGGCCGCGGGCGTGGGCATCAAGGTGCTCAAGCAGGAGGGCACCTCGCTGACCGTTCGGGTCTTCCCGACCAAGAGGTGAGGTGACGGGCCGGGGGTGACGGCGGGGCATGCCTGCCACCTCTGTGTCCACTGAGGACACCAGGGCCGGTGCTGGGGTTATCCCCAGCACCGGCCCTGGTGGCTGCCGGATGGCCGGACCGGGGACCGCTGCTTACCGTGAGTGATACCACTCAACGGGAAAGCGGGGTTTCTCTGTCATGTCGAGTGTCGTGGTCCGCACGTTCCGGCGTACGCCGTGGCTCGTCCCGGCCGCCGCACTGATCGTGGTCTTCCTGGTCTACTCGCTGCCGCCGTACGTCGGGCTCGACCCGGCCCGGTCCCGGGTACCGGCGACGTCGTCGGTGCACTACCCGGCACTGATCGCGCACATCGCCTTCGGGGTGGTCGCGATGGTGGCGGGGTTCCTGCAACTGTGGCCGTGGTTCCGTGCCCACTATCCGCGACTGCACCGCCGCGTCGGCCGCGTCTACGTCTTCGCCGGGGTGCTGCCGGCCGCGGTCGCCGGGTTCTTCGTCGGCATGACCTCGCCGTTCGGCCCGGCCAACCAGGCCAGCGCGATGCTGCTGGCACCACTGTGGTTCCTGAGCACGCTCACGGGCTGGCGGCGGGTGCGCGCGCGGGACTTCAAGGGGCATCGGGAATGGATGCTGCGCAGCTATGTACTCACGCTGTCGACAATCACCAACCGGATCTGGGCGCCGATACTCGCGGTGGTGCTGAGCCCCGGCCTGGACACGACCTTCGGCGGCAGTGAGGTCGCGCTCGGCCAGGCCATCGCGGGCACCACGGCGTGGCTCGGCTGGACCGTCCCGCTCATCGGCGTGGAGTGGTTCCTGCACCGGAAGCGGCAATCGGCCCGGTGAACCGGGCGAGCGGTGCGCGATCCGGTACGGGCCGGTTGGCCGTCGCCTCCCCTGAGGTGCCCCGGTCACGGCCGGTAGCGCTGACCTCCCTGCTGACCGGTTCGGTGGGGATCGTCGGGTTCGTTGGACGGAATACGTCGACCGGTGTGCTGCGACGACTGCCCCATCGGCCGCAGTGGATGCCGAATCACTGTTCACTGTGGATGGTCGTCGGTCCGGCGGGAGTACCAGTAGTCCACCGCGCCCTGTAGCACCGTCCGGAAGAGGGCGAAGTTCACCGGCTTGTAGATGTAGCTGTCCGCCCCGGCCGCATAACACCGGTCGATGTCCGCGGACGTGGTGGACGATGTCAGCACGATGATGGTCATGTCCGCGAAGGACGGGTCCGCGCGGACCGTGGTGAGCACCGTGTAGCCGTCGGTGGCGGGCATGGTGAGGTCGAGGAACATGAGGGCCGGGCGGGGGCGCGACGGGTCGTGCAGACGCGGTAGGACCGTGTCGCCGTCGGGGAGGAACTCCAGGGTGAGCTCGGGGTGGGAGCGGGACAGGGCGCGTTCGATGGCCTCGCGGTCGAGTTCGTTGTCCTCGACGATGAGGACCAACCGGTCGTCGGTCACCTGCCGGTCCACGACGTGGCTCCGTTCCTGGGGTCGAGGTGGCGGATGGCGAGGACGGCGACGTCGTCGTTGACGTGGTAGCGGTCGGAGCCGGAGACGAGGGCGTCGACCAGGGCGGCGGCGGGCAGCGAGCGCAGTCCGGCGAGGGTGTCCGCCAGCTCGGTCTCGCCGAAGAGGCGGCCGTCGGTGTCGCGGGCCTCCAGCAGGCCGTCGGAGAACAGCAGGACCAGGTCGCCGGGGTAGAGGTGGTCGGTGGCGGTGTGCAGGGCCAGGTCGTCGAAGACGCCGAGGAGGCGGCCGGTGCAGTGGGGTTCCTCGACCGTGCCGTCGCGGCGGACGATCAGGGGGCGGGGGTGGCCCGCGGACAGGGTCTCCAGGCGCAGCACGTCGTCCGCCACCGGGCCGAGGGTGGCGGTGGCGATGGTCAGGAAGCGGGAGATGCGGTCGCGGCGCATCTTCCGGTTGAGGATGTCCAGGGCGTGCCGGGGCGAGCCGCCGCCCGCCAGGACGGTCTCCAGGGTGTGCCGGGCCAGGCCGGTGAGCGCGGCGGCCGGGGCGCCGCGGCCGCACACGTCGCCGACCAGGGCGACGACCGGGCCGCCCTGGTCGACCACGCCGTAGAAGTCGCCGCCGACCTCCAGGGTGTGGTCGGCGGCGTTGTAGCCCGCGGCCAGTTCCAGGCCGGGGACCTCGGGCAGCACGGCGGGCAGCAGGTGCTGCTGCAACGAGAGCACGTCGTGCCTGCGCTGCTCGTACAACGTCGCGTTGTCGATCGCCAGCGCCGCGCGGCCCGCCAGGTCGTGCAGGAACCGGGTGGAGTTGCGCCAGGTCGAGTGCCTGCGGTGGAAGAACGTCAGCAGCCCGAGATCCCGGCCGCGGGCGCGCAGCACGGCGATCGTCATGGTGTCCAGGCCGACCGCCGCGGGCAGGCACGCCGGGTGCGGGCCGTCGCCGGGGGTGGGTCGGGCGGTGCCGTCGACCACCGGTTCACCCGCCCAGTGGCCCGCGCGCAGGTGGTCGGCGAGTGGGGCTTCGCGGTGCGCGTCCACGTGCGCCACCGCGATCGGGACCATCCGGCCGTCCCGCTGGATGTGGATCGCGGCGCCGTCGGCCAGGGCGGGCACGACCATGCGCACCACCGCGCGCAGCGTGTCGGCGATGTCCAGCGAGGCGTCCATCCGCAGCGACGCCTCGGCCAGCAGCGCGTCCAGGGCCTGCTGGTCCTCCAGGTCCCGCTGCTCGCTGATGCGGTGGTCGGCGGCCACCACCACCTCGCTCGCCTGCCCCAACGCGGTGACGAGCGTGGCCTGGTCGGCCGCGGCGGAGGCGACCGCAAGCGCCATCACGCCCCGGCCGCGCCGCGCGACGTCGAGGGTGGCCACCAGCAGCCCGTCCGCCCCGCACCCGGCGACGCGCTCGGCGAGCCCGGCGGACAGCCGCGCCGCGGGCAGCTGGGTGATCTGGCCGATCATGGTCTTGTGGTGCGGGTCGGTGATGTCCGCGACCGGCTGGGCGGACAGGTCCCGGCCCAGCTCGGCGACGTCGGCGGCCAGGCCGGGCAGCCGGGTGTGCAGGCCCGCCGCGTCGGCCCAGCGGGTGACCAGGACCTGGCCCGCGGCGGCGAACCGGACCCCGAGCACGGCGCGGACGCCCGACAGCGACAGCAGGCCGGTGTACAGCTCGTGCGCGAACTCGCGGGTGCTCGCTGCCGTGAACGCCGAGCGCCACAGCGCGTGCAATCGGTCGGACCAACGGTCCGGTCGGTTCGGCTCCACGATCCCACTCTGCTCGTCCCGGTGCGCCGCGAATGCGCCGGGCCAACTGTATGGTCTTGGCGCGGGATCGGCCCGCGGGCGGGACGGGGAGCAGGCGGTGAGCGTGCGCGGCGACGACAGCGCGTGGCAGCCCGGCGAACGCGACCGGGCCGCGGAAGTCGAGTCCGGCACGCCGTTCGACCTGTCGGTGTGCCTGAGCGAACCGATCCACCGGCTCGGCGGCATCCAGTCCTACGGCGCCCTGCTCGCCCTCGACGCGGACGGGCGGGTCGCGGTCGCCAGTTCCAACTGCGGGTCCGTGCTCGGCACCGGCGACCTGCTCGGCACCGCCGCCGTCGACCTGTTCGGCGCGGCCGCCCTCGACGCGATCCACCGCACGCTCGACGCCCCCACCGGCGACCGCGGCCTGCTCACCCTCACCGTGGCCGGGCGCGAGTTCGACGCCACCGTCCACCGCGCCGACGGGCGGCTCGTCGTCGAGCTGGAGCCCGTGACCGAGGAGCGCCCGTTCGTCTTCTCCCGCTTCTACCCGGCCGTCCGCACCGCGCTGACCAGGCTGCAGCACGGCCGCACGGTGGTGGACGTGTGCGCCGCCGCGGTGGCCGAGATCCGGGCGCTGACCGGCTACGACCGGGTCGTGGCCTATCGCTTCGAGGGCCCGGCCGGGCCCGGCGAGGTGCTCGCCGAGTCGGTCGCCGACGGCCTGGAGCCGTGGCTGGGGCTGTGGTTCCCGGCCACCGACATCCCGCCGCAGGCGCGCAGGCTCTACGAGCGCAACTGGATCCGGGTCATCCACGACGTGGACGACGACACCGCCCGGCTCGTCCCGCCGGTGCCGCCGGGCGCGGCCGACCCGCTGGACCTGTCGGACTCGACCCTGCGCACGGTGTCCGGCTTCCACCTGGAGTACCTGCGCAACATCGGCGTGCGGTCGTCGATGTCGGTGTCGCTGCTCGACGGCGGCAGGCTGTGGGGCCTGATCGCCTGCCACGGCCTGGCGCCCCGGCGGCTGAGCGCGGAGGTGCGCGCGGCCTGCGAGTTCTTCGGCGTGACGCTGTCGTTGCAGCTGGCCGCGGTGCAGGAGGCGGAGGCCGCGCAGGCCAGGCAGCAGGCGCGGACCGCGCTGTTGACGCTGGTCACCGAGCTGCACTCGGACATCGCGGGCTCGCTGCTCGCGCACGGCGCCGAGCTGGCGTCGCTGGTCCGGGCCGACGCGGTCGCGCTGCGGCTGTCCGGCCGAACGACCGGCGACGCGCCGATGGACGACGCGCTGTGGGAGCACCTGCCCGAGCTTGCCGCCGGTCAGGTGTGGAGCTGCGAGTGTCTCGGCGAGCACGCTCCGGAGCTGGCCGGGCTCGCCGACGAGGTCAGCGGGGTGTTGGTGCTGGCGTTGGACGGGGCGGGCGACCTGGTGGTGTGGACCCGGCGGGAACGACGGGCCGCGCGCACCTGGGCCACCGACCCCGAGCAGCCGGTCCGGGTCGGTCCGCGCGGGCAGCGGCTGACCCCGCGCGGGTCGTCGGCGGTCTACCAGGCCGTCGTGCGCGGCCGGTGCCTGCCGTGGACGACCTCGGACGAGGTGGTCGCCGAGGAGCTCGGTGCCGCCGTCCGCACCGCGGCCCTGCGCCGCGCCAACCGGCTGGTCGAGGTCAACGACGAGCTGCGCCGCGCCAACCAGGACCTGGACACGTTCACTCATGTCGCCGCGCACGAGATGAAGGAGCCGCTGCGCGGGATCGCCACCACGGCCGCGTTCATCACCGAGGACGCCGAGACGCTCGACGCCACCACCGCGCGCAGGCTGGGCACGATCCAGCACCTGGCCCAGCGGATGGACGAGCTGATCAACGGCCTGCTGCACTTCGCCCAGCTCGGCCAGGGCGAGCTGAGCCGCGAGGACATCGACCTGCGCGCGGCAGCGGTCCGCGCGCTGGAGATCGCGGGTGGGCGGTTGGCCGAGCAGGAGGTCGAGGTGACCCTGCCCGCGCCGGGTCTCACCGTGTCCGGGGACGCCGAGCGGCTACAGGAGATCCTGGTCAACCTGCTGGTCAACGCCGCCAAGTACGCGAGCCCCGAGCGGCCGCGCACGGTCGAGGTCGGGGTCGTGCGGCCGTCGGAGGGGGCGCCCGAGGTGTTCGTTCGGGACAACGGGATCGGCATCCCCGAGGCGTACCAGGGAGATGTGCTGCGCCTGTTCCGCCGCCTGCACCCGCGCGACGCGCACGGCGGCGGCCACGGCGCGGGACTCGCGATCGTGGACCGGATCGTGGCCCGACACGGCGGGTCGCTGCGACTGGAGTCGTCGCCGGGGGCGGGGACGACGGTGTGGTTCAGCCTCGGACCGTGATTCGGTGCCGGTGTGGGTGGACACCGAGAACGTGCCGTCTTTGCCTTGGTAGGCAACGGTTTTCGGCAACGATGACAACGGCTGGCCGAGGACGAAAGGGGGTTTCGTTGCCCGGGGAGCCCAGTTCCGTTGTCTCCTCGGGGTTCGGGGCAGGGTGGATCACGAGTCCGTGACGAGATACATCCCGTCGACCGTAGTGCTTCCGGGCGGGAAGTGACCGACGGTCGTCAAGGCGCTATATCAGGCGGATTTGATGTCGTTTCTCCATGTGTGCCGTCAGCGAGATTATCGCTCCGGTTTTCTGGTCCCAGACGCCCGCGTATTCGCCGCATCCGCAGCGCCACATGAAACCGGGGCCGCCGTCCTCGGCGGGCAGTACGTGCGAAGCGTTGTGCAGGGCCATGTTCGGCGCCCGGCCCAGGTTCTTCGTGCACACCGGACAGACGACGCTCTTGGACTTGCCGAAGATGGGCACGCGGCGGACCGCCTCGGTGAGGGTTCGACAGGGGTTTGTCCGAGTGTCGCTGTGACCGGCGTCGCTGTTACCGCCGGTTCCGGCGTCGCAGCACACCGGGCCTGTGGGCAAATTGCATATAGCAAATCCGCTGCCCGGGGCACCGGCTTCGGGCTGCCGCGCGGCGTCCTGACTCCACCCTCGCCACGACCCGCGCGGGCAGGGCGCGGCCGCTGGGCGGCGCACTCCCTCGAATCGGTCACAGTCGGTCGGCACTTTTCGGTGTTCGTGTGCCGCATTGTGCGGTTCGTGTCCACTGGCGTCGATGCGGTCACCGGCCGAACGGGGTGACCATGGGGGTATGGGAACGCGGATCACCGGCGCGCGGGGCGCGCGAGCTTGGGGACTGGTCCTGGCGGCGGGCGGGGTGGTGATGGTGCCGTGGATGGTCCTGCTCGGCGGCGCGCTGCCGCCGACCGTCCGAGTGCACCACTGGTCGGTGGTGTGGATCGGCCTGGACGCGATGATGGCCGTCTGCCTGTCGGTGACCGGGTTCCTGTTGTGGCGGGGCGACGAGCGGTTCCGGCTGTTCGCCATGTCCGCCGCGACCATGTTCACGGTGGACGCCTGGTTCGACACCATGACCGCGGCGCCCGGCATGCAACGGTTCTTCTCCTGCTTCCTGGCCGTGTTCTTCGAGCTGCCCATCGTCCTGCTCTGCCTCTGGGTCGCCTTCCGCGCGGCGCGGAGACCGGTCGGGAATCCGCTGCCGGTCACATCCGCGAGTGAATAGCGCGGTGTTCGCGCGTGTTCCTTGCGCCGAACGGCCCACCCGCGTCGAGCGGCTCCGATACGGTCTTGTTTGTCGGGGATGTGTCGGGAGGGCTTGGCGGGTGTTGTGTCCGATGCGCGGCAGTGGTTGCGGCGGGCCGAGGAGCGGAACGCGGACATGGCGTGGCGCGCCGCCGCGATGCGCGAGGCGGTGGCGGGCGCGCGGGGGACGGCCCGCAGCGCCGACGGTTCGGTGACGGCCGTGGTCGCGCCCGGCGGGGCACTGGTGTCGCTGGAACTGGCCGAGCGGTCGGTCGCGCTGGGGGCGCGGCAGTTGCAGGCCCTGATCGTGGACACCATCCACCAGGCGAGCGCCGACGCCGCGGCCGTACTGGCCGCGGAGATGCGGCCGCTGGTGGGCGACCAGTTCGACGAGGCCGTGCGGGCCGCGCAGTCGCTGAGCCCCGAGGAGCCCGACGAGCTCGTCCGGCCCGCCGCCGCGCCGGTGGAGGACGAGGACGTCAGCGACCAGTCCGTCTACACCTGGCGGGGTGAGCGCTGATGGCGGGCGAGTTCCAGGTCGCGCCCGCCGCCCTGCACGCCAAGGGCCGCTACGACCACGACCGCGCCGGGGTCGTCGACGGGCTGGGGGAGCAGATCCAGCAGGCCCGTGCCACCGCGGACTGCTTCGGGCTGATCGGCATGAACGCCGGGTTCTTCACCGGAGTACCTGAAGAAGATCAAGAAGTCGGTCGAGGAGGCGATCAAGGCGCAGAGCCTGCTGGTCCGCGCGGGCCTGCGGGTCGGCGGCGCGCGCACCGCGCTCAAGTACCTCGACCCGGTGTCGTTGGCGGTCAAGGGCGTCACCGGGCTGACCGGCACCAAGCCGGGCAGGACGTTGATGGAGAGCGGCACCGAGCTGGCCACCGACCAGGTCCTCACCGAGGCGGGCGAGGAAGCCACCGGTGAGAACCAACGCGAGCAACACAACCGGGACGACATGGAGCGCGGATTCCAGTGACCCTCGACGAACTGGTGCACGGCCACGCGAACGGCTGGCTGCGCGGTGACCAGCTTCAGGTAGTGGTGCCTATCGGTCAGCTGTCGCGTGAGCGGTACCGGGTGCGTGGCCTGGACGAGGAGGGGCACCCGCGCGCGGAGAACATGTTCAGCCGCGCGGTCGACCGGGTCTCGTCTGCGGTGGACGACTACAACGAGAACGGCTACGTCGCCGTGGCCGGTCCTGACCCGCGCTGTACCGCCGTCGTGGTCTATCGGGCCGCGCGGTACGAGCACACCTGGCTGACCATCACCACACACCGGATCGCCGTGCTCCGGCTCCGCGACACGACACACGATGAGGACACCCTCGCCCAGGTGACCAGCGAGGTCGCCCAACCCGGCCTGGGCAACCTCGTGCGTGGCGTGGGTCGGTTGCTCAAGACCGGCGCCAAGGAGCTGGCCGCGTCCGTCCGCCGATCGCCGCTGGCGGAACGCCCCGGCGACGCGGTACTGGAGATCCCGTTCGAGGCACCCCGACACGTGCTGCGCGGCGTGACCCGCTGGAAACAGCCGATGGTCCCCGAGTTCGACGGCGGCCCCCGACACACCCGCGTCGACTTCGCCGACGAGTCCTGGACCCGGCTGGAGACCGACGAGACCGGGCTGCGCGCACTGGGCATCGCCTGAGCCACCGTCTGCGATCATGAGTCGGGCCGGGTCGGCCGGGTGGTGATCGGGCCGCGCGGACCGGGTGATCGGGTCGGGTCGGCGCGCCGAGTCATCGAAACGGTCGATCGGGCCGGCTGATCGAGCCGGGCAGGCGGCCCTGGTGATCGGGTTGGTCAGTCGGGCCGGGTGATCGGACTGGCCGGTCTGGCTGGGTGATCGGGCCGCGCGAGCCGGGTGATCGGGCTGAGTCGGCGCGCCGGGTGACCGAAACCGTTGGTCGGCCTGGATGATCGAGACAGGTGGGCGGCCGTGGTGGCCAGATTGGTCGGTCGGGCCGGATGATCGGACTGGTCCGGTCTGGGCTGGGTGATCCAGACGGTCTGCTTGGTGATCAGGTGGGTGGGCGGGCTGGGTGATCAGGTGGGTGGGCGGGCTGGGTGATCAAGGAGGTGCCGGGTGCGGCGGTGGTCGCTGGTCGCGGCGGCGGTCGTCCCGGTGTTGCTGGGGCTGGTCGGCAACATGGCCTCGGCCGCGCTGCCGAGCGGGTGGCAGCGGTGGCAGTGGCTGGCCTGGCCGGTGTTCGTGGTGCTCGGCCTGCTCGCCGTGGCCCAGGAGATCGGGCGGCGGCGCGCGCCCGAGCCGGGCGGGGATCGGCTGACCGAGGCCGCGCGGGCGTTGGAGATCGCGGCGCGGGCGCAGTGGACCAGGGAGGCCGAGGTCCGGGAGCTGGTGTCGCCCCGGCTGTTGCCGCTGCCGTGGTCCACCACCGACCGGCCCGTGTTGCCGCCGATGGTCGACATCGTCGGACCGGAGCCGAGGCGGCTGGACGGTGGCGTACCGGAGCTGATCGATGCCTTCCTGGACCTGCCCGCCCGGCGGCTGATCGTGCTCGGCGAACCCGGCGCGGGCAAGAGCGTGCTCGCCATCCTGCTCACGTTGGCACTGCTGGACAAGCGTGACCGGGACCGTGTGCCCGTGCTGGTGTCGGTGTCCTCGTGGCGGGTAGGCGAGGAGCCGTTGCTGGACTACCTGACGCGGAGGCTGCGTGAGGACTACCCGGCGCTGGCCAATACCGCCCGCTATGGACCGGATGCTGCGGGCAGGCTGGTGCGGGAGAAGAAGATCCTGCCGGTGTTCGACGGCATGGACGAGCTGCCGCCCGCTCTGCATGCCCGCGCGATCGAGCTGATCGACGCCGAGACACCCGGCCAGCACCTCGTGCTGACCTGCCGGAGCGCCGAGTACCAGGCGGCCGTGGCGCGGGCCGAGTCGATCCCGGCGACCGCGTTGGTGGTGGAACTGCGCCCGGTCGACCGCGCGGACACTGTCGCCTACCTCGCCGCCGGGCACGTCGCCGACGATCCGCGCTGGGCGCCGCTGTTCGCGGATCTGCGGGCGAACCCGGACAGCCCGCTCGCCGAGGCGCTGCGGACGCCACTCATGATCAGCCTGGTCCGCGTCGCCTATCGGGACCGGGACAGCGAGCCGGGGGAGCTGGTCGACCGGTTCACCACTCGGGCCGAGGTCGAGGGCCACCTGCTCGACGCGTTCCTCACCGCCTCCTACGGTCCGGACAGCCGTGCCGAGCGGTGGCTGCGGTTCCTGGCCCGGCACCTGCACCGGCAACGCACCTACGAGTTCGCTTGGTGGCGGCTGCACCGCGCGCTGCCTGCCCGACAGGCGACCGCCGTGATCGGCCTGGGCGCGGGACTCGTGGCCGCCGTCGTGGCGACCGTGGCGGTGTGGCTCGCGGTGGCACCGACGATCGCGACCACCCCGGAGACCATTCTGCTCGGCCTAGCAGGCGGTGGGGTGGCGAGCCTGATCGTGACCGCCGAGGTCGGCTCCGCCGCGCGCCGGACGACCGTGCCGCGCCGGGTCCGGCTGCGCGGCCGGTCCCGTGGCCTCGGTGTCCGACTGGTCCGCAGCACCGCCCGCCGGGTGGCGATCGGCGTCGCGGCGGGCATCGTGGCCGAGATCAGCTACACGCTCGCCTTCGACATCGATGACCCGACCCGGCTCGGCCTGGTGATCGGCTCGGCGTCGGGCCTGATCTCAGCAGTGGCGTTCGGCCTGGCCGACTGGCTGGGAATCCCGGCCGACGCGGTCACCGCCACCGACCCCGGCGCCGTGCTGCGCACTGACCGGGCCGCGAACGCGGTGCAACTGCTGGTGTTCGCGTCTGCCTTCGGCTTGCCCGCCGGGCTCGCGCTGGGTCTGGTCGCGAGTCCGCTGATCGGCCTGCTCGACGGGATCGGGTTCGCGTTGGGCGGGGTGGCGGTCGCGCTGGCGCGGCGTCGACAGGCATGGTCGCGGTTCACGGTTGTTCGCCTGTGGTTGGCGTTGCGTGGGCGGTTGCCTCGGAGATTGATGCCGTTTCTCGCGGACGCGCATCGGCGGGGTGTGTTGCGGGAGAGCGGTGGGGTCTATCAGTTCCGGCACGCGTTGCTCCAGGACCGGCTGGCAGGAGCCACTGAGCCGATTACGCCGATCGTGGAGGGGGAGCCGGATCGCGCGCCGAGGCGGATGCAGCGATACGCGGCGTTGGGCGGGGTGGCGTTAGTGCTGGGGGTGAGCCTCGGGGTGGGGTTGCCGGTCGCGGGGGCGTTGCAGACGCGGTGTGGGGTGTCGCCGTTCGACCGGGACATCCGGTTCGTGCGCACGGAATGCGTTGGGGTGACGGACGGGTCGTTCGCTTTGAGTCCCGGATTGGCTTCGGTGACGGAGATGGTCGCCCGGGAGAACGCTGCGGTGCGGGGAAGTAGAAGGCCGTATGTGCGGGTCGCTCTGTTGACGCCCATGGATGACCCGAGTTCGGTGCGCGGGGCATTCGTGGCCCAGATGCGGGCCAATCGCTCCGGTGGACCGGGGCCGCTGGTCGAGCTGGTGTTGGCCAATCCGGGACACGACTCCGCCTACTGGAGCCTGCCTGTGGAACGGCTGGTGGAGATGTCGCGTGCGGACCATCCGGTGGTCGCGGCCGTGGGACTGGGGCCGTCGACAGTCGGAAGTGTGGACGCGGTTCGGTACCTGTCTGCGGCGGGGATCCCCACGGTTGCCGCGTACCTGTCAGCTGACCAGGCCCCGGTCACGTTGTCCACGTGGCCTTCGGACGACCAGTTGGCTTTCAAGGTGACTTGCCGGGGAAGAGAGTGCTCATTGGTGTGCAGTACCAAGGACTGCCTTCGCCGGTCGGATGTGCCCGCGTGGCTTGCTGGAGTTCCCGGAACGCCTGCGGGATTTCCCCCCTTCACCGGTGAGTACAGGTGGTTCGGCTGGGGCGATCCGAACGAGGCTGCTGTGCTCGACCACGACGCGGCCTACACCGCGTTCACCGCGATCACCCGCACGGTGGGCGCCGAGAACCCACCCGCTGTTCGTACGGCACTGGGCAGGCTGACCCGCGACAGACCGGTGTACGCCGCTACCGGGAACCTCAGCTGGAACGACGGCAAGGCATCGCCCAGCGGCCGAGTCATTGTGGTGGTCGAGTCGCCCACGTCGGCATATATGTACTTGACTCGCTGACGACTGGTCTGCGAGATACCAGGTATCGGTCGCCGGGCTGGGCACGTTCGGCGGATGTGCTGTGCGGGCGTCTCGGTAGGGACGGTTGAGGGTCGTTGCGGGGTCCGCTCGTCAGCCCGCGCTACCTTGCGGGCCGCTGGTGCCCATTCACCGGACCGCGTGCGCTTGGCGGCCAACCGGGTTATCCACAGGCAAGATCGACGGATCCCCGGCGGGTGCCTTGTCCCGGTAGAATGAAACTCGGGGGTCCCCCTTCGGGTTGTCCACATGGTGGCGCGGCATCCACAGGCGTGGTGGTGGGGTCGACTTCGGGGGTGGCGGCCCGGCGATCTTCGGGTGGGGCCGGCGTGGTCTGGTCCTGGTCCATTGGGACATCAACGGGAATGCCGCTCGACCGGGGGGTCGAGCAGGGGGAATTCGTCGGTGTGTCAACGCTTACCGGGGGTGGGGGTTTCGACTCGCCGGGTGGGCGGGGCGCCGGTAGCGTCGGGGCGGTACGGGGTATGGCGGCGCGCCGGGGTGGCCCCGTGGGTGAGGAGGGGGATATGCGTGCCGGTGGCGAGGTCGGGCGGGGGCGCCCGGCGATCGGTGCCGGGCTCGGGTGAGCCCGCTGGGGACCCCGCCCGGACCGGTGATCAGCCGGGTCGAGGCGAGTGACGCCGAGGGGATCGAGGCGGTGCTCAGCGGTGCCTACCACACCGGGATCCGATTCGTCGGTGCCGCGCGGCGGTGCTTCTACCGGCATGCCCGGGTGGACGCCGGGCCGTTCCGGGTCGACACCGTGGCGGCGGACGGGCTGTCGGTCGCCTCGGCGCCGCTGGGCGCGGTCGTGGTCACCACTCTCCACAGTGGACAGTTCGAGCGGCGGACCGCCGGGGTGCGGGAGGTGCTGGGGGCGGGCGACACCGCGTTGATGGCGCAGCCCGACCAGCCGGTGACCGTGGAGTGGCGGGGCGCGGCAGGAGCCATCGAGACCATCGGAATCGACCTTCCACTCGTCGCCGCGATCCTGGCCACCGACCCCGAGGCCCTGCCGCCACGCGTCCGGTTCACCGGCTACCGGCCGGTGACCCCGGCCGCCGCCCGACACTGGCGGCGCACGGTCGACCACGTCACCCGGGACGTGCTGGGCAACCCCGAGGCCGCCCTCAACGACCTCGTGCTGGGCAACACGGCCCGACTGCTCGCCGCGACCGCGCTGACCACGTTCCCCAACACGGCCGTCGTCGAGTCACGCACCTGCGACCGCACCGACGCCACGCCCGCCATCCTGCGGCAGGCGATCTCGTTCATCGAGTCGCACGCCGCCGCCGACATCACCCTCCTCGACATCGCGGCCGCCACCCACGTCACGGCCCGCGCGGTCCAGTACGCCTTCCGCCGCCACCTCGACACCACGCCGATGTCCTACCTGCGCAAGGTCCGCCTCGCCCACGCCCACCGCGATCTCCTGGGCGCCGACCCCACCCGCGACACCGTCACGGCCGTGGCGGCCCGCTGGGGCTTCACCCACCCGGGCCGGTTCGCCACAACCTATCGGTCCACCTACGGCCAATCGCCGAGCAACACCCTGCGCGGCTGAGCCGCTCTGCCTGTTCGGCGCAGGCGGGGAAACACCGCCTGTGCGAGCCCTTGGCACATCGCTGTGTCGATTGCCGCTGCGTCGATCGCCGGTCGGTACGGCGGTCGACTTCATGGTGACCGGGGTGGCGGCGTACCCCGGCATTGGTTGTCCACATGGACTGTCCTGGGCCCGGAGGTCTGGTGTGGCTCGGGCAGGTAGCAAGCGGCGAGTGGGGACGCGCGGACATGGCCGGTGCCTTTCGTGCGGGCGGGGCATGGCCGCGTGGCCGATCCGGGGTCCACGTGGCGATGTCGGTCAACCGCCAAGGTACGGATCCGTGCGGCGGGTTCGCAGCATCCGATCGTGTCTGCTGCTTGCGCGATGGGTGGTTCCTCTCGGGAGTCGGTCCACAAAGGACTTTCTGGCATTCGACGCGGCACACGATCCGGTCGGCTCTGTCGGGCCCGCGGCCGGACCTCGCGCGCCATGGTTCCTGTGGACAACCTCGCGCACAACCTTGTCTACCGGCGGTAGTGTGGAGATCCGGGGATCCCCTGCAAGTCATCCACATCCCGTCGAACGATCCCCAGGCGGACAGCGACACTTGACGAGTTCGCACACCAAGGTCCCTGGACAGTTTCGCGCGTGCCCCTGGCCACCGGCGGTAGTGTGGAAACCGGGGGTCCCCAGCGAGTTGTCCACAAGCTGCTGAACTATCCCCAGGCGCGCGGTGGTACTTGACGAGCTTGCGCACCCTGGCTCCTGTGGACAGCTTGGGGCGCGGCTTCGCTTGCAGGCGATAGTGTGGAAAACGGGGGGATCCCGGCGAGTTGTCCACAACCCGCTGGATTCGTCCACAGGCCGACCGTTGTGACTTCCGCCGCCTGGACCTGCGGCGATAGGCTCACGCGCGGGCAGGCTCCCGGGTGGGAGGGGCTGTGTCTGCGGGGGATGCTGTGGGTGGGTCGGGTTTCGGGGATGGGTGGTCCGGGGCCGTTGTCGGTCAGAGGTGGCGGCTGCTGAGAACGGCGGTCTGGTCGATCTTCCACTGGCCGTTCTGGTTCACCAGGATGTAGCGGTGTCGTTCGCGAATGGATCGGCCGTCGGTGAACTGGTAGTCGATCGTCGCGTTCACCACGGTGTCGCCTTCGGGGGCGACCTCCGAGATGTGCACGGAGCGCACGCCGTTCCAGAAGTGTTCGTAGTTGTCGCGGCCGCCTGCCGGGGTGTTCTGGAAGCGGGGCGTGAGCAGGCCCCAGCCCTGTTCCGTGCCGCCGGGCATCAGCGCGTAGTACGCGGTGAGGGCGGTGGCCGGGTCGGCCGCGGGTGGGGGTTGGGCCGGGGGAGCTGGGGCCTCGGTGGTCTGTGGGGGCGGTTGCGTGGTGGTGGTCTGCGGCGGGGGAGTGGTGGTGGGTTCGGTCGAGACCGGGGTCGGTTCGGCCGAGGTGGCGGCTTCGGGTGGGGGTGCGGCGGTGTTGGAGGTGTCGTCGGTGTCGAGGATGGCGTAGGTGGCCAGGGAGGCGATGATCAGCAGCACGATCGCCGCCGCGAACAGCAGGGTTCGGCCGCGCTTGGCCGGGGGTACGGGTTCGAGCCGGTCGGTCTCCGGGGCGAGTGCGGGGACCACGGCCGTGGGGATCTCCTCCTCGGCCGGTGCGGGCTCGGGGAGGTGGGACAGTTCGCGGTGGACGTCCGCCATGGTGGGGCGGGCGGCGGGGTCCGGGGACAGCATGCGGTGCAGCAGCGGGGTCAGGGGGCCGGAGCGGGTGGGGGGTGTGTATTCGCCGGTGGATACCCGGTACAGCAAGGCCATCGGGTTGTCGTGGCGGCCGAACGGGGGCGTGCCCTCGACGGCGGTGTAGAGCGTGGCACCCAAGGAGTACACATCCGAGGCGAACGTGGCGTTGTCCCCGCGCGCCACCTCGGGCGCGATGTAGGCCGGGGTGCCACGGACCGTGCCGGTGGTGGTGACCGTGCCGTTCGCGTCCACTGCCAGCCGGGAGATGCCGAAGTCGGTGATCTTCACCTGGTCGTCCGCGCCGAGCAGCACGTTGCCGGGCTTGACGTCCCGGTGCACCACACCCGCCTCGTGCGCGGCGGTGAGTCCGGCCGCGACCGCAGCGCCCACGCGTGCCGCCTCGGCCGGGGCGATCGGGCCGGAGGAGGCGAGCAGGTCGGCGAACGTGGTGGACGGCAGGTACTCCATCACCAGGTACGGCCGATCGTCGGCGTCCTCGGCCACGTCGTACACGGTGATCGCGTGCGGGTGGTGGAGCTTGGCCGCGATCCGCCCCTCGCGCACGGCCAAGCGGGTCGCCGCCTCGGCGCCCGGTCCTGCGGGCGCCCGCATCCGCTTCACCGCGACGGTGCGGTGCAGGCGCTCGTCGTAGGCCTGCCAGACCTCGCCCATCCCGCCGGTGCCGAGCCGACTGACCAGCCGGTACCGCTCGGAAAGCAGTCGATCTTCCACTCCGTGAAGGGTACCCGGCGCACCACCCGGTGAAACCGGACCACGCACTCCACCCCGCCCCACCGAACCAGAGCCGTGTCACGTGCGGGATCAACCCAGCCGGACAGCAGATCCGGCCTGATCCCGGCCCGTCGGTCGTGCCACCGAGGTGACCACGACCTCCTGTCCGACGACTGGATGCCAGACATGGCGGAACGTCCCACATCGAGCAAGACCCCAGCGGACTGCCAGACCAGGGCAAGCACCCGGTGAGTCGAAAACGCCAAGTCCGGCACCCTCCCGCAAGCCGACGCTGCCAGGTCGGGAACAGTGCCCGGTGAGCCAAAACGCCAAGTCCGGCACCCTCCCGCAAGCCGACGCTGCCAGGTCGGGAACAGTGCCCGGTGAGCCAAAACGCCAAGCCCGGCACCCTCCCGCAAGCCGACGCTGCCAGGCCGGGGGACGATGCCGGGCGGGGATGAGGGGGCGGGTGGCGGGAGAGAATCGACTCAGTCGTGGGTCATGTCGGGGGTGGAGTCGTGGGTCATGCCGGGGTCGGTGCCCGCGAAGGCCGGGGCGGCCAGGACGCCGCCGGTGATCACGGCGGCGAGGGCGAGCAGGGCGGCGAGGATGGATCGCTTGACGCGCATGGTTTCTCCGTCGGTCGGCCGCCGGGCCGGGTGCGGCCCGATCGGGCTGTGCACGGTTGGAGCGCGACCGATGGTGTCGAGGCGCGGCCACCTGGGGGACAACGGGCGGTAAAGGGGTGACCAATGTCGGATGACCTGGCCGTGTGCGTGTCCGATTACCGCGCGTGGTCACCGCTGGGCCATTCGGTTCATCCTGTAGGACACCTGTTGTTCACTGCCAGTTCACATCCATAACCTGGTCGGATGTCCATCCCGCTGGTCGGTCGTGCCGTCGAGCGCCGTCGTCTGAACGGTCGGGTCGACGCGCTGGTCGCCGGGCGGGGGCGGGCGCTGTTGGTCGAGGGCGAGCCGGGGATCGGCAAGACCACGCTCGTGCGGGCGGTTGCCGAGCGGGCACACGAGCTGGGGTGTCGGGTCCGGTGGGGCGCGGGTGACGAGCTCGGTCAGGCGTTGCCGTTGTTGCCGTTGCTGGACGCGTTGCGTGGGGACGACGACCGGCTGCGGATGATCGACGGGTTGCTGCGCGGCGGTGGCCGGGACAGCGCGGCCGACCCGGTCGCGGCGGCGTCGCGGCAGGTGCTCGCGATGGTCACCGACCAGTGCGCGGTGGCCCCGACCGTGCTCGTGATCGACGACCTGCAATGGGCCGACCGCGCCACGGCGACCCTCTGGTGCCGACTGGCCCATCTCGCACGCGACCTCCCGCTGCTGCTGCTCGGCACAGCCCGGCAGATCCCACGAAGCACAGAACTTCTCGCCGTGCGACGCGCGGCAGGGCGCACTGGCGTGCTGACGCTGGACCGACTACCGGAGCCGGCAGTGACCACTCTGGTGGGCAGGCTCGCGGGCGGACGTCCCGGCGCGCGACTGCTCGCGTTGGCCGACGGCGCGGCCGGAAACCCGCTGTACCTCACCGAACTGGTGGAGGCGCTCGGGCGCGCGCATGCGATCACCGAGGTGGACGGGAAGGCCGAACTAACCGACGACCCGGCCCCGGGCTCGCTGGGCGCTGCCATCGCGCACCGGCTGGACTTCCTGCCCGAGCGGGTGCGCGCGGTGCTGCGCGCGGCCGCGTTGCTGGGGGTCGAGTTCGACCCGGCGGACGTCGCCGCCGTGCTGGGGGAGCGGGTTACGGACCTGCTGAGCGCCTTCGAGGAGGCGCGCGCGGCGGGGGTGCTGCGTGAGTCGGCCGACCGGTTGGCGTTCCGGCACCCACTGATCCGGTCCGCGATCCACGACGACATGCCCGCCGCCGTGCGTGCTGTGCTGCACCGGGACGCCGCCGTCGCGCTCGCCGGTTCCGGCGCGCCGCTGCGCCGGGTGGCCCGGCAGTTCCTGCGCGCGGTGGACCTGTCCGGCACGGCCCGTCTCGACGACTGGTCGACGGGGTGGCTCGCGGACTCCGCGCCCGCGTTGATCGCCCAGGCCCCCGCGCTGGCGGTGCGGCTGCTCGAACGGGCCGTACGGGACATCGGCGAGGCCGGTCCGCTGGCCGCGCGGCTGGCGGAGGCGCGGTTCCGCACGGGTGACCACGCCGGTGCCGAGCAGGTCGCGGCGCGCGCGTTGGCGGGCGCGACCGACCCCGATCTGATCGTCGATCTGCACCTCACGTTGGCCCAGTGCCGCGTGATGACCGGACGGGCCCGTGAGTCGCTGGTGGCGTTGGCCGACCCTGCGCCCCGGATGCCTGCCCGGCAGCGGGCCCGGTTGCTGGTGTTGACGGCACGCGCGCACCGCAACCTCGGCGAGGTCGACCAGGCAGGCGTGGTGGCCGCCGAGGCGTTGGCCGCCGCCGACGACGACCGGCGGACCGTGGGCTGGGCGCTGCACGTGCTGACCGTGGTGTCGGTGATGCGTGGCGACGTCGCGACGGCGTTGCCGCTGTTCGACCGGGCGCTCGCGGTGACCGCCGCCGACCCGTCGCTCCTGGACCTGCGCCTGCTGCTGCAGATCAACCAGGCCGTCGCGCTCGGCGACGTCGACCGGTACACCGAGGCCCTGGACGCCGCCGCCCAGGTGCGCGACCTGGCGCGGCGGACCGGCGGCCTGGTCCGGCAGGCGCAGGCGCACAGCGCGCTCGGCGAGCTGCTGTTCGACGTCGGCCGCTGGGACGAGGCGCTGGCCGAGGTCACCGCCCTGCCCGACGAGCTGAAGGACCCGGCCGTGGCCTGCTGCGACCACGGCGTTGCCGCGCTGATCGCGTTCCACCGGGGCGATCCGGACGCGGCCGTCGCGCACCTGGCCGCCGCCGGGGACCACGCCGGACACCTGGGCACCCGGGTGATCGGCTCGCTTGCGCTCGCGGGCGCGTTGGAACGGGAACGACGTGGCGCGCCCGAGCGCGCGTTGGCCAAACTGCTGGAGTTCCTGTCCGGTCCGGCGGAGGAACTGGAGGAGATGGAGGACTTGCTGCCGGAGGCCGTGCGGCTGGCGGTGCAACTGGGCGAGGTAACAGCCGCCGATTACGCCGCCGGGCTCGCGGAGAAGGCAGGCCACACGGTGGCTCACCGCGCGGGGGCCGCGTTGCTGTGCCGAGGACTGATCAGCAACGACCCGGAGACTCTGGTGGCGGCGGCCGGACACTACGAGGACGCGGGCAGACCGTTCTCCCGTGCGCGCGCCCTGCACGCGGCAGCACTGGCTTACGCGGGTGCGGGTGACGTCGTCGCCGCGCGCGCGGCATTCACCGCCGCCGACAACCTGTACGACAAACTCGGGGCCGCCTGGGACGCGGCAGGGTTGCGGGCCGCCCTGCACAGCCACGGTATCCGGCGCGGACCGCGCGTGGCACACCGCGCGGAACGCTCGGGGTGGGGAAGTCTCACGCCGACCGAGACCCGGGTGGCGGCGTTGGTGGCGCAGGGACTGTCCAACCCGGCCATCGCCGACCGGCTCGTGCTGTCCCGCCGCACCGTCACCACGCACGTGTCGCACATCCTGGCGAAGCTCGGGATGGCCTCCCGGACCGAGATCGCCCGGGAGGCGGCCACCCGCTACCGCGACTCGGGCTGACGCGCCGCGCGCGTCCTGCTCCACAGCGGGGCGATGAACCACCAGCAGGCGAACCAGGCGAGCGTGCCGCCGGTCAGCCAGAGCGCCGGGGTGGTGCCGAGCACGAAGTCGAGGATGAGCAGCATCGACGCGCCAAGCGACAGCATCAGGAAGGTCAGGCCGCACAGGGTGAACCTGGCGGTGGCCGCGACGAGGTTGCTCTTCAGCCTGCGGCGGAAGACGAGGCGGTGGAAGGGGGCCGGGGCGATGAGCAGGGCGGTGGCGGCGGCGCCGAGGAGGAGGGCGACGACGTAGATGTCGCGTTGGAAGGGGGAGATCTCGGTGAAGCGGGGGGTGAAGGCGAGGGCGAGCAGGAAGGCGAGGAGGAACTGGACGCCGGTCTGGGCTACGCGGACCTCTTGGAGCATCTCGCCGTAGTTGCGGTCGAGGCGTTGGACCGGGGTCTCGGTGGGGGTGGGGAGGGTGATCATGGTGGCTCCTGGTCGGTGTCGGGGTGACACCGATCTTGAGCCTGGGGAGCGGGGTGAGACATCGGTCGGGTGACGTATTCGGGAAGGCCTGGAACTTCGGACACGCGGGCGAGACCATCGCGACCCTCCGTGGAGTCAACGGAGTCTCGACGGTCGCCAGCGAGAAAGTCGTTGTGCGACAAGCGATCCAGGTCGCTATCATGGCGGCATGGATGAGACGCCGTGGGAGCCGCCGTTGGCGGGCAGTGAGGAGGAGCATCTGCTGGGTGCCCTCGACCGGCTGCGCGCCACCTTCCACTGGAAGGTCGACGGACTCGACGCCGATGGGTTGCGGGTCCGGCTCGGTCCGTCCGCGCTCACGCTCGGTGGTCTGCTCAAGCATCTCGCCGTCGTCGAGGATCTCACGTTCGCCTACAAGCTCAGTGGTGCCCGGCCGGACATCGGCCGCCAAGGTGACCACGAGTGGCCTTTCACCTCGGCGGCCGACGACTCGCCCGAGCATCTCTACACTCTCTGGACGGACGCCGTCGCCCGCTCGCGCGCACGGCTGGCCGCCGCGCTCGCCGATGGCGGACTCGACCAGTTGGTGCACATCTCCGACGGGCAGGGGCGGCATGCCGGTCTCCGCCGGTTGGTCTGTGATCTGATCGAGGAGTACGGCAGGCACACCGGCCATGCCGATCTGCTGCGCGAGTCCGTCGACGGCCGCGTCGGCGAGGACCCGCCGCCGGGCTGGCGACCGGCCGGTCCCAAGTAGACTTGGCGGGCGGGTTTTCGTTCGCTCACGGGGTGTCGATGGTGAAGAAGAAGTAGAGTCCGCTGCCGCGGTTCTGGCCACCGGGATCCGATGTGCTGTAGTAGCAAGGGTATGCGACGTAGTGCGGGGGATTGTTCATCCCCGCGCGATAGTCTGAGCATTGCCGATCGGTCGTGAACGGGCCCACATAGTACTGGTCGTGCTGGCTCGCGAGGGCGGGCGTGGTTCCGGTGATCGCGAGTCCGGCCGCCAGGACGGTAGCGGCGAGTGCTCTCACGGTGTCCTCCGTTCCGTTGTGCTCAGCGGATGTCGATGATCAGGAAGTAGTACCAACCCGCGCCGCGGCCCTGCTTCTCCGGGTCCGTTGCCAGGTAGCCGCACGGGTAGGTGTAGGAGTACGGCGGGTTGTGCATGTCCGCCGCCTGCTCGTCGCAGGACTGGCGATCGGCGAAGGCACCTTCGTGGTAGCGCGCCCACTGGTTGTCGTCCGCGCCCGCCGACGCGGCGCCCGTGATCGTCAGGCCTGCCGACAGGACGATGGCGGCGAGGGTTCTCATCCGTGCCCCCTTTTTCCGGATCGGGTGTGCTGAACGATCACACGGCGATTGCCCGGCGCGCCAACAAGATCACCCCTCCGTACCAGCGGCGGACAGGAGTCCGCCGCCGGTCGGCGTCCGGTGATCGGGCATCCGGCTCAGAGGGACTTGAGGAAGCCGCCGTCCACCACGAACTCGGCGCCGGTGGTGCTCGCCGACAGCGGGGACGCCAGGAACGCCACCACGTCCGCCACCTCCCGCGGCTCCACCAGCCGCCCGGTCACCATGTTCATCATCCGCGGCGCCAGGGTCGTCAGCACCGTGTCCCGGTCGCTGCCTGCCATGTCCGCGATCCGGTCCGCCGCGCCGCCCGCGTCCGTCCACCACGGTGTCCGCACCGCGCCAGGCGACACCGTGTTCACCCGGATGCCCTGGCCGCCGAACTCCTCGGACAGCACCTTCGACAGGTTCAGCACCGCCGCCTTGACCGCCCCGTAGTCCGCGCTCATCGGCGCGGGCTGGCGGGCCAGCGTGGTGGCCACGTTGACGATCGAGCCGCCGCCGCGCGCCAGCAGGTGCGGGATGGCGGCGCGGACCAGGCGGACGACGGAGAACAGGTTGAACTCGACCATCGCCTGCCAGTCCGCGTCGGCGGCGTCGAGGAACGAGCCGCGCGGCAGCCTGATCCCCGGCGGTGGTCCGCCCGCGTTGTTGACGACCACGTCCACGCCGCCGAACGCGTCCACCGCGGCCTCGATCGCGCGCTCCGGCGCGGCCGGGTCCATCAGGTCCAGCGCGACGTGCCGCAGGTCCCCGGCGAGGCCCGCCAGGTCGCCCGCCGTGCGGGAGACCGCGACGACCCGGGCGCCCTCGGCGAGCAGGGTGTGCGTGACCGCCAGCCCGATGCCCTTGGACGCGCCGGTGACCACGGCGACGCGGCCGATGAGGTTGAGCTCCATGACTTCCCATCCGTTCGACGGGAACCGTCGTTCCCGTGTCGGATGGTGAACACCGGCCCGGCCGGGACGGACGCACCCGGATCCGAAGAGGACGGATCAGCCGGTGACCACCAGCAACGGGATCAGCTGTTCCGCGGGCGTCAACGATCCGTGGTGACCGATGAACGCGCTCAGCCTCGGCTCCACCGAGGACCGGGTCAGCGCCAGCGTCCCGCGTGCCGCGACGACCAGGTCGCCGATGCGCTCCCGGACGTGGTCCTCCACCACCGGCCCGAACCAGCCCGCCGCGATGGCCTCCTCCCGGTCGGCGATCCAGGCGCGGTCGCCGAGCACCTCGGTCCACGCGGGCCGTGGGTCGGCGCCGGGCTCGGCGTAGAGGTGGCGGACGCGGGCCTCGCCGCCGACCAGGCGCAGGCCGTCGCGCAGGGCCGGGGTGGTGTCGATGTCCACCCGGTCCTCCTCGCCGATGGGCACCATGCCGTGGTCGGCGGTGACGACCAGCGCGCCGCCGCGGGGCAGCCGGTCGGCGATGGCGCGGGCGAGGTGGTCGACGAACGACAGCTGGATGCGCCACGGGTCGCTGCCCGGCCCGTGCACGTGGCCGACCGCGTCGAGGTCGGCGTGGTAGGTGTAGCAGAGGACGCGGTCGTGTTCGCGTAACGCGTTGACCGTGCGGCCGACCAGGTCGCCGAGCGCGTGCACGCCGCGGAACGCGCCGCCGCGCAGGACCGCGCGCGACAGTCCGGTGTTCTGCAGCTCCCGCGGCACGATCACCCGCACCGACACGCCCGCCTCGACCGCGCGCTCGAACGCCGTGGGGTGCGGTTGGATCTCCTCCGGCACCAGGATCTGCCGCAGATCGGCCGCGCTGCCGCCGTGCCGGTGCCAGCGCAGCGCGTTCAACAGCTCCTCGCGAACGGCGAACGAATAGCCCACCATGCCGTGCCGACCGGTCGCCGTGCCGGTGCCCAGCGCCGCCACGCTGGTGGCCGTGGTCGCCGGGAACCCCGCGGTGATCGGCGACCGGTCCGCCGCCAGCGCCGCCAGGAACGGTGCGTCCTGTGCGTACTCGCCCAGCAGCTCCCAACCCAGCCCGTCGACGAGCAGCACGCACACCCGCGCCGGACCGGCCAGCCCGAGTGCGTCGGCCATGCCCGGCACGCCCAGCCCGGCGAGCACGGACGGCACGACCTCCGCCAGCGAACCACGCCCGTACCAGGGCACCAGTGGATCCATACCCCGACCCTAGTGGCCGGGTGCGCCGGGTGGCGGGTCCTTGATCACCTGGCGCCTTTCGGACGGGTGGGCGTCCGCACGCCGCGCGGGGCGGAAGACTCGCGGCGAGGAGGACACACCATGGGGGACCTCGCTGCCGGTCGTCGGATCTCGCGGACGGTGGCCGTGTTGTTGGCTGTCATTGTTCTGTCCGGTGGTTCCGCGCCGTCCCGTGGGACAATCGCGACTCCTCGCGCGCACCACATCGAGGTGCTCGTGGACACCGCGTTGTCACCGGAGAGCGCGGAGGCGCTCATCGGTGTGGTCGATCCGAACGCGGTGACGCTGCATCGGTTCGGCGACGACTGCGCGGGCGGGCGGCGGCCGTCGCTGACCCGTGCGCTGCGGGACGCGGTGGCCAGGGTCGATCGTGTGATCGTGCTGACCAGGCGGGACGTCGACACCTGTCCGTATGCCGACCGTCTCATCGGGGAGATCCGCGCCGCCGGGGTCGCGCTGGACTTCATCGGTGATGACCTCCGTGCGCCGGATGCCCTCGACGGGCTGGCTGCCGCGACCGGGGCGCCGGATCCGCTGCGCACTGCGAACCCGGCTCGCTTGGCCGAGGTGCTCGGGTGGCTGCTCGACGTCGAGCCTGCTGCGCGGGCGTTGAGTCGGGCGGTGGATGTTCTCGGTCCGGCGATGGTCAGGTTGGAACGTACGCTGCGTGTGGTTCTGGACAACCATCTTGTGGCTACCGGTCTGGCTCGTGAGGAGGCGGGTGCCGCGGTGGCTGCGGTGGATACATCCGAGCTGGAGTCTCGGGCGGATCGGCCGAGTGTGGCCGAGATGGCTGCGCTGGCGCGTACGCTGCGGGAGCGGGCCGGTCGGATGATCGATGCGTCGGCTCGGGTGATGGATACGATCAAGTCGGGTGGGCCGCGGGCTCGGCCGTTGGCCGTGTATGCGCGGGCCGGGCGTGAGTATCTTGACACGGTGCGGGAGATTCGTCAGGTGCTGGATGCGTTGGCGGTCAAGGCGTTGCGGCCTTGGGGGTGACGTGGGTCCTTTGTGGAGAGCCGGACCGCAAAGTCGAGGTGGTAAAGCACCCCATCACCGCTGAGCAGCTTACGTCCGCCCGTTGGAGTGCGAGTCCCTTGGTCCTGGCCTGATCGTGCGCGTAGGCAGGGGGTAGGGGATGTTGCTTCTCGTGCCTGCCGGTTGCCGTTTGATGCAGGCCTGAGCAGGCGGGTGGGCTCGCGTGCCGCGGATCGTCGGGTCGGCGAGTTTCGGACGTGTATGGCGGGGGCGCGATGGACGAGCCCGCCGCGCGGCACACTCGCGCCGTGGGGGATCGCTACCGTGTGTGCGGCGCACCGTTGGACCCGGCCTGGTTGGTCCCTTGTGGACATTCGAGTGCCGGGGCGGTGTGGCATGCCGCGTAAGGAGGGCCCGTTGGGGCCGGGGCCGGACGCGCTGCTGGAACTCGCCGGACAGCTGCGGTTGCTGCGGGCGCGGGCAGGCAGCCCGACCTACCGCGTGCTCGCCACCCGCGCGCATTGCTCGGCGGCCGCGTTGTCGGAGGCCGCGGGCGGTAGGCGGATGCCGAGTCTGGGCGTCACGCTGGCGTTCGTCGCCGCCTGCCATGGGGATCGGGGGGAGTGGGAGGCACGCTGGCACGACACCGCCGCCGCGCTCAACGGCACGGCCGAGCCGGAGCCGCCCGCCGAGCCGGACACCGCGATGCCTTATGTCGGGCTGCGCGCGTTCCAACTGGCCGACGCGGATCGTTTCCACGGACGCGATCGGGTGGTGGAGCATCTGCTGGACCAGGTCCGCGCCAAACGGTTCGTCGGTGTGTTCGGCCCGTCCGGGAGCGGCAAGTCGTCCGTGCTGCGTGCCGGGCTCGCGGCCCGGCTGACCGGCTCGCCGGTCGTCGTGTTCACCCCGGGGCCGCACCCGTTCCAGGAATGCGCCGTGCACCTCGCGGACCTGCTCGGCGCCGACCCCGCGTCGTTGCGCGCGGAGCTGGCGGGCGGTGCCGACCACCTGCACCTGCGGATCCGGCAGCTGATGGTGCACCGGGGCGGAGACCTGGTGCTGGTCGTCGACCAGTTCGAGGAGCTGTTCACTCTCTGCGCCGACCCGGACGAACGCGCCCGGTTCATCGAGGCCCTGGTCACCGCCGCGCGGGCGGCCGACAGTCGGGTCAGGGTGGTGCTGGCCGTGCGGGCCGACTTCCTCGGGCACTGCGCGGGCGACCACCGGCTGGTCGCGGCGCTGCGTGAGGCGCAGGTGCTGATCGGCCCGATGTCCGCCGACGAGCTGCGCCTGGCCGTCACCAAACCGGCCGAGACGGCGGGCTGCCGGGTGGAGACCGCGTTGGTCGCCGCGCTCGTCGCGGATGCCACCGGCCGCCCCGGCACGCTGCCGCTGATCTCGCACGCGCTGGCCGAGACCTGGCGCCGCCGCAAGGGCACCACGCTCACGCTGGCCGGTTACGACGCGGTGGGCGGCGTCCAGCACGCCATCGCGCGTACCGCCGAACAGGCCTACGCCCGGCTCGACCCGGCCGCCCGCGAGGTCGCCAAGCAGGTGTTCCTGCGGCTGACCGCGCTCGGCGAGGGCACCGAGGACACCCGCCGCAGGCTCGCGCCCGCCGAGGTCGACCCGGACGCGGCCGCCGTGCTGGAGACGCTGGCCGCCGCCCGGCTGGTCAGCCTCGACCGGGACGGTGCCGAGATCGCGCACGAGGCCCTCATCCGGCACTGGCCCCGGCTGCGCGACTGGCTCGCCGAGGACCGCGACGGACACCGCGTGCACCGGGCGCTCACCGAGGCGGCGGCGGGCTGGCACGACCTGGACGAGGACCCCGGCGCCCTCTACCGGGGAACCCGCCTCGACCTCGCCCGCGAGTGGGCGGTGGGCGCCGCATCCGCGCTCAGCGAACGGGAACGGCGGTTCCTGGACGCCAGCCTCGCCGCCCGTGACGCCGAATCGGCCGCTGTCCGTCGGCGGGGGCGCCGGTTGCGGCAGCTGGTGGCGCTGCTCGCGGTCCTGCTGCTGGTGGCCATCAGTACCACCGTCTACGCCACGTACGCGCAGATCACCGCGACCCGACAACGCAACTCCGCGCTGGCGGAGAAGGCGGTGCGGGAGGCGGCGGAACTGCGCACCACCGACCCGGCGCTGTCGGTGCAGCTCGTGCTGGCCGCCTACCGACTGGACCCGACACCGTCGACCCGCACGGTTCTCCTGAGCCTGCTGGGCATCCCCTATTCGACACCGGTGCCGACCGAGCACACGATCGTCACCTCGTTCGCGCTCAACCGCGACGGCACCGTCCTCGTCACCGCAGGGCCCGACTTCGACACCACGGTGGTGTGGGATGTCCGGGACAAGCAGCAACCCCGGCGGCTGGCGGGGCTGTACGAACCGATGATGTCCGTGGCCTTCAACGCCGACGGCACCATGCTGGCGGGCTCCGGTCCTGACGGCGACACCCTCTGGGACATGCGCGACCCTCGGCGGCCGGTGCGGTTGGCGATGGTCCCCCCGGCCGGGGGCGACCACCCGATCGTCGGCGACGGCAACGGCGTGCGGATCGTGACCAGCACGGCCGGGTTCAGCGCCGACGGCAAGCTCGTCGCGTTCACCCGGGGGCAGCTGCGCACCCGGGTGTGGGGGATCGAGGACCCCGCGCATCCCGAGCTGATGTCCACCCTTGACGTCGGGGACACCTCGCGGGTCGACGAGGACTCCCGCGACTGGTCGCTGTTCGACCCCGTCCGACCCGTGCTCGCCACCGCCCTGCCCGACGGCCGCGTGCGGCTGTGGGACCTCACCCGGCCGCGGTCCCCGCACCCGCTCACCTTCATCGACGGCCACGCCGGACCGTTGTACGCCTTGGCGTTCGCCCCGGACGGCCGGGTGCTGGCCACTGCGGGCGAGGACCACGTCGGCCGCTTGTGGGACGTGTCCGAACCGAGTAATCCCCGGCCGCTCGGCACCCTCAGCGGGTACTCCGGCGCGGTGCGGGACATCGCCTTCGCCCGCGACGGCCGCACCGTGGTCACCGGTGGCGACGAGCGGACCAGCCTGCTGTGGGACGTGTCGGACCCGCGCGCGCCCCGCCACTACGCCGTCCTCGGGGGCCACTCGGACGCGGTGACCGAGGTCGCGTTGGACGTCGATGGTCGGACGGTGGTCACCCTGGAGGGCGCCACCTCCGTCCGGCTTGTCGACGCGGGCCAGCTGTCGTTGGAGAATCAGGGAGAGTCGGCCTACACGCTGACCTTCGCCGACAACGGCGCGTCCTTGGTCACCGGGGCCGGTGACCACGTGACCGGGGTCTGGGACATCACCGACATGTGGGCCCCGCGCCCGCGCACCGACCGCGGCACCGCGTTGGGCATCGGCGTCACACCCGCCGGGCACACCCTCGCCACCGGTAGTGGTGCCGCCCAGGTAGCCCTGGGCGATGTGCATTGCGAAGACCCGGCGATGCTGTTCCCGCCCAGGGAAACGGGTCCGGTCATGCTTACCCCGGACGGGCGCACCATGCTGTCCGGCAATTGCCTGCTGGACGTCACCGACCCCGGACACCCGGTCAAGGTCACTACCTTCCCCGGCCTCGTCCAGTACGCGGTGTTCAGCACGGACGGCCGCTACCTCGCGTACTACGCGGTCGACCGCAACGCGACCCTCGTCTGGGATCTCACCCGCGTCCGTGACCCCACCCCGGCCTTCACCGTGCCGGGCGAGGCGTTCGCCCTCGCCCTCGGTGCCGACGGCCTGCTCGCCATCAGTGGCCGCGACTCGGTCACCCGGCTGCGGCGCATCACCCAACCTGGCGCCCCGGAGATCGCTGCCCTCCCCGCAGAGCGCGACGAACGCGGGGACCCGCCGCGCCTGCGGCTCGACCAGAACGGAACACTCCTGGTCACCAGCGGCGACGGCCGCTCCCCACGGCTGTGGGACCTGCGCGACCCGGCGCACCCCATCGAGATCGGCTCACTGGTGGGGCACAGCTCAGCGATCGGCGACATGGCCCTCAGCCACGACGGCCGGATGCTCGCCACCACCTCCGCCGACAGCGTCCGGCTGTGGGATCTTGATGTGGACCGGTTATTCGGTCGGTTGTGCGGTCTTGCTTATCCTAGGCTTACTTCTGAGCAGTGGCGGGAATACTTTGCGGACTTGGAGTTTGTGGCGCCTTGTTCGTGAATGATTTGGCTGGTGCTGTGTTTATTGGCTCGGCTTCGCCTCGCGGCGGGATCGCCTTCAGCCGGTCTCTTCCCACCCGATCCCACTCGGCCCTGGGGGCCTCCTGGGATCGGGTGGGAAGAGACCGGCGCGATCCCGCGTGGTGGTCCAGTCAGGGGTGGCTGGGTTAGGGGTGGTCGAGTTGGGGGTGGCTGGGTTAGTTGTGGTTGGGGTGGGGGTGGTTGGGTTAGTTGTGGTTGGGGTGGGGGTGGTTGAGTTTGGGGTGGGGGTGGGGGTGGGGGTGCTTGTGCGGGTGGGTGAAGAAGATCAGGAAGGCGGTGGTGATTGCGCCGATTAGGTAGTTGGCTACGTAGGGGTCGACCGCTTCTATGCGGCTTTGTTCGGCTCGTATGGATTGGGGCATGCCGATTGGGGCGCTGAGGTCTGGTGCGAGGTTGGGGGCCAGGCGGTAGGTGAGGACGGCGGCCAGGAACATCAGTAGGAGTACGGCTGCGGTGGCGGTGAGGCCGGTGAGTAGGCCGCGGGTTCTTGAACCGAGGCGTGAGCCGAGGGATGCGCCGATGGGGATCAGGGCGAATGCGGCGAGGAAGGTCAGGGGTGGGGCCGCGCGGACGGCGGGGCTGAGGAGCATGGGGAGCCACCAGACGGCCAGGGCTGTTGGTACCAGGATTGCTATGAGTGGCAGGGAGATGAGGTTGCGGGTTGATCGGGCGGTGACTCGGAGGAATCCGGCGAGGTAGACGACCAGGGCGATGGCGGCCAGCCACCAGCCTTCCGGGTCGTTCACGCCGGTGGTCAGGAGGACCGCCGCGGTTGCCATGATCATGGCGTAGGCGGACGAGCGGGCGAGGCCCGCGCCTGCCGGGCCCAGGGTGCTCCGGCGTCTGCCGTACCGGGCGAGTCCGATGATGGCTGCGATCAATCCGATTGCCTCGATCTGGACGCCGCGCGATGGTAGCCCGGTCGCTCGGACTACTGCGGCTGCTGCGAACGTCAGCAAACCGAGGTGGCAGGCGACTGCTCGGAGCATGGAGCCGCTGAACAGCACCGCGCGGGCGCAGCCACGGGCGAAGCGGCGGCGGTCGACCGGGTCGGTGAGTGCGGCCAGTTCGGCCGTCATCGCCGCGCCCCAGTCGCGGCGGTGGGCGGGGAGGGCGCGGGTGGCGATCGTCAACGTCCGCTCGGCGAAGTCCCTCACCACGCACCTCTCAACGACTGGCGGCCCGACCGTGCCTGCGGCGAGCGTTCCCGTGCCTCCTCGATCAGCTGCACGCCTGCGCCCAGGACGCGGTACAGGTGTCGGGGCGGTCGGCCTGCGGGCGGGTCGGATTCCCAGGACGCGGCAAGGAAACCGCGCTCGCACAGCCGGATCAGGATCGGGTAGAGCGTGCCCGCCTTGAGGTCCAGCTCCTTGCACAGCTGATAGCCGTAGCGCGGGGTGTCCGGGTCGCGGGCCAGAACCTCCAGCACCGCCAGGGTCTGCGCGGATGGTCGACGAGCCATGCGCGGAAGTCTACCTATATAGAGTTCTGTCCGGCAAGAGGGTCCGAGGTCACCTCCCGGATCGCTCATCGGTGGTTCGCCGACAACCGATGTAGGGCGGGCAACGCGGACTCGCCGTTGATCGGTATCCACGATCCGGCGACCGTCGTCCGTGTGATGATTGCAGAAATGGCGACGCAGTGTAGAAAACGGCCGGTTGCTCTGTCCTGCTTGGACGGTTGCGTCCCGGGGGCGGAACGGCAGCGGACTCGGTATTCGGCGCCCACGCCGGATCCGGCGCGCGCAACGATGAGCGCAGTGACCGCTACCGACCCAGGGGAGCCGAGATGACCGAGAACGAGATGATCGCCCTGCAGGACGTCGCCGACGGCGCGATCCTCTTCCACAACGGCCTCTGGGGCGCCCCGATGGGCTTCCGCTGGGCCGACTACGACGGCACCCCGGCGGGCGAGCTGGCCCAGTGGCAGGCCGACGCGGTCCTCGCCCTGGTCCGCCGCGGCCTGGTGATGATCGAGCGCGCCGTCACCCCGGGCCGCTACGCCCGGGTCCAGGTCACCGCCACCGGCTCCGCCCTGGTCGACTACTCCCTGGTCGCCCTCGCCGCCGCCTGACCGGATACCGGGTCTCACCGGGTGAGGGTGTCGAAGGCGAGGCGCGCGGGCAGCAGCATCGCGCTCAGCCCCCGGGTGGCGTCGGAGTCCTCGACCGACCCGACGACCGGGTGTCTGTCTGATCACCCGGGTGGTACCCGCTGAACCCGAATGGATATCACGCTCGGCCCGTGCGGATATCGAACCGGCACCAACCGGCATACCGGGCGCGGATCTGGGTATCTCCGGCGCGGTGAGCACCCCACCGCTGCGGATCGAGGTCACCGCCCGCCCCGACACGCTGGGCGTCATCAGGTCCGCTCTGCGGTCGTGGCTGTCCGAGCTCGGTATCGACGCCCGTGCCGCCGATGAGGTCCTGCTCGGCGTGGACGAGGCGGTCACCAACTGTGTGGAGCACGCCTACCGGTCGGCCGCCCCCGGCCCGGTGGTCGTCACCGCCACCCTGGTCGACGCCCGGACGGTCCGGGTCACGGTGCGTGATCACGGCCGATGGCTCCCGCCGACCCCGACCCCCGCACTCGGCGGCGTGCCGTTGCGCGGCCGTGGCCTCGACATCCTCAGAGCTCTCTCCGCCCACGTGCACCTCGACCCCGGCCCCGACGGCACCACCGTCACCGCCGACTTCACCGACCCGGCGGCCTGATCACGGCCGCGGACCCGGCAACAGGCGAGCACGTCCGGCCAGGCGCGGCTCCGGCCGTCGATCCGGAAGCACTCCAGGAGTCGGATCTTCTCGACCCCGCGGACGACGCGCTGTCCATCAGGGAATCCTGGTGTGCAGTGTGACCGTCGTGCCCGTCGCCCCCGGCGTGATGGTGACCTCCTGCATCACGGCCCGCATGAGCCCGATCCCGTGCCCCCGATGGGAGGCGGCGTCCGGCCGCGGCGTCCGCCAGGTACCGGAGTCCGTGATGGTCACCCGCAGATCATCCGTCGTCACCTCGGCCCGCAGGTGAATCGGCCCGGCCCCGTGCTCCACCGCGTTCGCCCCGGCCTCGCCCACGGCCAGCAGGACATCCTGCGTGAGCGAGTCAGGCAGCCCGTAGCGATCGAGCCAGTCGCGGAGCGACTTTCGGGTGGGGGAGAGGTGCGCGGGGTCCGCGGGAAAGGTGAGGGTCAACGGAGCGGGGTGTCGATACAGGAGCACGGCCACGTCGTCGTCGTAGCCGTCCTCGGGTGAGAGACGGGCCATGACATGGGTGGCCAGGGTGTGCAGGGGAGTGTCGTGACCGGCGTGAACGGCTTCGGCGGCCAGGTCGATACCGACGTCGAGCGGGCTGTGTCGGCGTTCCACCAGGCCGTCGGTGTACATGAGCAGTGTCGATCCAGCGGGCAGCGTGCATTCCGCGAGAGGGCGATGCGTGCCCGGTAGGACTGCCAACGGAATCGTGCCCGCGGCGTCCAACAGCTGGGTAGTACCGTTCGGGAGCGCGAGAATCGCAGGCGGATGACCGGCGCGGGAATACGTCAACGAACCCGTCCGCACGTCCAACACGGCGCAGAACACCGTCGTGCAGGTCGCGCCCGGGATGCCTGCGGCGAAGTTGTCCAGGGCGGTCAGGGTTCGGGCCGGGTCCGAGTCCTGCAACAGGAGCGCGCGGCAGGCACTGCGCAGCTGGCCCATCACCGCGGCCGCTGCCAGGCCGCGGCCCACGCAGTCGCCGACGACGATGCCGATGCGGCCGTCGGGGAGGGGGACCGTGTCGTACCAGTCGCCACCCACCTCCAGGGGGCGGGCGGCGGGTTCGTAGCGGACGGTGAAGCCGGTGGGCAGGGTGGACGGGCCCAGGATGGCGCGTTGCAGGGCGAGCGCGGTCTCCCGTTGTTGGTCGATCTGGTGGACCCGGGTCAGGCCCTGGGCGAGGCGGGCCGCGAGCAGGGACAGCAGCAGCTCGTCCTCGTCGGTGAACGGGCGGTGCTCGCTCAGGTCCAGCCACACGACCATCGGGCCGTGCGGGTGTTCCACCGTGATGGTCACGTCCGGGCCGCGCACGTCGGGCACGAGCGTCGGCAGGGTGCGCCGGGCCCTGAGCGTGCTGCGGCGGCCTTCCGGCAGGTCACGCCAGTCCGCCGTCGGGCCGAACACGGTCGGTTCGTCGTCGGTGAAGATCACGGCGTGTACGCGGGTGGTGCGCCAGAGGGTCGCGAACTCGGCGAGCACGCCCGCCAGGGCCTCGGGGAGGCTGCCCGCGTCGGTGAGACGTACGTTGACCGCGGCCAGGGCGGTCTCGCGCTGGATCGCGTAGTGCTCGGCCGTGACGTCGCGGAACGTGCCCACGGTGACGGCGCGGCCGGTGTCCGGGTCCTGGGCCTGGTTGAACATGGCGCTGATCCACAGCCGGTGCCCGTCGCGGTGGACCACCGGGATCGAGCGGCTGCCGTGCGACTCGCCGCCGAGCAGGCCGGAGAACGCCTCGGCGGCGAGCCGGTGCGCCTCGGGGTCGCGGGTCTCGTCCGGCCACCACGGGTACCGCGGCGGGTAGGGCAGCCCGTCCGGTTCATAACCGAGGATGTCCGTGAACGCGGCGTTGATCTCGACGACGGCGCCGTGGTCGTCGCAGATGAAGAACGCCTCCTGCAACGAGTCGATCAGCGCGGTCCGCCACCGCGCGTGGTGGGTGCGCAGCCGCGACAGCTCCACGTTCGCGCGGACCCGGGCCAGCAGTTCGGCGGCCGCGAACGGTTTGACCAGATAGTCGTCCGCGCCCGCGTGCAGGCCCTCGATCGACGCCTCCTGCCCGGCGCGCGCCGAGAGCAGCAGCACCGGCACGGCCGCCGTCCTCGGGTCCGCCCGGAGCGCGGCGACCAGGGACAGCCCGTCCATGCGCGGCATCATCACGTCGCTGACCACGAGGTCCGGTGGCACCCGGCGCACCCGGCTGAGCGCCTCCACCCCGTCGACCACGCCCTGCACCTCGTACCCGGCGCCCGCCAGCAGCCGGGTCAGGTACTCGCGCATGTCCGCGTTGTCGTCGGCGACCAGCACCGTCGCGGGCATGGACGGCCCGAGGTCGCCCCGGTCGACCGTGACCACGTCCTGGACATCCACCGGCGCCGCGTCGCCGCCGCCCGGCAGCCACCGCAACGCCTCCTGCACGAACGGGTCGGCCGCGCTCGATGTGACCGGCCTGCTCGGCGTGGACGACAGCGCCTCGGCCGGGACATGCGCGGCGCCGAACGGCAGCCGGATCGTGAACCGGGTGCCCACCCCCTGCTCGCTGGCCGCGGTGATCGTGCCGCCGTGCAGGTCCACCAGCTCCTTGACCAGCGCCAACCCGATGCCACTGCCCTCGTTCGAGCGGGTGCGGGCGTTCTCGATCCGGTGGAACCGCTCGAACAGGCGCGGGATCTCCGTGACCGGCACCCCGATCCCGGTATCGGCGACGGTCACCACCGCCCGGCCCGCCTCGACGCGCGTCGAGATCGCGATGGAACCGTCGAAGGTGAACTTCAGCGCGTTGCTGAGCAGGTTCAGGATCACCTTCTCCCACATGCCCCGGTCGACGTAGACGGGCTCGGGCAGCGGCGGGCAGTCGACCTCGAACGTCAGCCCCGCCTTGTCGACCGCGGACCGGAACACGCTGGCCAGCTCGGCGGTGACGGCGGACAGGTCGACCGGCTCGTAGGTGGCGCGCATCCGGCCCGCCTCGATACGGGAGAAGTCCAGCAGGCTGTTGACCAGCTTGCCCAGCCGCAACCCGTTGCGGTGCACCATGTCCAGTTCCCCGGACGCGGCCGGGTCGGCGTCGGCGAGCCGGTCGCGCAGGTCCTCGACCGGGCCCAGCATCAGGGTGAGCGGGGTGCGGAACTCGTGGCTGATATTGGAGAAGAACGTGGTCTTGGCCCGGTCCAGCTCGGCAAGGTCCTCGGCGCGGCGCTGCTGCACCCGGTAGCTGCGCGCGCTCGCGATCCCGGCCGCGAGATGCCCGGCCACCAGGTCCACGAACCCGCGGTAGGCGTCGTCCAGTGGTCGGTAGCGGTTCAGACCGGCGACCATGAACCCGTACGGAGACCCTCCCTGTTGCGGCAGCGGAACGACCAACGCCTGCGTGGGCGGTTCGGACCAGCCTCCGCTGGGCAGTCCGGCGAAGCCGAGCGGCATCAGGACGGACCTGCCGCGCGCGAGGTCCGCTACGGGCCAGGGGCCGCTGCCGTCGGCGGACAGTGTCGTGGGACCTACCGGGTGGCCGGTGGGGATACCGGTCGTGCCCGCCAATTGGGCCTGGCCGTCGTCCAGGAACAGGTAGGTCAGCATGAACGGCATGTCGTGCGGGTTGTGGTCCAGCTGACGACAGGCGAACGCGAGCGCCTCCTGCTCCGAGCGCACCACATTGGAGTCCGACCCGAGATCGCGCAGCGTCGCCATCCGCCGCTCACCGATGACCCGGTCGGTGTCCTCGCTGACCACGCACAACATGCCCACCACGATGCCCGCGTCGTCGCGCAGGGGACTGTAGGAGAAGGTGTGATAGGTCTCCTCGGGATACCCCGAGCGTTCCAGGAAGAGCAACAGCGCCTCGTCCCAGGTCGCGTTGCCCGTGGTGAGCACGGTGTCGATGCGCGGCCCGATGTCGTCCCAGATCTCCGCCCACACCTCGCTCGCGGGCCTGCCCAGTGCCCATGGATATTTCCGCCCGAGCGTGTCGGTGCGGTAGGCGGCGTTGCAGAAGAACGTCAGGTCCGGGCCCCACGCCAGCCACATGGGGAACCGGGACGACAACAGGATGCTCACGGCCGTCCGCAGACTCACCGGCCACCCGGCAGGCTCCCCGAGCGGCGTCTCCGACCAGTTCACCCGGCTGAGATCGCGCCCCACCTCCGCGTCGGCGGCGAACACGTCATCGGCCCGCGTCACGGGGGTCTCCTCTCACGTCCGGGATGCGCCCACGACGCCCTGGAAAGCATAGGTCAGCCAACCGGGGGCCCGCCGTGTCACGACGACGGCCGACCTCTCTCACGGCGAGTAAGGGATTCCGGGATTCGGAAGGCGCGGCGGTAGGCGCCGGGGGTGGTGCCGACGTGGGTGTGGAAGCGACGGCGGAGGTTGACCGGGGAGGTCAGGCCGACGCGGGTGGCTATGGAGGCTATGGGGAGGTCGGTCTCCTCCAGGAGGGTGCGGGCCTCGGTGATCCGGCGGGCGAGGAGCCATGCGCCGGGGCTGGTGCCCAGTTGGTCGGTGAAGCGGCGGGCCAGGGTGCGGGGAGAGAGGCCGAGATAGGCGGCCATGTCCGTGACCGATAGCGGTGTTCCGAGACGCTCGCTCACCCACGCCAGCAAGCCGTCCAGGGCGTCGGAGGGTGGGGGCGGGGGCGCGTACTGGGTCTGGCCGCCATCTCGGTGTGGCGGGGTCACCAGGTAGCGGGCGACCAGGGCGGCGTAGGCGGCGCCGTGGTCTTTGCGGACCAGGTGCAGGCACAGGTCGATGCCCGCACCCGCTCCGGCGCTCGTGGCGACGTCCCCGTGGTCGACGTAGAGGACGTCCGGTTCCACCAGCACCCGGGGGAACTCCTCCTGCAGCCGTCCGGCGGCGGCCCAGTGCGTGGTGGCCGATCGGCCGTTCAGCAAGCCGGTGCGGGCGAGGGCGAACGCCCCGGAGCAGATGGTGACCAGGCGGGTCCCGCGGGCGTGGGCTCGGAGCAATGCGCGGCGGACTCGGGGTGACAATGGCTGCTCCACCGGCTGCCACCCCGGGATCAATACCGTGTCCGCCGACGTGAGCGCCGACAGTCCCCGCGACACCGAGATCCCGTACCCGGCCGACGTCGGCACCATTCCCGGCGTCTCCGTGCACACCGAGAACTCGTAGCGACGTTCCGTTCCCGGCCGCGCGGTGCCGAACACCTCCGCCGCGCACCCCAGTTCGAACGTCGATTGCACCGGCCGCACCAGGGCCACCACGCGATGCATGGCGTGAAAGTACCCCACGGAGTCTTTCCAGACACTTCCCGCCGCGGCCTGCCCGAGGGCACCGTGGACGCCATGCACCCCGAGATCCTCGCCCAGGAGGGCTACACCGCGGCCACCGTCCAGGATTCCCCTGTCCGCGAGCTCTTCCCCGGCATCCGCTTGCGTCCACTATGGACAAACGGGACCGCGCACGCCGACCTGCTGGAGATGGACCCCGGCACGTCCTGGCCCCGTCGGGACGTGCACGAGCCCGGTCCGGAGGAGGTCTACGTCGTCGCGGGCACGTTCAACGACGGCGCCCGCGACTACCCGGCGGGCACGTTCCTGCACGCCCCGGCCGGTTCCTGGCACCTTCCCTCGACCACCATCGGCTGCACCCTGTTCCTCTTCTACCCGGCCGGGTGAGTCGACCCGGCCCGGTCCGGGTAGCTCATCGGGTGACGGAGGGAGTGATCGTGTCCGTTCCGCTGGTCATCGACGCGGGCGGGGCGGTGCTCGATGGTGATCTGGTCGTGCCCGCGGACACCAGGGACATCATCCTGTTCGCGCACGGCAGGCGCCGGTGGCCGCCACGCGACGCGATGCCGTGCGGGCCGTCGTCTCCCGGGGCGGCCGACCCGATCTGGCGGGCGAGGCGCTCGCGCAGCTGCGCGCACCCACGCTGCTCGTCGTCGGCGGTCTCGATCGGCGGGACACTCGGCCAGGTCGCCCGGCTCGCGGTCGACTGGTTCACCGAACACCTTGCCCGACCGAACACCTTGCCTGATGGTGGGTCGCACCACCAGTCCGCCGCCGCGGACTCTCACCCGGATCGTGTGGAGCGGAACTACCCTGGATACGTCTCCCCGGGGCGACGGGAGGGTGATGGCGAGGCCGGTGCGGGACCTGATCGTCGTCGGCGCGTCCGCCGGCGGCGTTGAAGCACTCGGCTCGCTGGTCTCCGGGCTGCCCGCGGGCCTGCCCGCCGCCGTGGCCGTCGTGCTGCACATGCCCGCACGCGGCAGCAGCGCGCTGCCCCGGATCCTCGACCGGCTCGGTCCGCTGCCCGCCGTCGCCGCCCGCTCCGGCACGCCGGTGCGCCCCGGGCGGGTGTACGCGGCGCGGCCCGACCACCACCTGCTGGTCGCCGACGACCGGTTCATCCTCTCCCGCGGACCGACCGAGAACGGCTACCGCCCGTCGGTGGACGCGCTGTTCCGGTCGGCGGCGGTGGCCGCGGGCAGCCGGGTGGTGGGGGTGCTGCTCTCCGGCGTGCTCGACGACGGGGTCGCGGGCTTGGTGGCCATCCGCCGCCGCGGTGGGCTGGTGCTCGTGCAGGACCCGGCCGACGCCCTGCACCCGGGCATGCCGGAGAACGCGCTGCGGCACGTCCCCACCGCCGTGGTGCTCCCGGCCGCCGAGATGGGGCGGTGGCTCGCCAAGGAGATCGAGCAGCCCGCCCTGGTCGAGGCGTCGGCCGTGTCGGCCACGCTCGTGCGGGAGAACGAGATCGCCGGGTCGGAGTCGGGCGACGGCGGAGCAGGCGAGGTGACCATCGGCATGGCGTCCTCGTACTCCTGCCCGGACTGCCGGAGTGTGCTCAACGAGGTCGAACCGGGCAGCATGCGCTACCGGTGCCAGGTCGGGCACGGGTGGACCGCGGAGGCGCTGGCGGTCGCGCAGGGTGGCACGCTCGAACGGGCGCTGTGGATGGCATTGCGCACCCTGGAGGATCGGAGCAGGCTGTCGCGGCGGATGGCGCGCGCCGCCGAGGAACGCGGCGACGAGCGCAGCGCGCGCAGGCACCACGACCTGGTCGAGGAGTCGGTCACCGCCGCGGCGACCCTGCGCCGGTTCCTGACATCGATCGCACGGGATGCGCGGTAGAACCCGGGCCCGAGATCGGTACGATCGTGTGTCGTGAGTGGTGAGCAGCCGACACAGGACAGCCGCTTCGAGGCGGTGCTGATGTACCTGAAGGAGTCGAGAGGGTTCGACTTCACCGGATACAAGCGCACGAGCCTCGCCCGCCGGGTCCAGCGGCGGATGGCCCAGGTCGGTATCGACGACTACGACGCCTACATCGACCTGCTCCAGGTCGACGCGGACGAGTTCGACGCGCTGTTCAACACCATCCTGATCAACGTCACCGCGTTCTTCCGGGACACCGAGGCCTGGGACTACCTGCGCGCCGAGGTGGTGCCCAGCCTGCTCGCCGAGCGCGGCCCGGACGACCCCCTGCGGGTGTGGAGCGCCGGGTGCGCCAGCGGGCAGGAGGCCTACAGCCTGGCCATGGTGCTCGCCGACATCCTCGGCCCGGAGCGGTTCCGGCAGCGGGTCAAGATCTACGCCACGGACGTCGACGAGGAGGCCCTTGCCCAGGCCCGGCAGGCCTCCTACCTGGCCAACGACGTGCAGGACCTGACCGAGGAGCAGTTGCGGCTGTTCTTCGAGCCGCAGGGCAACCGGTACGTCTTCCGCAAGGACCTGCGCCGGTCGGTGATCTTCGGGCGGAACGACCTGGTGCAGGACGCGCCGATCTCCCGGATAGACCTGCTGGTGTGCCGCAACACGCTGATGTACTTCAACGCCGAGACCCAGGCCAAGATCCTCGGCCGGTTCCACTTCGCGCTCGCGCCGCGCGGGCTGCTGTTCCTGGGCAAGGCGGAGCTACTGCTCTCGCACAGCCGCATCTTCGACCCCGTCGACCTCAAGCGGCGGGTCTTCCGCAAGACCCCGGGCACGCCGATGGGGCTGGGCGGCCTCGTCTCGCACACCACGGTGTACGACCGCGGCGGGGACATCGGCGGCCTCGACGAGCTGCGCGAGTACGCGTTCTCGGTCAGCCCGGTCGCGCAGGTGGTGATCACCGGCGAGGACATCGTCGCGCTGATCAACCAGCAGGCCGAGCTGATGTTCGGGCTGTCCCCGCGCGACATCGGCCGCCCGCTGCGCGACCTGGAGCTGTCCTACCGGCCGGTCGAGCTGCGCGGCTACATCGAGCAGTGCAAGGTCGAGCGGCGCGCGATCCGCATCAAGGACGTCGAGTGGTCCCGGTCCCCCGGCGAGTCCCTGTGGTTCGAGATCCACGTCAACCCGTTGGTGCACAGCGACAATGGCCTGCTCGGCGTGACGATCGTGTTCCACGACGTCAGCGCGGCCCGCAAGCTGATGGAGGAGCTGGAGCACACCAACCGGCAGCTGGAGTCCGCCTACGAGGAGCTCCAGTCCACCAACGAGGAGCTGGAGACCACGAACGAGGAGCTGCAGTCCACCGTGGAGGAGCTGGAGACCACGAACGAGGAGCTCCAGTCCACCAACGAGGAACTGGAGACGATGAACGAGGAGCTGCAGTCCACCAACGATGAGCTCCAGGCGATCAACGACACGCTGCGCGAGCGCAGCGCCGAGCTGGACGGCGTCAACGAGTTCATGGAGTCGATCCTCGGCTCCATCCGCGCCGGGGTGGTGGTCGTCGACACCGAGATGCGGGTGCAGGTGTGGAACCGGGGCACCGAGGACCTGTGGGGCCTGCGGCGGGACGAGGCGATCGGGGCGCACCTGCTCAACCTCGACATCGGCCTGCCCGTCGCCGACCTGCGCTCGGCGGTCCGCTCGGCGCTCGGCGGGACCTCGGAGGAGGAGGTGCTGGTGCTCGACGCGATCAACCGGCGCGGGCGCAGCACCACGATCCGGGTGGTGGTGGCGAGCCTGCGCACCTCGCAGGGCCAGGTGTCCGGGGCGATATTGGCCATGGAGCCGGTGCCCTGACGGTCAGCCCGCCCACGGCGACGCCGCGACCCGCAGCACCGCCCACACCACCTTCCGCCCGGCCGCCCGGTCGACCACGCACCCCCACGTCTTGGCGAACGCGGTGACCACCAGCAAACCCATCGCCGAGGGCACCGCCGCGGTCCCGCGGTCGCGCAGCACCGCGGGCGTCGGATCGTCGTCGGTCACCGCGACGGTCAACAGCCCGCGCCGCGCCTCCACCCGCACGCGTGCCTCGGAGTCCGTGTGTCGCATGGTGTTCTCCACCAGCTCGGTCACCACCTGCTCCGCCTCGACGACGTGGTCGGCGGGCACCCCCCACGCCACGCACGCCGCGGCGACCTCATTCCGCCCGATCGCCGCCGCGTCGCGTACCCGGGGCACGGTGAAGTGCCTGCGCAGCACCGGTTGCGTGTGTCCCGCCGCGGCGACGGCCTGGCCCGCGGTGTCGTGGAAGCGGACGTAGCGGCGCACCGCCGAGGTCCGCATCGCCTCGGGGACGCCGACCACCAGCAGCGGCACGCCGGGCCAGTCGCAGGTCCGCAGCCAGACGGTGGCGAACACGCTCAGCAGGCTCTCGCAGCCGACCTCGGTCTCGCCCAGGTCCACGACCACGGCGCGGGGTTGCGCCACCGCGCACTTGAGCAACGTGTCCCGCAATGCCGGGTAGGTGGCCGGGTCGAGCACCCCGCGCGGCCTGACCAGCAGGCAGCCGGACCGGGACTCGACCGGGCACAGGAGGTCACCGTTCATCGTCCGCCCTTCGCATCCGGCCATCGGATGACCCGCTGTCGGGCCGTGGCGCTCGGATTCCGCCCGATCCGCGCACCTCGCTGGTGGCCGTGTCGGTGCCAAGCGTGACCCCACTCCGGGATGGCACTCCGCGTCGGGTCCGGTCCCGGAGATCGATCCGGCCACCGCACCGGCTCGACAACGGTACTCCCGATCGCGTGCATCGGTGGGTGCGAGTGATGCGACCCAGAACGTCGACCCTGTCGCGACCCGCCCACGACGTGCCTGACGGCACCGCCGAAACGATGACCGGCGCTCCTGATGGACGTCAGGCGGTCTGGCCCTGGGGCGTGCAGGCTTCGAGCGATGGCTCGGGGTATCCGAGCATGAACACCGCGATGATCCGATCCTCGCCCGGCGGGATCTCGATGCATGGCGCGGTGGGCGCGTGCTCGCGCCAGCCCACCGTCACGGGCTCGCAGTTGCGGTACTGGACCAGGACATACCCCATCATCGTCCGGACGTGCATACCGCACACCGGGTCGGCGGCCGCGGTGGGCGCCAGGGCCACGGTCGACGCGACCAGGGCGCCGGTGGCGACGAGAATACGGATTCCGTGCATCGTCTCCTCCAGGGTCGTTCGGTGTGCGGAGCCAACCAGGGCGGGGCACACCGGCGATACCGCCGCGCGAACAGCGCTTCCTGCCCGCCGGTCGATGATCGTCGGCCGATCGGGCGAGGAACGTGGGCGGTCGGGACCCGTGACCCGTTCGGTGCGGACCTGCTGGTCCGCACCAGGACCTGACTGTCCACACGGGACATCGAGCCGAGCCGCCCCCGATCTGCCCCCGTCCCGGCGACCTGCGGCGTGGTTGATCCGATCGGCATGGCGGTCAGTCCTCCATCACCCCGAGCTCGGCCAGCGCCAGCTTCTCCTCGTCGAGGTCGCGGAGCTCGCGGTCCGGCACCGGGAGCGTGCTCAGGAAGATCACCACGGCGACCGCCGACACGGTCAGGAACACCGGTTCCATCGCCGTGACATAGGCCGCGGGTGTCGGCGCGCCGCCCGACGTGGTCAGCTGCGCGGTGAGCAGGGCACCGAAGACCGAACCGCCCAGGGAGCCGCCGAGGGTGCGGAAGAAGGTGCTCGACGCGGTCGCCACGCCCATGTCCTGGTCGGCGGCGTCGTTCTGGATGCCGAGGACGAACATCTGCTGCATCAACCCCGACCCGATCCCCACCACCAGCGCGTACACCCGCACCAGCCAGATCGAGCTGTCCGCGGTCAGCGTCGACAGCAGCACGCCGCCCACGGCCAGCAGCGGCGCGCCTGCGAGGATGAACACCCGGAACCGGCCGAGCCTGCTCGCCAGCATGCCGGTGACCGTCGACGACCCGACCATCCCCAGCGACAGCGGCAACAGGCTCAACCCGGCCTGCGTCGGCGTCACGTGCTGGGCGAGCTGCACGTAGACCGTCAGGTACACCAGCACGCCGGTGATCGCGGCGCCCAGCAGCAGGCTGCCCAGGTTGAGCATGCCGAACGTCCGCGCGCGGAACAGGCGGATCGGCAGGATCGGCTCCGCGGCCCGCTTTTCCCACAGTACGAACCCGACCAGCACGACCACCGCCGCCACACCGAGCTGCCACGAACCGTCCCGCTGGAGCGCCAGCAGACCGGCGGACACCCCGGCGACCAGGAGGACAGCGCCGAGCAGGTCGAGCCTGGGCGCGCGTCTGCGTGGCGACTTGGGCAGTAGCAGGGCATTGACGATGATCGCGAGCACGCCGAGCGGGATGTTCAGGGCGAACACCGCGTGCCAGTCGAGCGGGACGCCCAGGACCGTGCCGCCGTCGGCGAAGAAGCCGCCGATCACCGGGCCGAGCAGGCTGGACGAGGCGAACACCGCGCCGAACCCGCCCTGGTACTTGCCGCGCTCGCGCGGGGTGACCAGGTCGGCCAGCACCGCGAAGGTCGCACTGACCAGTGCCCCGCCGCCGAGGCCCTGCACGCCCCGGGTGATCGCGAGCATGGTCATGTCCCGGGACAGCGCGGCGCCCAGGGAGCCGAGCGCGAACAGGGACATCGCGCCCAGGTAGACGGCTTTGCGGCCGTAGAGGTCGGACAGCTTGCCTGCCAACGGCATGGCTGCGGTCGAGGCGAGCAGGTAGGTGGTGACCAGCCACCCGGCCTGACCTGCGGCGTCCCCGCCCGCCAGGTCGCGGACGATCGACAACGACAGCGTCGTGACCACCATCTGGTCGATCGCGGACACGAACATGCCCAACAGCAACGAGCAGAAGATGACCGCGAACCGCCCCCTGGCGATTTCCGTGGTGACCATGCCCACTCTCCTTACTGATCGCTCGATAAGTGCAGCGTCATGCTAGCCTACTGATCGATCGATAAGTCAAGGAGACGTCATGCCCCCCACCGTCGGAACCCGGGAACGCATCCTCGACGTCGCGGTCGGGTTGTTCGCCGAGGTCGGCTACGACAAGGCGTCCATCCGCGAGCTCGCGAACCGGCTCGGCATCACCAGCGCCGCGCTGTACTACTACTTCCGCAACAAGCAGGAGATCCTGACCGCGATCGCGAACACGGTCTACACCGAGGTCGACAAACTGGTCGACTCGGCCGAGGCGGAGCCGCCGTCCCCGGCTCGCGGCAGGCGCCTGTTGGAGCGCTACCTCGACATCGTCACCGAACACGGCGGTCTGATGACGGTCCTGGAGAGCAGCATCGCGACCCTGCGCACCCTGGACACCGCGCAGCATGCCGCCGCGGGCCTGCACCGACTCGCCGCCCTCATCGCACCGGGCGACAGCGAGGGCGATCGGCTCCGCGCCACCGCCGCCCTCGGCATCCTCACCACCCTCCCGCAACGCGTCCCCGAATCGGCTCGCGACGAGATGCGCCCATATCTCCTCGCCGCCGCCCTCGGCGCGCTCCGACATCCGATGGAATAGTCCACAGTGGAGTAATGGGGTGCTGGCCGCGCTCGGATGCGGGACAATGGTGGTGAGCCGAGCGAGGGAGGAACGATGGTGGTGTACACCGGTCCCCGGTGGTCGACGGCGACGCGGGGTGTCCTGGCGTTGCTGTTCGGTCTGCTCGCGATCGCCCTACCGGGCCTCACCCTGCTCGGCCTCGCCATCGTCTTCGGCGTCTACGCGGTGGTCGGCGGCGTCGTGGCGGCCGTTGCGGCGAGCCGGAGTGGCGCGCGCGGGCCGTACCTGTGGGAGGCGGTCGTGCTGATCGTCACGGGACTGCTGACGTTGTCGTGGCCGGATGCGACGGTCCTGGTGCTGGTGATCGTGCCGGCGATCTGGTCGATCGTGTCCGGCCTCGGCCAGCTGGGCTTCGCCTCCCGCGCCCTGCGCGAGCACCGGGCGGCCTGGCTGGTCTTCCTCTCCGGCGCCTTCGGCGTCCTGTTCGGCATCCTCGTCCTGGCCCGACCGGGCGCGGGTGTCGCCGCGATCGCCTTCCTCATCGGTTTGTACGCGATCCTGCATGGCGTGATGCTGCTGGCTCTCACGTATGTGTCGCGAAACCGCGACTCCGCGGGAACCGGCTGAGCACGACGACGACGGCGGGGCAGGCGGTTGGTGGGACTCCGCATGCTGTGTTGCGGATCGGTTTCGGCCCGGGGACGGTCACTCCGCGCAGGCTTGTCGACGCCGTGACTCGGTATGTCCAGGGGAGTGTGGAGTGAACCGCCGCGACGAGCGTCTTCGGGCTCTGTCGACACGGGACGTTGGTCACTGTCCAGTCCGGACGCGCGCGGGGCACTGTTGGGACGGGACGCGCGGCACACCCCCTTCGGTCGAGGCGTCCGGTCGGGCCCCGGTGTAGCCGTTGCCTCCCTGACGGGTGCACCGGGGTCGTCCGTATCCGCTGATCGCAAGAGCCCACGGCAGCGATGGCCCCGCCGACTCCGACGGGGCATCGCTATATCCGGGGCGATATCTACAGCGGCAGGTGTGCCTGGTCGGCCACCCGCAGTGCCAACAGCTCCAGCTCCGCCAGCATCCGGGCGGCGCCCTCCGTCGTCTCGGCGACGCAGACCGCGCCGAACTTCCCGTACTCCGGCAGGGCGCTCAGCAGGTGCAGCACCACGCCCTCGCGGCGGACCGGGTCGTAGTGCAGGGGCGAGTGCTCGATCGCGTCGATGAGCGCCGCGGGCCGGATGCCGACGTAGCGGGGATCGGTGATGCCGTCCGAGGCCACGTACACCCGGGGCGACCCGTCCACCCGCAGTTCGCCCGTCGCGTCCGGCCGGACGCCGAGCAGGGTGGTGACCATGTCGAACCCGTGTCGGGTCCCGGTCGCCCGCAGGTTCAGCTCGCAACCGTGGATGTGCTGCCGCCCGTCCCGGTCGATGACGATGAAGTCGACCCCGTAGTCGCCGACGTCGATGCCCTCGGCGAGCAGGTGCGCGCCGACCCGCTCGGTGTATTCGACGATCCGCGCCCGGTACTCCGAGGACGCGGGGAAGGCACTGCCGGTGTAGGTCTGTCGGTTGGCCGCCAGCACCTGCTCGTGCGTCGACACGATCACCGCCCCGGCCGGGCCGAGCCGCCCCTGGACACTGGGGCTGCGCACGTTGTCGTTGTCGTCGACGAGCAGCTCCTCCGCCAGCACCCCCGCCACCGGCACCCCGGCCACGAAACCCGGCCAGCCCAGCTTCGGGTCCATCACCTGGGCCTCGGGCAGCGCGGCGAGGATGGCCGCGGGCAGGTCGTCGGCGGCCGCGCGGGCGTCGTCGACGGTGAAGAACGCGTTGCCCATGCCCGCGCCGTAGGCGGTGCTGTCCAGCTTGAGGACGAACCGCCGGTGACCCGCGCGTACCAGGCCCGCCAGCTCCGCGGCCAGCTCCTCCAGCGAGTGCACGAGCGGGGTGCCCGCCGCCACCGGGATGCCCAGCCGCTGGAACAGCTGCCTGCCCGCGGTCTTGGTGCCCATCGGGATGGTCCACGACGGCGCCTGGTCGAGCGGGATCCCCAGCGAGTCCGCCAACCGCTCCAGCGGCTCGGACGGCTCGAACTGGCACAGCAGCACCCCCCGCCCGGCCGTCCGCTCGGCCTCGACCAGCGCGGCCAGCTCGGCCCGCACGGCGGCGGCCTCGGCCCGGTCGGGGTCGAGCAGCTTCTGGCTCAGCCAGCGGAAGGACAGGTCGTCGAGCGAGAGCAGGGTGACCCGCGAGCGCGGCGGCCGCGGGTCGTCCCGGTGCGGTGTGGTGGCGCCGCCGAGGCGCAGGTAGTAGCCGACCTGCTCCTCGGCGTCGGCCAACGCGGGCGCGCTGAGGCAGACGACCGAGCCGCCGGGCCGGTGCAGGGCGGAGACGATCGCCGCCCCGATCGGTCGTTCCGGGAACAGCGACGAACCCGCGAGCCGTTCCAGGATGCCGGGACTGCATTCCCGGCTCTGCACGCACACGCGGGTGGGAAACGCCTCGGGGGAGGGATGAGTCATGGGCGGAGTGCCTTTCGTGTGACCATCACGATGTCGCCTGCCGGGCGCCCGACCGGGTCACGGCCGCGGCGCGGCCGGACGCCGTCGGGTGGCGGTGGCGCGCGGGCGGATCGTGACCGCCCCGGGAGTGGCGCCCGGCCGCGCGCGTTCGGTACGGAAAGCCATGGCACACAACGATAGTCCGCCGGCACAAGACACGAATGGGCGATCCCGCCCGGGACCGCCCATTCGATTCACCGCGGAAAAGCGGGATTCTCTCAGTTATCCCCGTCCATCAGCTCCACGATCGTGATGTACAGCCGCTCCAGCTGGTTGCCCTGCCGCTTGCGGCGCAGCTTCACCCGGCCGATCTCGCCGGTGGAGCGCACGTGCGTGCCGCCGCACGGGATCACCATGTCGCCGCTGTGCCAGACCCGGGCCTCGTGCTCGCCGTCCACCGGCACGGTGTGGATCTCCAGGTCCTTGGCGATCACCTCGTTGGCCCGCTCCTCCCACTCCGCGACCTCCTCGGCGGTGAGCCGCTCGCGGGTGTGGAAGTCGAACCTGGCCGTGCTGCCGTCGATCCGCGCGCCCTTGGTGTAGAGGTCGGGGCGGGCGGTGGTGGCGAACCAGAACCCCAGGTGCGCGGCCGAGTGGTGGCGCATGTTGCGCAGTCGCCGCTCCCAGTCGATGCGCACCGGCACCTCGGCGCCCACGGTCGGCACCGCGGTGTCCTCGGCCAGCCGGTGCCCGACATCGCCGTTGATCATGATCAGGTCCGGGAACTCCGGGTGCGCGAACGGGGTGCCGCCGACCTTCTGCGTGTCGACTATCCGCGACTCGCCGACCCAGCCGGTGTCGCCGACCTGCCCGCCGCCCTCCGGGTAGAACACGGTGTCGCTGAGGAAGACCTGACCGCCGCGTACCTCGGTGACCCGCGCCTCGCACTCGCCCCGGTACGGCTCGTCGATGTAGTGCTTCGCGACCAACGTCAACCTCCAACGCCTTGGGATGGGACAGCGTCCACTGGAGGGGAGGCAGGCGCGGGCAGTGCGTCCAGATAGTCCAGCACGCCGTCGTAAGCGAAGGTCAGTATACAGGCGCCGGTCGGCAGCCCCGGCGCCAGGCGGGTGGCCGCGACGAGGTTGGCCGCGGACGAGATCCCCACGGCCAGGCCCTCGGTGCGCATCACCCGCGGCAGCATCGCCACCGCTTCGTCGTAGGAGACGGTGATCTCGTCGTCGACCAGGTCCAGGTCCAGCACGGCGGGCACCAGCCCGACCGCCAGGCCCTGGATCCCGTGCGTGACGAACCTGTTCTCCCGCAACGAACACCCCTCCGGCAGCACCGCGACGATCCGCATGTCCGGATTGTGCTGCCGGAGCACGCGACCGACACCGGTGAGGTGCCCGCCGGTGCCGACCCCGGCCACCATCGCGTCCGGCACCCGACCATCCAGACTGGACAGGATCTCCAGCGCGGTGGCCGACTCGTGCGCCGCCGGGTTCGCCGGGTTCGCCTGCTGGTTGAGCATCACCCAGTCCGGGTTGTCGAACAGCATGCGCAGCGCCAGTTCCGCGTGCGAGTTGTTCCCCAACCGGTGGTCGGACAGTACGACGCGCGCGCCGTAGCCCTGCAGCAGTCGTTGCTTGCTTGGGCTGTAGTTGTCCGGGATGACCAGTACCAGCCGATAGCCCAGCAGCGCGGACGCCATCGCCAGGCCGATCCCGGTGTTGCCGCCGGTCGACTCGATGATGGTCTGGCCGCTGCCGCGGGTCAGCTCGCCGTCCCGCTCGGCCGCCAGGATCATGCCCAGCGCGATGCGCACCTTGTGGCTGCCGCCCGGGTTGACGGACTCGACCTTGACCAGCAGCTCGCGGCCCAGGTCCGGTTCGAGCCTGCCGAAGCGCACCAGCGGGGTGCCGCCGATGGCGTCCAGGATGGAGTCGGCGACCCGGGCCGTCATGCCCGCTCCCCGGTGGTCTCCGGCCGCGGCACCCGGTCGCGCGGCTCGCCGAACACTGCCGATTCCACGTAACGGCCCTCCGTCTCGGAGAAGTCGAAAAGTCGCGCACCGCGCGCGCCGTCGGCGGTGGCGTCGACGACCAGGTGGCGCACCGGGTACACCGCCGCCCCCTCGAACACCGCGTTCCGGTGGTCCTCGTCGCTGAAGTACGCGCCCACGTCGGGGTGCGAGTGGTAGACGACCCGGACCGGGTCGTCGCCGTCGAACGAGTCGGCCAGCTCGCGCAGGTCGGCGACGCCGAACGCGTAGCCGGTGCGGCTGGTGCGGGTGAAGTCCTCCGGTCGGCTGTGCGACAGCTCGTCGATCGTGTTGACGCACTCGCGCACGTCGCCCGCGCGGACGAACCCGCACGCCTCGGCCGGGTACGCGCGCCGGGCGTGCTCGTAGATCGCGGCCAGCGCGGCCTCGGTGGGCAGGCCGTCCGCGTCCAGCGCGGCGGGCGCGGACGCCTCGGCGGTGAGCCTGCGGGTCCGCCGCTGCCCCCACTGGGTGATCGCGAACGAGCCCAGGATGACCACCGTGAGCAGCGTGTCCAGCAGGTCGAACGCGGTGTCCTCCAGGAACACGCCGAGGATCTGCGCCACGATCGGGAACAGCACGAACACGAACGACACCGTCACCGTGTCGATCCGCTGCACCAGCCAGAAGTACACCGCGAACCCGATGACCGAGGCGACCACGCCAAGGTAGAGCGTGGCGCCCACGCTCGCGGCGGTGAACGCCTCCGCGCCGGGCCGCTCCACCAGCAGGCCCAGCCCGGTGAGCAGCACGCCCGCCACCGCCATCGGCATGGTGTTGAGGGTCAGCGAGTGCATGCCGCCGCCGTACTTCTTGATCATGATGTAGGACAGCGCGTGCATCACCGCGGCGGACAGCACCGCGGCCACGCCCCAGCCGCTGCCCACCCCGACGCCCTGCGAGTGCACGATCAGCAGGCCCAGCGCGGTGAACGCGACCAGCACGGCCAGGAACTGCGTCGGGGTGATGCGCGTGCGCAGGATCGGCACGCTGAACACCACCATCATCACCGCAACCGACGAGAAGCAGATGGCGGTCAGGCCGGACGAGATGTACTGCTCGCCGTAGTTGTAGAGGAAGAACGGGATGGCGAAGTAGCAGGCGAAGATGAACACGAAGAACCAGCCGAGCCCGCGCGGGTAGGCCAGCGGCTTGCGCATCGAGCGGCAGGCGATGATGAACACCGGCGCGGCGACCACGAACCGGAGCCCGGAGGCGGTCATCGGCGGCAGGTCGGTGACCGCGATCTTGATGGCGATCCAGGTCGACCCCCAGATCAGGCACACCATGGCGAAGCTGGCGACCAGCCAGAGCGTCTTGCGCGAGACCCCGGGCCGCCCGGTCGGCGGCACGGTGGCCCGCGCGCTCGGATCCGGGGTGGCGTCGATCGTGGTCTCAATATCCGAAGCGGACATCGGAACGGTTTTCTCCAAACGTGGGAACACATCAGTCGCCCGGGGACCGGGCGGTTGAGGGAAGACAGGAAGGACAGGGAGGACAGGGAGAGTCAGCGCGTCGGGGGCACCGGCCGCGCGCCGCACACCGGGATGCCGACGGTGACCTCGGAGCCACCGTGCCGGATCCGGATGTGCGTGGCGGGCCTGGGTACTCGCGCGGACACCTGGACGACCAGGGTCTCCGCGCTGCGCTGCAGCACGGTCAGGTCGCCCGCGGCGAGCGCGGCCTGGGTCGGGTCGAGCAGGTCCACCTCGATGCCGGACTGGTCCAGGTCGGCGCCGTGCAGCCGGAACCGGGACTCGCCGAGCGCCTCGACGCCGTAGATGGTGACCGGCAGCGGGCCGGTGACCATCTGGTACTGGTGCAGCACGGCCACCCGGGCACCGGCGGGCACGTCCGAGCGGACCAGCGCGTGGCAGCCGATCACCACGTCGTCGCCGACCGAGATCGGCCCGAGCACCCTGGCGAACCCGCCCACCTGCACCCGGTCGCCGAGCCTCGGGTGGCGCCTGCCGGAGGCGTTGTCGGCGATGCCGCGCGCGCCGACCACCACGCCCTGCAGGATGTAGCAGTCGGCGCCGATGACGGTGTCCTCGCCGATGACCGTGCCCACGCCGTGGTCGACCACGAACCGCGGCCCGATCTCGGCGGCCGGGTGGATCTCCACCCCGGTCCGCACCTTCGCCTCCTCGGAGATGGCGCGGGCCGCGGTCAGCGCGGGCCAGCGGTCGCCCGCGGGCGCGGCCAGCACGGCGTGCGCCACCCGGTGCGCGAGCACGGCGCGGAAGCAGGCGTAGCTGCCCAGCACGTACTCCCAGCTGCCCATGCCCGCCGGGTCGCGCCGGGCGAGGGCGAGCAGGTCGTCCACGGCGGGCTCGACGGCGGCGGCCAGCACGGCGGCGGGATCGATGCCCATGGGGGCCAACGACTCGACCCACGGCGCCAGCACGGCCTCGGCCGCGCGGGCCGTCTCCCGGACGGCACGCGAGCGGTCCACGTCGTGCGCGTCGGGTCGTTCATGGCAGGCCAGCATGGACATATTCCCCCCTGACGTCACCGGCACATTCGGCGGGCGAGGGTGTCTCGCCGGGCCGCGCGCCTCACCTGAAGTACAGCCGCGAGTTACCGCGGCGCGCGTGCGGCCCCAGTGGTACGTCCCCGCGTGTACGGCCGGTCCCGTTGCCGGTGACCAAGCCCAGTGCGGCGCGCTCGGCTCCGGAAGTCTACCGACGGCGACGGTTCCGCAGCAATGTGCTTGCCGATTGAACGGCGAGCCCGATCGGAGTATTCGCTCCGCCGAGTGGGTGGAATTCGCGCCATATTAACACTGTTACACATCCATTAACAAGGTAGTGCTCCTGTTCTGTCGGTTTCCCGTCGATGACGGGCTCTACCAGCGGTTCGCGGCGACCGTGCCGCCCCGGTCACGCCGGGCCGGAGCGGTCGGTCGAATGCGTGTGCAAGCCGACGGTACTCGGATCGGCCGCCCGGTTTGCCGAAACGGCCGAATTCGCCGGGGTGGTGGGCGGTTTGTGCACATCAGGGGTCGGGGTAATGATCGGGAGCGATCTTGACGGTCTCGTGATCCGGTGGTTAAGGTCCGAGGGCGGCTCTTGTGTCCGTCGGAGGAACAACTTCGTTCTGCGGGGGAAATGATGTCCGAGCAATTGCCCGAGCCCGCCACCGAACTCGTCGCGGCCGAGGCGGGCGCGGCAGCCCCGGCCGACTCGGTCGACCCGGTGGACGAGATCGAGGAGTTCGACCTCGACGACATCGAGGTGATCGAGAGCAAGGTCTTCGGCTGACCCGAGCAGGCCGGTCCCGCCCATGCCCGTCCAGGCTGGAGGTCCCGTGGTCACGTCCCTGCCCCTCGTCCCCCGGCCACCCGGCGCCGCGCTCGACCTGTCCGATGTGGACATCGAGTCGGTGCGCCCGCTCGCGGTCGGCCTGGTGGCCTACAACTGGGAGGCCGATACCTCCCTGGCGCTGTGGAACCTGGTCAACTACGCCCGTCAGGTCCCCCTGGTCGCCGACCGCGTGCGCTTCGAGCAGCGCTGCGCGGCCACGCCCAAGACCGCGATCGCGGAGAAGGAGGAGCTGTTCGCCGCGCTGGCCTGGATCCGCGCGAACGACTTCGACGTCGTCGGTTTCTCCTGCTACATCTGGAACATCCGCTTCGTCAACCAGCTCGCCCAGGCCATCAAGGAGATCTGGCCGCACATCCGGATCGTCTACGGCGGCCAGCAGATCCGCGGCTTCTACGTCCCCCAGGTCTTCGAACGCGAGCGGTGCGTGGACATCTGCGTCGTCAACGAGGCGGAGATCACCTTCCAGCGGCTGCTGGCACACCTGCTGACCGGGACGCCCGCGCTGTCCGGGATTCCCGGGCTGGCCTACTGGGCCGCCGCGGACGACCCCGACAAGATCCACTGGTTCGACGGCACCAGCGCGCTCCCGCCGGGCTACGGCCTGCACGAGACCGGGAACGCCGTGCTGGTCGACGACCTGGACGTGATCCCGTCGCCGTACCGGGCGGAGTCGGAGCTGCCGGTGGGCGGCGCGTTCCTCTACGAGGCCTCCCGCGGCTGCCCCTACTCCTGCTCGTTCTGCATCTGGGGCGAGTCCAAGGGCGTGCGCGAGTACCCGATGGACCGGGTCCGCGCGGAGCTGCACGCCATCCTCGCGCACCACCCGTCGCACATCATGTTCTGCGACGGCACCTTCAACATGCGCAAGGCCCGCGCCGCCGAGATCCTCACGATCCTGGTGGAGCACCTGCGCGACGGCCGGGTCAAGCCGTTCAGCCTGCTGCTGGAGCTCAAGCTGGAGCTGATCGACGACGTGCTGGTGCGCGTGCTGGACGAGCTGCTCACGCTCAACCCGCTGGTCACCGTCGAGTTCGGCATGCAGAGCGCCACCCAGGAGGCGGCGGCGCTGATGCGCAGGCCGTTCAAGGAGGACAAGTACCGGGCCGCCTGGGACCGGCTGACGCCGAAACTCCAGTCCTCGGCCGTGATCGACTGCATCTACGGCCTGCCCGGCGACGGCGTCGAGCAGTTCAAGACCACCGTCGACTACGCCTACTCGCTGGCCCCGCACCGGATGCAGTGCTTCCGGCTGTCGATCCTGCCCGGCTCGGAGTTCGAACGGCAGGCCGAGGCGCACGACATCAAGTACGCCCGCGAGCCGGGGCACGCGGTCTACCGGACCGCCTGGCTGGACCTGGACGAGATGGCCTGGCTGGAGACCTTCGGCTTCGCCGTGGCGGACCTGTACCACTTCCACGGCACCACGATCCGCTGCCTGCTCGGCCTGCCCGACGCGGGTGACACCCGGTTCAGCGACCTGATCACGGAGTTCGTGGCCTGGGCGGGCCGCGACCGGGTGATGGGCACCTCCTACGACGGCAACACCCCGGACGGACGCTGGCGGGCGATCAACCTCAGCGCCCTGTTCGAGGGCTTCGTACTGGACCGGCTGGTGCCCCGGCTGGCACCGGACGACCCGGGGCTACTCGCGAAGATCGGGGAACTGATCCACTACGAGACCCGACTGGGTAGGATCGCCATCGAGGGACTTCCCGGCAGCCCGGTCGCGGGCATACCCGGTCGGGCGGTGCGCGCGGAGCTGATGCGCGCCCGCTACGACCTGCCGGGCTTCATCATCGCGGGGCGCGGCCGCACCCGCATCGACCTCGGCGACCTACGCGAGTCGCCGACCTGCGTCGCGTTCACCGTGAAGGCGGGTCACCAGGACGTGCGCGTACCGATCGCCTACCGTGTCGGTGACCGCACCGCGGACCTGATCGAACGACTGCGCGACGGGGGCGGCGCGCGGATCGGCGAGCGGACCATACACAGATTGATCGAAGTCGGACTCCTGACCTGAGGGGTCCGCGTGGGGGAGCGAGCGAGTGTTTGGCTGGGAATGGGTGCTGCACCTGGCGTTGTTCGCCGCGGCGGCGACCTTCACCCCGGGCCCGAACGCCCTGCTGTTGTTGAGCATGGGCGCGCGGTTCCCGCTGCGGCTGGCGTTGCCCGCCGCGGCGGGGGTCGCGATCGGCATCCCGTCGGTGGTCATGGTGGTGGGGGCGGGGCTGGGCGAGGCGTTCAACGCCGTGTCCTGGCTGCGGCTGGTGATGCACATCCTGGCGACGCTGTACATCGCGTGGCTGGGTTGGCAGATCCTGCGGATGGGTACGCCGAAAGACGCTACTGCCGCCACGACCGAGGGAAAGCCGGTCGGGTTGTGGCAGGCCGCGGCGTTGCAGTGGGTGAACCCCAAGGTGTGGACGATGGCGGTCGGTGCCGTCAGCGCCTACAGCCTGGAGGGCAACCCGGTGGTCGGCGCGCTGCTGATCGGCGCGGTGTTCGCGGTGATCTCCGTCCCGGCGGTGGTGACCTGGACCCTGTTCGGGGTGGGCATCCGGCACTGGCTGACCTCGCCCGCCCGGCTCACGATCTACAAGGTGGTGATGACCGCCGCGCTGGTGGTGTCCGTGGCGCTCACCTGGGTTACCTGACCACGGCTCCGGCGCCGCCGGGGCCCGGAGAGGAGCACGGCGGTGGACAAGCCCGACCCGATCGGCGTCGGAATCCAGTACAACCCCGAGATCCTGGACTGGTTCCCGTTCGAGTCGCTGGACGTGGACCTGTTCGAGGTCCTGCTGGACCCGTTCATGGGCCCGCTCGACGGCCCGTCGGTGTTCCTGCCGGGGGCGCTGGAGCGGCTGCGGGAGCTGCGCCGGAAGCGGCCGCTGCTGGCGCATTCCAATTACGGCTGCGACTTCGGGTTCGGTGACCTGGAACGGACCCCGGCCGTGCTGCGGCACGTGCCGATGGCCCGGGCCATCGGCAGCCCGTGGATCGCCGACCACAGCTTCTACGGGGACGAGTCCTGGTTGGACATCTGGAGCAGCCCGGTCCAGTTCTCGCCGACCGAGGTCCGCCGGATCGCCGACCGCGCCCGCCGGTTGCAGGAGCACTACGGGATCCCGCTGGCGCACGAGAACGCCGCGTACTACCTGGCCACGCCGGGGTCCACGATGCGCGAGGCCGACTTCATGGCCGCGCTGGTCGAGCGGTCGGGCACGTTCCTGCACCTGGACCTGCACAACGTGTACGCGAACTCGTTGAACCTGGCGGGGTTCGACCCGATGGCGTACCTGGAGACGATCCCGCTCGATCGGGTGATCGCGGTGCACCTGGCAGGCGGCAGCTGGCATGACGGGCTGTATCACGACTGGCACGACAATCCGGTGCCCGAGCCGGTGTGGGAGCTGTTGGACTGGCTGCTGGCGCGGGCCCGGCCGGGCGCGGTGATCCTGGAGTACCAGGGGCGGTGCCACCACGAGAGCACCCGGCTGCTGGACACCGACGACGAGTCGATGATCGTCCGCGACCTGGCGCGCGCGAAGGCCGCGTGGGCCGCCGCCTCGGTGCACTGGGCAGGCGTGTCATGACAATGGACGCGGCGACGGTGTGGCACGTGTGGCGGCGGGTGCTGCGCGAGCCCGCGTTGCAGGAGGCCATGTTCCGGGAGGACTTCGGGGCGCGCGCGCCGGAGTTCGGGCTGGACGCGGCGGCGCGCGAGGTGGTGGAGCAGTACGCGCGGACGCCCTCGGGGACGCGGTTCTTCATCGCCAACTACCGGTACCGGATGACGAGTTCGTTCGTGAACGCGCTGGAGACGGCGCTGCCGTTGACCCACCGGCTGTTGCGCGCGCACGAGGTGGACATCGACGCGTGGGCGGTGGAGTTCCTGGACTCGGTGGGGTGGTACGACTTCGGGCCGTACGTGTACACCTACGGGCTGCGCGTGCTGGAGCACCTGCTGGGCCGGCCGGAGGCGTCGATTCCGGGACTGCCGGACCTGGTCGCGTTGGAGCAGGCGGCGAACCGGATCACGATCGCGGCGGCCGAGCGCGGGGTGGACGCGGAGCCGGTTTCCGACGGCCATCGGAGCATCGGCGCGGTCGAGGTGGTGCGGACCGAGCGGGATATCTCCGATTGGCTGCGGAATTCGTCGGCATTGGGCCGTGCTGACGTGCCCGAGCGGCCTCGGACCTTCCTGGTGTACCTGCGGCCTTCCGACTTGCGTCGTCGGATCGTGGCGGTGTCGCCGCGCGCGGCCGCCGTGGTGACGCGGTTACGGGTTCCGGGTGCGGTCCGGTCGGAGGAGGAAGCGACGGCCGCCTCTCTGGTGCGGCTGGGTGTGCTGCTTGCTCCGATCGGGAGCGACTGAATGCCGTGGCCATTGCCCTGCGCGGGGCTCGTGGCATGGGGGAGGGGCTGAATGCTGTTCCCGTGGTTGTGGGTGCGGTCGACCGGTTTCCCGTTCGCCTGGCTCGACGAGCTGGCCTGTCCGGAGCTGTTGTCCGGCTCGGCCGCGGATTTCGATCGTGCCGTGGTGGCGGCGCGGCGGGCCCTGGTCGCGCGGATGACCGGGCCGGACGTCGCCGAGGCGTTGCTGTTGTCCAATGTCGCCGCCGTCGACCGGATCGGCGCGTTGGCGGACGCGGATCTCGAACACCCGAACGTGCGGATACGGCAGCGGCTGCGGTTGGCTTGGTCCTATCTGCAGCGGTTCTGCGCCAAGAACGAGACCTGCAGCTTCTTCGGTCCCTTGGCGTGGGGCGTGGTCGATCCGCGGGCGGAGCGGTCGCTGGAGTTCGATGTCGCCGACCCGGCGGCGGGGCGGTTGCGCAGGCGGCGGGTCCGGGTGGAGCACTGGGTGGTGCGCGGGTTGTGTGCCGGGGTGGCCCGGTCCGCGGGGCCGTACCGGCTGCACCCGGGGTGCGATGTGGACGACGCGGGCCTGCGGGTGCCGGTCGGCAAGCGGATCGCGTTGCCGGACGGGGTGGCGGGGTTCCTTCGGTCGGTACAGGCCGGTGCGGCCGTGGGCGAGCCGCCGCGTGGGGCTTCCCGGCTGGTCGAGGCCGGGGTGCTGACCCGTGAGGTGGCCGTGCCGCCGGAGAGTTCGCGCGGGCCGCTGGGCATCGAGGACGTGGTCGGCTCGCCGGTGCCGTTGGTCACCCGGCTGGAGGAGCTGCGCTCTCGGTTCGAACGGCAGACCACCGTCGACGCGCGTCGGTCGATCCTCGGTGAGCTGGACGCGCTGCTGGTGTCGGCGGGTGTGGACGGGACGCGTTCGACGGGCACGATGTACGCGGGCAGGCTGCCGGTGTACGAGGACTGCGAGCGCAATCTGCTGGTGCGCGTGGGCGGGGCACTGGCCGGGGTGCTGCGTGATCAGCTCCCGCCATTGCTTCGACTGCACCGACTGGTCGCCGAGTGCGCCGCGTCCGAGTTGCACCGGCATTACGCCGCCGTCGCCGCGGTCCGGATCACCGAGGAAGGGGTCCCGGACGCGGACTTCCTGGCGTTCCTGCGCGCCGCCCGCGCCGACGAGGCGATCGGCCCGGTGCGCTCCGCGATCGCCGCCGACCTGCGCGCGGTAATGGACCGAGCCTGGTCCGACTTCGGTTGGCACACCGAGGAAGTCCTCATCGAGGACTCCCACCTCGCCACCGTGGCGGCGGCGCTGCGGTCGCGGTATCCCGAGCACGCGCGGTTCGCGTCGGTGCTCGGTGTGGGGGTGATGTCCCCGGACGTGCTGGTCGCCGAAGGCTCCACCGTCGTGCTGGGCGAGGTGCACCCTTGTGTGCCCGCCGCCGTCCAGTCCGTCGCCCTCCCGTTCCTCGACGACGCGGCCGCCGCCCTCGCCGTCGCCGACCGGTTGCTCGGCGGTGACCGCATGGTCCTGGCCGTCTCCGACACCGCCTACCAACGGTCCTTGTTCACCTGGCCGGTCACACCCGGCCTGGCCGAGGTGGTCGTCCCGGGCGCGACCAGCCGGTGCCCACCGGATCGGACCATTCCGGCCGGACGTGGCCGAGTCCGCCTGTGCGACGGCCTGGTGTTGTTCGTCGACCGTCACACCGGCCGCACCGAGGACATGGTCAGTGTTCTCTCGTCCGACCTCCAGCACATCGTCTTCGCGGTGGCGGGCGCGGTCCTCGGCGGAGACCTACAAGCCCGCCTGCGTTACGGCGACGTAGTGGTACGCAGACGCTCCTGGTCTCCCGACCCCACCACGCTCCCCGATGCCGCACGCCCGTCGGAGACCCACACCGACTATCAAGCGTTGCTGTCCTGGGCCCACGCGCACGACCTGCCCCGCCGTTGCTTCCTCCGCACCGACACCGAACCCAAACCCGTCTATGTCGACTGGGCCAACCCGATCGCCGTCGACACCTTCGCCCGCCTCGCCCGCGCCGCGGGCCGGATCCGGGTCACCGAGCTCAGCCCCACCCCCGACTGCTTCTGGCTCACCGACGACCTCGGCACCCACGGCGCCGAGCTCCGTCTGTCCTATTCGGTCTGAAAGCCCCGTTCCCGACCGTGGTCGTCCTATTCGGTCCGAACGGATCACGTCCCGGGAGGAGATCGGTATGCGTGCCGACGACACCGTACGCGCCCGCTTCCCGCACCGGCTGGTGGTGGTCCCGGCCGATCGCGGGCGCAGCAGGGTCACCGACCCCCGGACCCGGGCGGGCTGGGTGCTCGGCCGCGCCGAACTGGCCTTGGCCCGCCGGTTCGACGGGGTGCGGACCTACGCGGCCGTCGCCGAGGGCCTGCCCGGCGCCACCCCGGAGAAGGTCCGCGCCTTCGAGACCCGGCTGCTGGCTCTCGGCGTCCTGGAACCGCCGCCGTCACCGGTCCGCCGGATCGCGCGCGCGGTGGTCGCCCTCGACCGCGTCGACATCGGCACCGCAGACCCGACCCGCGCCCTCGACGTCGTGCTCCGCCGGACGCCCTGGCTGGTACGACGCTCCTTCGTCCGCACCACAACGGTCCTGTCGCTGGGGGTGCTGACCGGCCTCCTGATCACCCGAGGCGGCGAGTTCGTGGCCGCGGTGCCCGACGCGGTGCGCGGGTGGGGATTGCCCTGTCTGCTTGTGGTCGTATTGCTCTCCACGGTGTTCCACGAAGGCGGCCACGCATTGGCCTGCCGTCACTACGAGGTGGCGGTCAGAGAGGTCGGTCTAGGCCTACGGTCATTGTTCCCGTTCGCCTGGACGGAACCGGACCAACAGCGCTGGGCCGCCCTGCCACCGGGCCCCCGCCTGGTCACCGTCGCCGCGGGCCCGCTCGGCAGCCTCGTCTACGCCGCTGCGGGCGCCTGCCTGTGGCTGCCCCCGCTCCCGGACCCGCTGCGCTGGCTGGGTCTGGCGATGGTCCTGTCCGGCACGGTCTTCATCATCCCCACTCTCATCCCCGCCTTCGACGGCGACGCCTACCTGCTGCTCACGACCGTCCCCGGCCTGGACAACCTGCGCGGCCGCTCCTTCGCACACGTCCGCGGTCTCCTCGGCGGCACCCGGTCGGTCGGATTCGTTGTCAGCCTCGGCTATGTCGCTTTCGCTGCCCTGACCGTCCTGGGCCGTCTCGCGGTCGCCGCCTGCGTGGTGTGGCTCCTGCTGTGGTGAACTACCACAGCCAGGCCCACTGGGACGGCGTGCACTCGGTCGAGTCACCCACCGGCGGAGCGGCGGCCGCCGCCGTACTCGACTCCGTCGTGCGAGTTCTTTCCCCACTGCCCCGAGACGCGACCGTCGTCGATGTGGCCTGTGGAGACGGTGCTCTGCTCCGAGCCCTGCCCGGTCCACTGATCCGCATCGGCCTGGATCTGGCCCCCACCGCGCTGCACAAAGCCTGGACCACGACCCCGACGACCTTCCTGCAAGCCGACGCGGCAAGACTGCCGTTGGGGGCCAATACAACCGACGCCGTCACGTTGCTGTCCTCCTGGTGGGCGCTCCCCACCCCGGAGCGGATGGTCGTCGAAGCCGCCCGAGTACTGCGCCCCGGCGGTCGTCTGCTCATCCACACCTGGGACGCTCCCACCACCTGCCGAATGATCACCCTGGGCGCGGCCACCCTCGCCCGAGTCATCCCCTCGTTGATCCGACCCGCCGACCACCGCGGCCCCTTCGACGACTCGACCGAGGAGATCACCACGGCCACGACCCGGGCAGGGCTGACCACGCCCACCCGCCACCCCTTCAGCTGGTCATGGCCCATCGCCTCGACCGACGCCTACCTGACCGAACTGGCCAACCTGGCCCCGACCGCCTACGCCACCTACGCGACCGCTCCAGACCGAACCCGCGTCACCGCCCAGCGGCTGCTCACGGCCCTGCTCGCCCGACTCGTCGACGAGGGCACCGGCACCCTTGGTCTGACCTGGCACCTGTCGATCGCCACCAAACCTTCCTGATGGCAACCGGCCGACCGAGTGATACCGACCGGACCTGGCCTCTGCGAGCCGCTTCGCCGATGGCCGCTCGGGCCTCGGCGGCAGGGTGGCCACCGACACGGTCGCCGCCGGTTCTCGGCCGCGCCATTGTCCTCAGTCGCGGCTGACGCTTGTGCCGTGGCGGCTTCCGGTCATACCCGGCTGAATGCGGGCGCGATGTCCGCCAGCCGCTCGCCCACGGCGAAGCGCACGGCGGCCTCCGCGTGCAACCGGGTGGTCGGGAAGGCGGGGATCGGGCTGTGCGCCGAGTCGAGCAGCAGTTCGATCTCGGTGCAGCCGTAGATCACACCCTGCGCGCCCCGCGCGACCAACCCGCGCACCACCCCCGCGAATGCCTCGCGCGCGGCGTCGGTGAAAATCCCCCGGCACAGCTCCTCGTAGATCACCCGGTGGACCAGCGCCCGGTCGTCCGCGTCCGGCACGATGGCCTCGATCCCGTGTCCGGCCAGATGTTCCCGGTAGAACGGCCGCTCCATGGTGAACGCGGTGCCCAGCAACCCCACCCGCGTCACCCCGGCCGCCCGCACCGCGGCCGCGGTCACGTCGCCCAGATGCAGCAGCGGTACCCGCTCGGCCAGCGGACCGGCCACCAGGTGCATGGTGTTGCTGCAGACCAGCACGACCCCGGCCCCGCTCAGCACCAGCCGTTCCCCGGCGACGGCCAGCAGCTCGGCCGCCTCGGCCCAGCGCTCCTCGGTCTGCAGCACCGCGACCTCGGCGAAATCCACCGAGTACAACAGGCAGCGCGCCGAGTGCAGACCGCCCAGGCGCTCCGCGGTGAGCTCGTTGAGCAGGCGGTAGTACTCGGCGGTCGACTGCCAGCTCATTCCACCGAGCAGTCCGACGGCCCGCAGTGAGGTCGACACTCGCGCGACGGTATGCCCACTGTGGACCGGATGGCCGGACGTGCCGCCGAAGTTGACTCGACCGGGTGTTCAGAGTCGAACCGGGTCGTCCACCGGCGCGAGCCCCAGCGCCGCCCGCAGCCTGCGGTCCAGGTCGAACGCGCGGGCCCGGGTCGACTCCACCGCCGTGGTCTCCAGATAACCGCAGCCCGGGATCGCACCGAGCATGTGCAGCAGGACGCCCGTACGGCTGGTGTGGTCGAAGAGCAGTCCGCGCGAGCGCAGTCCCTCCACCACGTCCCCGATCGTGCGGTGGGCCAGCACGGCGGGTTCGTGCACCCGGTGGTGGACGAAGTGCGCGTCGAGCGACGCCGCGTCCGCGACGTGCGCGGTGACGTGGCTCGGTCCGACCTTGCGCAGGTTGATCTCGGTCGCCAGCAGCACGCCGTCGGTGTCCGCGATGAAGTCCACCCCGAACGTGCCGCGCACCCCGTGGCCCGCCAGCACCTTGCCGGTGGCGGCGAGGTGCTCGCGCATCCGCTCCACCAGCGGCGCCGACGCCGGGCCGACGCAGCCGATGTAGCGGTCGCCGTCGAGGAGCTGGTCGTGCGTGGAGATCACCCGCACCTCGCCGTCCGCGTCGATCGCCGCCTGCCCGCTCGGCGAGGCCACGACGTCGAGCAGGAAGGCCTCCAGGATGGCGCCGCCGACCGCCATGTCGGCCACCACGTCCGGCCACGGCTGCGCCTGCTTGACCACCGCCCCGGCCAGGTCGCCGGTCACCGCCGCGGCCAGGTCCAGCACCACGGTGCCGACCCCGGCCCCCCACTTCGGGTCGTCCAGCTTCAGCGCGACCCGGGTGGGCGGGTCCGGCTCGGCCGCCAGGTCCCGGCACGCGACGATCACCTCATCCGGTGTGTGCAGCCGCTCCAGCGGCCCGCCCGGCGTGGGCACGTTGGCCAACCGCAGCACCCGCTTGCCGCCCAGCTTCCCGCCCATGTCCCGGATGTGCGCCGCGGGCGCCTGCTCGGCCGCGACCCCGAGCGCCGCCGCCAGCTCGTCCCCCTCCGCGGACGCGGCGAAGTTGACCAGCCGCGCCGACCCGCTGTCCGCGACCGCCTTCCGCAGGTGCGCCATCAGCTCGGCGTCCCCCAAAGTCCGTGCGTCCAACGCCCCGTCGCCGTCCGGCCGCGGCCGGTGCAGTTCCAGCCTCGCCCGAATCCCCGGCAACTCGTCCTCGGAGAACCCCGAGGCGTCCCGCAGGTAGTACTCCAGCACTTCCTCCGCGACCGGCTCGGGGGTGACCACCACGACCCGCGTGCCCGGCGCCCGCAATGCCCCGATCTGGGACAGCCCCCGCTCGGCCGCGTGGTTCATGAACGGCAGCCTGCTCAACAACGCCGCGTCATAGGACATCGAGTACAACACGATCAACGTGCTCCCGACCCCGGCGGTCGCGTCCACGGCGTACTCCCTTCGCGGCACCCACCGACGGCACCGCGCGGGCCGCCGCTCATCAACGTATCCAACCGTCCGGCCCCGACCGCGCCGCCAAACGAGTGGCGATCAACGACTTTCTTTCGGTGCGTCACCGTGCCCTGGTGCCGTCCCGGTCGTCGGTGGCGAGCCTCGCTCACACTTGTGGGTGCATTTGGTGGTCCGGTGCGTGGCATGCTGGGGTCTGCCGGGTAGGCCAGTGGGGGATGACCGTTCCCGTTGGGAGAGTTCGAGATGCGCAGTCGGATTATCGCTCTGGTGGTGTTCGCGATGCTCGCCGGTAGTGGTGTCGCGGCGGCGGAGGGATTGCCGCTTCCTTACACCGGCGACGCGAACCAGGTGATCACCGTGATCGCCCCGACCGCCACCTCGACCACCGCCACCCTGACCGCCTGGCGGCGCACCTCGACCGGGTGGGCCGCGGAGATCGGCCCCGTCGGCGCGTACGTCGGGAAGGCCGGGGTGGGGCGGGCGAGCGAGGCAGGCACCAAGACCCCCGCGGGCGTGTGGACCTTGACCGAGGCGTTCGGGAACAAGCCGGGCCTCGGGACCCCGTTGCCCTACCGGCAGGTCGACGCGTCCGACTGGTGGGTGTCCGATGTGCACTCGCCGCTCTACAACACCCCGTACCGGTGCGCGCCCGGCACCTGCCCGTTCGACGAGCGGGCGGGGGAGGACTTGGGCCGGGTCGGCGTCGCCTACGACCGGGCCGTGGTCATGGACTACAACCGCGACCCGGTCGTCACGGGCGCCGGGTCGGCGTTCTTCCTGCACGTCAGCACGGGGCGGCCGACCGCGGGCTGCGTCAGCGTCCCGGCGCCGACGGTCGACGCCATCGTCGCCTGGCTCGACCCGGGCAGCCACCCCGTCATCGACATCGCCGTGGCGTGACTCAGCCTGCCTGGCCGAACCAGTGGCCGAGGGCAGGCTCCAGGTCGTCCGGGTCGCCCGCCCAGCAGACGTAGCCGTCCGGGCGGACGAGCATCGGTTCGGTGCCCTGACGCACATAGTCGACGTGATCGACACGGTCGGACCAGAGGTCGGCGAGCTTGCCGTGCTCGCCTTCCGGGTCCAGCAGGATGCCGCGTCCGGATCGGAGCAATGCGTGCAACCGGGTCGGGTCGAGCGGCAGGTCCGGCACCGGGCGGCCGATGAGCGGGTGCCGGTCGACGCCCGGCATGGCGTAGCGGATGGCCATCCCGGACATCAGGTCGCCCAGATGGCGTTGCACATCGGGAAGTCGCGCCAGGTCCGTGAGGAGTTCCTTGGTGGCCAACACATCCGGCGCTCGGGTGCCCGCCCAGTCCATCACCAGGCACTGCGCCTGGACGTTGCGCAGCACGGCGGCCCCGGCCGGGTGGCGCTCCGCGTGATAGGTGTCGAGCAGGCCGTCCGGCGCCCAGCCGCGCACGGTCGCACCGAGCTTCCAGCCGAGATTGATCGCGTCCTGCATCCCGGTGTTCATGCCCTGCGCTCCGAGCGGGAGATGGACGTGCGCGGCGTCCCCGGCCAACAGCACCCGCCCGTGCCGGTATTGCGCGGCCTGGCGGGCGGTGTCGGTGATGCGGCGGCCGTAACGCAGTTCGAGCAACCGCGCGTTCGATCCGAGCACGGTGCGCAGACTCTCGCGGATCTCCTCCTCGGTGACCTCGACATCCCTGGGCAGCGAATGACGTGGTCCGCCGAGGACGAGACGGCTCAACCGCCTGCCTTGGGAGTCGGTACCGAGCGGGAACACCGCCGCCCAATGCCCGTCGGGGCTCCAGACATGCGACATCCGGTCGTCGACACCGCCCAGCCGCACGTCGGCGGCGACCACCGTCGCCGTACCGGACTGCCCGGGGAAATCGACTCGGAGCAATGAGCGCACCGTGCTGTGCGCGCCGTCCGCGGCGACGAGGTAGCGGCCGCGGAGGGCGGTGCCATCGGCGAAGGTCGCGGTGACACCGTCCGAGTCCTGGTCAATGGCCACGAGTTCGTGGTCCCGGCGCACGCGCAGGCCATGCGTGGCGAGGTGCTCCTCAAGGAACCCTTCGATCACCACCTGCGGCACGGACCGCCACGGCAGGCGGTGCCGGGCGAAGTCGAGCGAGAGCGGGAACCCGGCGAAGTGACCGGCGCTGATCGGGTAGTCCCCGGTGGCCAGCAACGGTTCCAGCAGACCGCGCTGGTCGAGCGCCGCCAATGTGCGGGACTGCACCCCGCCCGCCCTGGACAGCTCACTGCGCCTGGACAGTCGGTCGACCACCACGGTCGACACCCCGGCCAGCAGCAGTTCGTTGGCCACCATCATCCCGGTCGGTCCGGCGCCGACCACGAGCACGTCGGTATGCATGATTGCTCCCCTGGTTGTGTCGATCAGGACAAGAACAACGCTCCGCCCTGCCCCGACGATCAAGCCAGCAGCACACCCGATTGCACCGACATCCGACACCATCTACGCTCCGAGCGGTGGAATCCGACTTCGACGAGCTGGACCGCCGCCTCGTGCACGCGCTGCAGATCGACGCGCGGGCCCCGTTCAGCACAATCGCCGCCGTCCTGGGCGTGTCGGATCGCACCATCGCGCGCCGCTACGCCAGATTGCGTTCATCCGGATCGCTCCGAGTGTTCGGCGCCGTGGACCCGACCGCCCTCGGCGCCACACTCTGGTTCCTCCGCGTCCGCTGCGCCCCGGCCGCGGCGGCCCCGGTCGCCGAGGCACTGGCCCGCCGCCCCGACACGTCCTGGGTCAGCCTCACCTCCGGCGGCACCGAGATCACCTGCAACGTCCGCACCGAGAACGCCGCCGACAGCGAGTCCCTGCTGCTCGCCAAACTCCCGCGCACCCCCCGCGTCGAAGGCGTCACCGCCCACTCCGTCCTGCACACCTTCTACGGCGGCGCCGACAGCATCGTCGCCAAGCTCGGCCCCCTCACCCCCGCCGAGATCGACCGCCTACGCCCACCCCCGACCGCACCCCGCCCCGGCCCCGTCCACCTCGACGACGGCGACCGAAAACTCCTGGCCACCCTCGCCGCCGACGGCCGCGCCGACTACGAACAACTCGCCACAGCGACCGGCTGGTCCCCGACCACGACCCGCCGCCGCATGACCGAACTACGCGAACACGGCGCCCTCTACCTGGACCTCGACATCGACAGCCGCCTGCTCGGCATCGGCCCCCGCACCCTGCTCTGGCTCTCCGTCTCCCCGACCCACCTCGTCGAGGCAGGCACGACCCTCGCCCAACACCCGGAAATCGCCTTCGCCGCAGCCACAACCGGCCCCACCAGCCTGGTGGCAAGCGTCGTGTGCGCGACCCAACAAGACCTCTACCACTACCTGACCACCCGCGTGGCCGCCCTACCCACAATCACCCACATCGAGACGGCCCCGATCATCAAGACCGTCAAACGAGCCGCCAACCGAACCTAGTGTCCTGCGCCAGGAATTCGATCAAGATATGAGCCGAGGCGGTCGAGGATCTCGTCCGCGTTCTTGGTCCAGACGAAGGGGTTGGGGTTCTCGTTCCAGGTCTTGATCCAGTCGCGGATGTCGTTCTCCAGGGCGCGCAGGGACTTGTGGGCGGCGCGGCGTAGTCGTTTGTCGGTGAGCAGACCGAACCATCGCTCGACCTGGTTGAGCCAGGAGGAGTAGGTGGGGGTGAAGTGCATGTGGAAGCGCGGGTGCGCTTCCAGCCACTTCCGGACGGTGGGGTGT
>NZ_KB894425.1 GCF_000374445.1 Actinokineospora enzanensis DSM 44649 | reverse complement strand
CACCGCCCAAGAGACCGCGATCGCCCGCTACATCCGCTGGACCAACAAACACGCCACACCCAAACAACACTTCGCGGTCAACTCCAAGATCCGCAGACCTGATTACCTACCCAACATTGCTTGATGCGGCACTAGAATGAAAATCGGGGGATCCCAGGCGGCTGTGGATAGCGAGTTGACAACGGCCACCTCGACGAGCTAGCGCGGGCCGCCTCAAACCTTTGGCGCCAGAAGCCGATCGAACAAGGCCTCCGCGCCCGCCACCAAGATCCCAAGTTATCCACAGGCACCGAACTCGCCACCCCGCACTGTCACCCCGACACGGTAGAATTGAATTCGGGGGAATCCCTGGAGGTGTGGACAGCCGTTTGACAGCGTTTGTTTCGGCGGGGTAATGGCGTCAGGAAATCGCGTCGTTCACGGTGGCGCGTAGGCGGGCGTGCAGGTCGCGGAGTGGTTCGCGGTCGGCGCGGACCTCGATGACGCGCAGCCCGGCGGTCGGGGCGAGTGCGGCGCGGAACTCGGCGGGAGTGCTCGCCAGGGTGTGCGGTACGTGATGAGCCGCGCACAGAGCGGCGATGTCGACCCCGTGCGGGGTCCCGAAGACGCGTTCGAAGCTTGCCCGGTGCTCCGCCGCGCCCTGTTCCAGCAGGGAGAAGATGCCACCGCCGTTGTCGTTGAGGACCACGACGGCGAGGTCGGGCCGGGGTTCGCCGGGGCCGATCAGCAGGCCGTTCGCGTCGTGCAGGAAGGTCAGATCGCCGACCAGGGCGTAGGTGGGGGCGCCGCCCGCGAGGGCGAGGCCCGCGGCGGTGGAGAGGTTGCCGTCGATGCCCGCGACGCCGCGGTTGGCGTGGATGGCGACGTCGGCGCGGGGGGCGGCGATGAGGTCGACGTCGCGGACCGGGTTGGAGGAGCCGAGAAACAGGGTGGCGGCCGGGGGCAGCGCGGCGACCAGGTCATGCGCCACGTGCAGGCCGGTCGGCCAGGTCTCGGCCGCAAGGAAGCCGGTGACCGCCGCCGCGGCGGTGTCCTCGGCGTCCTGCCAGGCGGCGAGCCAGGCCTGGTCATGGCCGGTGACGTGGACCAGGTCGTCCTGGTCGAGCCAGCCGCGCACGTGGGTGGCGACATACTGCGGGTCGGTCCACTGTGGATGGTCGCCGATGCCGTACACTGGCACCCGGTCCATCAGCCCACGCACCCCGCGCGACAGGGTGGGTCTACCGACCACCACCACCGCGTCCGGACGCAGGTATGCAGGCAAGGCACCGCTGCCCAGCAACAACGGCCCACTGCGCAGGACGCGCGCGCCACCGGCGATAGCGGCCGCGGCACCGACCGGTTCGGCGATCACCGGCCAACCCGCCTTGGCGGCCACACCGGCGGCCGAACTGGCACGCGCCGGGTCGCCGCTGCCGACAACCATCAGCGTGCGCGCGGGCAGCGGGAAGTCGACGCGGTTGCCCGGCACCGACCGCGCCGCCGAGGACGTCGTCCAGCGCAGACCGTCCGGCCTGCCGTCCAGCGTGTCCGGCCACTCATCGCCGAACGTCGGCACCAGCGGCTCGCGGAACGGGATGTTGAGCTGCACGGGACGGCCCGTCTCCGCGCGCGCCACGCCCCGGCAGACCAGGCCGCGCCACACCGGGTTGAGCCCGGCGCGCCGTTCGGCCACCGGGAAGTCGACCGGGATCGCCGCGCTGCCGAAGATGCCGCGCTGGTCGATGGTCTGGTTGGCGCCCGTGCCGTGCAGCTCCGGCGGGCGGTCCGCGGTGATCAGCAGCAGCCCCACCCCGGAGTGGTGCGCCTCCAGCACCGCCGGGTGCAGGTTGGCGACCGCCGTACCGGAGGTGCAGGCGACCGCGACCGGACGGCCGGACATCCGGGCCAGGCCGAGCGCGAAGAACCCGGCGGACCGCTCGTCGACGCGCACGTGCAGGGTGAGCCGCCCGGCGGTCACCGCCTCGTACAGCGCGAACGACAGTGGCGCGTTGCGCGAGCCTGGGCACAGCACGACCTGGCGGACGTCGTTGCGCACCAGCTCGTCGACCACGACACCGGCCATCGCGGTGGACGGATTCACGGCGCCCCTCTCCCCTCGGCGTTCGAACCCCACTCTCGACCGTTCCCACTCGCCCGCCGTCCGGGCGACCGCCCGGCGGCGAGCAGGCGAGGATCGGCCGGATCGCCACCCGCGGTCAGGAAGTCCGGTTCGGACCCCCACACATCGAGGAATACCACGACGGGATCGGGCGCGAGCGGGAATCCCCTTGCCGGGCACGACTGTCCGCTCACCGAGCGACCACGTGGGAGCGTTCCCCGGACGGTCACAGGGACACCAGGTCACCCGGCCGGTGGCGGAACAGCACCCGCGCCCGCAGGCTCCACCTGGCGATCGCGCGGCCTGCCGGGGTGAGCCCGACGCGACGCGCGGTCCAGTCGGCGTCGACCGCGTCCAGCACCCGGAGCCTGCGTAAGAACCAGGCGCCCGCGTCGGCGGCCCGGTTCGGCCCCAGATCGTCCTCGAACTCCGGGTGGCCCTCCTCCTCCAGCACGTGCGCGACCTTCTCGAAGACCCGGTGCGGCGCCATCCGCTCCTCCAGCAGCAACGCGGCCAGCACCACCTCCTGCACCACGCCGAGCGCGGCCTGGTCCAGCGAGACCACCCGCTCGCCCACCGTCATCAGCAGCGAGTCGGCGTCGTCGACCAGCGCGTTGCCCTGGTCGGTCAGCCGCAGCCGGGCGCCGTCGCGCACGGTGAGGCCGAAGTCTCCGGCCAGGTCGCGCAGCAGCTTCACCGGCGGCCACTGCGACTCGCTGCGCCCGGCGCCGCCCATCTCCGCGCACGTGGGCATCAGCTCGACCAGCTCGCCGACCAGCGTGGTGGGCAGGTAGCCGCTGCCGGTCAGCCGCGCCCCCGCGCCCCGGCACTGCCCGAGCAGGTAGGTCAACGCGGGCAGCTGGGCGCCGTCACTGTCCGGCGCGCGGCGGATGTCCGGGCGCAGCCGCACCATCAGCTCGCGGCGGGTCTGGCTGCCGCCCGCCGTGGTCCACTCGTCCAGCCGCTCGTCGAGCAGCCGCACGAACCAGGTCTCGTCGCCCTCGTTCTCCGGGCTGGTCAGCAGCCGCATCACCAGCCCGACGCGGAGCGCCTCACCGCCGTCGGCGGGCAGCGTGCCCGCCTCCAGGGCCTCCTCCAGCAGCCTGCCCGCGGCCGCGTGCAGCGCGGTCTCGATCGGACCGCCCTGGTCGGCCCAGGTCATCAGCGGTGTGTCGGGCGGCCACACGCCGGAGGCGCGCCAGGCGGCGGCGACCAGGTCGCGGTAGCGCTCCTCATCGGCGGCGGCGTCCAGGATCGCGTGCGTGGTGCGCCCCCGGCACACCGCCGCGTACTCGGCGTGGCCGAGCAGGTCGAGCAGCTCGGCGAACGACTCGCAGGTCTGGTGCAGGTCGGCGAACGCGCCCTGACCGCCGGGGCTGTGGTGCGCCTGGGGCAGCGTGCTCCAGACCATCTGCTGCACGTCGTAGCGGGTCACCTTGGTGGGGTGCGCCGCGGTGGAGCGCATGACGTGCCAGAGCGCGTGCGCGTGCTTCGCCGCGGTGTCGTCCCGCGCGCGAATGACCTCCAGGGCCGAGTCCAGGTCGTGCACGCCCCCAGCTTGACATGTGGGCGGGCAACCCCGCGAACGACTGTCCACAGGTTCGCCGGCATGCTCGGCATCCGTGCCTGAACGAGAGGTTTCCGAGCTGTTCGACCCGGCCCGCTGGCGAACCGTGGACGGGTTCGACTTCACCGACATCACCTACCACCGCGCCGTGGGCGACAGGGCAGGCGTGGATGGCGCGACCGTGCGCATCGCCTTCGACCGGCCCGAGGTGCGCAACGCGTTCCGGCCGCACACGGTCGACGAGCTCTACCGGGCGCTGGACCACGCGCGGATGAGCGCCGACGTGGGCTGCGTGCTGTTGACCGGCAACGGCCCCTCGCCGCGGGACGGCGGCTGGGCCTTCTGCTCCGGCGGCGACCAGCGCATCCGCGGCCGCACGGGTTACCAGTACGCGTCCGGGGAGACCGCGGCGACGGTGGACCCCGCGCGCGCGGGCAGGCTGCACATCCTGGAGTGCCAGCGGCTGATCCGGTTCATGCCGAAGGTGGTGATCGCGGTGGTGCCGGGCTGGGCCGCGGGCGGCGGGCACAGCCTGCACGTGACCTGCGACCTGACCCTGGCCAGCCGGGAACACGCGCGGTTCAAGCAGACCGACGCGGACGTCGGCAGCTTCGACGGCGGCTTCGGCTCGGCCTACCTGGCGCGGCAGGTCGGCCAGAAGTTCGCCAGGGAGATCTTCTTCCTCGGCCGGGCCTACAGCGCCGACGACATGGTGCGGATGGGCGCGGTGAACCAGGCCGTGCCGCACGCGGAGCTGGAAGAGACCGCGCTGGAGTGGGCACGCGAGATCAACGGCAAGTCGCCGACGGCGCGGCGGATGCTCAAGTTCGCGTTCAACGCCATCGACGACGGGTTGGTCGGCCAGCAGGTGTTCGCGGGTGAGACCACCCGGTTGGCCTATATGACCGACGAGGCCGTGGAGGGGCGGGACGCGTTCCTGGAGAAGCGGGACCCGGATTGGTCCGGCTTCCCTTACTACTACTGAGTACCTCCCACCGTCGAGTCCACCCGGTCGGCTCGCTCGGCCAGGTAGCGCTCGTGGGCGGCCAGCAGGTGCGCCCACAGCGCTGCCCGGCGTTGATCATCCACATCGGACAGCGGAAGCCCGAAGACGTCGGCGAGCACGGCGAAGTACTGGGCCTTGGTGGTGATCGCGGTCTGCGTGGTCGACTCGGCGCGCAGCTCGGTGTAGCGCAGACCGCGCAGCGTGCTCACGCTCCGACCGTCCCGCCTGCACACCGAGACGACCCGCACGAACCCCGAATCGGGGGCTGTGGACAACTTCTCATGCATGGCGGCGAAATCTGGGACCGTTGCCTCCGAGGAGGTGAAGTCCATGCCAACGAAGTAGCCACGCGGGTCGTGGTCCAAGCGCCAGCCGCCCGGGACGACGGCGGAGCGGCGGAGAGCGAACCTCGAAGGGGGTTGCTCGACGCCGCCCGGCACCAGCGGGAGCGGTTCGTGCAGTGCGTCGCCGAGACCGGTGTCCACAAACCAGCGGCCCTCGGGGGACGCGGCCGATGGCAGGCCGTGCACCTCAAGGGCCAGGTGGTTTGCCCTCGCCCGGAACGGTTCCGACTCGCGCAGTAGCTGCACGCCGCCGACCCGCCAGTGCACGTCGAACCCGAGCCAGTCCAGCAGGCACGCGAACGCGCCGTTGAGGTGGTAGCAGTAGCCGCCCCGACCCGCGACCACGTGCCGCACGGACTCCAGCGGCTCCACGGTGCGCGACTCACCGAGTGCGATCCAGACGACCTCGTACGGGACCCGTTCCACGTGGGCCCGGTGCAGGGCGACCAGCGTCTCCGCCGTGGGCGGGGGCGGGGCCGTCCAGCCCAGCCTGCGCAGGTACGCGTCCCGCAGGGACTCGTCGAGCGGACGGCGCCAACGCCGCTCGACGGGGTCCGGGCCGTCCGGTGTGTGCTCGGGGACGTCGGCTCGCGCCGGGTCGGGTGTGTTCCGGTCAGCCACGGGTCGACCACCCCGGGACAGTGACGCGGTCGTCGGTCCGCCAGGACCGCGAGCCGGTGTTGCCGTGATCGCCCCACGGCGGCAACGGCTCGCCACGGACGGCCGATGCCCGCGTCGCCGTCTCCGGGTGGCCGATCCCGACTCCGGAACCGCGCCCGACACCGTGTGCGACGACGGGTGCGGAAGTGCTGGCCGTCTCGGCCCGGTGACCGGGCGCGAGGCGGCGGGCCGCTCTCGCTGGGTCCACGGTGGACATCGGTTGACCTCCCCAGACGCGGTGCGTTATCGCCCGCAGGGTAGGCGTCGACCGGGGCTGCGAGGATGACCGTGTGCGCACACTCATGGTCGATGGCGGACCGGATTCGATCCGCGACCTCACGGACACCCTGCGTGCCGCGCTGCTCGACGACGCGGCGGCCGTGCTGCCGGTCGGGCCCGCGGAGCGGGTCGACGACATGCGGCCGGACCTGCCCGCGGAGCCGGGCACGGCGGTGGTGCTGCGCACCTCGGGGTCGACCGGCGCGCCCAAGGGCGTGCTGCTGTCGGCGGGGGCGCTGATCGCCTCGGCCGAGGCGACGCACCGGCGGCTCGGCGGGCCGGGCGGCTGGCTGCTGGCCATGCCCGCGCACCACATCGCGGGGGTGCAGGTCATCGTGCGGTCCGTGCTGGCGGGCACGCCGCCGGGTGTGCTGCCCGGCGGCGGGTTCACCGGCGACCGGTTCGTGGCCGCGGCGGCGGACGTGCTGGGCATGTCCGGCCCGCGCTACACCGCGTTGGTGCCCACACAACTGACCAGGCTGTTGGCCGAGGGCGGCGCCGCGCTGTCCGCCCTGCGCTCGTTCGACGCCGTGCTCGTGGGCGGCGCGGCCACCGCACCCGCGACGCTGGCGCGCGCCCGCGACGCGGGGGTGGCCGTGGTGACCACCTACGGCATGACCGAGACGGCAGGCGGGTGCGTGTACGACGGCGTGCCGCTCGATGGTGTCCAGGTGCGGCTCACCGGCCAGGGCCTGATCGACCTCGGCGGGCCGACGCTCGCGCACGGCTACCGGCTCGCCCCGGCGGAGACCGCGGCCGCGTTCGGCGGCGGCTGGTTCCACACCGCCGACCTGGGCTCGCTGGTGCACGGACGGCTGGAGGTGCTGGGCCGGGCCGACGACATCATCAACACCGGCGGCGAGAAGGTGTCGCCCGGTGCGGTCGAACGCGTCCTCGTCGCACACCCGGCCGTGTCCGAGGCGTGCGTGGTGGGTGTGCCGGACGCGGAGTGGGGGCACCGGGTGACCGCGGCGGTGGTCGCCGCCCCGGGCACCGACCCGGCCGAACTGGCCTCGGTGGTGCGCGTCGAGCTCGGGCCGCACGCCGTGCCGCGCCCGATCCGGCTCGTTCCGGAGCTCCCGCTGCGCGGGCCCGGCAAGATCGACCGCACCGCCGTCACCGCCCTGCTCGCCGCACCGATCGACCGCTGACCCGTCTCCGCACGTGGACGCTTCCGCGGTCGAACGCCACCGATTGACCATTGTGGACAGTCGTGCGAGGAAGGTGGGATTTCGTGGGGTGGGTGTTGTTGGTTCGGCACGCGGAGGCCGAGATTCCGCGCGTGGGCGGGCCGGATGAGTATCATCGGCCATTGAGTGCGCGCGGATCGGCGCAGGCTCAACGACTTTTGGGGTTGCCGCGGCCCGATGCCGTGTTCTCCAGTCCCTATCTGCGGGCGGTGCAGACGGTTCAGCCGTTGGCCGACGCGTTCGGGTTGGCGGTGCGGACGGATCACGAGTTGCGAGAGTGGGATTCCGGGTTGGCGCCGAAGCCCGACTACGCGCGGTACTACGCGGAGAGTTGGGCCGAGCCCGGGTTCGCGCGGCCCGGCGGGGAGAGTCTGGCGCGGCTCACCGAGCGCGCGGTCGCGGTGTTGACGCGGTTGGCCGGGGAATTCGAGCGGGTCGTGGTGGGCAGTCACGGGACGTTCGTGGCGCGGGCGTTGGTCGGGTTCGGAGTGGTCGGGGTGGATTGGGAGCTCAGCCGGTCAATGCCGATGCCCGCGATCTACCGGGTCGACTTCGGCGGCGACCGGGTCACGGTGGCCGAGGTGGAGTTCGAGGCCGTCGAGGAGGCGGAGTAGGCCGAACTCGAACAGGTCGTCCAGGACGAGGTCGATGTCCGCGTCGGGGGTGAGCGTCGCGGCCAACGCCGGGTACCGACCGCTGGCGAGGACGGCGGCCAGGTCGTCGTTGTGGCTGTCGATCCACTGCTGGTTGGTCATGCCCGTGGTGCTCTCGGCCTCGCGTTCCCATTCCAGGTTCACGGCCGTGCCACGCACGTAGTTGAAGACCGTCAGGTAGATGTGGAAGATCTCGACCGCGGGCAGGCCGAGCGGGGCGAGCGCCGCCACCATCCACTCGGTGTGCGCCATCGCCTTCGGCAGGACCTGGGGGCGGGTCAGGGAGACCGCGTGCGCCACCCAGGGATGTTCGCGGTAGGCGCGCCACTGGGCGTGGGCGGCCATCTCCAGGCCCGCCCGCCACGAGGACGGCGGGGAGTCCGGGTACGCGGTCTGCCCGAACGCCTCGTCGATCATCAGCAGGATCAGCTCGTCCTTGCCGTCCACGTGCCGGTAAGGCGCCATGGTCGCCACGCCGAGGCGGGCGGCGACGCTGCGCATGGACAGCGCGGCGAGGCCGTCGGTGTCCGCGATGGCGATGGCGGCCCGCACCACGCGGTCGCGGCTCAGTTCCGGCTCACGGCGGGTCGGACGGGTGGGCGGGGCCGCCGCGACGACCGTGCCGACGCGGGGGACCGCGCGGAGGGTGCCGTCCTCGATGAGCACCCGCAGGGCTTTCGACGCCGTGGCCAGGGCGACGCCCCAGTCACGGGTGAGCTGGCGGGTGGACGGGACCCGGTCGCCCGGGGCGAACTCACCCGCCTCGATGCGGCGGCGCAGGTCGGCGACGACCTGGAGGTACGGCGGTTCCACGCGGCGCTCCTGTACTAGTACAGCTTTGCGCGAAATTTACCATTGTCCCGCTGTTATAGCCATGTGTACCGTGTACACATATCGTGTATGACGTACACACAGGGGGTTTACCATGCGGTCCGTCCTGATCTCCGGCGCGAGCGTCGCCGGACCAACGCTCGCCTACTGGCTGGCCAGGCACGGCTTCGCCGTCACCGTCGTCGAGCGCGCCCCGGGGCCGCGCCCGGGCGGCCAGGCCATCGATATCCGCGGCGCCGCGCTGGCGGTGGTCGAGCGGATGGGGGTGCTCGACCAGGTCTCCGCCGCGGCCACCCGGATGCGCGGCATGTCCTTCGTGGACGCCGCGGGCGCCGAGCTGATGAGCACCACCGAGGAGACGATGACGGGCGGCCTGGTCGGCGGGCCGGACATCGAGATCCTGCGCGACGATCTGACCGAGATCCTCTACCGGCCGACCGTCGACGACGTCGACTACCACTTCGACGACAGCATCACCGCGCTGACCGACGGCCCGGACGGGGTGCGGGTCGAGTTCGAGCGCGGCGCGCCGGAGACCTTCGACATCGTCGTCGGCGCGGACGGGCTGCACTCGCGGGTGCGCTCGCTCGTCTTCGGCGAGGAGGCCGGGTTCCGTCGTGACCTTGGCGTCTACGTGGCCGTGTTCACCACGGACAACCACCTCGGCCTGGACCACTGGCAGACCTTCCACCAGACCGAGAACAACATGGTCGGCGTCTACAGCGCGCGCGACAACACCGAGGCCCGCGCCATGCTGGGCTTCGAGTCCGGCCCGATCGATATCGACTACCGCGATCCCGACGCACAGCGCAGGCTGCTCGCCGACCGGTTCGCGGGCGTCGGCTGGGAGACACCGGCGCTGCTGAAGGCGATGTGGTCCGCGCCGGACTTCTACTTCGACTCGATGAGCCAGATCATCATGGACGGCTGGACCCGCGGCCGCGTCGCGCTCGTCGGCGACGCGGGCTACTGCGGCTCGCCGATGTCCGGCCAGGGCACCAGCATGGCCCTGGTCGGCGCCTACGTGCTGGCGGGCGAGCTGTCCCGGACCGGTGACCACGCGACCGCGTTCGCCGAGTACGAGCGGAAGTTGCGGCCCTTCGTGCTCAAGAACCAGCGGCTGGCCACCGACACCCCCGGCGAACGGCCCTCGTTCGAGGCGCTGCAGGCCGCGGCGACCGGTATTTCGCTGGAGGACTACGCCGCGGGCCGGTAGCGTCCGGCCACCGTGGACATCGCGATCGTCACCCTGGCCGACCGACCCGACCTGGAACCGTGGCTGCGCACCACTCCCGGTGCCTGGCCGGAGTTCATGCTGCACGACACGACCGGCTCGCTCTACTACAACGTGGTCGAGCAGTACCACGCCGAGCACGTCCTGTTCGCCTACGACCGCGACCATCCCGAGCAGGCGGTGGCCAAGGCGTTCACGGTGCCGTTCAACTGGACCGCGGACGCCTTGCCCGCGGGCGGGTGGGACCGGGTGATCCAGAAGGCGGGCGTGGACCGGGCGCAGGGCGTGGCGCCGAACCTGGTGTCCGCGTTGGAGATCAGCATCAACCCGGACCGGCGCGGCGCCGGGCTGTCGGCGCTGATGCTGGGCGCCATGCGCGACAACGTCCGGCGGCTGGGTTTCGACACGCTCGTCGCCCCGGTCCGCCCCAACGGCAAGCCCGACCACCCGGACGTCCCGATGACCGACTACGCGTTCCGGACCCGGGACGACGGGCTGCCGGTGGACCCGTGGCTGCGGGTCCACGTGCGCGCGGGCGGCGTGATCGACTCGGTCTGCCCGTACTCGATGACCATCGCGGGCACCCTGGCCGAGTGGCGCGCCTGGACGGGCCTGCCGTTCGACGCCACCGGCCGGGTGCGCGTCCCGGGCGCGCTGGTGCCGGTGCACTGCGATGTCGACCACGACCACGCGGTGTACATCGAGCCCAATGTGTGGATCCGCCACCGGACGTGACGAGTTCCTCACCGCCCGGCCGCCGCCGATCCGTGAAGATGGTGCGATGGCGACAGTCGCGCAGTGGATCGAGGGGGCGCGGATCCGCACCCTGCCGAACTCGGTGGCACCGGTGCTGGTCGGTGCTGGGGCGGCCGGGGCGGTCGGGGCGTTCTCCGCGCCCCGCGCGGTGCTGGCGCTGATCGTGGCGTTGGCCCTGCAGGTCGGGGTGAACTACGCCAACGACTACTCCGACGGTGTGCGCGGCACCGACAAGGACCGGGTCGGACCGCTGCGGCTGGTCGGCTCCGGCGTGGCCGCGCCGGGGGCGGTGAAGGCGGCGGCGTTCGCGTGCTTCGGGATCGGCGCGGTGGCCGGTCTCGCATTGGTGGCCGTGTCCGGGCACTGGTGGATGATCGCGGTGGGTGCCGCCTGCATCGCGGGTGCCTGGTTCTACACCGGCGGCGACAAGCCCTACGGCTACTCCGGTTGGGGCGAGGCCGCGGTGTTCGTGTTCTTCGGCTTGGTCGCCGTGCTCGGCACCCAGTACGTGCAGGCGGACCGGGTCACCTGGCTCGGTGTGGCGGGCGCGGTCGCGATGGGCACGTTCTCGGCCGCGATCCTGGTCGCCAACAATCTTCGGGACGAGCCGACCGACCGGGTCGCGGGCAAGCGCACGCTGGCCGTCCGGCTGGGGCAGGCCCGCACCCGGGTGCTCTACGAGGTGCTGGTCGTGGTGCCGTTCCTGGTCAGCGCGGCCGCCGCGTTCGTGACGCCGTGGGCGCTGTTCGGCTTGGCGGCCGCGGCCTTGGTGGTACCCGCGGTGCGCCGGGTCGGCGGCGGGCAGACCGGCCTCGGGCTGATCCCGGTGCTCAAGGAGACCGGCCTGGCGATGCTGGCCTGGGCCCTGGTGACCGGCGCCGTCCTCGGGCTGAGCTGACGCCCCACCGCTCCCGCCCGCCACCGACGATTCGTGGCACCGGCCTACGCCCACTCACCGGTCGTCAGGAAGGTGTCCAGGACGCGGTCGTACGGGGCCGGGTCGATGCCCTGGGCGGCCTGCCAGGCGTCGTCGTAGTAGGTGTGCCCGTAGCGCTCGCCGCCGTCGCACAGCAGCGTCACGACGCTGCCGGACACGCCCGCCGCGGCCAGCTCGGCCACGATCTGGAAGGCACCCCACAGGTTGGTGCCGGTCGAGCCGCCCACCCGGCGGCCGAGCAGCCGCTCCACCCGGCGGATCACCGCGATGGACGCCGCGTCCGGCACCTTGATCATCCGGTCGATCACCTCGCCGAGGAACGACGGCTCGACCCGCGGCCTGCCGATGCCCTCGATCCGCGAGCCGCGAGCGCCGGTCAACTCGGGCTGGGCGTCCCGCCAGGCGTCGAAGAAGACCGAGTTCTCCGGGTCGACCACGGCCAGCCGGGTGGCGAGCTTGCGGTAGCGGATATATCGGCCGATGGTCGCGCTGGTGCCGCCGGTGCCCGCGCCGACGACGACCCACTCCGGCACCGGGTGCGGCTCCTTGGCCATCTGGTCGAACACCGACTCGGCGATGTTGTTGTTCCCGCGCCAGTCCGTGGCCCGCTCGGCGTGTGTGAACTGGTCCATGAAGTGGCCGTCCAGCTCGGCCGCCAGCCGGTGCGACTCGGCGTAGATCCGACCGGGTTCGTCCACGAAATGGCAGCGACCGCCCTGCCGCTCGATCAGCTCGACCTTCTCCGGGCTCGTTGTGCGCGGCATCACAGCGATGAACGGCAGGCCGAGCATCCTGGCGAAATAGGCCTCCGACACGGCCGTCGAGCCGGATGAGGCCTCGATCACCGGGGTTCCTTGAACGATCCAGCCGTTGCACAGCGCGTACAGGAACAGGGATCGGGCGAGGCGGTGCTTGAGAGAGCCGGTGGGATGGGTTGACTCATCCTTGAGATAGAGCCGCACACCGCGGTCGACCGGGAGCGGGAACTGCAGCAGGTGCGTGTCGGCGCTGCGGTTCGCGTCGGCCTCGATCAGGCGGACGGCCTCGCACACCCAGGCCCTGGTCTGGTCACTGCACCGGTCGACCGCGGTCATGTACCGACATTAGCGGCAGACCGCTGCTCAGGCGTCCCCGCGCAGCTCGGCACGCAGCTGGTCGCGCTCGGCGTTGCGGGCCGCGTGCCGCACGGACAACCCGGCCGTGATGCGCGTGTTCAGGCCGCGGAACAGCAGCAGGCCCAGCGGGAAACCGACGACCAGGCCGACCGCGACCGCGACCAGCAGGGGGACGTCGAACAGCACGAGGACGACCGCCACCGCGGCCACCAGCACGACCCGCAGTGCGGTGTAAAGCGCCAGGTCACGGCCCAGCGTGTCGATGCCCGCAGCGGTCTCACCAGTAGTCTCGCCGACGGTCTCGTCGGCGGCGTCCACGCGGTCCGCGGCGGGCTCGGCAACCCGTCCCGGCTTGTCCTCGTCCACGGGCCGAGGCTACCCCTCGGCGTCCTCGCTGGTGTTGGGCCTGCCCTCGAAGCGGGTCGAGAGCACCACCGTGGAGCGGGTGCGGGCCACGCCCTTGATCCGGCGCAACCTGCCCAGCGCGCGCTCCAGCTCGTCCACGGTGGCCACCCGGACCTTCACCACGAACGCCTCGTCGCCCGCGACCCGGTAGCAGGACTCCACCTCGGCCAGCTCGCCAAGCGCGTCGGCCACCTCCTCGTCGTCGGCGGTGTCGGTCGGGTGGATGCCGACCAGGGCGGTCACGCCAAGGCCGACCGCCCTGGGGTCCACCTGGGCGTGGTAGCCGGTGATCACCCCGGAGGATTCCAGCTTGCCCACTCGCTCGTGCACGGCCGAGGCGGAGAGACCGACCTGTCGGCCCAGGTCGGCGTAGGTGACCCGGCCATTGGTGCGCAGCGCCGCGATGATGCGGCGATCGACTGTGTCCACGGGTGGCAAGCGTACGGCGTGCGTGGGCCGTGTCCGAACAGGTCGTTTTGTCCCTTACTACCTCTTTACTATCACCCAACCGTTCGAGTACCCGATAGGCGAAGTGCCACGATGCTCCAGGTTTGCTGATGTATCCGAGAAGGAGGCGGCGATGACCGTGGCGCACGTGGGAGAGCGGTTGCTGACCCCGGGCGAGGTCGCGGCCCTGTTCCGGGTCGACCCGAAGACGGTGACCCGATGGGCCACCGCGGGCCGCATCGGATCGATCCGGACCCCGGGCGGGCACCGCAGGTTCCGCGAGTCGGAGGTCAAGACCCTGCTCGCCGAACTCACGACCGAGGCTACCGAGTCCAACGCGTAGTCGATGTGAACGCGCGCGGCACCGCACCCCCGCGCGCCCGTCGGACGGGCTAACCTCGAACACCGGAGTCCGGTTCGGAGGTGGCTTGGATGTTGTATGTGCTCGCCGCGGTGGGCGCGATCACCGTCGGCGTGCTGTTGTGGCGGGCGTTCGGCGGTCAGGCCGCCGAGCTGTCGCGGGGCCGCGTGCCGGGAATCGCGCCCGACGACGACCCGGAGTTCCTGCGCCGGTTGGACGAGCACCGCAAGCGCGGCGACGGCGAGGAGCAGCCGCCCCAGCAGTGACCCGCCCGGGGTGACCCGGGCGGGATCGCCTTACCTGGGGCGGTGCGGCGCGCTGTTGGGGAAGTCGTCGGCCACCGTGGCGGCCATCTCCAGCAGGGCCAGCCGGGTGTCCGGCTGCAGCCGCTCCAGCTCGATCTCGGCGCCTTCCTCCAGGTGCGGGTCGAACGGGATCCGGCACACCGCGCGGCAGCGCGCGCCGAAGTGCTGGGCGAGCTTGTCCAGGTCGACCGAGCCGGACTTGGGCCGTACCGAGTTGATCACCGCAACCGAGCGGGCGACCAGCGTGCGGTAGCCGTGCGCGTCCAACCAGTCCAGCGTGGCCGAGGCGCTACGGGCGCCGTCAACCGAGCCGGAGGACACGATCACCAGCGAGTCGGCCACGTCCAGGACGCCCTTCATGGCCGAGTGCATCAGACCGGTGCCGCAGTCGGTGAGCACGATGTTGTAGAAGTGTTCGAGCAGCGCCACCGTGCGCCGGTAGTCGTCCTCGCTGAACGCCTCCGACACCGCCGGGTCCTGCTCGCTGGCCAGCACCTCCAGCCTGCTCGGGCCCTGCGAGGTGTAGGCGCGGATGTCGCTGTAGCGGCGGATCCGGCCCGCGTCGCGCAGCAGGTGCCGGACCGTGGCGGTGGTCTCCAGCGGGATCTTCTGGCTGAGCGTGCCGCGGTCGGGGTTGGCGTCCACCGCGATCACCCGGTCGCCGCGCAGCGACGAGAACGTCGAGCCGATGGTGGTGGTGGTCGTGGTCTTGCCCACGCCGCCCTTGAGGCTCAGCATCGCGATCTTGTAGCAGCCCCGCAGCGGCTGGTTGACCCGGGCGATCAGCTCGCGGCGGCGGATGTCCGCCGGGCTCTCCCCCACGTTGACCAGGTGCCCGGTGGCCACGTACACGGCCTTGCGCCAGCCGGACCTGGGCGCGCGCTTGGTCTGCTTGAGCAGCCGCGCCGAGGAGAGCTCCTCGCCGTGGCCGGGCGGCCTGCCGTACGGGTTCTGCGGGTCCGCGTACATGCCGCGCTGGCCAGGGTTGACCGGGTGCGGCCCGGAGATGCCGGGGTTCGGGGCGTACGGGTTCAGCGGCGGCGCCTGGTTGGCCCCGTACGGCGCGGGCGCGTACGGCTGCTGCTGCCCATGCTGCCCCTGCGGGACAAACTGCCCGGGACCACCGTGCGGCGGCCCCGGCGGGACCGGCACGGGAGGGCGGGGCGCGGCCTGGGCGGGGTTGCCCGGCTGCTGCGGGATGCCCTGCTGCGGCGGGATCGCGGGCGCCTGCGCGGGAACCGGACCGGACTGGGCCGGGTTCTGGTTCAGGTGCCTGGGTCCGGGCGGCGGCGCGGCCTGGGTCGGCGGTCCCGGCGGCGGCGCGGCCTGCGTAGCCGGGCCTGCCTGCTGCGCGGGCGGACCGGGCTGGGTCGGCGGCTGCGCGTAAGTCGATTGCGCGTGCGTCGGCTGGGCGGGATCGGCGGGCGCGGGCGCGTAGAGGTCGGACTCGTTCACCGGCTCACCACCGGTCGGGGCCGCGGGCGGCACCGTGGAGTCGGTGCCCGCCTCCTCGTCCAGCCCCGCTCGCTCCGGGTCCGGCCCGAAATCCGCGGGCGGCGCGGCGCCTTGCGAGCCGGGGTGGGAGGACTCGGGCACCGCGGGCGGCCGCCACGCCGCCTCGGACTCGTCATGGCGTCCAGTCACCCTGAGACCCCTCCTGCGTACACCGACCCGGATAGCTGCGACGGTAGTCGTTCGGTGCCGCCCCCACCGAAAGGGGGTAACTCACTGTGCACAAGCAACCGCTGTCGGCCGCGCGCCGTTACTACCGGGCGTACGAGTGGAGCCCCGCGATGACCAGGTTGATGAAGAAGAGGTTGAACACCACCATGCCGAACGCCACCGAGTTGATCACGGCCGCGCGCGTGCCGCGCCAGCCCGCGGTGGCCCGGGAGTGCAGGTACCCGGCGTAGACGACCCAGGCCACGAAGGCCACCGTCTCCTTCGGGTCCCAGCCCCAGAACCGGCCCCAGGCGGCCTCAGCCCAGATCGCGCCGCAGATGATGCCGAAGGTGTAGATCGGGAAGGCGAAGATCGTGGTGCGGTAGGCCAGCCGGTCCAGCGAGTCCGCGTCGGGCAGCCGGGCGCCCAGACTGGCGAACTTGGCCGGGTTCGCGTCGTGCTTGACCTTCACCAGGTAGAGCAGGCTGACCACGCCGGGCACCAGGAACAACCCGCTGGACAGGATCGCCGCCGAGACGTGGATGACCAGCCAGTACGACTGGAGCGCGGGCTGCACCGGGGCGGCCGCGGTGTAGAGGGCGGTGCCGCCGAGGAACATCAGGATGACGACCGGGGTGAGCACGAACGCGCCGAGCCTGCGCACGTCGAACTTGCGCATCAGCACCAGCCAGGTGGCCACGGCGACGAACATCGCGGAGGCGCCGTACTCGTACATGTTGCCCCACGGCGCGCGCCCGGTGGCGACCCCGCGCAGCACGATGGAACCCAGGTGCAGCAGCGCGCCCAGCACGGTCAGCGCCACGGCCATCCGGCCGAAGCGGTCGGCCCGGCTGCGCCGCGGCGCCTCGGCGATCAACCCGATGGCGGGCGCGTCCGAGGCCGGTTCGACCGGCGCGCCCGCGCCGACGAGGACCTTGGCGGCGGCCTGCTCGGACTTCTTCGCCCGGCGGGTGAACGCCTGCTCGGTCGTGTAGAAGACCATGGCGAAGACGTAGACGAGCGCGGCGGCGCCGTAGAGCCAGTCGCCGTAGTTGGCCAGCGTCTCGTTGACCGGCATCAGGGATCCCTCCTGGGACTGAGCAGCTGCGCTGCGAGCCTGCTGAACTCCTCGCCGTAACCCGCCTGGTCGGTGCGAGCGAGACCGCCGACGCGCACCACCGTACGTCCCCCGTCGGCCCGTGTCGCACGCACCCACACCCGCCGCCGCTTGATCGTCAGCGAGGTGCCGAGGCCGAGGATCATCAGGACCGCGAACACCAGCACCCACAGCTGCGTGGGATCGTGCGAGACCTGCAGCGACACGAACGGCACCACACCGTCGAAGCTGACCTTCGTGCCGTCGTCCAGGGTGATCACGCCGCCGGGCTTGAGGTTCTCCCTGGCCACCCGGGTCAGCCTGCCGCTGTCCACCAGCGACTGGTCGATCTCGAAGATGGACTGCCCGCGCCCGGACTCCAGCCCCAGGTCGCCGCGCATCACGTCGATGGCCACCGCGGGGTCGCGCAGCGCGGGATGGCTGGAGCTGAGGATCTTGTCCTGGATCAGCGCGGTCGGCGCGAACAGGCCGGTGATGGCGATCTGCCGCTGCCGCCGCTCGGCCGAGTCGGTGACGCCGGGCGGGTCGAACTTGGTGGCGCCCTCGGAGAGCATGGTCAGCTGGTCGACCGGCCGCCACTGGATGGTCTGGGTGCGCCGTTGCCCGTCCGGGAAGGTGACCGTGAACGTCGGCGCGTACCCGCGGCCGAGCAGGTAGACGCGGTCCCCGACGATCCGCAGCGGCTCGTTGACGCGCAGGTCGTAGGGCCGCCAGGTGCCGCTGTCCAGGTCGCCGGCCGCCTGGTAGTCGATTTTCGCGGTGAACTGCTCGGCCTGGCCATTGGGCAGGTAGGTGGCGTCGAAGCTGTTCACCCGCACGCAGAACGGGTCCAGGTCGGTGCCGTCCACGCGCAGGCCGGGCCGGAACGAGTCGTAGCCGAGCGTGCCGGAGTTGCAGAACTGGGAGCCGTCGGCGAGGACGATGACCTGGCCTTCGTAGTTGAACATCTTGCCCAGCGCGAGCGCCACGATCAGCCCGAGCATGGCGAAGTGGAACAGCAGGTTGCCCGCTTCGCGCAGGTAACCGCGTTCGGCGCTGAGGCTGATGCCCTCGGTTTCCGCGCGCTCGACGACCCGCCACCCCTTGAGCCGGGTCTTGGCCGCCGCCACGACCTCCTCGGGCGCCGTGTCGGTCTCGGTGGTCGCGTGATGCGGCAGGCGGCTGAGGTTGCGCGGGGTGAGCACCGGCTTGGCGCGCAGCGCGCGGGCGTACTCGACGGTGCGCGGCAGCAGACAGCCGACCAGGGAGATGAACAACAGCAGGTAGATCGCGGAGAACCAGACGCTGGCGTAGACGTCGAAGAACTGCAGCCGGTCGAGCAGCGTGCCCCACCAGCCGTGCGCGTCGATGTAGTCGAGAACCCTGGGCAGGTTCAGCGACCGCTGCGGCAGCAACGCGCCCGGCAGCGCGGCCAGCGCGAGCAGGAACAGCAGGATCAGCGCGGTGCGCATCGAGGTGAGCCCGCGCCACGTGTTGCGGCCGAACGCGAGCAGCCGTCTCGGGCCCGTGGGGGGTTGGGCGGGCTTGTCGTCGCCGACCGCGTCGTCGGTCTCGGGATCGCTGACCGTCATATCGGCAACCGGAAGTCGGACACGAAGGCGTTTTGCAGGTAGGACACCAGGTCACCCCACAGACCGGTCACCAGCAGGATGCCCACCACCAGCAGCAGCGCCCCGCCGAACAGTTGGATGGCCCGGCCGTGCGTGCGCAGCCAGGTGGTCGCCCGCACGGCCCAGCGCGCGCCGAGGGCGATGATCAGGAACGGCAGGCCCAGGCCCAGGCAGTAGACGACCACGAGCAGATACCCGCGCGCAGCGGTACCACCGGTGGACGCCGCGATGGTCATCACGCCGGACAACGTCGGCCCGAGACAGGGCGTCCACCCCAACGCGAAGATCGCGCCCAGCACGGGCGCGCCCGCCAGGCCGAACCGCGGGGTCTTGTGGATGCGGATGTCCTTCTGCAGACCAGGGATCAACCCGATGAACACCAGCGCCATGGCGATGGTCAACACGCCGCCGACGCGCTGCAGCAGATCCTGGTTGAGGGAAAGGGCATCGGCCAGCCACACCAGACTGCCCACGGCGGCCACGAACACGACCGTGAAACCGAGCACGAACAGGCCCACCGCGCCCATCACCCGGTAGCGGCCCCTCTTGCGCTCCTCGCCATCACTGACCGCGGGCGCCTCCGCACCGACCAGCGCGGCGAGATAGGCCAAGTAACCGGGCACGAGCGGCACCACACAGGGAGACGCGAACGAGATGAACCCGGCCAGCAAGGATAGGCCTGCCGCCACCACGAGCGGCCCGGAGATCGCCAGCTGCGTCGGGTCCACCCGATCAGCGTAGGGACCGGCCGTCCTGCCTCGTTGCGGGGTGGCCCGCACGGGGGTCTGGGTCACACAGCGCGCCCCCGAGTCCGGTCGACGGCGGGCAGGCGGCTCGGTGGCTCAGCGGTCGGGCTCCGGCCGCCACGCACCCGAGACCACCAGCTCGGCCAAGTCGCTGAGGCCGATCGACCGGGCACGGGCGTGTCCGCGCAATACCTCGAAGGCCCGGCCGACATCGAGCCCGAGCCGCTCGGCGAGCACCCCCTTGGCCTGCTCGATGATGATCCGGCTGTTGAGCGCGTACTGCAACTGCTCGGCGAGCACCTGGTGGTCCCGGATCGACCGCGCCTGCAGCAGGCCGATGGTGGCCACGCCCACCAGCCCTTTGGCCGTGCGCCAGGACAACTCGTCGAGCGGGCCGGGTGCCGCGCGGAACAGGCTGAGCGCGCCGATCGTCTCCGCGCGCAGGCGCATCGGGATCGCGAACACCGCGCGGTAGCCAGCCGCCAACGCGACCGCGGCGAACTCGGCCTCCGACGGGTCCACCGATTCCAGGTCGGGGCGGGCGACCGGCTCCCCGGTGAGGTACGCGTGCACGCACGGCCCCCGGTTCCGGCGCAACTGATGCAGCTCCAGCTCGTACACCACCTCGTTCGAACTGGCGACCGCGTGCAGGTCGCCGTCGGCAGTGGCGAGCAGCAGGCCTGCCGCGTCCGCGGCGAGCAGTTCCACACTCCGGTCGACCAGGATGTGCAGGAACTCGATCACATCGAAGTCGTTGACGAGCGTGTCCGCGAGTTCGACGAAGGTCTCCACAAGTCGCTGGTGCCGCACCTCAGCTCCCCTCATCACGTCGGTCGTCGTGGTCGGTACCCGGGTGGTCCAAGGCGAAGCGCACCCGTCGGGCGACGACGTCCTCGGCCAGTCCGGCAAGCTCGCGCCCCTCCGCGAACGCCCTGGCCCGCAGGCTGGCGAAGGCCGCGGACATGTCCACCCCCAGCTGCACGGCGACCATCCCGGTGGCTTGGTGGATCTGGGGTCTGGTCAGTGGCACGGTCTCGGCGACCACGAGGTCCATGGCCATCCTGGCGAACAGCGCCGCCTCGACCAGCGCGACCGCGGACAGTGTGCCGGTCGACACACGGTACGCCCCGAACGTCCCGAGGCGTACCGCGCCGATCGCCATCGGGAAGGCGAACACCGCCGCGATGTCCGATACCGTGCCCGACTGGCTGAACAGCGGCCACCGAGTGGCCGCGGCGTGCGTGGTGAGGTCGCCGACCAGCACGGGAACGCCGGACGCCCGGGCCGTGGTCAGCGGCCCCTGCCCGGTGGTCAGCTCCAGGTCGGCGAGCCGCAGACCCGCGGCGCCCACCGCGTGCGTGGCCACCGCGCCGTTGCCGACCGAGATCACCAGGAGCACGCCGTCCACCTCGAGCCTGCGGCAGGCCAACGCGCACAGCAGGTCCGGGGTGAGCTCGGCGCCGGACTCGGCGACAGCGGAAGACAGCCACGTCAACAGCGCGGACCGCTGTCCGGACCTGCCGTCATAGCCCACGCCTGCCGCTTTTCCCGAATTTTGCCTCGGTTGCCCGCGGCGGCGGGCAACCGTGCAGCCACGATAGCGCCCATCTCGGCCGCGGCGGTTGGTGGAGTCTAGGGCGTTCGAGTGACCGAGGTGGCAGCATCCGAGCGAGGGGAGAATAGTTATGGCCGTGCCCCAGACCCCGGCGCTGTGTTACAGCGACGACGCGGAGCGGTGGTGCGATCCATGCACGACATCGGGAGATTGACCCGCCCACAACCTACCAGTGCGCCGATCAACGACACCCACATTCGTGCTCGCGCACTGCGCGAAATCGCGGCCACGAATGCACGTACCAGCCGGAATCCGGGCTGCGGAAAGTATTCACGCAAATGGACCAGTCCATCACCCCCGCCCAGGACAACCATTGCGTCGACGTATCGAGCCGCGCAGGATCGAACATGACACGAGGCGTGTGTCGATGGGCATCAGCAGGGGATGCCCCATTGCGCGAGGGTGTCGGTTGAGGCGATGCGGGTATCGACAGTACGCACGCGCTCCCGGCACCCTCGCGCGCCATCCACCGATCAGCACAGAACGGGGAACGACGAGACTCCCATGCTGACCACCGATCAGGCGTGGGCCCGCTGCGTGCGCCGCAGGCCGCGGCTTCGCCGGATCGTCGCGCGCTACGGCCTGCCCGAGCACACCGATGACGTGGTGCACGACGTCTTCGTCGCCGTCATGTCGATGCCGAGGCTGTACCCGGAAGGATTCGACGCACTGCTCGACACGGCGGTGTGGCGGCGTTGCAAAACCATCGCCACTATCGAAGCCACCCAATACCGGCTCGGGTTCGAGGCCGTACTCGACCCCGGCGACACAGCGGACCACTCCGATTCCGTGCACGACCGGGTGGACGCGAGACGGTTGCTCCAAGACAGCGGAGCGCTCACCGAACCGTACATCTGGGTGCTCGCCATGATGAGCCTCGGACTCCACCGCCGAGAAATCTCACAGAAGACCGGGACACCGATCAGCGAGGTCGACCGGGCAATCAGAGGTATACGCAGGAGGGTTCGGGAGAAGACATCGGATAGGCTGCCACAGAAATACCCCTGAAATCACGGGGCGGGGGCGGCGGTGGCGGGGCGGGTGCAAGGGGGCGCCCCGCCACCTCGTTTCCGACCTGTCTCGACCAGCCGACCAACGGATTGCCCGTTATCCAGTATTCGGCCATCTTCCCGAGAAAGACGACGGGCAAGACTCGGGCGTCGTTATTCCGCGACGAGTTCGTCCAACACCGGGGCGAGATCCTCGGCCAGCAGGTCGCGCAGGAACACCGCGGCTACCCGGCCCTGTTTGTCGATCACGAACGTGGCGGGCACGACCGCGCGGGGCACGCCCTTGAGAGCGAGGAGACTGCGGCCGGGCGGGTCGTACACGGACGGGTAGGTGAGCTTCCGGTCGCGTACGAAGTCCTGGGCGGCTTGGCGGTCGTTGTCGCGTACGTCGATGCCGAGTACCTGGACGCCGTTGGCCTCGTAGGTGTTCTGGACCTCTTGCAGCCTTGGCGCCTCGGTGCGACAGGGGCCGCACCACTGGCCCCAGACGTTGATCACCACCACCTTGCCGCGGTAGTCCGTGAGGGACAGTCGTTTCGAGTCGTCGAGCAGGTCCGGGCCGGACATGTCCGGCAGGGGTTTGCGGTCGGGGCCGTCGTAGGTGATGTCGGTTTTGCCGCCGGGTGAGACGAACACGAAGTTCGAGTCGGTGCCCGCGTCCTTTTCGGCCGAGCACGCGGACAGGGCGAGCACTCCGGTCAGTACGCCCACGAGCAGCTTGCGCATCACGCCCCCGTGGTCTTCGGGTCGCTGACGCCCGCCGGTTCCGCGTAGCGGATTCCGACCAGTTGTTCGTCCTCGAACACGAGGCTGGTCAATGAGGCCAGTGAGCACTGCCTACGGCGTGGGTCGTGCCAGAGGCGCTTGCCTTCCAGGTAGCGCCGCACTGTCCACACGGGCAGTTGGTGCGATACGCACACGGCCTCGTGCCCGGTTGCCGCCTCACGGGCGCGGTGTACCGCGCCGAGCATGCGGTGGGCGATCTTCAGGTATGGCTCGCCCCAGGACGGGGTGAACGGGTTGCGAAGGTGGGGCCAGTTGCGCATGGACCGCAACGCGCCGTCGCCGACGGAGACCTTCTGGCCTTCGAAGACGTTCTCCGACTCGATGAGCCGGTCGTCGGTGGCCAGTTCTAACCGGTGCGAGGCGGCGATCGGGGTCGCGGTCTCCTGCGCGCGTTGCAGCGGTGAGGCGACCACGTGCGTGATGTCGTTGTCCCCCAGGTATTCCGCCACGGTGATCGCCTGGCGGCGGCCGGTGTCGGACAGGCGGAAGCCGGGCAGCCTGCCGTAGAGGATCCCGGTGGGGTTGTGCACCTCGCCGTGCCGCAGCAGGTGGACGATCGTCTGGGTCACGCGGGCTCCTTCGCCGCCGCGGCGGCCTCGGCGGCGGGCGGCAGGGCGGCGGCGATCTGCTCGAACGCCGCGTCGTCCAGGGCAGCGCTGACGAACCACGCCTCGAACGCGCTGGGCGGCGGGTAGACGCCGTGGTCGAGCATGGCGTGAAAGAACGGGGGGAACCGCCAGGTCTGCGCGGCCTTGGCGCCCGCGTAGTCGACGACCGGGTCCTCGGTGAAGAACACGCTGACCAGGTTGCCCGCGAACTGCACCTGGTGCGGCACGCCCGCCTTGTCCAGCGTGGAGGTCAGCAGCGCGCCGAGCCGGTTCGCGTTGGCGTCCAGCGCGCGGTAGACGTTCTCGTCGGCGGCGCGCAGCGTGGCCAGGCCCGCCGCGACGGCCACCGGGTTCCCGGACAGCGTGCCCGCCTGGTAGACCGGGCCCGCCGGAGCGAGCGCGGCCATCACGTCCGCGCGGCCGCCGAACGCGGCCGCGGGCAGGCCGCCGGACATGACCTTGCCGAACGTGTAGAGGTCGCCATCGACCTGGTCCAGGCCGTACCAGCCCGCGGCGGAGACGCGGAAGCCGGTCATCACCTCGTCCATGATCAGCAGCGCGCCGTGCTCGCGGGTGATCTCGCGCAGGCCCGCGTTGAACCCGGGCACCGGGGCGACCGCGCCCATGTTCCCGGCCGCCGCCTCGGTGATCACCGCCGCGATGGACGGGCCGTGCTCGGCGAACGCGGCGCGCACCGCGGCGAGGTCGTTGTAGGGCAGCACCAACGTGTCCTCTGCCTGCGCGCCGGTGACTCCCGGCGTGGTCGGCAGGCCCAGGGTGGCCAGGCCGGAGCCCGCCTCGGCGAGCAGCGCGTCGACGTGGCCGTGGTAGCAGCCCGCGAACTTCACAATCCGCTTGCGCCCGGTGAACCCGCGGGCCAGCCGGATCGCGCTCATGGTCGCCTCGGTGCCCGAGTTCACCAGCCGGACCTGCCGGACCGGGTCGACCCGCCGGATGATCTCCTCGGCCAGGTCGATCTCGCCCGCGGTCGGCGTGCCGAACGACAGCCCGTTGACCGCCGCCTCGCGCACCGCATCGACCACCGTCGGATGCGCGTGCCCGAGGATCATCGGCCCCCATGAGGAGACCAGGTCGACGTAGCGGTTGTCGTCGGCGTCCCACAGGTACGCGCCGAGTCCGTTGACCATGAACCGGGGCGTGCCGCCGACCGCGTTGAAGGCGCGGACCGGGGAGTTGACCCCGCCCGGGATGACCGCCCGCGCCCGGTCGAACAGGGCGGCCGAGCCGCGCACGTGTGCCTGCACCTCAGCTGTCACCCGACCAGTCTCGCAAACCCGGCCGAGTGCCCGCGCTCACGCCCGCCGGGAGCGGGTGCGCACCGCCAGCGCCAGCTGTCGACCGGCGTCGAGCAGCACCAGCGCGGCGACCGTGCCCGCGGCGACCGCGGACCCGATCCAGTTGCCCAGGTAGTTCTCGAAGTCCAGGTCGGGCCGCTCGGGGATCCGGCTCAGTGGCACCACGCCGCGGCCGTAGAGCCACACCGCCAGCCACACCAGCAGGCCCGCCAGCACCAGTTCGACGGCGGCGATCACGGCCCGGCGCGGCTGGTTGAGCGGTCCGGCGCCGGTGGGCCACCGCAGTCCGGGGGCCTCGGGTTCGGTGGTCTCCGCCGCGGTCACCCGGTCAGCCTCTCATGCCCGCCCGGCGCGCACGCGCCCAGTCAGACCTCTCCGCCGCGCACCACCGCGAAATACGCACGTGCGTCGACCCTCAACAGCAGCGTGACCACCGCCACCCAGATGCCGACCAGCAGGATTCCCAGGTACGGCGCCAGCGGGGCGGCGTGCGCGTTGGCCGCGGCGGGCGCGCACAGCGCAGCCAGCAGCGCGGTGGCCAGCAGCGCGACCCTGGCCCACGCCTTGCCCGCGAACACCGGCCAGGCCAGCAACAGCGCGATGCCCGCCGAGACCCCGGCGCCCATCCCCAGGTAGCCCGGCGACCGGCCGGAGTACACCAGCAGGGCGGCGGCCAGCGCGGCGCCCACCACCGCGCCGCACGCGGCCCCGACTACCGCGCGCGGGCGGCGACGAAGGTTTTCCGGCTCCAGGGCGGGGATCGGGTCGGTCACGGGAGATATGTAGCCGCGCGCCGGTCCCGTGTTACGAGGCGAGCGCCACGTCCACCGCGGCGTCCCGAATCGATGAAGAAGCCGTCTGTACAGGGAAGTACCGGCAGACGATCGGGTGTCCGCGGCCGCGGCCACCCGATCGCGCGAACGGTCCGGCCTGGCCTACCTCGGCCGGTTGCTCGCGGTGAAGTAGCCCGCGGAGTCGCGCACGAACATGAACACGATCGCGCCGCCGATCAACAGCACCTGCACGATGGTGAGCACGACGACGATCCCCGCGCCGCCGCCGCGCAGGCTGACCAGGCTCATCACGATGCCGATGCCGCCGAGCACGGTGAGCGTGATCCGGGCCCAGTTGCGGCCCGCGCGCATCTTGAACGCGAACAGCAGGTACAGCCCGAAGAAGATCACCGTGAACACGCCGCTGAGGATCAGCGCGGCGCTGACCACCTTGTCGATGTTCTCCGCGGCCAGGGACTGGTGCGACTGCTCCAGCGAGGTGCGGGCGGCCGCGCGCATGGCGTCGCGGCCGAAGATGATGCTCACCACGAAGCCGAGCACGTTCAGCCCGGCGTTGGCCATCCAGAGGCTGAACGCGGTGTCCACGGACTTCGGCCGGGGTACCGGCGGCGCCTCGGGCACCGGCGGGGCGGCGGGCATGGGTTCGTAGCGGGGCGGTTGTTGAGGATCGCTCGATGTCATGCGTCAACGCTATGGCGTACGGATCACGGTCGCACACCTGATTTAGGACGGCCGCTCACGGTTCCGGTCCACCAGCTTGGTCAGCTCGGCGACCAGGGCCGCCGGGTCGCGCGCCCAGCCGAGCACGACCAAGCCGTCCGCGAGTTCCAGCGGGATCTCGGTGGTCTTCTTCGGCACGGTCCACCCACCACCGAGTGGCCGGGCACCCACCGGGACGCCGACATCCGTGACCCGGGTGATCCTCGCCACGGCCAGCGTCTCCCGACCCTGCCGCAGCGTGCTCGGCGTCAATTCCACGAGGCAGACCTTGCGGCGGGCGGACACCCAGACCGCCGCCAATCCGGCCAGTGTCACCGCGAGCAGCACCCAGGCCAGTCGGTGCACCGGCCCGGTCATGGCCTCAACGCCGTATCCGGCGGCGCAGAACAGCGGTCCCCACAGCACCGGCCACCAGGTCGAGCCGTGCTCACGATGCAACACCGGACCATCGCGGTCCGGGAGATCGTCGGTCACCGGTCGGGGCTCGGGTAGAAGCGGCGGGCGCCGCGAACATAGAACAGGCCGATCCCGACCAACGTCAGCAGCGAGCTGAGCTGGCCGTAGATGGTGACCCGGCCAAGCGCGTACTCGAAGATCGACGCGAACACCGCGATCACCAGCAGCAGCGTCCGCGCCTTCCGCACCCCGCGCAGCGCCTGGTAGCCCAGCAGCAGGAAGAACGACAGGAACATGGCCGCGCCGAGCACCAGCCACCAGGACAGTCCGATCGCGGCCTGGGTCTGGTCGGCGAGGTTCAGGTCGGGCATCCGCTTCACCTGGTCCCGCGCCCACTCCTCGCGCAGCGCGAAGAACAGCGACCCGCCGATGATGCCGACGACGCCCGCGGCCAGCAGCACCCAGAACCCGGCGCGAACCACCCCCGGCGCACGACCTGGCGCGGCGTCCTCCGCCGCATCGGCGGTGGGCATGACCGGGGGTTCCTCGGGCACCGTCACCGCGCGAACATACCCGGCAGTCCCCGACAGATCTCACCACATCCCGCGACCTCAGGACTCGCGCAGCCAGCCCGCGGCCTCGGTGGCCCAGTAGGTGAGGATCACGTCCGCGCCCGCGCGTCGGATCGAGGTGAGCGTCTCCAGCACCGTGCGCCGCCGGTCCAGCCAGCCGTTCGCGGCCGCGGCCTCGACCATCGCGTACTCGCCGGACACCTGGTACGCCGCGACCGGCACGTCCGCGACCTCGCGCACCGCGCGGATCACGTCCAGGTAGGCCAGCGCGGGCTTGACCATCACCAGGTCGGCACCCTCGGTCAGGTCCAGCGACACCTCGCGCAGCGCCTCGCGGACGTTGGCCGGGTCCTGCTGGTAGCTCATCCGGTCGCCGGTCAGCTGCGACTCCACCGCCTCCCGGAACGGGCCGAAGAAGGCGGAGGCGAACTTGGCCGAGTAGGCCAGGATGCCGGTGTCGATGTGCCCGGCGGCGTCCAGCGCCTCGCGGATCACGCCGACCTGGCCGTCCATCATCCCGCTCGGGCCGAGATACTGGGCGCCCGCGTCGGCCTGGGCCAGCGCCATGTCCGCGTAGACGGCCAGGGTGGCGTCGTTGTCCACGCCGCCGTTGCCGTCGAGCACGCCGCAGTGGCCGTGGTCGGTGAACTCGTCCAGGCACAGGTCCGACATCAGCACGGTGTCGTCGCCGAGCTCGGCGCGCAGGTCGCGCAGGGCGAGGTTGAGCACGCCCTCCGGGTCGATGCCGCCGGAACCGGTGGCGTCGCGCTTCAGCGGCACGCCGAACAGCATGATCCCGCCGACCCCGGCCTGCACGGCTTCCACGGCGGCCTTGCGCAGCGTGTCGCGGGTGTGCTGGACGACCCCGGGCATGCTGGCGATCGGCACCGGCTCGGTGGCGCCTTCCTTGACGAACATGGGCAGCACCAGCTGCCGGGGCCGCACCTCGGTCTCGGCGACCAGGCGGCGCAGCGCGGGCGTGCGGCGCAGCCTGCGCGGGCGGTGGCTGGGGAACATGGGAGTCCTTTCCCGGACAACGAAAACGGGCGGCGTGCCAGGGCACGCCGCCCGTGTCAGAGCTAGCGCCGGGCGCGCTTGGTCTTGCGCGGCGGCGGCAACGCGCCCTCGGCGCGCAGCCGGGCGGCGTGCTCGGCGAGCGCGTCGACCAGCGCGGGCACCGTGGCGTGTTCGGGCTGGACGTCGACCCGAAGGCCGAACTCGCGGGCCGTCTCGGCGGTCTTGGGGCCGATGCAGGCCACCAGGGTCCGCGCGTGCGGCTTGCCCGCGATGCCCACCAGGTTGCGCACGGTGGAGGACGAGGTGAAGCACACCGCGTCGAACCCACCGGTCTTGATCATCTCGCGGGTCTCGGCGGGCGGCGGCGCCGCCCGCACGGTGCGGTAGGCGGTCACGTCGTCGATCTCCCAGCCGCGGTCGCGCAGACCGGCGGCGAGGGTCTCGGTGGCGATGTCCGCGCGCGGCAGCAGCACCCGCTCGACCGGGTCGAGGATGTCGTCGTACGGCGGGAAGTCGGCCAGCAGGCCCTCGCTGGACTGCTCGCCGGAGGGCACCAGCTCGGGGTTGATGCCGAACGAGCGCACCTTGGCCGCGGTCGCCTCGCCGACACAGGCGATCTTCACGCCGGAGAAGGCGCGGGCGTCCAGGCCGAACTCGGCGAACTTCTCCCAGACCGCGCGCACCGCGTTGGTGGAGGTGAAGATGACCCACTGGTAGCGGCCGTCGACCAGGCCCTTGACCGAGCGCTCCATCTGCGCCGGGCTGCGCGGCGGCTCGACCGAGATGGTCGGCACCTCGCTGGGGATGGCGCCGTGCAGGTGCAGCCGCTCGCTCATCTCGCCTGCTTGGTCCTTGGTGCGCGGCACCAGGACCCGCCAGCCGTAGAGGGCGCGTGACTCCCACCAGGACAGCTTGGCCCGCTGCCCGACCGCCTGGCCGACGGTGACCACCAGGTGCCCGGACATCTCGCCCGCGTCGGCGGCCAGCGAGGCCAGCGTGGTGTCGATGGTGCGCTGACTGGTGTGCGTGCCGTCGGCGGTCACCGCGACCGGCGTCTGCGCCGCCAGCCCGTGCTCGACCAGCGAGGAGGCCGCCTCGGCGAGGTGGCTGGCGCTGGCGTGCAGCACGATCGGGCCGGGCACCGCGGCCAAGCCCGCCCAGTCGATGTCGCCGCGCACGTCGACCTCGGTGTGTGTGGAGCCGAGCGCGATCCCGGCGTACGCGGGCACCGCGGTGCCCGGCGAGACGCCCGGGATGACGTCGAACACCGCACTGGTGCGCGCGACCGCCTGCGCCTCGGCGACGACCGCCGAGTGCGTCAGCGGGTCGCCCGCGACCAGGCGGACCACGACGCGTCCGGCCTTCGCCTCGGCGGCGAGGTCCTTGGCCACGTCGGCTGGCTGCCCGACGGCGGGCCGTACCTCGGCGCCCGGCCGGGCCAGGGCGAGTACGCCCGCGGGGACGTCGGGGTCGGTCACCACGAGCTCCGCGCGGTCGAGCAGCTCTTTCGCGCGGACGGTGAGCAGTCCCGCGTCACCGGGGCCGGAGCCCACGAAGGCGACGCGTCCGGGGGACTTTCGTGCACGGGTGGTCATACCAGGCCACTTCCCATCAACTACGCCTCGGGACCGGAGAGCACCCCGGCCCCGAGTTCCAGCAGCTCGGCGGCCAGCGCGCGGCCGAGCTGCGCTCCTGCGGTCAGGTCACCGGTGGCCGATGCGCGCATGACATCGACGGCCCCGGCCGGGTCGTTCGCGTCGTACGCCGCGGCGACCCCGCGCAACGACAGGCGGAGGACCACCCGGTCGTCGGCGTCGAGGTCTTCCACGACATCGGCCAGCGCGCCGACCGGCGCGCTGCACCCGGCTTCGAGCGCGGCCAGCATGGCCCGCTCTGCGGCCACCGCGGCGCGGGTGGCATCGTCGTCCACTGTGGACTGAAGGAGATGCTCGACGTCGACGTCGTCGACGCGGCACTCGACCGCCAGGGCTCCCTGCGCGGGCGCGGGCAGCATCTGGATCGGGTCGAGGGTCTCGGTGATCTCGGCGAGCCTGCCGAGCCGGGCCAGGCCCGCGCGGGCCAGCACCACGGCGTCCAGCTCGCCGTTCGCGACCATGGCGACGCGGGTGTCCACATTGCCGCGGATGGGCACGATCTCGTGGCCCAGGCCCAGCGCGCGCAGCTGCGCGGCGCGCCGCGGCGAGCCGGTGCCGATGCGGGCGCCCGCGGGCAGCTCGCCCAGGGTCAGCCCGTCCCGGGCGACCAGCGCGTCCCGCGGGTCCTCGCGCGGCGGCACGGCGGCCAGCGAGAGCCGCGGGTCCGGCGCGGTGGGCAGGTCCTTGTAGGAGTGCACGGCCACGTCGACCGTGCCGTCGGCGAGCGCGTCGCGCAGCGCCGAGGTGAACACCCCGACACCGATCTCGGCGATCGGCGCGGACGAGCGGTCGCCGGGCGTGGACACGGTGACGATCTCCACCCGGGCGCCCGCCTTGGCCAGCGCGTCGGCGATCGTGCCGGTCTGGGCCAGGGCCAGGGCGGAGCCCCTGGTGCCTATCCGGATGACGCGGTCCATCAGCTTCCACCGTCCACAACGGAGTTCAGGAACGAGGTGCGGGCGGCCGCGTCGACCTCGTCGGGGGCGGCCACCGCGGCGGGCTTGTGCGGGTCGAGCTGGAACAGCTCGCGCAGCGCCTCGGCGTAGCCGGTGCCCCGCGGTCCGGAGGCGAGCTCCTTCACCCGGACGGTCGGGGCGTGCAGCAGCTTGTCGACCACCCGGCGGACCGTGTGCGCCAGCTCCTGGCGCACCGAGGCGTCCAGCTCGGGCAGCCGCGAGTCCAGCCGCAGCAGCTCGGCGTCGACGACCTCGGCCGCGCGCCTGCGCAGCGCGGTGACGGTCGGGGTGACCTCGGCCGAGCGCTGCGCGGCGAGGTAGCCGCGCACCTCCTCGGCCACGATCTCGCCCGCGCGGCGGGTGTCGATCCCGCTCGGGGCGTCCGCCAGCCTGCGCTGCAGGCTGGCCAGGTCGACCACGCGCACCCCGGCGAGGTCGGCGACCCCGGCGGCGACATCGCGCGGCAGCCCGAGGTCGCACAGCACCAGCGGGCGGTCGGACCGGGGGGACACGCTCTCGGTGGTAATCACCGCGCCGACCGCGCCGGTGCAGGAGATCACCAGGTCGGCGGCGTAGATCTGGTCACGCAGGTCGGCCAGGCCGACCGCGGTGGCGGACACGCCCTGCTCGCGCAGCGACGCGGCCAGCCGGTCGCCGTTGGCCGGGGTGCGGTTGGCGACCACGACCGAGCCGATCCCGGCCCGGCGCAGCGCGGCGGCGGACAGCCCGCCCATCGAGCCTGCGCCAACGATCAGCGCCCGACGGCCTGCCAGGCCGCCAAGCTCGGCCTCGGCGTCGGCCAGCGCCTCGGCCACCACCGAGCCGCCGACCTGGTCCAGGCCGGTGTCGGTGTGCACCCGCTTGCCGATCCGCAGCGCCTGCTGGACCAGCTCGTGCAGGGTGCGCCCGACCGTGCCCGCCTCGCGGGCGGCGCTGTAGGCGGTGCGCACCTGACCGAGGATCTGGGCCTCGCCGACGACCATCGAGTCCAGCCCGGCGGCCACGGTGAACAGGTGCTGCACCGCGGCGGCGGCGTAGTGCACGTAGAGGTGGTCGTGCAGGGCGGCGACCTCTTCGCCGGAGTGCCGCGCGAGCACCCCGGCGATATCGGCCAGCCCGGCGTGGAAGGCCTCGACGACGGCGTAGACCTCGACCCGGTTGCAGGTGGAGACCAGCACGGCCTCGGAGACGTTCGGGCAGGCCAGCAGCTCGCCGAGCACCTTGGGCACGTCCACGGCGGCGACCGTGACCCGTTCGAGCACGCGCACGTCGGCGGTGCGGTGGGACATTCCCACGGCGAGGACACTCACGACACCACCATCCCGCCCGCTCCGTTGACCCGTGCCCCGTTGACCCTGCCTGCCGACGGGCCGCGTTCAACAGTTCCGCGTTCAACGGCGCCACCACGCACCGGACGGGCGTTCACGACGGTGTCGACCACGGAGTCCACCGCGGCAGCGGCGGCGGCCTGCTCGGCCGCGGCGCCGTTGTCGGCACGGCGGGCGACGTGGAACGAGAGCACCTGCAGCTCGACCGCGAGGTCGACCTTGCGGACCTCGACGTGGTCGGGCACCTGCAGCACGACCGGCGCGAAGTTGAGGATGCACTGCACGCCCGCCTCGACCAGCCGGTCGCACACGGTCTGCGCGGCGGGTGGCGGGGTGGCGATCACGCCGATGGAGACCTCGCGCTCGGCGCACACGCGCGGGATGTCATCGATGTGCTCGACCGGCAGGCCGCCCACGGGCACGCCCACCAGATCGGGATCGACGTCGAAAAGTGCGGTCACGGGAAAACCTCGTCCTGGGAACCCCCCATAGTTGGCCAGGGCATGTCCCAGGTTACCGATTCCCACCACGGCCACGCTGTGTTTGCGGGTGAGACCGAGGATCCTTTCGATCTCCTCGATCAGCACCGAGACCTCGTATCCGACGCCGCGGGTGCCGTACGAGCCGATGTAGGAGAGGTCCTTGCGCAGCTTCGCGGAGTTCACGCCCGCGGCGACGGCCAGCTCCTCGCTGGAGACGGTGCCCGCGCCCTGCTCCTGCATGCCGGAGAGCACCCGCAGGTATACGGCGAGCCGGGCGACGGCGGCCTCGGGGATGGCGCGGGCGCGCTCGCGGGCGGCGGGGACCTCGGTCACCCGGGGGATCGGCGTGGTGATCTCCGCGGCGGTGGGGGCGGGCGGGGTGACGCCGACCCCGTTCCGCTGGCCTCGCTGTCCCGCCACGCTGCTGCTCCTCAGGAAGTTCTCGCCTCCGGGTCGGGATTAACGGTACCGCTTGTGAACGTGTGCACAAAGTCGGTGGCCAGGGGCTTGACCAAGCCCACAGAGGTGGCCGGGAACACACCCCGGGAGCCTCGTCGCTGGTCGGCGCGGGTGCTGGGCACGGGCGGTCGTTCGATCATGTGGCGAGGTTCCGACAGCGGTCCGGAACAGCGGGGTCCGGAGGCGCGGAGGAACGACAGCGGCGGATGGACGGACCGGGGTCCGTCCATCCGCCGGTGATCGATCCGCGCTGGCGTCAGCGGTGTGTCCGCACCCCTACGCCTTGGGGGTGAGCACGGTGTCGATCACGAACACGGTGGCGTTCTTGGTCGGAATGTTGCCGCAGAGGACCTTGGCGCCGCCGATGGTGAGGTTGTCGCCGCTGCCCTGGATGGCGATGTCGCCGCCCGCGGAGTTCAGTGACTGGACCTTGCCCGCGGCGATCAGGCCGTCGCGGTCGTAGCGCTTGGGCACCACGTGGTACTGCAGGATCGGGGCGAGCGCGCTCGGGTTGCCCGCCAGCTCCTTGAACTTCGCGTCGCCGAGAGCGGCGAAGGCGGCGTCGGCGGGGGCGAACACGGTCAGGTTGTCGGTGGTGTTGAGCGTGTCGGCCAGGCCGGGGATGGCGCTGACGGCGGCCACCAGCTTGGTCAGCAGCGGGTTGGTGCTGGCCGCGGTGGCCACCGGCTGCGGGCCCATCGCGGTGAGGCCGCCCGCGGCGCTGCCCTGCGGCAGGTCCTTGCAGTTCGGGCCGAAGACGTCGGCGGCGGTGGTGACGCCGCTGCCGCTGCCCATCGCGTCGCCCGCTGAGGACGTGGCCGCCATGGTGGTGGTCATCGGCGCGGCGGTGGTGGTGCTCGCCGCTCCGTTGTCGCTGCTGCCGCAGGCGGCGGTCGCGGTCACCGCCGCGGCGGTGAGGACGACGCCCATCGCCCGCTTGAGGTTGCTCACCAGGATCACTCCGTTTCGGAACTGGACAGTCACTGGTGATTCGATGCCAGAGCCGGGGTGGTTTGGCGACACAGCAAGGAAAATTGCCCACTATCGAGTGAACGTGTATCAGGTTTGATCAGTCCACAGTGAACAGACTGGCGTGCCAGCCGGTGGCGCCGTCCGGGATCGGGTCGACCCGCTGTTCGACCTGGGTGTAGCCCGCGCGGTCGGTCGCCCGCACCTCGGCGCGGTGGCTGCCCTTGTCCAGCTGGAAGAACGTCCGCCACTGCCGCCAGGTCTGGTTGTTGACCTCCACGGACAGCTCGGCGCTCTGCCACGGGCCGCCGTCCACCCGCACCTCGACCTTCTCGATGCCGGTGTTCTGCGCCCAGGCGATGCCCGCCACGGCCACCCGCCCCGCGGGCACCTTGGCGAACCCGCGCGGCACGTCGATGCGGGACTGCGTCTTGATCGGCGCCTTCCGCGCCCAGCCGCGGTCCTCCCAGTAGAACGTCTTGGTACCGAACGTGGTGACCTCCAGGTCCACCAACCATTTCGTCGCCGAGACGTAGCCGTACAGGCCGGGCACGACCATGCGCGCCGGGAACCCGTGCTCGACCGGCAGCGGCTCACCGTTCATCCCGATCGCGAGCAGCGCGCCGCGCTTGGGATCCATCAACGTGTCCAGTGGCGTGCCCGCGGTCCAACCGTCCGAACTGGTCGAGAACACCTCGTCGGCCAACGGGCTCACGCCCGCCTCCAGCAGCAGGTCCCGCAGCGGGACACCAAGGAAGTCGGCGGTCGAGATGTACGGGCCACCGACCTCGTTGGACACACAGGTGAGCGTGACGGTCTTCGCCACCAGCGGCCGGGAGCGGATGTCGGCGTAGCTGAACTCGACCTCGCGGGCGACCATGCCGTGCACCTTGAGCTTCCACTCCTCAGCGCGCAGGCGCGGCACGGAAAGCGCGGTGTCGACCCGGTAGAACTCGGCGTTGCTGGTGATGAACTTCGGCGTGCCGACGGCGGAGAAGTCGGCGCCGGGCGGGATCTCGGGCGCGGGCACGGCGGCCTTGAGCGGTCCGATGGCCGCGCGCGAGCCCTCGACGTCGACCCGGTCGGCCAGGACCTGTCCCAGACCGCCGAGCACGCCCGCGCCGACCGCCACCCCGGTTGAGGTGCGCAGGAACGCCCGCCTGCTGTCGTCCGCGCCCCCCGGGTCCTCGCTCTCCGAAGTGGACAGTCGGGCCATGGCCTGCCGGTGCAGTCCGCGGAAGACGACCACGGCAGCTACCAACGACGCCAGCGGCGCCAACACCGCGACCTGCCCCAGATCCGGTCGGGTCAATACGGCCAAGATGCCCAAACCGCCCAGCGCGCAGGCGAACACCACGCCGGGTGTCGCCCTGCGCCGGGACGCGAGGCCCGCGGTCACCGCGAACAGCAGCACGACCACGGCCATGCCCAGCAGCAGAACGAGCTTGTCGTTGCTGCCGAAGTTCTCGACCGCGAAGTTCTTCAGCCAGGTCGGGGTGAGGTCGATGGCGGAGTTGCCGACCGCCAGGAACGGCGAGGCGCTCGGGTCGAGGAAGCCCGCCACGAGGTGCCCCGCACCCAGCGCGGCCGCCACCGACAGGACGCCGACCAGGGCGGCGACCCGCTTGGACAGTGTGGCCGCGGTCCCCGACGGGGGCGCGGACCCGGTGCTCGCGAGAGTGTCCACGATAAGTCCTTCGTAGCCCGGCGCCGCCCGGACGGGCAAGAGCCCCGATCGGGTCTCAGCCGAGCGCGGCCCGCAGCCGGTCCTCCTCGACCGTCCAGTAGCCGTGCTCGGCGCCGTCGACCAGGATCACCGGCACCCGGTCGCCGTACTCGGCGCGCAGCTCCGGGTCGGCGTCGACGTCCTCGGTCGACCAGCCCAGCCCCAGCTCGCCGCAGATCCGCGCGACCTGTTCCTCGGCCACCTCGCAGGCGTGGCAGCCCTGCCTGGTCATCACGGTCACCCGGGTCATGGCCCGACGCTACCCCGCGGCCGGTCCGCGCAACCCCACCCGGCGGAGTTTCCCGGTCACCGAGTGCGGCAGCGCCTCGACGAACTCCACCACGGTCGGGACCTTGAACCGGGCCAGGTGCTCAGCGCAGTGCGCCACCACCCGCTCCTCGGTCAGCCCGGCGCCCGGCCGCGGCACGACCACGACCTTGACCCGCTCGCCCGCGCGCTCGTCGGGCACGCCGACCGCGGCCGCCTCGACCACCCCGGGCAATTCGCCGACCACCAGCTCGACCTCGCGCGGGTAGACGTTGAAGCCGTTGACGATGATCAGGTCGTGGGCGCGGTCGACCAGCCGCAGGTCGCCGTCCGCGTCCAGGTAGCCGACGTCGCCGGTGCGGAACCAGCCGTCGGCGTCCGGCCCGCCCGCGCCGTCCGGCCAGTAGCCGCTGAACAGGTTGCGTCCACGCGCGGCGACGAACCCGGTCTCCGAGCCGTCGGTGAAGTCGGCCGCGATCGGCTCGTCCGGATCCTCGGCCACCGCCACCGGTCGGCCGTCGGCGTCCACCAGCCGCAGCCGCACGCCCGGGATGGGCTTGCCGACCGCGCCGGGCCGGGCGGCACCGTCCACGAGCGTGGACGTGAGCACCGGGCCGGTCTCGGTGAGCCCGTAGCCCTCGTGGATCACCAGCCCGGTCGCCTCGCGCACCCAGGCGAAGGTGGCCGGGTCGAGCGGGGCGGCGCCGGAGGTGAGCAGGCCGACGCTGACCAGCGCCTCGCCCAGCCGGTCGCGGTCGACCGCGGTCATCGCCCGATACATCGCGGGCACGCCGAGGATCGCGGTGATCCGGCGGGCGTGGCAGACGCCAAGCGCCGACTCGACGGTGAACCGCTCCAGCAGCACGCCGGTGGCGCCCGTCGCGGCCACCTGCAGCAGCGCGGACAGCCCGTACGCGTGCGAGAGCGGCACAGCCAGCAACACCCGGTCGGTGGCCGAGACCGGCGGCGGCCGCAGCGCGGCGCACTGTGCGACGTTCGCCATCAGGGCACGGTGCGAGAGCATCACCCCGCGCGGTGTGCCCGCGGTGCCGGATGTGTAACAGAGCAGCGCGAGGTCCTCACCCCCGCCGACCGGCGCGAACGGCTCGTGATCGTCCACATGGAGCTCGGGCGTGGGTAGTTCCGCCACGGTTGGCGAAACATTTTCGGTAACCCCGGCAACACCCAGAGCGAAACACACACCACTGTGGTCCAGTACCCGATCGACCTCGCGGGGCGCGGCGTCGACGCCGACCGGCACGGCGACGGCACCCACCCGCAGCACGGCGAACAACGCGACACAAGCAGGGAGGTTGTTGGACATCCGCACCGCCACCCGGTCACCGCGGGTGACCCCGGCGGCCGTCAAGACGTGCGAGTAGCGGTCAACGGCGGCGTCGGTTTGCCGCCAGCTGAGTGAACGCGGACCCGAGCCGTCGACCAGTCCGAGGTGGACCGGTACGTTCGCGCTCGCCCCGGCCACCAGGTCCGCGACATTCCCGGTGGGCGCCCCATCCGCCGCCGTGACCGTCCTGCCCACCGCCATGCCCCTCCGTCGGAAAGCCGGGAACCGAGATCGAATGAGTACCACCAACGCGTGTGGCGCGGATCACCCACGGCACGGTTAACTACTCACTTCGTCCCAATCTTGGACCACCGAACGTTACCTACTGAGAAGTAACTCCACGTAAGCTGCTGAGGAAGGCCCAGCGGAGGCGCGACCGCTGGGCAAGAGGGAGTGTGCGGCTGCCCGATGACCCGCCAGACGCGATCCGACACGGCTCGGCAGGCCGTTACCCCCGGCCCCGGCGGCGCCGACGGCACCTCCCCGGAGCCGGACGGCGATCGGCCCGACGGCGCCCACAGCGAGTCATGGGAGCTGGTCCGGGCCGCCCAGGCGGGCGACACGGTGGCCTTCGGCAGGCTCTACGACCGGTACGTGGAGATCGTCTACCGGTACGTGCTGTTCCGGGTCGGGGACCGCGAGCTCGCCGAGGACGTCACCAGCGAGACCTTCTTACGCGCGCTGCGCCGGATCACCTCGGTCACTTACCAGGGCCGGGACGTCGGCGCGTGGTTCGTGACCATCGCCCGCAACCTGGTACTGGATCACGTGAAATCCAGCCGGTTCCGGTTGGAAGTCACCACGCCGGAAATCCGGGACAGCGAACGCGTCGAGGCCGGGCCCGAGCAGCAGGTAATGTCCAAGGTCACCCGTGAGGCATTGCTGGGATGTGTCGACCAGCTGGGCGACGACCAACGGGAGTGCATCGTGCTGCGCTTCCTGCAGGGCTTGTCCGTGGCGGAGACGGCGGAGATCATGAAGCGCAACGAGGGCGCGGTGAAGGCCCTGCAGCACCGCGCGGTGCGCAGGCTGGCGCAGCTGCTGCCGAGCGAACTTCGTTGACCCGATGGGGTGCATCGATATGTGCCGCGTGGCCGGGCCGTAACCCGGGGACAGGCCGAGTCGTTTCACCCACAGCGAGACCCACAGAACTCGGAGCGCGATGGTGGACAGCGGACCGGGGTCCTCAGGGCCCCAGGGCGAGCGCGGGGGCAGACCCCGCGCGGCCCAGGCGCGTCCCGGGATCGCCGACGAGCGCCCGTCCGGCGGTGACCCCGGCGCACTGGACCGCGTACTCCCGCTCTCCCCCAACGACATCACCGAACTCGCCGAGATCGATGGCGTGGCAGACAACGGCCGCCTCGACTGCGCGGCCGAACTGGAGCTGGGCCCCGAGTTCGACGACGACGATCTCGCCATCGTGGCGCTGCTCGCGCAACTCACCGATGACACCGCTCCCGACGGCGACGCGCGCGCCCGGATGCGGACCAAGGTCCTCGCCGGAATGGGCGAGTCTTTGGCGGAGACCGGTACCGATCCCACTCCCGACGTAGACCCGCTGCCCGTCCGCGAACCCGATCGCCCACTGCCCAGGCCGGTCCGTTCCTCCCGTTCGGGTCGTGCCCCGCGTGGACGGCGTGACTCCGCGCCCGGCCCGCCCAAGCCCAGCCCGACTCCCCGCACGACCGGCCCAGGAACCGCCGCGGCGGCCAAGGGCACCGGTGTGCGCGGCCGGTTCGCCGTCGCCGCGACGGCCGCGCTGCTCATGGTGTTCGCGCTCACCGGCATGAGCCTGCTGCTGGCCCGCGACGCGCTGCCTGGCGACGCGCTCTACGGCGTCAAGCGCACCGGCGAGGCCGCCTCGCTCGGCCTGACCTTCGGCGACGAGCAGAAGGCGTTCAAGCACCTGGAGTTCGCCACCGCGCGCATCACCGAGATCGAGACGCTGGCCCAGCGCTACACCGATCCCGGCAGCGCGCCCACCACCGGCTACCTGGCCGCGCTGGGCGACTTCGACAACGACGCCACCGCGGGTACCCGCGCGCTCACCGCGCTCGGCGCGAACGCGGGCGGCCAGCCCGGCGGCGAGCGGCTGGAGGCGCTGCGCGGCTGGGCCGACCAGCAGGGCGCCCGGCTGGCCGCGCTGCGGCCGCGGCTGCCCGGCGGCACCGACAACCAGGTGTCCGCCTCGCTGACGCTGCTGGACCGGATCGAGGGCCGGGCGAGCTCGCTGCTGGCCCGGCTGGCCTGCTACCAGGTGTCCTCCGGCGACCTGGACGAGATCGGCACCCTGCCCGCCACCGGCACCTGCGACCCGCGGCCGGACGCGCCCAGGGTGCTGGTCCCCCCGTCGGGCACCGAGGCGGGCGGCAGCCCGGCCCCGGACCTGACCGACCCGGCCGCGCCACCGACCACCGGCCCGCCACCGAGCAGGCCGAGCGGGCAGACCACCGCGCCCGCGCCACCGCGGACCACCACGCCACCGCCGTTGATCTCGCTGCCACCGCTGATCGGCACGACCAAACCGGCCCCCGGCACCACCACCACGGCCCCGCCGCTGGTGACGGTGCCGTTGCCGTTGCCGCTGCCCACCATCGAGGTGCCGCCGCTGCTGCCCGGCCTCGGCGGGATCAGGATCGGCTGAGGCGGCCCGGTCCACGGGTCCGCGCGAAACCGGTTGCCGGATCGCTACGCTGGTCGTACGCGGTCGGCCTTCGGACGACCCAGGAACCAGGAGGGGTGCGGTGTCCGTGCGGCGAGGGGGCAGGAACCCCGAGTTGGAACGCCTCGCCGCGCTCGCGGGCGAGGCCAGCGCCGAGGCGGCGTCCGTCGCGGTGGAACCCTCGCGCTCCGCGGTCCCGGTGGACCTCACCGCGGCGGCGTTCTTCGACGTGGACAACACGATCATGATGGGCGCGTCCATCTTCCACTTCGCCCGCGGCCTGGCCGCGCGCAAGTTCTTCTCCAACTCCGACCTGGCCAAGTTCGCGCTGCAGCAGGTGATGTTCCGGGTCGGCGGCAAGGAGACCGCGGAGGGCATCCGCAGCAGCCGGGAGCAGGCGCTGTCCTTTGTGGCCGGTCACACCGTGGCCGAGCTGACCGCGCTCGGCGAGGAGATCTACGACGAGCTGATGGCCGACCGGATCTGGCCGGGCACCCGCGCGCTGGCGCAGATGCACCTGGACGCCGGGCAGCGGGTGTGGCTGGTCACCGCCACCCCGGTGGAGCTGGCCTCGATCATCGCCCGCAGACTCGGGCTGACCGGCGCGCTGGGCACCGTCGCGGAGAGCGTCGACGGGATGTTCACCGGCAAGCTGGTCGGCGAGATGCTGCATGGCCCGGCGAAGGCGCACGCGGTCCGCTCGCTGGCCGCGCGCGAGGGCCTGGACCTGCGCCGCTGCACGGCGTACTCGGACTCCTCCAACGACATCCCGATGCTGTCGGTGGCGGGCACCGCGGTGGCGGTGAACCCGGACAGCGGGCTGCGCGAGACCGCGCGCAAGCGCGGCTGGGAGATCCGCGACTTCCGCACCGGCCGCAAGGCGGCCAAGATCGGCGTCCCGTCGGTGCTGGGCGCGGGCGCGGTGGCCGGGGCCGTGGCGGCCGGGCTGGCCTACCGCAAACGCGCGATCTGAGCCCGCTCTCACGTTCCCTCCAGTACGGTCGGGGAGCATGGAGGCCGAGTTACGCCTGGGCGCCCGGTTGACCGCGCAGTGGACGATCCTGTGGGCCATGGCCGCGCGCGGCGACGCGTTGGCGCGGCTGCTGTCCCCGCCGTGGCGCTCCGACCCATACCCGATCTACGCCAAGCTGCGTTCGGGCGGCGGCGTGCACCGCAGCCCGGTCGGGCTGACCACGATCGCCACCCACGAGCTGTGCTCGAAGGTGCTGCGCGACCGCCGGTTCGGCGTACGCAGCACCGATGGCGTGAACCCGCCCCCGTTCGCGGCGTCCCCGCTGCCGTCCGAGGTGGCGATGGTCCCGTCGTTCCTGGAGATGGACCCGCCCGACCACACCCGGCTGCGTACCCTGGCCCGGCCCGCGTTCAGCCCGTCCGAGATCGCCTGCTACCGCGCGAACGTCAAGAAAGCCACCCACGAGAACCTGGACCGCGCGCTGGCGCTGGGCACCTTCGACCTGATGGCGGAGTTCGCCACGCCGCTGCCCATCCGGGTGATCAGCGACCTGCTTGGCATCCCGGGCGTCGACGCGCCGACCTTCGCCCGCTACGGCCGGGTGCTGGCCGCCTCGCTGGACGGCATCAAGTCGGTGCGGCACGCCCGCGCGCTGCGCACCGCGAACCGGGAGATGCGGGCGCTGTTCACCCGCTTGATCGCCGAGCGCCGCCGCGAGCCGGGCCCGGACGTGATCAGCGGCATGCTGGCCGCCGACCCGGACGGCACGATCAGCGAGACCGACCTGGCCACCACCTGTGAGCTGCTGCTGGTAGCCGGGTTCGAGACCACCACCAACCTGATCGGCAACGCGGTGTGGGCGTTCGCCCGCAACCCCGAGCAGTGGGACCGGCTGTGCGCCGACCCGGGCCTGGCGGGCGCGGGCGTGGACGAGGTGCTGCGCTACCTGCCGCCGGTGCGGCTGAACTCGCGGTTCGCCCACGAGGACACCGAGATCGGCGGGGTCCCGCTGGCCAAGGACACCATGGTGGTGGTCGCCATCGGCGCGGCGAACCGGGACCCGGCGGTGTTCACCCGGCCGGACGAGTTCGACATCGGCCGCCCGAACCGGGGCGACCACCTGGCGTTCTCCTCCGGCATCCACTACTGCCTTGGCGCGCCGCTGGCCAGGTTGGAGGGTGAGTTGGCGCTCACCGCGCTGGCCGAGGCGCTGCCGCGGCTCCGCCTCGCCGGTACGCCACGCCGCCGTCCGACAGTGGTGATCGGGGGCTTCCGCAGCCTGCCGGTCCGGGCGTGACGCCCGGTCAGCCCAGGAACGGGTTCCCGCGCTGGTCGAGCAGCCGGTAGAGGGTCTGCTGGATGGTCTCCCGCACCTCGTCGGTGACGGTGAACACGAGCATCGGGTCCTCGGCCGCGTCCCGGCCGTACTCGTCGACCGGGATGGGCTCGCCGAACCGGATGTGCCACTTGGTCGGCAGCGGGATCGCGCCCAGCGGGCCGAGCAGCGGGAAGAACGGCGTGACCGGGAAGTAGGGCAGGCCGAGCAGCCGGGCCAGGGTTCGGCTGTCGGCGATCTTCGGGTAGATCTCCTCGGCGCCCACGACCGAGCACGGGATGATCGGCACGCCGCTGCGCAGCGCGGCGGCGACAAACCCGCCGCGGCCGAACCGCTGCAGCTTGTACCGGTCGGCGAACGGCTTGCCGATCCCCTTGAACCCCTCCGGCCAGACGCCGACCAGCTCACCGGCGCGCAGCAGGTGCTCGGCGTCGGACATGCAGGCCAGGGTGTGACCCGATTTCCGGGCCAACGCGCTCAGCAGCGGGATCTGGAAGACCAGGTCGGCGCCCAGCATGCGCAGGTGTCGACCGGGCCGGTTGTCGTGCACGGCCACCGCGGTCATCAACGCGTCCAACGGCAGCGTGCCCGAGTGGTTGCTGACGATCAGCGCGCCGCCCCGGGCCGGTATGTGCTCGGCGCCGCTGACCTCCACGCGGAACCAGTTCCGGTAGATCGGCCGCAGCGGGGGCAGCAGCACCGCCTCGGTGAGCTCCGGATCGAACCCGAACCTGTCGACCTGGTAGTCGCCGGTCAGCCTTCTGCGGGCGAACCCGAGCACGTTCGCCAGGCTCTGCCGCAGGCCAGTGGGTGCTGCCGGGGCGTCGGGGCGCGATGGCGTCGGTTCGACGGGCGGCTCCTCGCGCGCCGCTCGGCGGGCTCGGTCGAACGGGATCACCCGGGCCTCTCTCATCGCGTCCCCGCCAATCCGCGCTCCGCGGCCTCGACCAGGCCCGTGCGCAGCACCGGCCGCAATCCCGACCCACGCACGTAGTCGTCGAACGCCTGCCGAGTGGTCCACCGCGGGGTGAACCCGAACACCTCGCGCAGCCGCGTGGTGTCCAGGACGCGGCCGTGGGTGAGGTAGCGGACGTGGTCGGCGGAGAAGTCGACCAGGCGGGCGCCGCGCAGGAACCGGCCCGCCATCGGCATGGCCGCGCCCGGCACCGGTAACGGCACCCGGCCCGCCCGGCGGATGGCCTGCGACAGCATCAGCACGCCGTCCGCGCCCGCGTTGAACACGCCGGGTATCGAATGGGTGGCCGCCCGCTCCAGGACCGCCAGGGCGTCCTCGGCGTGCAGCAGCTGGACGCGCGCGTCGTAGCCGAGCACGGTCGGCACCACGGGCAGCGCGAAGTAGCGGGTGAGCACGGTGTCGACCCGGGGACCGATCAGGTTGGCCAGCCGGACCACGGTCACGGCCACGTCCGGGCGGCGGCGGGCGAACCCGCGCACGTACTCCTCGACCTCGATCGCGTCCCGGGCGTACCCGTTCGAGGACACCTCGCGCGGCGGGTCGGCCTCGGTGAGCACGGCGGGTGACCGGGCGCCCGCGCCGTAGACCGCGGCGGTGGACTTGACCACCAGCCGCCGCACGGACGGTGCCCGCTGGCAGGCCGCCAGCAGCTGCATGGCGCCGATGACGTTGGCTTCCTTCACCGCGCTGCGTCGGGCCGGGCCCGGTGGGACGGCGGTCAGCGCCACGTGCACGACCGTGTCCACCTCGGCCCCGGTGATCACCTTGGCGATCAGCGGGTTGCGGATGTCGGCGCGCACGAACTCCAGCCCGCCCCCGGCGAGGTCGCGGACCTCGCGGTGCGGGGCGACGGTGTCCACGCCGAGCACTCGCCCGACGGCGGGGTCGGCCGCCAGCCGGGCGGCGAGGTGCCCGCCCAGGTAGCCGCCGACACCGGTGACCAGGACGACTCGTGGCGACACGGGAACCCCCGGGTAGTGGGCGTCGAGGGCACCGACGATACCCCCGGTGCCGCCCCACCCGGGTCCGACAACGCACTGTCACCGCAGGTCACATGGGTTGTCCCCGGCCCACGCCGCAGAGTCGCCACGGCGTCCGCGCCCGGTCGGGAGCGGACGCCGGAAGACGCGTACCGCCTACTTCTTCAGCTTGCGACGCTGGACGCGAGTCTTGCGCAGCAGCTTGCGGTGCTTCTTCTTCGACATGCGCTTGCGACGCTTCTTGATGACCGAGCCCATGTGGTTCCTTCGTCTTCCAGTCGTTCCGGTGTCCGGCGCTGGCGATGCGGCGACGTCACGGACGCGCGCCTAGACACCAGGCACAACGGCTGACCAGAGTACCCGGCGGTCTTCTCGCCCTCGTCGGCGGGCGGTCACCCGGCGTCGAAGTAGGCGTTCTGCAGATAGTCGTGCACGGCCTTCTCCGGCACCCGGAACGACTTGCCCACCCGCACCGCGGGTAGCTCGCCGCTGTGCACGAGCCGGTAAACCGTCATCTTCGAGACCCGCATGAGGGCCGCCACCTCGGCCACCGTCAGGAATTGCACCTGCGGGAGGCCGGGTGGATCGGAGTGCTTGCTCGCAGGCATGATCCACCGCGTCCTTAACCACGCGTCGCGCCGCCGGCTTCCCCACCGACGGATTCGACACGCACGTGTACCGATCGAGAGTAGCGGGACACGTGTGACTAGTGCGACGTCACTTTCGGCTCAATCTGCCTCGTGCGCCCGTCCGAGCTCCCGCGAGCGGTCCCGCGCGGCCTCGATCGCGGCCAGCAGCGCGGCCCGCACACCGTGGTTCTCCAGCTCCCGGATGGCCATGATGGTGGTGCCCGCGGGCGAGGTGACGGCCTCGCGCAGGGTGACCGGGTGCTCGCCGGTCTCGGCCAGCATGGTGGCCGCGCCGACGGCCGACTGGACGATCAGCTTCTCCGCGACCGCGCGCGGCAGGCCGAGCAGGATGCCCGCGTCGATCATGGCCTCGACCAGGAAGAAGAAGTAGGCCGGGCCGGAGCCGGACAGCGCGGTGACCGCGTCCTGCTGGGACTCGGGCACCCGCACGACCTTGCCGACCACGGTCAGCAGCTCCTCGACCACGGCCAGGTGCGCGGCGGTGGCGTGCTTGCCCGGGGAGATGGCGCTCATGGCCTCGCCGACCAGCATCGGCGTGTTCGGCATGACCCGGACCACCGGTACCCCGGTGGGCAGCCTGCGCTCGAACAGGGCGGTCGGCAGGCCCGCGCACAACGACACGATCAGGGTGTCCGCGCCGACCGCCGGGGCCAGCTCGTCCAGCAGCGGGTCGATGTCCTGCGGCTTGACCGCCACCACCAGCACGTCGGCGCTCTTGGCCGCGGTCGGCACGTCCACCGAGTCGATGCCGTAGGTGTCGGTCAGCTGCGCCGAGCGGGTCGCCGAGCGCTCGGTGAACAGCAGCTCGTCGGCCTGCCTGCCGCCGTGCAGCAGCCCGGACAGCAGCGCCTCGCCGATCTTGCCCGCGCCGAGGACCGCGATCACCGGGCGCGCGTTCGCCTGAGTCATGGCATCCAGGCTAATCACCGGTTCCCGGAATTAACGGGAACGGGTCCGGGAACGATCTCGGTGTCGGACGGACCACGATCGGAGTACGGATGGGCCCAGCTCCCCGAGCCACCGAACACCTGCTTGAGCAGGCGTTCGACCTCAGCGCCCGGCGCGCGCTCCAGCAGCCTGATATCGCCGCGGGCCTGGCCCGCGCGGGCATTCCCGATCAGGTGCTGCTCGCCGAGGCCGTGCAACACCGGGAGGTGACCCTGCGCGCGATCGCGGCCGAGGCGCGCGCCGAGATCGCGGTGATCAATGCCAGGATGCAGGCCGCGTTCGACACGGCGATGGTCGAGGGGCGGCGGCGCACCTCGTGGTCGCGCAGGCTGGCCGACAAGGTGCGGTCCCGCTTAGCCCCGCCCCCGACCACCCCGACCCCGCATGGCACCCGGCTGCTGGACGCGCACGTCACCGAGTTGTTGCGGCGCCTGCTCAACACCCACCTGGAGCCGGTGCTGCGCACCAGTCTGGACCTGCCCGCCGACGGCGCGCCCGGTCTCAGCGGCGACCGGACGCCCAGTCCCGCGGTCACCGAGGGCGTCGCCCGCTTCCAGGCGGCGGCGCGGCGGGTCGGCACCGGCGCGCTCGGACTGGCCGGGCCGCGCGGAGTCGGGAAGAGCACGGTGATCGAGCATTTCGCCGGACTGTCCCAGCAGGACCGTACGGCGCTGAAGATCTCGGTGTCCGCGCCGGTGCAGTACGACCCGCGCGAGTTCGTGCTGCACCTGTTCGCCCGCATATGCCAGGCGGTGATCTCCGCCAGCACCCGGACCACGCTCCGCCGCCACTATTGGGCGCGCACCCGCTACGAGTTGGCGCGCATGTCCGTGCTCACGGTCCTGGCGCTGGGCGCCACCTACCTGGCGACCGCGGCCGTGGTCGGTTGGGGATCGGTGTTCAGCCGCGTCCCGGTGGACCTGCTCACCGCCATCGATTGGCGGCTGCTGCCCGCGGTCCTGTTGGGCGCGGGCGCTTTCCTGGCTTTCTACAACCTCCTCGTCGATCTGCTCCCGGCCGTCGGGCACGGATTGCTCGTGGCCGCGCGCTGGCTGTCCGGGAATCCGCGCACACAAGACCGAATGGTGGTGCTCGCCCGCGCGCAGCTGACCCAGATCCGTTATCTGCAAACCCACACCACGGGATGGTCGGGCAAGTTCGCGGTCGGCGGCGCGGAGGGCTCGTTCAGCACGAGCAGGCAGCTCGCCGAGAAACCGTTGACCTATCCGGAGATCTCCGACGCGTTCCACCGCTTTCTCGGTGAATACGCGGCCGCCCGCCCCGGACACCAGGTGCTGATCACCGTGGACGAGCTGGACAAGATCACCACCGCGGAGTCGGCCGAGCATTTCCTCAACGAGATCAAGGGTCTGTTCGGCGCGCCGGGCACCCAGTTCGTGGTGTCGGTGTCCGACGACGCGCTGGCCGCGTTCGAGCGACGCGGCCTGGCCGTGCGGGACGCGTTCGACAGCGCGTTCCAGGAGATCGTCCGCATCGACCCGCTCAGCCTCGCCGACACCGTGCGGCTGCTGGACAGCTGGGTGGTCGGCCTGCCGGAACCGTTCGCCCGGCTCGCCTACTGCCTCGGCGGCGGGCTGCCCCGCGAGGTCCGCCGGGTGGCGCGCGCCATGGTCGGCTACGCGGCGGGCCGTGCGGAACCGCCGACGCTGGACGAGGTCTGCGCGGCGGTGGTGGGCGAGGACCTGGATCGCAAGGCGCACGCGGTGCAGGTGGCGGTGGGCAGGCTGGAGGTGGACGTCGACTCGACCCGGTTCCTGCGCGAGATCCGCGGGCTGCGGCCGACGCCGGTGTCACTGCTGGAGGCGGTCCGGAAGTGGCGCGGGCACGACCTCGCGCACAAGGACCTGGCGCCGTTGCGCGGCCAGACCTCGACCTACCTCTACCACTGCGCGACGGTGCTGGAGCTGTTCACCCGCGAGCGGGACGAGCGCGTCCGCGCGGAGCCGGACCTGGTCGCCACGTTCGACCTGCTGGCCGCCGCCAAGCAGTCGCTTGGCGCGCACCGGGGCATGGCGACGGTGCAGATCGACGACGTGCGCGCGGCCTGGGGCCTGCGCTCGCCATGGACATCCAGCGGTCGCTACGAATGACCGGAAAACTCAGCCGCTGACCGCCGACAGCGCCAGCTGCCTGGCCTGGCAGACGAGCCTGCCGGTGGAGTCCACCACGGTGGCGTCCGAGTCGAACCACATGCCGTGCACCGCCTTGGACTCCACCTGGATGCGCAGCCAGCCCGGCGCGGGCCGGGACCGCAGGTGCGCGGTCAGCTGGACCGTCGGCGACCAGCCCAACCGGCCAAGGTTGAACGTGACCGGCATCGAGATGTCCCCGGCCACCAGCGCGAACAACGGGTCGGCCTGCTCCCCGCGCGGCCGCGTCCACAGCCGCAGCCGCAGCGGGTCGCCGATGTGGCCGTGCAGGAAACCGGCCCCGTTCGGGTCCAGCCGCACATCGCACATCTCGCCAAGCTTGAACCCCGCCGCCGACGGCACCGAGGCCAGGTCGATGGCGTTGCCCGGCGGCTCGGCGGGCTGGTTGGGCAGGTCGGCCCAGGCCGCCCGCTCCCGGGGCAGCCTGCCGGTGGTGACCACGCCCTCCACGCAGCTGTGCCCGCTCTGCTCCAGGTGCACCGCGACGACCGTGGTCCGCCGCCCCGACTTGCGCACATCGGTGCGCAGCAGGACCGGCCCCACCCCGGGTGGGCGCAGGAACTGCGCGCTCACCGAGAGCGGGTCGACCAGGGGTGCCCCGGCGCCGCTGTGCGTGGCCACGGCGGCCTTGGCCAGCAACGCCATCAGGAACCCCCCGTGCGGGCGCCCGCCGACCGTCCAGGCGGCGGGCAGGTCGGCGGTGAACGTCCCGTCGCCCAGCGGCCGCACCCGGACGGCCGCGGCGAACGCCCCACCCGGGGCGGCGGACCCGCCCGCCCGAACGTCGCCGTGCCCAGCAGCACTACTCATGGCCGATAGCCTGCCACGCCCCGGTCGGCAATTTTGCGCTGTGTCACCGATCGGCTCGCTCGCCCGGTTTCGTCCCCGGCCCGGCGGGCTGACCGCGGCCGGAGCGGCGGAACCTCCTCGGGAACCGCCGCCGCCGCGCGGTCGTGGAACACGGCCTATCCGCGGGTCGCCAGGGCGCGGAGGAAGAAGGTCGTATTGGCCGGGCGTTCGGCCATCCGGCGCATGAGGTAGCCGTACCACTCCTCGCCGAATGGCACGTACACGCGGACGGTGTGGCCCTGCTGGGCCAGCCGCAGCTGCTCGTCCGGCCGGATCCCGTAGAGCATCTGGTGCTCGAAGCTGCCCGGCTTGCGGCCGTGTGCCTCGGCGCGCTCGTCCACGATGCGCACCAGGCGCGGGTCGTGCGTGGCGAACATCGGGTACCCGTCGCCCGCGAGCAGCGCGTTGACGCAGCGCACGTAGCTCTTGTCCACCTCGGTCTTGTCCGCGAAGGCGACCGTCTCCGGCTCCTTGTACGCGCCCTTGCACAGCCGGACCCGGGAACCCTCGGCGGACAGCCGCTTCGCGTCGTCGAGCGTGCGGTGCAGGTAGGTCTGGAGCACCGCGCCCACCCACGGCCAGGTCCGGCGCAGCTCGGCCAGAACGCGCAGGGTCGAGTCGGTGGTGGTGTGGTCCTCCATGTCGAGGGTGACCGTCGTGCCCGCGGCCTCCGCCGCCTGGCAGATCCGTTTGGCGTTCGCCAGTGCCAGATCCTCGTCGAGCATCTGCCCCACGGCCGACAGCTTCACGCTCACCTCGGCGTGGTCTGCCAGCCCTTCGGCGTGCAGCCGGTCGAGCAGGTCCAGATAGGCCTGGACGGTCCGCTCGGCCTGGGCGGTGTCGGTGGTGTCCTCACCGAGATAGTCGAGGGTGACGGTGAGACCGTCCTGGACGAGTCGCCGGGTCACGGCGACCGCGTCTGCGGTGGTCTCGCCCGCCACGAAGCGGCGCACCACGTCCCGGCTCACGGGAGCGGTCGCCACCAGACGGCGGATGGTGCCGTTTCGCGCGGCAGCCAGAATCAACGAACGCAACGGGTTCACGATGAGACTGTACGGCCCATGTCCTATCGAGCCATCATCCGTCCGGTCGTCCCACCTTTCCGCTGAACCGCCTAATGTCCACTCATCGTCCACATAAGTCAGCCGCCCCGATGCGGCTTTCCGACACCGACTTCCCGGTGTCCGACGGACAGCGCCTACTGGTCGGCACCTACCGGTCAGTGTCCACCGAGATGTGTCCGGGCGAACCGGAGCGCCTCGGCGAGATCATTCATCCGCTGTTCCGATGTCCGCGCGCGCCGGGTGCTGATCTCCACCACGACCTGACCGTCGAACCCGCCCGCCGCCAACGCCCGGCACACCGCCGCGCACGGCTGGTTCCCCCGCCCCGGCACGAGATGTTCGTCCTTCGGCAGTCCGGTGCCGTCCGCCAGGTGCAGGTGGCGCAGCCCGGCGCCCATCCGCCCGGCCAGGGCCAGCGCGTCGACCCGGGCGGCCGCGGTGTGCGACAGGTCGAGCGTGTAGTTGCGGTGGCCAACGTCGGTGGGGTCGATCGACGGGCGGAACGCGGTCATCTCCACCGACCGCGCCCCGAGGCCGCGCCGGACCGGGAACATGTTCTCCACCGCGACCGCGACCCCGCTGTCCGCCTCCAGCTCCGCCACGAGATCGGCGAACCCGTCGGCGTAGCGGCGCTGCCAGCGGAACGGCGGGTGCACCACGACCGTGCCCGCCCCCAGGTCCTGCGCCGCCTCGACCGCCCGGCGCAGCCGCACCTCGGGATCTGCCGACCAGACCCGCTGGGTGATCAGCAGGCACGGCGCGTGCACCGCCAGCACCGGCACCCCGGTGCGCGCCGACCGCTTGCGCAGGCCGGGGACGTCCTGGCTGAGCGGGTCGGCCCAGACCATCACCTCGACGCCGTCGTAGCCCAGCTCTGCGGCCAGCGCGAACCCGGTGGACGCGGTCCGCGGCCACACCGAGGCGGTGGACAGGCCGACCGGGATCCGGGTCAACGACCGAGCAGCAGCAACGCCGCCGGGGACACCGTGGCGAGCAGGCCGACCAGCACCGCGAGCACGGTGGTCTGCAGGTCCTCGGCGCGCCGCACCTTCCGCACGATCAGCACCAGGCCGACGATCACGACCAGCGCGCCGACCAGCGCGGCCGCGGGCAACGCCCGCCACAGCCAGTTGAACGCCAGCCAGACGACCGCGCCGCCGACCACGCCGAGGCCGAGCTGGCCGACCATGATCAGCCACTCCCGGCCTGCCGAGGCGGGGGCGCGCTCGTCGTCCTCGTCGTCGAATCCGTCGGAGTCCCGGTCGTCCCGGTCCCGGTCGTCCCGGTCATCGTCGTAGTCCGGGTAGTCGCGGTCCCCGTCGGCGAACTCGTCGCGCTCGTCGTCGAGCACGTCGACCCCGCGCCGGGTCCGGTCCGCGCGCGGGCCGTCGGCCCCGTCGCGGTCGCCGGGCTCGGCGAAGTCGTCGTGCGCCCGGTAGTCGGTGAACCGGTTGGCCGCCTTCTCGTCGAAGCCCTCGTACTCCTCGTGGAACTCGGCGGGCGGGCCGTCCGGATCGACCGCGGTCTCGGCCGAGTCGCCCGCGAACTCGCCCGGCGGCCGGCCGGGCGGGAACCCGGGCCGCGACGGCCGACCGCTCTGCGCGCCCGGCGGCACCGGCAGCTGCTGCGACGGCTGCGGCACGGGCAGCTGCTGGGACGGCTGCGGGACCGGTAGCTGCTGCGAGGGCTGCGGCACCGGTAGTTGCTGGGACGGCTGCGGGATCGGCAGCTGCTGGGACGGCTGGGCCGCCGGGCTCTGCTGCGTGGGCTGGTTGAGCTGCGGGCGGCGGGCGTTGCCCGGCCCGCGGCGCGGCACCAGCGGGGCCCGGTTCGGCCCCTTGGCCAGGCCAGCGGGCGGCTCGCCCGGGTCCGGCTCGTCCGCCGCGGGCACCCGGGGCAGCTGCTCGGTGTGCGGTTCGCCCGCGTCCGGCCGCGCGCCGAGCGGGCGGTGCGCCTGCTGCTGGGGAAGCGGCTGCTCGGGCTCCCGACGCGGCTCGACCGACGGTCTGGCCGTGGGCCGCTCAGGACCACGCTGTTCCGGGCCACGCTGTTCCGGGCCACGCTGTTCGGGACCGCGCGGCTCGACGCGCCTGCGCTGGTCCGGGTGGACCTCCGGGCGCGGCTGCTCGACCCGCGGCGGCGCCTGTCGGGCGCCGAGCGGGGCCTGGTCGCCGTGCCCACCCGGACGGGGCTCCGGGGACACCGGCGGATGGTGCTCGGTGGGCGGCCCGTCCGCACGCGGCGTCGGGCGCACCGGCGGGTGCTGCTCGGTCGGCGGTTGGCCCAGGTCGGCGCGCCCGTTCACGGCCGAGCCCGCGGGCGTGCCCGGTCCGCGCACGCGGTCGGCCCGCCTGCCGCCGGGCGGCGTCGCGGGCTCGGACCCGCGCACCGGTGGCGGCGGGGACGGCTGGCGGCCCTGGCGGTGCGAGGCGCGCTCGTGCGGCGCGGCGTCCTCGCGGATCGGCAGCATCTTGCCGCTGTCCGACAGCACCCGGTCGATGATCGCCTGAGGTGCGGTGTCCGAGGCGTCGTCGGGCTTGCGGCGCCGCCGCCTGGGTGCGCTCTCGCCCGAGTTGCCGCCGTACTTGGCCAGCAACTCGGCCACAGTGCGCTGCGTGCGCTCCGAACCGCCTTCTTGACTCATCCACTCCACCGTGCCCCGTGCGGGCAGATCCGTCCAGTGCCCGCACGCTTCGCTGGCGGCACCCTACCGTCGCCGGGGGCGGCCGTCCGGATCATGTTCAGTCCGAGGAGACAGTCTGGTCCTCGCCATTCGTCTGGTCCAGCCGTCGCAGGATCACGCCCTCGCGCAACGCCCACGGCCCGATCTCCACCGCGGGCAGTGACAACGCTCGCATAGTGGCCTGCGCCACCAGCGCACCGGCCACCAGTTGGTGCGCCCGGCTGGGGCTGACCCCCTCCAGCTGGGCCAGGTCGGCCGCCGACATCCGGGAGATGAACGCGATGAGCTGGCTGAGCGCGGTGTCGGTGAGCACCCTGGGCACCAGCGGACCGGCCGAGGACGGCGCCGCCCCGGTCAGCCGCGCCAGCGTGCGGAAGGTCTTGGAGGTGGCCACCGCCCGGTCGAACGGCCCGTACTTGACCACCCGGCGGGCCACCGGGGCCAGCTCGGCGGCGATCCACTCCGCGGTGCGCTCGACCTGGTCGCGGCCGGGCGGGTCGGCGGTGAACCGGGTGCGGGTGAGCCTGCCCGCGCCCAGCGGCAGCGACCAGGCGAAGTCCGGGTCCTCGTCGATCCCGGCGGCGATCTCCAGCGAGCCGCCGCCGATGTCCAGGACCAGCAGGTTCCCCGCCGACCAGCCGTACCAGCGGCGGGCCGCGAGGAAGGTGTAGCGGGCCTCGTCCTCACCGGAGAGCACCCGCAGGTCCACCCCGGTCTCCTTGGCCACCCGGCGCAGCACGGCGGCGGAGTTGCCCGCCTCGCGCACCGCCGAGGTGGCGAACGCCATCAGGTCCGCGCAGCCCAGCCGCGCGGAGGATGCCTTCGCCGCGGCCACGGCCGCGACCAGCTCGTCGGCGCCCACCTTGGACAGTTGGCCGGACGGGGTGATCCGTTCGGCCAGCCGCAGCACGGTTTTCTCCGACCTGGCGGGCGTGGGGTGGGCACCCCGACGAGCGTCCACCACGAGCAGGTGGACGGTGTTGGAACCGACGTCTAGGACACCGAGGCGCACGTGCGGAACCGTACAGTGTGGTCGGCCGGGCCGGTCAGGACTCGAACTTGTAGCCGAGGCCGCGCACCGTGACCAGGTGCCGCGGCGAGGCCGGGTCCGGTTCGATCTTCGAGCGCAGCCGCTTCACGTGCACGTCCAGCGTCTTGGTGTCGCCGACGTAGTCCGCCCCCCACACCCGGTCGATCAGCTGGCCGCGGGTGAGCACCCGGCCGACGTTGCGCAGCAGGTACTCCAGCAGGTCGAACTCCTTGAGCGGCAACGGGATGTCGGTGCCGTCCACAGTGACCACGTGCCGCTCGACGTCCATCCGGACCGGTCCGGCCGCGAGCACCTGGGGCAGCAGCTCGCCGTCGCCGCCCGCCTCGCCGCCGCGGCGGAGCACCGCGCGCACCCGGGCGATCAGCTCGCGCGCCGAGTAGGGCTTGGTCACGTAGTCGTCGGCGCCCAGCTCCAGGCCGACCACCTTGTCGATCTCGCTGTCCCGGGCCGTCACCATGATCACCGGCACGGCGGAGCGCTGGCGCAGCGCCTTGCACACGTCGGTGCCGCTCATCCCCGGCAGCATCAGGTCCAGCAGCACGATGTCCGCGCCGTTGCGGTCGAACTCCTCCAGCGCCTGCTGGCCGGTCACGGCCACCGCGGCGGTGAAACCCTCCTTGCGCAACAGGAAGGCAAGCGGGTCGGCGAAGGACTCCTCGTCCTCGACGATCAGCACTCTCGTCATGCCATTCCTCCGTGATCGGTCGCGACGCCGTCGGATTTCGACGGCAGCGTCGCGCGGCTGCCGACCTTGGCCAGCTCCGCGCCGTTCGTGGTGGTCGAGGCCGCGGCCGTGCCGGAGCCGGGGGACTCGACGTGCGCGGGGACGCGCAGGGTGAAGGTGGACCCGAGGCCCGGCTTGCTCCACAGCCGCACCTCGCCGCCGTGGTTGGCCGCTACGTGCTTGACGATGGCCAGGCCCAGACCGGTGCCGCCGGTGGCCCGCGAGCGGGCCTTGTCCACCCGGTAGAAGCGCTCGAACACCCGCTGCTGCTCCTCCTCGGCGATGCCGATGCCGCGGTCGGTGACCGCGATCTCGACGAACCCGTCGGCGAGCGTGCGGCTCATCGACACCGGGCTGCCGGGCGGGGAGTAGGCGAGGGCGTTCTCCAGCAGGTTGGACAGTGCGGTGACGAGCAGGGTGCGGTCGCCCTGGACGAGCAGGCCGCTCTCCTCGTCGGTGGTGACGTCGATGCCGGTGGACTCCATGACCAGCTGCGCGCGGCCCATCGCCTCGCGCACCACGGCGTCCACGTCGACGGTGTTCATCTCGGGCAGGCGCTCGGCGCCCTGCAGCCGGGACAGCGCGATCAGCTCGGTGACCAGGGTGCCCAGCCGGTTGCCCTCGTGCAGGATCTTGGTGGTGAACCGGCGTACCTCGACCGGGTCGTCGGCGGCGTCCAGCACCGCCTCGGCCAGCAGCGCCATGGCGCCGACCGGAGTCTTGAGCTCGTGGCTGACGTTGGCCACGAAGTCCCGGCGGGTGGCCTCCAGGCGGACCGCGTCGGACTGGTCGTCGGCGTCGACGGCGGTGAACCCGTCGCCGAGCGGGCGGACCTCGCCGAGCACCGCCTCCGGGGTGCGGCCGCCGCGTGCCTCCAGCGGGGACAGGTCGACCTCGATGGGGTCGCCGGTCTCCACGACGACCTCGGCGGCCTTGCGGGCCCGGTCGTCGACGCGGTTGTTGCGGACCAGGCCGAGCTCTTCGGCGCGCGGGTTGTGGATCACCACATCGCCGAACCTGTTGAGCACGACCACGCCGGTGTGGGTGGACAGAATGATCCGTTCGACCAGTTCGGCGACCGTGGGGCCGGTCGGCGTGCGGCCGGCGGTCCTGGATCGGGACCGACCGACCAGGAAGCCGACGAACAGGCCGATCAGCAGGGTGCCGAGCGACAGCGCGAGATAGACCGGTGCGGCCACGTCAAGGATCGTAAGCAGTCGGACCGGGCCTTTGACCAGCCCGGACAGGGCATTGGTGACCGTTCCGACATCCGGGCGCCCGGTTGTTCCCCGTTCAGTCGACCCTCGTTCACCCGTCCGTGTCCTACTGGCGAGTAATCGAGCGGGGCCGTGCCATCGGGCGTCCAGATACCGCGCCGGCCATCCAGCGTTCGAGGGAACGCCCCCGATCGATGATTCCTCGTAGTGTCATTCGCGCCCGGCGCGTCGACGCCGCCCCCGGCGGACTACAAAGGACTCTCAAATGGACGGGCCGGCTGTCCACTTTGTCCAATTCGAGGGTGGTCGCGAAAAGAACCGGGGTTCACCAAGGGGTTCGGGCGGGCCGCCCGACGCGGACGTGGCACCGGGCGGCCCGAAGGGCTCAGCGACCCTGGTTGGCGACCGCGCTGATGGCGGCCTCGGCGGCGGTCGGGTCGAGGTACTGCCCGCCCGGGGTGACCGGCTTCAGGTCGTCGTCCAGGTCGTAGCGCAGCGGGATGCCGGTGGGAATGTTGAGCCCGGCGATGTCCGCGTCGGAGATCCCGTCCAGGTGCTTGACCAGGGCGCGCAGCGAGTTGCCGTGCGCCGCGACCAGCACGGTCCGGCCCGCGCGCAGGTCGGGCACGATCTCGGCGTCCCAGTACGGCAGAAGCCGGGCCACGACGTCCTGGAGGCACTCGGCCAGCGGGGCCTGCCCGGCCAGGTCGGCGTAGCGCGGGTCGGCGTCCTGGCTGAACTCGCTGCCCGGCTCGATGGTCGGCGGCGGCGTGTCGTAGGAGCGGCGCCAGAGCTTGAACTGCTCCTCGCCGAACTCCGCCAGGGTCTGCTTCTTGTCCTTGCCCTGCAGCGCGCCGTAGTGCCGCTCGTTGAGCCGCCAGTCCCGCCTGACCGGGATCCACAGCCGGTCGGCGGCGTCCAGCGCGAGGTGCGCGGTGGTGATCGCCCGGCGCAGCAGCGAGGTGTGCACGACGTCCGGGAGGATCCCGGCCTCGCGCAGCAGCGCGCCGCCGCGGGTCGCCTCGGCGACGCCCTTGTCGGACAGGGCGACGTCCACCCAGCCGGTGAAGAGGTTTTGCGCGTTCCACACGCTCTCGCCGTGGCGGAGCAGCACCAGGGTTCCGATGGCCATGGCGAAAGACTGCCAGACCGGCGCGGGCCGCCTCGCCGAGCGGTCGGCCGCGGCCTGGGCGCGTCCCGGCGTGGACCGGGCGGCCGAAGTGTGATGGACCAGGCGGCGGGATAACACGACCGCGTAACACCCGTTTGGGGGTACGAACCGCGTCCGAACGAGGGATCTTGCACGGATAGTTGCAAGAACACGCAATGTCGTGACCGAATAGTTACTAACCGTCTGCGACATCCACGATCGGTGGAACTGTTGGCCTTGTGCTGGTGTCCGGCATCTGACAAGTTGACCTAAGCCGCGCCGGATCAGCTCCCACGCACTCCCTGGTCCGGGTGGCGTCCCGCGCGGCTCGACTCCCCTGCCGAGCCGCCGGTCCCGCGAGGCTCCCGGGTGCCCCCCGCCACGGGAAGCAGCGGGCAGTCGCGGGGCGGTTCGAGAACGCGACTCCCCCTCGCTCGAACCGCCCCGCGACTCTCATCCCGCGTCCCTCACGCCTCGTGCGCCGTCCCGGTACCGGGCGGCACCGACGTCGGCGCGGACGGCGGCGACACCGTCCTGCCAGGACGATTCCGGCGGGCCCGCCAGATCAGATAGCCGGGCACACCGATGACCAGAACGAACGGCAGCAGCCTGGCCAGGGCCAGCACCACGACCTTGACCGTGCTCACGAACGCGGACCAGCCGTCGCCGAGCGCGCCGCCCAACGAGTCCCGGTTCTCCACCGCGGGCACCGGCGCGCCCTCACGGGTGATCCGCACGCTCACCGTGGACATCGCGACGCTGCCCGCCAGCGCATCCCGCCGCTTGAGCAGCGACTCCAGGTCCGACTCGCGCCGGGACACCTCGGACTCCAGCTGCACGATCTCCGACATCGACGTGGCCCGGTCGAGCAGCGCGCGCACCCGGTTCAGGCTCGCCCGCTGGGTCTCGATGCGACTGTCCACATCGACGACCTGCTCGGTCACGTCCTGCGCGGTCTGCCCCTGGTTGCGCACCGTCCCGACCGCCCGCAGCCGCTCGACCGCCTGGTCCAGCCGGTCGGACGGCACATACAGGGTCAATGTCGCCAGGTCGTCGTCCACCTGCTCCTGACCGGAGTAGCCGCCCGCCGCGGCGGCCTCCCGCCGGGCGCTCGCGGCCGCGTCGGCGACCTTGGGCGAGCTCAGCTCCAGGCTCGCGGTCCGCACCAGCTTCCGGTCCACCCCCGGCTGCGGCACCGCGGGCCCACCCGTCGACTGCCCCGGCGCCTCCGGGGCTGCCCCGGTTCCCCTCGCCGCACCCGAGTTGGCCTCGGCCTTCGCCCCGCCGCTGTCGTACCCGCCCGCGGTGTCCGGCCGCTGGGGCACCCCGGTCATCATCGGCATCCCGGCGGCCGACTCGCCCTGGGTACTCGTACAGGCCGCGGCCCCGATCAGCACACCCGCCGTCAACACCAACCCGGCCACCCGGGCAGTTCTTCGCACCATCCCTGGTCTCCCTCAGCTCGTCTGCACTCCAGACGAGCCGAGCGGATCAGGCCGTTGCGGCGCGGACGATCACGAGTCGGACTCGCCTGCGACACGGGGCCGTTGCCGATCCGGTTCCAGCAGGTGGGTGAAGGCCTGAAGGTTGGCGAGCGACTCGCCGCGCGAGGTGCGCCAGTCCCATTCCCGGCGGATCGCGGTGGCGAAGCCGATCTCCAACAGGGTGTTGAAGTCGCCATCGGCCGCCTCCAGCACCTGCCCGAGCAACCGGTCCAGCTCGTCGGGGGTCACCGCGGCGTGGCTGACCCGGCCGACCAGGTGGATGTCGCCGAGGCTGTCGATCGTGTAGTGCACCCCGTAGAGGCGGGCGTTGCGGCGCAGCAGGAAGCGGTAGACCTCCTCGTGCGCCTCGTCCGGCCTGCGGCAGACGAACGCCTCCACCGACAGCGCGTGGTTGCCGACGATCAGCCAGCAGTTGGTCTGCTGCTTCTTGGTGCCGGGCAGGGTCACCAGGAACCGGCCCGGCGCGGGGTGGTCGTAGCGCAGCTCGCGCTCGTCGAGCGTCGCGGCGATCACCTGGTCGAGGGAGTCCGGGAGGGTCACACCGCCACTCCAGCACGCGGCAGGGAGTAACGCAGCGCGTGCCCGGCCTCCACGTAGGCGGCGATCAGCGCGTCCGTGGTGCGATCCCAGGAGAACTCCCGGGCGTGCCGCACCGCGCCGACCGCCAGCTCGGCCACCCGGCCCGGCGCGGTGACCAGCGAGCCGAGCGCGTCCGCCCAGTCCGGGGTGGCGTGCCCGTCGACCAGCAGACCGGACACCCGGTCGGCGACGGCCACCGGCAGCCCGCCCACCGCCGCGGCCACCACCGGCGTGCCGCAGGCCTGCGCCTCCAGCGCGACCAGGCCGAAGCTCTCGTTGTGGCTGGGCACCGCCACCAGGTCGGCGGCCCGGTACACGGTGGCCAGCGCCTCCCCGGCCTGCGGCGGCAGGAACCGCACCACATCGGTGATGCCCAGCGACGCGGCCAGCTCCTGCAGCGCGGCGGGCTGGTCCAGCCCGGAGCCCGACGGCCCGCCCGCGACCAGCACCACCAGCCGGTCCCGGGCGATGGTGCCGCGCGCCAGCAGCTCGGCCGCCGCGCGCAGCAGCACGTCCGGTGCCTTGAGCGGCTGGATGCGGCCGACGAACGCGATCACGGTCGCGGCAGGCGGCAGGCCCAGCCGGGCCCGTGCGGCCTGCCGGTCACCCGGCCGGAAGCGGTCCAGGTCGACCCCGGGGGCGATGGTCCGCACCTTCTCCGGCGTCGCCGCGTACAGCTCGACCAGCTGCCCGGCCTCCACCTCGGTGTTCGCGATCAGCTGGTCGGCCTCGTCCACCACCTGCTGCTCGCCGATCACCCGCACCCGCGGTTCCGGAGCGTCCCCGACCGCCAGCGCGGCGTTCTTGACCTTGGCCAGGGTGTGCGCGGAGTGCACCAGCGGCACCCCCCAGCGTTCCCTGGTCAGCCAGCCGACCTGCCCGGACAGCCAGTAGTGCGAGTGCACCAGGTCGTAGTGGCCTGGCTCGTGCCGGGCCTCCGCGCGCAGCACGCCCGCGGTGAACGCGCACAGCTGGCTGGGCAGCTCCGCGCGCTGCAACCCCTCGAACGGCCCAGCGGACACATGCCGCACCTGCACCCCGGGCGCCAGCTCGGCCACCGGTGGCAGGTAGGAGGCGGTGGCCCGGGTGAACACCTCAACGGCGATCCCGCGCCGGGCCATCCGGGTGGCGGTCTCGGTGATGTAGACGTTCATCCCGCCCGCGTCCCCGGTCCCGGGCTGTTCCAACGGGGATGTGTGCACCGACAGCACCGCGACCCTGCGTGGACGCCCAAGCAACCTGGGAACCACCCCGGTTCACCCCCTCCGCACCTCCGCGGATTCGCGGAGCACCCCGTTGAACTCGTCCACCCGTTCGGCGAAGGGCACGTGCCCGACCCCTGGGAACCAACGCGCCGTGGCCCCCGGAATCTTCCCCAGCGCGTACTCGGCGGCGGACGAGTCGACCACGGCGTCGGCGGTCCCGTGCACGACGGCGGTCGGGACCGAGATGCCCGCCAGCACCTCGGCGCTCGACGCGTCCCGCCTGAACAGGGCCCTGCGGACGTGCGGCGGCACCCCCAGCACCGTGCCCGCCCAGCGTTGCACCACGGGGCCGGGCAGCGGCTCGGCGGCCATCGCCGTTGTGAGGGAGACAACAGCGGGCACGGCCACCGCCGGGTCCTCGGACAGCGCTGCGGGCAGTGCCGCGCGCATGGCCGGGCCGATCCGGGCGCCGGGCCGGTCGCGGCCGATCTCGGTGAGCGCGCCGACCAGCACGAGCCCCGCCAGGCCCGCGTCGCCGTGCGCGCGGAGGTAGTCGGTGATCACCAGGCCGCCGTAGGACCAGCCGACGACGACCGCGGGCGCGCCCGCGAACGCCAGCACGGCCGCGAGATCGTCGGCCCATACCGCGGCGTCCCCGTAGCCGTCCGCCGGGATGTCCGAGTCACCGTGCCCGCGAAGGTCGAACGCGATCAGGTGGTGCGCCCGGCACAGCTCCGGATCGTCGAACTGGGCCGCCCAACAGCCGCCGGACTGCGCCCAGCCGTGCACGAGGACGATGGGCGGTCGGGCCGGGTCCCCCGCGGTGCGCACCGAAAGGCACGCACCGCCCGCACCGCGGAGCCGGGCCCGGCCCGAGGTCACTTGATGGCCGACATCTTCTGCCACTGCCCCCACGAGAGCAGCCAGTCGTACACGTCCGAGGTGGTCGGCATGGTCGCCTTCGAACCGGTGATCTCCACCGGGTCGCCGATCAGCGCGCTGTCGAAGTAGGCCTTGGCGTCGGCCTCCAGCAGGTTCACGCAGCCGTGCGAGGTGTTGGCCTTGCCGATGTTGGCCCGGTTGTCGTTGTTCTCGTGGATGAACTCGCCGTGGTTGGAGATCCGCACGGCCCACTTCTTCATCACGTTGGTGTAGCCGTACTTCGGGTTCGAGAAGTCGCCGATCGGGTCCTTCTCCATCACGATCAGCGTGCCGTTGGGCGTGTTCCGGTCCGGGTTGTCGTCCGCGCCGTTGCTCGACGGATAGCTCGCGTACAGCGAGCCGTCCCGGTAGACGTTCATCTTGTGGTCCGGGGTGTTGACCTTGACCACCTGGTTGCGGCCGATGGTGAAGGTGCTGCTCAGGTCGGCCTTGCCGTAGGCGCCGCCGCCGTAGGCCAGGCCGTACAGCTTGGCGGTCACGGTGACCTTGGTGTTGGCGGGCCAGTACTCCTTGGGCCGCCAGTCCACCTGCTGGTCGTTCAGCCAGGCCCAGGCACCCTCGACCTTGGTGGAGGTCTGCACCGCCAGCACCTTCTCCACCGCGGCCTTGTCGGTGACCTTGCCCTCGGGGAACTTGACGCTGATCGGCATGCCGACGCCGACCGTGGCGTTGTCCGCCGGGTTGATCGTGGCGCGCGGCGTCTTGGCGGGCTTGAGCGTGCTGAACGAGCCCTTCAGCTCCGCCTTCTTGCCGTCCGTGCCGGTCGCCGATGCGGTGTAGTTGTAGGTCTTGGCGTAGCCGAGCACCTCGCTGGAGGTCCAGCTCAGCTTGTCGCCCGCGACCGCGCCCTTGACCGCCTTGCCGTCGGGGGTGAGCAGGTCGACCGTGTCGATGGTGCCGTCCGTGACGGTGATCTTGACCGGGTCACCGGGCGGCACGTCGGCGGCGTTCGCGGCCAGGCTCACGGCCAGCTTGGCCACCGGCGGGGCGTCCGACTGCCCGCCGCCGCCCGCGCCCCCGCCGCCGCTCCCGGACGGCCCGCCGCTGCCGGAGGTCTCCGAGGTACAGGCCGCGAGCAGCGCGAGGACCAGGCACAACAGACCGATCAGACCGCGCTTGCGAACGGGCGAAGCCGTAGATCTCACCGTGGAACCTCCCGTGTCAAATCTTCCCCCACCGACTAGGACGTATGGGCCCGGGGTGGGGTGCGTCGGGCCGCGAACTCGTCGGATGTGACCGTGCTCATAGGGTCCCACCGCCCGCCGCCGCACCCCCGGCGGGGAGGATCGGTGCCGTGGACAACCCCATCGCGGTAGTGACCGGAGCGAGTTCGGGCATCGGGGCGGCGACCGCCCGGCACCTGTCGGCGGCCGGGTTCGGCGTCGTGCTCGGCGCCCGCAGACTCGACCGGCTGGCCGAGGTCGCCGAGGAGGTCGGCGGCGTGGCGGTCGAACTGGACGTCACGGACCCTGCCTCGGTCCAGGCGTTCACCGACCGGGTCCCAGAGTGCCACGTGCTGGTGAACAACGCAGGCGGCGCCCAGGGCCTGGACCGCGTGGACGCGGCGGTCGAGGAGCGCTGGCGCTGGATGTACGAGGCCAACGTGCTCGGCACGCTGCGGATGACCAAGGCGCTGCTGCCGAAGCTGATCGCGTCCGGCGACGGGCACGTGGTCACCGTCACCTCGATCGCGGCCATCGAGATCTACGACGGCGGCGCGGGCTACACCGCCGCCAAGCACGCCCAGTCCGCCCTGCACCGCACGCTCCGCGGCGAGCTGCTGGGCGAGCCGGTGCGGTTCACCGAGATCCTGCCGGGCATGGTCGAGACCGAGTTCGCGCTGACCCGCTTCGAGGGCGACGCCGAGCGGGCGTCCGGCGTGTACACCGGCCTGCAGCCGCTGACCGCGGACGATGTAGCCGAGGTGATCGCGTTTGCGGTGACCCGGCCCGCGCACGTGAACCTGGACCAGATCGTGCTCAAGCCGCGCGCCCAGGCTTCCGCGTCGCGCGCCCACCGGGTCAGTTCAGCGAGCAGTTGACCAGCACCGGTTCGGGGCGCAACTCGACCCCGAACGCGGCCAGCACACCGTCGCGGACCTCCAGCGCCAGCGCGAGCAGGTCCGCGGTGGTGGCCCCGCCCCGGTTGGTGAGCGCCAGCGTGTGCTTGTCGGACAACGCGGCCCGCCCCCGGGTGTAGCCCTTGGCGAACCCGGCGCGCTCGATCAGCCAGGCCGCCGACAGCTTGGACGCGCCCGGACCCGCCGGGTAGCGCGGCACCGGCGTGTCGGCCCCGACCGCGTGGGCGATCCGCTCCAGGATCTCCCCGGCCGCCGCGTCGGCGACCACCGGGTTGGTGAAGAACGACCCCGCGCTCCAGGTGTCGTGGTCGGCCGGGTCGAGCACCATCCCCTTGCCCCGGCGCAGGTCCAGCACCGCGGCCCGGGCCTCGGCGACCGGCACCCGCTCCTCCTGCCGCACCCCCAGCGCGCGGGCCAGCTCGGTGTACCGGATCGGCGCCGACAGCCCGTCGTCGACCAGCTCGAACCGCGCGCGCAGCACCACGGCCCGGTCGGTGCCCTTGAGCACGCTGGTCCGGTAACCCAGCCCGAGCTCGTCGGCGCGCAGCGTGCGCACCTCGCCGGTGGCCCGGTCCAGCAGGTCGACCGACACCAGCACCTGGGCCACCTCGACGCCGTAGGCGCCGACGTTCTGCACCGGGGTCGCGCCGACCAGCCCGGGGATGCCGGACAGGCACTCCAGCCCGCCCAGCCCGGCCTCGACGGTGCCCGCGACCACGGTGTCCCAGTCCTCGCCCGCCTCCACGGTGAGCTGGACCCGTCCCGGCACCGTGCAGTCGATCTTGCTGCCGTGGTTGGCGACCAGCACGACCGTGCCGTCGAAGCCGAGATCGCCGACCACCAGGTTGGAGCCGCCCCCGAGGACGAGCAGCGGACCGCCGTCCCGGTCGGCGGCCCGCACCGCGTCGACTACCTCGGCGGCGGTCCCCGCCGAGACGAATCGGGCGGCGGGCCCGCCGAGCCGCAGGGTCGTGTATCCGCTGAGCGGGACGCCGCCGCGGACGTCGGCACCGAGGGGGAGGCTGGTCACGGGCGCCAACGGTAACCTCCCGCGCATGACCAGCCGTATCGAGCACCGCGCGGGATTCCCCGCCCCGGCCGCCACCGTGCACGCCCGACTGGTCGACCAGGGTTTCCTGCGCGAGCGGCTGCGCGCCCTCGGCGGCCAGGACGCGGCCCTGGTCGCATACACCACCGACGGCACCACGGTCGGCTACACCCTGCGCCAGGGCATCCCCGCCGCCAAGCTGCCCTCGGTGGTCCGCGGCCTGGTCAAGGGCGATCTGGTGGTGGAGCGCTCGGAGACCTGGCGCCCGCACGGCGACGAGTTCGTCGGCACCACCGCGGCCGCGGTGGCGGGCGTCCCCGGCGAGATCCGCGGCCGCTATCGGCTGGCGGACACCGCGGCGGGCAGCGAGCTGCGCACGGACGCCGAGGTGAAAGTCCGCATCCCGCTGGTCGGCGGCAAGATCGAGTCCGTGATCGCCGAGCAGGTGCGCACGCTGCTGGCCAACGAGGCCGCGTTCGCCGCCGAGTACTGACCGCGTGGCCCGCACCCCACGCCTGGCCGCGGGTCGGGCCCGCGCGCTCGGCGCGCCCACCCGCGGCACCACCAACCCGAACCGGCTGCGCCGGGTCGACCGCTGGCTGGTCGGCTCGTCCACCGTGCGCGCGGCGCTGACGGGCCAGGACCCGCTGGTGGTCGACCTCGGCTACGGCGCCACCCCGGTGACCACCGTGGAGCTGGCCACCCGCCTGCGCGCGGTGGCGCCGGACGTGCGCGTACTCGGCCTGGAGATCGACCCCGAGCGGGTCGAGGCGGCCAAACCCGCGGCCGACCCGCCCGCGCTCGACTTCCGCCGCGGCGGCTTCGAGCTCGCGGGCACCCGCCCGGTGCTGCTGCGCGCGTTCAACGTGCTGCGCCAGTACCCGGAGGACGAGGCCGCGCGCTCCTGGGCGACCATGCTGGCGCGCCTGGCCCCGGGCGGCCTGCTGGTCGAGGGCACCTGCGACGAGATCGGCAGGCGGTGCTCCTGGGTGCTGCTCGACGCGGAGGGCCCGCGCACGTTCACCCTGTCCTGCCTGCCCGCGGGCATCGACCGGCCGTCCGATCTGGCCGAGCGGCTGCCCAAGGCGCTGATCCACCGCAACGTCCCGGGCGAACCGGTGCACGAGCTGCTGTGCGCGCTGGACGCCTGTTGGGCGACCGCGGCCCCGTTCGCCCCGTTCGGCCCGCGCGCCCGGTGGGTGGAGTCGGCCCGGCTGCTGGCGGCCGAGGGCTGGCCGGTGCTCGACGACCGCCGCCGCTGGCGCCTCGGCGAGCTGACGCTCTCCTGGGCGGCAGTCGCGCCGAACGCTTGACTCTTCCGCCGCGTCAACTTCTACCGTTGTTCCCGGGACACGAAAGCCCAGGTGGGAGAGGCGACGATGGCCTGGTCGACGGCACAGGTGGCGCGGATGTCCAAGGTGACCTCGCGGACGCTGCGGCACTACGACGACATCGGCCTGCTGCCGCCCGCGCACGTGGGCGCCAACGGGTACCGCTACTACGAGCGGGAGCAGCTGCTGCGGTTGCAGCACATCCTCGTGCTGCGCGAGCTCGGTCTTGGCCTGGAGGCCATCGCCGAGATCGTGCGCGAGGGCCGCGACGAGGTGACGGTGCTGCGCACGCACCACCGCTGGCTGCTGGCCGAGCGCGACCGTTTCGACCGCCTGGCCGCCACCGTGTCCCGGACGATCACCGATGTGGAAGGAGACAGGACGATGACCGGCAAGTCCGCCGCGCACTGGTTCGACGGTTTCGACGCGGCCACCCAGGACCAGCTCCGTGAGGAGGCCCGGCAGCGCTGGGGCGCCGACCGGGTCGACGCCGCCCAGGAGGGCGTCGCCGACAAGGACGGCGGCTGGTGGCGCTCCCAGGGCCAGGAGTGGACGGCCATCCTCGACGAGCTGGTCGCGCACCTCGACGCTGGCCGCGCCGCGGCCGACGCCCCGGTGCAGGACACCATCGACGGCCACTACCACTGGATCCGGAACTTCTGGACCCCGGACCGCGCCTCGTACCCGGGCCTGGGCAACCTCTACGCCGACGACCCGCGGTTCCGGACCAACCTCGACAAGACCGACCCGAGGCTGGCCGAGTTCCTGCGCGCCGCCATCGCCGAATACGCCCGCACCCGCCTGACGTAGCCGGACCGGGTCAGGCCGGACCGGGATCGAGGTCCGCACGCGACCGACCAGAGGCCCGGGAGAGCTGCAGATCTCCCGGCCCGACGGCGAACCCGACAGTCGACACCGCGTCCACACCCGTTGACGAACCCGCGCGCCGCCCGCCACCGCACCGCGCACCCGGTCCAGAATCGACCGCGTGAGCGGCCGAACGAGCCGGGCCGAGCCACCCGACGTGCCCGGATGGACGGTCGAGTGGACAGGGGCTGCGAGGATTGGCGGGTGTCGAACGAGCGTCGTTATGTGATCAGGCTGGGCTGCCCGGACCGCACGGGTGTCGTCGCCCGGATCGCCGGGTTCCTGGCCGAGGCGGGCGGGTGGATCGTCGAGGCGGCCTACCACACCGACCAGGAGACCAACTGGTTCTTCACCCGCCAGGAGGTGCGCGCCGACTCGCTGCCCTTCGGCATGGACGAGCTGCGCGAGCGGTTCGGTCGGGTGGCCGCGGAGCTGAGCCCCATATCGGACTGGAGCGTCATCGACACCGGGGTGCGGCGCCGGGTGGTGATCCTGGTGTCCAAGGAGGGGCACTGCCTCTACGACCTGCTCGGCCGGGTGCACAGTGGCGAGTTGGACGTGGACGTGCGGGCCGTGATCGGCAACCACAACGACCTCGCCGGGATCACCCGCGCGCACGGCATCCCGTTCCACCACGTGCCGTTCCCGGCCGCCGACGCGGAGGGCAAGGCGGCGGCCTTCGCCCAGCTGCGCCAGCTGGTGGACGCCTGTTCCCCGGACGCGATCGTGCTGGCCCGGTTCATGCAGGTGGTGCCCGCGGAGCTGTGCGTGGAGTGGGCGGGGCGAGCGCTGAACATCCACCACAGCTTCCTTCCTTCCTTCGTCGGGGCGCGGCCGTACCACCAGGCCCACAAGCGCGGGGTCAAGCTGATCGGCGCCACCTGCCACTACGTGACCGCCGAGCTGGACCAGGGTCCGATCGTGGAGCAGGACGTGATCCGGGTCGGCCACCGCGACGCCGTTGCCGACATGGTCCGCAAGGGCCGGGACATCGAGAAGGTGGTGCTCGCCCGCGGTCTGCGGGCGCACCTGGAGAGCCGGATCCTGCTGCACGGCAACAAGACCGTCGTCTTCTAGCCCCCGGAACGGGATCGGCCGAGGGCGACGGCCGGTCCCTCCGGTGCGACGGAGTGGTTGCCACATAACAGGTTCCTCTCTGGTGCGATGCCGCCACAGTAGGCCGACCCTGGTTGCGCTGTCAGTGCCACGATGGGGTGGGGATAGCCGTTTGACGAACACCCCTCGCGAGCGCTATGGCGGCAAATTCGGTTGCCGCGCAAGGCAAACCGGCGCGACCATCTGCGGTGTGACCACTGGGGATGTACGAGAGGTGCGACCTGTTCCGCTGTCCACTGCCGACGTGCCCGCCCGCATCGCGCGGGCGGACGACCGGGAGTGGGCGTGAAGACCGCAAGTGGGAGTCCCCGCTGCACGTCGGCCAGGGCTACGGCCTGGCCGACACCGCAGGCGACCTTGTCGCCTCGGCGATCCTGACCCGTAGCGGCGACCTCGCGGCCATCAGCATGGTGCTGTGGCCGCGCGGTGCGCCCGCCGCGGCCTGGCCACCCGGCTGCTGCCGCACGTCATCGCCCAGGCGGGCCAGGCCAGTCCAGGCCGGTCCACCCAGGCACCTCGACGCGTGCGGTCATCTTTCCCGCGGGTGGTCGGCCGACCCACCCCCTGATCGGCGCAGCCGCCGCCGGTCCGTGATCACCACGGGTGTCCGCCGGACTGCATTCGGGTGCGATCCACCGCGGTCCAGCCTTTTCCCGGAATCGCTGTGGGATGGTGTTGCCGAAAAATGGCCGACTGGGGAATTGTTTTTCGGAGGCACCGTCGTGACGCACATCCCCGGCCACCCCGAGCAGGCCTCCGTCGAGCTCGTCCGGCGGGCCGCCGACCTGGTCCCGCTGCTGCGGACGAACGCGGAGCGCTGTGCCAGGGAGCGTCGCGTCCCGGCGGAGAACTTGAAAGCACTTCGCGAAGCGGGCCTCGCCACAATCGCCCTGCCCCGTGCGTTCGGTGGTGCCGAATCCGATATCCGGACCAAACTGGCGGCGTATATCGAGGTCGCCCGCGGCTGCGGTTCGACCGCCTGGGTGAGCACGATCTACACGGACACGGTCTTCCTGCTGTCGCTGTTCCCCGACGAGGTCCAGGACGAGGTCTTCGCCGACCCCGAGGCCTTCCACTGCGCCACGCTGATCCCGGCGGGCCGGGCCGTGCGCACCGACGGCGGCTACCTGGTCTCCGGGCGCTGGCCGTTCAACAGCGGCTGCCTCGACGCCACCTGGTGCGTCCAGCCCGCGGTGCTGGCGGGCGACGAGCCCGAGGTCATGCACTTCGTCATCCCCACCCGCGAGCTGAGTGTCGAGGACGACTGGTTCGTCAGCGGCCTGCAGGGTTCGGGCAGCAACACGATGTGCGGCACGGACATCTTCGTCCCCACCGTGAAGGCGCTGTCGATGGCGCGCGTGCTCAGCCAGAACCCGGCGAGCGCCCGCAACGCCGAATCCGGCCTCTACCACGCCCCGCTGCTGCCCTACCTGCTCACCAGCGCCGCCGGTTCGCTGATCGGCATGGCCAAGCACGCCTACGAGCTGCACGTGGACCGGCTGCCCGAGCGCGGCCCGATCGCCTACACCGGATACCCGTCGCACCGCGAGGCGCCGATCACCCACCAGGTCACCGCCGAGGCCCGGATGAAGATCGACGCCGCCGAGGCACTGTCCTACCAGGCCGCCGCGCTGATGCAGGACCGCCGGGAGACCGGCGCGCCGTACGGGCCCGAGGACAAGCCCAGGGTGTGGGGCCTGATCAGCTACGCGGTCCGGCTCTGCACGGAGGCCGTCGAAATGCTGCGCAACGCGGCGGGCGCGACCGGTATCGGCGAGCGGATGCCGATCCAGCAGGTGGCGCGGGACGTGCAGGCGCTGTCCACGCACGCGTCGATGCTGCCGAACACCGGCATCGAGCACTACGGCCGCGCCCTGTGCGGCCTGCCGCCCACCACGCCCCTGCTCTAGGCGCTGTCCTGTAAGTCTGGTGCGCGAGATCCGTGATCCGCGTGGCCTCTGGGCGTGCGGGCGGGAAGCCGCACGTACCGGGTTGTACTTGGGCTTTCCGCCCGTGCGGCCAGAGGCCGCGCGGGCGCGGATAGCGCGTGCCGGACTTACAGGACAGCGCCTAGCTTGAGTTTTAACCTGTTCGGCGGGGCTGTGGATTGTTGGATGTCTTCTTGTTGCCGCGCTTGGTCTTCTGTTTGTTGGTGCTGGTGACGGGGTGGACGTCGTGTCGTGTGGCGGGCCGGTGGTTGGGTGTTCCAGCGGGACGTCCTGGGCCTGGGCGTGAGGGTTTCGGGACGGCGGCCGGGCAGGTGAGTCGCGAGCGTAGGTTCCGAAACCCCCGGCGGACTCGTGCCGGGCTCAGTCGCTGGGCTGATCGTGGTTTCTCCCAAGGCCGGCGCAGGTCTTCGGTGAGGTCGCGGGCGAGGCGGAGTTGGGTGTAGGCGGTGATCAGCAGCCAGGTCCAGCGGTCCGCGGCCTCGGGTGAGCGCAGTTTCGGGGTGGTCCAGCCGAGGGTCTGCTTGAGCATGCGGAAGGTGTGCTCGATGTCGAAGCGGCGCAGGAACGCCTGCCAGGCCAGATCGACCTCGGCCTGGTCCAGGCCGGTGCGACAGTGCCAGAGCCACACGGGTTTCGGGATCGCGCCCGAGGGCAGGCGCTCGACATCGAGTCGGATCACGGTGCCTTCCAGGATGGGCAGGGTCCCGTCGTGGTCGGCCCAGGCGATGCGGTGGGTCAACCTGGGGTGCAGCCGGTCCCAGACCCGGATCAGCGCGGGACCATAAAGCCGGGTCGTGGTCTCGATGGTGATATCCGGTGTGCCCCAGGTGGCCTGGTCGCCGAAAGCGAACTCGCCGCCGTGGCGGCGGGGCCTGCCCATCGTGCCGGGCGGCTGTAGTGGGACCGGGCGGTGCAGGACCCGGTCGGAGCGCATCCGGACCAGCACAGTGATCGGCAGGTCGGCCAGGACGTGGGCCAGCCGGGGTCCGTCGTAGCCGGCGTCGGCGACCAGCAGGATGTCCGGGTCTCCCGGCCGCCAATGCCCGGCGGTCATCAGGCGGACCACCACGTCGCGGATCTGCCGGGCGGTCACGCTCGCGGTATTGTCGCCGGGTGCGAGGCGGACCGCGTCCAGCGGCGCAGTCCACGAACCGCGCCCGGTTTCCAGTGCGACGACGACCGAGTAGGGCCAGCCCGGCACCATCATGTGCTGGTCCTTGCCCCGGCCGTAGGTGTGACACAGGATCCGCTGCGGACAGGTGTGCGCTTCCGGACGCAGCCAGCAGGTCACGTCCACCGCCAGCACCAACCGCCCGTCAGCGGCACGCGGCAGTGACACCGCGGTGAGCGCGGTGCGTAACCGGTCGACGTCGATCCGCCCCTGGGCCAGCGCGGCATAGCCGCTGCCATGACCACGACGATGCTCACCCGCCAGCGACAGCTCAGCGACCGACCGCACCGGCCCGTCCGCGCACAACACCGCGTCTGTCAGCTCGAACAACGCGTCCGCGCGTGTGAGCAGGCATCGGTAGAACTCCTGCCGCAACCCGGACAACTCCCCGGACACGCTCGTGCCGTGAGCATGGTGCACACTGATCAACTGAAGCCCTTGGTCTCGATCTTCGTCTGTCGCAAGAAGAAGAATCAACCAAGGGCTTCACTCATGATCAACCAGGGTCTCACCCAGCAGCTCAGAGGTTAAAACTCAAGCTAGAGCTCCCTGGCCAGGTTCGCCAGCACCTGGTCGTGGATGCGCTTGAGACCGGCCGGGGCGAACAGCCGCTCGAAGAACCCGCCGATGCCGTTGGCGCCTTCCCAGGTGGTGGCCACGCGCACGGTCGAGGTGTTCTGGTTGCCCTCGACCGTCCAGGTCGTGATGAGCGTCGAGTTGCGGTCGGTCTCGACCAGGCTGCCCGGCGTGGGTTCACTCACCTCGATGAGGCAGTCCCGCACCCGCTTGCTGGTGGCCTGGAGCCGCCAGTGCACGACGGTGCCCGCGCCGATCCCGCCCGACCGCACCTCGTACTCGCCGTAGTGCGGGCTGAGGATCCGCGCGCGCACGCCAACGTAGTCGGCGACCGCGGCCCGGACCCGCTCGACCGGGGCGGCGATGGTGCGCTCGGCGAGCGCCTGCACCTGGTTCATGGTTCTCCGTACGTCGGCGACCGGGTCTCCGTAGGCTACCGACGTGCGGATCGAGATCACCGATGTGGACATGCTGCGCCGTCACCGGGCCGCGGGCCGGGACCTGATCCGGGTGACGCTGATCAGCCTGGATCTCACCGATCCCGAGGTCGACCAGTTGCTGCGCACTGCCCTGGACGGCGCGCTCTTCCTGGGCTGCACACTCCGCCCGGAGACCCAGCGACGCGCGCACGCGGCGGGTGCCCTGTTGTTCCCGATCGTGCCCGGTCTACCGCACGATGTGTACCGGTCACGCCTCTACACCTGCGCGGAGCTGTTCGCGGGTTTCGACCCGGCACGCCCAGAGTCCTATGCGGACACACCGGACGCGCGGATCTACCAGCACACCCGCGCCCGGGGCGCGCGGCCGGACCCGTTGCACGCGCTGGCCGAGCGGCTGCACGACCACGGCATCACCGAGGCGTTGAACGAGGTGCTCACCGGCCTGCCGGTGGCGGTGATGGGCGGCCACGCGCTGACCCGCGACTCCGCCGGGTACCGGGACGCGGTGGAGCTCGGCGTGCTGCTGGGCAAGGCGGGTTTCACCGTGCTGACCGGCGGTGGCCCGGGTGCGATGGAGGCCGTGCCGCTGGGGGTCCGGCTCACCGATAGGTCCACAGTGGACGACGTGCTGGCCGGGCTGGCGGCGGCGCCCCGGTTCGCCAGTGGCGCGACCGTGGACGCCGCCGAGATCGGCCGCTGGCTCGCCGCGGGCCTCGCGGTGGACCTGCCCGCCCACCCGACCGCCCGCACGATTGGCATACCGACCTGGTTCTACGGTCACGAACCGCCGAACCCGTTCTGCGAGTTGCACGCGAAGTACTTCGCCAACTCCGTCCGCGAGGAAGGTCTGCTGACCGTGGCCACGGGCGGGATCGTCTATACCCCGGGCAGCGCCGGGACGGTGCAGGAAGTATTCCAGGATTACACGCAGAACCACTACGGTTCGGTCGGTCCGGCGGCGCCGATGATATTCCTCGGCACCCGGTTCTGGACCGAGGACGTCCCGGCCGCGCCATTGGTGCGCAAGCTCGCGGCCGGGCGTCCTGCCGAACGGTGGATACTGATCACCGACGACACCGCGGAAGCGGTCGAGTTCCTGATCTCCTACGCGTCAGTCCAGTAGACCGGCGCGTTGGGCCAGCACGGCCGCGGTCACCCGGTTGGCGCACCCGGTCGCGGCCAGGATCTCCGACACATAACCCCGCACGGTCGAGTCGGAGAGCCGCAGTTCCTCGGCGATCTCGCCGTTGCTGCGGCCAAGGCCCACCAGCCGCAGCACGTCCCGCAACCGGGCCGACAGCCGCGCCACCTCGGCGGCCGCGCCGATCCGGTCCAGGTGGTGCGTGGCCAGGTGGCCCATCAGGTCGTTGGTCAGCGTCGGATCGAGGACCGCGCCGCCGTTGGCCGCCACCCGCACCGCGCGCACCAGCTCCGCAGGCTCGATGTGCTTGAGCAGGAAACCTTTCGCACCGAGCCGCAGCGCGGTGGCCACGGCCTGGTCGGCGTGGAAGGTCGTCAACACCACCACCGCGGGTACCCGCGGCTGTCTCCGCAGCTCGCGGAGCGTGTCGAGCCCGTCCATGCGCGGCATGCGCAGGTCAAGCAGCAGTACGTCGAGCTCCCTGGTGCGCACCAGCTCCAGGGCCTCGGCACCGTCCGCCCCCTCGGCGACGACCTCCACGTCGGCCGCCGCTCCGAGGATCTTGGTCACGAACGAGCGCGCCATCGGTTCGTCGTCAACGACGCCGACCCGGATCGTCCCCCGCTCGACGGCTATTCCATCGATCTCGGTCTGTGTAGTCACTTCCGTGCCCCTCCTTACCCGCCCACGGGGCGTATGCAAGCACAGGAATGCGAAGCGGAACAGGGAATGTGGCGTCAACCCGACGATCGTCGGGGCAAAGGACGCTCGTTCGGTCTATCGGCGGGTGGTCAACGCGCGAGACCCTCGACCACCGTGGCGCCCGGGAGCGCGGCCATGAGATCACCGGGAACCAGCAACTTGCTGCCGCGGATTCCGCTGCCGATCACCAACTCCGGCGCGGCCGCGACCGCGGCGTCGATGTAGAGCGGCCATTCGGCGGGCAGCCCGATGGGGGTAATGCCGCCGTAGGCCATACCGCTGTCGCTCACCGCCCGGTCCATGGGCGCGAAGGAGGCCTTGCGGACGTCCATCTGCTTGCGCAGCACGCCGTTCACGTCCGCGCGGGTGGTGGCCAGTACCAGGCAGGCGGCCAGCCGTTCCTCGCCGCCGCGTTTGCCGAGCACGACCACGCAGTTGGCGGAGGCGCTCAACGAGGAGCCGTAGTGCTCGCAGAAGGCGGCGGTGTCGGCGAGCCCCGGGTCGATCTCCGCGACACCGATCCGGCTCGCGTCCAGGTCGGCGAGCGCCTTGACCACGGGATCGGCGAGCAGTTCGGGGTGGTCGGCGGCGGGCAGAACGGTGAGGCTTCCGGCGATTGTCCAGGTCACCGACCCGATGTTAGCGCCGTTCATGATCGAGGAAGTCCCGCACCAGAACGCGCACGTCATCGCGGTGGGTAACGAGCGGGGCGGCGGAGTCGAAGCGCGCCAGTCGGGCGCGGGGGAAGGCGGCCGCCACCTCCTCGGCCACCTCGGACGGGTGCAGCCGGTCCCCGGTCGCGGCGATGACGAGCACGTCGGCGGTCACCCGGTCGAGCGTCACCGGATCGGTGACGGCAAGCTGGCCGGACGCGGCCCGCAACGCCGGTCCCAGCCGCAGCAGCGCGGTGGTGCGTTCCTCGATGTAGGCCGCCGGTCCGACCGGGGACGTCTCGGCGACCAGGGCACGCAGCCGGTCGCGATCACCGCTGTCGGCCGCCGCGGCCATGTCCAGCACGACCGCGGCTGCCCCGGTCGGCCGCGGTTTCGCCAACACAGCGGGCAGCATCAGCACCAGTCGGTCCAGGATGTCCGGTTCGTCGGCAACGAGCGCGCAGAGTGCGCCCGCGCCGAGCGACACCCCGATCGCCCGGCGGGCAGTGCGCACGACGGGTGCGATGTCGGCCGCGATCGAGGGATAGGTCCAGTACTCCGCCGGGGCGGGTGGAGCGTCCACATGACCCGGCAGGGTCAGCACGATCCGTGTACCCGGCAACCCGGACGCGGGAATCCGCGCCTCCCCGGCGGTGGCACCCAACCCGGGCACGACCACCGTGCGTGGGTCACCCGAGCCGTACGCCCGGGAAATCACCACCGCTGGCCGCGCTGCACCTCGATCAGTCGGGGGCGGACATCCACGATGTAGACCAGGGCCGCGACCAGGCTCGCCATCCAGAAGATCCAGCCCGTGCCCGCGAAGCTGAACAGGAACTGCGCCGCCGTGGCCCCCGCTGTGATGCCCACCCAGGCGGGCTTGGTGAGGCGCTCGGCGGCCGAGTAGGCATCCGGCCGCTGCATCAGCGCATGGACGAGCGCGAAGACCGCGACGGGCACGGCGGCCCAGTCGATGACCTTCAGGATCCAGTACGCGAACTGTGGCACCCCGTCAGACTACGTGTGTCCCCGGCATGTCCACCACAAGACTCCGCGCGCTCACCCGTCGGGAGCGCGCGGAGCCGGTGCTCAGTCCTCGGTCGGCTTCGCCGCGGGCTTGCGCGTGTTCACGCCGGTCCGGGCGGCGGGCTTGCGGGTGGGAGCGCTCTTGTCCGCCTGGTCGGCGACCTTGTCCGCGCCCGCCTTGGCCTTCTCGGCGACCTGGTCGCCCGCGTCCAGCACGGTCTCGGCGACGTCGGCGGCCACGTCCTGCGCAGCGGTGGCGACCTGCTCGCCCGCCGCGCGGGTCTTGCCGGTGACCTTGGCCAGGACCTCCTCGGCCAGCGTGCGGGCGTCGCCCGCGGCACCGCCGACCCGGCTCTGCGCGGCCGCGATCGCCTCCTCGACGACCTCTTCCAGCTTCTTGACCTGCGGCTGCTCGCGCAGCTTGCCGAGCGCGTCCTCGCCGTGGTCGGCCAGCTGCTGGTAGAGCCGCACGGCCGCGGCGGTGTACTCGTCGAGCAGCCTGCGCAGCTCGGCCGGGTCGAGCCGCTCGCGCAGCCCGGTCAGGTCGGTGGGCAGCTCGGAGCGGGTCGCCTCGGCCCGGCCGCGGGCCCGGGTGACCGCGTCCAGCACGGCTCGGGCGGCCAGGTCACCCGCGCCGAGCGCGGCCAGCAAGGGGGTGCGCGCCTGCTCGATCGCGGTGTGCACCACGGCCACGGCCTGCCCGCCCGCCTTGCGGGCGTCGTCGGTGGTCGGCGTCATTCTCGTTCACTCCTCGGTTCTGGTTCCACTGTGGACGCCGTGGCGTCCGGTGTGGACTTGGCGGCGGAGTTCTCGCGGCGGAAGGACTCGTAGATGTCCAACAACACCTGTTTCTGCCGCTCGGTCAGGTGCTCGTCGGCGCGCACGGCGTCGGTGACCGGTCCCCCGGTCGGCAGGTCGAGGATCCCGGCCTGCACGTAGAGCGCCTCGGCGGAGATCCGCAGCCCCTTGGCGATCTGCTGCAGGATCTCCGCACTCGGCTTGCGCAGGCCACGCTCGATCTGGCTCAGGTACGGGTTGGAGACCCCGGCGAGCCGGGACAGCTGGCGCAACGAGATCTTCGCCAGGTTGCGCTGCTGCTTGATGTACTCGCCGATGTCCCGGCCCAGGTCGGCGACCCGGTCGAACGCACCCTCACCCGAGTTGTCCATCCCGGTACCACCTCCCCGTGCCGCCTCCGACGGTACGCCCGGGTGCTAGCTACTGCAAGCGCAATGCTTGCGCAGGTCCGGTGGATCACGTCACACCGGTCCGCGGATCGCGGAAGGATCGACCCATGACCACCGAGCGCCCCACGCCACCGCTGACCGGCACCGAACGCGAGACGCTGCGCGGCTTCCTCGACTTCCACCGCGCGACCATGGCCCGCAAGTGCGAGGGACTCACCGACGAGCAGCTCGGCCGCCGGGCGTCCCCGCCGTCCACCCTGTCCCTGCTCGGCCTGCTGCGGCACATGTGCGAGGTCGAGCGCACCTGGTTTCGCATGATCGTCAACCGGGAGGAGCTGCCGTTGGTGTGGTCGGACAGCCTCGACTACCAGGCCGCCTTCGACACGACCGACGCCGACGGCGCGTCCGCCTTCACCGCCTGGCGGGACGAGGTCGAGCACGCCCGCCGGATCGAGGCGGGCATCGACTCCCTGGACGCCACCTTCCACCAGCCCCGCTGGGACGCCGACGTCTCGCTGCGCCTGGTGCTGCAGCACATGATCCACGAGTACGCCCGCCACAACGGCCACGCCGACCTGCTCCGCGAGGCCGTCGACGGCTCCACCGGCCCCTGATCCACCGCGCCTGCCACGCACCGATCACCAGCCCGAGACCCCACCCCACTCCAAGATCATCTCCACTTTCAAGATCATCCCGCGACCCGGCCCCGCCCTCCCTGGGGCCCGGGGCCCTTTCTCAGCCTATCGGTTGCTGAGCTGCGGAAACAATGGTTCGCGGCGGCCTGTGGATAAGTCGGGGAGGTTGTGGACAACCGGGGTCAGAGGCGGGTGAGGACCCAGTCGGCGACAGCGCGGGTCGTCTCGGCGACCGGGGTGTCGGAGGTGTCCAGCAGGGTCATCGGTGGTGTGGTCACCGTCGACCGCACCCAGGCGTTGAACGCCAGCATGTCCGCGATCCGCTGCTCGTCGTCCCAACCGCGCCAGGCCGGACGGGCCCGCAGCCTGCGGTCGAGCACGTCGTCGTCGGCCACCAGGGCCAGGTAGTGGATCTCGCTGAACAGCGCACGCTCCGGGCGCTGCTCGAACTGCGGCGGTGCCACGGTGCCGCACAGCACCGTCGGCCTGCCGTTCTGGTTGAGCATGGCCGCCATCCGCAGCCAGGTCCGGCGGAACGAGCCGAAGTCGTCGTACGGGTCGCGCAGCGCGCCGATCCACAGCACGTCCTGCTCCAGCACGACGGCGCGGCCGCCCAGCAGGCCGCCGAGCCCGCGGCACACGGTCGACTTGCCGGTGCCGCTGGGCCCGGTGAGCGCGAACAGCGGGAGTCGCGCGAACGGCTCCCGGTGCCCGCACGACGGGCAGACCCGGACGTCGCCGTCGACCCGGGGCGCCTCGGCCCACTCACCGCAGGCCGGGCAGATCATCGGGTGCAACGGATCAGTCGAAGAGGTCTTCGAGGAAGCTCTTCTTGCGCTTCTTGTGCCCGTAGTGGCCGTGGTGACCCTGGTGGCCGTATCCGGGGGGCGAGTCGCGGTACCCGGGAGGCGAGTCCCGGTATCCCGGGGGCGAGTCGCGGTAGCCCTGCGCGTACCCCTGCTGCGGGTAGTGCTGCGCGGGCGGCGGGTAGGCGGCGGTGGGTGGGGGCGCGCCCTGGTAGGGCGGTGGCGGCGAGTAGTGGCGCTGCTCGGCGGCAGCGATCTGCTCCAGCTCACCGCGGTCGAGGAAGATTCCCCGACAGCCTTCGCACTGGTCGATGTGCACGCCGAGCCGGTCGACGGTGCGCATCACGTTTTGACACTTCGGACAAATCACGCCCGCAAGCCTACGCAGATGACCGCGCCCGTGTCGGCGCCGACGACCCGTCTGGGAATGACAGATCCTCACGTACGGGCGCGTGCAGCGGGAATCGGTGCGACGATGGCCCGCGTGAGGCCTCACGACGCCGCGCGGGCGCTGCTCGCCGAGAACGGGGCCGGGCGGCGGGCAACCGGGTTGACCGCCCTCGTGCTGGTGCTGCTGCGCCAAGCCGCCGCCCGGACGACCGAGGACGCGCGCGGCGAGTTGCTCGCGGACCTGCTGACGGGCGCGCGCTCGGACCCAGTTGCCCTACTCACCCGCGGACACCGGCTCGGCATCGATCTCGCCGTGCCGCGCGCGGTGCTGGTGGCACTGTCCGAACACCTGCCCAGACGGCGGCTGGCAGCCGCGGCCGCGCCGCACGCGGATCTGGCGGGCGTGCACGCCGACCACGTGGTCCTGCTCGTGCGCGCGAGCCACCCCGGCGAGTCCGCCGCCCGCCTTGCGGCCATCCTGACTTCCACAGTGGACACACCGGTGACGGTCGGCGCCGCGGGCCCGGTGTCCGGAGTGGACGCCCTGGCCCGCACGCACGCCGAGGCGGAGCGCTGCGCGCGGGCGTTGTCGGCGCTGGGCCGCGCGGGCCAGGGCGGCGGTCGGTCGGACCTGGGTTTCGTCGGCCTGCTGCTGGGCGAGCACACACCGGAGGACCTGGAGAGCTACGTGCACGCCACGCTCGGGCCGGTGCTGGAGTACGACGAGCGGCGCGGCACCGAGCTGCTACGCACGCTGGAGGCGTACTTTTCCGCCGGGGCTAACCTCACCCGGGCGAAGGACCTCCTGCACGTGCACGTGAACACGGTCGTGCAGCGGCTGGAGCGGATCGGCTCGCTGCTGGGTTCCGGCTGGCAGGAGCAGGAGCGAGCGCTGGAGATCCAACTGGCGCTGCGGCTGTTCGGACTTACTTCGGCGTAGACAGGTGAATTCGGTGGCGGGCCGGTCACCACGGGTCGATTCTGGTGGGGTGCACGAGGTTCTTGACGAACTGGGCGCGCGGACCGATCTGCTGGCGCCCCAACAGTTGAGCGAGCTGGACGAACTGGGCTTCTGCCGGTTCGATGACTTCCTCACTGCCGACCAGGTCGCCGCCGCGCTCGCTGAGATAGAGGCACTGTCGCCGGACGACGGCGAGGGCACGTTGCACCTGAAGGCCAGGCTGGAGGCGGGCACGGTATTCGACCCGCTCTGGTTACGCCCGCGGCTGCTGGCCGCGGTGCGTCACCTGCTCGGACCGGAGTTCCACCTGAGCGCCATGCGGTACGGCGCGGGTCGGCCGGAGCTGCGCGACCAAGCACCGCGGCTGGACTTCCAGGCGGGGGCGGGCCGGTGGCGGGTTTGCACGGCGATCGCCGCGCTGGTCGACTTCACGGCCCGCAACGGGGCCACCCGCGTGGTGCCGGGATCGCACCTGGACCACGGGTTCGTACCGCCCGCCGACGGTGAGGACCATCCGGACCAGGTGCTGCTGCTCGGCCGTGCGGGTACCGCGTGGCTGTGCAACTCGCACCTGTGGATCGCGGGCACGGTGAACCGGTCGAGCAGCACACGGCACGCGGTGCAGACCGGTTTCACCCGTCGGTGCGGTTCCGCCGCCTACGACGTGCGGCCCCCCGACGAGACCATCTCCCGCCTCGGCAACGCCGCATACCTGCTGGTCTGACGGCCTGTGGACAACTTCCGCCTGGCCCCGCCGCCTCCTGGGATCGTGTTCCCGCCAAGCGATCCCAGGAGGCGGACATGATGAGGCGAACCACGCAGGCGGTTCGGGCACGGCGGTCCCACACCGTCCACACGCGACTGACCGAGGCCGGGGGCCACCCCCAGGCAGGCCCCCGGCGCGGGCTGTGGCGCGGACTATTCGGTGCGCAGCGAGTTGAGCCGGGTGGCGTTGCGCAGGAACGGCATCGTCAGCAGCGACACGGCCAGCACCAGTGCCGTCGCCGTGCCGCCCAGCACCAGCACCCCGCCCCAGTCGATCACCATGGGGCTGCGGACCAGCCGCATCACCAGCGCCGTCAGCAGCACGCCGAGCCCTACCGCGAGCACGACCCCGAGCGCGATGGGCACCGCGATCTGCCACAGCAGCGACCGCGCCAACACCCCGTTGGGCACCCCGCCCGCGGCGAGCACGGCCAGCGGCCGCTTGCGCTCGCGGATGTGCTCGACCGCCAGCACCAGCAGGCTGAGGCCCGCGAGGCCGAGGGTGAACACCGAGCCGACCAGCAGGCCGCGCCGGATGGCCAGGTAGGAGAGCTGGTCGTCCCGGTACATCGTCGGGGCCTGCAGGTAGCTGAACACGCGCCAGGCGAGCGGCCCAAGGGCCGCCCGCACCCGCTCGACCGCGTCGGGATCCCGCTGGTCCAGCAGCGCCAGGTACTCGGCGGAGTCGTACTGGGGCAACGGCACCTGCACGCCCCGGGTCACCAGCACGGGGGAGTGCCGGTTCGGGCTCTGCACGGTGCTCTCGGGCATCGGCGCCACCTGCGCGGGGACGACCCAGTCCACCGGCTCCTTGTCCGGCGGCCCGTCGAGCACGCGCATCCGGGTTCCGGGGTCGAGCTGGTGCCCCATCACCTGCCGGTTGACGTACACGGTGCCGTCGACGCAGTCCCGGAGGCCGTAGTACCGGGCCGCGAACCCGCAGTCCACGACCTCGGCGACGATCCCTTCCGTCCCCATGCCCCGGACGTCGAGGTCCGGGGACTCCCGCGCGATGGCGAAGCTGAAGATCCGGCTCCAGGCCGTGGTGCCGGACGCGGTCGCCAGGGCACGCTCGGCGTCCGCGGCGTACCTGGTCGCGACCTGGACGTGCAGCGCGGGATCGCCCTGCGATACGGCATCCGCGGGGAGTTCCCGCGCCGCTGCCTGCGAGAGCAGCAGCGCCTGCAGCGAGATCGCGCCCGCCAGCACCACCGCGACACCGCTGACGACGCGCGCCGAGGTGCCGCTGTCGAGCTGCAGTCTGCGCACCGCGAGCTGCCACGAGGTGGGGCCGCCGCGCATGAGGCCCACCACGCGTTCGATCAACCATGGCAGCACCGCGGGCACACTGAGCAGTATCAGGGTCACGCCCGCGGCCACCGAGATCGACCACAGCTGCGAGCGTTCGGAACGGTTGTTGAACAGCAACACCGCCGCCCCGGCCGCGATCAAGGCCACTCGCCACAGCAACCGGCGTCGGACGGGTTTGCTGTACCGGACGACGCCGAGCGGCTCGATGATGGTGCGGCGCAACGCGAACTGCGCGGCGAACACCGCGATCACCGGCGCGGCCACCAGCACCAGCAGGCCCATCCACCACGTCGGCACCACGTCCGAGGGATAGGCGCTCGTGCCGAGCACCCGCAGGTCGTCGGCGAACGTGCGGCAGCCGAGGAACAGGCCGACGCCGAGCAGCAGCCCGGCGAGCGCGCTCACCAGCGTCTCCGCCGCGGCGATCCGACGCACCTGGCGGTTGCCCGCGCCGACGAGTCGGAGCGCGGCGAGCCTGCGGTCGCGTTCGGCGCCCGCGATCCGGGTGCTGGAGGCCAGGAAGATGAAGACCGGCACGAGCACCGCGACGGTGCCGAGCAGCACCAGTAGCAGCAGTCCCGGGTCCAGCGGATCGCCCGGTCCGGGGTGCCCGCCGAACCGGTAGGCCAGCGCGGTGCCGGAGCGCTCGTCCGTGGGCAGGTCGGTCGCGCCGACGTAGGCGATGGCGGCGTGCGGTTCGGCCACGCCCTCCTGGCCGATCGTGCCCGCGACGTGCCGTTGGAACCGGAGGCCCAACAGCGGGTCCTGGAGCATCGTGGCCAGTTCGGGCGAGACGAACATCTCGGCGGGGCCGGGCAGCCGCGGCACCCCCGGCGGCACCGGGGACGTCGGCCCACGGCCCTGTAGGTAGACCACCCGGATGTAGTCGCCGTGGTATTGCGTGCTGCTGCGGGTGACGAGCGTGGGTGCGACCCCCGGGATCTCGGTCGAGTCCACCTCGGTCGCGTTCTGGTGGGCTTCGTGCGCGTCGAGCAGTGGACCCACGGACGCGGCCAACAACAGCACGGCGACGGCCAGCGCCACCCCGAACGCGCTCAGCACGAACCGGGCCAGCGAGGTCCGGCCACCGCCGACAGCCAGCCGGACCCCGATGGCCACGTCGCTCAGCCATGCCTTCACGGGACCAACTCCACCTGTCGGGTGCGGCCATCGCGGACCACGACCTCGCGGTCCGAGTACGCGGCGACCCGCGCCTCGTGCGTCACCAGCACGACCGCCGCCCCGCTGTCCCGCGCGGTCGCGACCAGCAGCCGCATCACCTGCTCGCCGTTGAGCGAGTCCAACGCGCCGGTCGGCTCGTCCGCGAAGATCACCTTCGGCGCGGTGACCAGTGCCCGCGCCACCGCGACCCGCTGCCCCTGACCACCGGAGACCTCACCGGGGCGCTTGCGGCCGAGGCTCTCGACCTCCAGCCGCGCCATCCAGTCCAGCGCGGTCTTCTCGGCTTCCCGGCGCCGCACGCCGCTCAACCGCAGCGGCAGCGCCACGTTCTCCACGCAGGACAGTTCGGGCACGAGCTGGCCGAACTGGAAGACGAAGCCGAACTCGCTGCGCCGCAACGCACTGCGCTGCCGGTCCGACAGCCGCGCCAGGTCCTGCCCCTGGAACGTCACGGTCCCCGAGTCCGGCGCGACGATGCCCGCCAGGCAGTGCAACAGCGTCGACTTCCCCGACCCGGACGGCCCCATGATCGCGACGATCTCCCCCGGCCGCACCGCGAGCGCCGCCCCGTCCAGCGCGGGCGTGCTGCCGAACGACTTCCGCAGCTCGACGCCGCCCAACAAGATCTCGTTCACCGGTCCGTCCCCGGCCGTCTCCGCACCCATGTCCCGCCCCTCTCGATCCCACGCCGGGCCGACCCGGCACCCCCACCGAACGCCTGCCGGGCCACCCACCGCGAGTCGATCGTCACGGCGTGACCGGCGCCCACCGGGCTCAGTTGTCCACTTCCTTCGCCAACTCGCCCAGCCGTGCGGCGGTGAGCTCCAGCCACCGCAGGTCGGCCTCCAGGTGGAACAGGGCGTGATCGCAGATCAGCTGGTCGGTGAGGTCGCCCTGCTGTTTGCGCGCGACGAGCCCGCGCATCGCCCGCAGGTGGGCCGAACGCTGGACGTCGAGGACCTCTTCGGCGTCGCGGCCGGACATGAGCGCGAGCACGACCTTGGTGTACAGCGCGCTCTGCAGGTAGATCTGCGGGTTCTCCGGGGTGACCAGCCAGTCCGCGACGTCGGTGACCCCCGCGTCGGTGATGGCGTACCGCTTGCGCTCCGGGCCACCGCCCGGTTCGACGCCGCTCTCCTCGACGAGCCCGTTGCGCAGCAGGCGGGACAGCGTCGAATACACCTGGCCGTAGGCGAGCGGCCGGTCATGACCGAACCGCTCGTCGTAGACGCGCTTGAGGTCGTAGCCGTGTCTGGGGCCGGTCTCCAGCAGGCCGAGCAGCGCGTGTCCGATTGACATGGGCGCCACTGTACAGCATGTGTATACACACTAAGAATAGCTACGTGAACTGCGGATACTCTCGATGAGAAGCGGTCATGGCGAACCAGGCGCGCGGCCGGACCCTCAGCAGGCGCAGAGACAGAACGGGTGTCCGGCCGGGTCGGCGTACACCCAGAACGAGCGGTTGGTCCGGTCCAGCAGTCGGGCGCCGATCCGCAGCGCCCGCTCGTGCGCGGCGAACAGGTCGGTGACCGCGAGGTCGAGGTGCAGCATCTGCGGCACGTCGGAGGCAGGCCACGTGGGCGGCCGGTAGTCGACGGCCTGCTGGAAGCAGATCTTGGCGCCGCTTCCGCCGATGGTGGCCCACGAGTTGTCTTCCTCGACGTCGAGATCGTCCGACCGGTCGAGGAGTTCGGCGTAGAAGCCTGCCAGGGCACCCGGATCCGGACAGTCCAACACGATGGTCACCCGCTGGGGAACGGCACCCTCGGGAACGGCGACGGTCATGACTCTCCCTCCATGTGCGTAACCATTCAAGCGAGTATGCAAGTTATCTCAGGGCAGGGCAACCGGTATCGGGCCTACAGTGGTGTCGTGAGTACCGCGGAGGTCAGTGCCGCTCACGATGTGGAGCTGGTCCTTGAGTTCCTGAACACGGTCGACGTCGAACAGGGCACCGACGTGCTCGACGACCCGGTGACCTGGCACGCCTGGCTCGGCAGACACCAGCTCGACGACGAGGACGGGCCACTCGTCCGCGCCGTGCGCGACGGGCTGCGCTCGACCGTGGGCGCCACCCAGGCCAGCGCCCCGCCCACGGGCTCCGCCCGGGTCGAGGTGGTGAACGGCCTGCCCACTCTGGTCGCCACCGCGGTCACCGGCGCCGTCCTGGCCGCCGCGACCCGGATGGCCGTCCGCGGCGACTGGGCCCGCCTGAAGATCTGCCCGGCCGACGAGTGCCAGTGGGCGTTCTTCGACCGCTCCCGCAACCGCTCCCGCACCTGGTGCTCGATGAGCGTCTGCGGCAACCGGGAGAAAGCCCGCGCCTGGCGAGAACGGACCAAGAACAACTGATCGACACGGTGCAGCGGCCGATCGGCACTCGCGCGCGCCTGCGCCGATCGCCTCGCGGATCCGTCAGCCGATCAGTTGCGCCACCGTGTAGATCAGCAGCCCAGCCAACGCGCCCACCACGGTGCCGTTGATCCGGATGAACTGCAGATCCCGCCCAACCTGCAGCTCGATCTTGCGCGCGGTCTCCTCGGCGTCCCAGCGCTGCACCGTGTCGGTGATCAGCGTGGTGATCTCGTTCCGGTAGTTGAGCACGACATAAGCCGCCGCCCCCTCCACCCACGCGTCCGCCTTGGTCCGCAGCGCCTCGTCGGCGACCAGGCGGCCCCCCAGCGCCATCAGACCCGACCGCACCCGGGTGCGCAGCTCGCTGGACGGGTCCTCGGCCGCGTCCAGCAGCATCTTCTTGGCCGTCGCCCAGGCCGACCCGATGACGTTCTGCACCTCGGGGTGCTCCAGCACCTGGTGCTTGACCATCTCGGCGCGTTCCATCACCTTCGGGTCGGTCTGCATGTCGGCGGCGAACTCGCCGAGGAACTTGTCCAGTGCCAGCCGCATCGGGTGGTTGACGTCGGTCTTCACCGCCCAGGCGAACGCGAGCACCTCTCCGTACACCTTGTCGGCCACCAGCGAGTCGAAGAACTTCGGCGACCACGACGGCGCCCGGTTGGACACGACGCCCATGACCTGGTCGTAGTTGGCCTTGACCCACTCGTAGGCGCGGTCGCACAGCAGGTCGACCAGCTTGTGGTGCGAGCCGTCGGCGAACACCCGCTCCAGCAGCTTCCCCAGCGGCGGCCCCCATGGCACCCGCACGATCCGGGACACCACCGCCTGCTCCATCACCGCCTGCACGTCCTCGTCCCGCAGCACGGTGACCGCCCCGCGCACAACCGTGGCCAGCTCGGACGTGACCCGCTCGGCGTTCTCCCGCTCGGCCAGCCACCCGCCGAGTCGGGCCGCGACGCCGATCCGCCGCAGCCGCTCCCGCACCACCCGCTCGGCCAGGAAGTTCGTGCCCACGAACTCGCCGAGGCTGTCACCCAGCGCGTCCTTCCTGGTCGGGATGATCGCCGTGTGCGGGATGGGCAGCCCCAGCGGCCTGCGGAACAAGGCGGTCACCGCGAACCAGTCGGCCAGCGCGCCGACCATGCCCGCTTCAGCGGCGGCCTTGACGTACCCCACCCAGCCCGGCGCCCCCGCCGACTGCCAGATGGTGGTGGCCAGGAATATCGCCGTCGCGACGCCGAGAAAAGCAAGCGCGACCAGCTTCATCCGCCGCAGCGCGTGCCGCTTGGCCTCCTCGCCGGGGACCGGTGTCAGTTGCTCCACGGTGCCATTCTCCGTGAGGATGCTGGGTCGTGCCCCGAACCAGCCTCGTGCCGCGCCTGCGCCCGTTCACCTCGACCATCTTCGCGGAGATGACCGCGTTGGCCGTGCGCACCGGTGCGGTCAACCTCGGCCAGGGATTCCCCGACACCGACGGCCCCGCGGGCATGCTCGCGGCCGCCCAGGAGGCCATCGCCACCGGCGTCAACCAGTACCCGCCCGGCCCCGGCCGCCCCGAGCTGCGGGCGGCGATCGCCGAGCAGCGGACCCGCTACGGCACCCGGTTCGACCCGGACACCGAGGTCCTGGTCACCGTCGGCGCCACCGAGGCCATCGCGGCCACCCTGCTGGCCCTGGTCGAGGCGGGCGACGAGGTGATCCTCTTCGAGCCGTACTACGACTCCTACGCCGCGTCCGTCGCCCTCGCCGGGGCCACCCGCCGGGTCGTCCCGCTCACCGAGGAGCCGACCGGCCGCTTCGGTCTCGACCTGCCCGCCCTCCGCGCCGCGGTGACCCCGAACACCCGGGCCATCCTGGTCAACACCCCGCACAACCCAACCGGCACGGTGCTGACCCGCGCCGAGCTGGAGTCGATCGCCGAGATCTGCCGCGAGCACGACCTGCTGGCGATCACCGACGAGGTCTACGAGGACCTGCTGTTCGACGGTCGCGAGCACATCCCGCTGGGTTCGCTGCCCGGCATGGCCGAGCGCACCCTGACGATCTCCAGCGCGGGCAAGAGCTTCAACTGCACCGGCTGGAAGATCGGCTGGGTCTGTGGCCCGGCCGAGCTGGTGGCCGCCGTCCGCGCCGCCAAGCAGTTCCTCACCTTCGTCGGCGGCGCCCCGTTCCAGCCCGCCATCGCCCACGCCCTGCGCACCGAGGGCACCTGGGTCGCGGACTTGCGCGCCTCCCTCGCCGACAAGCGCACCCGGCTGTCCCAGGGGCTGGCCGAGGCGGGCTTCGGGGTCCGCAGCGCGGAGGGCACGTATTTCGTGTGCGCCGACGTCCGCCCCCTCGGTTTCGCCGACGGCCTGGAGTTCTGCCGCGCACTGCCCGAGAAGATCGGCGTCGCCGCCGTCCCCGTCCAGGTCTTCACCGACAACCCCGACCGCTGGCGCCACATCGTCCGCTTCGCCTTCTGCAAACGCGACGAGGTCCTCGACGAGGCGATCACCCGCCTGCACCGCCTGCGCTGATCGGGCCTACGTCCGTCCACTCCCTACTGAACGGCCCCGCGACCAGCACCCATCACTCCTTCGAGGGGTGCGCGGAGCCCGTTTCCCCAACTCACCGTCTGAGGCGGCAGAGGGGAAAACCCAGACAGGGAGGGCGAATGCTGTCGAAGTCCACAACGGACATTCTGCGTCAAGCGTTGGACGGCGACCAGGACGCATGGCGCTGCTTGGTGGATCGGTACGGACCGATGATCTGGCGGGTGGCCCGCGCCCACCGACTGCGCAAGCACGACGCCGCGGACATCAGCCAGACCACCTGGGCCGCCCTGGCCCAGCACGGCCGCAGGATCCACTCACCGGAGCGGCTCGCGACGTGGCTGACCACCACGGCCCGCCGCGAGTGCGCGCGTCTGATCGACCGCGGCCACAGGGAGATCCCCGCCGGATGGCGCAACTGGGACGACCTCCCGGACGGAAAGGACGGCCCCGAGGTCATCGCACTGCGCGGTGAACGCGACACCCTGCTCTGGCGCGCCTTCACCGCACTGCCCGGCCGCTGCCAGCAGTTGTTGGGCCTGCTGGCTTTCGCGCCCGAGCTGAGCTACCCGCAGCTCGCCCGAGCGGTCGGTCTGGCCGACACCAGCGTCGGCCGCAGCCGAACCCGCTGCCTGGACATCCTGCGCCGCAAGATCACCATCCTCGGCGTGCCGAACGGGGCGGTGGGATGACCGACGCCGAACTGCTCACCGCGCTGGCGGATCTCCTCGACCGCGTGGACCCCGTCCCGCACCGGGTCCTCGCCGCCGCCATCGCGGCAGGCTCGCTGCTCGCGATCGACCGGCGCGACCGGCGCGACCGGGGACGATGGCGTCCCGTTGCCGCGCTCCACGATGTTCGACGGACCTGGCAGGGCGATGCAGGCGGCGAACTGGACGAACTGAAGGTGGGGGCGTGACATGACCACCATGCCACAGATTCGGTCGGCGTGGGCCGTCCAGTACGCCAAAGCCGTTCTGCTGCAAGAGAACGGGATGCCGCGCGGCGCTCGCCAGGTTGCCGAGGCAGCCCTTCCGCTGGCGGGTTCACCCACCGAGGAGTCCGAAACCCGAGTCCTACTGAGCCACCTCTGCCACCAACTGGACGGCGACGGCCAAGGCACAGAGCCATCTGCACGCACCCGACCGGCACATGGCAGCAACTACCGATTCACCACGACGCTCCTCAGGGCCACGGTGATCACCTTGGTGGTGTGGACCGCGCTCCGAGCCACGCGCCGACCGACCCGCCGCGCCACGGCAGGACATCGCTCCAGCTCACACACGGCAAGACCGCCCCGCGCTCCACGAGAAGCGCCCCATGCTCGCTCCACCTCGCGCCGCCCTCTCCCGACCTGGCGGACCAAGCGCTCCGACACGCCGCCGAGACCAAGATGACCACGACGGCCACCGGATGACGAGGGCACGAACCGCCCGACCGGCCACACCCGGAGACACCACTCGGCAACCTTCGAGGGGTGCGCACATCTCCACTCCATATGCGCACCCCTCGAAGAGCCACTGGCAACCACCGAAGCTCCACCGCCACATCCGGACCACGCCCTCGCCAACTCCGACAAGACGGCATTCGGCCACGGTCGCAGTCACAGTCGCGGAGACCATCCGTTCGGCCAGTTCGGACGGTCGGATCACACGGTCCGGCTGCGGTCGGTGTGCACAACGGACACCGTGACGGTCCAGCCGCGCACTCGCTCGGAAGAGACCGGGGTTCACCCGGTCCGGTGGTTTCCACGGACGGTGATCATCGCGATGGTGGGTCCTGCGCACGCGGCGCCGTGCGCCGTCTTTCCGGGTGGAACACACGCGGTTAGGGTGCGGAAGGGCGACCCGGTGCTGGATAGTGGCCTGGTCACACCGGTCGGTGGCGGATCGACGACGAGAAACCGGGACGGCGGTGAGAACGTGACACGGTCAGCGAACGCGTCGCGGCTGCTGCTCCGGTTCGTCGTCCTCGCCGGTCTGCTGGTGACCGCGTGGGTGATCGGCGTGTTGTTCGCGAGCACCGCCTCCGCCGACACCGGCGTCATGCCACCTCGCCCGCGGCCGGTCGAGCGCGAGACCACCCTGGTCGGGTCGACCACGAACAGCGTCACCGAGCTGACCTACGCCGCGGCCGGTGTGATCCACAACGCCGTGCCGCTCGGCCCCACCCGCTCCTCGACGAACGCGTCCCTGGTCGCCACCACGAGCTCCACGTCGAGCCCGACCGAGGCGACCGACCCGACCCCACTCGCCGCGCCCCCAGCCGATTCGCCCCCGGCCCTGGCCCAACCAGCGGCTCCCACGCCGGTCGCCGCGGACACACCCATGCAGACCACCGCGGCCCCCGATCCCGACGTCAAGTCGGCCGCGCCCGCCACCCGCCCGCACCGCCCCACCAAGGCCCCGCGCACCACGATCTCGGCGACCCACGGCCATCACGCCGTCACCCCAGCCCCTCTCACCCCTGCACTGGCACCGGACAAGCCGACCGCGCAGACCGACGGTCCACAGGCGGGCCCTGACCAGTCGCCCCAGGCCCCGGCAGGCCCGTCAGCGCCCGCTTGCCCGGCCGCCCCCGGCCCCGCCGCGTCCTCCACGCACGACTGTGGCGGCCAGGCCCGCACCTCCTGCGGCGTGTCGACCGCCCGCGACCAGCTCACCCCGCCGCTGTCGACCGGCGGTCCGGCGGCGAGATCGGTCGAGCCGCCCGGCCACGTGGCCGGGTTGCCCTCCTCGACTCCCGACTGAGCGAGTCCGGCACGCGGGGACCGGTCTGCCCAGGGCCCGGTCCGGATTCGCCCGTTGTCCTCCTCGGTGTTGCGCACAAGCCATTTCCGATGCCCCGATCTGCCGACCGCGCCCGGTCAGATCGGGACCTGGCCCCGGCGCCGCGATGCCCCCGCGGCGCCGGGGCTCCCCCTCGGTCCACCCCGTTCGGCACAACGAGGGGCTGTGCCGACGCAGGGGTGGACCGAGGTCACCGTGCGCTGGATGGCGAAAGGTCCAAACAACTACGCCATCCAGCGCACTGGTTTTCTACCGCCTCGATCCCGCCAAAGCCAGCTACGCGACCGGGATTAGACCATCGGAACCGAGCGTTCCAAGCGATCCGGTGACACGATTGGCAACTCCCGCGATCCGCTGAACCGCGTCGACAAGTTGTGGCGCGGGCAGCGTGTACGGCACCCGCAGCCGCTTTTCGAGGCCCCCGTGCACGCTGAACCGCGACGCGGGTGCGACCCGGACCCCCACGTTCTGCGCCGCCACCGCGATCCGCGTGCCGATCGGCGCGGGCAGCTCGCACCACAGGCTCAAGCCGCCTCGCGGGACCTCGAACCGCCAGTCCGGGCAGTGTTCTCGCAGCGCCTCCACCAGCACTGACCGGTTCCGCGCTAGCGCGGCCCGGTGTTCCCGCAGCATCGGATCCGGGTCGGCGTAGAGCTGCGCCAGCACGAGCTGCTCGAACACCGGGGAGCCCAGGTCGTGGGCATGCCGCGCGGCCGCGATCCGACCGATCAACTCCTCGGAGGTGCGCACCCACCCAAGCCGCAACCCGCCCCAATGCGACTTGCTCGCCGACCCGACAGTGATCAACAAGTTCGGCGCGAACCCCGCCATCGGCGGCGGACCGTCCAACGGATCCCCGTCGAGATCGACCTCCACCAGCGTCTCGTCAATGATCGCGGGCGTCCGCGTCCGGCGCAGCACACCCGCCAGCCGCTCCCGGCCGTCCGCGTCCAACCGCCGCCCGGTCGGGTTCTGGAAGTCCACCACGAAGTAGGCCACTCGGGGAGCGGCCTGCCGGAGCACGGCCTCGACACCCTCGATGTCCCACCCCTCGGCAGGCTCCTCCGGCATGGCCACCGGAACCGGCACGAGATGGGCCGCCTTGATCGTCTCCAACGCGTTGAAGTACGTGGGCTGCTCGACCAGCACACGGTCGCCCGGCCCGGCCAACACCCGTAGAACCAGCGCCATGGCGTGGTGCGCGCCGTTCGTCACCAGGATCTGGTCCGGCGTGGTGGGCAGACCTCGCACCGTGAACCGCTCTGCCAACCGTTCACGCAGGACGTCCAGCCCCAATGGGAAGTAGCCGTGCCCCGACAACTCGGCGGCGAACGCCCCGCGCACCGCGTCCACGACCGAACCGAGTCCGGGCATGGCCATGGGCGCGGCCGTCGCGAGGTCCAACGGTTGCTCACGCACCGAGACCTCGATTCGTGCGGCCGCGGCGGGCAAGGTCACCCGCGACCCGGACCCGCGTCGACTCACGATCAGCCCCTCGGCCCGCAGCGCGTCCCACGCCGAGGCAACCAACGTCCGGCTCACCCCGAGCGCCGACGCCAGATCTCGTTCGGCGGGCAACGTCGTCCCCGGCGGCAGCTGGCCGTCGTACATCAGCAGGCGGATGCCCGCGGCCAGCCCCGCCGACACCGAGCGGCTCCCCTTGCCACGCCACTCGCCCAGCAACTGGACCAACCGGGCACTCGACACGCGTCCACCTGGCGGGATCATCAGCCAATTATCGCAGATTGGCTATCGAATCCCGGCCAATCGGCCGCGAAGATGGTCGTATGGCCTCCACCGCCCCGCGTCCCGTGTCCGTCCGCACCAGCCCGGCGCGCCGGTTACCCCAGCTGCTGGCGGGCCTGGCGCTGTACGGGGTGAGCGCCGGACTGCAGATCGAGGCGGCCCTGGGCCTGGCGCCCTGGGATGTGCTGCACGAGGCGCTGCACAAAATCACCGGCTTGAGCTTCGGCACCACCACGGCCCTGGTCAGCGTGCTCGTGCTGCTGTGTTGGATCCCCATCCGGCAGCTCCCGGGGGTGGGCACGGTGGCCAATGTCGTGGTGGTGTCGATCTTCGTCGATCTGACCCTGGCGATCGTGCCGACACCGGACAGCCTCTGGGTCCGCGTCCTCCTGCTCGTGGCGGGGGTCGTGCTCAACGGCCTGGCGACCGCGGCCTACATCGGTGTCCGACTCGGCCCCGGGCCGCGCGACGGGTTGATGACGGGAATCTCCGCGCGCACCGGCTACGCGATCCGCTGGGTGCGGACCGCCATCGAGATCACCGTGTTGGCCGTGGGCTGGCTGCTCGGCGGCACCGTCGGCATCGGCACGGCGTTGTACGCACTGGCGATCGGCCCGTTGGCCCAGGCGTTCCTGCCACTGGTCGGCTGGCATCCGCGCGCCGAGGCGAAAACTGGACATTAGTGTCGGGGGTATGACGACCGCCCCGACGCTGCCCCGCTGGAGCCTGGCCGTTCCACCGCTCGCACTGCTGATTCTCGTGTTGGCCTACGGCCGCGACCTCGGCACCGTGCTGATCGTCCTGGTGTGCCTCGGACTCGGCGGCGCGGTGACCGCGGCCGTGCACCACGCCGAGATCGTGGCCCACCGGGTCGGCGAGCCGTTCGGCACCCTGATCCTCGCCATCGCGGTGACGGTGATCGAGGTCGCGCTGATCGTGACGTTGATGGCCTCCGGCGGCGAGAAGGCCTCGTCCCTGGCACGGGACACGGTGTTCGCCGCCATCATGATCACCACCAACGGGATCGTCGGGATCGCCCTGCTGGTCGGTGCCTTGCGGCACCGTGTGCAGGAGTTCCGCGCGCACGCCTCGGGCGGCGCGCTCGCGGTGATCACCGCGCTCGTGACGCTGAGTCTCGTACTGCCGACGTTCACCGAGTCCACTTCCGGACCGACCTTCTCCGGCGCACAACTGGCTTTCGCGGGCGTGGCGTCGCTGGTGCTGTACGGCGTTTTCGTGTTCGTGCAGACCGTGCGACACCGCGACTACTTCCTGCCGAAGGACAACGCGTCCGACGACGAACACGCCGCGGCGCCTGCGAACCGGACGGCCTTGCTCAGCCTCGGTTTGCTCCTGGTCTGTCTGGTTGCGGTGGTCGGGTTGGCGAAGACGGTGTCGCCGACCTTGGAATCGGCCGTGGAATCACTGGGGGCTCCTGTCTCGTTCGTGGGTGTGCTCATCGCATTGCTGGTGCTACTCCCGGAAACCGTCGCGGCAGTCCGGGCGTCGTTGCGCAATCGCCTGCAGGTCAGCCTCAACCTGGCGTTGGGATCGGCGTTGGCCAGCATCGGCCTGACGATCCCGGCGATCGCGGTGGCCTCGATCTGGCTGACCGGGCCGTTGACGCTCGGGTTGGGCGCCAAGGAACTGGTGCTATTGGTGTTGACGGTCCTGGTCAGCACGCTGACCTTGGTGACCGGTCGGGCGACCCTGTTGCAGGGGACCGTGCACCTGACTGTGTTCAGCGCGTTCCTGTTCCTCGCGGTCACACCGTGATGACGCGTCCGGTGCGACCACATTCGAACGTACCGGCCGTCCGGCCAGGAGACCCGCGTGCTTGCGGCCTGTGGATAACTTCGTGGGGTTGTGGACAACCGGCGCCTGTGGATAGCTCAGTGCACGAGCGGCGCCGGACGTGGAGACTCGGAGGCGAGATCAGCCACAGACCGAGGAGAAGGTCGATGTTCGAACACACCAAGGCGTTCAGCGGGTTCTCGGTGGACGACATCCCCGCCGCGAAGTCGTTCTATGAGAAGACACTCGGCATCCGGGTGTCGGAGGAGAACGGGATGCTCACCCTGCACATCGCGGGCGAGCGCGACACGTTGATCTACCCCAAGCCGGATCACACACCGGCCACGTTCACGATCCTCAATTTCCCGGTGGCGGACGTCGAGTCCGCTGTGGACGAACTGGTCCGACGTGGCGTCCGGTTCGAGCACTACGACAGCACTGACGAGAAGGGGATCATGCGGGCCTACGGGCCACCGATCGCCTGGTTCCGGGACCCGGCCGGGAACGTCCTGTCCGTGATTCAGATCGAGGAGAGGTAGGCGCGCACGCCCTGATGAGTCACTCCCAATGAGGTGAGGGCCTCGGCCGCGACACCGCCCACGCGCAGGATGGCCAGCAGTACGTGCTGGTCGCCTATCGAGCGGTCGCCGCAGTCGATGGCCTCGCGCAGGCTGAACTCCAGCACCCGCTTGGCGTCCGTGGAGAACGCGACGCGCCAACGTGGGCGGTATGTCCGTGCGCGCTTGGCTACACGGGCGAGGGCTCCCTCGCCGTGCGTCTGCTCGATCGCGGACACGACCGCGTCCACGTCGATGCCGAACTCGTTGAGCGCCGCGGCCTCGGCGGCGGACAGGCCACCGCGGCGCCGGGTCGTGTCGATGGCCACGCGGGCCGAGGTCGTGGTGACGTGGTGGTGGGCCAGCGCGGCCGTGCCCGGGGTGCCATCCTGCTTGAGCAGTCCGAGCAGGAGGTGCTCGGGCTCTATCCGCGCGGCTCTGTCCTGCTCGGCGATGTGGACACCGTCGCGGACGACGACGCGGGCCGTCTTGGTGAAGCGCTCGAACATGTCTATTGCCTCCCGTACTTCTTGTGCACGGCCTGCTTGCTCACGCCGAGCTCGGCCGCTATCTCCTGCCAGGACCATCCGTGGACGCGCGCGCTGCGCACCTGCACCGCCTCCAGCTGTTCGAGGAGCTTGCGCAGGGCGGCGACCGCGCGCAGGCCGACCCGGGGGTCTCGATCGCCCGCGGCGCTGGCCAGTTGGGTTGCTTCCGCCATGAAGTCAACATAGGTTGACGAAGTCGAGCTTGTCAACCACAGTTGACGCAGGCATGATCGGGTCATGCCGGAGATAGCCATGGCCGAGGCGCCCGGACTCGGGCTCGACGGACTGCCACGTCCCAGCGAGGACGTGGTGGTCGTGCTGCCCGAGGCGGTGATCCTGCTCGACGGCGCCACCTCCATGCGCCCTGACCTGCCCAGCGGGGGTGCGTACGCCAACGAGCTCGCCGCCCAGCTCGCGGGCAGGCTGACCACCGCGCCGGAGCTGGATCTCGCCGATCTGCTCGCGGGCGCGATCCGCTCCGTCGCCCGCGGCAACGGCTTCACGCCCGGCGAGAGCCCCGCCAGCACGGTGGCGATCGTGCGGTGGAACGCGGCCGAGGTGGAGGCGCTGGTGCTGGCCGACAGCCCGGTGGTGGCCTTCCGCCCGGAGCCGGAGGTCGTGGCGGACCTCCGGCTGCGCAATGTCCCCCGCGGTAGCTACCGCGACCGCTTACGTGGCGGAGGTGGCTACTCCACCGAACATCTTGCGGCGTTACGCGCCTCCGCACGGAAAACGTCCGCATTGCGTAACCAAGAAGGCGGCTACTGGGTCGCCGAGGCCGTACCCGCCGCGGCCTATCACGGCATCCGGGCGTCCTGGCCGCGCGAGTCCGTGTCGGCGGTGCTCATGGCCAGCGACGGCGTCTCGTGCGGAGTGGACGACTACGGCCTGTTCGGCTGGCCGGAGGCGCTGGCACTGGCCACCTCGGAGGGTCCGCGGGCCGTGCTGGAGGCCGTGCGGGCGGCGGAACGGTCCGATCCGGACGGAGCGCGCTGGCCCCGGCCCAAGCCCTACGACGACCAGGCCCTGGCGTTGATCACCTTCTGAGCCCGCGCCCTACCGACGAGTTATCCACATACCCTCCGATTCATCCACAGGCCCGCCACACCTCTTCGCATCCACCCCACCACTCGACGACCATGGGTATCGGGCAGGGCGAGCCCACACCCACCAAGTCAGGGATGCGAGGAGGAGAGACCGATGGATGGATGACCCACAGGTCGCCAGAGGGTGCCCGACAGCACTGAGCAGACGGCTCGCTGACGTGAGCCAGGCGATGACGCGACGGACATGTGGACATGACCGAACTCGGCCAGGCACCGATGGCGCCACCTGGTCGGGGTCGGGAGTGGCCGCAGGACCGGCAGGCGCCACCGGCTCCGGCCGATCGCGACATCGACCGCTCCGTGCTGGTCGCCCCGCAAACCCTCATGGCGACAGAAGCAGGTGGCTTGGCCGACGGAAGGCGGGAACGACCGTGGTGCCGCGGTCGTTCCCCGAATCCGACGCCTTGAGCCACCCCAGGCCGCCCAACTCCGACCGACTCGACGCCGCCCGGCGCGCGAGGGTGGGGTCGACGGAGTCGGGGGCGGGCGGCCGTGACCGCCGGTCGCGCACCTGGTCCACCGAGACAAGTCCGTCCAGCACGCCCGGGGTCGGCTCGGGCCAGGTGCCGCGATCGAGCGGTGAGTCCCGAAAAAACGGTCGGGCGGCCTGCAGCCGCCCGACCGTGCCCTATTCGTCTTCGTGCGTTTCGTCTCCGAGTATCGACCGAGCCCTGGTCAGGGCTTGCCGATGCCGATCCACTCGAAGCCCGCGCGGCGCGCCACGGCCGGGTCGAGCAGGTTGCGGGTGTCGACGACGATCGCCTTGCTGACCGACTCGGCGAGCCGGGACCAGTCCAGCGAGCGGAACTCGGGCCACTCGGTCAGCACCACGACCGCCTCGGCGTCCTTGGCGGCCTGGTACGGGTCGTCGGTGACGGTGACCGCGGCCAGGTCGGGGTGCCGGGTGTCGGGCCGCAGGGCCGGGTCGTAGCCGACCAGGTCGGCGCCTGCCTGGCGCAGCAGCGCGGCCACCGCGAGGGCGGGCGAGTCGCGCAGGTCGTCGGTGCCCGCCTTGAAGGTCAGCCCGAACAGGGCCAGCCTGCGGTGGGACAGGGAGCCGTTGCGCTTGCCGGTGACGGCGAGCCGGACCTTCTCCACCATGCGCTGGCGCTGGCGGGTGTTGGTGTCGATGGTGGCGCGGATCAGCCGGAACTCGAAGTCGGCCGCGTCGGCGAGCTGGACCATCGCCGAGGTGTCCTTGGGCAGGCAGGAACCGCCCCAGCCCGGACCGGGCTGCAGGAAGGCCTGGCCGATGCGCTTGTCGTAGCCCATGCCCTCGGTGACGTCGGTGATGTTGGCGCCGAGGCGGTCGCAGAGCTCGGCGACGGCGTTGACGTAGGAGAGCTTCATGGCCAGGAAGCAGTTGGCGGCGTACTTGACCAGTTCGGCGCTGGGCGCGTCGGTGAGCACGGTGGGAGCACCGAGCTTGGCGTAGAGCGCGGCGACGCGTTCGGCGGCGTCCTGCTGGCTGCCGCCGACCACGATCCGGTCGGGGTTGAGGAAGTCGTAGACCGCGCTGCCCTCGCGGAGGAACTCCGGGTTGGACACGACCGCGACGTCCGGGCGGTTCAGCAGTTCCTCGGTGCGCTCGGCGGTGCCGACCGGCACGGTGGACTTGTTGACCACCACGCAGTCGACCGGCAGCAGGTCCCGGACCTCCTCGATCACCGACTCGACGATGCTCAGGTCGGCGACGCCGCCGACGCCCATGGGCGTCGGGACGCACAGGAACATGACCTCGGGGCCGTCCTCCGAGTGCCGGAGGGCCGCGGAGGCCCCCAGCACGAAGGTGAGCCTGCCCGCGGCGATGCCCTCGGAGACCAGGTCGGCCAGACCCGGTTCGAGGATGTCGACCTCGCCCCGGGACAGCCGCTTGACCTTGTCGGCGTCCACGTCGGCGCAGACCACGTCGTGGCCGAGGGAGGCCAGGCAGGCCCCAGTGGTCAGGCCGACGTAGCCGGTACCGATGACGGCGATCCGTCGTACGAACATGTACCTCTCCCCTGCGTACGGATTCAGCTCGCCTGCGGCGCCGGGCCGCGCTGCGGCTCCGACTCGTCCTCGGGCGCCATGATGCGAGTCGCGGCGAAGGCGCGCAACGCAGCCTCGTCGCGAAGATCGACCAGCCGGTTGCCCCACTGGTCGGTCAAGGTGTCCGGGTCCGCCGGGTCCGACCTGCGGTCCACGGTCGGCCAGCCGTCCGGGAACGGGCCTGCCGACGGGTAGCCGAGCAGCTCGTCGTAGACGCCGACGTAGGCCTGGGCCTGCGGGCGCCAGTCGAGCACCTGTTCGGCGCGGCGCCTGCCCGTGGTGCCGAGCTGGGCGCGGCGTTCCGGGTCGTCGGCGAGGGCGACCACGGCGTCGGCGAGACCGTCGCTGTCGCCGGGCTCGACGTAGACCGCGCAGTCGCCGCCGGAGACGACGGTCTCGGTGAGGCGGTAGGCCACGACCGGGAGGGCGTAGGCCATGTACTCCATGGTCTTGTTCATGGTCGACACGTCGTTGAGCGGGCTGCGCGGGTCGGGCGACAGGCCGATGGACGCGGCGGACAGGTAGCCTGCGATCTGCTCGGGGCCGACCCGGCCGGTGAACTCGACGTACTCGTCGAGGCCGAGGTCGGTGGACTGACGCTTGAGGTCTTCCAGGCAGTCGCCGAAGCCGAGCAGGACGAAGCGGAAGTCGGTGCGGCCGTGCAGGTGGACGATCCGGTCAGCCGCCTCCAGCACACCGTCGACGCCGTCCTGGGGGCCCATGATGCCCAGGTAGGCGACCAGGTGCCTGCCGCCGCGGCGGAGCGACTCGTCGGCGTAGACCGGGCGCATGGCGGAGGTGTCCGGGCCGGAGCGGACCACGGTGGTGTGCTCGCGCTTGACGCCGCCGCGGCGGATGGCGATGTCCTGATAGGACGTGTTGGTCGAGATGACGCGGTCCGCGGTGCGGAAGGTGCGACGTTCGAGCCACTTGAGGATCGCGAGTTGGAGCTTGCCCGCGAGCTTCTTCGGTTCACCGAATCGGGAGCGGAACACCTCAGGGTTGAGGTCGTGGTGGTCGAAGACGAACTTGACGCCATCGAGCTTCCATGGGAGGGCGAGTGCCCAGTACGTGTCCGGCGGGTTGCAGGCCTGCATCACGTGGAAGCGCGCACGGCGGCGGACCTTCAGGGTCAGCGCGGCGGTGCGCAGCCAGCAGTAGACGAACTCCCACGCGTAGCCCGCCAGGCCGTCGGCCTGCTTGGGCGGGGCGTACTTGTAGAGGTGCACGCCGTCGAGCACGGCGTAGGCGGGGTCGCCGGGGCCCTTGGGGCAGATGACCGACACCTCGTAGCCCGCGGCTCTGAGCGCCTTGCATTCCAACCATACCCGCCGGTCGAGCGGGACGGGCAGGTTCTGCACGATGATCAGGACATGCGGGGCCCTCTGACGGCTCACGGGGACCTCTTCCTGGACGAAAGCAACACTGTCGTATTCGCTCGAACGGGCACTTCGGTTACCGGCCGTGCGGCCAAGCCGGCGGGCGCATGCGAGTACCCACCAAAGATTCGGTCAAGTTCGGCAGCTTGTTACACACCGTGGTCATCTGCCGATACGCAGGACGAGGCGCCGCGGCACGCGGTCTAGCTGCGGAGGTGTTCGGGTGTACGTCGCTTCGACCAGGTCGGGCAAGGAGAATGCGCCGGTCGACGGAGTGCGGACGAGTCGGGTTCCGACCACCGTTTTCCTGTTGGGCACGGTGAGCCTGCTCACAGACATCTCTTCGGAGATGGTGACCGCGTTCATGCCTGTCTATGTGCTGGTCTCCTTGCAGATGACCTATGTCCAGCTGGGGTTGCTGGACGGTCTCTACACCGGCGCGACGGCGCTGCTGCGGCTGGCCGGTGGGTACATCGCGGACCGGGTGCACCGGCACAAGGAGGTCGCGGTCGCGGGGTATGGGCTGTCGGCGGTGATGAAGCTCGCATTCGTGCCGGTGGGGGCCTCGGCGTTGGCGCTGGGCGGGGTGCAGACGCTGGACCGGGCGGGCAAGGGGTTGCGGACTGGGCCGCGGGACGCGCTGATCTCGTTGGTGACGCCGAGCAAGGACCTGGGGACGGCGTTCGGGGTGCACCGGACGATGGACACCATCGGGGCGATGTTCGGGCCGTTGGTGACCTTCGCGCTGCTGTCCTGGGTGACCTACCGACCCGGCCCGATCTTCATGATCAGCTTCTGTTTCGCGGCACTGGGTGTGATCGTGCTGGTGTTCTTCGTGCGTCAGCCTCGGTTGGAGCGGGTGCCGGGGAAGGTCGCCTCGCTGCGGGCGACGGTGGGGCTGCTGCGGGAGAAGCGGATGCGGCGCACGACGATCGCGGCCGGGCTGCTGGGGCTGGCGACGATCTCGGACGCGTTCGTCTTCGTGGTGTTGCAGAAGGTCTCCGGGTTGCCGTCGACGGCGCTGGCGTTGATGCCGGTGGGGACGGCGTTGATGTTCCTGCTCGCGGCCACGCCGATGGGGAAGCTGGCCGACCGGGTGGGGCGGTGGCGAGTGTTCTTCGGCGGGCACGTGCTCCTGCTGGGGGTGTACCTGCTGTTGCTGGGGCCGTTCGGGGGCATCCCGCTGGCGGCCGCGTCGTTGGCGTTGCATGGTCTGTTCTACGCGGCGACCGACGGGGTGCTGATGGCGCACGGGGCGACGTTGGTGCCCGCGCACATGCGCGCGGGTGGGTTGTCGATCGTGCAGACAGGACAGGCGCTCGCGCGGTTCGCCTCGTCGGTGGGGATCGGGCTGCTGCTGCAGAATCTCGCGTTCGGCACCACGGTGCTGCTCGCGGTGGGCGCGCTGACTGCCGCGCTGGTCGGGGTTTATCTGCTCATTCGTCCGGAGGTTTCGCGGTGAGGGACTGGTTGGTGCGGAACCGGATCGTGGTCGGGGTTGTCGCCATGGTCCTGGTGGTCGCCGGTGGGGTCACCTATGTGGTGGCCGAGGTCGGGAACCAGGGGAAGGCCGCGGCGGAGCCGGGGACGGCGAGCAGTACCGGGGTCAGGTTCGTGGACAACGGGGGCGGGCGGAACCTGGTGTCCACAATGGATGCCGCGGGGAACCGGACCACCGGGACCATGCAATGCCTGCGGGTGTACACGGCGGGTGGGACGACGGTGTGCCTGCGGCTGACGTTGCCGGGGGCGTACGAGGCGGCGGTGTTCGACTCGACCGGGGCGCAGCTGCGGACGGTGCCGTTGCCGGGGACGCCGTCGCGGGCGCGGGTGTCGGCGTCGGGGAAGATCGTGTCCTGGACGGTGTTCGTGACCGGGGACTCATACCTGTCGCCGGGTGGGTTCTCCACCCGGACCGGGGTGCTCGACCTGCGGTCGGGGACGCTGACCGAGTCGTTGGAGACGTTCGCCACGTCGATCGACGGGGCGCCGGACAAGCGGCAGAACGAGAACTACTGGGGTGTGACCGTCGCTACAGATGACAACACCTTCTACGCGACGTTGGGGTCCGGCGACAAGACGTGGTTGGTGAAGGGGGATCTGCGGGCGCGGACCATGGTGACCGTGCGGCAGTCCGCGGAGTGCCCGTCGTTGTCGCCGGACCAGACCCGGGTGGCGTACAAGAAGCGCGGTGGGCGGTTGGGCACGTGGCAGTTGTTCGTACTCGACCTGGCATCGGGTAAGGAGATCGAGCTGCCGGGGTCGGACGGCGTGGATGACCAGGCGGCGTGGCTGACCGACTCGGCGCTGGCCTACGCGAAGGTGCAGCAGGGCGGGGAGCCGACGATCTACGAGTCGGCGGCGGATGCCTCGGGGCAACCCCGGGTGCTGGTGCGGGGCGCGTCGTCACCGTCACCGGTGGGCTGAGGCCCGGTCAAGGGCGCTCGGAGCGGCCCAGGGCGGGAGCGGCTGGGGCCTGACAGACAGAGGGCCGCCGTCGCCCGGGGGATGGCGACGGCGGCCTCTGGGGCCCTGGGGGCCAGGGTTACTTCGGCTGGTTCAACTGCTTGTTCGCCAAACTTGTGTTGTTCGCCCATTGCGCGATGGTCGCGCCCTGGTCGACGGTGAACTCGCCGAAGCCGCCCGCGGTCGTACCGAAGTGGTTGTCGGTGATGACCGCGCCGCGGGTGGTGGCACCGATGCGCATGATGTAGCCGCCGCCCGCGAGGTAGTTGCCGATGACCTGGAGGCCACTGGTGGCTTCACCGTCGCTGGTCATGATGAAGACCGCGGCGTTCTGGTGGGTGCCGTCGTAGGCCTTGCCATCCGCGCTGATGTCGATCCGGTTGTAGCGGATGACGGTGTTCGGTCCGCCGTAGGACTGGATGCCGTCATTGTGCGTGTTTTCCGGATATGTCCCGAACCGGCGCAGGTCGTGGATGTAGTTCTGTTCGATAGTGCTGTTGCCGGGGCCGTTCTGGATGCCGTCCGGGGTGCCCGAGATGTCGCACCGGATCACCGTGACCGTGGCGTCGCCGTGGATGGCGCCGTTGCCCCACTTGTCGCCGGGCAGCTGGTCGTCCTTGTAGGTGATCGTGGAGTCGCGGACGTCGACGTGGCCGCTGTTGCCCAGGATCGGGGACCAGCTGTTGTGGTTGCCCTCGATCACCGAGTTGCGAATGGTCAGCGTGCCCTTGCCGCTGTACTCGATGCCGCCCTTGACGTAGACCCCGTCCAGGGTGACGTTGCCACTGAAGCGCAGGGCGCCGGAGTTCCAGGTGGTGCCGGGGGGAGCCGAACCGGGGCCGTCCACGACCTTCAGCTTGGCCCGGTCACCGCGGTAGCCGACCTGGCCTGCCTGGGGGGCGGTGTTCCCGGGGACCGGGCCGCCCGGGGGGGCCACCGTGGGTGGGGCGGGCTGGTTCGTTGGCTTGATGGTCGCCGAGGCGGTGGGCTGCACAGTCGACTCGGTGGCCGATGGAGCACTGGTGGGCGTCTCGGTCGAGGGGGGTGGCACCTCGGTGGGGTCCGGGGAGACCGTGGTCGTGGTGGGGATTGTCGGCGGATGCGGGTTGGGCTTTCCCGCTACGGGCTTGCAGCCCGCGACGAGTACCAGTGCGCTCACGGCCACTCCGGTGGCGATGACGCGGGTGCGCGCCCGTCTCCGGCGGTCATGGCGGTCGGTTAACTCCGCAGACGTCTGATGTCGAGCGGACATGGGATCCGTCAGATCCTTCCGGTTGGCAGTAGTTCGCCCCCGTTGCAGGACAAGGGTTTTCAGGCGTGCGGGGCATCGTGTCGGGGTGTGCCCCGCGAGCCGGGGGCACTCTATGCACATCCACTGCCAGATCACAATGGAGTCACGATCAACTTGGGGCTCATGATTACCAAGAGTGGGGCCCGTCACTCGTCTGGGGGAGGCGACGCTGCGTAACGATTTACCGGACCACACGATCCCTGTTCCGAGCAGTTCTCTTCGGCAACCGGGAGCAGGGATGCGCACAAGCGCCCGACCGACCCCCGCCCCCGGACGGCCCGACGCCGCGCCCGGGACGGGCCAACGACCACCGATCTGGCTCTCCGTCACGCTGCTGGCCTGCGTAATCGCCGCGGTGCGGCTCGGCATGGTCATCTTCTCGCCGTACTCCACCGCGGTCGGCTCGTTCGACGACGACGCCTTCTACTACTTCGGTATCGCGGACCACATCGCGATGGGTGACGGTTCGACGTTCAACGGACTGGACCCGACGAACGGCTATCACCCTCTGTGGCTACTGCTACTCGTTCCGGTCTTTTCGATCACGAACGGTAAGGCGGCCTTGGTTGCTGTGACGCTCGTCTCATCGGCTCTGGCGGTAGCGTCCGGACGGCAGATCGACCGCATCGGGATGCTCACCGGGCGTCCCATCCTGGTCACGCTTTGTGCCACCCCGCTCCTGGTGCTCGGCGCGGCGGGCCCGTCGTTCTGGTTCTCCGGCATGGAGACCGGGCTGCTGCTGTTCATCCTCCTCTGGCTCGGCGCCACCTACCTGCGCACCGACGGCTTCCTGTCCCCCGCCTTCGGCCCGGCCGCCGCCCGCGGCGTCGGCGTGCTGATGGCGCTGGCCGTGCTCGCCCGCCTGGACACCGTGTTCCCCATGGCCGTGCTCGGCGTCGTCGCCGCGGTCACCTGGGCGCGCGCGGGCAGGCCCTGGCTGCGGCTGACGCTCTGGCTCGCCCTGGTCCCGGCCCTGGTCCTGGTCGCCTACGTGGCGATCAACCAGGCTCTGTTCCACACCCCCCTGCCGGTCTCCGGCCAGGCGAAGGCGCTGGGCGGGGGCGGCTTCAACACCGACACCATCAGCCAGTTCCTCAGCTCCCCGGTGCTGTTCGACCAGCGCACCTGGCTCGGCGCCATCGCCCTGCTCGCGGTGGTCGGCGCGCTGCTGGCTCGCGCGACCGGCGGCCTCGGGCTCGCGGCCCGGTTCGGCGCGATCATGCTGACCGGCGGTGTGCTTACCGTGGGTTACTATGCCTTTACCTCTTCTTGGCAGTTGTGGCCCTGGTACTTCTCGTCCGCGCCACTGGCCGTCGCGCTCGCCGGGCCCGCGCTGGTCGCGAAGTGGGCGAAGGCGGCGCAACAGCACAAGCCCGCGCGGCTGGCGCTGGCGGGTGGACTGGCGCTGCTCATGGTGGCGCTCATCGGCGTGAACGCGGCCCGGTCCACCAAGGGCGTCGTGGCCCGGTCGGCGTTCATCGAGGCCGGGCCCGCGGTGGCCGCGCGGATCGACGCCCTCACCCCGGTGGGCGCGCCGATCGCGATGGGCGACCGGGCAGGCAGCATCGGGTACCACCTGCGCAGACCGGTGGTCCACCTGGAGGGGTTGGTCAACTCCGTCGAGTATCTCGACGCTCTCAAGACCGGCCAGGTGCACGAGTTCCTGGCGACCCGCGACGTGGCCCTCTACGCGCGCGGCGACAACGACCCGGGCATACCGGACCCGGAGAACCCCGGTTGCGTGCGGTTCACCGAGCCGCAACAGGGCGGTGGTATCAAGGTCGACATCGTGGTGTGTGAGCGTGACCTGTTGCTCACAACCCCGGTGGGTGACGGCACGTCCTATCGCGTGTGGCGGTATCGGACGAACCTCAACAGGTGATCCCGTCGTTAGGCCGGTCAGCGGTACGGTCAGGCGGGCGGGATCACATGGAGTAACGACTTTTCTGCACAAGCGATGATTCAACAAGTAGGCAGCCGGACCTGTTGCTCGGCGTCACGTCGTGTGTTGGGGCGCAGATGATGGACTTCTTCAAGACCCTCCTCGTACTGCTCAAGCGGTGGTACGTGGCGCTCCCGGTGTTCGCCGTGACGGTCGGCGCCGCCGGGGCGGTGTACGTGGCGATGCCACTGCACTACGAGTCGACCGGCGTGATCGTGCTGACCTCCCCCGCGAGCGGTCCGACCAGCTCGGCGGACAAGGTGAACGGGCAGACGAACCCGCTGCTGGCGTTCGAGAGCAGCCTGTCCATCTCGGCCTCGATCGTGATCCAGAGCATCAACACCCCCGAGGTGGTGAAGTCGCTCGGCGCGGACAAGCCGGACCACACGTTCACCCTGACGGGTGGCTCGGACGGCGGCCCGTTCATCACGATCAAGACCGACAGCGCGTCCGAGGAGGGCGCCCGGCAGCTGGCCATCCAGGTGCTGGACAAGGTCAAGGACGAGCTGTCCAAGCGGCAGCAGGTGCTCGGCGCGCCGCCGAGCACGTTCATCCGGGTGGACGACGTGGTGTCGCCGACCAAGCCGGAGCCGCTGCGCGGCGGCAAGATCAGGGCCGCTGGCGTGGCGCTGGTGCTGGGCCTGATCGCCAGCCTTGGCGCGGTGTACGGGCTGGAGACGTTGCAGCAGCGCAAGCGCAGGCGGGCCGGGCTGGACGACGATGACCTCGACGAGGGCGCCGTCGACCCGGACGAGGACGAGCCGCAGGCCGAGCGCGAGGACGAGCCGGTCCGCGCCGCCGCCGAGCCGGTGCGCCGCCCGGCCGGTCCGCCGCCGAACGCGGCCCGCGCGCCGCAGCCGATGCGCGGTGACTCGCTGTCCGAGCGCACCCAGCGGGTGCGGCCGGTCGGTGCCGCGAACGGCGCGCCGGTGAACGGTGCCAACAGCGGCCAGCTGCCGCCGCCGTCGAACCCGAGCGGTCCGCTCAACCGGCGTCAGGGCCAGGGCAACCGCTCTCCCGAGGAGTACCGGGAGCCCCCGACGGTGCGGGTGCAGAAGCCCACCCAGGTCGCCCAGGCCGCGCCGCCCGCCAAGCCCGCGCCGACCGGTCAGTCAGGTCAGACCAGTCAAACCGGTCAGTCGGGTCAGGCCGGTCAGCAGGCCAAGCCCGCGCCGACCGCACAGCAGCCGAAGCCTGCGACGCCGAAGCCTGCGCAGTCGCCGCAAGAACCGCGTGGCTGACCGTGATCCCCGACTTCGTCGGCGGCAAGGCGGGTACCCCGGTCAAGGCGCGCTCCAAGGCTGACGGCGCGACCGTCGCCTGCGTCTACGCGCTGGCCATGACCGTGATCCCGGCCGCCCTGGTGATCAAGGGCCTGCCCATGTCGCTGGCCCCGGGCGTGGCGATCGGCCTGGCCATGGGCGTGCTGTGGTTCCTCGCCCAGATGGTGACCACGCTGGGCGTGGCCAAGGGCCGCAACGCCGCGCGGATCGCGCTGTTCCTGTTCGTCTGCGCGCAGCTGGCGACCTACGGCTACGCCACCTACGGCTACCTGCCCCCTGACGAGCTGTCCGCGGCCGACCGCACGCTGGTCACGACCATGGCCGTGGTGGCGGTGGGTGTCGCGGTGACCGACGGGGTGCGCGGCCTGGCCAGGATCGACCGGGTGCTCAAGACCATGATCGTGGGCGCCACGTTCATGGCTTTCGTCGGGATCCTGCAGTTCATGGCGGGCCTTGACCTGACCCAGTACCTGATGCTGCCCGGTCTGCGCGCGAACGGCTCGCTGTCGTACGTGCTGGAGCGGTCGAACTTCCGCAGGCCCGCTGGCACCGCCGGGCACCCGATCGAGTTCGGCGTGGTGTGCGCGATGACGGTGCCGCTGGCGCTGCACTACGCGCTGCGCGGGGTGGATCACGGCGGGCAGAAGAAGCGCTGGTGGCTGTGCCTGGCGATCCTGGCGGTGGCCTCGATGCAGTCGCTGTCCCGGTCGGCGGTGCTCGGCCTGGCCATCGCGGCGATCTTCATCATCCCGGCGATGGCGCCCAAGCGCCGGATCAAGGCGCTGTGGGGGATCCTCGGCTTCATGGTGGCCATGCGGGTGATGGTCCCCGGCCTGGTCGGCACCCTGTTGAGCCTGTTCACCAGCATCAGCGTGGACCCGAGCGCGGAGAGCAGGCGCCGGGCGGTGGAGCGGGCGGGCAAGGAGATCCCGCAGCACCTGTGGCTGGGCCGGGGCATGGGCACCTACCTGCCGGAGAAGTACGGCTGGCTGGACAACGAGTACCTGGGCACGCTGGTGCAGAACGGTGCGATCGGCCTGGCTTTGTTGATCTTCATCTACCTGGCGGGCATATACTGCGCCTTCCGCGCCCGGCTGGCCAGCAAGGACCCGCGCATCCGCGACCTCGGTGTGACGCTGGCCGCGTGCATCGCGGTGCCGGGCATCTCCTCGGCGACCTTCGACCTGCTCGGGTTCGCCGTCGCCACCGGCTACACATTCCTGCTGATCGGCCTGGCAGGCGCGCTGTGGCGCACGGTCCAGGAGCAGCCAGGGGGGATTCCGCCACTTCTGCCGCCCAGCACGCAACGGCAGAGGGGGTTGCAGCGACGACAACACCGGGAGTCGGCGGGGGCGGGCAAGGACGCCCCCGGTGACGCCCGCGCCGCGCGGTCGGGCCGGAAGGGTCCCGCCAAGCGGTCCGGATCGGGTCCCAGTGAGAAATCCGAGGTACGAGCGTGAGCTCAGACGCCGTCGAGGCGCCGCAGTCCGCGAGTTCAGAGCCCGCTTCGGTGGGCGGCAAGGTGGGTCGGGGCGCGCTGTGGAGCCTGCTCAACACGGTGGTGTTGCGGCTGGGCACGCTGGTCTCGGGCATCATCCTGGCCCGCCTGCTGAGCCCGGCCGACTATGGCGTGTTCGCCGTGGCGCTGGTCGCGGTGACGCTGTTGCAGGCGTTCAACGAGTTGGGCGTGTCCCTGGCGCTGGTGCGCTGGCAGCGGGACGTGCGGGAGTTCGCGCCGACCGCGATGACGATCGCGGTGGGTACCTCGACCGCGATGTACGCGCTGGTGTTCTTCGGCGCGCCCGCGTTCTGTGAGCTGATGGGCAGCCCGGACGCGGTCGGCGTGGTGCGGGTGCTGTGCCTGGCGGTGATCTTCGACGGGATCGCGGTGGTGCCCGCGGCGATCCTGAACCGGGAGTTCCTGCAGCGCACCCGGTTCCTCTGCGACGCGGCCGCGTTCGTGGTGGTGACCAGCGTGACCATGTCGCTGGCGGTGTCCGGCGCAGGCGCGATGAGCTTCGCGGTTGGCCAGATCGCGGGCAACCTGGTGTCGGTCACCTGCTACCTGGTGCTGTGTCCGGTGAAGGTGCGTCCCGGCTGGCATGGTGAGACGGCCAGGGAGCTGATCCGGTTCGGACTGCCGCTGGCCGCGGCGAGCCTGCTGGTGCTGTCCGTGACCAACGTCGACAAGATCATCATCGGCGGGTTGGCCGACGAGGTGGCGCTGGGCCTGTACGTGATGGCGTTCAACCAGTCGAGCCTGCCGTTGCAGGTGTTCTCCGAGGCCGCCCGGCGGGTGTCGCTGGCCGGGTTCTCCCGGCTGGTGGACGACAAGCGGCAGCTGGAACAGGCGCTCGCGCGCGGGGTCGGCCTGCTGATGGCAGCCGCGATCCCGGTCTGCGCGCTGCTGGCCTGCTACGCGACCCCGCTGCTGCACGCGGTCTACGGCGAGAAGTGGATCCCGGCGGCGGTGGCGTTGCAGGTGCTGGCCGGGCTGGGCCTGGTGCGGATCCTGCTGTTCATCGGCTACGACCTGCTGGTGGCGCTGGACGGCAACCGGGTGCTGATCGGCCTGCAGGCGCTCTGGCTGGGCACGATGGTGCCCGCGCTGCTCGTCGGCACGCACCTCGACGGCATCCGCGGCGCGTCGATCGCCCAGGTGGCGGTGGCCGTGCTGATCGTGCTGCCCGCGTTCGCCGTGGTGATCCGCAGGCGCGGGGTGCGGTTGACGCCGTCGCTGCTGGCCATGCGCAGGCCGGTGATCGGCGGGCTGCTGCTGGTGGCTTCCGCGTTCGCGGTGCACCGCCTGTTCGACGGCATGTGGGCCCAGCTGCTGGTGGGCGCCGCGGCCGCGGCGGCGCTGTACGTGCCGATCGTGTACCCGATGCGGGCCATGCTGCCCGGCCGCGGGAAGGCGGTCGAGCCTGTCGACGTCCCCCAGACGGCCCTCCCCGGCACCGTCTGACCCCGTAAGCAAACCCTGAACCCGAGGTGAGCACGTGACCGCCCCGCTCAAGGACCGCAACGGCGCCTCCGCCGCCGTCCGCCGCGCCCTGCGCGATGCGTTCGGCCTGTGGCCGATGCACGAGGCCAAGAACAAGCTGACGCTCGGCCGCCGGGTGCCGGAGCTGCGCCGGTTCGAGGACGACGAGGTGGCCCGGCTGCGTGCCCAGCTGGGCGAGCGGCCGGAGACCCTGGTCGCCATCGTCATGCCGACCTACAAGCGGCCCGAGCTGCTGGTCGACGCCGTGGAGTCGGCGCTCGCGCAGACCGTCGTCGACCACCAGATCATCGTGGTCGACGACGGCGCCGGGCTGCCCGCGCTCCCCGACGATCCCCGGCTGGCCGCGGTGAGCCTGTCGCGGAACTCCGCCGTGCTGGGGCTGGTCCGCAATGTCGGCATCCGGCTGACCCGCTCGAAGTACCTGGCATTCCTGGACGACGACAACACCTGGCACCCCGACCACCTCAGGCACACCCTGGCCGCGCTCGGCGGCGGTGCCGACCTGGTCTACTCGGCCGTGGAACGCCGCCGCGCCGACGGCACCGTGCTGGACGTGCTGTCCGAGCCGTTCGACCGCAAGACCATGGTGGACGACTCGCCGTACGTGGACTCCAATTCGATCGTGCTGCGCCGCGCCGACGATGTGCTGTTCAGCCGTATCCCGCGGGTGAAGGCGACCCTCCCCAAGGAAGATTGGGAGTTCGTCTACCGGATGTCGCGGACCCGGGTCGTGCAGCACGTGCCCGAGGCGACCGTTCGCTACCTGGTCAACGAGGCCAGCTACTACACCTCCTGGAAATGACGACCCGCGGATAAAACGTGGATAAAGGTGTGCAACCCCCGGCCGGTGCGGGCGCGTGACTAACGCGTACTGACGGTTTACGAGGGGGGTTCCATGCACGACGAGCAGGATCCGGTCGTCACCGATTTGGGTGCGGATACCGACGCGAAGCCGCGCAGGCAGGCGGTGCTCGCGGGCGCGGGTGTCGCGGTGGCCGTGGCCGCCATCGCCGCGGGCGCGGTGTTCCTGCCCGGCCTCGGCAATGCCGCGGGCAGTGCCAACCAGGACAGCGGAAACCAGGACAGCGGCATCCAGGCAGCGGCACCTCGCCACGGCCGGTCGACCGCCGCCTCCACCACCGGCACGTCCACCGGGCCGACATCCACCTCGACCGGCTCGCCCAGTTCGACCGGATCATCCAGTTCGACCGCGAGCTCGGGCGGACCGGGCGAGGAGACCCAGGACGGCAAGACCCAGACCGCCGGGCCGCACGCCCAGCTCGGCGAGCACCTGCTGAACCAGCTGCTCTCCTCGGTGCCCGCGGGCCTCACCTCGCCCGCTGACCTGATGCCCAAGGACGGCCAGCTGACCGGTCCGCTGCGCTACCACCAGGCGTCGAAGGACCTGCCCGGCGCGAACTGGCGGTACCTGGCGCAGATCCCGGTCGGCAAGGACGGCCACTGGGGCAGGCTGCTCGCCGAGGTGCACCACAACGGCACCGACATGACCGGCTGCGAGCTGGCCCGGTCACTGTGGGGGCTGGGCGGCGAGTGCACCACGATCGCGGTCGACGGCAAGCAGGTCGGCGTGGTCACCAAGCCGGGCAATGACGACCGCCTCGACCAGTGGGCGGCCTACCGGTACCCGGACGGCACGGTCGTGTTCATCGCCCAGGCCAAGGAGTACGCCTACAGCGGCCACCCGGCGATCGCCCAGGAGCCGTTCACCGCGGAGCAGCTGGCCAGGCAGGCGGTGGACCCGAAGTTCCGCCTCCGCTGAGAAAGCCGTCCTGAGGGATCCGACCGGGATGGGGTGCCGCCGGGCATCCCATGCAACCCTGGCATCCGTCGCGCGCGTGTGTCACGCGTAGCCACGCGTTCCAGGGGGTTGGATGAAGGGCAAGGACGACGGGTTCGCCGCGTACTTCGCGGCGAAGTCGGGCACCATGCGCGGCACCGCGTACCTGCTGTGCGGTGACTGGCACCGGGCCGAGGACCTGGTGCAGAACGCGTTCATCAAGCTCTACCGCGCCTGGAACAGGATCACCGAGCACGAGAAGCTGGACGCCTACACCCGCCAGATCCTCGTGCGCACCTTCCTCGACGAGACCCGGCGCGGGTTCTTCCGCCGGGAGCAGGTGACCGACGAGCCGATCGACCGGGAGGCCCCGCGCCTCGGCAGCACCGAGGACCGCGTGGTGCTGCTGCAGCTGCTGGCCAAGGTGCCGCCCCGGCAGCGGGCCGCGCTGGTGCTGCGGTTCTGGGAGGACCTGTCGTTGGAGGACACCGCTCAGGCGCTGCGGTGTTCCGTGGGCACGGTGAAGAGCCAGACCTCGCGGGGTCTGGCGAACCTCCGTGCCCTGCTCCCGGCCCCGACCGCGACCTACTGAGGAACAAGGCCATGCACGAACAGGAACTGCGGGTCGCGTTGCGCAACGCGATGGACGCGACGCCGCGGCCGCCGGAGATGAACGTCTCCGAGATGCTCGACGCCGCCCATGTCGACCGCGGGCGCAGACGGTCGACGCTGGCGGGCATCGCCACCGCGGTGGCCGTCGTCCTGATCACGGCGGGCGCGGTGTTCGCCCCGCAGCTGCACACCGTGGCCAGGCAGATCAGCGCGGCCGCAGGCGAGGTGTTCGGCCAGGACGACACCCAGGACGGCAAGACCCAGACCGCCGGGCCGCACGCGGAGCTCGGCGAGCACCTGCTGAACCAGCTGCTGTCCTCGGTGCCGCACGGCCTGATCTCCCCGGACGACCTGGAGCCGACGGACAACCCGGCCAACCGGGGCGGACCGCTGCGCTACCACCAGGCCTCACAGGACCTGCCGAACGGCGGCTGGCGCTACACCGCCGAGATCCCGGTGGGCAAGGACGGCCGCTGGGCCCGGCTGTACGTCGAGGTGGACCACGTCGCCGACAGCAGCACCCTGGCAGGCTGCCAGCTGGCGCAGACGTTCTGGAACGTGGGTTCGGGCGGCTGCATCATGACCCCGGTGGGCGACAAGCAGATCGCCGTGCTGACCGTGGCGGACGGCGATCAGATCGACCAGGTGGCCGCCTACCGCTACCCGGACGGCACCGCGGTCTTCATCGCCCAGGCGAAGCACTTCGCCTACACCGGGTTGACGCCGCTCGGTACGGAGCCGTTCACCCCCGAGCAGCTGGCCGCGCAGGCCGCCGACCCGAAGTTCCGCCTGCGGTAACGGGAACCGGGCATCCAGAACCGACCGACGACGAAGCCGCCGACCGGCGGCTTCGACTATCGAGAAGACTTCCGGGAAGGCGAGATCAGATGCCCTCGCGCTGCCACTTCAGCACGCGCATGTGGTGGCGTACCCGGCGCGCGGGCGCGGTGAGCACCAGCGGCGAGAGGGCCCGCGACCGGCGCGCGCCCAGCCGCTTGCGCAGCTGGAGCGTGTGCCACTCGGGCAGGTTCTCGATGTCGCCGTAGGACTCGCGGGCGAAGTCGACCAGCTCGTCCACCGGGTCGACGTCGGCGCGGCCCTTGTCGTAGGCGCGGCCCGCGCGGCGCAGTGCGTCGCGCGAGAGCACCCGTCGGACCTGGCGGTCCAGCTCGGTCTTGTCCGCCATCGGGTTGTCCGCCCGCGTGGTGACGGCCGTGTAGGCGGCCAGTCGCTGGCGCAGGTCGGCCACCACGGAGGCGTAGTAGGCCGCGGACATGTTCTGGCCGTGCACGCGGTAGTAGGCCTGGTCGACGCCGCGCAGGTAGCCGACGTCATGGTGCAGGGCGAACCGCATCCACATCTCGATGTCGCCGGTGTGCCGCAGCTCGGGGTCGTACCCGCCGAGCCGCTGCTGCACCGAGGTGCGGACCACCACCTCGGGGGAGGTGATGCAGCCGTCCCCGAGCGCGAACCGGCGACGCAGCCAGGACTGTCCCTTGTAGACAGTCCAGCCCTTGTCCTCGGTCCGCGCGGGCGGCAGCGGGTCGCTGCCGTCCCAGTGCAGCGGGCGGCCGTAGACGAACCCGACCTCCGGGTGCGCGTCCATCAGGCGCGTGGCCCTCCGGAGCGCACCCGGGGTCAGGGCGTCGTCGGCGGACAGGAGAGCGCAGTAGTCCGCGCTCGCCCACTCCAGCAGGCCCTCGTTGTAGGTGGCGATGTGTCCCTTGTTCTGCTTGTGCTCACGCACGGTGACCCGGCTGTCCTGTTCGGACAGCCTGCGGGCCACGTCGGCGCTTCCGTCACCGGAGCAGTCGTCGATCACCAGCACCCGGACATCCACATCCGGCTGGTCGAGCACGCTGCGCACGGCGATCGGCAGTACCGACCCGTACCGGTAGCACGGGATCACCACATCCACGCTGGCCACTGGATTGCCCCCTTGCTCGCTTAGATCGGACGTGTCACGTCAGACTCGTCGCGAACACTGCGTCGACCCAGTAGTTCGTTCCGTTACCGGAACCGGTCGGGAACGCACCACCCGTGCCGTAGCGGTACACCCCGTTGGGTGCGGCCTCCGTGGTCGCGGGCGCGGTGAGCGGCCCGTTCGTCCGGTTGTCGCCGAAGTACTGCTGGGTGTAGCCGTAGTGGCCCGTGGAGCCCCAGTAGGAGACCACGTAGGTGGTACCGGCGGTCACCTGGACCGGCGTCGAGAAGGTCAGCGTCTGCCACCCGCTGCCGGTCTCGTTGGTGAAGTTCCCGGTGGCCAGCTGGGCCCCGGTGTTGCTCCACAGCGTGCCGGTGTGCGTGCCGTTGTCGTCCGCGCCCTTGTAGAAGCGGACACCGGTGATCCACCCGTTCTGGCTCGGGGTGATCCGCATGCCCAGCTCCACCGCCGCGTCGACCGTGGTGGTCTCCGGGGCGTCGGTCGGCCGGAACAGCGTGCACGGGCACTGGCCCGCGGCCGCGGTGGTGAACGACCAGGTGTACGGGGCGGCCATCTGGTTGCCCCAGGCGTCCGCGGCCCGCACGCTCGCGGTGAACTGGCTGGTGCCCGCGAGCGCCGAGGTCGAGGCGAAGGTGACGCTGCGGTTGTCCGCCGCGACGTGCGGCGTGCCCGCGACCGTGCCAGCACCCTGCTGGGTGAGCGTGAACTGCAACGTGGCCGGGTTGATGGCCTCGGAGAAGTTCACCGTGATCCCGGAGCCGGTCGGCACGCTGGTCGCGTTGCCCGCCGGGCTGGTGGAGCTCACCGACGGCGGGGTGCTGTCCGCGCCCGCGGTGTCGATGACCGGGTCGACCCAGTAGTTGTTCGAGTTGTAGGTGCTGTTCGGGAAGCCGCCGCCGTAGACGTACACGCCGTTGCCGTTGGCCGCGGGCGAGCTGGGCGCGGTGAGCACACCGCGACCGGCACCCGTGCTGGCGAAGTACCCGTTGTCGACCGAGTAGTGCCCGCTCGGCGCGAGGTACGAGGCGGTGTAGGTCTGGCCCGCCTGCAGCTGCACCGGGGTGGTGAAGGTCAGCGTCTGCCAGCCGGAGGCCGTCTCGTTGGCGAAGGTGCCGGTGGCGATCCGCTGGCCGTTGCTGGACCAGATGGAGCCGGTGTGCGTGCCGGTGTTGTTGAAGTTCTTGTAGAACCGCACGCCGGTCGCCTTGGCGCTGGCGCCCACGGTGAACTTCACGCCCAGCTCGACGCTGCTGGCGTCACCGGAGTCCGCGGTGGCCGGGGTCCGTGAACCGAACAGGTTGCACGGGCACGGCTGCAGTGTGGTGCCGGTGGTGAAGCTCCACGTCTTGGCGCTGGTCAGCGAGTTGCCGAAGCCGTCCGTGGCGTTCAACGTCACGTTGTGCACGGTGTTCGCGGGCAGCAGGTCGGCGGGCGTGAACGTGACCTTCTTGTCGTCCACGCTGACCGAGCCCGCGACCGGGGTGCCGTTGGCCTGGACGGTGATGTTCACGCTCGCCGGGTCGACCGACTCGTTGAACGTCGCGGTGATGCTGCCGTCCAGGTAGGCGCCGGTGCCGCCGGAGGTGGGCGAGGTCGCCGTCACGGTCGGCGGGGTGTTGTCGGCCGTGTCGGTGGTGATGACCGGGTCCACCCAGTAGTTGCCGCCGTTGTACGAGCTGTTGGGGAAGCCCGTGCCGTAGCGGAACACGCCGTTGCCGCCCGGGGTGTTGCCGGTCGCGGGCGCGGTCAGCGGGACGATGCCCGCTCCCTTGCCGTTGAAGTAACCGGCGTCCACCGAGTAGTGGCCGTTGGGCGCGTAGTACGAGGCGACGTAGGTCTGGCCCGCGCGGATCTGCACCGGGGTGCTGAAGTTCAGCGTCTGCCAGCCGGAGCCGGACTCGCCGCTGAAGGTGCCGGTGGCCAGCTGCTGGCCCGCCGAGCTCCAGATCGAGCCGGTGTGCGAGCCGGTGTTGGTGGTCGCCTTGTAGAAACGGACACCGGTGACGGTCGCGTTCACCGAGGTGGTGAACTTGGTGCCGACCTCGATCGGGGCGGCGTCGCTGCCGTCCACCACGGTCGGCGTCTGGGTGCCGAAGATGGTGCACGGGCACTGCTGGGCGCCCACGGTCACCGGGCGGCTGACGGTGGCGCCGAGGGTGGCACCGTCGTCGGACGCGCGGACCTGGATGGTGACCGAGCCGAGCGTGCTCGGCGTCCAGGCGTAGGACCAGCTGTCCAGGCCGGTGGCGCGGTGGAAGGTGGCGCCGCCGTCGACGGACACCTCGACCGAGCCCACCTTGCCGCCGCCCGCGTCGACCGCGGTGCCGGTGATGGTGCGCGGGGTGCCCGCCGGGACGGTGCTGCCCGCCGCCGGGGAGGTGATGGTGACGGTCGGGCCGACGGTGTCGGTCGACTTGGTCGCCGCGATCATGCCGGACATCAGCGTCTTGGGCTGGGCGCCCATGTCGGCGAGCAGGTTCACCGTCGCCTGCTGCATGGCCAGGCTGGTCGGCGCGGACGTCGGGGCGCCCGCCGGGAAGGTGTGGTCGGCGTCCAGGCCCCACGACCACTGCACGGTGGCCGCGCTGAACACCAGCGCCTTGCTGGCCGGGTCGCGGTAGAGCACGAGCTTGTGGTTGGCCGGGCCCGCGCCGTAGAGGTAGCCGTAGTCGAGCAGCAGCTGGCCGTCGGCGACGTTCACCGTGGTGTCCGACAGCGGGACCGAGCCCGCCGGGCGGAAGCCGTTGTCCGGGTCGCCGTCCCACTCGTAGCCCAGGGTGCCCGCGGGCAGCGTGGTCGTGGTGGTGGCGGTGGCGATGGAGGTGTTGCGCCAGAACCGGTTGCGGCCGTAGGAGGCCGGGACCTGGATGGCGTCGGCGCGGTAGCCGTTGACGTTGAACAGGGTGCCGACCAGCGCGTTCTCCGGCCTGCCGCCGTCCGATGGCGGGGACGAGCGCGGATCACGCCAGGTGCCGGTCCAGGCCGGGTTCGGGTCGATCTTCTGGCCGCCCGGCGCCTTGGTCTCCTTGTAGCAGACCAGGGTGCGCAGCGGGGTGTTGCTGCCGTCGATCGAGTTCTCGAACCGGGTCTTCCAGAACATGGTGTTGCCGGTGGAGAAGAACAGGTTCACCCCGGCCGCCTTGGCGGACTCGATGCCCGCCCGCTGCGTGGCGTTGACGTACTCGTCGTGGCCCGAGGAGATGTAGACCTTGTGGTTCTTGAGCAGGTTCGGGTTCCGGGTGATGTCGACCCCGGACAGATAGGTCACGTCGTACCCGTTGCGCTCCAGGAACCGGATCATCGGGTACTCGGCGTTGAGGTAGTTCGCGGTGCCGCCGTTGCGGTACGGCCGGTTGTAGCTGACCTTGTACGCGCGGCCGTCGGAGGAGCCGCTGAACCCGCCCTCGTAGAGGTTGAACTCGTTGACGTTCTCGCGGTCGCCGTACTTGTTGTAGGCCTGCCAGGTCTGGTCGGAGGTCTGCACGACGATGTCGGAGGTCGACGAGTCGTTGCGGACCACGAACGGGAACTGGGAGGCACCCGGCGTGCCGTCGTTGCGGATGAAGTTCGCGACGTAGAAACCGGGCACCGCGGTGGTCGGCACGTTCCAGCTCGCCGAGACGCCCCAGTTGCCGCAGTCGACCAGACCGGTGTTGTTGTCATAGGCGCACTGCGGCTGGGTCTGCGGCAGGTGGACCGACGGCATGACGGTCTGCTGCAGACGGCCACCGGTGCCGCCGAGGTAGTAGCCGAGACGCACGATGTCGATCTCGTAGTTCGTGCTGGGCGTCTTGACCTTGAAGTCGAGCTTCTCGCCGGGCTGCACACTCGGCGCGGTTCCGTAGCCCTCGATATCCCCGTAGGGACTCTCGACGAACCAGTCGTCGCGCGGCGTGCCCTCCTTCGAGTTCTCGCAGACGATGGGGTTCACCGGTGCGTCGCAGGGACCGGCGCTGGCCGGCGTGGCGACGAGTACGGGGAGCCCGACGACTATCACTATTCCTGCGAGGGCAGCGCGCACCGAGCGCCCCACCCACCCCCGACCGCGTGCGTCCTGCGTCGCACGGTCCATCCGAGCCTCCACGGTAGGTAACCGTATGTAGGGATAAAACATCGAGTTGGCACCGAATAGGGGACGCGCGACAGGGCCCGCGGTTCCTATTTACCTCCCCATCGTTACACGTGTCGGCCCTGTTACCCCAGTCGGCCGATGTCGGACGGGTAACGGATCGGTGACTGTCCATGCCGGACTCCAGGCATTGGGTAAACCCATTGCCCTCCGTAGTCGGCGAGCCACCGCCTGACGTGCGTGGTTACCTCTGAACGGGGTTCACTTATCGCTACCTATACCGCGTAATTAGGTGCCCATGGTCATTGGGAGCGCTGCCCGGGTGAGCGCGGTCACCAAGCAACAGCGGCCGGTCGGGGGAAAGGGCACTACCGGATGATCAGAGTCGGTGAATAACCCAAACGGCCGCCGATTCGCATCGGCGGCCGTCAGGGAAAACATGAAAAACTAGGCTCGGGTCAACCCTTCACCATCCGAGACCAACGCGAAGTCCAAGCCGCAGGCCGCGCAGTGCAGCCCGTCGTGCAGCCGCTCGCCGCATTCGCAGACCCAGCCCTTCGGCCGGGCCGGGTTGCCCGCGACGAAGGCGTGCGCGGGGACGCTCCTGGTCACCACCGAGCCAGCCGCCGCGAACGCGTAGCGGCCGATCTCCACCCCGCACACCACGACCGTGCCCGCGCCAAGCGAGGCGCCCTGCCGCACGACCGTGTCGACCAGCTCCCCCGGGCCCTTGCGGATCGCCGCACGCGGCCGGAAGTCGTTGGTGAACAGCACATTCGGGCCCAGGAAGACCTCGTCCTCACAGGTGACCCCGGCGAACACCAGGGTGCCGTTCTTCACCGTGACCCGGTCGCCCAGGACCGCGCCGGTCTCCACGAACGCGCCGTCGCAGATGTTGCAGTCGCGGCCGACCCGGGCGCCCGGCAGCACGTGCGCGAACGCCCACACCCGAGTGCCCTCGCCGACCTCGTCGCTCTCGCAGAGGCCCTTCTCGTGGACGAACACACCCGCGACGGTGGTCACGCGCGCACCGCGTCCGACAGCACCGACACGACCCGCTGCTGCTGCGCCTCGGTGATCTCCGGGAACAGCGGCAGCGACAGGATCTCGCCGGTGACCAATTCACTGTTCGGGAACGCGCCGACGCCCTGACCGAGGTCGGCGAACGCCCCGGTGAGGTGCAGCGGGGTCGGGTAGTGGATGCCCGCGCCGATGCCCTCGGCGTGCAGCTTGCCCAGCACGGTGTCCCGGTCGGCGACCCGGACCACGTACAGGTGCCACACCGGCACGTTGCCCTCGGCCACCACCGGGGTGACCACGGCGTCCAGCCCGGCCAGCAACGCGGTGTAGCGGTCGGCGGCGGCGCGGCGGGCGGCGTTCCAGTCCGCGAGCCTGCGCAGCTTCGCCGACAGCACGACCGCCTGCAGCGTGTCCAGCCGCGAGTTGAAGCCCAGCACCGGGTGCTCGTACTTGCGCGGCGAGCCGTGCGCGCCGAGCAGCCGGACCCGCTCGGCCAGGTCGGCCCGGGAGGTGGTGACCGCGCCCGCGTCGCCGTAGGCGCCCAGGTTCTTGCCGGGGTAGAAGCTGGTGGCGGCGATGTCGCCGAAGGAGCCCGCGGTCTGCCCGTGCCGGGTGGCGCCCTGCGACTGGGCGGCGTCCTCCAGGATGGCGACGTTGGCAGGCAGCAGCGCGCGCAGCTTCTCGATCGGCGCGACCTGGCCGTAGAGGTCGACCGGCAGCACCGCGCGGGTGCGGGTGGTGACCGCGGCCGCGGCGGCCTCGGGGTCGATCAGCATGGTGTCGGCGTCGCAGTCGACCAGGACCGGGGTGGCGCCGGTGCGGGCGACCGCCTCGGCGGTGGCGATGAAGGTGTTGGCCGGGACCACGCACTCGTCGCCGGGGCCGATGTCCAGCGCGCGCAGCGCCAGCTCCAGCGCGTCGGTGCCGTTGCCGACGCCGACGCAGTGCTCGACGCCCGCGAACGCGGCGTACTCGGCCTCGAACGCGGCGACCTGCGGGCCGCCCACGAACGCGGTCCTGGCCAGCACGGCAGCCCAGCCCTCGGCCACCTCCTCGGCCACGGCGGCGTGCTGGGCGGCCAGGTCGACCAGGGGGATGTTGCCGGTCATGCCTTCTCCTCGGGCGAGCTCGAACTGTGTGGGGTGTGCGCGGGCGCGATCGACGTCGATCGGCTCAGGGCGCGGACTTGCGCAACGGTCTGGCGGGGACGCCCGCCCAGGTCTGCTCGGCTGGCACGTCGGCGAGCACCACGGCGCCCATGCCGACCACGGCGCGGGCACCGATGTGCACGCCCTGGCGAACGAGCGAGCCCGCCCCAAGGTAGGCGGCCTCGGCGACGGTGACCCCGCCTGCGAGGGTGGCCCGCCCGGCGCAGGTGACGAAGTCGCCGACGGCGTCGTCGTGGGTGAACAGCACGTGCGGCATGGCCACCACGTGCGCGCCGACCCGTTGCGGCGCGGTGACCACGGCGCCCGCCATCAGCACCGTGCCCTCGCCGACCTCGACGCCGGGGGCGAGCGCGGCCAGCGGGTGCACCAGGGTGGCGTAGCGGTCGGCGTCCAGGCCGAGCCTGCGCACGACCTTGGCCCGGCCGTCCGGTCGGGCCGGGGAGGCGACGCAGACGACCACCAGCGCGTCGGTGTGCTCGTGCACCAGCTCGGACGGCCCGAGCACCGGCACACCGTCCACTTCGGAGCCGTGCCGGGCCGGGTCGTCGTCCAGCATGCCCAGCGGTTCGAACCGTTCCGGCAGGGCGCGCGCGACCGCGAGCGTCTCCCGCGCCAAGCCACCCGCGCCGACCAGCAGGAGCTGCCGCGTCACGCGTCCACCCGCGGGGCCGGGGTGGCCTTGTCGAACTCGCGGTACCAGACCTCCAGCGACAGCAGCGTCCACAGCCGGGGCTGCTCGTTGCGGGTGCCCGACTCGTGCTCGGACAGCAGCCTGCGCACCGCGGTCGGCTCCAAGGTCTGCGCGACGAACGAGGACGGACCGGTGAGCAGGTCGTTGGCCATGTCCCGCAGCCCGTTCCGGAACCACGCGTCCAGCGGCACCTTGAAGCCGGACTTGGCCCGGTCCACCACGTCGTCCGGCAGGTGCCGCCGCGCGACCTCCTTGACCACCCACTTGGTCACGCCGCCGCGCACCTTGACCGAGCTGGGCAGCGAGAACGCCAACTCCACCAGCCGGTGGTCCAGGAACGGCGGGCGCAGCTCCAGCGAGGCGGCCATGGACATCCGGTCGCCGCGCTCCAGCAGGTTGTCGGCCAGCCAGGCGTGCGAGTCGGCGTAGAGCATCCGGCTCAGCGCGTCGCCGCGGCCGCGCTGGTAGGGCGCGATGGCGCTGCGCACCGCCGGGCCGCCGAGCAGCCCGTCCCGCTCCTGCTCGGTGAACGGCGCGAACCAGCCGCGCATCCGCTCCGCCGCGCTGCCCTCGCCCATCGCCCGCACGGCCACGCCGAGCCGGGACTGCGAGGCGGGCAACGCCCGCTCCAGCCGCGGCAGGATCCGCCCGCGCAGCGGCGCGGGCACCAGCCCGGCCCAGCGAGTGGCCTGCGCGAACTTGTACTTGGGGTAGCCGCCGAACAGCTCGTCGCTGCCCTCCCCGGACAGCACGACCTTCACCTGCTGCCTGGCCAGCTCGGCGAGCCGGAACACGGCCACGTCGGCAGGCTCGGACAGCGGCGCGTCCCGGTGCCAGCTCAGCTTGGCCCACGAGTCTTTGAAGTCCTCGGCGGTGACGATCACCTCGTGGTGCTCGGAGCCCACGATGCCTGCGACCTTGCGCGCCCAGTCCAGCTCGTCCACCCGCGGGTCGCCGAACCCGGCAGAGAAGGTGTGCAGGCCCTCGCCGCCCTTGGCCTTGGCGGCCAGCGCGGAGATCAGGCTGGAGTCGATGCCGCCGGACAGGTAGGCGCCCACCGGCACGTCGGCGACCAGCGCGTCCGCGATGGAGGCGTCGAGCCCGTCGGCGACCAGGCGCACGGCCTGCTCGGGGGCCACCACCCGGTGCTCGGCGTCGGCCGGGATCTGCCAGTAGGCGCGCAGCCGGACCTGGCCGTCCCGGCCCAGCGTCAGCCGGTGGCCCTGCGGCACCTTCCGCACGCCCTCGACCAGCGTGTACGGCGCAGGCACCGAGCGGTGCGCGAGGTAGTCGTGCAGGCTCGCCCGGTCCACCTCGCGCCGCCCGATGGCGGGCAGCAGCGCCTTGATCTCCGAGGCGAACGCGAACACCTCGTTGTCGATGTAGTAGTACAGCGGCAGGATGCCCAGCCGGTCGCGCACCAGGTGCAGCTCACCGGTGTCGGCGTCGTGCATCGCGTAGGCGAACTGGCCGCGCAGCCTGGTGACGCTGTCGATGCCGTGCTTGCGGTAGAGCGCGAGCAGGGTCTCCGTGTCGCCGTTGGTGCGGAACGGGTAGTCCAGGTCGGCGCGCAGCTGCCGGTAGTTCAGGATCTCGCCGTTGAACGCGATGACCTTGCGCCGGTCCGGGGTCAGCATCGGCTGGACGGAGGCTTCCAGGTCGATGATGGACAGTCGGGTGTGCGCGAAGCCGGTGGCGCCCTCGATCCAGGTGCCCGCGTCGTCCGGGCCACGGTGGTGCAGCCGTCTGGCCATCTCGACCAGTACGGCCGGGTCGACCGGCGCCCCGTCCAGCCGACGCACTCCGGCGATTCCACACATGGCTACCGCTGCCCTTCGGCGAGGTCCATCAGCTGCCTGGCCCGAGAATCCCACGAGGCGGGCAGTACCGCGGCCCGCCGTCCCTCTACAGTGGACAACCCGCCGTCGGCGATGGTCTGCCGCACGGCGGCCACGAACGCGTCGTGCCCCTTGGCGATCCGGATCAGCTCGGGGTACTGGTGCACCTCGGGGAAGTCCGTGCTCACCACGGCCAGACCGAGCGCGAGGTACTCCTTCATCTTGATCGGGTTCGCGTGCTTGATCCAGTCGTTGTCTAGCCACGGCATGATCGCCACGTCGAAGCCGGTGCCGTAGGCCGGGATCTCGGCGTACGGGCGGAAGTCCAGCCAGTGCACGTTCGAGTACTTCGCGAACCGCTCCATGGACAGCGTGGCGTCGCCGATGAGCACCAGCGAGGCCGCGGGGAACTCGCGCGCCAGCCGCTCCAGCAGGTCGAAGTCGACCAGGTAGTCGTCCAGGCTGCCGAAGAACCCGATCCGCGGACCGGGGATCTTCGCCAGGTCGGCGGGCAGTTCCTGACGGCGGCGGAAGTGCTGCAGGTCGACGCCGTGGTCGAGGAAGTAGGCCCGGTCGCCGGTGGCCGCGGACTCCTCCTCCTGGAGCTGGCGGCTCACGTACAGCACGTGGTCGGAGCCGCGCAGCAGCTTCTCCTCCAGTGCCGCGATGGTGCCCTGGTCGGCCTCGGGGAACGCCGAGTGCCGGTCGGACCGGTTGAACACCAGGCTACGGCGGCGCATCGGCTCGACCACGTCCCACGCGGTGGGGATGGTGGCGACCACGACCGGGTTGGGCATCCGCAGCACCGCGCACACCGCGCGCACCTGGGCCCGGACCAGCGCGGCGTTCAGCGCGCGCATCCGGGCGCTGCCGTAGAAGGGCAGCGGCAGCGGGGTCATCACATGGTAGCCGGGCACGTCCGGCAGCGGGCGGCGGACCAGCTTGGCCACACTGCCCGCCTTGCGCAGGATGCGGCGCAGGAACTGGGTGCTCTTGCCCGGCGTGGGCATGCGCAGGCCGATGCTGTTCACCAGCAACACCTTGCGGTGCTGGGCGACCCGGCGCATCAGCTGGAAGTCCGAGTGCGCCTGGTTGTGGTACCACCAGTCCTGCGCGGAGAAGCACACGTACGGCGGCACGTCCTTGGCTCGCTTGCGGTTCACCGCACCCACAGCCGCGGAGTCGGTAGTGGACTGTCCACCGGAGAGCGGCGCGGGCCAGCGGCGCTGGCTGAGCAGCGCGCGCAGGGCCGCCTTGTGCGTGGCCTTGCCCCGGGCGGCCCTGGGTAGGGCGTTGAGCACCGAGGCCACCCACATGCCCGCGGCGACCGCCCGGCCGTGCCGCTCCCGGTGCAGCCGCACCTTGTTGGTCACCACCAGCGACCACAGCCGCGGCGACGTCTCCGACTCGCCGCCCAGGTGTACGGCCTGCGCGGCGGGCTCGTAGTACGTGGCGAACCCGGCCGCGGCGGCCCGCAGCATGAACTCGGTCTCCTCGGAGTAGAGCAGGTAGCGCTCCTCGATCGGACCGACCGCGTCGTAGCACTCCCGGCTGACCAGCCAGGCCGCGCCGGTCGCCCAGTCCACCACGCCCGCGCGCTCGTAGGCGGCGGGCTTGGTCACCGTCTCGCCGAGCGGGTCGAACCGGCCAGCGCGCACCCCGCCCAGCGCGGCCTCGCCCAGCGTGCGCAGCACCGTGGGGGTGCGCCGCAGCGAGAACTGGACGTGCCCGTCCACCTCGGTGAGCTTGGGCGCGACGATCCCCACCCCCGGCCGGACCGCGGCCCGCAACGCCGCGACCGCGCCCGGCGCCAGCCGGATGTCGGCGTTGAGCACCAGCACGTCGCAGCCCTCGGCGTGCGCGAAGCCGGTGTTGACGCCCGCGGCGAACCCGTCGTTGCCGGGCCGGTGCACGATCTTGACCTCGGGGTCGGTCGCCGCCACCACGTCGGCGGTGCCGTCCGCGGAGGCGTTGTCCACCACGATGACCCGCGACTCGCCCGCCCCGGCCAGCGCGGCGGGCAGCGACCGCAGGCAGTCCGCGATCACCTCGGCGCTGTTGTAGGTGACGACGACGACCGCGATCGGCCGGGAGGTCATTTGGCCACCAGCCCCAGCGCGTCGGCGAGCGCGCCGACCACGTGCTTCTGGTCGGCGTCGGTGAGCTCGTGGTGCAGCGGCAGGATCAGCGAGCGGGTCGCCAGCTCCTCGGTGCCGGGCAGCGCCGGGTGCGGGTGACCCTCGTACGCGGGCTCCAGGTGCGCTGCCATGATGCCGCGCCGCGCGGACACGCCCGCCTCGGCCAGCTTGCCGAGCACCTCGGTCAGCGCGGGCGCGCCTTCGGGCAACGCCACCCAGAACGACTGGTAGTTCGTCGTGCCGTGCGCCGGGTCGATGACCGCGCGCAGGCCCAGCGGGGTGAGCAGCTCGTGGTAGCGGGCGGCCAGCGCGCGCCGCTGCTCGATGATGCCGTCCAGCCGGGTCAGCTGCACCAGGCCCATGGCCGCCTGGATGTCGGTCATCCGGTAGTTGAACGCGGTCTCCACATAGGACTCGACGACCGCGCCGCCCGCCGCGTGCCGGTCCGCGGCCGACATGCTCATGCCGTGCTCACGCAGCCTGCGCAGGCGCTTGGCCCACTCGGGGTCGTCGGTGGTGACCATGCCGCCCTCACCGGTGGTAAGCAGCTTGCGCGGGTGGAACGACCAGGCGGCCAGCAGCGCGCCGGTGCCGACCGGGGCACCGTTCAATGTGGACCCGGCCGCGCAGGCCGCGTCCTCGACCACCGGCACGTCGCCCGCGATGGCCCGGATCGCCGGGATGTCCGCGGGCACGCCGCCCTGGTGCACGACCATGACCGCCTTGGTGGCGGGGGTCAGCGCGGCCGCGACGGTCGCCGCGGTGAGGTTGCCGGTCAGCGGGTCGACATCGGCGAACACCGGGGTCGCGCCGCAGTAGCGGACCGCGTTGGCGGTTGCGATGAACGACAGCGACGGCACCACGACCTCGTCGCCCGCCCGCACGCCGAGCAGGTGCAGGCACAGGTGCAGCGCGGTGGTGCAGCTGGACACGGCCACGCCGTGCGCCGCGCCGACCCGGGCCGCGAACGCCTCTTCGAACTTCGCCACCCGCGGGCCCTGCGCCACCCAGCCGGAGCGCACGGCCTCCGCGACGGCGAGCGCCTCCTCCTCGCCGAGCAGCGGCTTCATAACCGGGATTGCCATGTCAGGCGGTACCTTCCCCCGAGCCCGTCGTGCTGCGGGCCTTCTCGCCGCGCCACCAGTCCACCAGGCCGCGCAGGCCGTCGTCGAGGCCGATCTCCGGGCGCCAGCCCAGGTCGCGCTCGACAGCGGAGATGTCCGCCAGTCGCCGGGTCACGCCGTTGACCTTGCGCTCCGGGCCGTGCTCGACGCCGAGGTCCGAGTCCATCGCACCGAGCAGCGCCTTGGCCAGGCCGAGCAGGCTGGTCTCGGTCGCGCTGGCGATGTTGTAGACGGTGTCGGTGACATCCGCCTGCGCGGCCAGGATGTTGGCCCGCGCGATGTCGTGCACGTGCACGAAGTCCATCGTCTGCGCGCCGTCACCGAAGATCAGCGGCGGCTTGCCCTCGACGATGCGCTCCATCCAGCGGATGAGGACCTCGGTGTAGAGGCCGTGCACGTCCATACGCGGACCGTATACGTTGAAGTAACGCAGCGCGACATAGTCCAGGTCGTACATGGCCTTGAAGCTGCGCAGCATGCCTTCGTTGAACGCCTTGGCGGCGCCGTAGAAGGTGTCGTTGTTGTACGGGTGGTGCCGCTCGGTGGTCGGGAACGTCTCGGCCAGCCCGTAGACCGAGGCAGACGAGGACGCGACGACCTTCTTGACGCCGTGCTCCGCGGCCGCCTCGATGACGGTGAAGGTGCCGTCGACCAGGCTCTCCAGCGCCAGCCGGGGCTCCTCGGCGCACTGCGTGATGCGGATGGCGGCCAGGTGGAACACCACGTCCTGGCCCTTGGTCAGCTCGTGCACCAGGCCGCGGTCGTTGATGTCGCCCTCGACCAGGCGGACCTTGTCACCGGCCGCGGCGACCGCGTCGGCCAGGTTCTCCCGGCGGCCGCGCACCAGGTTGTCCAGGACGGTCACCTCGGCGGCCCCGGCGGCGACCAGCTGGTCAACCACGGACGACCCGATGGTCCCGGCACCGCCGGTGACCAGGAAGCGCTGGCCCTCGATCGGCTGCGCGCTCATGCGTTGACCCCTTCATCACTGGTGCTCGCGTTGCTGTTGTCGGAAAGGTCGGCGCCCAGGATGGGCAGGAAGGTGCCGCCCTTGGCCAGGCTCGCGGACGCCGCCTCCAGGATGGACAGCACCTGCAGGCCGGAGCGGCCGTCGGTCAGCGGCGGGCGGCTCTCGGTGATGGCGGCGTGGAACTCGGTCATCACCGAGCGCAGCGCCTCCTTCTCCGGCAGTGCCGGGGCGACCATGTCGCCGGTGCGGTAGGAGACCAGGGTCTGCGCGCGCTCGCCCGCGCCGACCTCGGTGGCCTCCTTGCGGTCCACGCCGCGGTCGTAGATGGCCAGCCGCTGGGCCGGGTTCAGGTCGTCCCACACCACGGTGCGCGCCGAGCCGCCGATGATCATCGTGCGGACCTTGGTCGGGGACAGCCAGTTGACGTGCACGTGCGCCATGGCGCCGCCGGTCAGCTCGATGGTCAGGTGCGCCACGCAGGCGCGGCCCGCGCCGATCGGGTCCGAGCCGTGCGCGGCGACCGCGATCGGCTGGACGCCCTCCGGCAGGATCGACAGGAAGATCGACAGGTCGTGCGGGGCCAGGTCCCACAGCACGTCCACGTCCGGCTGCACCAGGCCCAGGTTGATCCGCACCGAGTCCAGGTACTGCACCGAGCCGATGCCGCCGCTACGGACCAGCTCGCGCAGGTGCGCCACGACCGGGGTGTAGCAGTAGGTGTGGTCGAGCATCAGGGTCAGGCCGCGCCGGTCGGCGGCCGCCACCAGCTGGCGGCCCTCCGCGTAGGTGGCCGCGAGCGGCTTCTCCACCAGCACGTGCTTGCCCGCCTCCAGCGCGGCCATGGCGACCGGCAGGTGGGTGGCCGCGGGGGTGGCGATGGCGACCGCGTCCACCGACGGGTCGGCCAGCACCTCGTCCAGCGAGTCCGACACGGCGACGGTGGAGTACTCGCCAAGCACCCGGCGCGCCCGGTCGGCGTCCAGGTCGCACAGGTAGCGCAGCCGCAGACCGGGGGTGGCCTGCGCGTTGCGCACCAGATTCGGCCCCCAGTACCCCGCGCCGATGACGGCTAGCCCGATCGTTCCCACGCTGAATCCCCTTACGTATTGCCCGTGAATTCCCACCCGCCGCGGCCCCTGCTGCCGTGCGGGCGTTCGACTAGCTCCCCCAGCGTCGCGCGATATCCGTCAGTACGCGCCCTGACCAGTGAAAACCGCCCGGAAGGTCTTCCACAGGATGACCGCGTCCAGCGCCAGCGACCAGTCCTCGACGTAGCGCAGGTCGAGCCGGACCGCCTCTTCCCACGGCAGGTCGCTGCGGCCGCTGACCTGCCAGAGACCGGTCAGGCCGGGCTTGACCAGCAGCCTGCGGCGCACGTCCGGCGCGTAGCGGGCGCTCTCCTCGGGCAGCGGCGGCCGGGGGCCGACCAGCGACATGGGGCCCGCGATCACGTTGAACAGCTGGGGCAGCTCGTCGATGGAGTAGCGGCGCAGGATGCTGCCGACGCGGGTCACCCGCGGGTCCTTGCGCATCTTGAACAACAGGCCGTGGCCCTCGTTCTTGTCCGTGAGCGTGTTCACCATCTTGTGCGCGTTGACCACCATGGTGCGGAACTTGACGATGGTGAACTCGCGGCCGTCCTTGCCGACCCGACGCTGCTTGTAGAACACCGGCCCGCGGCTGTCCACCGCGATGGCGATCGACACCGCGATCATCACCGGGGACAGCAGGGTCAGCAGCAGCGCGGCGCCGACCTTGTCGAACACGTCCTTGACCACGCGGCGCACGCCGGTGAACGAGGGGGCGGAGACGCGCAGCAGCGGCATGCCCAGCACGGCGTCCACGTGCAGCCGGGGCCCGGCCACCTCCATCAGCACCGGGGCGACGACCATCTCGGCGCCGGAGCCCTCCAGCTTCCAGGCCAGCTGCTGCAGCCGCTTGGGCGTCCAGTAGGCGTCCGGGGTGACGGCCACGATGCGGTAGCCGCCGCGGCGGGCGTGCGTGGCCAGGTCGCGCAGCTGACCGACCACCGGGATGCCGTCGATCTCGCTGACGTCCTCGCCGAGGCCGTCGGTGGTGCAGACCGCGTCCACGCGCCAGCCGAGGTGGGCGGCGCCGCGGGTGCGGGTAATCAGGTCGCGCACGGTCTCGACGTTGCCCGCGGCCATCACCGGCAGCAGGCAGCGGCCCTCGCGGCGGGCGCGGTGCAGGAACTGGCGCAGCACGTAGCGCATCGGGAAGACCAGCAGCGCGGTCGCCGGGACCACCACGAACACCCAGGGCCGGATCCGGGAGATGTCGAACAGCAGCCCGCCGAGCGCCAGGACCACCGAGGCCGCGACGAAGGCCCGGCCGAGTCTGCGGAACTCCTCCGCGCCCTGGCCGAGCACGGCCAGGTTCCACACCCGGTTCACCATCAGCGAGCCGACCAGCACCCCGAAGGTGACCATGCCGGTCGGGGTGACCAGTGGGCTGGACGGGTCGACCCGGTTGGCCACGAACCCGCCGACGACCAGGACCCCGAACAGCACGGAGAGGAGGTCGGCGAGCAGCACGCCGGTGCGGTAGCGCGGCTCCCACCCCGCCACCGGCGGGAAGGAAGGCTCGCCCGCGGGCAAACCCTGCCGCGGGTTCGCTCCGTGTCGCGGCGCGGTGGTGGCCGGCCACATGGCGGTTGCTCGTCGGCGTGGGAAGCCAACTTGGTCACGCATCGTGTTATCCCCCGTGTCGGGTGGATTGGGCATGCACGGGCGCGGGCCATCCCCGAGTGCCCACGCGTTTGGACAAAACTGGTGCTTGAGCCAACTCCCGAGCTGCGGCGGTCGGACCTGGCTGCGCTACCTCATTCGCTTGGTTACCCGGGCTCGTTACACGGAGGGTTAGTTCCTATGTAACTCACTCGGCGTTCAAGCCGGTGTGTAGGCAACTGACTACACGGTGAGTAGCAATCAAAGATGCACATACGTAACTTGACCGATGGGAACGTCGCAGGTCGGAGGCCTTGCCCCGTACACAAGCGACGGACGATCACCACCGGCCGTGCAGGTGACAGAGCGTATAACGCCCTGGGCCACAACCACCCACTTGAGGCTTAGCGGCGGAGATCACAGCCCCCCAGGCTCCCACACGGTGACACTCGCCAATGCCTCCGTACGGCCCTATCGGCGTTGATCCACCCAGGCCCGGCCTTTTCCACCAAACCCCTATTTCCGTCACCCCACCTGCGGATTCCCGTTACCGGTCATCCACAGTTAAGGATCACTCCACGCGGCCTGCCCCAGCCCCCTCTACAACGCCCGCCATACCGCCGTGGATATGCCCGACACCTATCTGTGTCCCCCCTCACACATCAACTTCCGCCACCCCTCCCACCGGGCGTACCCCCACCCAGCCCACTACCTAGACGCTCAAGACTCTGCGCACTTCCCCCACCCGGCCTCACCCACCCATGCACACATGCACACATAAACACCCACGCACCCAAAACCCAACCCCCACTCACATTCCCCCCACCCCACCCTCACCCCCTCATGCCCCCACACCCCAACCCACACACCCCAGTCCACCCCCCGGCGGCCCGCCCACCCCCAAGCCCCCCCAGCCCCCCGGACACAGCAAAACGCCCGCCCTGACAAATCAGGACGGGCGCTCACACCGTGGCCAGGGGCGGGGTCGAACCGCCGACCTACCGCTTTTCAGTTCGTCGGACGTCCGTCTAACCAGGTCTCCTGGCGTCGTTTACCAGGTCGAACGAGAGCCCAGCGACGGAGGCATCAGCCCGAACGACCCGGTACTGAGACGGAGACTGAGACGCCCGACATCAGGCGCGGCCAGCGTTCGTGTACTCGTAGAACACCCAGTGGCCAGCGAGGGCAGTGGACTCGCCGTACTCGATGACCACACCGTCGGCGTCGAGGAACCGGTTACGGCTGAGCAGGACCGGGGCGCCACTCTCCACTCCCAACTCTTGGGCGTCCTCGGAGCTAGCGCCTCCGCTAGCGTGCTGCACGTGTGTCGCGCTGACACCCCGCCCGGTTTGTTCCTCGATGTAGCGGGCGGTGCCCTGGGGAATGCGAGAAGTCTCTAGCAGAAGCGGTGCCAGCTCCGCCAGCTCACCGGAATACCACGACACGGAGGTAGAGAGGGGAACGCCCTCCGCGTTGTACGTGGTCCGCCGCCGCTGGATTACCTGGTCCCCTTCGTCCACACCCAACGCCCCAGCCACCTCGGCGGGAGCAGCCAGCAGCGCGGCGGCCCGGATCTTCGCGTAGTGCCCAGGTGGGTAGATCTTCCCCGTGCGCTCAACAGCCAGAACGCGGTCTTGGGCCGAGAGGTGCAGGGAGTCACCCGCGACGATGGTGCCCACCCCTGGCACAGACCGGACGATCCCCTCGGAGCCAAGCAGTGCCAGCGCCTTGGCTGCGGTTGCCATTGCCACGTCCCAGTCCCGGGTTATCTGTCGAGCGGACGGCACGGGGTCGCCAGCCTTCAGATCGCCGCTAGCGATCCGCGCGCGGATCTCGGCTGCGATCTGCATGTACGGCGGCTCCGGCCGCTCGATCGATGGCATGACTTATCTCCTTGGTAGAGCACTTACGGCGTACTAGGGCACCTACAGGCTAACCCCGCATCGCACGATCTCAAACCCGGTTCTACGTGTACTAGAGCGCATGGTTGACAGTGTTCTAGTACACAGCTAGAGTCCTTGATGTCGCACACGCCGCAGGCTCCGCCTGGGGCGCAGACACAAGAAAGCCCCGGTCGGTGCTGGAACACCTTCCGGGGCGCACATCGGAGCTTGGGAGCACAGATGCAGGACCAGGGTACGCCCCAGTACTACCGGGTCAAGGCAGTCGCCAAGATGCTCGACGTCCATTCGTCGACCATCTACCGCGCTGTGGACTCCGGCGAGTTGGACGCGTTGAAGATCGGAAGGTCGGTACGCATCCCCGCCGATGCGGTGAAGGCGTTCGTGGAGAAATGCAGTGAGGACGCCTACCAGGCGTTTGTGGTGGCGGGTGAGTCGGTTTCCGCTGTTGACGAGGGGGACGTGGCCGCGTCGGGGGTGGCGCGGTGAGTGGGCCGGTGATCAATGCGCGGTTCGGGTCGGTGGGGGCGCGGTCTGAGGCGCCGCTGGGCGGGAACCTGGCCCGGTCGGTGGCGTTCTCGGCGGCGGTGAGGCTGGCTGAGGAGGAGCTGGTCGCGGCTGTGTGGGACGCGTTGTGCAACGGGTGGACGGTGGCGGACTTCACCGGCCCGGCGGTCACGCGGGAGTTGGTGACCGACCGCGTGATCAACGAGGGTCTGATCGAGGTCAACAGCTGCGCGCTCAAGATGGCCTGGGTCCGTGAGTCCTCTGCCGAGTTCGTGTGGGTTCGGGAGGCTCGCCGTCTGGTGTTGGAGGCGTTCGGTCCCGCGCTGCCCCCGGCCCGCCGGGTGGCCCTGTCCCGCCAGCTCGCGACCACCACGGGGGTGGCCCGATGATCCGTTACCCGCACGTTGAGGGTGCGATGGCCCGGGGAGAGATCCGTACCGGGTGGGGCACGGTGTCCGGGCCGCTGGAGTTCATCGCCGCGCCCCGGGAAGGCGCGGGCGATTCCCCGACCGTGGTGGTGGCCATGGCGCTGCCGTTGTCGCTGGCGGATCTGGTGGCGTTGTTGTGGGAGACCATCCGGGGCGATGACTGGGACCGGCAGCTGGACGAGTTCGCGGCCGACCCCCGCTACGTGCACCGGATCGTGTGCGAGGGCCTGATCAGCTTGTCGGGGGTCGGTCTCGCGGAGGCGCGGTGCGCGATCGCCAACGGCGAGCACGGCGCGCCCCCGCCCGACGTGCTGGACCGCCTGCGCGCCCTGGTGAGCGACTTCTACGGCGACCCCGCCCCCCGGCCCGCGCGTGCGGCCCGGTTGCACCTGGCGGGTTCCCGATGACCGCCACGGCCACCGTCACGGACGCACGCCGGGCCGGGGTCTCCAGCCACCACCATTTCCGCACGATCGGGGCCGCCCGAACGCGGTGGGGTCACGTCCCCCTGGTCCGTCTGGCCGGGCCCGGATGCCCGCCGCTGGTGCTCACCGGGCCCGAGGTGGCCACCGCGCTCGGTATCGCCGGATCCCGGCTGCTGGGCGACGCCCACCCCGCCCGGATCGCGGCCGATGCCTGGGCCGGTGTCCTGGACGCGGGCGTCGACCTTGTCCGGGCCCTCACCGACGCGGTCCCGGACCCGGTCGCGCACGCCATCCGCGACGGGCACCTGACCGAGGTCTACCGACTCACCCACGACCACGACATGCGCCGACACCACACCCTGGCCACCCGCCTGGCCACCGCCGCACCCCACCCGGTCGACCTCGACGACTGACCCCCACTAGCCCCGCCTGGGGGCTAGTAGCCCCCCTCCGGTTCCAGCCTTCCGGACCCGGCTGCAACCGGAGGGGTGTACCCGGCTCTCGCCCCCCGTCTGTTCCAGCCGTCTCCCGCCCGGCTGGAACAGGTGGGGCGTGACACCCCTGTTCCCCCAGTTCACCCCGCCCGCGAACCCGGGTTTGCGGGCGCCCGCGAAAGGACCTCGCCATGCGTACGAACAGCCCTCGGACCGCCCTGGACGGCGGGTCACCGACCGTGGACACGGTGGCGGTCGTGCTCTACCTGCTGCCCTACACCCAGGCCCAGTGGCACCGGTTGGGGCCCGGCGGGCTCGCCCGCGTCGTCGCCGGGGTCATCGCGGACCCGCTGTTCCGCGTCCCGGAGGTCACCGCCCTGGTGCTGGCGGCCGAACAGGCCGGGACCCTCGCACTCCCGCAGCTGCTGAACGATGCCCGCCTGACTGCCCGCCGCGTGCTCGCGGCCACCGCCTGACCCCCGCCGCCGGAGGAACCGACGTGAGCACGCCCCGACCGAACCCACCCGACCCCACCACCCCGGCCGGGCCGGGTCGCAGACTCTACCCCGTCCCGCCCGCCGGTGACACGGGTGACAGTGGTGACAGCGCCCCTGTCACCGCCGCCGGGCCTGACGGAACCCACCGGTGGCATCCGTCAGCCACGCGTGACGGAAGCGACCAGGGCGCATGCGTCACCGATGACGCAACCCCAGAGCTCTGTGTTTCCGTCACCGACCCGGCGGCGGTGAAGTTGGCGCAGGTGCGGCAGTGGCTCCCGCCGGTCGATCCGGCGGTGTTCGACACCTTCCTCGGCCAGGTCGCCCAGCACCTGGACCCATTCACCGAGGCCGACCCCGTCAACGTCCTGGCCACCCTGCTGGCCGCCTCGGGCACGGCGATGGGATCCGGACCGCACGTGGTCGTCGGCGGCTTCGAACGCCACCCCCTGCTCACCTGGCCGCTGGTCATCGGCCACACCTACAGCGGCCGGAAAGGAACCGGGTTCAACGTCGCGAAAACCGTGCTCTCCCACGCCATCCCCGACTTCGTGGCCGAGAACGTCAAATCGGGGCTGTCCTCCGGCGAGGGGTTGGCGGCCGTGTTCGCCACCGACGACCCCGACGACCACCCCACCGGCAAGACCAAAACCAAGGGCAGGGGCAAGACCGGTGGGTTGCTCCCGGCAGGCGATGTGCGGCTACTGGTCTACGAATCCGAGTGGGGACTGACCATGGCCAGGATGAAGCGCGAGGGCAACACGCTCTCGGCGACGCTGCGCGCGGCCTGGGAAGGCGGGGACCTGTCCACCCTGAACGTCGACGCCCGCACCGCGCGCGACACCCACATCGGCATCGTCGCCCACATCACCCCGCAGGAGTTCTCCGCCAAAGTGTCGGCCACCGACATGGCAGGCGGCACCTACAACCGCTTCCTGCCCCTGGCCGTGGCCCGATCCAAATCCCTGCCCCTGCCCACGGCCGTGGACCACACCCTGCTGTTGCAGTTCGGGGCCGCCCTGGCCGACCGACTCACCGCAGGCGCGCGCCTGGACCGCATCGAACTAGGCCCCGGCGCCTTCGAAACCTGGCGCGACTTCTACCACGAGTTCGACGGCCCGGAAACCGACCGCGACCCCCTCCTGGCCCAGTTCACCTCCCGGGCCGTGCCCAACTGCCTACGCATCGCCGCCACCTACGCCGCACTCGACCGCACACCCCACATCACCACCCACCACCTGCACGCCGCCGCCGCACTCGTGCGCTACAGCATCGCCTCCGCCCGCGCCATCCTCCGCCCCGACGACGTGTTGGCCAGGTTGGCGGTCTGGATCCGCGACGCCGGGCCGCAGGGCCGCACCAAGAGCGAGGTCACGGTGAAGTTCTTCAAGGGCAACGCCAAACGCGACAGGCACGACCCTGCCGCCCTACTCGCCACCCTGGTCACCTCCGGGCAGATCGTGCGCCTGTCACGTCCCCGACCACACGGGGGCGGATCGCCCACCGAGATCTACCTCCACGCCACCATGACGAACCCGACGAACTGACGAACTATGGCCACCACCAGCACAAACGCTTACAGCACAGTTCGTCATGACGAACTGTGTCCAGGCCCTGCGGGTTTACCCCCGGGTTTGTGCGGGTTTGCCCGTACCCGAACCCGCACCACATCCCCGCAGGTCGCAGCCCTGAACTTGGACTCTCGCGGGTTTGCGGGTTTGACGCCCCCGGCCCCATGCCAGGAGATCACGACGACGACCAGGCAGGCCACTCGCGGCGGCCGGGCCAAGCCGTCGCGCGTCGCGACAACCACCGGACCTCTGAACGCGAGCAAGAAACCCGCAAACCCGCAACCAAACGACAAGACCACCCCTGACCTGCGGGAACAACCTGCGGGTTTGGGTGCGGGTTTGCTGTGCCCTGCGGGTTTGAAACCCGCACCACAGCAAGACGCCCTACTAGCCCCCCGGGGCAGACGAGACGCGCGGGGGCTAGTAGGGGTGGCCCGGCAAGGCGGAACCACAGTTCGTCATGACGAACTCTGCCAACCACAAAACCCCAGGTCACCGCCACAGTTCGTCAGTTCGTCGAGTTCGTCGGCACACCACCCGACGTCGACCAAAGCCAGCAACATCCCACCGCCGGACACGCGGGACCCCGCACGGGACCCCCGCCCCCGGTACGGGACTAGTCCCGCCCCGGTCCCGTACCGGACTCCCGCGCCCCGACCAGCACGAACACCGCCAACGGGACCCACGGGACCCCCTCCCGCCGGCCCGCGAAAACCGCCCCGAACAAGCCCTGGGCACCCCGCCCGACCGCTTCCCGCGCGCGGCTGCGCGTAGAGAACCAGGAGAACCCCGGATGATCTTGTCACGCGACTGTCACGGCACCCCTCACGCGAGTGTCACGTCCCCTGTCACGACCGGTGTCACGCACCTGTCACGACTCGTGACACCGCCCCTGACCTGTCACTCTCCACCCCTACCCCGCCCCCCGCGTGCCGGGCCGGGGAGAGCGCGCAGGAGCCGCTAGACCTAGCGGCCCGCCCCGCTAGACCTAGCACCCCCACTAGCGGCCCGCACCCGCCACCACCAGCGCCCTAGCACCTAGCGGCACCCCGCCGCGTTCCCCGGGCCGCACCACCCGCCGGACCGCTCGACACCCCCGCCCGCACCGACCGGAAGGAATCTCCACAGTGGACACCACTACCCCCGCCGCCCGCGTCCTGCACACCGTCGAAGCGGCCGCCGCGCAACTGTCCATCAGCCGCACCCGCATGTACGCGCTCATCAAGACCGGCGACATCCACACCGTCCGCATCGGACGCCTCCGCCGCGTCCCTCACGACGCCCTCACCACCTTCACCCAACGGCTCAGCCGCCAGCCAGCCGCCTGACACCACCCCGCACACAGCGGGGAAGAACACGGGGAAGCAGGTGGGGAAGCACCCGAACCGGGGGGAAAATCCCCTCCTGCTTCCCCACCCACCTTCCCCGCCCTCACCAGGCACAACACCACCCGGGGAAGATCAACACCATCTCCCCCGCCGCTGGCCGAACCCCCGAAAACCGGGGTTTGCTCCCCCGCCCGCTCCCTCCCCACGCCACCGCAACCGGCCCGCCGAACGCCCCGCACCCCCCAGGGACGTGACAGGGAGACCAGCAGGGAGCCACCAGGCAGACAGGGAGAACTCCCTACCCGCCTCCCTGCCCCTGCCTCCCCACCCTCAACAGCACAAACACCCCCGACAGGGAGGCCAGGGAGGCAGACAGCGCCCCCCGGCCACACAGCCCACCAGCCCGGAAACACGCCCCCATCCCCACTGCCGCGTCCCTCCCCGCC
>NZ_KB894424.1 GCF_000374445.1 Actinokineospora enzanensis DSM 44649 | reverse complement strand
CTTCCACTTCACCCCGATCGGTTCGTCGTGGATGAACCAGATCGAGATCTGGTTCGGGATCATCACCCGCCAGGCCATCCGCCGCGGCACATTCAGCTCCGTCTCGGTCCTGATCAAGCAGATCCGCGACTACATCACCCACTGGAACACCAACGCCCAGCCGTTCCGCTGGACCGCCACCGCCGACGAGATCCTCGCCAAGGTCCGCCTGGTCCAGCAGAACGTCAGAAAGCTCGTGGACAACAACGCCAAGTAAGCACAGCAGGATCACGACACACTAGTCGAGATAGTCCGGTAGTTCCGGGGCGGTAGCCAGGGACTTCGTGCTTCGAACAAGCATCCGCCGCACGAGTCCGTTACTGAACATCGTGTTTCGGAAGCGCAGGCCGAAAGCGGTCTTCGGCGCGAGGAACGCCCCGGGATTCGCGCCGCGCTGCCACTTCGACGCATACCCGCGCATGCGCTCCTCGTAGGCGGCGAAAGCGGTGACATGGTCGCCCCCGGCCTGCGCCAGTTCGCCCGCCAGCACATAAGCCCCGACCACGGCCGTCCCCACGCCCATACCGCCGAGCGTCACCCCCCACGCGGCGTCACCCAGCAACGCCACCCGCCCGGTGGACCAGTGCGGCACCACCACCCGGCTGATCGAGTCGAAGTACAGCTCCGGCGCGGCCGCCAACCCCGCCAACAACCGGGGCACGTGCCACTCCATGCCGCTCAACGCCCGGGTGATCAGCGCCTTCTGCTGCCCCAGATCCCGATCGGCATACTCCAGCCGAGGCGCGGCGAACACCACGAACGCGCCACCCACAGCCGGATCGCGTGGATCGGTGGCGATACTCGCCATCCGCCCAGGCAGGTTGTACTGCTCCGGCACACTCCCCACCCCCGGCACAGCAGGCATGTCCCACCCAGCCAGGTAGTGCCCCAGATGCCGCACGAACCCCGTCTCCGGTCCGAACCCCAGCGCGCGTACGCCCGAGTGGAGACCGTCCGCGCCGACGACCAGGTCCACGGTCCGCGAGCCGGACCGCGCGAAGTCGACCACCACTCCCGTGGATGTCTCGCTCAACGCGGTGATCGTGTCCCCGAACAGGTACTCGACCCGGTCCGCCGCCCGCTCGTACAGCACCCGCGACAGGTCTCGGCGCCGCACCTCCAGGTCCCCGCCCGCGAACTCGGCCGGGAGTCGGAAGATCTCGCGCCCGTGCTCGTCGACGCAGCTCATCGCGCCCGCGTGGGTCTGTACGGCGCGCAGTTCGTCGAGCACGCCCATGCGTTCCAGCACGCCTAGGTGGGTCGGCCCGCGAAAGTCGACGGCGAAGCCGCTGGTGCGCAGGGCGGGCGCGGCCTCGACCACGGTGACGCGGGCGCCGTGGTGGGTGAGCCAGTAGGCGAGCGCGGGTCCCGCCACGCCCGCGCCGGAGATCAGTACCCGGATGTCACGCAATCTGTGTCCCATGGACACAGTGTATGCTGGACGCAGTTACCGTTGTCAACCGCGAGGAGCCGGACGTGACCCAGGCCATGGCGCTGCTGTGGGACCCGCCGGACGGACCCCGCCGCGGCCCCCGGCCCACGTTGGCCGTGCGGTCGGTGGCCGCGGCCGGGATCGCCATCGCCGACGCGGACGGTCTTGCCGCGGTGACCATGCAGCGCGTCGCCGCCGCCGTCGGCGTCACCAAGATGGCCATCTACCGCTACGTCCCGGGCAAGGACGACCTGGTCGCGGTCATGGTCGACTTGGCCGTCGGCCCGCCGCCCGAGCTGCCCGACGGCTGGCGGGCCGCCCTCGACCACTGGGCGCGGACCCTGTTCGACCGGTTCCGCGCGCACCCCTGGGCGCTGGCCGCCACCATCGGCCCGCGCCCGATCGGCCCCAACGAGGTCGCCTGGCTCGACCGCGCCGTCGCCGCGCTCGCGGGCACCGGGCTGCGCGGCGGCGAGGCGATCGATGTCGCGGCCACGCTCGCCGGGCATGTCCGCGGGATCGCCCAGCAGGGCGTGGCGGTGCCCGACGGGTCGCCCGAGGGCACCATGGCCGCCACGGTCGGCGCCGTCCTGGCCGCCCGCGCCGACCGGTTCCCCGCGTTGGCCGCCGCCATGCGCTCGGCCGCCGAGGACGGCGCGCACGACCAGGCCCTGGACTTCGGCCTGGCCCGGATCCTGGACGGCGTCGCCGCGTTTGTGTCGACTCGTTGAGGGTCGTGGAGGCCGCCGCCGGATGCCGTGAGGGAACTGTGGAGAATCCCTGACCCGACGGGTTTCTGGTTCACAGTGGACACATGACATTCGAGGAGTGGTTGGGGGATTTCACCGCCGAGATCGACCGCCGCGCTGCGCGTGGCGAGCCCGACTGGGCCGCCGGGGCGCGCATGCACCCGGCGATCGTGCGTAGCGTGCAGCGGTTTCAACTGGGGGAGGCGGGTGACGGCGCCAACCTCATCGCCAAGTCCGGCGGCGGCGCCTACGGGGACGCGGTGAAGCTGTTCATCGACGAGGAGCGCAACCACGCGCGCATGCTCGCCGAACTACTCGGCGCCGCACAGGCGTCCACCATCACCGGGCACTGGAGCGACGCGGTGTTCGTCCGGCTCCGGCGCGCGCTGGGGCTGCGGATGGAACTGATGGTGCTGTCCATCGCCGAAGTAGTAGCCCTGGCCTACTACCGTTCCCTGCGCGACGGCACCACCGACCCGTTGACGACCGAGGTCGCGGGCAGGCTCCTCGCCGACGAACGCAGGCACGTGCCGTTCCACCGCGACCGGCTGCGCGCGTTCGGCTCCCTGCCCTGGCTCGCCCGCCACCTCTGGCACCTGATGTTCCTGGGCGCGGTGCTGGTCGTCGCGCTCGACCACGGCAGCGCGCTGAAGGTCCTCGGCCGCACCCGGTGGTCGTTCATCCGCGAGGCGCGCGTCGAGTTCGCGGTGGCCTCCGACCTCCGCGGTGCTCCTGGACCGGGTGAACGCGCCGCCCCGACGGCCATCCTGTCCCGATAGGACACGCGCGGTCCGCCACCCGGGAGCCACACTCGTCGGGTGCTCGTTCGCTCGCGGTCGAAACGGCTATGACCGGTCTCACCGGGGTATCCGGCCGCGAGCTGTCACGAACGGGCGCGCCACGCAGTCAATGGGGTGACCGACGACCCCAGGGAGGCTCCCATGACCATCCTCGTCACCGGCGGCACCGGCACACTCGGCCGGGATGTCGTCCGGGCGTTGCCCGAGGCCCGCGTCCTGAGCCGCAGCAGCGGGGAGACCCGCGGCGACCTGCTCACCGGCGCGGGCCTCGCCGACGCGCTGGCGGGCGTCACGGTGGTCGTGCACTGCGCGACCACGCTCGGGCGCAAGGACGTCGCCGCCACCGAGAACCTGGTCGCGGCGGCGCGGCGGGCAGGCAGCCCGCACCTGGTCTACATCTCGATCGTCGGGGTCGACCGCGTGCCGCTGCCCTACTACCGCGCCAAGCTCGCCGTCGAGCGGCTCATCGAGGCGAGCGGCCTGCCGTACACGATCCTGCGCGCCACCCAGTTCCACCAGCTGATCGCCAAGCTGTTCGACATGCAGCGGCTGCTGTTGCTCTACCCGTCGTTCAGCTTCCAGCCCGTGGACACCGAGACCGTGGCGCGCCGACTGGCGGAACTGGCCGCCGGACCGGCCCAGGGCCGCGTGCCCGACCTGGGCGGGCCGACCGTCCGGACCGCGCGTGACCTGGCAGGCCAGTACCTCGCGGCCACGGGCAAACGCGCGGTCCGGGTACCGGTGCGGCTGCCCGGCAAGACGTTCGCCGCCTACCGCCGCGGCGACCACCTGGCGCCCGACCACGCCGACGGCAAGGTCGAGTTCGCCGCCTACCTCGCGGACAGGTGAGCGCACTTGACCTCCACCCAGGTGGAGGTCCCAGGCTGGGCGCCTGACCAAGATCAGGACGAACCACCGCCACCCGCGGTCCACGCGGATCGGCGGAACATCGCCCCGGACCCGCCTCCGGGGCGGTCCCGCCACCCGGGTCTCGACCGGCTGGGGGTCGATCGAGACCCGGGTGGCCCACGGCGGGAAAGGGTGGGCTGATCAGGCCAGGAGGGACGTATGATGGCCGCAGCGGTTCGGGGGAGCCGGTTCGCCCTCCGGGGCAGTCGAGGTGGGGGACATGGACGAGGGCGCTCAGGAGCCGGGATTCGGCGCGATGTCGCAGCTCCCGGTGGTCACGATCGGTCCGCCGCCGGGCACCCGCGGCAACCGTCCGCTGGTCATCATCGCGGTGATCGGCCTGGTCGCGGTGAGCGTGCTGTGGACCGGCATCATCGGCAAGCTCGCCACCACCGGCCACGGCACGATCAAGGGCGAGGCCGTCGCCGCCGCCACCGCGCCCGTCCGCGTGGTCCCACCCCCGGACACCGACCCCGGCCCGACCACCGGCACCCCGGCCAAGTCCACCGACATCGCCGCCAACAGCCTGCTCGTCCCGGGCGCCGCACTGGCCAGAGTGGACTGCTCGTTACCCCGCCTCGGCCGCGGCACCTCCGCCGACCTGACCACCTTCTACCAGGCCGCCATCGACTGCCTCGACCGCGCCTGGCGCCCGGTCGTCGAGGCGGCCACCGGCGGCACCTTCCCCCGCCCCAAGCTGGACGTCTCCGACAACCCCACCTCCGGCTGCGGCCCCGCCCCGGCGGACGATGATGTCCTCGCCTTCTACTGCGACTACGACGACACCATCTACATGCCTCGCGCCCGCCTCCTGGAGTCCGCGGGCACCGTCCCGGCGTACCACATCGCCGTTCTCGCCCACGAATACGGCCACCACGTCCAAGGCGCCTCCGGCATCCTGCGCGCCGCGTCGCTGCGCGAGTTCACCGCCGACGAGGACGAACTGATGGAGATCTCCCGCCGCACGGAGTTACAGGCCAACTGCTTCGCCGGTCTGTTCCTGGCCGCCGCCAAGGGAAAAGCCACCCTCACCAACCGCGTGGTCGCCGACGCCCTGGACTCCTTCAGCGCCGTCTACAACTCCGACTCCCACGGCAGCGCCCGCAACCAGGGCAAGTGGGCCAAGGCAGGCCTCAACGGCGACAACACCGCCTCCTGCAACACCTGGTCCGCCACAACCGCTGACGTGGAATAACCGGGTCCACGCAACAGAACCCAAGGCGACGGTCTCCGCGCAAAACCGGAACTCGCCCACAAACGCCCCACCCGCCTCTGGTCCTGGCGAACTTCAAACCAATTTCGGACGAGAGAGGGGGCCCATTGGATCCACGCGCATGCCGACGGCCAGCCGGCAAAACCCGCAGCTCTCAGGTGTCAACGTCCTCATTCACCCCTGACGCCACAATGCCAACACCCGATCAATATCCCCCCGAATACGCTCACGAGCCTCAGCCCTCCCCACCCCCGCCATCAGCATCGCGTCATACCCGGTCTCCTCATGCCGAATAGCCGCCACCACCGCCAACGTCACCGCATGCTCATCCAACGCCTGCCCGGCAGCCGACCTCCCCACCCGCCCACTACTCCGCACCCCGGCATGCTCAGCGATAGCCCGCGCCCGCTCCCCATCCAACCCGGGAAACAACTCCCCGATCCGCACAGCGAACGCCCCCTGAAACTCCACATCCTGCGCGGCCCGCCGCTCCCGATCGCGAGCTTTCCGCCGCTCCCGAACCTCCTCATCGGCCAGGCACTGCTCCTCGGCAGCCTCCAACGCCTTCCGCTCGACCAGGATCCCCCGCCGATCAAAGCGTTTGCGCGACTTACTCCACCGCACCACGACAGCCGCCAGCCCACTCGCCTTACGCGCACGCCGCGTCAACGCGGCGTCCCCAGACGGCAGGTGCACCAGATGGTCCATATCCGCGCAGACCAGACACAGCGGCCGCTCATCCTCAAGGAAGTGGAACTCGCCAGTCTCCCCGCACTGCGCGCAATGCCACTGCTTATCCGGCTGGATCACCACCAGATCCGGCGCCTTCGCCTGCCGCTCCGCGATCCGCGCCTGCCGCGCCGGAGACAGGCCGGGAGCCGTCCACTGGATGCGGAACGCCGCCTCGACCGCCGCGTCCCCACCGAACACCAGCCCGCGCCGGTCCCGAGTCGCCGCCACATAGTCCACTTCGGACTTCACCAGACCCTGCCCGGCCGCCCACTCGTGCAGGCACGTCAACGCCTCGGCCAACCGCGCGGGCGGGACCGCCGCCTGACTGTCCAGGCGCTCGACCCGACCCAGCTCCCAGGCCTGCACAGAGCGGCTGCTCAACCAGCCCAGGCCGGACAGCACGTCCAACGGCGCCACGACCTTCTTGCGCCGTAACAACTCCTCGGCCACGGCCGTCACCCGACGGTCCAGCCGTCCGCTCACGCTTCCTCCTCGTCGGCCATCGCCCGATAGGCGGGCCGCAACCATTCCACGATCGGTTTGCCGCGCACGGCCAGTGACGGCGGCACCAGTTGGTCCAACAACGCGTCCGGCGCGACCCGGGCCGGGTGTGTGGTCGGCGCGGGCACCGCCGCGCCCCAGAACGTATCCAGCACGTCGGCGAGCGGCTCCCCGTCATCGACCGGCTCGGCCGTGTGCGCGCGCAGCCGCCGCAGGTTGTCCAGCAACTCCTGCCTGCCGCGTCCCCGCCACGCCAGAAACTCGAACGGATCCGCGTCGAACGACTCGGCCAACAGATAACAGATCGCCGCCAGGTGCTTGCACGGCACCTGCCAGTCCGGACAGGAGCAGTCCATCGTCAGCTCTCGCGGCGACACCGGGAACAACCGCAGCCCGGCCTGCTCGAACACGTCCTCCACGTCCTCCGGCAGCTCACCCGCGAGCAGCTTCGCCAGGTACAGCGCCTGTCCCGCGAACGCGCGCTCCACCTCGTCCCACTCGGTCGCGGAGAACGCCCTGATCCCCACCCGCACCCGGTAGGGCTCCGGCCGCGTCCCCTGCACCTGCGCCACGACGATGCTGGTGGACAACGACATGCTGACCACCTGACCCGCGCGCGCGTAACGCTTGCCGCTGCTGAGCCTGCCCGACAACCCCAGCTGTTCCAACGTCGCGATGAATCGCCGTGACCACCACGTGCGCGCGATCTCGCCGCGTTGGCTGCGCGCCTTCAGGCCGCCGTCGACCGGGATCGGCACCGACGGCCCGTCGTCCCACCAGTCCTCGGTCACCGCGTCACTCCCCGACCGCGTCGCCGGAGAGCGTGACCAGCTCCCGCAGCTCCGATGTGGACAGTTCGGTGAGCCAGTTCTCGCCCGCGCCGACGACCAGGCGGGACAATGCCTTCTTGTCCTCGATCATGGCGTCCACCCGCTCCTCCAGCGTGCCGATGCAGACGAACTTGCGCACCTGCACGTCCCGCCGCTGCCCGATGCGGAACGCCCGGTCGGTCGCCTGGTCCTCCACCGCCGGGTTCCACCAACGATCGAGATGCACGACGTGGTTGGCCGCGGTGAGGGTGAGCCCGGTGCCGCCCGCCTTGAGCGACAACAGGAAGATCGACGGCCCGTCGCCGGACTGGAACCGTTCCACCATCGCGTCCCGCTGCCGTTTGGGCGTTCCGCCGTGCAGGAACAGCACCTCCGTGTCGAACCGCGCGGCCAGGTGCGGCACCAGCATCCCGCCGAACTCGGTGAACTGCGTGAAGCACAACGCCCGTTCGCCCTGCGCGAGCACCTCCTCCAGTATCTCCTCCAGCCGGGCGAGCTTGCCGGAGCGGCCGGGGATCCGCGACCCGTCGCCGAGGAAGTGCGCCGGGTGGTTGCACACCTGCTTGAGCCGGGTCATCGTGGCCAGCACGAGCCCCTTGCGCTGCACGCCCTCCGCCTCGTCGATCTTCACCAGCATGTCGTCCACGACCGCCCGGTAGAGCGAGGCCTGCTCCGCGGTGAGGTTGCAGAGCTGCTTCATCTCCAGCTTCTCCGGCAGGTCGTCGATGATCGCCGGGTCGGTCTTCACCCGGCGCAGCACGAACGGCCCGGTGATCCGCCGCAGCCGCGCGGCCGCCTCCTCGTCGCCGTGCCGCTCCACCGGCACGGCGAACCGGGCGCGGAACCGGGTGAGCGGGCCGAGCAGCCCGGGGTTGGCGAAGTCCATGATCGACCACAGCTCGGCGAGCCGGTTCTCCACCGGCGTGCCGGTCAACGCCACCCGGTGCCGGGCGGGCAGCGCGCGCAGCACCTGGGACTGGCGGGACGCGCTGTTCTTGATGTTCTGCGCCTCGTCCAGCACCACCCGGTCCCAGGTCAGCTCGGCCAGCACCTCGGCGTCGCGGGTGGCCAGCGCGTAGGTGGTGATCACCAGGTCGGCGCCGGACACCGCGTCGGCGAGGTCCGCGCCGGTCAGCCGGTCGGCGCCGTGGTGGATGTGCACGCGCAGCCCGGGCGCGAACCGCTCCGCCTCCCGCTGCCAGTTGCCCACCACCGACATCGGACACACCAGCAGCGTCGGCGGCCGCTGCTCGCTCGCCCGCGCCCACGTCTCCAACGCCAGCAGCTGCACCGTCTTGCCCAGCCCCATGTCGTCGGCCAGGCACGCGCCGAGCCCGAGACGGTCCAGGAACGCCAGCCAGGCCAGGCCGCGCCGCTGGTACGGGCGCAGCTCGGCGGTGAACCCCTCGGGCGTGTCGACCGGTTCGAGACGGGTCTCCACCGAGCCGCTCAACAGGTCGGCCAACCAGCCGGTGCCGCCGATGTCGACCACCGGCACCGGCAGCTGCTCGTCGTCGGCGGGCAGCGCGGCCAGTTCCAGCACCTCGCCCACCGACATCCGCCCGGACCGGGCCCGCTCCACGAACGCCAACGCCGCCGTGAGGCCCCGGTGGTCGACGTGCACCCACTCGCCGCGCACGCGCACCAACGGCACCTTCGCGGCGGCCAGCTCGGACAACTCGCGTTCGGACAACCGCACATCGCCCAACGCGAGATCCCAGCGGTAGTCGACCAGCTCGTCCTTGCCCAACGGCGCGTTCCGCCGCACCGCGCCCGCCGCGCCCCGGCTCGTCGTGGTCAACCGCAGCCCGACCGCTGTCGAGCCGCGCCACCACGACGGCAGCAGGACACCGAACCCGGCCTGGTCGAGAGCGCCCGCGTGGATCAGGAACCGGTGCGCCCCCTCGGCGTCCAGCCGCAGCTCCGTCGGCGACGCCTCCCGCAGACAGGCGTCCAGATCCGGCAGGACCCGCGCCGCACGACCGAGTTCGGCCAACAACAGCTCCTGCGGCCGCGCCACCCACCGCCGCAACACCGCGTCCCGGTCACCCCGCCAGACCTGTTCGGCGGGCACCTGGACACTCGGGTCGTCGGCGGCCTGCAACAGGAACTCCAGCCGCCACACATCGTCGTCGTTCTCGGGTGAACGCAACCGGAAACACGCCCGCATCGGCTCGTCGCGGCTCGCCCCGGCCCGCCACTCGGCCAGCTTCACCCCGACCCGGGCGACCTGCTCCGGCGCGGCATCGATCAGCGGATCCCCGGTGAGCGCGGCCAACAACGCCGCCGACGCCGTCGCTCCACCCCGCTCCGGCCCGATCCGCGCCCCGGCCAACCGCGCCCGCACCGCCGAGTCGACGAACGCGTCCACCATCGGCGCCAACACATCGCCGGAACGCCTGCCGTCCAGCCCGTGCACGCGAACCGCGCGCAGAACCGGGGGAAGCGCCTCCCGCAGCCGCACGTACCGCGCCGAGTCCGCCCCCGCCAACACCGGCCGCCACCGCGCCGTCTGCCCGTCCTCCTCGGCGACGACCGACGGCAACACCTTGCCCCGCCCCACCAGATCCTCGGCGAACGCGGCCACCGCGGCGAGGAACCGGACACTCGCCCCCTGCCGCACATCGCCCCGCTCCGGCAACGCCCCGCGCGCGAACGCCGCCGGTGACATCCGCACGGTCTGCACCCGCCACGCCACCAACCCGACCGCCCCCGCGGGCGAAACCCCCCGCCGCAACGGATCACGGACCAGCTCCGGCGACGCCACCGGCGCGGACGGATACGACGGCAACAACACGGCCGACTCACCGGGCAACCCCGGCACCAACTCGTTCAATGCCCGCCCGGAGACGGCGAACGGATGGTCCGCGGGTTGCCCTTTCGTGGCTTTGGCCCGGCCGGGCCTGCGGGGCGGCAGGGACGAGTCCTCAGCCCAGAGCGCCACCTCGTCCTCGACCGTGACCAGACAGTGCAGCGCCAACACGCCCCAGACACTACCCACCACCCCCGACAGGGCCGCCGGGGTGGAACCTCACGGGGTCAGCGTGCGCAACAGGAACTCGTAGACGATCGCCGACATGAACGCGCGTTGCGAATTGTCCGCCGCCGCGTTGTGTCCGCCCTCGATATTCTCGTAGTAGTACGGCCGATGCCCGAGGTCGATCATGCGGGCCGCCATCTTGCGTGCGTGGCCAGGGTGCACGCGGTCGTCGCGAGTGGACGTCACGAAGAAGACCGGCGGGTACTTCGTGTCTCGGTGCACGTTGTGGTACGGCGAGAACGTCTCCAGGTACGCCCAGTCCGCCGGGTCGTCCGGGTTGCCCCACTCGGCCATCCACGACGCGCCCGCCAGCAGCAGGTGGTAGCGGCGCAGGTCGAGCAGCGGGACCTGGCTGACCACCGCGCCGAACAGCTCCGGGTAGCGGGTGAGCATCACGCCCGCGAGCAGGCCGCCGTTGCTGCCGCCCTGCGCGGCCAGCCGCTCGGGGGTGGTGATTCCGCGCGCCACCAGGTCGCGCGCGACGGCGGCGAAGTCCTCGTACGCGCGCGGCCGGTTCTCCCGCAGCGCCGCGCGGTGCCACTCCGGGCCGTACTCCGAGCCGCCGCGGATGTTGGCGACCACGTACGTGCCGCCGTGGTTCAGCCAGCCGCGGCCCAGGCTGCCGCTGTAGCCGGGGGTCAGCGAGACCTCGAACCCGCCGTAGCCGTAGAGCAGCGTGGGGCCGTCGGGGTCCGTGCCGGACACCACGAAGTACGGGACCTTGGTGCCGTCCGCCGAGGTGGCGAAATGTTGCGTGACGTCCAGCCCGGCGGGGTCAAAGAACGCGGGCCCCTGCCGCAACGTCTCCACCTCGCCGCCGACCTCGCCGCGCAGCAGCGTCGCGGGCTGCAGGTAGCCGCTGACGTTGAGCAGGTACTCGTCGCTGTCGTCCGGGTCCGTGTCGATCACGTCCGCGGACCCCACCTCCGGCGCGCCCGGCAGCGTCGCCCGCGCCCAGCCGTCCGGGCCGGGCGTGAGCACCTCCAGCCGCGTCTTCACGTCCTCCAGCTCGATCAGGATCAGGTGGTTGCGCGTCCACGTCAGCCCGCTCAACGACGTGTGCTCGTCCGGCACGAACAACGGCGTCAGCTCGCGCTCACCGGCCATGAAGTCGTCGAACCGGCCCACCACCAGCGAACCCGCGCGGTGCGTCGTGCCGCCGACCGTCCAGTCCGAGCGCGGCGTGACCAGCAGCCACTCCCGGTGCACGTCGACCGTCGCGTCGTCCGGCACGTCGATGCGCGCCAGGTCGCCGCCCGCGGTGACCAGGTACTCCTCCGAGGTGAAGAAATCCGGGAACCTGCCGACGAAGTCCCGCTCGAACCCGGGCGTCTTGTCCCGGTAGGCGTAGGCCGTCACGTCCTCGGGCTTGCCCTCGTAGATCAGCTCCGCCTCGGCCAACGGCGTGCCCCGCCGCCACCGCTTCACCACGCGCGGGTAGCCGCACGAGGTCAACGAGCCCTCGCCGAAGTCGGTGCCCACGTAGATGTGGTCCGCATCGATCCAGCTCACCCGGCTCTTCGCCTCCGGCAGCGTGAACCCGTCCGGCACGAACTCGCCGGTGCGCAGGTCGAACTCGCGCACCACGGCCGCGTCCGCGCCGCCGCGGGACAGCTCCACCAGCGCCAGGTGGTAGTCGGGCTTGAGCACCGACGCGCTCTTCCACACCCAGTTCTCGCCCTCGCGCTCGGCCAGCGCGTCGACGTCCAGCAGCACCGACCAGTCCGGGTCGCCCGTGCGGTACTCGGCCAGCGTGGTGCGCCGCCACACACCGCGCGGGTGCGCGCCGTCCTGCCAGTAGTTGTAGAGGAACTCGCCGCGCCGCTTCGGGTACGGGATCCGGTCGTCGGCGTCGAGCACCTCCAGCACCGCCGCCTTGGTCCGCTCGAACCGCTCGCCGCCGGTCAGCACCGCCTCGGTCTCGGCGTTGCGCGCGCGGACCCAGTCCAGCGCCGCGTCACCGGTCACGTCTTCGAGCCAGAGGTACGGGTCGTCGGCAGCGTCGTCGGTCATGCGCGCCAGTCTGCCGGCGATTGGGCTAGCGTGGCGGTGTGGAGATCGGATTCGGCGCCCCGGTCGCGGGGTCATGGGCCACTGTCGACAATCTCGTGCGGGTGGCCACCCGGGCCGAGGAACTGGGCTACCGGTCGTTGTGGACGATGCAACGACTTCTCTACCCACCGGACGAGAACTGGGGCGAGGCCTACCGCGCCGTCCTCGACCCGATCGCCACTCTGCCGTTCCTGGCCGCGCACACCAGCCGCGTCCGGCTCGGCGTAGCCGTGGTTAACCTGCCGTTCCTCGCCCCTGCCCTGCTGGCCAAGCAGTTGGCCACCATCGACCTGCTCTCCGGCGGCAGGCTCGACGCCGGCCTGGGCATCGGCTGGTCGGCGGAGGAGTACGCGGCCGTCGGCGCGGACAAGTCCAGCCGCGGCCGCCGCGCCGAGGAGTACATCCCCCTGCTCCGCCGCTTGTGGACTGACGAGATCATCGACCATGACGGGGAGTTCTACCGGGTCCCGCCCGCGCGCATGGACCCGAAACCGGTCCAGCCCGGCGGCCCGCCGATCCTGCTGGGCGCCACCGCCGCACCCGCCCTCCGCCGCGTCGGCCGCCTCGCCGACGGCTGGATCAGCAGCAGCCGGGCCGACCTCACCACCATCGGCGACTCGATCCGGATCATCCGCGCCGCCGCCGAGTCCGCAGGCCGCGACCCGGACACCTTGCGGGTGATCTCCCGCGGTGTCGTCCTGCTCCGCCCCGGTGGCTCGACCGGCCCCGACCGCCGCCCGCTGACCGGCACCGCCGAACAGATCCGCGACGACCTGGGGCGGCTGGCGGACCAGGGCGTCACGGAGGTGTTCATCGACCTCAACTTCGACCCCGGGATCGGCAGCCCGGACGCCGACCCGGCCCGCTCGCTCGACCACGCGGAGACGGTCCTGGAGACCTTCAAACCCTGATCGCCCCCGCCAGGCAGGCGACTGCCCGGCGACACGCGTGGCCGACGCACCGCGTTCGTCGCCGGCTGTCGACTTACGTCGGCAGCCGCCCCCGGCCGGAAGCCCCGGGAAGGCCGGTCCGCGCACACGCACGGCCTTGCAACGAACGACACGTCAGGCATGGTTCCGCGTTCGCGGTGCCTGACGGGGTGAATGTGTTGTGACGCTGTGGAGTCAGTCGCGCCAACCGGCCAGGTTGGCCCCCTTCGCCACGGTGACACGGAAAGCGATGGTGATCTCGGCGGTCTTCCCCGCCGCGACGTCCAGCTTCCACGTGACCTCGCCCAGGTCGGTGCGCTCGGCGGGCTCCGGCTTCAGTGTCACGTCGCGCACCTCCACCGACTCGCTGCGGGAGACGGGTACCTGGTCGACCACGGTGATCTTCGCCGGGCGTGGACCGTAGTTGCCGATCTCGATCCGGTACGCCGCCTCCTGCTTCCGCGTGCCGCCCAGCACCGCCTTGCTCGTGGACCGGCGCACCAGCTCCCGCTCCACCCGGATCCGGTCGTCGATGCCCAACGCCAGCTCGACCTCCTCCCCGGGCGCCCACGCGTCGAGCTCCGTCACGCCGACGAACTCCGCGTCGTGGAAGATCGAGGCCCGCCCCGGCCGGAGTGTGTGGTCGGAGGTGTTCGTGACCGTCGCCCGCAGGTACGCCTCCGCCCCGCGCAGGGGCACCGTCACGTAGTCCACGTCGGCGGGCAGCTCCACCGTCGCGACCGTCGTGCGGTGCGAGGTCCCGTCGGCCGGTACGGCGACCGGTCGGCTGGGCCGGTACGTCGTCGCCGCGACCCCGTGTTCGGCCGTGGCGAAGGACTCGACCATGGGGGAGTAGCCGCCGGGGGCGGCGGCCGCCAGCGGGACGCCCGCGCCGAAGCCCGCGCCGTCCGGGGCCATGCTGCGCGGCGCGGGCGGCGGGACCGGCTTGAACACGTCCAGGTACCACGGTGCCAGCTCGGGCACCGCCACGCTGGTCGCCGGCCGGGCGGTGGACAGCCGCAGGTCGCACTCCGGCCAGTCCTCGCCGCTGTGCTGGGCGACCAGGCCGTACCAGGTGAGCGTCAGGGTCGAGCCGGTCAGCCGGATGTCGTAGCGGGACTCCCAGCTGGCCGCGTCGACCAGGTACGACACCTCCAGCTCGATGTCCGCCGCCGCGCCGACCGCCAGCTCCACGTCGATGGCCGTGTTGTCCGGCTCCCCGGTCTGTTCCCGGTCGGCCAGCCGCCGCTCCACCTCGCCGAGCTCCTCCTGGGTGGCGCGCACCTCGTCGGTCAGCCCGCGCCGCCGCCGGTAGACCTCGGCGAGCTGGTCGGACAGGGCGTCGCCGACCGCGGCCACCCGGGCCGGGTCGGTCTCGTCCTTGGCCAGGGCCTGGGCGAACGTGCCGCCCGCGCGCCGGGCGAGGGTGGCCAGCAGCTCGGCGCGGGCGTCCAGGACGGCGTTCCGGTCGGCGAGCTCCTGCAGGGCCGTGCGCAGCGCGTCGCGGCGGGCGCGCAGCTCGACGGTGGCGGCGTCGGTCGTGCGCGGGTTGCGTTCCTGGCGCACGTCCACGCCCAGCACGGTCGCCGGGCCGCGCCCGCTGACCCGCACGGAGTCGGCATGCAGGAACGCGGGCAGCCCGCCGACCACCACCCGCTGCTCGCCCTCGGACGCGCTCAGCACGCCGCGCCGGGTGACCCGGGCCTGTCCCGGGTAGACGGTCACGGCGACGATCTCGGCTTCCACTCGACTGGTCACGCCGCGAGGTTACCCATGCCGGGCGGGTGTCGGGCGGGAGTTGTCCACAGGTGTCCCGGGCCGGTGGGCGCAGGCCGCTCGTACCGCTGCCGCAAGCCGCGCTGCGCCCGATGGCGCAATCCCTATAACACCTGGCCATCACGGCCTCGTCCATCCCATGTGGACGGATCGGATGGCCCTTGACACGGTCCCGGGCGCGGGCAAGGGTGCGCACACAGGTGCCCCGCCCCAGCCCTTGGAGAAGCCGATGAGACGTGCGCGATCCGCCGTCGCCGTGCTCGCAGCCTTACTTGCCACCCCCGTGCTCGCCATGCCCGCGGTCGCCGCGCCGGAGCCACCGGCGCCGTTATTCGTCGACGGACAGGCCCAGCCGGTGTTCGACCCCGCCGACGTGGTCCGCGAGTCGCTGTGGGTCACCGCCCCGGTCGACAGCGACCACGACGGCGTCGACGACCTGGTGCACGTGGAGATCGTCCGCCCGCGCGCCACCGAGCAGGGCATGAAGGTCCCCGTCGTCTACCAGGCCAGCCCGTACTACGCGGGCGGCAACCCCATCGAGAACCACAACGTCGACGTCGAGTTACACGTGCCCGACGGCAAGCCGGGACCGAAGCTCGCGCGTCCCGGTCTCGCGGGCCCCAACGCGGCGCCCATCACCTGGAGCTACGAGAAGTACTTCACCGCGCGCGGGTTCGCTGTCGTCTACGGCGAGTCCCTCGGCTCCGGTCAGTCCACCGGCTGCCCCACCACCGGCGGTCAGAACGAGACCATCGGCGCGCGCTCGGTCATCGACTGGTTGAACGGCCGCGCCCCCGCACGTGACGCCGCAGGCGCGCGCGTCACCGCGGGCTGGACCACCGGCAAGGTCGGCATGATGGGCGTGTCCTACAACGGGACCCTGCCCAACGCCGTGGCCACCACCGGTGTGCGCGGCCTGGAGACCATCGTCCCCATCGCGGCGATCTCCAGCTGGTACGACTACTACCGCGCCGATGGCGCTGTCGTTGCTCCCGGCACCTACCAGGGCGAGGACCTCGATGTCCTCGCCGAGTACGTGTACACGCGCAAGGACCAGGAGATCTGCAAGCCGGTGATCGCGGAGCTGACCGCGAAGCAGGACCGCGTAACCGGTGACTTCAGCCAGTTCTGGGACGAGCGCGACTACCTCAAGGACGTCGGCAACGTGCGCGCGTCCGTGCTCGCGGTGCACGGTCTCAACGACTGGAACGTCAAGATGACCAACGTGGCGCAGTGGTACGACGCGTTGAAGAAGCAGGGTGTCGAGCACAAGATCTGGCTGCACCAGTCCGGTCACGCGGACCCGCGCTCGTTGCGCCCCACCGAGTGGATGATCACGCTCAACAAATGGATGTCGCACTACCTCTACGGCGTCGACAACGGCATCCAGAACGAGCCCAAGCTCACGATCCAGCGCGAGGACAAGTCCTGGACCGATGAGGCCGATTGGCCCGCCCCGAGTGCCGCGCAGGCCACGCTCTACCCGGGCGCGGGCGGTGTCACCTCCGGTGGTCTCACGATCTGGCGCCCGGACCGCCGCGTCGTGGAGTCGCTGACGGACGACGCGACCAAGCTCGCCGACACCCTGGCGAACGCGGCCACCTCGCCCAACCGCCTCACCTACCTGACCCGGCCCGCGAGCACGTCGCTGCGGATCAGCGGCAAGGGCGGCGTCTACCTGCGCACCTCGTTCGACCGCCCGGCGGCCAACCTGACCGCGCTGTTGGTGGACCGCGCGCCCGACGGCAAGACCGACATCATCACCCGCGGTTGGACCGACCCGCAGAACCGGGCCAACATCAGCCGTACCGACCGGATCCAGCCCGGCAAGTCCTACGACCTGCGGGTCGACCTGGTGCCGGACGACTACGTGCTGCCCGCCGGGCACCAGCTCGGACTCGTCGTGCTCTCCAGCGACAACGAGTTCACGCTGCGCCCGGCCCCCGGCACCGGTGTGTCGATCGACCTCAAGAGCAGCAACCTGACGCTGCCGGTGGTCGGCGGCCTGGCCGCGCTGAAGACCGCGGTCGGCTGATCATCCCGTGCCCGACGGCGGTCCCTTCTCCGGAAGGGGCCGCCGTTCTCGTTCCGGGACCCCGAGTTGTCCACATGCCCCCGGATTCATCCACAGGCAGCGAGCCGCCGCTGTGCCCACCGGGTCCCCGGCCGCACAGTGGACCCATGACAACCACCGACGCCCGCCGCACCGACGAGCTGCTTGCGGCGATCCCGTACCTGCTCGGCTTCCACCCCGTCGACTCGCTGGTCGTGCTCACCGTCCGCCCGACCGACACCGACCTGACCACCGGCCCGATAGTGCGCGCCGACCTGCCGGTACCCGGCGAGCACGAGGTGATGGCCGAGCACGTCACCGGCATCGTCGGCGTGCACGAGGTGCAATCCGCCGTGTTCGTGGTGGTCGGCGGGCCCGATGCCTTGCCGTATCGGGGTTTCGTGAACCGCCTGACCAGTGCGTTCACCGACTCGGGAGTGTCGGTCGAGCACGCCCTGTGGACACCGGACATCGCGAAGGCGGCACCCTGGCAGTGCTACGACCATCCGGACTGCGCCGGGACGATCGCCGATCCCGACTCGACCGCGCTCGCGGCCCGGCTCACCGTCCAGGGCGTGATCAAGTACCCCACCCGCCAGGCCATGGCGGACTCGCTCGGCCCGGACCCCGACTCGCGGCTCGAACGACGCTCCGACCTGATCGACGCGTTGCTGGAGAAGCGGCTGCGCGAGGAGTCGACGCCCTCGGTCGAGCAGGAGGTGGCATACGTGCACGCCGTCATCTCCCAGTTCCACGACCGCATCGCGGTGTCCTCCTTGGACGGAATACCGCCGATCTCGTCCCGCCCAGCACCCCGCAGACGCGCCCGTCGGACCGCCATCCCACCCCCGAACGACCCGCCACTGAGCGACGAACAGATCGCCCGGCTCGCCGTCGCCCTCTGCCAGTCGGAGGTACGCGACGAGCTGCTGGCAACCCTGCTGACAAACCGCGCGGAGGCGGCGCAGCGGCTGTGGACGAGGCTGGTGCGGGCGACACCCGCGCCGGAACGGGCCGAACCCGCGTGCCTGCTGGCGATCACGTCCTACCTGGAGGGCCACGGGGTTCTGGCGCGGATCGCGGTGGAGAACGCGTTGGCGGCGGACCCGTCGCACGCGATGGCTCTGCTGTTGGCGAAAGCGGCACAGCGGGGACTACGCCCTGAGGAGCTACGCGGCATGCTGGAACAGGCGGCGCGGGAAACCGAGGAACAGAAGGAGGAAGAGAAGACCGAGGAAGTACCCGACTGACACCACCTACGCCACTGGCTTGCGGGCACAGGCAATTCCCGCCTAGGGGGAAGTGGCATTTGCCCACAGGCCCTGTGGCGTAGGTGATGCATCCGCGCCGCGTTCGGCCCGCGTGCTCACGGGTCGAAGGTGGGGACGGCGTGAGGTTGCTTTGGTACGCCTCAACACTGTCGTGAGGGAGCGGTGCCGAGCGGAGGTCAGCGCTGGGTGAAGTTCCAGGCGTCGGTGATGATGGTGTGCAGGTCCGTGCGCTCGGGCTTCCAGCCCATGTTCTCCTGCGCCGCCGCCGCGGAGGCCACCAGGGTCGCCGGGTCGCCGGGGCGCCGCGGGGCGAAGGCGGCGGGGATCGGGTGGCCGGTGACCTCCCGGCAGGTCTGCACGACCTGCAGGTTGGAGAAACCGGTGCCGGAGCCCAGGTTGTAGACGCGGTGCTCGCCCGCGGTGGCGTGGTCGAGGGCGAGCAGGTGGGCCTCGGCGAGGTCGAGGACGTGGATGTAGTCGCGGACGCAGGTGCCGTCCGGGGTCGGGTAGTCGTCCCCGTAGAGGGAGATCGACTCCCGGGTCCCGGCGGCCACCTGGAGAACGATCGGGATGAGGTGGGTCTCGGTGGTGTGCCGCTCGCCGTAGGGGCCGTAGGCACCCGCGACGTTGAAGTAGCGGAGGCTGACGGCGGCCAGGCCGTGCGCCTTCGCGTAGGAGGTGATCGCGTGGTCGATGGCCAGCTTGGACGCGCCGTAGGTGTTGGTGGGGCGGGTCGGGGCGGTCTCGACGATCGGGACCTGGTCGGGTTCGCCGTAGGTGGCGGCGGTGGAGGAGAAGACGAGTCGCGGTGTGCCGTGGTCGCGCATCGCGTTCAGCAGACCGATGGAGGTGAGAACGTTGCCCTGCCAGTACTTGGCCGGGTCCGACATGGACTCCGCGACGAGCGACTTCGCCGCGAAGTGCAGTACGCCGTCGAAGCCCTCGGCGAGCAGGCCGGGGGCGGCCTCGGCGATGTCCGCCTGGACGAAGCGGGCGCCGTCCGGCACGGCGTCGGCGTGGCCGGTCGACAGGTCGTCGACCACGGTCACCCGGTGGCCGGTCTCGACCAGCCTGGCCGCGCACACGCTGCCGACATATCCCGCCCCGCCCGTCACGAGCAGCTTCACCGTGGTCCTCCTGGTCCGGTTCGTGTTGTCACTGGTCGCGGTGCGCGCCCGCCGACGGCACGGCCGGGAACAGCCGTGGCGCGGGCAGGGCGCGCCGCGCGAAGGCGGCCGACACCGCCGGGCGGATGCCGCGCGCGCCCGCGGGCACGAGGGCGATCGCCGAGCCGCCGAAGCCGCCGCCGGTCATCCTGGCACCCGCCGCGCCCGCGCCGACGGCCGCGTCCACCGCGAGGTCCAGTTCCGCGCAGGACACCCGGTAGTCGTCGCGCAGGCTGGCGTGCGAGGCGGTCAGCAGCGGGCCGATGTCGTCGGGCTCGCCCGCGCGCAGTGCGGCGACGGTGCGCAGCACGCGGTCGTTCTCCGTGACCACGTGCCGTACCAACGGCCGCAGCTCGTCCGGGAGCGCGCCCAGCGCGTCGTCCAACCCGTCCAGGGTGACGTCGCGCAGCGCGGGCACGCCCAGCAGCGCGGCCGCCCGCTCGCAGCCGCGGCGGCGGTCGGCGTAGCCGGAACCGTTGGTGGCCAACGAGTGCCGTGCCCGGGTGTCGATCACCAGCACCTCGAAGCCGGTCGCCGTCGCGTCGAACGGCACCTGCTCACGGGCGCCGGAACGCACGTCCAGGAACAGCGCGTGCGACTCGACGCAGCACAGCGACGCGGTCTGGTCGAGCAGTCCGGTGGGGGCGCCGACGAAGTCGTTCTCCGACCGCTGCACCCACCGGGCGACCTCGGTCAACGCGGGCCCGCCGTCCTGCTCCGGGGTCACCCCGGCCAGGCCGAGCAGGGCCAGCGCGGTCGCGCACTGCAGGGCGTGCGAGGACGACAGCCCGGCGCCCGCGGGCACGTCGCCGACGATGACCAGGTCGGCGCCGCCCAGGTGGCCCTCGTCGCGCAGCGCCCAGGCCACGCCTGCCGGATAGGCGGCCCAGCCGGTCACCCGGCCCGGCGCCAGCTCGGCGACCGGCACCGGTTCGGCGCGCTGCGGGACCGTGTCGTCGCCGATCGTGGTCACCGCGAGCCGTCCGTCGGCGCGCGGCGACGCGGCCACCGCCACCCGGAAGGGCAGCGCGAAGGGCAGCACGAAGCCGTCGTTGTAGTCGGTGTGCTCACCGATCAGGTTCACCCGGCCGGGGGCCGACCACACCCCGACCGGGGCGCGGCCGTGCAGCCGCCGGAACTGCTCGGCGGCCCGGTCGGCAGGCGTCACGGGAGGCGGGCCAGCACCGCGTGCAGCACCGTGGGGCTCAGCTCGGCCGTGTTGCCCGCGCCGGTGATCGCGATCGCGCTGCCGTCCGGCTTGACCGCGCCGACCGCGACGGTGTTGCCGGGCAGCACGCCGACCGCCTTCAGGTCGGCCATCAGGTCCGGGTCGAGCTGCACGTGCTCGGCGATGCGGCGGATCTCCACCGTGCCGCCGCCGCGCCTGGCCACATCGTCCACCCGGACCAGACCGGCCTCCACCGGCGGCGCGGGCTCGCCCTCGCCGAGCTTGTCCAGGCCCGGGATCGGGTTGCCGTACGGCGAGGTGGTGGGGTGGTTGAGCAGCCGCACCAGCTTGCGCTCCACCGCCTCGCTCATCACGTGCTCCCAGCGGCAGGCCTCGGCGTGCACGTGCTCCCACTCCAGGCCGATCACGTCCACCAGCAGCCGCTCGGCCAGCCGGTGCTTGCGCATGACCGCCACGGCCAGTGAGCGGCCGTGGTCGGTGAGTTCGAGGTGCCGGTCGCCCGCGACGACCACGAGCCCGTCCCGTTCCATGCGGCCCACCGTCTGGCTCACCGTCGGGCCGCTCTGGCCCAGCCGTTCGGCGATCCGGGCGCGCAGGGGGACGACGCCCTCCTCTTCGAGTTCGTAGATGGTCCGGAGGTACATCTCGGTGGTGTCGATGAGCTCGTTCACGCCGGTTCCCCTTCGTCACCTCCATGTTAGTCGCTCGCTCCGACAGAGCAGCGCGGTAGTAGCTGGCAGTGACCAAGTACCCGGGCCGGCAAGATGGGCCGGTGCACGAGACCTCAGCGCCCCTGGTGTCCACCGCCGAACTGGTGTCGTTTCTCGACGGTGCCCGACCACCCGTACTGCTGGACATCCGCTGGCGGCTGGGCGGTCCGCCCGGCCGCGAGGAGTACGCCGCTGGCCACCTGCCCGGCGCGGTCTTCCTCGACCTCGACGCCGACCTGGCCGCGCCGCCCGGCGACGGCGGCAGGCACCCGCTGCCCGCGCCCGAGGATCTCCAGCGCGTGCTGCGCGCGGCGGGCGTGCGCGCGGACAGCCCGGTCGTGGCCTACGACGGCGACAACGGGTCGGTGGCCGCGCGGGCGTGGTGGCTGCTGCGCTGGGCCGGGCACCGCGAGGTGGCCGTGCTCGACGGCGGCTACGCCGCGTGGGTGGCCGAGGGCCGCCCGGTGACCACCGACGTGCCCGCCCCGGAACCCGGCGACATCGAGGTCCACCCCGGCGCCATGCCGGTGCTCGACGCCGACGAGGCCGCCGCGCTCGCCCGCGACGGCGTGCTGCTCGACGCCCGCGCCCCGGAGCGCTACCGCGGCGATGTGGAGCCGGTCGACCCGCAGGCCGGGCACGTGCCGGGCGCGGTCAACGCCCCGTTCGCGGGCCATCTCGGCGCGGACGGCCGCTGGCTGGCCCCCGAGGCGCTGGCCGCCCGGTTCGTCGAACTCGGCGTCACCGGCGACCGCGTCGGCACCTACTGCGGGTCCGGCGTCTCCGCCGCCTCGGTGGTGCTCGCCCTCGAACTGGCCGGGGTCACCCCGACCGGGCGCCCCGCCGCCCTCTACACGGGCTCCTGGTCGCACTGGAGCCGCGACCCCGAGCGCCCGGTGGCCACCGGCGACCGGTAGTCGTCGGCCCTGTGCCAGGCACAAGTCCGGGGATTAGGGTGCTGGCATGGGTGACGGAGTGGACGCGGCGGTGGTCTGGGATCCCGCGCTCCTCGGCTACGACATGGGCGACGACCACCCGTTCAACCCGATCCGGCTGGAGCTGACGCTGCGGCTGGCCCGGTCGCTCGGTGTGCTCGACGATGTCGGGTTCCTGGCGCCCGAGCCCGCCGCGGACGCCGATCTCGCGCGGGTGCACACCGCCGAGTACATCGCCGCCGTGCGCGCCGCGCCGGACGCGTCGTGGGGTGTCGGGCACGGCCTGGGCACCGCCGACAACCCGGTGTTCGCCGACATGCACGCCGCGTCCGCGCTCGTCGTCGGCGGTTCGCTGCTGGCGGCCGAGCGGATCGCGAGCGGCGCGGCGCGGCGGGCGGTCAACATCGCGGGCGGCCTGCACCACGCCATGCCCGACCGGGCCGCCGGGTTCTGCGTGTACAACGACTGCGCCGTGGCCATCTCCTGGCTGCTGGACCACGGTTTCGACCGCGTCGCCTATGTGGACGTCGACGTCCACCACGGCGACGGCGTGCAGACCGCCTTCCACGACGACCCGCGCGTGCTCACCGTCTCGTTGCACCAGCACCCGGCGACGCTGTGGCCGGGCACGGGCTCGGTCACCGAGCTGGGCGGCCCGGCGGCGCAGGGACTGTCGGTGAACGTCCCGTTCCTGCCCGGCACCAAGGACCCAGAGTGGCTGCGCGCCTTCCACGCGACCGTACCGTCGCTGCTCGCCGCGTTCCGCCCCCAGGTTCTGGTCACCCAGTGCGGTGTGGACACCCATGAGGAGGACCCGCTCGCCGACCTCGGCCTCTCCGTGGACGGCCAGCGCGAGATCTTCCGCGTGCTGCGCGACCTCGCCGACCGCCACTGCGGCGGGCGGTGGCTCGTCACCGGCGGCGGTGGCTACCAGCTGGTGCGGGTCGTCCCTCGATCGTGGGCACACCTGCTGGCGATCGTCCTCGACCGGGACATCCCGGTCGACACCCCGCTCCCGGTCGACTGGACCACCTCGGTGCGCGGCCTCGCCCCGAACACGCCGCTGCCCGCGACCATGGGCGACGGCCGCGACCCCGCGTTCGAGCCGTGGGGCGGCGGCCGCGACCAGGCGGTCGACGCGGTGATCCGGGACGTGCGCGCGGCGGTGTTCCCGCTGCACGGCCTCGACCCGGACGACCCGAGGGACTGACGTGCCCACCCCGCAACCGGATCCGTTCGCCTACCCGCCGCTCTGGGAGGCCGACATCGTCCTGTCCGACGGCGGCACGGCCCACCTGCGGCCGATAGTGCCCACTGACGCGGACGCCTTACTCGCCTTCCACACCAGGCTGTCCGAACGCACCCGCTACTTCCGCTACTTCGGCCCGTACCCGCAGATCCCGGACAAGGACCTGCACCGGTTCACCACGGTCGACCACCGCGACCGGGTCGCGTTCGTGGCCCTGCTGGGTGATGACATCGTCGCCGTCGGCCGCTACGAACGCGTGCCCGGCACCGACTCCGCCGAGGTGGCCTTCGTCGTCGAGGACGCCCACCAGGGCCGCGGCTTCGGCTCGATCCTGCTCGAACACCTCGCCGCCGCCGCGCGCGAACGCGGCCTGGCCCGGTTCGAGGCCGAGGTGCTCGCCGAGAACGTCCGGATGGTGCGCGTCTTCCGCGACGCGGGCTACCAGGTCAGCCGCGTGTTCGACGAGGGTGCGCTGCACCTGGAGTTCGCCATCGACCCCACCGAGGCGTCGGTCGAGGTCGCGCACGCACGCGAGCAGGCGGCCGAGGCGCGCAGCGTGCACAACCTGCTCCACCCGCGGTCGGTGGCGGTGATCGGCGCGTCCACCGACCCCGCGAAGGTGGGCAACGCGGTGCTGGGCAACCTGCTGGCGGCGAACTTCGCCGGGCCGGTGTTCCCGGTCAACGCCGAACACCGCTCCGTGCGCGGCGTCCGCGCCTACCCGACCGTGTTGGACATCCCCGATCCGGTGGACCTGGCCGTGGTCGCGGTCCCGGCGGCGGGGGTCGACGAGGTCATGGACGCCTGCCTGGCCAAGGGCGTGAAGACGCTGGTGGTGGTCAGTTCCGGCTTCGGCGAGACCGGCCCGGACGGCCGCGGCGCGGAACGGCGACTGGTCGACGAGGCCCGCGCGCACGGCATGCGCGTGGTGGGGCCGAACGCGCTCGGTGTGGTGAACCTGGACCCGTCCGTGCGTCTCAACGCGACACTCGCGCCGACCCTGCCGGGGCCTGGGCGCACGGGGTTCTTCTGCCAGTCCGGCGCGCTGGGGACGGCGATTCTCGCGGACGCCGCCGCGCGCGGGTTGGGGTTGTCCACCTTCGTCTCCGCAGGCAACCGCGCGGATGTCTCCGGCAATGACCTGTTGCAGTACTGGGAAACCGACCCCGCTACCGACGTCGTGTTGTTGTATCTGGAGTCGTTCGGCAACCCGCGCAAGTTCGCACGGCTCGCGCGGAGGTTGGGTCGTACGAAGCCGGTGGTGGTGGTCAAGTCCGGCCGCAACACGGTGCTGCCCGCGCTCGCGGCGACGGGGGTGGCGGTCGACGAGGCGAGCGTGCAGGCGTTGTTCGAGCAGGCGGGCGTTATCCGGGTCGAGTCGATCGCGCAACTCTTCGACACGGCGCTTCTCCTTGCGCACCAACCACTCCCACCGGGTGAACGCGTCGCGGTCGTCGGCAACTCGTCCGCGATCGGCGTACTCGCCGCCGACGCCGCGCTGGCGCAGGGCCTGGCCTTGGCGGACGCCCCGGTCGACGTCGGCGCGCAGGCGGGCCCGGACGAGTTCGCCGCCGCCGTCGCGGCCGCCGTGCGTCGCTCGGACGTGGACTCCCTGATCGTGGTCTTCGTGCCACCCCTCGCGATCCCCGGCACCGCCTACGCCCGCGCGCTGCGGGAGCTGGCCGAGGGGCTCGCCGAGGCCGACAGCAAACCGATCGTGTCGACTTTCCTCGCCGCCGAGGGAATCCCGGCCGAACTCGCGGTCCCCGGCCCGGACGGCGCACCCGGCCGCGGCTCGATCCCGTCCTACCCGAGCCCGGAGCGCGCCGTCACCGCCCTCGCCCGCGCCACCGACTACGCCCGCTGGCGCTCGGCCCCGGTCGGCCGCACCGTCACCCCCGACGGCCTGGTCCCGGCGGCCGCCGCGGCCGTGGTCGCACTGTCCGAACAGGACGGACCGCTGCCGGACGACCGGGTGATCGCCCTGCTGGCCGCCTACGGCATCGACATCCTCCCGTTCCGCACGGTCACCGACGCCGACACGGCCGTCGCGGTCGGCCTGGAACTGGGCCTGCCGGTCGTTCTCAAGACCACCAGCGAACGCCTCCGGCACCGCAGCGACCTCGTCGGCGTTCGTCTGGACCTGACCACGGAGGACGCCATCCGCAACGCCTACGCCGACCTGAGCGCCGTCGCGGCCAGCCCCGAGGTGCACGTGCAACGCATGGCCCCCAAGGGAACCTCCTGCTCCATCGGCCTGCACGACGACCCGTCGTTCGGCACCGTCGTGTCCTTCGGCCTGGCAGGACTCCTGAGCGACCTGGTCGGCGACCGCGCCTACCGAGCCCTCCCCCTCACCGACACCGACGCCGCAGGCTTGGTCCGAGCCCCCCGCTCCGCCCCACTACTGGCCGGCTACGCGGGCAGCGAACCGGCAGACCTACCCGCCCTGGAACGCTTGGTCCTGCGTGTCGCCGCCCTGGCCGAGGACATCCCCGAAATCCGCACTCTCACCCTGGAACCCATCCTCGCCTCCGCCGCAGGCGCCTACGTAACCGGCGCGCGCGCCACCCTTGGCCCACCCCCATCCCGCCCCGACACCGGCCCCCGCCGCCTCCGCCCCATCCGCTGACCCCGACTTATCCACATCCCCTCGAACCCATCCCCAACCCCGCGCCGCCCCTATTGACAACGATCCACATTTCGTACGCTTGACAAGGGACCCGAAACCCCTAGGGAGGGCGGGGTGTGCGCCGCGACCGAGTTGTGGATCATGGCGGTCGGCGTCGAATACCGGTACGTCCGCGTCGGTATCCGGGGCTTCCGACCGAACGGAAGCCCCGGAACACAGGCTCAGACCGACACGGACACGAATCTCTTCCCCTCCGTGTCGACCACCTCGATGGACGCCACCTGATCCGGCGCCACCAACGCCGCCCCGTCCAGGTTCGTCCCCTCCACCGCCCCCTTGGCCGACACCAACCACCCACCGGCGGTCTCCCGCGTCCCGTCCTTGGCGACCACGATCACCCGACACCGTTCCCCCGCCGGAATCCCCGTGATCGACGCATTGACCCGCACCCACCCCGCCGCAGGCGTGATAGCCGCCGTGAGCCGGGTGTGCGTGCGTGGATCAATGCCGGAGACATACCGGGTAGCCGGGTCCTGCGTCTCGGTCGGCGACGCAGTCGTCGGCAGCGGTTCCGCGACCTGCCGGGTCGAGCGGCCGATCAACACGCCCGTGCCGAGAACGGCCGCGATCACCACCGCGGCCGCCACGCCCGTGATCGCCAGTGTGCGGGTGCGTTTGGTGGTGGCCTCGGTGCGGACCTGGCGGAGGGTGCGGGCCAGCAGAAGATCGCCGTCGTCCGGGGGGCCGTGCAGCAGGGCCTCCGCCGGGAGTTCTCCGGCCATGTCGCGCACCTCCTCCAGTTCCGCCAGTTCGGCGCGGCAGTCGGGGCAGCCCGCCAGGTGTTCCTCGACGGTTCGTCGTTCGTCGTGGTCCAGCGCGCCCAGGGTGTAGGCGCCGAGTAGGGGGGACTCGTGCGTGGGGTTCATGCGGGCGTCCCTTCCAGCTTGGCGCGCCTGCCGGTCATCGCGGTGCGGAGGGCCTGGAGGGCGTAGTGCGAGCGGGACTTCACCGTGCCGGGCGCGATGCCCAGCTCCTGTGCCGTCTCGGCCACGCTGCGGTCCCGGAAGTAGATCTCCACCAGCACCTTCCGATGGTCCTCCGACAACCCCTCGATGGCCGCCAGCACGCTCATCGAGTCCACTACCCGCTGGGCGTGGTCGCCCGCGACCGCGGTCGAGACGGGCGACTCGGCCACCTCGGCCGGTCGGGCCGCCTTGGCCCGGATCTTGTCCACGACCAGGTTGCGCGCCACGGTGAACAACCAGGCGCGCACCGACCCCTCCCGGCTCAGGAGTTTGTCCGCGTGCCGCCACGCGCGCACCAGGGTCTCCTGGACGACGTCCTCGGCCGCCGCGCGGTCGCCGGTGAGCCGGGTGGCGTAGGCCAGCAGGGCCCTGCCGTGTTCCTCGTAGAGCGAGCGGACCAGCGCCTCGTCCCTCGACGTCGCCCGGTCGCGGGCGAACAGCCTCGCCATGCCGACTCCCTGTCCAACGGCGTTGCGCTTCCCGGCTGACACGGCCGCCGGGCCGGTTCGGTTCGAAACAGACTTCACGGGCAGACGCGGCCCTGGTTGATACAGCTCACCAGGTCCGCCATGGCGCGGTCGGTGCGCACGTCGATGAAGTGCGCGTGGTCGGACGCGGCAGCCCTGTCGGCCACGTCCGGGAAGCTGTCGATGCTGAACTCCGTGTCCGGTGGCAGGTCGTAGCCCACCTCGATGCGGAGGCGCGGCACCGGGAACGTGGCATGCGGGCAGGAACCGTTCGCGGTGGGGAAACGCAGGTGCGCCTTGTGGTCCGGGCTGTCCGTGCTCCGGCCGTCCCAACAGCTCGGGAACACATACACACGCAGCATTCGCGATCCGGCCGGGCAACGCGGGTAGTCGCGGATAGCTCTATCCGTGAACCCCGCGCACGTCCAGGTCGGCAGGCCAGTGGGGCCTGCCTTCGCGTCACCGGTGACGGTGCGCAGGAAGCGAGGCATGGCCACGACCTTGCTCACCGGGCTGCCCTCGAACACGATCCGCACCGAGTCCGGGGTGCGGACCTCGGCGTGGTGGCCGCCCAGCCGCAGCGCGGGCCAGTAGTAGGTCGACTGGTCGCCGTCGCGGCAGGTGGTCTTGGCCGCGGCCAGCACGTCGTCGGTGCTGAACGCGTCGGTCGCCAGGTTGCCCACGTAGTCGTGCAGGTGGTGCGCGCCGTCGTGGACACCGGGGGAGGCGACCAGGTTGTCGTTGTTGCGGTGGTTCTCCTCGTCCCGCCCGCAGTCGACGGTGTAGCTGCCGGTGGCTGCGGTCGGGAGTTCCGTCGAGGCGGGCGTCGGCGCCACCGCGGTGATGTCGACGCGGTTCGCGGGCGGTGCCGAACAGGCGGCCAGGGCCGTGCAGGCGACGAGGACGCAGAGACGGCGAACCAGGTGCTGGGCCACAGCCATCCAGTGAACACGATCGAGCGAGCGGCCCGCGCCGGGCTGAACCCCCTACGCCGAACGCGCCACGATGATCAACCCCGGTCCAACAGCAGTGCGACGCCCAGTCCGGTGATCGCGCTGACCCCGGCCACCCCGTACCGGCCCGCCCGCCGCTCCACCTCGTCCAGGCAGCCGCCCACCAGCATCGCGCCGGTCGCGCCCGCCGCGTGCCCGGCCGCGATAGTGCCGCCCGCCGGGTTGAGCCGGTCCGGTCCCGCGTCGAACGCGCGCCGGAACCGCAGGCAGGGCGCGGCGAACGCCTCCGCGAACTCGAACACGTCCACCTCGTCCGGCGTCACACCCGCCCGGCGCAGCACCCGGCCGACAGCCTCCTGGCCCGCGGTCAGCATCGTCACCGGATCCTGCGCGACCACGGCGGAGGCCACGATCCGCGCCCGCGGCACCAAGCCCAGCCGTCCCGCCGTGGCGAGGTCGCCGACCAGCAACAGGGCCGCGCCGTCGGCGGGTGGCGGGGAGGTGCCCGCGGTGTGCCGATGGTCGATCCGCGCGGGCCACGTACGACCGGTCAACGCCAGCTCGTCCTGGCCATCGGCGCCCAGACCGGCGAACGCGGGTGGCAACGCGGCCAGCTCGGCCCTGCCAAGGTCCGCGCGAACAAGCTCGTCGTGCCCGAGACCGCCGACCGGCACCAGCGACCGGGCGAGGGCGCCCGCGCGGGCCGCTGCGGCCGCCTTGTGGTGCGACTCCAGGGCGTAGCCGTCGAGCTCCTCCCGGGTGAACCCGTCGATGGTCGCGTTGAGGTCGGCCGCCACCCCCGGATGGGTGGACCCGGTGCGCCGCACCACCTCCACGTCCGTCCACAAGGGAGCATGGTCGGCCCCGGCAGGCACCCGGGACGCGCTTTCCACGCCGCCCGCCACCGCCAGTCCCAGCTCGCCCGCGCGGATCCGGGCCGCCACCTGCGCCACCGCGTCGATGCCCGAGGCGCAGAACCGGTTGACCGTCGCCCCCGGCACCCGGTGGCCCCAGTCGGCGAGCAGCGTCGCGGTGCGGGCGAGGTTGCCGCCCTGCTCGCCCGTCTGCGTCGCGCAACCGAGCACCAGGTCGTCGACCATGCCCGGGTCCAGGCCGGGACTGCGCTCCACGAGCGCGTGCAGCAGCGGCGTCACCTGGTCCAGCGGGCCCAGATGGCGCAGTCCGCCGCCCGACGAGCCGCGGCCGCGCGCGGTGCGCACGTAGTCGAGCAGGTACGCGTCGCCGCCCACCGCGCACCCCCTCCGTACCGCCTGGTCACGGGCAGTTGTAGTCGGGGGCGGGCGCGCGGGCAACCACCGCGGCCGTCCGGTCCACTGTGGACGTAGACGTGAGGTTGACGGTCCGTGTGCGGTTGATCACCGCACGCGTCGATCGAGTGATCCCGTTTCGCCCTTGTCGCCGGTCCCGCCTCGCTATGCTGGGTCCCCACGACCGTTGCGCAGCCGTCCGGAGCGCGATGAGGACGGCCACCCTGACCACAAGTCTGACGCGATGACCACTGACCCGTGCCCCCGCCGTGCCCCGGGTCGGCGATGACGCACCCCCCGGACCGACCCAGCGAGCTCGGCGCGGGTGGCGACAACGCCATCGCCCTCACCATCGGGACCGCCGCGGACGAGTGGGCGCTGCTGATCCTGCGCCACGCCCTGCAACGCGGCACCCGGCGCGCCAAGGACTGGCAGGACCTGCTGCCGATCACCAACGCCGTGCTCACCGCCCGGCTGCGCCACCTGTGCGACACCGGTGTGCTCGTCCAGGACGGTGAGGACTATCTGCTCAGCCCGCGTGGCATAGGACTATGGCCGCTGATGGTCACCGTCTGGGCCTGGGAGGCGGTCTGGGCCGCGGGATACGGCGCCGAGCTGCCCGCCATGCGGCACGCGGGCTGCGGCGAGCACTTCACCCCGACCCTGGTGTGCCGGACGTGCCTGGCCCCGGTGGCCCCGCGCGACGTGGCCGCCGAGTTCGGACCCAGCGGCTCGTGGCCGCGGTCGGCGCCCAACGCCACGCTCCGCCGCCGCTCCAGCGGCTCCACCAGCCTGGGCGCCGGGTTCTTCCCGCAGAGCCGCGCCCTCATCGGCGACCGCTGGTCCGCCGCCGTGCTCGGCGCCGCCTTCCTCGGCGCCCGCCGCGCCGTCGAGTTCCAGCGCAGGCTGGGCGCCCCCGCCACGGTGATCGCCGACCGGCTGCGCACCTTCCGCGCCCTCGGCGTGCTCACCGCGACCGGCGACCCCGACCGGTCGGACCGCTCGCTCTACCGGCTCACCGACAAGGGCCGCGCGTTCTTCCCCGTCCTGATGACCGGCCTCGACTGGGGCGAACGCTGGTTCCACGCCCCCGAGGGCCCGGCCATGCTGCTCACCCATCGCGGCGCCTGCCACCCGTACGAGACGCTGTTGGTGTGTTCGGCGTGTGCGAAACCGCTGGCAGGCCATGCGATCGAGCCTGTTCCGGTCGACTAGTGAGCCACTAATGCAACCCCGCGCGCGGGCGGATCCGTCCTGGGGGCATGAGACGCCTTCACACCATCATTGGCGCGGGCGTTCTTCTCGCGGCTCTGTCCGCCTGCGCCGGCACGGGTACCACACCCGCGCCCGCGCCACCATCGGATCCGACGGTTGTTGAGCCCGACCGCCAACCCGCCCGCGTCCCCCCGTCCGACGGCACCGCCGTCCCGACCGGTCAGGTCGACGCGCAGGGCCTGGCCGAGAACTACCCGGTCACCGTGTGGACCGAGGACGGCGGCGGCACGGTGGGCGTGGTCGCCCAGGAAGGCGGCTGCGGCAAGGCGAGCGCCGAGGTCGGCGACCAGTCCGCAGGGGCTGTCGTGATCACCCTGGTGGAGACGCAACCGGCCAAGCCCATGCAGTGCACGATGGATATCCGCTACCCGAGGCTGACCGTGGAGCTCGCGCGACCACTCGGCGAGCGCACGGTCGTGCTCAAGAGCGAGCAACGCACGACCTGAACCTTCCTCCCGCGTGCCCCGGTCGGTATTGCCCCACCGACCGGGGCACCACCCTGTGTTGCTCACCGTGCAACCACGTGGGGGTCGGCTACCGTCCTGGGCTCATGAAGACCACTCTGTCCACGGCCGTCGCGGCCCTGGCCCTGTTCGCCCTCGCGGGCTGCAGCGGCTCGGCCGACCCGGCCCCCACCCCGGGCGGCACCTCGCCCGGCGCGGCCGCCACCACCGGCGCCCCCGCCGCCGGGCAGCCCACGGGTCCGGTGCCGACCAAGGCGCCCGCCCCACAGCTGTCCGTCCAACCGGATGGCAAGATCACCGCCCCCGAGGGCTTCCACGAGCTGCCCGCCGCCCAGGTCGACGCCAAGGCCTTGCCGGACAGCTACCAGGAACGCCGCGTCTGGGCCTCGGCCGACGGCAAGTCCCTCCAGCTCATCGCCATCGCCCGGGACGCCTGCGCGGGCATCGACGCCTCGGTCGCCCAGGCCACCGACGCCATGGTGACGGTCGTGCTCGCCCCACAGACCTCACCCCAGGGCGGCCCCGAGGGCGGCAAGGTCTGCGCCACCGTGCTCACGCCCCGAGCCGTGGAGATCCCGCTAGACCAGCCCGTCGGCGACCGCAAGGTGGTCGTCACCGAGGCCGTTTCCTAGTCCCCCGCAAGCCCGGCCGGGACAGACCCTGCGCCCTGTCCCGGCCGCAGACCCGAGCGCCCACTCGGGTTCCCGCCGGTGACGCCCATTTCCAGGATTCACCGGCTGTTTTTCGTCGCGCCCGGCGATATCGTTTTTGCCCGCGCCGTGATGAACGGATGGGTTCACCTTGCCGCTCTCCAATTCCGGCGCCTATCCGACAATTCCTGTCCCGGAATCCGTAGCTGACCTCTGCCGTCGGAAGGACTGGGGTGGGGCCGCGAGAAGAGCGACCCCACCAGCGGAATCACCGACGGAAGGAGATCTGGAGGGTCGGCGTCGTGGTGCCCGCGAAGAAGTCGTTGCCCTTGTCGTCCACGACGATGAACGCCGGGAAGTCCTCGACCTCGATGCGCCAGACCGCTTCCATGCCGAGCTCCGGGTATTCCAGGACCTCGACCTTCTTGATGCAGTCCTGTGCCAGCCGGGCCGCCGGGCCGCCGATCGAGCCAAGGTAGAAGCCGCCGTGGGTGGCGCACGCGTCGGTGACCTGTTTGGAGCGGTTGCCCTTGGCGAGCATGACCAGTGAGCCGCCCGCGGCCTGGAACTGTTCGACGTAGGAGTCCATGCGGCCCGCGGTGGTGGGGCCGAACGAACCCGACGCGTAGCCCTCGGGGGTCTTGGCCGGGCCCGCGTAGTAGACCGGGTGGTCGCGCAGGTACTGGGGCATGGGCTCGCCCGCGTCCAGCCGCTCCTTGATCTTGGCGTGCGCGATGTCGCGGGCCACCACCAGCGGGCCGGTCAGCGACAGGCGGGTCTTCACCGGCAGCTTGGTCAGGGTCGCGCGGATCTCGTCCATCGGGCGGGTCAGGTCGATCCGGACGACCTCGTCGGACAGGTCCTCGCCGTGCACGTCGGGCAGGAACCGGGCCGGGTCGCGTTCCAACTGCTCCAGGAAGACGCCGTCCGGGGTGATCTTGGCCTTGGCCTGGCGGTCGGCCGAGCAGGACACCGCGATGCCGACCGGGCAGGACGCGCCGTGCCGGGGGAGGCGGATGACGCGGACGTCGTGGCAGAAGTACTTGCCGCCGAACTGGGCGCCGATGCCGAACTCGCGGGTCATCGCCAGCACCTGCTGCTCCAGGTCGACGTCGCGGAACGCGTGGCCGAGCGCGGAGCCCTCGGTGGGCAGGGTGTCCAGGTAGCGGGCCGAGGCCAGCTTGGCGACCTTGAGGTTCTGCTCCGCGGACAACCCGCCGACCACCACGGCCAGGTGGTACGGCGGGCAGGCCGCCGTGCCCAGGCCGCGCAGCTTCTCGTCGAGGAACGACGCGAGGCGCTTGGGGTTCAGCACCGCCTTCGTCTCCTGGTACAGGAAGGTCTTGTTGGCCGAGCCGCCGCCCTTGGCCATGAACAGCAGCTCGTACACCGGGTCGATGCCCGGCTTGGTGTGGATGTCGATCTGCGCGGGCAGGTTGGTGCCGGTGTTCTTCTCGTCCCAGAAGGTCACCGGGGCCATCTGCGAGTACCGCAGGTTCAGCTCCTGGTACGCCTCGAAGATCCCGCGTGCCAGCGCCTGCTCGTCGGTGCCGCCGGTCAGCACGGTCTCGGTGCGCTTGCCCATGACGATCGCGGTGCCGGTGTCCTGGCACATCGGCAGCACGCCGCCCGCCGAGATGCAGGCGTTGCGCAGCAGGTCCAGCGCGACGAACCGGTCGTTGCCGCTCGCCTCCGGATCGTCCACGATGGCCTTGAGCTGGGTCAGGTGCGAGGACCGCAGCAGGTGCTGGATGTCCTTGACCGCCTCCTTGGCCAGCGCGGTCAGGACGGTCGGGTCGACCTCAAGGAAGCGCCGCCCGGCGGCCTCCACGACCCGCACCCCCTCGGTGCTGACCAGCCGGTACTCGGTGGTCCGGTCCGGGCCGAGCGGCAGGACGTCGGTGTAGTCGAAGTTCGCGGTGGCGGTCACGATGTGCGGGCTCCCTTGCGCGCGTCCGAGATTCCCTGAAACGTACTCCGCCGAACCGCCCGCGCCAGGTGGTCGACACGTGGCCCTGACCACCCTGATCACTCCCGGTGCCGCCCCAGCCACCGGCCGCGCGCCGCCCGTAGCGCCCATTCGCTGTCGCGGTACTCCCACGGTCCTGGTCGAGGCCGCGCCCACACTGCCCGACACATCGCCGGGCAGCGACCGCTCTCGACCCGCCATTCCGACTCCCACCATGCCGAACAGTCGGCGGAACACCCCACGTCTGGCTCCCGAATCCGATTCACGCGCCGTCATCCGACGCTGATCCGGATCATCGGCGCAATAGCCGCCGCACTCATCGGGTTTACCGCCACCGCAACAGGAGAAGATGATTTCAAGCTATTTATCGGGATGATTTCATCCCACGGTTCCCGGGGGTGGGAAGAATGTCGAAGGCGCTCGATGTCGAAAAATGGGTAGCGCTATTCTCGGGCCACCGGACATCGGGAGTCGAAGGAGTTCTGTGGCAGCCGCGACGGAGGACTGGCCCGCGGTCGCGGACGCGATACAGACCCGCATGACCGAGATCGGGATGACCCAGGCCACCCTGGTCGAGCGTTCCGGCGTGTCCAAGGCGACCGTCGCCGAACTGCAGTACAACAAACGGCAACGTCACCGTGCCGACCACATTCTCCGCGCCGTTTCCGAGGCCCTCGAACTACACCCGGAACACCTGCGCTCGCTCGCCGCCGGTACCCGCCTTCAGCCCGTGGACGAGCCCCCGATCCGCGCGCCGGAGGACATCCCCGGCAACCTCGCCGCCATCCACCACAGCCTCGACAAACTCTCCCACCGCCTGGACGAGTTCATCACCTCGGTGAACACCCGCCTGGACACCCTGCAATCCACCGTGGAAGTAAACTTCCCCAAACCCCCACCCTCCTAGATCCACCAAGGAAATCCCACAAAGAGAATCGCCCAAGCGCAATCAAGAGGGCACCCCCACCACGCGTTACCCGCCCCCTCGGGAGCGCAGCGATCCGCCCGCTGGTTCGCTGGCATCGTGCCTAGCGCCCGTCAACGTACGAAGCTTGCGGCGATCTGCCCGCTGGTTCGCTGGCATCGTGCCTAGCGCCCGTCAACGTACGAAGCTTGCGGCGATCTGCCCGCTGGTTCGCTGGCATCGCGCCCAGCGCCCGCCAACGTACGAAGCTCGCACCGTGGGGGCCTGGGGGCTCGGCCCCCAGAGACAACACCTGAAGGCCACCAGGTGAGCGATTTCCGCGAACATGGGGGGTCAGGCCGGAAGGCCGGGGCGGCCCCCGGCCGTCCCGACCTCCCGTGGTGAGCGGTCGCGGACTCTGGTTGCTGTTCCGCACCGCGTGGTCCTGTGCCGACTACGCTGCCGTGACTGGGGTCACATGTCAACGCCGCTATCAGAGTGACGCCGGTGTGCCGGGACCGTTCGCGCGGTGCCCGGTCACCCGTCGTCAGTCAGTGCAGGTGTGAGCCTGCGTCGTCGTCAGCTGGCGTAGGCGCGCAGCTTCTCCGCCCGCTCGCCCTGGCGGAGCTTGGACATGACCTCGCGTTCGATCTGGCGGACGCGCTCGCGGGACAGGCCGAACCGCTTGCCGATCTGGTCGAGGGTGCGCGGCTGGCCGTCGTCGAGGCCGTAGCGCAGCCGGATGACGGACTGCTCGCGGTCGTCGAGGGTGGCCAGCACCCGGCGCATGTCGTCCTGCAGCAGGCCGGAGATGACCGCGCTCTCGGCGTCGGTGGCCTCGCCGTCCTCGATGAAGTCGCCGAGCGGGGCGTCCTCCTCGGAGCCGACCGGCATGTCCAGGCTCACCGGGTCGCGGGCGTGGTCGAGCAGGTCGGCCACCTTCTGCGGGGTGAGGCCGGACTCCCTGGCCAGCTCGTCCTTGGTGGCCTCGCGGCCGAGCTGCTGGTGCAGGTCGCGCTTGATCCTGGCCAGCTTGTTGACCTGCTCCACCAGGTGGACCGGGAGCCGAATGGTGCGGCCCTGGTCGGCCATGCCGCGGGTGATCGCCTGGCGGATCCACCAGGTGGCGTAGGTGGAGAACTTGAAGCCCTTGGTGTAGTCGAACTTCTCCACCGCGCGGATCAGACCCAGGTTGCCCTCCTGGATCAGGTCCAGCAGCGGCATGCCGCGGCCGGTGTAGCGCTTGGCCAGCGACACGACTAGGCGGAGGTTCGCCTCCAGCAGGTGGTTCTTGGCGGTGTGGCCGTCGGCGATCAGCGCGCGCAGCTCGGCCCGGCGGGCGGGGGACAGGTCGGCGGCGGTGTCGAGCATGTGCTGCGCGAAGACCCCCGCCTCGATGCGCTTGGCCAGCTCCACCTCCTGCGCCGCGGTGAGGAGCGCGGTGCGCCCGATCCCGTTGAGGTAGACGCGGACCAGGTCGGCCGCGGGTCCCTGCGCGTCGAGATCGGCTTCGTAGGTGAGCTGTTCGGGCTCGCGCTGCTGCGGGACCGTCATGGTGCTCCCTCCCCCTGTCACGGTGGTTCTGCCTGTGAAACGTCGCGGGGCGTGGAATCGTTCCCGCGTTTCCCCACTGGTGATGACGCCTCCGACGAGCGGAGCGTTGCTCAGGTTTACCTGAGGTTTCGCTGAGAAGTCGGCACTGGTCATCGGAACCCACGGTGGCATTGGAGATTGCGGTGTCACATCCTCCTTCGGGTGCACTTCGGTATCAGCCTTGCGGGTGAGGTGACCGTCCAACGACGACGGTGTGTTGTCGGTGTCCCCGGTCAGGTGTCAATCAAAACGGTGAAGGGCCCATCGTTGACGCTCTCCACCGCCATCATCGCGCCGAACCGGCCGGTGGCCACCCGGGCGCCGCGCGCCCGCAGTTCGGCGACCGTGGCGGAGACCAGCGGCTCCGCGTGCTCCGGTCGGGCGGCCGCGGTCCACGACGGGCGGCGACCCTTGCGGGTGTCCCCGTGCAGTGTGAATTGGCTCACCAAGAGCAAGGGTGCGCCGGTGGTGGCGCAGGACTCCTCGTCCCGCAGCACGCGCAGCTCGTGCAACTTGCGGGCCATCGTCACCGCTTTGTCCGGTGTATCCGCTATGTGCACGCCGAGCAGTACCAGCAGGCCGGGCTCGTCGATCCGCCCGACCACCTCGTCGCCGACCGTGACGGACGCCCGGGTGACCCGCGCCACCACCGCCCTCACGCGAGCTCCTTGGGCAGCAGCATGCCGTGCGTGACCAGATCGGCCACGACCGGCAGCGCCGCCGCGACCACCGCGTCCGCGGACAGGTCGTGCGCGATGCCCAGCAGCGCCAGCAGCTCGGCCAGCGGCAGGTGGCCGCGGCAGCCCGCCAGCAGCGCGGAGACAAGCTCGTCGGTCTCCTGCTGCCAGCCCGGCCCGTCGGTGCGGTGCAGCCTGCGCACCACCTCCCGCCAGCCGGTGTCGCCGGGCTCGGACACCTGCTCCAGCACGACCGTGTCGGGCACCACGAACGTCGTGGACAGCAGCCGTTTCGGGTCGGCGTGCGCGCGCAGCCAGGCCACCCGGTCCAGCCAGCCGCCCGCCTCCGGGCCCAGCGGGTCGTCGAACGCGTGCCGCAGGTCCTCGCAGGCCAGCTCGGTGTCGGTGTCGGTGGTGCGCAGCGTGACGAACCCGAACCCGATGCCGACCACGTCGTGCTCGGCGAACCAGTCCAGCCAGGCCGACGCCTGCGCCGAGCCCGCCGCCGAGCGCGGGTCGATCCCGGCGTCGCGCAGCCAGGTGCCCACGTACATGGCGGGCTCGGCCACGTCCCGCTGCACGAACCAGGCGTCCACGCCCTCGTCCGGCAGCCAGGACGCGACCCGGTCGGCCCAGTCCTCGCCGCGCCGGTGCAGCCAGGACGCGAGCAGCTGCCCGACCCCGCCCGGCGCGAGCACGTCCGGCAGTCCGCGCACGACCAGCGCGCTCGCGTCGTCGCCCGCCAGCCCGGAGTCGCGGTACACGTAGTCGACCCGCGGCGGCCCCACCACGAACGGCGGATTGCACACCACCTGGTCGAACCGCCTGCCCGCGACCGGCTCGAACCACGACCCGCGCGCGGTCTCGACCTCGATCTCGTTGAGCCGGAACGTGGCCGACGCCAGCGCCAGGCACCGCTCGGACAGGTCGGTCGCGGTGATCCGCGCCGCATGCCTGCTCGCCTGCAGCGCCTGCACCCCGCACCCGGTACCCAGGTCCAGCAGCGACCCCACCGGCCTGCGCAGCGTCGCCCGCGCCAGGCTCAACGACGCGTGCCCGATCCCCAGCACGTGGTCCATCCCGACCGGCCGCCCGGCCTGGTCGGCGTCCAGATCGGCCACCACCCACCACGAGCCCTGCTCGTCCCCGAACGGGCGCAGGTCGAGCCCGGCGCGCGCGGTGTCGCCGTCGAGCGCGACCAGCCCGATGGCGGCGGCCTCGTCGAGCACGGCCCCGGACAGCGCCCGGCGCACCCGGTCGGCCGGGACCGCGTCCCCGACCAGGAACAACCGGATGAGCGTCGCCAACGACGACCCGTCGGCGGTGGCCCGCCGCGCGGGCTCGGGCTCACCCCGGCCCAACGCGGCGTGCGCCTGGTCGCCCAACGCGGCCACCACACCGTCGGCGTCGTAGCCGATCTCGCGCAGGGTGTCGCGCAGCCGGGCGCAGAACTCGTTCGTGAAATGGGGAAGCACCCCGGAATGCTCGCACGCCCCGGGGGCGGGGCCGATCAGGCAGCCGCCACCATCGCGGCACCGACCGCGGTCGGCACCGGGACCGGCTCGCCGCTCTCCCGCATGCCGCGCAGGTGGAACTCGATCGCCGTCCGCATCTCCGCGACCGTCTCGTCGTAGGTGTCGGCGAGCGCGACACAGCCCGGCAGGTCGGGGCACCACGCGCCGAAACCGCCGTCCTCGGCACGCTCGATGATGATCACGAAGTTGGTCACGGTGCCCTCCTGCCGATGCCAGCCTGCTTCAGGATGCTGCGCTCGGTTCCGCTAGGCAAGTCAACAGGCCAGGGGAAGGTGCTGGTCAGACGCGGGCCAGGAGGTGGTAGTGGCCGGGGAGGCGGTAGCGGGCGATGATCTCCGCGCCGATCGCCTGGACCGCGTCGCGGGCCTCCTGGGCGGACAGGAGCGGGCCGAGCACGGACAGCAGGCCGCCGGGGCGCAGCGGGGTGGTCACGGCGCGCAGCAGGCCGATCGGGTCCTCGGCGTAGTGCAGCAGGTCGTGGCAGAGGACCACGTCGAAGTCGCAGGCCCGGAACAGGTCCGGGGCGTCCTCGGCGGCCGCCTGCACCACGTGCACGGTCACACCGCGGGCATAGGCGTGCGCGAGCGCGCCGGTGAGGACCGCGCCCGCCGGGTCCAGGATGGTGACCTCGTGGCCGAGCGCGGCCAGCGGCACGCCGTCCTCGCCGCGGCCGCCCGCGACGTCCAGGACGCGGGCCGGGGTGGTCAGATGGCGGGCCAGGTTGGCCTCGGCCATGCGGTGTCGGGTAGGTGCGCCGAAGCCCTCGACCGCGAATCCCGTCATAGCCACTCTTTGTACCGGCTGTGCGACGGATTTCGACCGACAAATACCCGTATGGCGCAGTTGCCGCGCCGAGGTGAGAGGATGGGGGACGGAGGTGGTGTCGTGATGGGCGCCGAGCGGGACGACACCCCGGTTCTGATCACCGAGGCCGCGCCGTCGTACGAGGAGCAGTTCGCCGCGCGCAAGCGCAAGTACATGATCATGATGGGGCTGCGGCTGCCGTGTCTGCTGCTGGCCGGGCTGTTCCACCACACCTGGTGGCTGGCGCTGGGGTTCGTGGCGCTGTCCATCCCGCTGCCCTGGATGGCGGTGCTCATCGCCAACGACCGGGCGCCGCGCAAGGTGGAGAAGGTCAACCGCTACCAGCGCGACGCCCGCGCGATCGAGAACCGCCGGGTCGTCGAGGGCGGCTAACGCGGCTGCGCGCCCACCTGCGACACCGCGCGTGTACCCGCCGCGACGCCCGCGGCCAGCGCCGATTCCCGGGACTCGCCGGACAGCCACGCGTGCAACAGTCCGGCGTTGAACGCGTCACCCGCGCCGGTGGTGTCCACGCACTCGACCGCGCGCGCCGGTACGCGCACCGTGCCCGAGTGTTCGATCCACCGCGCACCGGCCGCGCCATCGGTCACCGCGACCGCTCCCACCGTGTCCAGCACGTGTGAATCACCCAGCACTCGGAGCTCTTCCGCGTTGGGCAGCAACAGATCCACCCCCTGTACGGCAGCGAGGAACGACGACCCGTCGCCGAGTAGTGATGCGGATTGTGGATCCACGGATGTTGTCGCGCCTGCCGCGCGCGCCGCCGCCAGTATCTCCACACCGGCCTGTCGGGAACTCTTCTCCAACAGGACATATCCGGACAGGTGCACGTGTCGCGCGCCGGTCAGGTCCACGTCCGCGGACCGCAGCCGCCCGTTCGCGCCCCGGTCGGGCAGCATCGTGCGCTGACCCGTCTCGTCCACCAACACCACCACGCATCCCGTCGTGGCCTCCGCGTCGACCGTGAACGCGCACCGCACGCCACGCGCGGTCAGCTCCTCCCGCAGCTGCGCCGCCGCCGCGTCCGCGCCGACGCGGGACACCAGGGTCACGTCCGCGCCCAGGTGGGCCAGCCAGGCCGCCGCGTTCGCGCCCGCCCCGCCCGCGGTGAGCGTGACGCGGGCGAGCGTGTCGTCCCCGGCCGCGATCGGTCCCGTGTGCCGGGCGACGACGTCGAGCGCCGCGTCCCCCACGACCACCAGCATCTCGCCCTCCCGGAAATGGCTTCGCGCGTTCGGCCCGCCTAGGGTAGAAACTCCTCTTGATCGCCGCGTCCGCGGTCAAAGCCCCCCTGCCGAGGAGTCGCAATGCCGCGTGTGCAGCTCGCGCTGACCTCGGCCGGGTTCCGCCGCTACGCGACCTACCGGCAGGCCACGGTCGCGGGCGCGTTCACCAACACCGTCTTCGGCTTCCTCCGTTGCTACATCCTGCTCTCCGTCGCCGCCACCGCGGGCGGGACGGTCGCCGGGTACGGCGGGCCGGAGCTGGCCACGTACGTGTGGATGGGGCAGGGCCTGCTGGCCGTCGTGGCCAGCTGGGACCAGCTCGACCTGGCCGAACGGGTGCGCTCCGGGGACGTGGTGGCCGACCTGCTGCGCCCGGTCGATCCACTGTGGACATATCTGTGGGGTGAGCTCGGCCGCGCCTGCTTCATGGTGCTGACCCGGTTCCTGGTCCCCACGCTGATCGGTGCCATCGCCTTCGGTCTTTATCGGCCGCAGCACGCGGTGACCTATGCACTGTTCGCGTTGTCCACCCTGGCGGCTGTGCTCATCAGCTTCTGTTGCCGCTACCTCATCGGGCTCAGTGCGTTCTGGCTGCTGGACATCCGGGGCGTGACGGTGTTCTGGGTGTTCGTGTCCGGTTTCGCCAGTGGGCTGTATTTCCCGCTGGCGGTGCTGCCCGGCTGGTTGAGCACCGCGCTGTGGGTGGCCACACCGTTCCCGGGGCTGATGCAGGGGCCACTGGACGTGATGGTCGAGCGCGGCGGTATCGGCAATGCGCTGCTCGTGTGTGTGGGGCAGGTGGCGTGGGTGGGGATTCTGCTGCTGGTGTGCAAGTGGGCGCAGGCTCGCGCGGTGCGGAAGCTGGTGGTGCAGGGTGGCTGAACCGGGCAGGCTCACCATCTACACGCGCGTGCTGCGCGCACAGATCCGCAGTCAGGCGCAGTACCGACTGTCGTTCGCGTTCGAGCTGTTCGCCAGCATGCTCACCAACGCTCTCGATATCGCCACCGTGTTCGTGCTGTTCTCCGTCGGCGGCGGCCTGGGCGGTTTCGGTGCCCGCGAGGTACTGCTGATGGCGGCGTTGTCGGCGGCGAGTTTCGCCACCGCCGACCTGACCATGGGCAATGTCGACAACCTGCGCGTCTACATCCGTAGAGGCGTGTTCGACTCGCTGCTGCTGCGGCCGCTCTCCGCGCTCGGACAACTGATGGCGGTCACCTTCGCCCTGCGCAGAGTAGGGCGCGCGGTACTGGGTCTGACGCTCTATACCGTCGCGCTCTGCGTCGCGGACATCGACTGGGACATCCCACGCCTCCTGTTCGCCATCGTGGTCCCGTTCACCGGCGCGGCGTTCTTCTGCAGCCTGTTCGTGGCGGGCGCGACGGTGGCGTTCTGGTGGATCGAGTCCGGCGAGGTCGCCAACGCGTTCACCTACGGCGGGCGCGACTTCACCTCCTATCCCAGCAACATGTACGGGGGCTGGTTCCGCGACCTGTTCACCCTGGGTCTCGGTTTCGGCTTCGTCGCGTACTTCCCGGCGCTCGCACTGACCGGTCAGCCGGACCCGTTGGGCGTGCCGGGCTGGCTGCACTGGTGTTCACCGTTGGTCACCCTCGCCGCGATGTGCCTGGCCGCCGTGTTCTGGCGCTTTGGCGTGCGGCACTACCGGAGTACGGGGTCATGATCATTTCGGCGCGCGGGCTGCGCAAGGACTTCACCGTCAACCGGAAGGTCGGCCGCTTCCGCCGGGAGCGGCACGTGGTGTCCGCCGTGGACGGGGTGGATCTCTCCGTCGAGCGCGGGGAGATGCTCGGCTACATCGGCCCCAACGGCGCCGGTAAGTCCACCACGCTGAAGATGCTCACGGGCGTGCTCACGCCCAGCGGCGGCGAGGTGACCGTGTGCGGTCTTGCACCGGTCGCCAAACGCACCACGCTCGCCCGACGCATCGGAGTCGTGTTCGGACAGCGCTCCCAACTCTGGTGGGACCTACCGCTCGCCGAGTCGTTCTCCCTACTACGGCACATCTACCGCGTCCCCGACAGCGACCACGCCGCGCGCCTGAAGATGTGCTCGCAGCTGCTCGCACTGGACGAGTTCATCGAGACTCCCGTGCGCCAACTCTCTCTGGGACAACGCATGCGCGGGGAACTCACCGCCGCGCTCCTGCACGGACCGGAGGTGCTGTTCCTCGATGAACCCACCATCGGCCTGGACGTGCTCAGCAAACAGGCCGTGCGCGACTTCCTCGCGGGCGTGGCCACGCGCGGCGACACCACCGTCGTCCTCACCACGCACGACCTGGCCGACATCGAGAAGCTCTGCCGACGTCTGGTGGTCATCGACCACGGACGGGTGGTGCACGACGGCACGGTCGACGAGCTGCACGCCCGCTACCGCTCCCGCCGCGTGATCGTCGCCGACCTGGACACGCCCTGGCCGGACGGGCTCACCCTGCCCGGCGCCGACGTCACCTCGGTGACAGCCGACGGACACCGGGTGACCCTTGCCCTCGACGGGGCGACCGCCGGTGAGGTCGTCGCCGCGCTGGCCGGGGCCGTGCCGCTGCGCGACCTGTCGGTGCAGGAGCCGGAGATCGAGGACGTGATCGCGAAGCTCTACCGCAGCTGAGCGAGCGCCACCGCGACCTCGGCCGCCACGCGCGCGTTGTCCGCGACGAGTTCGGTGTTGGCCGACAGGCTCGCGCCGCCGCTGCCCGCGTGGAAGTGGGCCAGCAGGGCGGGGGTGATGTCCTTGCCCCGGATCCCCTTCTGCCGCAGCATCGCCATGCCTTCGGCGAGTAGGCGGTCGTGCAGGTCGCGGTCGAGTTCGTGTGCCTCCGGCACGGGGTTGACGAGCAGCACGCCGGACTCGCCGGGGACCGATCCGTGGGCGTGCACGATGGCTGCGGCTTCTGCTGCTGTGTCTACCCGCCAGGGGACGGTGTGAGCGGATTCTCGCAGGTAGAAGCCGGGGAAGTGGTTTGTGCCGTAGCCGACGACGGGGACCGAGCGGGTTTCCAGCACTTCGACCGTGGCGGCTATGTCGAGGATCGACTTCACGCCGGAGCAGACGACGGTGACCGGGGTGTGGGCCAGGACGTCGAGGTCGGCGGAGACGTCCCAGGAGGTCTCGCCCGGGGCCGCCAGGTGGACGCCGCCCAGGCCGCCGGTGGCGAAGATCTTGATGCCTGCCTGGTGGGCGAGCGTGGCGGTACTGGCCACGGTGGTGGCGCCGTTTCGCTTGAGCGCGTAGGCGGGGGCCAGGTCGCGGCGGGAGAGCTTGGCGAAACCCGCGTCGGGGGCGCAGAGGCGGTCCAGCTCGGGCTCGGTCAGGCCGATGTGGGGGGTGCCGTCGAGGACGGCGATGGTGGCCGGGATGGCGCCTGCCTGGCGGACGATGTGCTCCAGGCGTTGGGCTACCTCGCGGTTGCGGCCCGGCGGGAGGCCGTGGGCGAGGAGGGTGCTTTCCAGGGCCACCACGCCCTGGCCAGCGGAGAGGGCGTCGGCTACCTCTGGGGTGATGGATAGGTGGTCGCTCACCCGGCCATCATGGCGGATGGGTCCGTGATCGTGCTCCCGCTCCGTGCTCGGCCTTCCTGGTTTCCTAGTGGTGCGACCCGGAACGTCGACCATGTCTCGACCCGCCCACGACGTGCCTGACGGCACCGCCGGAAACGACCAAGTACATCCAGTACGAGGCCGTCCCGGCGGCACCGCCAGCCACGCCGTGGACCCGCCGATACACGGCCGACGTTCCGGGTCGCACCACTAGGCGGCCGCGAAGACCTCGAACGGGCGTCGCCACACCGCGCCGGGGGCGCTGGGGGAGTGGGCTTCCCAGGCGTAGACGCCGGGGTCGAGGGGGAGGCCCTGGGTCAGGTTGACGGTGATCATCTGGACGCCGGGGACGGTGGCGCCCTCGTCGAGGTGGACCAGGACCTCGGCGCTGGCCTCGATGCGTTGGCCCGCCGGGTCGATCACCGTGCGGCCGGTGACGTCGACCAGTTCCAGGGCGATGTGGTGCGGAGTGCCCAGCTCGGCCGGTTCCAGGTCGATGACCAGCAGGACCGAGTGCAGGCCGAGCGGGGTGCCGATCCGGCTCCAGCCCAGACCCAGGGCGTTGACCTTGGCGCCGTCGCCGCCCTGGGCGAAGTCGGCCAGCAGGACTGTCAGGTTCATCGGGTGACTTTCAGGAGGACGCTGGGGGAGGTGACCGTGGTGTGCGCGGTCTGCGAGCGGGAGCCGGTGGGGCCGGAGGCGACCAGCGGCGGGGTGGCGGCGTGGTCGCGCACGAGGTGGCGGACGTCCGCGCCCACGGCGAGGGCGTAGCGGCGGATCGTGGACAGCTTGGGGTCGGCGTCGGCTCGTTCGAACGCGGCCACGGCGGGCTGGGTGACGCCCATGCGCCTGCCGACCTCGCTCTGGCTCAGGCCCCGGGCGCGCCGGTGGGCGACCAGACCGGCCAGCAGCTGCCGGTCGGACCTGACCAGCTCCAGGGCCAGCCGCTGCGTGGGGTCCTCGGTATCGATGCCCAGCAGGTCGTCCAGCTCGTCGCGCATGTCCACCTCCCATCAAGTGCAGTTGATACTAGCCTGCCGCGTGCCGCGCCAGCCAGGACCGGTATCGGGCACTCGCCTCGTCGATGTGGGTGTTCTGGATGTCGTGGCCGTCCGGGCCCAGCGGTTTGCCGCCGAACTTCAGGGCGAGGCGGAGCGGGCCGCCGTGCCGGTGCCAGGCGAAGTACAGCCGGTACAGCCGCCGCGGGGTGACGCCGTCCGCGCCAAGGTCGAGGCGCAGTTCGTAGATCAGCGGGTCGCGGGCGATGTGCTTGAGGTCCAGGTGCGGCACCAGGCCGCCGTCCAGCGCGGCCCGCATCAGGTGCTTGAGCTCGGCCAGGATCATCGCCCGCTCGTGCTCCGACGCCCCGGCCCGGTGGATCTCCATCCGGACCACCGCGCGGCCCCGCTCGTCCCGGTAGAACTCCCAGGTCCCGCCTCCGGCGGCGGCCACGGCCTCGACGGCGCCCATGCTCAGTCGAAGATCCCCCGCGGCGCGGCCGCCTGGCGCAACCAGGCCTCGACCTGCTGCTCCCAGTTGGTCCGGCCCACCGCCGGGTAGTCGACGGCGAACGAGCCGGGGAACGACTGGAGCCTGCCCCGGCCCTTGGTCACCCGCACCTGCTTCAGCACGTCCAGCACGACCCGCATGTCGTGCGATCGGGCCAGGAACGTCGCCGACACCTCGCGGACCGCGGGGAACGCGGGCGGGGCGGTGAAGGTGATCTCCTGGAAGAACGGCAGCTGCTGCTCCACCCCGTCCAGCCGGTCGTGCACCAGGTTCGCGCCGCGGAACTGGAACCCCAGGTGGGTGAGGGCGTCGAGCAGCCGGTGCTGGGCGGGCAGCGGCTCCACCGACACCGCGTCCACGTCGTGCGGGTCCACCACCGCGCCCGCGAGCTTCAGCGTGGTCTGCAGGCCCACGGCCATCCCGGTCAGGTACTTGCCGAACACCGACGTGATCGGGGTCTCCCAGGGCAGCTGCACCTCGAACGGCACCCGGATCTGCGCGCCCGCCCGCACCAGCTCCCGGCCGGACAGGTTGACCTCCTGGAACGGCAGGTCCTTGGTGTTCTCCCCATCCTGCACCCGGGCCAGGAGCGTCACCCCGAGCGACTCCACCTCCTGGTCGACCTGCCCACCGATGAGCAGCACCTCACCTCGCAGCGGACCACCGGGCCGCGCCGCCCGGTCGAGCAGGCGGGCGTCGACCTTGGCCGCGCCCGCGCCGAAACTGGCCAGGACCTTCTGGAACATGGCCGCATCCTGCCGGCACCGGGCACGCCCGCGGACCCCGTTGTTGCACAATGGTGAGGTGAGCGCACCGACACAGACCCTGCCGGAGGTCGACACCCGGCCCGAGGGCACCGAGACCACCGGCGACGACACGCCGAAGATGTTCCACTACGTGCGGAAGAACAAGATCGTCGAGAGCGCCGTCACGGGCAGCATGGTGGTCGCGCTCTGCGGTGAGGTCTTCCCGGTGACCAAGTCCCCCAAGCCGGGCTCCCCGGTCTGCCCGGACTGCAAGAAGATCTACGAGTCCATGAAGGCTTGACACCGGACCGCCGCCCCACGCGCCGCTTCGGGCGGCGCGGCGGTGGCCCGCGTTTCGCTTCGGCGACGTGACCGCCTGGCGGCACATCCGCCGGTCGGGCCCGGTCCGATCGGGTGCGGGAGAGCAGGCGGTTGCGCCTCGCATCCGACCAGCCGTTCGTGGGCGGCTGCCGTCGATGCGGCTCCGTGCCGGTAGCGCGAGCCAGGCAGGCTGCTCAGCGCAGCATCGGCAGGCTCATCCAGACATCCACCAGGCCGGGCACCTCGTCCAGGTCCCGGTCTGCCCACTCGCCCGAGTCCCAGCGGGCGAGGAACTCGGCGCCGGACAGGCCCATCGCTCGGCGGGCGAGGGCGTCGAACGCCTCGGCCGCCTCCGCCGCGGACAGTTCGACGATCTCGACAATCGCCGCGTCGTAGTCCGTGTCGCTGTCCATGTCGCTCCCCTCGGCGGTGCATACCTTGCCACAGGGCTCTGACATCCAGTAGCCACCGCGACTCCCTGAGCGATGAGACGTGAAAGGGCCACCTCGTCGGACGAGGTGGCCCTTCCTGCGTTTCCGCCGACTACACGTGTTCCAGCTGGCGGGTCTCCTCCGCACCCCGGGCGTGTCGGGCCGCCCGCTTGGCGCGGCGCTTCTCCTTGGAGTTCTCGACCATCGTGTAGAGGGTCGGGACCAGGACCAGGGTCAGCAGGGTCGAGCTGATCAGGCCGCCGATCACCACCAGGGCCAGTGGCTTGCCGATGAAGCCGCCGTGGCCGGTGATGCCCAGGGCCATCGGCAGCAGGGCGAAGATGGTCGCGGCCGCGGTCATCAGGATGGGCCGCAGGCGCCTGCGGCCGCCCTCGATGACCGCGTCGCGGACGCTCATGCCGTCCGCCCGGTACTGGTTGATCAGGTCGATCAGCACGATCGCGTTGGTGACCACGATGCCGACCAGCATCAGCATGCCGATCAGCGACGGCACGCCGAGCGGGGTGTCGGTGGCGCGCAGCAGGCCGATCGCGCCGGTGGCCGCGAACGGGATGGAGACCAGCAGGATCAGCGGCTGGACCAGGCTGCGGAAGGTGCCCACCATGATCAGGAACACGATGGCGATCGCGGCCAGCATGGCCAGGCCGAGGTCGGCGAACGAGTCGGCCTGGTCGGCCGAGGCGCCGCCGATCTTGTACTCGGCGCCGTCGGTGAGCTTGAGCGCGTCCAGCCGGGACTTCATGTCGGCGGTGACCGCGCCGAGGTCGGCCGAGGTGGACTTGGCGGTGATGGTGGTGCTGCGGTCGCCGTCGGTGCGGTAGACCTGCACCGGGCCTTCCACGGTCGACACCGCCGCGATCTCGCCCAGGGTGACCCGGCCCGGCAGCGGCAGCGCCTTGAGCGCGTTCACGTCCGCCGGGGCCGCGCCGGTGCGCAGCACGATCTGCTGTCGCACGCCGCCGATCGGCAGCTCGGCGACCTGGGTGCCGCGCAGCGCCTGCGCCGCGAGTTGGCCGACCAGTTGGGCCGACAGCCCGTGCGCGGCCGCCTTCTGCTGGTCCACCTGCACCTCGACGCGCGGCGAGCTCTTCGCCAGGTCGCTGGTCGCGTCGGTCAGGCCCGGGGTGGCCGCCATGGTGTCCTGGACGGTCTTGGCCGCCGCGGTCAGCGCAGCCGAGTCCGGGGCGGTCACCACGACCTCGACCTGGTCGGATGACCCGGCCTGCTGGTCCTGGTCGGTCTCCAGCTTGCCGTCCGCGGTGCCGACCCGGTCGGTGATCCGCTTGAGCACCGCGGCCCGGTCGGTGCCCTCCTTCAGCGTGGCGGTGACCGTGGTGCTGCCGTCGCCGCCGAAGCCGAAGCCTGCCAGCGAGTCGTCGGTGCCCACGGTGACCTGGTAGACCGCCACCTCCGGGGTGGCGGCCAGCACGGCCTCGATCTTCTTCGCGGCCGCGTCCCGGGCGGCCAGGCTGGTGCCCGGGGCCGCCTGCTGGGTCATCCGCACCGCGGTGCCCTCGTCGCCGTCCAGGAAGTTCGTCTTCAGGCCGCCGCCCAGGGCGAACGTGCCGACCAGGATCAGCAGCGCGAGCGCCAGCGTCAGCCAGCGGCGCTTGGTGGCGAACCGCAGCACCGGCACGTAGGCGCGCTGCAGCGGGCTTCGCCGCTCCTTCTCCAGCGCCCGCTCCAGCAGCCGCTGCGCCGCCACCGGGTCGGCCGCGGCCTTGGGCTGCTTGAGGAACCAGTACGCCAGCACCGGCACGATGGTCAGCGACACGATCAGTGACGCGATCAGCGCCACCGTCACGGTCAGCGAGAACGGCACGAACAGCTCGCCCGCGATGCCGCCGACGAACGCGATCGGCGCGAACACCGCCACCGTGGTCAGCGTGGACGCGGTCACCGCGCCCGCGACCTCCCTGGTGCCGGTGAGGATGGCGTGCTGCTTGTCCTCCCCGTACTCCAGGTGTCGTTTGATGTTCTCCAGCACCACGATCGAGTCGTCCACGACCCGGCCGATGGCGATGGTCAGCGCCCCCAGGGTGAGCATGTTCAGCGACAGGTCGCCGGTCCACATCACCAGCAGCGCCACCAGCACCGACAGCGGGATGGACACCGCGGTCACGATGGTGGACCGGATGGACAGCAGGAACAGCAGGATGACCAGCACCGCGAAGCCGAGGCCGAGCATGCCCTCGGTGGTCAGGCCGCTGATCGACTTCTCCACCTCGGGGCCCTGCGAGTAGACCACGGTCAGGTCGGTCTGCGCGGACCGCTCCAGGTCGGTGAGCTTGTCCTGTACGGCCTTGGAGATGGCCACGGCGTTGCCGTCGCGGGTCATCGTGACGCCCACGCTGAGCGTCGGCGCCCCACCGGTCCGGGTGATCACGGTCGCGGGCGCCAGCCCGGCGTCCACCGTCGCGACGTCGCCCAGCGTCACCGGCTTGCCCTGTCCGGGCAGCACCAGGGCACGTAGGTCGTCCACGCTCTTGAGCGGCCCGCCGACCTGCACGGCCATCGTCTTGTCGTCCTGCGTGACCCCGCCCGCGGGCAGCGTCGCCCCGGCCGACTGCAACGCACCGGCCAGCGCGGTCGGGTCGATCCCGGCGGCGGCCAGCCTGGCGTAGTCGACGGTGACCGTCACCTGCTGCGCGCGGGCCCCGCTCACCTCGGCCGACCGGACCCCCTGGATCGCCTCCAGCTCCGGCACGACCTGGGCGCGCAGCCGCTGCGCCGCCGCCGACTCGTCACCGCCCGTGGTGGCCGCGAGCACCACCACCGGGATGTCGTCCGTGCTGCCCTGCAGCACCGTCGGCTCGACGTTCTGCGGCAGCTGCGGCCGCAGCCGGTTGACCGCCTGCTGCACCTGGCTGACGGCGTTGTCGACGTTCGTCCCGTACACGAAGCGCACCTGCACCGTGGCCGAGCCCTCGGCCGAGCGGGTGGTGATCTGCTCCACGCCCGCGATGCCGCGCAGGCTCGACTGGATCGGGTCGGCGAGCTGGTTGTCGACCACGTCGGGCGAGGCGCCCGGGTAGGCGGCCACGACGACCGCGCCGGGCAGTTGGATGGACGGCAGCAGCTGCTGCTTGAGCGACGGCAGCGCGATGGCCCCGAAGCCGATGATGAGCAGGCCGAGCAGGCCCACCAGACCTCGGTTGCTCAGGCTGAGCCTGGTCAACACGGACATTGCGGATATCCCCTCGAATACATGGCGCACCGGTGGCCCCCCGACCGCGTACTGCGGTCCGGTACCGGCGATTCCAGGGAACTGTGGCATGACGATGCTGAGGCGCGACTCAGTCCAGAGGGTCGATCCGACTCATACAAAAGTATGACTCAGCCGGTGGGGTTCCCCTCGGGGGATGACTCCCGGTCGTCCTCCGGCGACAGTCCGGAGTGTTCGGCGGGTTCCGCGGACTTCTTCGCCCTGGCCAGGTTCCGGGAGTTGATCATCCCGGCGGCCCGCTCCATCTCCAGCCGCTGCCACCGCCTGCGCTGCCGCTTGGTCATCTTCGCGGGCCACATGTCCTGGATGGCGGCGTTGAAGTAGGCGCCGATCACCACCGCGAGGCCGATGAAGAACGCGAACAGCAGGAACGCGATCGGGGTCGCCAGCGCGCCGTAGGTGTAGCCGGTGGTGGTGATCCACCCGATGTACAACCGCAGGCCGATGCTGGACAGCACGAACACGACCATGGCCAGCACCGCGCCGGGCAGGCCGCGGTGCCAGGGCAGCTTGCGCGGCAGGGCCAGCTTGTAGAGCGTGGCCAGCGCCAGCACCAGCAGCAGCGCGATCACCGGGTAGTAGGCGATGTCGACCCAGGTGGTGACGGTGGGCTGCCAGGACACCGGGAACAGCCGGGGCAGCAGGTCCGGGCCGAGCGCCAGCACCGGCAGGCCGATGATCAGCAGCACCAGGCTGGCCATGTACAGCAGCAGCGCGAAGATCCGCTGCCACACCTCGTGTCGGACCCCGTACTGCCCGTGCGCGACGGTGATCGCGTCCACGAACGACGACATCGCCGAGGACCCGGCCCACAGCGAGATGAGGAAGCCGACGGACACGATCTCGCCGCGCCCGACGGTGAGGATGTCGGCGACCGTCGGCTGGATGATCTGCGTCACCACGTTGCCGCTGAACGCCTTGCGGGACAGGTCGATGATGTCCGCCTCGACCGCCTTGACCACGTCCTGGCCGAACCACTCGGCCACGTAGCCGAGGCTGCCCAGCAGCCCGAGCAGCAGCGGCGGCAGCGACAGGACCTGCCAGAACGCCGCCTCCGCCGCCTCGGAGAAGACGTTGCCGTCCCAGGCCTTGGCCAGCGTGCGCAGGATCAGCCGGGACGGGGCCCGGCGCCGCGCTGCGCGGTCGGTGGCGCCGTCGCGGCCGTGCTGGGGTCCGGGCTGCGCGGTCATACCTCCCCCAGCATGGTCCATCCCGGGTGCTTCGGCCCAGGACTCGGTGATGATCACATCCGCGTGTCGCGGTTGTCGGCGATCTTGGGTCGCCGGACGGTATCCTCGACGACGCCCTCCGCCGGGTCCATCCTCCGCCGCGCACCGTTCGCGGGCGGGACCGCCGGGGGCTTCGATGTGTCAGGCGCGGGTCGCCTGCGCTTGGGGTTGGACACGAGCGGTGGAGAGGAGCTGGGGCATCCCGTGACCCGGGCCGAGGTGGAACCGGACACCCGAGGCAGCGCTCCCGCGGCGCGCCCGCTGCGGGACTGGCAGCGCCGGGCGCTGACCAAGTACCTCACCAGCAGGCCGAAGGACTTCCTGGCGGTCGCCACGCCGGGCGCGGGCAAGACCGTCTTCGGGCTGCGGGTGGCCGCCGAGCTGCTGGCCGACCGCACCGTGGAGACGATCACCATCGTCGCGCCCACCGAGCACCTCAAGCACCAATGGGCGTCGGCGGCGTCCGCGGCGGGCATCCCCATCGACCCCAACTTCACCAACTCCATGGGCGCCACCTCCCGCGACTACCGCGGCGTCGCGGTGACGTACGCGCAGGTCGCGGCGCACCCGAGCCTGCACCGGGTGCGCACCGAGCAGCGCAAGACCCTGGTCATCCTGGACGAGATCCACCACGGCGGCGACGCCAAGAGCTGGGGCGACGCGGTCCGCGAGTCGTTCACCCCGGCCGTCCGCAGGCTGTCGCTGACCGGGACCCCATTCCGCAGTGACGATTCCCCCATCCCGTTCATCGAGTACGAACCGGACGGCGCGGGTTTCCTGCGTAGCCGCGCGGACCACACCTACGGCTATGCCGACGCGCTGCGTGACGGCGTGGTGCGCCCCGTGATCTTCCTCGCCTACTCCGGCGAGGCGAGCTGGCGCACGAGCGCGGGCGAGGAGTTCACCGCGCGTCTGGGCGAGCCGCTGACCGCCGAGCAGACCGCCCGCGCGTGGCGCACGGCCCTGGACCCGACCGGCGAGTGGATCCCGTCGGTGCTGGGGGCGGCGGACACGCGGCTCTCGCAGGTCCGCCAACACGTGCCGGACGCGGGCGGCCTGGTGATCGCGTCCGACCACGAGTCGGCCAAGGCGTACGCGAAGATCCTGGAGAGCACCACGGGCGAGCAGGCGACGCTGGTGTTGTCGGACGATCCCAAGGCATCGGGCCGGATCCAGGAGTTCGCCGACTCGGACAGTCGCTGGCTGGTCGCGGTCCGCATGGTGAGCGAGGGCGTCGACGTCCCGCGCCTCGCGGTGGGCGTCTACGCCACAAGTGCTTCCACACCACTGTTCTTTGCCCAGGCGATCGGTCGCTATGTGCGCGCGCGCCGCCCGGGGGAGACGGCGAGCGTGTTCCTGCCGTCGGTGCCGGTGTTGCTCGACCTGGCGAGCCAGCTGGAGGCCGAGCGCGACCACGTACTCGGGAAACCGCACCGGGAGAAGGAAGGTTGGGACGACGACCTTCTCGCGGACGCCAACCGGACCAAGGACGAGCTCGGCGAGGAGGAGAAGGCGTTCACCTCGCTGGGCGCCTCCGCCGAGCTCGACCAGGTGATCTTCGACGGCTCCTCGTTCGGCACGGCGGCGTTCTCCGGCACGGCCGAGGAAGAGGAATACCTGGGACTGCCGGGTCTGCTGGAACCGGACCAGGTCCGCGCCTTGCTGCGACAGCGGCAGGAACAGCAGCTCGACGACCGCAGTAGACGGGCGGCGGAGAAGAAGCCGGAGGAACCGCAGGAACGGGTGTCGCAGTCCGTCCAGGAGAGGTTGGCCTCCCTGCGCAAGGAACTCAACGCCCTGGTCGGCATGGCCCACCACCGCACCGGGAAACCGCACGGCATGATCCACGGCGAACTCCGCCGATCCTGTGGTGGCCCACCCACGGCGCTGGCGACGGTGGAACAGCTGGAAGAACGGATCGCCACCCTCCGCTCGTGGTGATACTCCTTTGTGGACTGTCCCGGGCCGAAGGCGCGGAGATCAGTCGGCCAGGGTGTCCATCTCCGCCAGCGCCTGACCGCCCAGTCGCACGAGATTCGCCAACCCGGCGCGACTGAAGCACACCTCGACGGCCGTGGTCGACTCGTCGCCGATGGTGAAGTCGACATCGTCAGCGTCGCTGACCCGGTAGTTGATCGGGTCCTTGTCGATGGCCGTGGAGACCAGGATCCTCGTCGAGTGCACAGGCACGCCTTTCGCTGGTGAGTGGACGGACCGGCGGGGCGCGATATGTGCTCGCCTGCCGCACCCCGCCGGTGCCGGGGCGACTTGATTCGGATCACTGACGTCGACCCGGCTGGTCCAGCCTAAGAGAGCAATGCAATCTCCGCACGGGCCGAACGGGTGAATCGATGCATTGCAATTTGCACAGCAGGGCCCCGCGTCGCCGCTGGACGTGGATGCGGCACACTGCCGGCATGACCGACGACGTCGATCCCGTGATCGCCCGTCTCCAGTGCGGTGAGTTGACCCGCCAACTTCGGGAGGCGGCGGGCATCGAGCCCGGCGTCGCCGACCGCGAGATGGGTGGTTACGCGAGCAAGCTCTCCAAGATCGAGAGTGGCACTATCGCGCCACAACCCGCCGACATCGAGTGGATGATCAAGCGCTACCGGCCGACCGCCGCCCAAGCCGCCGAGTTGACGCGGCTTGCTGTCGACGGACGACGTCGGGCGCGACCGGCCAAGACCGATGTCCAATCGCGACAGTATGTAGCGTTGGAGCGGCGGGCTTCCGAGATTCGCATGGTCTACAACGAGATTCCCGGGTTGCTGCAGATCACGCCGTATGCCCACGCTGCTCTGTCGAGATCTCCGGTGGTCGCTGCGGCCGATGTGCTTGACATCGCCGAGGAACGCGCGGAGCGCGGTCGGTTGGTGATCAGGCCCGACGGTCCCGATGTCTGGGTGGTTCTCGGAATCGAGGCGCTGGAGCGGTCCAGCGCGGCACCGGGGGTACTGCGGCAGCAACTTGAACACATCCGTTCGATCGCGGAGCTGCCCAACGTCCGCTGCCGTGTCATCCCACGTGAGGTGGGCAATGTTCCTGCCTTGAGTGCAGGTTTCACCTTGCTCCATGTGGAGCCGACCTGGTCTATCGTTTTCGTGGCAGGTCTCACCCGCGCCGACTACATCAAGGCGACCGGCCCGTACATGGCCGCGTTCGACCAGGCGTGGAATCTCGCCTCCCCTGAGGAGGAGACAGCGGCGATACTGGAAGCTCGGATCACTGACCTCGATGATCGTTAGGAGTATCAGCCATGCTGACTGATGGCACCGCTCTGGTTGGTGCGCGTTGGCGCAAGAGCAGCCGGACCAACGCAGGCAACAACGCCCAGTGCGTTGAACTGGCGTGTCTGTCCGAGATGGGTGCGGTGCGCGACAGCAAGAACCAAGCTGGTCCGTGCTTGTTCGTTCCCACCACCTCGTTCAGGGCCTTCCTTACTGCGTCCGGTCAAGGAGCGCTGGACCTCATCGAACGCTAGGAGCCGTGGCCATGGATGTGCGTTGGCGCAAGAGCAGCCGGACCAACGGCGGCAACGATCCTCAGTGTGTAGAACTCGCGTGTCTACCCGACGCGGGTGCGGTGCGGGACAGCAAGAACCAGGGTGGGCCGTGCCTGATGGTGCCCGCCGCCTCGTTCAAGGCGTTCCTGGTCGCTTCCCGAGGACTGCGGGGCTGACGGTCAGACCGTATCCAGGACCGGTTCGAAGGCGAGTTCGGCGGCGCCGATCAGTTTCGCGTCGGTGCCCATGGTCGACGTCAACACCCTCGTGCCGCCGATGGCCCGGCTGACCAGGCTGCGTTCGGTGACCGCCCTGCCCACGGCCGTGACCACGGTGGTGGGCAGGGCGGTGAACAAGTCGCCCAGGACGACCAGTTCCGGGGCGAAGGCGTTGACGATCGTCACCAGGCCGGTGGCCAGCCATTCCGTGAACTCGCCGAGCACCGCGTCGATCCGGGGCTCCGGCAGGGCGCGCAGGGCGGCCATGATCACCCCGCGTGGAGTGTGTTCGGGCAGGTCCAGCGCGCGGCCGAGGGCAAGTTCGCCGACCTCGGTCTCCCAGCAGCCCCGGTTGCCGCAGTAGCAGGCGAGACCGGCGGGGTTGATGGCCATGTGGCCGAGTTCGCCGACGTATCCGGCGGTCCCGCGCAGGATCTTGCCGTCGGAGATCACCCCCGCGCCCACGCCGACGTCGGCCGAGACGTAGACCGCGTCCAGGGTGCCGCGGGCGGCGCCGCGCAGGTGTTCGGCGCGGGCGGCGATCTCGGCATCGTTGGCCACCAGGGTGGGCACGCCCAGGACCGCGGTGAGGCGGTCGCCCAGGGGGACGTCGCGCCAGCGGAGGTTGGGGGCCTCGTGCACGAACCCGTCGCGGCGGCGGACGACGCCGGGGATGGAGACGCCCGCGCCGACCACCTGGGCGGCCAGGTCCTCGGTCAGCAGGCGGGCCGACTCCACCACGTCGGTGAGCACGTCGGCGGGGTCGCCTGCACGCAGGATCCAGCTGTTGCGGCCGAGCACCTCGCCGCCAAGCCCGACCAGCGCGACCGCCACCTGCTCGACCCGGATGTCCACCGCCAGCACCACCGCCGCCAGTGGACGCGGCAGCACCAACAGCGACGGCCTGCCCGCGCCGGTCCGGGCCCGGGGCACGTGCTCGGACACCACCCCGGACTCGGCCAGCCCGTCGACCACCGCCTTGATCGTGCTGCGGTTGAGGCCCAGTTCGGTGGCCAGCGCGGCCCGCGTGCACGGGCCGTCCACGTGCAGCCTGCGCAGCACCGCGGTCCGGTTGTGCCTGCGCACCTCGTCGGGCCGGGCACCCGCCGTAGGCGTGCTGGTCTGTGTCATTTCCTCCCGCCACCCGCCGCTGTGTCATTCCCTCCCGCCGCCCGCCCCCTCATCCCCGCCCGGCATCGTGCCCGACTTGGCAGGTGGGCGGTCGCCGGTTTCGTGCCCGACTTGGCGGGCATGCCCGCACCGCGGCAGGAACGTGTTGGTGGTCGCGACCCCGGTGCGCGGTGTTGGGCAGGTCGTGGAGAGTTGCCGTGCTGGGACATGCTGCCATGGGTTTGCGCGGTTGGGCCTAGCCCCGGGCTGCTCGGCGTCGGGAGAGGGCGTCGACCGTGGCGGCCAGCAGCAGGACGAGGCCGGTCACGATGTTGACCATCGCGGCGGGCTGTTTGAGCAGGCCCAGGCCGTTTTCCACGACCGCGAGGGCCAGTCCGCCGACCACCGCGTGCAGTACTTTGCCGCGGCCGCCGAACAGCGACGTGCCGCCGATGACCGCCGCGCCGACCGCGAACAGCAGCGTGTTCAGCCCGCCCGCCTGCGGGTCGACCGAGCCGACCTTGGACGAGTACACGATCGCGCCCAGTGCCGCCGTGCTCGACCCGACCACGAACACGCTCGCCCGGATCCGGCTGACGTTGATCCCGGCGCGCCGCGCGGCTTCCGCGTTGCCGCCCACCGCGTAGACATGCCTGCCGTAGCGGGTCCGGTTCAGCGCATAGGTGCCCACGGCGAGCAGCACCAGCACGATCGGCACCACATACGGCACGCCGCGGATGTCGGCGTACTCGTTGGTGGACCGGTTACGCGTCAACGCATACGTGGCCGCGATCGATGCGACCGCCACACACACGGTCTTCGTCACCACCAGCGGAGTCGGTGTCGTCACCAGCTCCCGCCGCAGCCTCGACAAGTGTTCACCCAGCACGACCAGTGCGTAGCCGCAGATCACCACCGCGCACAGCAGCCAGCTGCCGAGTACGGACATGTTGCCGTTGGCCACCGCGAACAGCACCGGGTCGGTGCCGATGCCGAACACCCCGCCCTCGCCGATGAACCGCAGGATGACCCCCTGCCAGGTGATGAACAGCGCCAGCGTCACCACGAACGACGGCATGCCGATCGTGGACACCAGGAACCCGGTGATCACCCCGATGGCCGCGCCGACGCCCAGCGCCAGCAGCATCTCCAGCCACGGATTCGCGGGCGCGCCGACCACCGCCAGCACCAGCGTGAGCAGCGACAACGCCGCGCCCGCCCAGATCCGCAGGAACACCGCCAGCAGCGCGGCCACCGCCAGGCCGCAGGCGAACACCAGGAACACCGTCGTGCCCATGCCGCCCAGCAGGTTGCCCGCGCGCACGTAGTGCATCGCCATCACCGCCGCGCACACCCCGGACGCGGTGCCCGCGGACAGGTCGATCTCGCCCAGCAGCAGGACGAACACCAGCCCCATCGCGATGATCATCTTGCCCGCGCCCTGGGCCAGCAGGTTCGCCGTGTTGTCCAGCGTCAGGAACCCGTCGGACAGCACCCGGAACACCACCACCAGCGCGACCAGCCCGAGCACCGCGGGCAGCGAGCCGAGATCGCCCGCGCGCAGCCGGGCCAGGTAGTCGCGCACCGCCTCGCCGGTGGACCGGCTGGTCGTGTCGATGCCGAAGTCGGCGGCGGCCGGGCTCTCGGTCCTCGTGCTCATCCCGTCCCCCTCACACAACTGCGGTCTCTGGTCGGGCCAGGCCCAGCTCGCCGGACCGCCCGGCCGTGATCAGCTCCACCACCTGGGTCTGGGTCACCTCGCGGGTCGCCACCTCGGCCGCCATCCGACCCAGGTAGAGGACCGCGATCCGGTCCGCCACGGCGAACACGTCGGCCATGTTGTGGCTGATCAGCACCACGCCGAGGCCCTGGTCGGCGAGCCTGCGCACCAGGTCCAGCACCTGCCAGGTCTGCGCCACGCCGAGCGCCGCGGTCGGCTCGTCCAGCAGCACGACCCGGCTGTCCCACAGCACCGCCTTGGCGATCGCCACGGTCTGCCGCTGCCCGCCGGACAGCGCCGACACCGGGGTGCGCACGGACCGCACCGTGCGCACCCCGAGCGACGCCAGCGTCTCCCGCGCGGCCCGTTCCATCGCGGCCTCGTCCAGCAGCCCCCCGGGCCCGCGCTCCCGGCCGAGGAACATGTTGGCCACGATGTCGAGATTGTCGGCCAGCGCCAGGTCCTGGTAGACGATCTCGATACCCAGCCGCGCGGCGTCCCGCGGACCGGCGACCCGCACCGGCTCACCCGCGAACCGGACCGTGCCCGCGTCCATCGGGTGGATCCCGGCCACGCACTTGACCAGCGTCGACTTGCCCGCGCCGTTGTCGCCCACCAGGGCGGTCACCTCGCCTGCGCGGACCGTGAAGTCCACGTCGTGCAGCACCCGCACCGGCCCGAAGCCCTTGCGCACGCCGGTGAGTTCGAGGATCGGTTCGCCGCTCATCAGCCGATGCCGAGCCGGGAGCAGGTACCTGCCAGGTCACCGCCGCAGATGTCGGTTGCCTTGACATAGCCCTGGGTGACCACGTCCTTGACGTTGTCCTTGGTGGTCAGCCGGGGTTGCAGCAGCACGGACTTGACGGTCCGGTTGCCCTTGGGGTCGTCGCTGCTGTCGGTCGCGATCTTGTCGGCGGTGGCCGTGTCCCCCTTGGCCAGCGCGGCGGCCAGCTTGGCCGCGGACTCGGCCTCCTCGCGGATCGGCTTGAACACGGTCATGTACTGGTCGCCGCGCAGCACCGACATCAGCCCGTCGGCGGTCGCGTCCTGGCCGGTCACCGGGACCTTGCCGGTGAGACCGTTCTTGCGCAGCACGGTGATCACGGCGCCCGCGAGACCGTCGTTGGCGGCCACCACGCCGTCGACCTTGCCGCCGTTGCCGGTGAGGATCTGCTCGAAGGTGATGCCGCCGCGCTGGTTGTCCCAGCCGTCGATGGGCTGCGAGCGGACCAGGCGGAGGGTGCCCGCGTCGTAGAGCGGCTTGAGGACTTTCTCCTGGCCCTCGTGGAAGAGGGTGGCGTTGTTGTCCGTCGGCGCGCCCTCGATCTCGATGACCTGCGCGCCGGGTTTGTCCTTGAGCGCGTCGGCCAGGCCGCGGCCCTGCAGCTCACCGACTTTGACGTTGTCGAACGAGACGTAGTAGTCGGAACCGCCGCCGAGGTTGAGGCGGTCGTAGTCGATGGTGGGAATCCCGCGCGCTTTCGCCTTGGCGGCGACGGAACTGCCGATCTCGCTGTTGATGGCGGCTATCACGAGGACCTTGACGCCCTGGCTGAGCATTCCGTCGGCGAGGGTGCTGAACTTCTGGACATCGCCTTGCGCGTTCTGGATGTCGGCGTCCAGGCCCTGGGCGCGCATGGCGGCTTCGAGCATGGGTTTGTCGAAGCTTTCCCAGCGGGCCGAGGTGGCGGTCTCGGGGAGGATGACGCCGATCTTGATGCCGGGGGCGGTGGGTGTCTCGGCCGCGGGTGCCTGGGGTGCCTCGGTGGCTTTGTTGGCGCCGCATGCGGTGAGGGTCAGGGCTGCGAGCAGGGCTAACGTGCGGTGGATGGCGCGCATGGGAGTCCCTCTCGAAGCGGGGGACGCGCCACCTGGGCCCTGGGGCGGGCGTCCGGTCGAGTATGTTGGGACTCACAACATATGCCCGGGTTCTAGGTGACCGGAAGCACACTGGCTCGATTCAGACACGGATGGACGAGCGGCGTGAAGGCCGTCGGTTTGCTGTGCGGGTTGCGTTCGGGGCTTCGGTGTCTTTGGTGGTTCGCGAGTTTCGTTCTCGGCTTGATCGGGTGGAACGACTTTGCGTGGGGCCCTCGGGCGGACTGCCGGGAAAGCGGTCCGGGGACAGCACAGCGGGCGGGCCCGTAATGGGCCCGCCCGCTGTGGTCGTCGGTGTCGTTCCGGGCGAAATCAGCCTCGCTGCAATTCCGCCGCGAGCTCGCGCAGCCGATCCTCGTGGGCTCGGGCGTGGTGCCCGCAGAACAGCAGCTCGCCTCCGGAGGGAAGTACGGCGCGGACCTGAGCAGCCGCCCCGCACCGGTCGCACCGGTCGGCAGCGGTCAGCTCGGGGCGGGTGAGCGTCGTCGTCGTCATGGGAGTTCTCCCTCCGTCCCGGCACCGGTGTTCGCCCGGTGCCCTTGTCGGCTGCGGTCACGGAGGGAAACGCTCCGCCGTGTTCGCACTACCTACTCTTACAGACGTCCGGGCCTCCGGCAGTGTTCCCGCGCCTGTTGCGCGAGTACGTCACCGCCGATTAACCCGGATGGCCCAGAGGATCGGGCCGATTCGGGCCCCGAGCTGGACTTCGTCCGGCTGCGGGAGGAGTAGGACACCCGTTCTTTGCTTACGTCGTTCACCATCGGCGAACGGCTACCGAGTCGTAGACAAACCGTCGAATCCGTGCTCTGCCGGGTGTCGGGGTCGGACAGCGGTGCGGAGATGACTACCGAGGGTAGCCATTCGACGGACTGATCACTCGCTGGAGTTGATCGACTCCCCCGACCCGGGGGCTCCGGACGGGACCGGCACACTGGGGCCGTGCACGCCGAACCCCCTCCTTGCCTGCCCGGGTGCGCCAACGCCGCCAACCGGGCCCGTGACCTGGCCGACGCCCTCACCTCCGGGCACCACTGCGACGTCCCGCTGGCCGTGGTGGCCAGCGTGGAGGAGAAGACCGCGGTCGTCCACGTATCCCGCTGGTGCGACGCGCTCGGCGCGGTCGAGCCCGCGTTCCTGGAGATCCGCCTGGACACCGGCGACCCGCTGGGCGACCAGACCTTCACCGCCGCGGCCGCCCGCGAGCTCGGCGCGGGCTTCACCCGCGGCGCCGAGCTGCTGGAGTCCGCCGCCCGACAGCAGGACTGACGAAAGCCGAACGGCCGTCCACCGCCAGCCTCGCGGCTGGGAGTGGACGGCCGTTCGCCGTTCCGCTGGTCCTTGTCCTTATTCCAGGTAGTCGCGCAGCACCTGGGAGCGCGACGGGTGGCGCAGCTTGGACATCGTCTTGGACTCGATCTGTCGGATGCGCTCCCGGGTCACCCCGTACACCTGGCCGATCTCGTCCAGCGTGCGCGGCTGGCCGTCGGTGAGGCCGAAGCGCAGCCGGACCACGCCTGCCTCACGCTCGGACAGCGTCGCGAGCACGGACTGGAGCTGGTCCTGCAGCAGCGTGAACGACACCGCGTCCACCGCCACCACGGCCTCGGAGTCCTCGATGAAGTCACCGAGCTGGCTGTCGCCCTCGTCGCCGATCGTCTGGTCCAGCGAGATGGGCTCCCGGGCGTACTGCTGGATCTCCAGCACCTTCTCCGGGGTGATGTCCATCTCCTTGGCCAGCTCCTCCGGGGTGGGCTCGCGCCCGAGGTCCTGGAGCAGCTCGCGCTGGATGCGGCCGAGCTTGTTGATGACCTCGACCATGTGCACCGGGATACGGATGGTGCGGGCCTGGTCGGCCATCGCGCGGGTGATCGCCTGGCGGATCCACCAGGTGGCGTAGGTGGAGAACTTGTAGCCCTTGGTGTAGTCGAACTTCTCCACCGCGCGGATCAGACCGAGATTGCCCTCCTGGATCAGGTCCAGGAACGCCATGCCGCGGCCGGTGTAGCGCTTGGCCAGCGACACGACCAGGCGGAGGTTCGCCTCCAGCAGGTGGTTCTTGGCGCGCTCGCCGTCGCGCACGATCCAGCGCAGGTCACGGCGCAGCTGCGGCTGCAGCTTCTCGTTGTCGTCCTCGGACTTGCGCACCCGCTCGGCGGCGTAGAGCCCGGCCTCGATCCGCTTGGCCAGCTCCACCTCCTCCTCCGCGTTGAGCAGGGCGACCTTGCCGATCTGCTTGAGGTAGGCGCGGACCGAGTCGGCGGAGGCGGTCAGCTCGGCGTCCTTGCGGGCCTGCCGCAGCGCCTCCGACTCCTCCTCGTCCCAGACGAAGTCGCTCTCCTTGGTGGAGGTCTCCTTCGGGTCCTTCTCCTCGGGTTCCTCCAGGGCCTCCTCGACCGGGTCGACCTCGACCTCCTCCAGATCGGAGAGGTCGGGGTTCTCCAGGTCCTCCGGCTCCTCGCCCTCGGGACCGTCGCCCTTCTTCGGAGCGGCCTTGCCCGCGGCGGCGGTCTTCTTGGGGGCACGCGCAGGCTTCGCGCCCGCGGCCTTCTTCGCCGTCGCCTTGGTGCCGTCGTCGCCGGTCAGCTCTTCGTCCTCGGCGCTCTTGGTCTTCGCGGCGCTCGCCGACGCCGTCGAGCGTCGGGTTGCGGTTCGTGCGGCTGCCACGTACGCCCTTTCACAACAGGTCCATCACGGCCTCGGCCGGACCACTGAGCGGTCGGCCCGGCCGCTGCCGGAGTTCGGGGGAGTGCCCTGAGGCTGGTTCCGCCGCCGGGCTGTGTTCCATTGTAGCGACGTACGGCGTGTCCCCGGGAAACGCCAAGGTCGAAATGTGTGGCGGTGCCCCGTACGGGGTCGCCTATCCGCCCGTGACCTGCCGGGCGGCCACCGCCGCGCCGACGATCCCGGCGTCGTTGCGCAGCTGGGCGGCCACCACCCTGGTCCGGACGTCCAGCAGCGGCAGCCACTTGTCCGCCTTCTTGGACACCCCGCCACCGGCGATGACCAGGTCCGGCCAGATCAGGTTCTCCAGCCCGGAGATGTACCGGGTGACCCGCCGGGCCCACTCGTCCCAGGACAGGTCCTTCTCCTCCTTCACCGACGCGGCCGCCCTCGTCTCGGCGTCGTGTCCGTCGATCTCCAGGTGCCCGAACTCGGTGTTCGGCACCAGCCGCCCGTCGAGGAACAGCGCGCTGCCGATCCCGGTCCCGAAGGTCAGCAGCACGACGACCCCCTCCTGGTCGTCCGGCCGCCCGTACCGGATCTCGGCGATCCCGGCCGCGTCGGCGTCGTTCAGCACGACGACCTCCCCGTCCGGCCGCCCCAGCCGCTTCGCGAACAACGCCGCCGCGTCGGTCCCGATCCAGGACTTGTGGATGTTCGCCGCCGAGTGCGCGACCCCGCGCTTGACCACGGCGGGCAGCGTCACCCCGACCGGCCCGGCCCACTCGAACCGCTCGACGATCTCGGCCACCACCTCCGCCACCGCCTCGGGCGTGGAGGGAACCGGGGTGGGAATCCGGACCCGGTCCCCGACCAGCACCCCCGCGTCGAGGTCGACCACGCACCCCTTGATCCCCGAACCGCCGATGTCCACGCCGAAGCCGCGGGCAGCACCCATCCCCAACGGTCCTCTCCTACTCGATTCAGCAGCCGTCCCGCCAGACACTAGCCGCCACGGCCCGCAGGTGGGCCAACCACAGGTGTGATCGGATGTCCCCCGTGGGCACCACGACACAGGACCTGGCCGCCATCGCCACCGCGGTCGCCACCGAGGCCGCCGACCTGGCCAGGGACACCCGGGGCAACGCCATCCACCACATCACCACCAAGACCACCGCGACCGACGTCGTGACCGCGGCCGACCAGGCCGCGGAGCGGCTGATCCGGACCCGCCTGGCGGAACTGCGTCCCGGGGACGCGGTGCTGGGGGAGGAGCAGGGCGGCACGGCGGGTGACGGGGTCACCTGGGTGGTCGACCCGATCGACGGAACCGTGAACTACCTGTACGGCTACCCGTGGTACTCGGTGTCCGTGGCCGCCCAGATCGATGGAATCTCGGTGGCGGGAGCCGTCGTCGAACCCGCCTCCGGCCGCGTCTGGCACGCCGCCCGAGACCACGGAGCCTGGCTCGGCGACCAGCGCCTCCGGGTGTCGTCCCCGGTCGGCCTGGACCTGACCCTGCTGGCCACCGGCTTCGCCTACGCCCCGGAGCGCCGCCGCGCCCAGGCGGCGGCCGTGGCGAAGCTGCTCGGCCAGGTCCGGGACATCCGCCGGAACGGCTCGGCGGCATTGGACCTCTGCGCGGTGGCGGCAGGCTGGGTGGACGCCTACTGCGAACGCGGCCTGTCGCGTTGGGACTGGGCGGCCGGATCGTTGATCGCGGAGGAGGCAGGCGCGGTCATTTCTCTCCCCGGCAGCAACCCCGACCTGGGGCATGACGCAATCTTCGCCGCAGCCCCATCAATCGCGGAACCACTGCTCGCGGCCCTGATCGACAGCGGCATGGGCGCTTTCGACTGACGTCGACCGGCAGCCGTCGAACAATAAGATAAATGGGACCCGCGCCTTGGGAAATTGAAGAGCCGAAATCAGCAGCGCGTATCCCGGGCGGCCTTCACCAGCGCCTCATCCACCGGCGGCGCGGCCCCGCCATCGGTCTGCAACCCCCCACTGGCCCCCGGATTGGCCTGAGCCCAGTCCGCCAGGTCCTCCAGAATCCGCCGAGCCTCCGAAGAAGGCTCCACGTGGTCGAACTTCTTCCCCAGTGCCAGATCCACCGTGGCGTCCGGCCGCTGATCCCGAACCAGCTCCGCGCACGGCTCGACCAGACTCAACGTCCGGGCGGTCGACATCCCGGCCTGCCCGAACCGAATCTGCGCCCGACACGTCAACGTCCCATTGGGATAAACCGAATCGGTATCCGGCTGCCCCAACTGGCTATACCCCAACGCCCGCAGTTCCTCGGTCACCAATCCGGCAAGCCGATTCTGCCCACTGGCGTTCACCACACGGACCAGCCCCTCGGCGGCGGGCGCGGGCACGGTCCGATCCAACGCGTCGGCGGGCAAGGCCTGTCCGGGTGCGGCGGGCGCGGGCTTCCCCTCCACCGCGGGCACCGCCACCGGCGGGTTGCACGACTGGGTGGTCGCCGTCGTCGAGTCGCCGTCGATCACGCGGATCCAGACGAACGCGGCGACCAGGCCGAGGACGGCCATCAGGATGATCGCGGGCAGCGGCCTGCGCCTGCGGTACTGCTGCCGGGTCCTCAGGTTGCCGGTTGCCACTCGCGGACCCTCCCTACGGACCTCATGCGGCCCCACCCCCGTGAACACGACCCGTGCCGGTTTTCCGACCCGTGTGTCGTCGCTGCTCAGCCTATTCGTTTCGGGCTCGGGTGCAGAACATGACCCACTGGGTGAACCTGTGTGTCCTGCACCGCGTTCCGGCACCCGGAACGCGACAGGACTTCCCCGGCATCGCACCACGCACACCCACCGGGGGCAAGGGAGTTCCCCCGGTGGGACCGCGACACGCCGGGGGCGCCGGGGCGACCGGGGCGGACACACCCGGGTGGGTGACGCTGTGCGCGGTAGTGGGCGGCATGGGCTACCCTCTGCCCGCTCCAGTCACCGAAGAGGGTCTGCGGAATCGATTCCGTGGGGCAGGACAACCCGAAGCGGGCTGCGAGACCTCCGTCACTCGAACGGCGGGCACAAACCGGGGCGCTGGAACGTTGTCCAGCGGCACGACCCACATCCTGAAGGACCGCAGGGGTGAAATAGATGGCGACCGACTACGACGCACCACGGCGCAGCGAGGCCGACGATCTGGCCGAGGACTCCCTTGAGGAGCTCAAGGCCCGGCGCAACGAGAACCAGTCCGGGGTCGTCGACGTAGATGAGACGGACACCGCCGAGAGCTTCGAGCTTCCGGGAGCGGACCTGTCGGCTATGTCCGGCGAGGACCTCACCGTGCGCGTGGTGCCCAAGCAAGCCGACGAGTTCACCTGTTCCAAGTGCTTCCTGGTGCACCACCGCAGCAGGCTGGCCGAGGACAACGGGGGCGTGCTCGTCTGCCGCGACTGCGCCTGACGACCAGTTCGGCCGGGACTCCCGGCCGAGCCGCGCTGGGGGCTGGGGAACAGCCGGGTGGCCCGGGGTGGGCGCCCGGCTGTTGCTGTGCCCGGGGACGGTCGCGGACCGCCCGGGGTCAGGCCCTCGCGGTGGCGGCCGCCTCGGCGGTCAGCGCCGCGACCAGGCCGTGCGGGTCGCGGGTGCTGAACACCCAGTACGGGGTCGGGTCGTCCGGGTCGGTCACGGTGACCCGCACCAGCGGCCGCACCCAGCCGCGGTGCACCAGGAACGCGGCCGGGTCCAGGTTGGGGCCCAGCACCCGCCGCTTGTCGCGCAGCTCGAACACCGACACCTCGCCCGCGAACGCCAGCGGCAGGTGCGCGTCGCCCACCCACAGCTCGCCGTCCGCCACCCGCACCCTGGTGCTGCCCGCGCGCCACAGCAGCAGCAGCGTCAGCGGGATCAGCAGGACGTACGGCAGCCAGGCGCGCACGCCCGGGTAGCCCATGTGGATCTCGGCGGCCAGCAGTCCGGCGGCCACCAGCGGCAGCGGCCACCAGTACCAGGTGACGTAGAGCCGCTCCCGGTAGCGCGGGGCCGGGCCTGAGGTGTCGGTCACGGGTCCAGGGTAGTCTCGCGGCTCGTGCCCAGCGTGGAGGTCCTGCTCACCCGATTGGACCCCGGTGTCCCCATCCCCGCCTACGCCCGGCCCGGCGACGCCGGGGCGGACCTGGTGACGACCACGGACGTCACCATCGCCCCCGGGGAGCGGGTCCTGGTCGGCACCGGGATCGCGATCGCGCTGCCGGAGGGCTACGCCGGGTTCGTGCACCCCCGGTCCGGGCTGGCCGCCCGGCTCGGGCTGAGCGTGGTGAACACGCCGGGCACCATCGACGCGGGCTACCGCGGCGAGATCAAAGTCTGTTTGATCAACCACGACCCGCGGGAACCCGTCGAGCTGCGCCGGGGCGACCGGATCGCGCAGCTGGTGGTCCAGCGGGTCGAGCACGCGGTATTCCGCGAGGTGACCGAGCTCGGGGAGACCCGGCGCGGCACGGGCGGGTACGGGTCGACCGGCGGGCACGGCGTGCTCACCGGTTCGGCGGCCTCGGGACACAAGACGGAGGACTAGTGGCACTGTTCGGGCGGGGGAGACGCAAGCACGAGGCCGACGAGGCCCCGGCGAGCGCGGCGGCGGGCACTCCCGAGGATGACGCGGACCACCCGGAGCCGATCGAGGCACCGGACGGTCCCTACGACGAGGCCGACGAGCCCGACGACGACTTCCCCCGGCTGGACCTGGGGTCGATCCGCGTCCCGGTCCCCGACGGCGCCCAGCTGCAGGTGGAGATGGACCCGGCGGGCCCGGTGCGCGCGGTGCACGTGGTCACCCCGATCGGCCGGGTCACCCTCAACGCCTACGCCGCCCCCCGCTCCGGCGGCCTCTGGCGCGAGGTATGCGGCGAACTCGCCGACCAACTGCGCTCCGACGGCGCCTCGGTCCGCAGCCACGTCGGCGACTGGGGCCAGGAACTCGGCGCCGCCCTCGGCGACGCCAGCCTCCGCTTCGTCGGCGTCGACGGCCCCCGCTGGATGCTGCGCGGCGTCATCGCGACCCGCCCGGAACTGGTCGACCCGGCGGTGGACGCCCTGCGCACGATCATGCGCAACACGGTCGTGGTCCGTGGGACGCAGCCGATGCCGGTGCGTACACCGCTGCAGATCGACCTGCCGCAGGCGATCGCTGAGCACATCGCGGCGCAGAACGCCGGCCAGCCGGAATAGTGACCTTGTGACCGTCCCGACCCCTTGTTCGGGGGTCGGGACGTTTGGGGATGTCGATAGCGGGGTTTCTGCCCTGAACTGCGGTGCTTGTGGACAACCTCGACCTCCGGCACGCTCCGGTCCAACCCGGCACTCGGCCGAGGCCGCGAAACAGGTTTATCTACACAAGTAGACAAACCCGAACAGCTGTTGATCAGTGGTCATCGCGGGCGCGCAACCACGCCTGCACAGCCGCGCGCCCCAGAGCGGCAGGATCGGCCCCGACAAGCGCCAGCCGGGTTTCGTTCAGCCGACCGTTCGGCAGGGCAGCAGTCCAAGACCGGGCCACCTCGACCGGATGGACAGGATCGTCTACACATCCCGCCACCCCGGCCGGAGCCATGATCATCGCCAGCTCGGCCAGGGCAGGCGCGGGATGTTCAGCGCCGATCTCCAGCGCGTCGGCAAGCCCCGACCCATACCCCGTCCACGCCCGGCTCAACTCGGCCGCCAGCCACCCGGGCACCCCGGCCGTGGCCGATGCCAACGCCGCCGCAGTCCCCCGCGCACGTACATCGGCCGCGCTGTACCGCGCTGCCAACGCGGCAGGCGTGTCCGCCGTCGGGCACCCGGACCACGCAGGCAAGGCGAGCAGCAATCCCGCACAACGGTCCGGATTGCGCAGCGCCCACCCGGCCGCCAGATGTGCCCCGAGCGAGATCCCACCCACGATCACCTGCCCATCGGCCGCTGCCGCGTCCAGCGCCGCCAGATATGCCTTGACCAGGTCTTTCCCGGGTTGTGGACGGGGCGCGCACAGCCTCAGTCCGACGGCCCGAAGCGGGCGGGAGAAGACATCCCGGACGAATACCTCGTCCGAACCCGTTCCGGGCAGCAGAACGGCGACAGCTTGCTCGGTCACACTCACGGCTCGATCCTTGTCCAGTTGCCACCCGGCGCGGTTACGCTGACTCGGATGGGCCGGTGAGTCGGGGCCGGCCCCCAGCACGGGAGACGACCGCACATGGGCACCAAGGGGGACGGTTATTGGCACCGTCTCGTCAAGCGGCTCACCACCGACGTGGCGCAGCTGGACGCGGACGACCTGTCCACGCACGCCGAGGCGCAGGGGGCCCGACGCGCCTGCGACTGCCGCTCCGGTGAGGAAGTGACCGTCTACGGCCGTTTACGGAGTGTCGAACTGTGTCCGCGGGACGCGGCGGCGACGCTGGAGGCCGAGTTGTTCGACGGGACCGAGGGCGTGACACTAGTGTGGCTCGGGCGCCGCCGTATCCCGGGCATCGAACCTGGCCGGACCGTCAAGGCCCAGGGAAGGATCGCGGTACGGGACGGGCGCAAGGTGCTGTACAACCCGTACTACGAGCTGCAGCAGGCGGCTCCCTGACGAAACCGGTGCCATGACCCACCCGGCCGCTGACGTGCACGAGCCAGAAGAGCCCGAGACCGCCGCGACGCCGAGGAAGTCCGTCACACCGGACGACCGGGACGCGCCGGACACCCTGGATGCCTCGGAAGCCTCGGAAGTCACCGAGGAGAAGGCCGAGCAGACGCTGCTGGAGCAGATGGGCGGCGTCAGCGGCCTGATCTACTCCTCGGTGCCGGTCCTGGTGTTCGTGCTGGCCAACGCGTTCTGGGGGCTGCAGGCGGGCATCTGGTGCGCGGTGGGCAGCGCGGTGGCGATCACCGTGCTGCGGGTGGTCCGCAAGGAGCCGCTGCAGCCCGCCATCTCCGGGTTCTTCGGCGTCGCCGTCGCCGCGTTCATCGCCTACCAGACCGGGTCGGCCAAGGGGTTCTTCCTCTTCGGCATCTGGACCAGCCTGGTCTACGGCGGCGCGTTCCTGGTGTCCATCCTGGTGCGCTGGCCGCTGGTCGGCGTGGTCTGGTCCGCGCTCAACGGGCACGGCCAGGGCTGGCGCGGGGACAAGCAGGCCCGGCTGGGCTACGACCTGGCCACCGGCGCCTTCGTGCTGATCTTCGCGGCCCGGTTCGTGGTGCAGAAGTGGCTCTACGACGCGGACCAGACCGGCTGGCTCGCGTTCGCCCGGCTGGCCATGGGCTACCCGCTGTTCGCGCTCGCCCTGATCGTCACGGTCTGGGCGGTCCGCCGGGCAGGCCAGCGCCAGCGAGCCTTGGAAGAGGCCGAGCAGGCCGACGACGAAGCCGTCGAACAGGCCCTCCGCGCGAAGTACGGCGATAGCTGACTCGGACGCCCTAGGCTGCGCCGGTGCGCACGCTTCCCTGGCTGTTTCTCATCGCCGCCACCATCGCCGCCCTGTCGACCTGGGCGGACCTGAGCGGCGACCAACGGTCCGACCGGATCATGCTGCTGCTTCTCGTGGCCGCGGGCCTCGCCGCGCTCGACCACCTGACCATGCGCCGTCCGGGCCCATCGGTGGAGAACCCGACGGGCCCGGAGTCCGACTGATCCCTGCTGATCCGGGTCCGTTCCCCGGACATCTCATCGACTGTCGCAGCGATACGGCTGCCAGGTCGGGGACGATGCCGGGCGGGGATGAGGGGGCCTAGTGGTGCGACCCAGAACGTCGACCATGTCTCGACCCGCCCACGACGTGCCTGGCGGCACCGCCGGAAACGACCAAGTACATCCAGTACGAGGCCGTTCCGGCGGCACCGCCGGCCACGCCGTGGACCCGCCGATACACGGCCGACGTTCTGAGTCGCACCACTAGTGACCGAGCGCGTTGCGGATTTCGCCTTCCACATCGGCCGAGGCCACGAAGAGCAGCTCGTCGCCGGGCTCCAGCGGGTCGTCCGGCTGCGGCACGATCACCCGGCCGCCGCGCAGGATCGTCACCAGCGCCGCGTCCCGGGGCAGCTTCACCTCGCGCACCGGCCGCCCCGCCCACGGTGTGTCGTCCGGCAGCGTCATCTCCACCAGGTTCGCCTGGCCCTGCCGCAGCGTCAGCAGCTGCACCAGCCCGCCGACGCTCACCGCCTCCTCGACCATGGCGGCCAGCACCCGCGGCGTCGACACCGCCACGTCCACACCCCAGGCGCCGGTGAACAGCCACTCGTTGGCCGGGTCGTTCACCCTGGCCACCACCCGGCGCACCGCGAACACGGTCTTGGCCAGCAGCGACACCACCAGGTTGACCTTGTCATCGCCGGTGGCGGCGATGACGCAGTCGCACAGCTGCAGCCCGGCGTCCTCCAGCGAGGCCAGCTCGCAGGCGTCGGCCAGCACCCACTCGGCCTGCTCCACGGTGTGCGGCTCGAACTGGCGGGAGTCCCGCTCGATCAGCATGACCTGGTGGTCGCCGCCGACCAGCTCGGCGGCGATGGAGCGGCCCACGGCACCCGCCCCGGCGATCGCGACCCGCATCAGTGCCCCTCCTCCGGCGCCTGCGCGGCGGCCGCTGTGACGTCGCTGACGGTGCCCGAGAGGGCGGCGACGTAAACCTGGTCGTCGGCCTGGATCACGGTCTTGGCCGTGGGCAGCACGCCGGTACCGAAGCGCATCACGTACGCCACCCGGCAGCCGGTGGCGCCCTGGAACTCCTTGACCGTGTGCCCGATCCAGCCCTCGTGCACCGGCACCTGCAGCAGCGCGACCTTGCCCGTGGGGTCCCGCCAGGCCGAGGCCACCCCGTCCGGCAGCAGCGTGCGCAGCAGCCGGTCGGTGGTCCACGGCACGGTCGCCACGGTGGGGATGCCCAGCCGCTCGTAGACCTCGGCCCGCTTCGGGTCGTAGATGCGGGCCACCACGTGCTCGACGCCGAAGGTCTCCCGAGCCACCCGGGCGGAGATGATGTTGGAGTTGTCACCGCTGGAGACGGCCGCGAACGCGCCAGCGCGCTCGATGCCCGCCTCCACCATCACCTGGCGGTCGAAACCGGTGCCGACGACCTGCTGGCCGTGGAAGTCGGCACCCAGCCTGCGGAAGGCCTGCGCGTCCTTGTCGATGACGGCCACGGTGTGGTCGAGCCGCTCCAGCGCCGCGGCCATGGAGGCCCCGACGCGGCCGCAGCCCATGATCACCACGTGCACGACCAGCCTCCTCGTTCCCGGTTCCACGGGATCGGGTGCCCCCTTCGGGCACCGAACTGCCACTGATGGTGCCTGATCCGCGTGTGACATCGGTGAACCTACCGGTGGCTGCTCCGGATCGGTGACGCGACCGCCTACGCTGTGCGTCCGTGTCCAAGTTCTCCACGGCGGCGAAACGACTGGTGGTCGGGCGGCCGTTCCGCAGCGACCGGCTGGCGCACACCCTGCTGCCCAAGCGCATCGCGCTGCCGGTCTTCGCCTCCGACGCGATGTCCTCGGTGGCCTACGCGCCCGAAGAGATCTTCCTGGTCCTCTCGGTAGCCGGCTTGTCCGCCTACACCATCGCGCCGTGGGTGGGCGTCGTGGTGGTGCTGGTCATGCTCACCGTGGTCGCCAGCTACCGGCAGAACGTCCGCGCCTACCCGTCCGGCGGCGGCGACTACGAGGTCGCCACCGTCAACCTGGGCAAACAGGCGGGGCTCACGGTGGCCAGCGCGCTGTTGGTCGACTATGTCCTCACCGTCGCGGTGTCCATATCGTCCGCGATGGCCAACATCGGCTCCGCGGTGCCGTTCGTGGCCACGCACAAGATGGAGTTCGCGGTCGTCGCCATCGTGGTGCTCACCGCGATCAACCTGCGCGGCATCCGCGAGTCCGGGGCCGCGTTCGCCGTCCCCACCTACGCGTTCATGGTCGGGATCGTGCTGATGATCCTCTTCGGCCTGTTCCGGGCGGTCATCCTCGGCGACGACATGCCCGCCGAGAGCGCGACCTTCCAGATCAACGCCGAGCACGGTGAGATGGCCGGGCTGGCCATGGTGTTCCTGGTGCTGCGCGCCTTCTCCTCCGGCTGCGCCGCGCTGACCGGGGTGGAGGCCATCAGCAACGGCGTGCCCGCCTTCCGCAAGCCCAAGTCCAAGAACGCCGCCACCACGCTGCTGGCGATGGGCCTCATCGCGGTCGTGATGCTGATGGGCCTGATCGTGCTGGCCCAGGTGACCAAGGTCCACATCGCCGAGGACCCGGCGCGGCAGCTGGTCGGCGCGCCCGCGGGCTACGAGCAGAAGACCATGGTCGCGCAGGTCGCCGAGGCCGTGTTCGACGTGTTCCCGCCCGGGTTCTTCTTCATCACCATCGTCACCGCGCTGATCCTGGTGCTGGCCGCCAACACCGCGTTCAACGGCTTCCCGGTGCTCGGCTCCATCCTCGCCCAGGACCGCTACCTGCCCCGCCAGCTGCACACCCGCGGCGACCGGCTGGCCTTCTCCAACGGCATCATCGGCCTGGCCGGGTTCGCCATCGTGCTGGTGATCGCGTTCGACGCGGAGGTCACCCGGCTCATCCAGCTCTACATCGTGGGCGTGTTCGTGTCGTTCACGATGAGTCAGACCGGCATGATCCGGCACTGGAACCGGCACCTGGCCAACGAGACCGACCCGGCCGAGCGCAGGCGGATGCGCCGCTCGCAGGCCATCAACGCGTTCGGCCTGGCGATGACCGGCGCGGTGCTGGTGGTCGTGCTGATCACCAAGTTCCTGCTCGGCGCGTGGATCGCGATCGCCGCGATGGCGGGCATCTACCTGGTGATGACGGGCATCCGCAAGCACTACGACCGGGTCGCCGAGGAACTGGCCAAGGCGGAGGGCAACGGCGCGTTCGTGCTGCCGTCCCGGGTGCACGCGATCGTGTTGGTGTCCAAGCTGCACCTGCCGACCCGGCGCGCCCTCGCCTACGCGCGCGCGACCCGGCCGGACGTGCTGGAGGCGATCACGGTCAACGTGGACGATGTGGACACCAAGCGGCTGGTCGCGGACTGGGACACCGAAGGGTTCTCGGTGCCGTTGAAGGTGGTCGAGTCGCCCTATCGGGAAATCACCAAGCCGGTGCTGGAGTATGTGCGGCGGGTGCGTTCCGACAATCCGCGGGACGTGGTGACGGTGTTCATTCCGGAGTACGTGGTCGGCCGGTGGTGGGAACAGGTGCTGCACAACCAGAGCGCGTTGCGGCTCAAGGGCAGGCTGCTCTTCCAGCCGGGCGTGATGGTGACGAGCGTGCCGTGGCAGCTGGCGTCGTCGGAGAAGGTGTCCGAGCGCGAGGTCGTGGCCCCGGGCGCGATTCGTCGTGGTTTGACCGGTAAGGGCGCCTACGGGGCCAAGAAGGACGGTGGCGCGTGACGGACTGGAACGGTCGACGGCTGGAGGTCGAGATCGGCGCGGTCGCCCATGGCGGCCATTGCGTCGCTCGCGCGGAGGGGCGCGTGGTGTTCGTCCGCCACGCGTTGCCGGGGGAGCGGGTCGTCGTCTCGATCACGGAGGACAAAGGCGGGTCTTTCTGTCGCGGCGACGCGGTGGAGATCTTGTCGGCTTCTCCGGAACGTGTGGAACCGCCGTGTGTGTTCGCCCGTCCCGGCGGTTGCGGGGGATGCGACTGGCAGCACGCGTCGGCGGCGGAACAGCGGCGGCTCAAGGCTTTCGTGATCGAGGAGCAGCTGTCCCGGCTGGCGGATGTGCAGTGGGATGTCGAGGTCGAGGAACTCGCGGGCGGGCTGTCGCATTGGCGCACGCGAACCCGGCTGGCGGTGGATCGGGCGGGGCATATCGGTTTCCGTGCACACCGAAGCCATCGGGTTGTGCCGGTCGACGATTGCGTGATCGCGGCACCCGGCACGGTGGATGTGCTGGCGGACAAGGAATGGACGCCGGGCGCGGAGCTGGATGTGTCGGTGGACGCGACCGGCCGCACCCACGCGAGTGAGCTGCTGCCCGACCGGGGGAAGCTGCGCAGCGGCAAACCGGTGCTGCGCCCGCACCGGGTGCTCGGCTCGTCGGTCGCCGTCGAACAGGCCGCCCGCCGCGAATGGCGGTTGGCGGCACACGGTTTCTGGCAGGTCCACCCGGACGCGGCCGACGTGCTCGCGGAGGTGGTCGGCGAGTGGGCGGCGGTGCCTGATGGTGGCGTCGCCTGGGATCTTTACGCGGGTGTGGGGCTGTTCGCCGCGGTGCTGGCCGGGCAGGTCGGTCCACAAGGGACGGTCATCGCGGTGGAGTCCTCGCGGCAGGCGGCCGAGGACAGTGCGGAGAACCTGGCCGACCTGCCGCAGGTCCGGGTGTTCGCGGGCAAGGTCGAGGACGTGTTGCTGTCGGACCTGCCCGCGCCGGATGTCGTCGTCCTCGACCCGCCCCGCAAGGGCGCGGGCCGCCCCGTGGTCGACGCCATCGCCGCCCGAGGCCCGAGCCGGATCGTCTACGTGGCCTGCGATCCCGCCGCCCTGGCGCGGGACATCGCCACCTTCGCGACCCACGGTTACAGCCTCGCCGACCTGCGTGCCGTCGACACCTTCCCGATGACCCACCACGTGGAGACGGTGGCCCTCCTGACCCGCTGACTGCCGCGCCCGGCCTTCTGTCCATTTCGGATGGCGGTGGCGCGGGCGCGGACCACGCGGGTAGGTTGCGATTGTGATCATCTGGCTCAACGGCGGGTTCGCGGCGGGGAAGACGACACTGGCGGCGGAGCTGCACCGGCGGCTCCCGGACGCGCTGGTGTTCAACCCCGAGGACCTCGGCATCACGCTGTGGCAGTGGGTGCCGCCCAACGAGGACTTCCAGGACCTGCCGAGCTGGCGGGAACTGGTCGTCGCGACGGCCCGGTCGCTGCGCAGGCACCACACGGACACGCTCATCGTGCCGATGTCCCTGGTCCGCGACGCCTACCGGGCGGAGATCCTCGGCGGCCTGTCCGACGCGGGCGAGGAGATCCTGCACGTCTTCCTGGACGCGGACGTCGACGTGCTGCGGGAGCGGATCATGGCCCGGCCGTCCCCGGGTGATCCGCAGGAGACCCTCGCCTGGGCCCTGAGCCGGTTGGACCCGGGCGCGGCCGCCCGCCAGCCGGAAGGGACTGTCGTGCTGCGCTCGGACCGGCTCACCACGGCCGAACTGGCCGACGCGGTGCTGGCCGCGCGCGTCGATCTCGCCAGGTAGATCCGGAAGGTTCTCCGAGCGGAGTGTCCGGATCTACCTGACCTGTCCGGTCGGACTTTGCGGCGCGCGGTCAGGCAGCCTCCAGGACGAAGAACAGGAAACTGATGAAGGCGCCGGAGGGGAATCCGGCCATCTCATCGGGAAAGAGTTCGTGCGCCTCCGGCGCCGGAGGCGGCTCGCTGATGATGGCCGTGCGGAAACCCGCCGCGGTGAAGGCGTCGGTCATCGCGTGCAGCGGCCGGTGCCAGTAGGTGAGTACGGCCTTCTGGCCGTTGAAGTCGTACTCGTCGGACCACCGGGTGATCGCGAAGTAGTCGGTCTCGCGATGCACGATCTTGAGCATGATGGGGTGGTTGACGACCACGATCAGCCTGCCACCGGGCTTCAGCACCCGCCGCAGCTCGGCCAGCGGCGCGGTCCAGTCCTCCAGGTAGTGCAGCACCAGAGCGGCGACGGCGTCGTCGAACGCGCCGTCGGGGTAGGGAAACGGGCGCGTGATGTCGGCGACCCGCAGGTCCACGTCGTCACCGAGCCGCTGCCGGGCCAGCTCCACCATCCTGGCGCTGCGGTCGAAGCCACTCACGACGGCGCCCCGGTCGCGTAGCGCGGCGGAGACGGGACCGGAGCCGCAGCCCGCGTCGAGGATCCGTCGGCCTGCCACATCACCTGCCAGGTCCACGATCGCGGGCCTGGCGTAGTAGGCGTTGATCAGGCTGGTCTCGTTCTCGATCGTGTAAGCCTCGGCGAAGCCGTCGTAGTCGTTTTCCATGGCCATGTCGGCGGAACTCCCGGGAATGGCGGACATGTCTCCCATCCTGCCGAGTGATCCATCCGGCCGCCAGAAGATCATCTCGCGAACTCGGTCGGACAGGTCCCGGGCTCAGCCGTGCCGGGGGTCGTTTCGGGGCGCGTTCGGGTACGCGCGCGGGTCGCCCTGTGGCGGTCGGTACGGACCTGCGGCGTGACGACCCGGTCCGTTCCCCGGGGGCGGGTTCTCCCAGGGCGGCGGCGGTGCGGCATGGCGGCCACCGGACGGCACGGGCTGCTGAGGCGTCCCCTGGCCGGGTGTGGGAGCCCCGCCGTGCCCCGGTCCCGGCTGCCCAGGACCCGCTTGCCCCGACCGAACCTGCCCCTGATCCGCCTGTCCCGGAACGGATTGCCCGGAGCCATGCCCCGAGGCACCGGGCCGCTCGATCCCACGCGGCGGCGTCCCCGCGTCCTGCGTCTCCGGCGGCACGGCGGGCGGCATCCCGGCCCGGACCCGGAACCAGTCCGGGATGAACTCCTCCGACCGGGGAAACGTCCGCAGCTCGTCCTGGAACCCGATCGGCGGCGGCAGCCGACGCCAGACCGGCTCCTGGTCCGGCTCGAACTCGGCCGAGAACGTCCCCGGCGGCTCGATCTCGTAGGCCGCGCCGAGCCAGGTCCCCCGACCCGGCCGGTACATCCCCGCGCGCAGCCTGCCCAGCCCCTCCACCACCTCGGCCGGTGGCCGGACCGCGCGCGGCACACCGTCGCGGCCGGTGATCAGGACATCCACCTCGATGTGTCGGCCGACCGAGCGGTATTCGGCCCGGATCCGGCGCCAGTGCTCGCCTGCGGCACGCACCATGGCGCGGCCGACGGCCTTGGTGAGCCGGTCGAGTTCCCGCTGGTCGAGCACCGGTCCCGGCTCGGTCATGACTTCCCCCGCACTGCTGTTCCCCTCCCCCTGACGTGCCGGGAACCCTACCCGGTGGGCAGGTCCGAAAGGTGCGAGTCGAAGGAACAGCCAGTGACCGACACGACCCGATCGGGGGATCTTCGTCACTTGTCCGGGGGCCGATACCGAAGGTCGGTGCTCCCGGGGCACTCGTAGACTGGTCCGAAGCCGGCGCGCGGGGCGGGAACCCGGCCGAGATCAGGAGAGCAGCCATCCACGACAGGACGAGGTGACAACGCGGTGACCCTGCTGGATTCCGTGCATGGACCGGCCGATCTGAGGCGGATGACCCCGGAGGAGTTGGACCGCCTCGCGGTCGAGGTGCGCTCCTTCCTGGTGGACAAGGTCACCAGGACGGGTGGTCACCTTGGCCCCAACCTTGGCGTGGTCGAGCTGACCATGGCCCTGCACCGGGTGTTCGACTCCCCGCGGGACTCCCTGGTGTTCGACGTCGGCCACCAGGCCTACGTGCACAAGATCCTCACCGGCCGCCGGGACGGCTTCGACGAGCTGCGCCAGCAGGGCGGCATCTCCGGCTACCCGTGCCGCGCCGAGAGCGAGCACGACCTGGTGGAGAACAGCCACGCCTCCGCCGCCCTCTCCTACGCCGACGGCCTGGCCAAGGCCCACCAGCTGCGCGGCGAGAAGCGCACGGTGGTCGCGGTGGTCGGCGACGGCGCGCTCACCGGCGGCATGTGCTGGGAGGCGCTGAACAACATCGCCGCGGGCACCGACCGGGGCGTGGTCATCGTCGTCAACGACAACGGCCGCTCCTACTCGCCCACCATCGGCGGCCTCGCCGACCACCTCGCCACCCTGCGGCTGCGCCCCGGCTACGAGCGCGCCCTGGAGGGCGGCAAGCGGGTGCTGCAGGGCACGCCGGTCGTCGGCAAGCCGATCTACGCCGCCCTGCACGCGGCCAAGCGCGGCATCAAGGACGCGCTCAGCCCGCAGGCCATGTTCGAGGACCTCGGCCTGAAGTACCTCGGCCCGGTCGACGGCCACGACCTGGAGGCCCTGGAGCAGGCCCTGCGCCGCGCCCGCGACTTCGGCGGCCCGGTGATCGTGCACGCGGTCACCCGCAAGGGCAACGGCTACCCGCTGGCCGAGAACGACGTGCTCGACCAGATGCACCAGACCGACCCGATCGACCCGGTCACCGGCAAACCGCGCAAGTCCAAGGGCACGGTGTGGACGTCGGTGTTCGCCGAGGAGCTGGCCCGCATCGGCGAGGAGCGCGAGGACGTCGTCGCGGTCACCGCCGCGATGCTGCGCTCCACCGGCCTGGCCCCGTTCGCCGAGCGCTTCCCGCGCCGCTGCTTCGACGTGGGCATCGCCGAACAGCACGCGATCACCTCGGCGGCGGGCATGGCCATGGCGGGCCTGCACCCGGTGGTGGCGATCTACTCGACGTTCCTGAACCGGGCGTTCGACCAGCTGCTGATGGACGTGGCCCTGCACCGCCAGCCGGTGACGGTGGTCCTCGACCGCGCGGGCATCACCGGCCCGGACGGCGCCAGCCACCACGGCATGTGGGACCTGTCCATCCTGGGCGTCATCCCCGGCATCCACATCGCCGCCCCCCGCGACGCCGCCACCCTCCGCGAGGAGCTCCGCGAGGCCGTCGCCATCGACGACGGCCCGTCCGTGCTCCGCTTCCCCAAGGCCACCGTCGGCGACGACATCCCGGCGGTGACCCGCCTCGGCCAGGTCGACATCCTGCGCCGCGACGAGAACCAGGACGTCCTCCTGGTGACCGTCGGCTCCTTCGCCGAACTGGGCCTCGCCGCCGCCGAACGCCTGGCCGCCGAGGGCATCGGGGTCACGGTCGCCGACCCGCGCTGGGTCGCTCCCGTCCCACACGAACTCGCCGACCTCGCCGCCCGCCACAAACTCGTGGTCACCGTCGAGGACAGCGGCAGGCACGGCGGCTTCGGCTGGTCCCTGGCCGCGTTGCTCCGCGACTCCGATGTGGACGTCCCCCTCCGCGACCTGGGCATTCCCAACGAGTTCCACGCCCAAGGAACCCGCGACGAGGTCCTCGTCCGCCTCGGCCTCACCGCCCAACACGTCGCCCGCCGCGTCACGGGCTGGGCCTCCGACCTCATCGGCCAGAACCCACGACAGGTCGCCCGCGCCGCCGATCCGGCCTGAGCTGCCTCTCCGGGGCGGCCCGAGACTCTCTCGGTCCGCCCCGGCCTCATTCCCGCTCCTCGCCTTCCAGCCACTGTGCCGCTCCGCGACACCGACTCCTCAACTGCCCGAAGTCGATCACTCGGTGAGCAGGCCCCTCCCGCCCTGGGGGCAGGCCCTTGAGGCAATCCTGTTCGCGCAGGTCAGGGCCCTGGAAGTGACTGGCGCCCGGCTGTGGACAACTCACGACCCATGTGGACAACCCACTCCCGGGCGCTGAGGAGATCGACCACGCCTCTCCCTGACCCGGCCCCACCTGCCACGGGCGAATCCGCCCGCGCCTCACCCAGGGAATCCGCTCCCGAGCCGCTCACGCCCGCTCGACTGGCCCTCGCGCCCCCCGGGGAAGCCACTCACGCCCGCCGAGAAGCCGATCACACTCCTCCGCGAACCCGATCATGCTTCCCCACCAGCCCGATCACGCTCTCCCTTCCGAGGGGAGGGCTACAGAGGGCGGGTTTTGCCGTATTGGCGGGCGGAGACCTGCCGTAGGTAGTCGTCGCGTTGGGGGTGGGTGAGGGTGCGGGGGGTGCCTAGGGCGGAGGCGCGCCAGAAGAGTTCGCAGCCCCACTCAAGCAGGAGCGTTCGGGTGACCGCGGTTTCCAGGTCCGCGCCGTGGGTGATGCCGCCGTGGTTGGCCATGAGCGCGGCCGTGCGGCCGTCCAGGGCGTCGAGTACGCACTCGGCGAGTTCCGGCGTGCCGAACGTGCGGTAAGGAGCGACCGCGACAGTGCCGCCCAGTTCCACCAACTGGTAGTGCACACAGGGCAGTTCATCCAGCACGAGTGACATCGCCGTTGCCATGGGCGCGTGCGTGTGGACTACCGCGCCTGGGCGGTACCGCGTGTACACACCGAGGTGCAGGTCCAGTTCAGAGGTCGGGGCGAGTGTGCCGTCGACGACCTCCCCGCGCGGGTCGATCACCGTGACCATCTCGGCGCGCATCTCGGCCAGGGACGCGCCCGTCGGGGTGATCGCGATGAGGTCGCCCTGGCGGGCGCTGAGGTTGCCCGCGGTGCCCAGGACCAGGCCCGCGGCCGCGATCCGGCGGGCCTGGGTGGCCACCTGTTCGCGCAAGGAGCGCAGCATCATGGGGTGATCATGCCCTGCCCGCCGCACCTGAGAACCGGTTCTCAGGTGGGTGTGGCACCGTTGGGGGGTGCGGATTCTGATCGTGGAGGACGAGGCGCCCCTCGCCGAGGCCGTTGCGCGTGGTCTGCGGCGCGAGGGGATGGCCGTCGACATCGCCCTGGACGGCGACGAGGGGCATGAGAAGGCCTCGGTGACCAGGTACGACGTGGTCGTCCTCGACCGCGACCTACCCGGGATGCACGGCGACGACCTGTGCCGGGAGATCGTCGCGTCCGGCGCGCTGACCCGGGTGCTGATGCTCACCGCCAGCGACGCCGTCGCCGATCGGGTGGAGGGGCTCTCGCTGGGGGCCGACGACTACCTGGCCAAGCCGTTCGCGTTCCCGGAGCTGGTCGCCCGGGTGCGCGCGCTGGCTCGGCGGGCCACGCCGGTGACGCCGCCGGTGCTGGTCGCGGGTGATGTCGAGCTGGACCCGGCGCGGCGCATGGTGTCGCGGGCCGGGAAGCCGGTGGAGCTGACCCGCAAGGAGTTCGGCGTGCTGGAGGTGCTGCTCGCCGCGCGCGGGTCGGTGGTCAGCAGCGAGGAGCTGCTGGAGCGGGTGTGGGACGAGAACGCCGACCCGTTCACCACGACCGTGCGGGTCACGGTGATGACGCTGCGCAAGAAACTGGGTGACCCCGGGGTGATCGACACGGTGGTCGGCTCCGGCTACCGGGTGCCAACGGCCACCGGGTCGGCCGAGTCCGCGGGGTGACCGACCGCAGGCGCGGGTTCGGCCTGCGGGCCCGGGTCACGCTGCTGGCGACCGGGCTGGTCGCGGTGGTCAGCGTGCTGCTGCTGTGGTTGGGCTGGCTGTTGGCGGGCGAGGTGGTCGCCTCGGTGCCCGCGCTGCCGTCGGGGACGACGGTGGTGGTCGGCGGTGTGCGCGTCGAGGCCGAGAAACTGGCCGAGGCGTTGTCGAACGACGCCCGCGACCGGGTACTGCTGGCGGGCTCGGTGGCTTTCGTGTGTGTGGTCGTGGCAACGGCGGTGCTCGCGTGGGCCATCACCGGCCGCGTGCTGCGCCCGCTGCGAGAGGTGACCGCTACGGCGCACCGGCTGTCGGTGGAGTCCCTCGGTGAACGCATCAACCACCAGGGCGCGCGCGACGAGGTGGCCGAGCTGGCGGACACGTTCGACGCCATGCTCGACCGGTTGCAGGCCGCGTTCTCGGCGCAACGCCAGTTCGTCGCCAACGCGAGCCACGAGCTGCGCACCCCGCTCACGGTCATCCGCACGGAACTGGACGTCACACTGTCCGATCCGAACGCCGACCTGGGTGAACTCCGCCGCATGGCCGATGTGGTCCGGGCAGCGACATTGCGCGCGGGAGAGCTGGTCGAGGCCCTGCTGGTGCTGGCCCGCACGGACGGCCTGGGCGTCGGCGCGACGGGCCCGGTTGACCTACCGGTGGTCGTGGCAGGCGCCTGGCGCTCGACTCGCTCCGACGCGGAACGTCGGGGTATCACGGCCCGCTTTCACGACGGTCACGCCACCGTGGTCGGGGATTCCGCGCTCCTCGAACGGGTGGCGGGCAACCTGTTGGAGAACGCGGTTCGGCACAATGTGGACGGCGGGTGGATCGAGGTGCACACCAGCTGTGGTCCACAGTGGACAACACTGGACGTTGCCTCGTCCGGCCCGGTCATTGCTCCGGAACGGGTCGGAGAACTGTTCGAGCCGTTCCGCCGAGGCGGTGTCGACCGGACCTCGCACACCGGCACCGGCCTGGGGTTGTCCATCGTCCGTGCGGTCGCCCGCGCGCACGGGGGCACGGTTCGCGCGGAACCCGTTCCCGGCGGGGGACTGCGCGTCGTCGTGACCCTCCCGGCGATGTGACAGCACTTCTCGGCGAGCCGCCGATTGCACCGACGACACGGGCCGATCTCGTTCTCCCGCCACGACGGGACGCACCCACCCCGACGTCCGACATGCGGCCGACCGGCCACGACATCCATGGTCCGGCACTCTCACCACAACCGCAGTCCCACGAGCCCCTGGTCGGTCGCCACCACCACCCGATCAGGCTCCAGCGCGAGGACCATGTTGGCGTAGGTGTCGAGGTGGATCGCGAGATCCGTGCTCCACCTGCTGTCGCAGACGTCATTGGTCCAGGCGTCGAGCACGTCGACGCTCCTGCCGACCACGACGCTGCTCATTTCGGCCGAGGTGAGCACAACGGCGCCGTTCCAGAGCAAGCAGTCGCGCCTGCCCGGGATGGCCTGATGGCCTCGGCCGCAGGCGACGGGCAACCGCCCTTTCTCCAGCGGCTCGGACGGACCGTAGAGCGAGAGCACGAGCGACTCCTCGCCGTCCGGGACGACCGCGAGCTTCTGCGTCATCAGGGGATGATCGTCCAAGAGGTCCGCCTCGACCACGGATCCTGTTTCCGCCCCGCGAACTTCGAAGCTGTGCCTACGGAGCCTGGGGCGGCTGATGAGGAGCAGGTCGCGCGGCATCGCCAACACGGTGATCTCGACTGTCTCCGGGTCGAAGGGGAAGAGCGGACCACGCAGTGGTTCCCCGTCGGCCATCCACAGCCGATTTCCCGTGACCAGATCCCAGGCGTCGAGTCGGGAGGTTGCTGTCGCGGTCAGCAGCACGGTGCGCGCATCTGTCGTCCGGACACAGGTGATCGCCTGTGCGGGTGGGGTCCAGTCTCGCGTGTCGACCTCGCCGGTGTCGACGTTCCAGACTCGGACCGGACTGTCCCGGAAGGTCATCACGACCAGCGGCGGGTCTGCTTCCTCGCTGGGGGCGAGAACCGGCACCAGGCTGGTCGGCGGTGATTCGAGGCTCAGCTCTCGCGTCACCTCACCGGACGCATCCCGTACTCGGACGTACCCCTCGTGCGCGGTCACAATCCATTCGCCTGCCCGAACCAGGTCGGTGGGCTGGGTCGACGGGTCGAGCGTGGGCCAGGTCGTGTGGAGGAGCACCTGGAGATCCCACAACCGCACCACGCCGTCGAAGCCACCGGTCGCCACCATGGCCTGCTCGCCGCCACGCATGCACAGGGCGGTGGCCGAGATCCCACCGGGGTGTTGGGGCACCCCGAGACGTCGCCGGATGGCGTCCGACCAGTTCGACAGGAATGCGAGATCCCGCGCTTTCAGGTGTGCGCCGTCCGGCAGGACCAGCAGCGGCATCTCCTCGTCGGCCTCCGAGAGTGCCAGCCGCGCACCGGTCGTCAGGTCGAAGGGCCACTGGAAGTCGGCAGGCAACTGGCCGAAGGGAAGTACCGCACGGGTATCCACCACGACCACTGCTCGACCGTCCACAAGGCGGCGCGGGGCCAAGTCGTTCGCCCGGAACGGCGCCGCGTTCCGGAACTCGATCCTTGTCGCCGCCAGTCGCCCCGCCGTCGGGTCCCACATCCGGATCACACCCCCGGCCGCCACCACGACCACGGGATCACCCGGTGAGTTGTCCCAGACGACGCACTCCACCGCCGTCTCGAAGCGGTCCGGGGGCGGGCACAGACCGAGGAACTCGCACTCGATGGCGTCGAACCGGGCTGACCAGCGCGGGTAGTCGTCCTCCCAGGGATCCGCATCGTCTGTCGGCTCCCACCGCTGGTCGGCTGGGCAGTGCTGGATCACCTCGTCCGGAACGTCCCACTCGGGCGACAGGACGGGTTCGGGCAGGTCCCACAGATCGTCATCGGTGTCCGGCGGTGCGGAGAAAGTCCACCGCAGCGGCTCGCCGGACTCGGGGTACCAGGCGCGGACCATGCCCGAGGTCGAGCCCGCGACGATCGCGTGGCGGCCGTCGGGCAGCGGTACGCACGCGATTGCCGAGGTCTGCCGGTAGAGCATCGGCCACGGCGGGCGGACGGCCTCGTTGGTGTCCGCGTCCACGACGCGGACATCGTTCCGCGACCTGCTGACTACCCAGAGCCTGCCGTCCGGCAGGGGAACCAGCGCGATCTCGTCGACCATCCGGTCGTGCCGGTCCAAGATCCGGTGTGGCAGGCCGGGGTTCCAGTGGGCCCAGTCGCAGCGCCAAGGGGAGTCCGTGGCCAACTCGCCCGCCTCATCGGCCAGGTCCGTCGCGCCTTCCTGGCGTGCGGCCAGTTCCAGGTAGGCGGGGCGCTCGTGCTCGGGCCGGTCACGCAGGTGGTGGGCGGCCCGTCGGTAGGCGGTCGCCGCGCGCTTGGCCTCCGGAGTCCGGGCCTGGTCCAGGCAGGTCAGGACCCCGGGTTGGTCGGCGGCGAGGAGGAAACCCGCGTCGAGCAGCAGGCGGTCCAGCAGTCCCGACTCGGCGGCGTGGGTCGCCAGGTGGTGGAGGGTGTAGGGGCGGGCGGTGTCCCATTCGCCGGGGATCTCGGTGCGTAGGGCCGCGACCAGTCGGGCATGCACCCCGGGCAGGGCGTCGCCGAGCACTTGGCGCAGGTAGGCGCGCAGGACGTCGTGCAGCCGCACGGCGCTGGGGGAGGCGGCGATCAGGGAGGAGTCCCTCAGCAGGCGGACGAGCTTGCGACAGCGGGCCGGGGACAGCCCGACCGACGCCCAGAGGAGGTGGACGACCTCGGTCGGGATGTCGGTGTCCTCGGGGAACACCGCCAGTTCCCGGAAGCGCTCCCGATCGTCCGGGGACAACCGGTGGAGGCTGGCTTCGACGGTGGCCCGGATGGCGGAGTCGCGGCGGTCGGCGCTGTCCATGTCGAGGCTGTCCGGCCCGTCCAGGCGCAGTTGTTCGGCGACCAGGGAAGCGGCGTCGTCGGGTGTGTCGCCTTCTTCCACTGACTGGCGGATGGCGCTGTTGACGAGGGAGAGCAGGATCGCCCAGCGGCCGGTGAGTTTCAGCAGCTCCTCGGTGCGGGTCAGGCCGTCGATGCCCAGGGTGAGGAGGATACGGCTCTCGCTGGGGCTCAGGGCGGATACCGGGACGATCTTGGCGGCGGGTGGGAGCGCACCCCGGGCGCGGCTGGTGGTGATGACCGGGGTGTTGTGGCCGAGGAACGGGGTCAGTCTGCTCGCCGCCCAGACGTCGTCCACCACCAAGAGGGCGGGTTCGCGGGAGGTGAGAAGTTCTCGTAGTCGGTGGCCTGCCATGTTCGGGTCGGTGAGGGTGGGGCGGCGGGCGCCGAGGAGTTCGCAGAGGTCGTTGAGCTTGTCGGCCAGGACCGGGTCGGGGACGTGTTCGCCGAGGGTGACCCAGAGGATGCCGCCGGGGAACGCGGCGCGCAGTCGGTGGCAGAGCTGGATGACCAGGGTCGTCTTGCCGAAGCCGCCTGGGCCGACGACGCCGATGAGTTGTTCGCCGCTGGTCACCAGGTCGTGCAGTCGGGTGGATTCGGCCGCGCGTTCCACCAGTGGGCGGTCGGGGGTGGGGACCATCCATACCGATCGCGGGGCACCAGCCGAGACGGTCACCGTGTGGGCCTGGATCACGGTGCCGTGCACGGTTCCGCTCACCTCGTTGTGCACGCGCCCATTATGGGTCACCGCAGGCGTTTGATCAGGCGCTCCGCGTCATGGGGTGCGTGGGCTTCCATCGTGTTGTCCAGGTACACGTACACATCCCGGGTCCGGTGCCATTCGGTGATGCGGTCGGCCCATACGTCCAGCGCCTCGTCGGTGTAGGGGCTGGCGTACAGGTCCGTGTCGCCGTGCAGGCGGATGTAGACGAAGTCCGTGGTGTTCGAGACGAGGCAGGGCCACAGGCCGGGGCTGTCGGCGACGACCAGCGACACGCCGTATTCGGCCAGCTGGTCGATGAAGGTGTCGTTGGTGTAGCTGGAATGTCGGACCTCCAACGCGTGTCGGGCGGTGCGAGGTAACAGCTGGAGGAAGTCCGCGATCAGTGCGGGGTCATAGTGCAGGGACGCGGGAATCTGCCACAGGAACGGGCCGAGTTTCTCACCGAGGTCGAACACGCCCGAGTCCAGGAACTCATCGAGGGGTTTCCGCGCGCGGCGTAACCGATGAGTGTGGGTCACGGCGCGAGGGCCCTTGACCGCGAAGACGAAATCGTCCGGGGTGACCGTGCGCCAGCGGGTGTAGTCGGCGGGTTTGCGTGGGCCGTAGAAGGTGCCGTTGATCTCTATGGTGTCGACGCGGTTGGCGATGAAGGGGAGTTCGTCGCGCGGGGGCAGGCCGCGCGGGTAGACCGGGCCGCGCCAGGAGGCGTAGGTCCAGCCCGAGATGCCGATCCTGATCACCAGACCAGAGTGGCGGAGTCGACCGTACCGCGCACGACGATGCCCCCCTGACGGAGCAGTCCGCCAGGGGGCATCGGGGGGATCAGGCGACCGGCACGGAGGCGACGCCGGGGGCCAGGAACGGTTTTCCGTTGACGCGTTCGGAAATGCCCTCACGATCCAGGTACGGCGTGATGCCGCCCAGCCAGAACGGCCAGCCACCGCCCAGGATCAGGCACAGGTCGATGTCCTGGGCCTCGGCGACCACGCCCTCGTCGAGCATGATGCGGATCTCCTCGGCCAGGCCCTCCAGCACCTGGGCGCGGACCTGCTCGGCGGTCAGTTCGACCGGGCCGAACTCCCACAATGCGGCCACTTCCGGATCGACCGACTGGTTCCCGGACGAATCCCACGTCCACACCGCCGATTTCCCGGCCGCGACGAACTTGCGCATGTTCTCGCTGACGCCGAACCGGTCGGGATAGGCGCCGTGCATCGTCTCCGCCACGTGCAGCGCGACCGGCGCGCCCACCAGCTGCAGCAGCACCAGCGGGCTCATCGGCAGGCCAAGCGGCTCGGTCGCGCGGTCGGCGACCTCGAACGGGGTGCCCGCGTCGATCGCCGCGACCACGCCGCCCATGAACCGGGTCAGCAGCCGGTTGACCACGAACGCGGGCGCGTCCTTGACCAGCACGCACGACTTGCGCAGCGTCTTGCCGGTGGCGAACGCGGTGGCCAGGGTCGCGTCGTCGGTCTTCTCGGCGCGCACGATCTCCAGCAGCGGCATCACCGCGACCGGGTTGAAGAAGTGGAACCCGACCACCCGCTCGGGGTGCTTGAGCCCGGCCGCCATGGCCGTCACCGACAGCGAGGACGTGTTGGTCGCCAGCACGCACTCCGCGCTGACATGCGCCTCCACCTCGGCGAACACCTTCTGCTTGACGCCCAGCTCCTCGAACACCGCCTCGATGACGAAGTCCGCGTCGGCGAACGCGGCCTTGTCCAGCGAGCCGGACACCAGCGCCTGCAACCGGTTCACGCCGTCCGGCGTCAGCCGACCCTTGGCGCCCAGCTTGTCGATCTCGTCGTGCACATAGGACACGCCCTTGTCCACACGGGACTGGTCGATGTCGGTGAGCACCACGGGAACCTTGAGCTGCCGCACGAACAGCAACGCCATCTGGCTCGCCATCAGGCCCGCGCCGACGATGCCGACCTTCGTCACCGGCCGTGCCAGCGACTTGTCCGGCGCGCCTGCCGGCCGCTTCGCCCGCTTCTGCACCAGGTTGAACGAGTACAGCCCGGCCCGCAGCGGGTCGGTCATCAGCACGTCGGCCAGCGCCTCGGTCTCGGCCGCGTAGCCCGCGTCGAGGTCGTTGCCGCGCGCCAGCTCCAGCAGTTCCAACGCCTTCGTCGCGCCCGGCGAGGCGCCCTTGGTCCGTCCCTGCACGATGCCCCGGGCACGCTCCATCGCCGCGTCCCAGCCCGCGCCCCGGTCGATCTCCTTGCGCTGCACGGAGATCTCGCCGTTGATGACACCGACGGCCCACACCAGCGACCGCTCCAGGAAGTCCGCGGAACCGAGCAGCACGTCGGTCATGCCCAGGTCGGCCGCCTGTCGCGGCTTCAGCATCCGGTTCTGGCTGAGCGCGTTCTCCAGGATCACCGTCACGGCCGCGTCCGGTCCGATCAGGTTCGGCAGCAGCTGCGTGCCGCCCCAGCCGGGGAACAGCCCCAGGAACACCTCGGGGAACGCGATCGCGGCCGTGTTCTCCGACAGCGTGCGGTAGTGGCAGGCCAGGGCCAGCTCCAGCCCGCCGCCCATGACCGCGCCGTTGACGAAGGCGAAGGTCGGGACCGCCGAGTCGGTGAACCGGCGGAAAACCTCGTGCCCGGTCACCGCGATGTCCAAAGCGGACGCCCGAGAGGCCACCTGCTCCACCCCGGACAGATCCGCGCCCACGGCGAACACGAACGGCTTGCCGGTCACCGCGATCGCGGCGGGCTCGGCCGCGAACGCCGCGTCCAGGGCCGCGTTCAGGCTCACCAGGCCCTGCGGGCCGAAGGTCGACGGACGGGTGTGGTCGTGCCCGTTGTCGATCGTGATCAGCGCGACCGGCTTCGCCAGCCCGGGTACGCGCACCAGCCGCGTCACCGCGCGGGTGACGACCTCGTCCGGATAGGCCAGCTCGGCCTGCTCCCGCGTGAGCATCAGCGCTCGCCCCCGTCCCAGCTCGGATTCTCCCAGATGACCGTGCCGCCCATGCCGATGCCGATGCACATCGTGGTCAGCCCGTACCGCACGTCCGGCCGCTCGGCGAACTGCCGGGACAGCTGGGTCATCAGCCGCACGCCGGAGGACGCCAGCGGGTGTCCACAGGCGATCGCGCCGCCCCACTGGTTCACCCTCGGGTCGTCGTCGGCGAGTCCGAAGTGGTCCAGGAACGCCAGCACCTGCACCGCGAACGCCTCGTTGATCTCGAACAGCCCGATGTCCGAAATGGACAGACCGGTGCGGGCCAGCACCTTCTCGGTGGCGGGCACCGGGCCGACGCCCATGACCTCCGGCTCGACCCCGGCGAACGCGTAGCCCACCAGCCGCATGCCGACCGGCAGGCCCAGCTCCCGGGCGGTCTGCTCCTCGGCCAGGATGCAGCCGGTGGCGCCGTCGTTGAGACCGGCCGCGTTGCCCGCGGTGACCCGGCCGTGCGGGCGGAACGGGGTCTTCAACGCCGCCAACGCTTCCACGGTCGTGCCCGGCCGCGGCGGCTCGTCCTCGGTCGCCAGACCCCAGCCCAGCTCCGCGGACCGGGTCGCGACCGGCACCAGCTCGGGCCCGATCCTGCCGGTCTTCACCGCCTCGGCGAACTTCTCCTGGCTGCGCGCGGCGTAGGCGTCGCAGCGGGCCTTGGTCAGGTGCGGGTAGCGGTCGTGCACGTTCTCCGCGGTCTGGCCCATCACCAGCGCGGTCGGGTCGACCAGCTTGTCGGCCACGATGCGCGGGTTCGGGTCCACGCCCTCGCCCATCGGGTGGTGGCCCATGTGCTCGACCCCGCCCGCGATCACGATGTCGTAGGCGCCGAACGCGATCCCGCTCGCGGTGGTGGTCACCGCCGTCATCGCGCCCGCGCACATCCGGTCGATGGCGAACCCGGGCACCGACTTGGGCAGGCCCGCCAGCAGCGCGGCGGTGCGGCCGATGGTCAGGCCCTGGTCGCCGATCTGGGTGGTGGCCGCCACGGCGACCTCGTCCACCCGCTCCGGCGGCAGCCCGGGGTGGCGGCGCAGCAGCTCGCGGATGACGTTGACGACCAGGTCGTCGGCGCGGGTCTCGGCGTAGATGCCCTTCGGGCCCGCCTTGCCGAACGGCGTCCGCACGCCGTCGACGAAGACGACATCGCGGACGGCGCGCGCGGCTGCGGGGGCAGCGGGTGCGGCCACGGGTGCTCCTCAGCTCGGCTCCGGGCTACCGATCGGTAACCCCACGCGCCCCACTCTAGTCCTGGTTACCGGTCGGTAACCACCGCGGTGCCCCTATGGTGTGGGCCACTCCGCGCCGGGCAGGCCGATGATCGCCGCCATCCGGTCCACCGCGTACCCGAAGAACGCGTCCGCCGGGTCGGCGCTGCCGACGAGCTGCCCGAACAGCTCGAAGCTGATCATCCCGAACACCTGCGTCCACGCGATCAGGACCCGCGCCCCGGCACCCGGCGGCGGCGCGATGGGCAGCGTCGCGAGCACCCCCACCACCTGTTCCCGCAGGACATCCGGCAACGGGCTGTCCGGCACGTCCGCCGCGTGCGCGATGTCGATCAACACCAGCGGCACCCGCGCTGCGGGTCCGACCGTGTCCTGCGGCGCCTGGTAGCCGGGGATGGGCGAACCGTAGATCAGCGCGTACTCGTGCCGGTGGGCCAGCGCCCACCCGCGCGCCGCCGCGCAGACGGCCCGCCACCGCTCGATCGGCGCGCCGCCGGGATCGGCCTTCTCGACCGCGTCGCCGAGCGCGTCGTACGCGTCGATGATCAGCGCGGTGAGCAGGTCGTCCCGGCTCGGGAAGTACCGGTAGAGCGCCGAGGAGACCATGCCCAGGCTTCGCGCGACCGCCCGCAGGGAAAGGCCCGCCCCGTCCGTGGCCAGCTGTCGGCGTGCCTCGTCCTTGATCTCCCGGGTCACCTCGGCCCGGGCGCGCTCCCGCGCCGTCCGCCCTGCGCTCATGCCGACCAGTCTGACACTCGAACGGAGCGACGCACAAATTCGAGAGCAGTGCTCTTGACAGCGAGTGGCCCGCCGGAGTTCACTGTTCACATCAGAGAGCACCGCTCTCGCAACCGAGGAGGACACCATGACCCAGCCCCACTACCTGCGCCCCCGCCCCTTCGAGCTGGCGGTCCAGCGGTTCGTGTCGTTCCTGATCCGCCGAGGCGTCAACGTCTGGGGCGCGCGCGTGCTGTCCGTGCGCGGCCGCAAGAGCGGCGAACCACGCACCACGGCCGTCAACCTGCTCACCGTGAGCGGCACCCAGTACCTCGTCGCCGCGCGCGGCAACACCGAATGGGTGCGCAACCTGCGCGTCGCGGGCGAGGGAGAGCTGCGCGTGGGCAGACGGACCGACCGGTTCACCGCCGAGGAGCTCACGGACGCGGACAAGCCGGAGATCCTGCGCGCCTACCTGAAGCGCTGGGCGTTCGAGGTCGGCCAGTTCTTCGACGGCGTCAACGCCGACTCCAGCGACGAGGTGCTGCGCGGCGCCGCGCCCAGACACCCCGTCTTCCGGGTGACCATCGCGAGGTGACTCAGGCCGCGGTCGTCTTCAGGGCCGCGGTGAGCGCGTCCAGCGTCAGACCGACCTGCCAGTTCCGGGCGCCACCGGCACGCAGGGCCGACGCGACCGAGTCGGCGTCGACATCGGCGGGCGGCTGCCAGCAGGTGCGTCGGACCAGGTCCGGCTGCAACAGGTTCTCCACCGGCAGCCGGTGGTCCTCCGCGATCTTGTGCAGCGCCGAGCGCGCGGCCGACAGCCGGGCCGCTGCCTCCGGGTCCTTGTCCGCCCAGCGGTTCGCGGGCGGCGGACCGTCCGACGGCGGCGCCGGGTCGGGCAGCTCCGACTTGGGCAGCTGGGCCGCCGCGCGCAGGGCCCGCATCCAGGACCCGGCCAGCCGCCGCTGCGCCCGCCCCTTGAACACCGGCAGCAGCAACAGGGCCTGCTCGTCGGCCGGGTTCACCGACGCCGCCTGGATGATCGCGCTGTCCGGCAGCACCCGGCCCGGGGCGATGTCGCGCTCGCGGGCCATCCCGTCCCTGGTCTCCCACAGCGCCCGGATCGAGGCCAGCCCGCGCGGTGTCCGCACGCTGTGGATCCCGGACGTCCGGCGCCAGGGCTCCTTGCGCGGCGGTGGGGGCTCGGCCACCCGCAACGCCTCGAACTCCTCCAGCGCCCAGTCCAGCTTGCCCTGCTCGCCCAGCACGTCCTCCAGCGCCTCCCGCAGCTGGATCAGCAACTCCACGTCCAGGGCGGCGTAGTTCAGCCAGTCCACCGGCAATGGCCTGCGCGACCAGTCCGCCGCGCCGTGCCCCTTCTCCAGCCGGTAGCCCAGCAGCAGCTCGACCAGGGTGCCCAGGGCGACCCGCTCGAAGCCCGCCAGCCGCCCGGCCAGCTCGGTGTCGAACAGCCGCGCCGGGCGCAGGCCCAGGTCGGCCAGGCAGGGCAGGTCCTGGGAGGCGGCGTGCAGCACCCACTCGTCGGCGCCCAGCGCCTCGATCAGGGGGTCGACCTGGTCGTCCACCGCGACCGGGTCGATCAGGAAGGTGCCCGCGCCCTGACGGCGGACCTGCACCAGGTAGGCGCGTTGCGAGTAGCGGTATCCCGAGGCCCGCTCGGTGTCCACCGCGATCGGACCGTGACCACCCGCGATGCGGGTCGCCGCGCGCGCCAGCGCGTCGAGGTCGACCACCACGTCCGGGGTGCCCTCGGCTGGCTCGGTGAGCAGCACCGGGGCTGGGGGTTCGGTGGCGGCGGGTCCGGAGCCGGGGATAGTCACGGCCGATGACCCTACGGCACGACGGGTGACAAACGTCGGAGATCAGCAGCAGTCGTGTGGCTGGGCCATGCCCAGCCCAGCCACACGACTGCTGTTGTCTACCGGATGACGCCTGCCCGCATGGCCAGGGCGACCATCTGTGCCCGGTCGCCGGTGCCCAACTTGCGGCCGATCCGCGACAGGTGCGACTTCACCGTCAGCGCCGAGAGGTTCAGCGCCTCGCCGATCTCCTTGTTGGACTGGCCGTCCGCGACCAGTTGCAGCACCTCGACCTCACGCGCCGACAGCTCGCGCGGGGTGTTGTCGGTGCCCGGGACCCGCGTGCCCGTGGCGAGGACCGGGGCGACGCTCGGGTCGGCGTAGACGCCGCCTTCGAGCACTCGCCGGACCCCGTCGGTCACGACCACCGGCGACGCGGACTTCAGCAGGTAGGCCTGGGCGCCCGCCTGGAAGGCCGATCGAACGGCGTACGGGTCGTCGGACGAAGCCAGCACGACGATGCGCGGCCAGCCGTGGCTGCGCAGCTCCGTGACCAGCTCGATCCCACTGCCGTCCGGCAGTCCGAGGTCGAGGATCGCCAGGTCGCACGGGCCGGTGGCCTGTGCGCGCGCTCTCGCCTCGGCCACCGTGGCGGCCTCGTGCACTGTGCCCGCGCCCATCTGCGTGAGCCGAGCGGCTATCGCCTCCCTCAACAGTGGGTGGTCGTCGACCACCAGCACTGAGAACAGCTCCTCCCGCGGGTGCGGGACCATGTTCGCCGGCAAGGCGCCGGCTGGCGTGGTTCGAACGGCCTGACCTAAGCCGACGGCAGCCACGTCACTACCTCCCTGGAGTCGGTCGTTGCCCCCCGACCGGCACTGGGACTTTCGGCCGAACAGCCGCGCCGCCGTTGGACCGAAAGTGGTGTCGACGAAGGCAGCCTAGCCGCCCAAGCGGGTTAGCGGGACGATCAATCGGGTAAGTATCCGATCGGGTTGTGACTCAGGGGCGCGAGGGTCACACGTTCGGGTGAGTCCCTAGTCGGTGACGTAACGGGCCGGGCCCGCTACGCGATGAAATGGAGTCACGGGTAGTGCACAACCCTGGGACCGAGCGCGCCGGACTGCTCCTGTCGAGCACCCCTCTCATCGACGGTCACAACGACCTCCCGTGGGCGCTGCGCGATCGACTCGGCGCCGAACCCCACGTCACCGCCGCGAGCCTCGACCTGCTGACCGAGCAGCCCGGCCTGCACACGGACATCGTCCGCCTGCGCCGCGGCCACGTCGGCGGCCAGTTCTGGTCGGTCTACGTGCCCTGTTCCCATACCGGGCACACCGCCGTGACCGCGGTCCTCGAACAGATCGAGCTGGTGCACGCGCTGATCGCCCGCTACCCCGCCGACCTGGCCCTCGCCACCACCGCCGACCAGGTCGAATCCGCCTTCGCCTCGGGTCGGGTGGCGTCCCTGCTCGGCGCCGAGGGCGGGCACTGCGTCGGCGAGTCGCTCGGCGCGCTGGCCGCCCTGTACCGGCTGGGCGTCCGATACATGACCCTGACTCACAATGACAACACAAGCTGGGCGGACTCCGCCACGGACGAGCCCGGCGTGGGCGGATTGTCGGACTTCGGCCGCCGGGTGGTCGCCGAGATGAACCGGCTCGGCATGCTCGTGGACCTCTCGCACGTCGCCGCGACCACCATGGCCGACGCCCTGGACACCACCACCGCGCCCGTCGTGTTCAGCCACTCGTCCTGCCGCGCGGTCACCGACCACCCCCGCAACGTGCCCGATGACGTGCTCGAACGCCTCCCGGGCAACGGCGGCGTGCTGATGGTGACCTTCGTGCCGCGGTTCGTCTCCACGGCCATCGCCGACTGGGACGCCCGGATGGCCGAGGAGATGGCCGCCGTCGGCCTCAAGCACGCCGACCTCGACGAGCGGGAGCGCTTCCACGCGACCTGGGACGGTCGCCACGAGCAGCCGAAAGCGACGTTGGCCGATGTCATCGCCCATATGGAGCACGCCCGCGAGATCGTCGGCGTGGACCACATCGGCATCGGCGGCGACTACGACGGTTGTGCCGAACTGCCCGAGGGACTGGCCGACGTCGGCGGGTATCCGACGCTTTTCGGGGCCCTGCTGGACCGCGGCTGGAGCGAGGACGACCTGGCGAAGGTAGCGGGGCGTAACGTCCTGCGGGTGCTGCGTTCGGCCGAAGAGGTGGCGCGCGCGGCCGGATAACTGGCAAAAGGTAATTTCTCTTGAGCGTCCGGTAATCGGACAGAGCCCCTCAAGCGCCCGACGCGCGTCGTGGACCCGTCGGCGCAACCCCGTTCCGCCGCCTCCCAACTGGCAACCGGTAACCACATTCCCTGGGGTTAACGGTGGCTAGCGTCACGCTCGTCCGTGCGCCGCACGGGCACCGGCTCTGGGAGGAGACGAGCGTGAGCTCAAGATCGAGACGGGTCCGGACCTGGCGGTTGGCGGCCGCGACCGGGTTATCCGGCGTGGTCGCCCTCGGCCTGGTGGCGGCCGCGGGCACCCCCGCCACCGCCGCCGACAACGTCCTGCGCGCGGACGCGGCCGTCACCCGCGCCTGCCACGACAAGCTGCTGCCCGCGGGCACCCGCGGCACCGACCGCCGGGAGCTCACCTCCGGCGTGGACGGGCTGCTCCAGGCCCGGCTCACCCCGATCGGCGACACCTCCGGCGACTGGGACCTGGCCGTCTTCGACCAGAAGACCGGCGCCGTGGTCGCCGCCTCCGCGGGCCTGCACGCCACCGAGCTGGCCGAGAGCTTCGTGACCAAGGGCCAGCAGCTGGTCGTGCAGGGCTGCCGATACGCGGGCCCGGCCAAGACCACCCGGCTCGGCGTGGACTTCCTCGCCCTGGACAAGACCGGGCAGCCCACCAAGCCCGCCCAGGTCGTGCGCGTGCAGACGCCGACCCGCCAGGACAAGGACCGGCTCCTCGGCCTCGACCTTGACCTCACCGAGAAGGGCGACGCGACCAGCGTCGACGTCGTCATCGCCACCGACGCCGACCGGGCCAAGCTGGCGGGCAGCGGACTGCGCTCCTCCGTCGTCGAGGCGGACCTGTCCGGGCAGTCGATCGCCAACGCCAAGCAGGACCGCGCGTTCGCCGCGACCGCCACGTCGTCCGCGCTGCCGTCCGGGCGCACCAGCTACCGGCACCTCTACGAGTACGACTACGAGCTCAAGGAGCTCGCGCGCGCCAACCCGGGCCTGGTGAAGGCGTTCACCCTGCCCGAGGTGACCTGGGAAGGCCGCGAGGTCAACGGCATCGAGATCGCCACGGACGTCGACAACACCGCCGACGGCAAGGCGGTCAACCTGACCCTTGGCGTGCACCACGCGCGCGAGTGGCCCTCCGGCGAGCACGCCATCGAGTGGGCCTACGAGCTGGTCAAGGGCTACCGCGCGGGCGGCGAGATCCGGTCGCTGGTGGGCAAGACCCGCAACATCATCGTCCCGGTGGTCAACGCCGACGGCTTCTCCATCTCCCGCGAGGCCGAGCCCAAGGGCGACTTCTCCCGCTTCGACTACGAGATGAAGCGCAAGAACTGCAACGTCAACGACTCGCCCGCGCAGTACCGCACCGGCGTGTGCAAGGCCAACCCGGCGGGCGGCTCCCGCGGCACCGACCCCAACCGCAACTACGCGGGCTTCTGGGGCGGCAACGGCGCCAGCACCCTGTGGAACGTCGACACCTACCGCGGCTCCGCGCCGTTCTCCGAGCCGGAGACCCGCAACGTGCGCTCGCTGGTGTCGACCCGGCAGATCACCAACCTGATCACCCTGCACACCTACTCCGGCCTGGTCCTGCGCGTCCCTGGCGTCGCGGACGTGCGGCCCCCGCTGGACGAGCCGACCTACCAGGCCCTCGGCGACAAGATGGCCTCCCGCAACGGTTACAAGAGCGAACCGTCCTGGATGCTCTACGACACCACGGGGTCCACTGAGGACTGGTCCTACTGGGCGACCGGCGGCTACGGCTTCACCTTCGAGATCGGCACGGTCGGCTTCCACCCGCCGTACGAGGCCGGCGTGATCGCCGAGTACGCGGGCCTCGCCCCGGCCACCGGCGCGGGCAAGGGCGGCAACCGGCAGGCGTTCATCGACATGCTGAGCAACGCCGCCGACCCGGCCGCGCACTCCACGCTGATCGGCTCGGCGCCCAAGGGCTACCAGCTGCAGCTGCGGAAGTCCTTCCAGACCCCGACCTCGCCGGTGCAGCAGTCCGACGGCACCACGCTGCCGCCGATCTACGTCACCGACACGATCACCTCGAAGCTCGCCGCCACCGGCGGCCGCTTCAGCTGGTCGGTCAACCCGTCCACCCGCCCCTACATCGCGGGCCGCTACGGCCGCGCCCCACGCGGCCCGGCCCAGGCGAACGTGGTCCTGCCCAACCCGGCGGGCGTCCCGGCCATCAACACCAACTGGCCCGTCGACACGACCGCCGAACGCGTCCCGTTCCACGTGGACGGCATGCCCAAGGTGGACAACGGCCGCTTCACGGTCTCGATCGCCTGGACCAACCCGGCCACCGACTGGGACATGTACATCCTGGACTCCACCGGCGCCATCGTGACGCAGTCCGCGAGCGGCGGCACCACCTCCGAACGCGCGGTGCTGTTCGACCCGCCCCCCGGCGACTACACGGCGGTCCTGGTCAACTACGCCCAGGCCGACCCGACCAAGACCGACGACTACGCCAACGTGTCCGTCGACTTCGCGTCGCCACTGCCGACCACGCTGGGCCCGAAGGAGCCCTACCAGCTGACCTGCACCGACAAGAAGGGCCGCCTGGTCGGCCTGACAGACGTCTACGTCGACCGCGCCCAGACAGTCGACGTCGGCGATGTCTGCACCCGCTCGGCCCGCTTGGCCAAGGAGCACCGCCGGTAGCAACGCTTGACTGACGACGGGGGTGTCACCGGTACCGGTGACACCCCCGTCCTTTTCGGCCTCGCCGACCCGATCCGGTTTGTCTCGCCGCCAGGGGGCGGCCCACTGCCTTGGCGCTACGGGATCCCCGAACTCGGCGCCTGGGCCGACATCCTCGCGCAGACCGGCTTGAGCCCCGTAAGCCCAGAAGACCGCGATGATCCCGATCGTCGGAATGGTCGCCGCCCCAGCCTTTTCGACCCCAGCCCGCGCGCCCGCAAAGGTCCCCTTCGATAGGGGATCCCCTATATCTTCATTCTACCGAGAAAACCCGCGACCCCGCAGCCGAGATGATCTTGCCTGTGGACAACTCGCGACATGCGGGCGATGAACTCGACCCGGTGGTTCGACACCTCTGGTCCGCCCCAGCGCAGAGCGCGGCGGAAGTCCGCCCGGCCCGACTCGCTCGGGCACCTCATGCCCGCGGACGGCCCGTCCGCCGCGGCCGGGGCCACCCTGTCGCTGCCGGTCCCGCCGGGAGTCACCAACGTGACCGTGTTATGGATCTTCGAGCAAGCAGGCCCCGCCCCACCAGGGGGCGGGCCACCAAGAAGGCACGCTAGGCGATCATGAAAGTTGTCAATACCCCCCGAACGAGACCTGTGGATGAATCCAGAGCCGTGTGGACAACTCCCGAAGAGACCAAGCAGGACAGATCAACGCACAGCCAGGCTGTCACTCGCCGCCGCGGCGTTGTTCGAACAGGGTGACGCCCACCGGTGGTAGGCCGACCACGCTGGCCATCAGGTCGCAGAAGGCCTCGCCGTGGGGTCGGAGTCCGCCGGTAGGTGTCCACGACGCGCGCAGTTCCAGGTCGTCGGTGCGGGCCGGGCCCGCGATGTCGCCGAAGCGGGCGGAGGAGGTGTCGGTGACCGTGCCACCCAATGCGGTGAACTCGGCGGCGGAGGCGGCGAGGGCGTCGGTGAGCCAGGACCAGCCGACGCTGGGGAGGAGCGGGTCGTCGGCGAGCTCGGCGTCGAGTTCGGCACGTACGTACGCCACGACACGCAGCACGCCGTCCCAGGCCTCCTGGCCGTCGGGGTCGTGCAGCAGGATCAGTCTGCCGGTGGCCTGGACCTCGGCCGGGCCGATGGCCTCGGCGGTCAGCGCGTAGGCCCACGGGGCCAGCCGCTGCGGCGGGCGGACCTCGGCGAGCTGGAGCTCCGGTCGAGGTCGCAGCGACTTCAGCGCCTCGACGGCCTGGGTGAAGAGCTCAGGCGCGGTGGACGTTCCGGTCACGACTGGTAACTGTAGGACCACCCGAGTCGGTGAGCGGGGAGGGCGCGCCGAGCGCTTTCGGGCAACCGACAGTGTGACTCGCGCGGTAGGTGCGGGAACGACCGGGTGGGCGTGGGAACATGGGGCCGCGATGACTGAACTCATTTCCCAGGCCACCGCGCGCCGGAGCCTGCCCGAAGCCCCGTTCCTGGTCGCCGCGCGTGGGGGTGTGCCGTCGCGGGTGCCGGTGTGGTTCATGCGCCAGGCGGGCCGCTCGCTGCCCGAGTACCGCGCGCTGCGGGCGGGCACGCCGATGCTGGCGGCCTGCTTCGACCCGGCCATGGTCACCGAGATCACCCTGCAGCCGGTCCGCAGGCACGGGGTCGACGCCGCCATCCTGTTCAGCGACATCGTGGTCCCGCTGGTGGCGGCCGGGGTCGACCTGGACATCGTCGCGGGCACCGGGCCGGTCGTGGCGCGGCCGGTGCGCGACGCGGCCGCCGTCGCCGCACTGCCCGAACTGGACACCGCGCAGGTGGAGCCGGTCGCGGAGGCCGTGCGGCTGTTGACCGCCGCGCTCGGCGAAACGCCGCTGATCGGGTTCGCGGGCGCGCCGTTCACCCTGGCGTCCTACCTGGTCGAGGGTGGTCCAAGCCGCAACCACGAGCGCACCAAGGCGTTGATGTACGCCGAACCGACCACATGGCACGCATTGCTCGACCGTCTGGCCGACATTGCCCTGGGCTTCCTGCGCGCACAGATCGCGGCAGGGGTCGACGCGGTGCAGCTGTTCGACTCGTGGGCGGGCGCGCTGTCGCTGCGCGATTACCGTGAGTTCGTGCTGCCGCACTCGCGCAAGGTCCTCTCCGGTCTCGCCGACGTGGGCGTGCCCCGGATCCACTTCGGTGTCGGCACCGGCCACCTGCTCGCCGCCATGCGCGAGGCGGGCGCGGACGTCGTCGGCGTCGACTGGCGCACGCCGCTGGACGTCGCGGCCGCGGCCGTGCCCGGCGCCGCCGTGCAGGGCAACCTCGACCCGGCGACGCTGTTCGCGGGCGACGACGTGATCCGCCGCGAGGTGGCGCGCATCGTCGGGGAGGGACGCGCCGCGCCGGGGCACGTGTTCAACCTCGGCCACGGTGTCCTCCCCGAGACCGACCGGGACGCCATCACCCGCACCGTCGAGTTCATCCACACCCACACGCCCGGCCGGTGACCCCGGTGCGGGTCGCGGTCGTCGGCGGCGGCATCTCCGGCCTGGCCGCCGCGCACCGCCTGCGCGCACTGCTCGGCGCGACCGCCGAGGTCACCGTCGTCGAGCAGACCGACCGGCTGGGCGGCAAGATCCGCACCGCCGAGCTGGCGGGCCGCCGCTACGACGTCGGCGCGGAGGCCTACCTGGTCCGCCGCCCCGAGATGACCGCGCTGCTGGCGGAACTGGGCCTCGACGGCGACGTCACGCACCCGACCGGCGCACGCTCGACCGTGCGCGCGGGCGGCGTCACAAGGCCCATCCCCGGGCGGACGGTCATGGGCGTGCCCGGCGACCCCGACGCCGTCGCCGACCTGCTCAGCCCGGAAGGCGCCCGCCGCGTCGCCGCCGAACGCGACCTGCCGCCGGTCGAACTGGACGGGGACGCGACCCTCGGTCCCCTGCTCCGCGCCCGGTTCGGCGACGAACTCCCCGACCGCCTCATCGACCCTCTCCTCGGCGGCGTCTACGCGGGCGGGGTCGACGGCCTCGGCCTGCGCGCCACCCTGCCCGCGCTGGCAGGCGCTCTCGACGCAGGCGCCCGCACCCTCACCGAGGCCGCCGCGACCGCCATCCCCAAGCCGACCGGCCAGCCGGTGTTCGGCACGCTCACCACCGGTCTCGACACCCTGATCACCCGGCTGGCCCGCGCCGCCACGATCCGACTCGGCGTCCCCGTGCGTTCACTCGCCCGGCGCGACACCGGCTGGCGACTCACCCTGGGCGCCAACGCCCCCGGTCACGAACCCGCCGACGCGGTGCTGGACGTGGACGCGGTGGTGCTCGCCGTGCCCGCGCCCGCCGCCCGCAAGCTTCTCGACGGCGTCGTCCCGGCCGCGTCCGCCGCGTACGGCCGGGTCCAGGTCGCGTCGATGGCCGTGGTCGCGCTCGCCCTGCCCGAGGGCACCGAACTCCCCGGTACCTCCGGCATCCTGCTCGGCGCGGGCGAACGAAGGCTCGACGGCAGCCCGTTCGCGGTCAAGGCGTTCACCTTCTCCGCGGCCAAGTGGTCCCACCTCGGCGGCGAGACCGTGCTGGTCCGGGGCTCGGTCGGCCGCCACGGCGACCCCGGCGCCCTGCGCGCGGACGACGACGAACTCGTCCGCTTGGTCCGCGCCGACCTGGTCGAACTCACCGGCGTCACCGCCCCGCCGATCGACTCGCTGGTCACCCGGTGGGGCGGCGGACTGCCGCAGTACGCGGCAGGCCACGCCGACCTGGTCACCGAGATCGAACACGCCATCGCCCCCCACCCCGGCCTGGCCGTCGCAGGCGCCACCCTCCACGGCGTCGGCCTCCCCGCCTGCATCGCCACCGCCGACGCGGCCGCCCACCGCATCGCCACCCACCTCACCCCCGCCTGACCACTTCAAGATCATCTCGTGCTCCTGGCCCCTCCCACCCGGGGGCTGGCCCGCGCGTGAGCCTATCTGTGCAGGTCAGAGCGGTGGAAGTGGTGCGGTTGGGGCTGTGGATGGATTCGAGGGGTTGTGGACAACTCGCCGGGATCCCCCGTTTTCCACGCTATCGCCTGCAGCGGAGATCGCGCGCGAGGCTGTCCACAGGGGCCGTGGTGTGCGGGTCCGTCAACTGTCGCCGTGCGCTTGGGGACTGTTCGAGGGATTGTGGATAACTCGCAGGGGATCCCCGGATTTCTACGCTACCGCTGGTAGATGAGGTTGTGCGCGGAGCGGTCCACAGGAGCCGCGGGCAGGGGGCTCGTCAAGTGGTGGTGTGGGGCTGGGGATCGTTCAGGAGGTTGTGGACAACTCGTGGGGGACCCCCGAGTTCCATTCTACCTGGGGAAACGCTCACCCGGATGAGAGTTGATCTTGGGTGTGGACAACCTTGGGGCGGGGCCGGGATGGTGTCGACGTCGACTGGTCTGGTCGGCGAGGGGCAGGCCGACCGGCCGCAAGTGCGGGTGAGAAGTCGGGGATGGGCGGGAGAGGCGTGTGTAACTGTTCCCTGGCGCGGTTTTCGTCGGCCGGGTGCTGGGGGTCGCGCTCGCGTTGAAGTGGATTCCCGCGCATGCGGGGAGAGCCTCGCGCGCTGCGCATGGAACGTTGTCTTGGATGGGACATCCCGTGTGTGCACGGGAATCGCTCGTGGGGAGGGCGAAGACGCTGGCGATCTTCGTTTCAAGATCCACAAGCCGCCCGGTGAACGGACCCCGCCCGCCCTGGGGCCAGGTCCCTGTACTGAGCCTATCGGGGCTGTGACCTGGGCGGAAGAGTGCGCGCGGGGGCTGTGGACAACTCCGGACGGGCTGTGGACAAGTGACGCGGGTCGCCGTTGCCCGGGTGGAACGGGGTGGGACGATGGGGGTATGGCCCGCCTCAATTACACCGAGCTCAACGACACCATCCGCTACACCATGTGGTCGGTCTTCCGGATCGAGCCGGGGCGGTTGCCCGACGACCGGGGTACGGCTGCGACCGAGACCACCGAGTACCTCGACGCGCTGGAGGGCAAGGGGGTGGTGGTGCGCGGGGTGTATGACGTGGCCGGGTTGCGGGCCGACGCGGACTACATGATCTGGTGGCACGCCGAGGAGATCGAGCAGGTGCAGGCCGCGTACACCGGGTTCCGGCGTACGGCGCTGGGGCGCGCGTCCGCGCCAGTGTGGAGTCAGGTCGCGTTGCACCGGCCCGCGGAGTTCAACCGGAGTCACGTGCCCGCGTTCCTCGCGGGTGAGGAGCCGCGCAAGTACATCTGCGTGTACCCGTTCGTGCGCTCGTACGAGTGGTACCTGCTGCCCGACGACGAGCGCCGCAAGATGCTCGCCGACCACGGCAAGGAGGCGCGGGACTACCCGGACGTGCGGGCGAACACGGTGGCCTCGTTCGCGCTGGGCGACTACGAGTGGATCCTGGCGTTCGAGGCCGACGAGCTGCACCGCATCGTCGACCTGATGCGGCACCTGCGCGGCACCGAGGCGCGCCTGCACGTGCGCGAGGAGATCCCGTTCTACACCGGCACCCGGGTGCCCGCCGCGGAACTGATCGCCAACCTGCCGTGACGGAACGGGTCCTCGCGGGTCCCTATCGGGTGGCGCACCTGGCCGAGACCTGTGTCGGCCGGGTGACGCGGGCCGCCGGGGATCTGTTGCGGGACAGGGGAACCGAGCCCGGCGAGGTCTCGGTGGACATCCGGCACGCCGCGGAATCCTTTCGCAGCGAACGCCACTTGCGTGTCGACGGGGCCTCGCCGGGGGACACGTGGGCACCGCTGTCGCGCGACTATCGGGCCGTCGACGGGTGGGTGCGGTTGCACTGCAACTACCCGCATCACGAGGCGGCGGCCCACGCGGCGCTCGGTGACGATGTCGCCGAGGCGATCGGCGGGCGTGCGGCGGAGGAAGTCGCCGAGGCCGTCGTGGCGGCCGGGGGAGCGGCGGCGGCGCTGCGGTCGCCTGCCGAGTGGGCTCGGCATCCGCAGGGGATCGCCGTCGCGCAAGAGGAACTGGTTTCGCTCGAACGGGTCGCGGATGCCCCGCCGCGGCCGTTACCGCCTGCCGATCGGCCGCTCGCGGGTGTGCGGGTGTTGGACCTGACGCATGTGATCGCCGGTCCGGTGTGCGGGCGCACGCTCGCCGCGCACGGGGCGGACGTGCTGCACGTCGGCGCGGCGCACCTGCCGACGATGCGGCCGGTGGTGATCGACAACGGGTTCGGCAAGCGCACCGCGCACCTTGATCTGAGGGTTGCCGAGGCGCGCGCTCACCTGCATGAGCTGTGGGCGGACGCGGATGTGATGTTGCAGTCGTTCCGTCCGGGTTCGTTGCCCGCTAAGGGTTTCGGTCCCGCCGACGCCCCGCCGGGCACGATCCTGGTGACTTTCGCCGCCTACGGCCACACGGGCCCCTGGCACAACCGTCGCGGCTTCGACAGCCTGGTCCAACTCGCCACCGGCATCGCCCATCGCGGCGACGCGGCTCCCATCCCGCTTCCCGCGCAGGCTCTCGACCACGGTACCGGCTGGCTCGCCGCCCACGGAGTCCTCACCGCCCTGCGCCGCCGCGCCACGGAAGGCGGCACCTGGCACGTTCGGGTGTCGCTGGCCCGGACCGCGCACTGGTTGACCTCGTTGGGCCGTATCGAATCCTCCGAGCTCGATGCACCGATCGACGCATATCTGTCCGAAGTGGATAGTCCGTGGGGGCGGATCCGGCACGTGCGTTTCCCCGGTGAACTGCCCGGCTCGCCACCGCATTGGTCCAGCGTCCCGGGAATGCCCGGTACCGATCCCGCGGCTTGGTGGTGACATGTCGGACCAGGTAGCGAGCGCCGCCGGTTACGTCGAAGCCGCCGTGTCATTGGCCCGCCAGTACGAGAACGTGACCTTCGAGTCCGTCCATGCCCCCATCCTGCCCTGGCTCCCCGCTGCCCCGGGCCGCGCGCTCGACATCGGTGCTGGCACCGGCCGGGACGCGGCCGCCTTGGCCGCGCGTGGGCATGCCGTCACCGCTGTGGAACCGACCCGGGAGTTCCGCGAGATCGGCCGATCGCTGCACGGCACCGCCATCGAATGGCTCGACGACTCGCTCCCGGAACTCGGCGCAATCCAAGGCCGCTTTGACCTCATACTGCTGAGCGCGGTCTGGATGCACTTGGCCGACTTTGAACGTCTTGCGGCGATGGGCAGGCTTGCCACTCTCTTGGCACCCGGTGGCCGCGTGATCCTGACCCTTCGTCACGGCCCGGTCCCACCCGGCCGCCGGATGTTCGACGTGTCCGTAGCCGAAACCATTGCCCTGGCAGAACCTCTGGGGCTGAGAGCAATACACCACAGCGAAACGGCAGATATCCAGGGAAGACGCGATGTGTGGTGGACCTCTTTGGTTCTGCTCGGCAAGTAGGACAGGTTCATCCGTGCAGAGGAAAGCGCCCGCCGGTCACCCGGCGGGCGCTTTCGCGGGGTTAGTGCTTCTTGAGCAGGTAGGCGCGGGTGATGGTCTGTTTCACCGTGTTGCCACGGGAATCCTCGGCCGTGGCGCGTAGCGAGACCGAGCCCGCGTTGGACGGATGGTCGAGCAGGAGCAGGAACCCACCCAGCAGTCGGGCGGGTTTCCACGTCCGGCCCTCGTCATAGGAGACGTCGACGGCCAGGCGGCGAGGTCGATCGGCCCGACCGTCCTCCAGTTGCACCGAGACAGGGATGCAGAACTTCCCCGTCGGCAGGCTGTTGCTCTCGTCCAGCACCGCGTGGAATCGGACCACCGACAGCGGTACCTTCGCCTGTCCGGGATCGGACTGGAAGGTCCACGTCGCCGCGACCGTGGTGCTCACCTGGAAGCGGGGGTCACGGGTGCCCGTGGTGTCCAATGTGTACCGACCGGGCCCGGGTGGCAGGTGGAACGGTTCGTAGCGGCCACCGGCCTGGTCGGAGGTGCCGATCACCTTGCCGTCGCGGGACAGGGTGCTCCGGGCCGAGGTGGTCTGGCTGAAGCCCGCGTTGCCGAAGGAGTCTCCCCACAGGCCGATGCCGATGAACATGTCGTCCCGGTACCGTTCCGCCCACGGAACGGTATTGCGCGGGAGGGCCGGTCCGAACACGCCATGGTTCACGTACTGGCGGGTGGTCTCGCCCGGGCGGACCCGGAACGCCTCGCTGGTGAACGAGGTGTACAGCGGGTCGACCACCAGGATGCTGTCGGCCACCCAGGACAGGTCGCCCGCGTTGTAGTGCTCCGTGACCTCCGGGCCGGTCTCGTGCAGCCACGGGTAGACGCCGCCGTACTGGGCGCCGCCGGGTGGCTGGGCCGAGATCCGCCGCACGATCGTCGTGTCGGGGAATGGGGTCGCGATCGAGGTGTGCACGGTCGCCAGGTCGCGTTTGCGCACGGTGCGGTGGAAGTCCTTCGGCACCGACTCGCCCAGGAACCACGTCAGCGCGTAGGACTCCGTGGGGTTGGTGTAGTACGCGCCCGCGGCCCAGGTGAAGGTGCCCTTCGGCGCGTCCGGGCCGAGTTGGCCGACGCGCAGCGCGGCCAGGTCGATGATGGACAGCGTGCCCGAGGCGGCGGCGCCCGACGCCGATCGTGACTCGTAGCCGGTGAACGCCATGTCCAGCGGGGCGGACCTGTCCGGTGGGGTGATGCTCACCGGGTACGAGTTGCGGGTGTCGACCACCAGTTCACTGTTGCCGGTGATCGGCACCGATGGGCCGAAGAAGTAGGTGGGCCGGTTCTCGGCGTCGAAGTTCACGTCAGAGATGGCGTACCGGCCCTTGGGCAGCCGGAGCCTGGTGACGTCGGTGGACTCGATCCGCGTGATCCAGACGTCGGTGTCAAGGCCGACGATGCTGAGCAGCCGGTCGGCCGCGAAGGTGTGTCGCAGGGTGAGGTCGTAGCTCTCCGGTTCCCGGTCGACGCCGACCGGGGTGCGCAGCGGCCGGGCACCCCCGGTGGCCACGACCGAGCCCGAGTACGTCCCGTCCGCGGGAGCCCGGCGGGTGTCCGCCGTGACGGACGCGGTCGCGGTGCCGCCCGCGGGCACCACGACCCGGGCAGGGGAGACCGTGAACACGCCCGCCCGCGCGGCGTCGACGGTCAGGTCCAGCGTCACGGCCGCGGTGCCGGTGTTGCGGTAGGTGAGCTGTCGGGTGATCGCGGTGTCGCTGTCGTGCGGCCACCGTTGGCGGCCGAAGCTGACCGACGTCGGCGTGGTGGTGAGTGTCTGGGTGATCGCCTTGGCGACGTCCACCCGGCCGGAGCCCTGGTCGAACACGGTCGCGCCCGCTGTCGGGGTGGCCGACGCGGTCAGTGCCGCCTTGAGTTGCTCGCCGTTCCAATCCGGGTGCTGCTGCGCCACCAACGCCGCCGCGCCCACTACGTGCGGGGTCGCCATGGACGTGCCGCTCAGCCGGACATAACCAGGTTCGACCGGATCGCCGATCCGCCCTTCCGCTGCCGCGGCCGCGACGATTCCCGAACCGGGGGCGGAGATGTCCGGTTTGATCGCGCCGTCACCGACGCGTGGGCCGCGGCTGGAGAAGAGGGACACGGTGTCGTCGCGCTCCACGGAGCCGACGGTCAGCGCCGCGTCCGCGCTGCCCGGACTGCTGATTGTGCCCGCGCGGGGCCCCTCGTTGCCCGCCGCGACCACGAACAGGGCACCGGACTCAGCGGAGAGCCGGTTCACCGCCTCCTCCAGCGGGTCGATGCCCTCGCCGTCCAGGCCGCCGATGCTCAGGTTGACCACGTCGGCGCCCTGCGCGACGGCCCACTCCATCCCGGCCAGGATCCACGAGTCCTGCACGTTCCCGGTCCGGTCGCCCACCTTGGCGTCCAGCAGCCGGGCGCCACTGGCCACGCCCCGGTACTTGGAGCCGGGACCGCCGCCCGCGATGATCGAGGCGACGTGCGTGCCGTGGCCCAGCCGGTCGACCGGGTCGTTGTCGGGGGAGAGGTCGGCCTGGGCGATCTCCTTGCCCACCAGGTCCGGGTGGGTCTCGTCGACACCCGAGTCCACGACCGCGACCTTCACCCCGGTGCCGGTGAGCCCGGTCTGCCAGGCCGCGGGCGCGCCGATCTGGCCGGTGCTGCGGTCCAGCGCGAACGCGCGCTTGCCGTCGAGCAGCACCTTGCCGCCCGCGGCGGTCAGCGCCTGCCAGGTGTTCGCGAGCGCGGCCTTGTCGACCGACAGCGCGTGCCCGTCGATCGAGTGGAGTTCGCGGGTGGCGCGGATACCGGCCAGGCGCGGTGTCGGGCCGGTCTGGATCAACGGCAGGTCGGCGCGGCGGTCGTCGTAGCCCGCCTTGGCCAGCGCGGTGACATCGAACAGCCGCGGGTCGAGTTGACCAGTCCGTAACAGCGGGATCGCGTCGCGCGGGACGACGTGGGTGTGCCCGTCGCGGGTGGTGTAGATGTGGTGTTCGACCCGGCGGCCCGCGGTGGGCAGCAACGCGGGTCTGCCACCGGACTCCGGGACCAGGACGCGGTCACCGGTGATCAGGGTGACCGTCTGTCCGCTGTGGTCTGAAGATGGTGTCGCGGCGGCTGCCTGCGGGGCCGCCGCGGGCAGGGCACCGAGTACCAGGGCGGCGGCGATGGTCGTGACGCGGGTGCGCAATGAGCCTCCGATCCGTCGGACGGCCACGGGGCGGATCATCGGTCGTTTCCGGTTTCCCGGGGACTTTCCGGCCCCGCGGTGCGCACGGAAGCTAGCCGGCCCGCGCCGCGCCGGGCAATCCGCCAACCGCGCGCCGGTTTGGCGGAATTCGGCTGATTGCCCGGAGCGCGTTTTTCGGCGTATACGGCGGGAATGTGCCGATCGGTCCAGGAACGATGCACACGGTCGTGGACCGTTCGCGGTCCCGGCGGCGCGTCCGATCACTTAATCGTGACCTGTCGGTACCCGCTCGGGCCGTCGAACGGGTACCGACAGGTGGGAATCGGTGCCTTTCGAGCAGGTACCGCGGATGATCGTCCGGCGCACCGCGCTGCCCCGGGTACATCTTGTTCACCGGCCCTCACCGGCCATGGTGCCGATCCGTCCACTGTGTCCAGTGGCGGGAACCCGTCGACCGATCCAGCGGTGGCGCGCCTGGTCGTGGCCATATCGATGCTCCCGATCGGGCGAACGACCACCCGATCGTGACCGGCCGTTGTCGGTGCCCGGGGTTAGCGTGGCCGGGTCCGTCCCCGAACGGACCGGAACCCCCGAGTACTGGAGGAAGTCTCATGGTCACCCGTACCACCGCCTGGCCCGCAGGCACGCCCTGCTGGGTCGACCTCGGCACCGACGTCGAGCGCGCCACCGCCTTCTACTCCGGCCTGTTCGGCTGGCGGGTCGAGGTCGGCGGCCCGGAGTTCGGCGGCTACGGCATGTGCTACCTCGGCGACGCGCCGGTGGCGGGCGTCGGCCCGCTGCAGGAGGGACAGACCTCCGCCTGGGTCACCTACCTGGCCACCGAGGACATCACCGCCACCCTGGCCAAGGCCACCGCCGCGGGCGGGCAGGTCGTGGTGCCCGAGATGCAGGTCGCCGACCAGGGCACGATGGCCCTGGTGATCGACCCGACCGGCGCCGCGTTCGGCCTCTGGCAGGCGGGTGGCCACACCGGCGTCGACCTGGCCAACGAGCCCGGCGCCATCGTGTGGAACGACCACAAGAGCGCGGACTTCGCCAAGGCCAAGGAGTTCTACGCGGCCGTGTTCGGCTACTCCTTCCAGGACCTGGAGGGCGGCTTCGACTACGCGACCGTCCACTTGGCAGCGGACCAGGAGCGCCCGATCGGCGGCGTCGGGGCCATCGGCGCGGGCGAGGCCCCGTACTGGCTGACCTACTTCCAGGTTGCCGACACCGATGCCGCGCTGGTCAAGGTGCAGGAGCTGGGCGGCCGGGTCGTCGAGCCGCCGATGGACACCCCATACGGCAGGCAGGCGCTGGTGGCCGACGACCAGGGCGCGATCTTCGCCGTCATCACCCCGCCGCAGGGCTGAGCCCGATCGGCCGGGCGGGGTGATCCGCCCCGCCCGGCCGGGCTCACCGCCGCCACCAGCGCCGACGCGGCTCAGGCGCCAGTTCGCCGCGCTCGCGCAGCCAGCGGGCGAACGACTCCGCGTCCGCACGGAACCGGGAGCCCGCCGCCCGCGGGTTGCCGTCGGCGTACTCGTCGAACAACGGCCCGAAGCGGTCCCCCAGCTCCGCGGCCACCTCCGGACCCAGCTGGGCCACGATCCGCCGCCGTTTCGCCAACAACGACGACGCCTCGACCCGCACCGCGTCCACGTCGAACCCGGCGGGCACCGGTCCACCCGCCAGCACCGCGCGCAGCAGCTCCGCCTGCGCCGCGGCCAACTCCGCCCGGCTCACCGGGTCACCACCGCGCGGATCGCGGCCAGCTCCGCGTCCAGCACCGAGTCCGCCGGGTAGCGGTCGTCGCGTTCGAGCAGCACGCCCGGCGGGTCGACCCGGGAACACAGCTCCGCCAACAGGTCCAGCACCTCCGCGGGCACCGGGTGCGCGTGCGTGTCGTGGTAGACGCCGTCGACCAGTACGCCGCCCGCCACGTGCACGTAGGCGATCCGCTCCAGCGGGATGCCGTCCAACAGCGAGATCGGGTCCTCGCCGAGGTTGCGCGCGTTGGCCCACATATTGGCCACATCGATCAACAGCAGGCAGTCCGTCCGATCCACCAGCTCGGTCAGGAACTCGGCCTCGGTCAGCTCGGCCTCCGGCCACCGGATCAACGCGGCGATGTTCTCCAACGCCAACGGCACGCCCAGGATGGACTGCGCCGTGTGGACATTCGCCACCAGCACGTCCAGCGCGGCCCGGGTGCGCGGCACCGGCATCAGGTGCCCGGAGTCCAGCCCGCCCGCGCGCACGAAACAGATGTGGTCGCTCACCAGCGGCGCGTCCACCAGTTCGGCCACCGCCGCCAGGTGCTCCACCCGCTCGGTCTCCACCGGGTCGGCGCCGCCCAGCGACAGCGACACCGCGTGCGGCAGCACCGGCAGCCCGCGCTCGCGCAGGATCCGCAGCGACTCCGGCAGGTGGTCGTCGTGCAGGTTCTCCGCGACCACCTCGACGAAGTCCACTCCCGGCAACCGCTCCACGGTCAGGTCTATCTCGGACCGCCAGCCGATGCCGACACCCAGCTCACCCATGCCGTCATCCTCCCCCGGCGCGCGGCTCCGAGGGCATACCCCCCGGCATGCCCTCGGAGCGTGACGGAACGGTCACCCGCCTCCGCCGCCGCAGCCGCCGCCTCCCCCGCAGCCGCTACCGCCACCGCAACCACTTCCCCCTCCGCAGCCGCTGCCTCCCCCGCAGCCGCTACCGGAACTACCACTGCCGCACCCGACATACCCCGCCGCGACCCCCGCACTGCCGCCACTGCCCACACGCGAGTAACGACGCCTGCGCGAGTACTGCGGCGCACATGGCCGGACCACCCGGAACGCCGAAGCCACCTCGGCGTCCGGGAACTTGACCAGCCCACCCAGGGCCACCTGCCCCGGCACACCCCGCACGAGCGCCGGGTCGACGAGCGCGGGATCGAGCCCCACCGACTGCCTGCCCGCGTTCCGGGCCTCGGCCAGCCGCCGGGCACCCAGGTAGGTCAGCTCGGGCACCGGGCGGCGGAACAGCGCCACCGCCAAGCCGAGCGTCACCACCATGGCGACCGGCAGCCACCCCACCTCGTGCGCGGGCGGTACGGAGATCCATCGCACCAGCCCGACGAGGAACAACAGGACGAGCGGGAGCGCCGAGAGCCGCGCGCGCGAGACCCGTCGGTCGACCAGCAACCCCTTCCCGACCAGCCGCGCCGTGATCGAGGTGACCACGGGCCGCTGGGCGAGCCGGTCGACCAACAACGCCACCGAACGCTGCCCGGTGGGCCGGACCTCGTCGAGCACGGCCTCGTCGAGCTCGCTCGCCCCCGGCGCGGACCCCTCGACCGCCCGGACGCGACCCTCCCGACTCGCCCGCAGCCGCCCCTGGTCCAGCAGCCTGGCCACGGCGACCTCGACGACGCGCCGGGCGCCGCCCGCCAGATGGGCCAGGTCCTCCACGGTCAGCCGGTCGGGCACACTCGCGCGGCCCGCCGCGCCGGAGCGCGCCATGATCCGCACCGCCCCGGCGACCAGTACCGCGAAGGCCAGACACACCAGATACGAACGCAGGAAATCCGGTCCGGAAACACCCCAAGGCTCGTCCATCACCGCCCCCTCCCCGAGGGGAAAGGAACGCGTCCTTTCCCGCCGCCGCACCGGATCCGTGCTTTCCGGTGCGCGCTCATGCTCCGGCGGATGTGACCGCGCGCACAAGCGGGCTTGACCTAGATTTAGGGCTTACCGGGGCTGGATTTAGGCTTCTTGACCCGGACTTGAGGTGCCGTCCGGGACCAGCGTCAGCGAGATCGAGTTGATGCAGTAGCGCTGGTCGGTCGGCGTCGGGTAGCCCTCGCCCTCGAACACGTGGCCAAGGTGGCTGTGGCAGCCCGCGCACAGCACCTCGGTGCGGACCATGCCGTGCGCGCGGTCCTCGCGCAGCACGATGCTCTCGCCCGCCAGCGGCGAGAAGAACGACGGCCAGCCGCAGTGCGACTCGAACTTCGTGTCGCTGCGGAACAGCTCCGCCCCGCACGCCCGGCACCGGTACACCCCGACGGTCTTCGTCTCGGTGTACTCGCCGGTCCACGCCGGTTCGGTGCCCGCCTCGCGCAGCACCGCGTACTCGCGCGGGTCCAGCTGGGCCCGCCACTCCTGCTCCGACCTGACCACCCGCGGCGTCGCGCCCACAACCGGTTCCATAGCCACTCGCGTCTACTCTCCTCAAGCTCCGGCCTCAGCCGAACAGCACGCCCATGATGAAGACCAGGGCGTCCCACGCGGCCACCACCACGCCCAACAGGATGAGCGTCGCGAGTATGCCCGCGGTGAGCCGGTGGTGGCCGCCGAGCCGGTTGGCCGAGTCGGCGAAGTCGCTGACCCCGCCGAGGTAGCCCTCGACGGTGTAGTTGGGGCGCACCTGCTCGACCCGGTCCAGGTGCGCGGCGAACGCCCTGGCCTCCGGGTCGTCCGGGTCCAGGCCGATCAGGTCCTCGTGGAAGCGGTCCTTGCGCTCGGCGGCGGGTGCGGGGCGCGGGAGGTCCTCGGACCCGCCGAGCATGTCAGTGGCGCCCATGCCGTCCACGGTAACCCGCCGACGGCGGAAGTGGGACTACCGTCCGCCCAGCGGACGCTCCTCGGGCGTCCCGGCGGCGTCGGCGCGCAGGTGCACCACCGAGGTGAACCCCCACTCCTCCAGCCGTCCGAGCTGGGCGCCGACCTTGCCCCGGCGTCGGATCGGGGACACCGACCGGCCGCCCGCGCGCAGCTCCCGTGCGGTGCCCGTCACCACCGACAGGGGGACGTCGGTCTCGTAGAGCACGGCGACGGCCTCGCCGGTGCGGGTGCCCTCGATCAGGTCGACGATCCGCTCGAACCCGATGGAGAAACCGCAGGCGGGCACGTCGCGGCCGAGCGAACGGCCGATGAGCCGGTCGTAGCGCCCGCCGCCCGCGACCGAACCGGAGCTCGCCGGGTGGGTGATCTCGAAGATCTGGCCGGTGTAGTAGCCCATGCCGCGCACCAGCGTCGGGTCGAACTCCCAGGCCAGGCCGTCCAGCGCGGCCAGCGAGTCGGCGGTGGCGGACAGGTCGGCCACCACCTCGTCCGGCAGGCCGGGCACCGCGTCGACCAGGCGCTTGCCCAGCGTGGCCGGGTCACCGCCCTGCAGGCCGGTGATGCTCTCCTGCAGCCGGTCGATCGCCGCGCCGTCCAGGCCCCGGCCGGGCAGCTCGGCGCGCACGCCGTCCCAGCCGATCTTGTCGAGCTTGTCCAGGGTGATGAACAGGCCCATCCAGGCCTCCTCGGGCAGGCCCACCGAGGCCGCCAGGGCGGACAGGAACCGGCGGTCGGACACGCGCACGGTCGTACCCGCCAGACCGGCGGCGGCCAGCGCCTCGGCGGTGGCCTCGATCAGCTCGACCTCGGCCAGCACGCTCTCCTCGCCGAGCATGTCGATGTCGCACTGGTAGAACTGCCGGTAGCGACCCTTCTGGGGACGTTCGGCCCGCCAGACGGGGCCGATCTGGAACGAGCGGAACGGCTGCGGCAGGGTCGCCTGGTTGTTGCCGTAGAAGCGGGTCAGCGGGACCGTGAGGTCGTAGCGCAGGCCCAGGTCGACCAGGTCGTCGAGCGGGGTGTCGGCGGCGACGGTCTCGTCCAGGCCGCGGCGCAGCACCCGGTAGATCAGCTTCTCGTTCTCGCCGCCCTGTCCGCCGCTGAGCCGCTCGATGTTCTCCAGCGCGGGTGTCTCGATCCGCTGGTAGCCGTACCGGTGGTAGACCTCGGTGATCCTCGCCAGCACGTGGTCGCGCACGGCGACGGTCGCGGGCAGCAGGTCACGGGTGCCCCGCGCGGGGCTGTTGTCCATCTTCACCGGAAGCGGTTCCTTGCGTGTCAGGTTGCGGCGTACGCGTACGGCGTGGGTTACGCCGTAACGTGCATGTGCGGGTTAACGCTACCGAGCAGTGCACGCGGTTTACGCATTGGCCGTAGGCTGCGGCCATGGCGGCAGCGATGGAGATCGAGGTCGGCGGCCGGACCGTGCGGGTGTCCAATCCGGACAAGCCGTACTTCCCCGAGCTGGGCCTGGTGAAGCGGCAGATCGTGGAGTACTTCCTGGCCGTGGGGCCGGGCATCCTGGGCGCGTTGCGCGACCGGCCGACCACGCTGGAGCGCTGGCCCGGCGGGGTGTTCGAGGGCGCCAAGCTCTCCACCCGCGGCGACCACACCGGCGACGCCTTCTACCAGAAGCGCATCCCCAAGGGCGCCCCCGACTACGTGGAGACCGCCCGGATCACCTTCCCCAGCGGCCGCCCTGCCGACGAGGTCTGCCCGACCGAGCTGGCCGTGGTGGCCTGGGCGGCGAACCTGGGCACGCTCACCTTCCACCCGTGGCCGGTCTCGCGTACCGCCGTCGACCACCCCGACCAGCTGCGGATCGACCTGGACCCGCAGCCGGGCACCGACTTCGCCGACGCGGCCGCGGTCGCCCTGCAGGCCCGCGAACTGCTGCGGTCGCTGGGCCTGGACGCGTTCCCCAAGACCTCCGGCGGCCGCGGTGTGCACCTGTACGTGCCGATCGAGCCGCGGTGGACCTTCGTGGAGGCCCGCCGCGCGCTGATCGCGCTGGGTCGGGAGCTGGAGCGGCGGCTGCCGGACAAGGTGACCGTGAGCTGGTGGAAGGAGGAACGCGGCAGCCGGATCTTCATCGACTACAACCAGATGGCCCGGGACCGCACGATCGCCTCCGCCTACTCGGTGCGGCCGACCCCGCGCGCCCAGGTGTCGGCCCCGGTCACCTGGGACGAGCTGCCGGACGTGCGGCCGGAGGACTTCACCGTGCTGACCATGCCGGAACGGTTCGCGGTCGTCGGCGACCTGCACGCGGGCGTGGCCGGACAGCGGTACTCGCTGGAGCCGCTGCTGGAGATGGTCGCCAAGGACGAGGCCGAGGGCCTGGGCGACCTGCCGTACCCGCCGGACTACCCGAAGATGCCGGGCGAGCCGAAGCGGGTACAGCCGTCCAAGGCACGGGACTGAGTCAGCCGCGGGTGACCAGGTAGGTGCCCAGCGCCGACACGGTCGCCGCGTCGGCGATGTCGCCACCGCCGATCAGGGCCGGTAAGTCGGCCGTGGCGACCCACTCCCGGCGGCTCGACTCGGCCGGGTCCGGTTCGCCGACCCTGGTCAGGTCGGTCGCGACGTACAGGTGGAACCGGTGCGTGCTGATGCCCGGCATCGGGTTGACCGTGACCAGGTGCGCCAGCGAGCCCGCCCGGTAGCCGGTCTCCTCGGCCACCTCGCGCGCCGCCGCCACCACCGGCTCCTCACCGGCGTCGACCCAGCCCGCGGGGATCTCCCAGCCCCAGGTGTCGACGATGAAGCGGTGTCGCCACAACAGCAGCACGCGATCGCCGTCGACGACCACGGCGCCCGCGGAGGGGCGGGGGAAGCGCAGGACGTGGTGCTCGAACCGGGCCCGGCCGGGGATCTCCACCTCGTCGAGGTCGACATCGACCCAGTCCGAGGTGTAGACGCGCCTGCTGCCGTGCACGGTCCACTGTGCGGGGTCATCCATGGTGGCGGACACCGGTTCGAGGGTACCGAAATTCCACAGTGTCCGAGGAGTTCCCGCCGCGGGCAGGACACCCTACGCGGGAATGTCAACGGCCGCACCGATGTTGCTCCATCCGGTTGACCGGCGAAGATCAAAACGGGCGGACCACCGGAAACGTCGGCCCCTCGACTTACACTGCGGGGGCGGGGGAACGCCGGACCGGGAAGGGGAACACCATGGCCGACAGCTACGTCATCCGCTATGTCGGCGGCCCCCTCGACGGCCGCGTCGACACCGTGGCAGGCGCGCCGACCGACCCGCGCTCCACGGTCACGCACGTGTACCTGCACGGCGGCCCCAAGATCGTGCACCACTACGACCTGCACTACGCCCTGGAGTACGGCTGCGAGTACCGGCTCCGCGAGTGCTGACCCGCGCGTCCTAACCGGACCGACCGGCGGCCACCGGGTCCGCCCCGATGATCAGCAGGCACAGCTCGCAGCGCGGCCCGTCCGGCTCCCCGCCCGCGAGGTCCGGCGGCGCCGCGTGCGTGCACGACGCGCGGTAGTGCTGATGCGACAGGCGACTGCCCGCGACCATGGGGAACGCGTGCAGAACGCCGTCGTAGCAGCTTCGCCACCACAGGTACCGGACGCTCATCACCGTGAAAGTAGGTCCCGCCGCCCCATCCGGCATGTCGATACCGCCCGGTCGGGTGAGCTGTCGGTGCGTGGGGGCACACTACGGGGCAATTCCATGATCGAGAAGGGGGTGCCCGGTGGCAGCACTGACCGCGGCGGACATCGACCGCCTGCGCACCGCACTGGCGGAGGGAAAGCCGACGCCGGTGTGGTTCACGGCGAAGGCGGTGGGGGTGCCCGCGGGGCAACAGGCGAAGGTGATCGCGTTCGACGAGCCCGCGGAGGGGGACTTCATCCAGGTGCGGCCGCAGGGGTCGCGGGATGTGTTGTCGTTCTCTCCCGGGGAGTTGACGACGGTGAAGCCGAAGCCCGTGCCCAAGCCTGCTGCTCCTGCCCCGGTCGCGCCCACGGTCGAGCCGGTGGCCGTGGTGCAGGGGTTGGAGGGCGGGGGAGAGGTGCAGGGGTTGGAGGGCGGGGGAGAGGTGGAGAGGCCTCGGCGGGGGCGGAAGCAGGTGCCCGTGGAGATCACGGTGACCCTGCATGCCACGCCGGAGGGGGAGTGGACGGTGGATGTGTTGGTGGGCAAGAAGCGGACCGTGCGGTGGGTGCCGGTGCCTGCCGGGGAGATCGCGAAGGCCGCGCGGTTCCTGCCCGCGCCGGTGGGGGAGGCGATCGGGTCGGCGTTGGACGCGGCTCGGGAGCGGGGGCAGCGGAGGGTGGAAGAGCTGAAGGCCGAGTTGGAGGCGGCGCAGCGAGTGCTGCGGGATCTGGGGTGATTCGTGGCAGCGGCTTCCAGCGGGGGCTTGCTGATCGTGAACAGAGCCCTGTCGCGCGCTGATGTTCGCACCCCATGCCCTTGCGCGAGTCTCGCCCCTCACCTGCGACGACCATCCTCCGCCCGACCGCACCGCCCTCGCTCTTGCCTCCGCCCCGGCCCCGAAACACGCCCCCTCCCACCCGGGGGGCAACCCGCCCAATACGAGGAACCCTAGGCGATCTTGGCCGCTGTCAATATCCCTCGACCGTGAGCTGTGGATGGATTGACGGGGTTGTGGATAACCCCAGGCACGTGCACGCACATGCCAGGCGCGGACAGGCGAGCCGACCCCCTACCTCCTCGGCTCGTACCGCATCGCCACCGCCCCCGACTCGAACTCCAGCCGGTCCACCAGCTTCAGGTCGACATACCGCGACAGCCCCGCGAACAGCGCCGGTCCATGACCGACGATCCGGGGATGCACCACGAACTCGTACTCATCGATCAACCCCAGCTCCGCCAACGCCATCGGCAGCCGCACCCCACCCACGAACAACCCCTCGCCCGGCTCCCGCTTGAGCCGCTCGACGGCCTCCGCCAGGTCCCCGCGCACGAGCTCGGAGTTCCAGTCGACCCGCTCCAGCGTGCTCGACACGACGTACTTCTTCGCCGCGCCGATCGTCCGGGCGAAGGGCGCCGTCCAATCAGGCATGCCGGGGTCGGGATGCCGCCACGCCGCTTCCATCATTTCGTAGGTCACCCGGCCGAAGAGGAGGGCGTCGGCCCGTACGAGGTTGCCGATGTGGTGGCGATGCAGTTCCTCGTACGCGGTGATCGTGCGGTGATCGCAGCACCCGTCCACCGTGACATTGATCGAGTACCGAAGGGGTCGCATCCGGCAAGGGTAGGGCCTACGGCGGACAGACAGTCCCGTCCCGCGGCACCTTCCCGTCCAACAGGTAGGCCATCGTCGCGTCGGTGGCGCACTGGGAGAACCCCAACGCCCCGTGCCCGGCGCCCTGCCACGTCACCAACGAGGCCGTCGCCAGCTGCTGGGCGGCCCGCGTGGTGCCGGGCAACGGAGTCACCGGGTCCACCGACGTCCCCAGTACCACGATCGGCGGCGCGGACGGCACGGTCGGCTGCACCACCGGTTTCGTCGCGACCGGCCACGGGCTGCACACCGCGAGCCATTCCGCGGTCAGCGCGCCGAAGAGGGGGAACCGGTTGTTCCAATCCTTCGCCGCGCCCACCATCGCTTCCGTCGACAGGCGGGACTTGGTGTCGTTGCAGCGGGTCACCAGGGTGCTGTCGAAGGTGGCCGGGATCTGGTCCTGTTCCAGGATCGTCGGCGATATCAACGCGACCAACGGTTGCGCGTTGCCACCACGCGCGGCCGCGAGTGCCGCCGACAGCGTGGGCCAGGCCGTGCGGTCGGAGAGGCCGTGGCGGACCGCGCGCAGGATGACGCCGGGGGTGAGTTCGAGCTCGTCGCTGTACAAGGGGGTGGACGCGGCGTGGTCGAGGATCTCCTGCAACGCCTGGCGGGCGTCGACGCCGAGTTCGCAGGACCGTTTCGCGCAGTCGCCGGCGAACGCGGCGAAGGCGGCGTCCGAGCTTTCCGCGACGTCGGTCAGGGCGACGACGGCGTCCTCGTTGGGGTCGGGCAGGCCGTCGAGCACGAGGCGGCCGATGTGGCCGGGGTAGCGGTCGGCGAAGACCGCCAGGACGCGGGAGCCCTCGCCGTGGCCGACGGCGTTGAGCTTGTCCACGCCCAAGGCCGCCCGGACCGAGTCGACGTCGCCTGCGGTGCGCCAGGTGTCGAGGGCGGGCAGGCGGGGCTGCAGCGTGATCGAGCACTGCTGGCCAGCCGTGCGGGCCTGGTCGACGAGGCCTTCCACGTCCATGTCGCGCGGGTCGGCGGTGACGATGGCCGTCCGGACGTCGTCGGGGATGCAGCGCACCGGGTCGGAGTTGCCGGTGCCACGGCGGTCCAGGCCGATCAGCGAGAATCTGGCCAGCAGGTCCTTGGGCAGGGTGGCGGCCAGGCGGGCGGCGTAGCGGGTGCCGGGGAGGCCGTCGATGTCGTCGAGCACCAGCAGCGGGATCGGGCCGGTGCCCGCGCGCAGGACCTGCATGCGTACGGTGCCGCGGCCCGGGTTGTACGGCGAGTCGAGAATGCCGTTGACCTTGCCGCAGCTGACCTCCACACCCTCCGGTGGGGCCACACCCTCCAACACAGAGGTGCCGCACGGGCCCCACTTGATCGAGGACGCGCCGGGTTCGGTGAGTGGGGGCAGCGGGGCAGGACCGGTCGTGGTGGTGGGCGCGCTACCGCCGGTGTCGCCGTCGTTGACCACGATGCCGGGGCGTACGGACGGTCCGGCGGTGCACGCCGCGAGAAGCGCGAGGGGCAACAGCCAGGCACCGTGACGGACCCTCACGCCTGCGCCAACTCCTCTGCTCGGACTACCCGACCCTGGGCCAAGCCTCGCACGGTCCGGGTGAGACGCCGGTGAACGGGACCCGGAACGCAGGCGGGCCCACGGCGTGACTGGCCGTGCTCGGTCGTTTCGGCGGCACCGCCGAGCGCGGCCGAGGTCCCTGGTCGAGCCAATAGACATGGGATGAATCCGGCGCGCGTGTCGTAAGGTGCGTCCGTGGTGGTGGCGCAGGTGGATCGGAGTCCGGTGTCCCGGTGGGGCACGCTCGTGTCCGGCGTGTCGGCGGCGGCCGGGGCGGTGCCGCCGACCGCGCACGTGCTGGTCGGGATCGTCAGCGTGCAGGTCGGGGCCGCGGTGGCCAAACAGCTGTTCTCGGTCGCGGGCGCGACGGGCGCGGTGACGCTGCGGCTGGCGCTGGCGGCGGTGGTGTTCCTGCTGCTGTGGCGGCCGTCGATCCGGCTCAACCGGCACGCGCTGCCGGTGATCCTGGGGTACGGCGTGGTGCTGGGCACCATGAACCTCTGCTTCTACTTCGCCATCGAGCGCATCCCGCTGGGTATCGCGGTCACCGCCGAGTTCCTCGGTCCGCTGACTGTGGCACTGGTCGGCTCCCGGCGCTGGCTGGACGGCCTGTGGGCACTACTCGCCGCCGCGGGTGTCGTGCTGCTGTCCCAGACCGGTGGCGCGGTGTCGATCGTGGGCCTGGCGTTCGCGCTGGCCGCGGGTGCCTGCTGGGGCCTCTACATCCTGCTCGGCTCGGCGTTGGGCAAGCGCACCTCGGACGGGTCCGGGCTGGCGCTGGCCTCCGTGGTCGCCGCGGCGCTGGTGGTGCCGTTCGGCGTGGTCGACTCGGGGACCGCGATGCTGCAACCGATCGTGCTGGTCGCGGGGCTGGGCGTCGCGCTGATGTCGTCGGTGATCCCGTACTCGCTGGAGCTGCACGCGCTCCGCCGCGTACCGCCGCGGGTGTTCGGCGTGCTGATGAGCCTGGAACCGGCGGTGGCCGCGCTCGCCGGACTGGTCGTGCTGCACGAGGCGCTGCGGCCCGCCCAGTGGGTCGCGATCTGCTGCGTGGTGGCGGCTTCGGCGGGGGCGACCCGGTTCTCCCAACCCCAGCCATGACGAGTTGTCCACATACCCCCGAATCCATCCACAGCCCCACCGCGCTCCCTACCCGGCCCTGAACTGCCTGGATAGCTTCGTGTCATGGCCCGACCGGGCCATGTGCGAGCGAGTCGGGGGAGATGGTCGGCGATGTTGTGGAAGACGACGGTGTGGACAACCGGGTTCGGGTCAGGGCGTGCGGGCGCGGACCTCGCCGCGCAGGACGGCCGCCAGGTCGTAGTTGGCGGGCTCCTCCAGCTGCTCGTACGTGCACGATGCCGGTTCCCGGTCCGGGCGCCAGCGCTGGAACTGCGCGGTGTGCCGGAACCGGCTGGGGTAGCCGCCCTCGGTGTGCTCGTAGCTCACCTCGACGACCCGCTCCAGGCGCAGCGGCACCCACGGCTGCTCGGTGGTGCGCCACCGGCTGATCGCGCCGGGGACGCGCGCGTCGTCGGACTGCGCGCCGCTGACCCACGGGTGGTTCGCGCCGCCGTTGACCATCAGCTCGGCCAGCTCGGTGGCCAGCTCGCGGCGGGCGGCGACGGTGAACGAGCCGACCACGCCGACGTGGTTGAGGTCGCCGCCGCGGTCGTAGAGTCCCAGCATGAGCGAGCCGACCGACTCGCCCGGCGAGCTGCCCTTGTGCCAGCGCAGCCCGGCGACCACGCAGTCGGCGGTGCGCGAGTGCTTGAACTTGAACATGGTCCGCTTGTTCGGCGTGTACGGGCCGTCGGCGGGCTTGCCCATGACGCCGTCCAGGCCCGCGCCCTCGAACAGGGTGAACCACTCGCGGGCGAGCCCGGGGTCCGTGGTGGCCGGGGTCAGGTGCACCCGGTCGGTGAACTCCACCGCGTTCTCCAGCAGCCTGCGCCGGTCCTTGCCGCGGGCCTCCATGAAGATGTCGTCGTCCAGCGCCAGGATGTCGAAGGCGACATACCGGGACGGGGTCTTCTCGGCGAGCATGTTCACCCGGCTGGCGGCCGGGTGGATGCGCTCGGCGAGGGCGTCGAAGTCGAGCCTGCCGTCCCGGTCGACGACCAGCTCGCCGTCCACCACCACCCGGTCGGGCAGCGCCTTGCGCAGCTCGGTGACCATCTCCGGGAAGTACCGGTTGAGCGGCTTGCCCGATCGCGACTGCAGGGTCACCTCGTCCCCGTCGCGGAAGACGAGACAGCGGAAACCGTCCCACTTGGGCTCGAAGACCAGCCCGGCGTCGTCCGGGATGGACTTCGCGGGCCGGGCGAGCATCGGCTGCAACGGCGGGTTCAGCGGAAGGGCCACGCCGCCATACTGCCTTGTCAGCGGCCCGCGCGCCGGTATCTGAGCATCACGAACCCGCCCTCGGCGAGCACCGAGGCCAGCTCCATGCCCACCGGCTCGGCGACCGCGCCCGCCGCGATCCGCCCGACCACGCCACCCGCCAGTACCGGGGACACCGTCAGGCACAGCTGGTCCACCAGGTCGGCGGCGATCAGCGTGCCGAACAGCGTCGGGCCGCCCTCGCAGTCGACCCGGCGCAGCCCGCGCGCGGACAGCTCGGCCAGGGCGACCCGGGGGTCCACGGTGCTCTCGCCCGCCACGATCACCTCGGCTCCCGCCGCGCGCAGGTCCGCCAGCCGGGGGGCGGGGGCGGCGCCGCTGGTGATCACGATCGGCGGCACGGTGGTGTCGGTGATCAGCGGCGAGTCGGGCGGGATGGACGCGCGGCCGCTGACCACGGCGATCGGGGGCAGCGGCCGCAGGCCCAGCCGGGCCCGGCGTTCGGCGCGCAGCTCGGTGCGCTTGACGCCGCGGTACCCCTCGGCACTGGCCGTGCCCCACCCGACCAGGATGACGTCGGCGAGGTCACGGCCCAGGGAGAAGATCCGCTTATCGCCGGGGCTGGACAGCCCCGCGGACAACCCGGCCACGGCGACCGCGCCGTCCGCGCTGCTGACGAAGTTGACCTGCGTCCAGGCCCGGTCCAGCTCGGCCGGGTAGTCGTAGAGGCGCTCCAGCTCGGTGTCGTCCACCACATCGGGTGACGTCTGACCTGGGGAAACGGGGGATGGGGGCCACAGCCTGTGCACGGTCTCATCCCAGCACGCCGCTACGCTCCCGGCATGTCCGCCCGCCTGGTCGACCGCGACCCCGTCATCGGCGCCGACGAGCTGGTAGCCGAGCTGGTCCCGCCGCCGCGCTTCGACGCGGTGCGGTTCGACACCTACGTGCCCAACCCGGACCAGCCGAGCCAGGCCGCCGCGGTGGCCGCGTGCGCCCGGTTCGCCGCGGCGGTCACGGCCAAGGGGGCGCGTGCGCCACTGTTCAAGCGTGTGTTCGGCAAGACCGAGGGGAGGGCGGAGGACAAACCGGGGCTGTACCTGGACGGCGGGTTCGGGGTCGGCAAGACGCACCTGCTGGCGTCGCTGTGGCACGCGGTGCCCGGTCCCAAGGCGTACGGCACGTTCGTGGAGCTGACCAACCTGGTCGGCGCGCTCGGCTTCCGGGCGGCGGTGGAGCGGCTGCGCGGGCACCGGCTGCTGGCGATCGACGAGTTCGAACTGGACGATCCCGGCGACACCATGCTCGTCACCCGGCTGCTGGCCGAGCTGACCGGGGCGGGCGTGTCGGTGGCGGCCACCTCGAACACGCTGCCGGACCGGCTGGGCGAGGGCAGGTTCGCCGCGGACGACTTCCTGCGCGAGATCCAGGCGCTGTCGGCCCGGTTCGGTGTGGTGCGCGTGGACGGTCCGGACTACCGGCACCGCGGGCTGCCGGACGCGCCGCCGCCGATGGACGACGCAGGCCTGGCGGCGAGCGCCGCCGGACTGCCGGGGTCCACTGTGGACGATTTTGCCGAGCTGTGCGGGCACCTGGCCCGGCTGCACCCGTCCCGCTACGGCAAGCTGGTCGACGGGGTCACCGCCGTGCACCTGCGCGGGGTGCGCGCGCTGTCCGGTCAGGACGTGGCGCTGCGCGTGGTGGCGTTCGCCGACCGGCTCTACGACCGCGCCATCCCGGTGGTGGTGTCCGGGGAGCCGGTGTCCGCGTTGTTCACCGGCGAGATGCTGGGCGGCGGGTACCGGAAGAAGTACCTGCGGGCGGTCAGCAGGCTGGTCGCGCTGTCCCGCGACGCGGCGGGGCTGCGCGGGTAACGGCGGGTAGGGCTTGGGGGCTCAGGAGCGCCTGCGGCCCGGTTTGTCGTCGGGGGTGCGGTGCTCGTCGATCAACGCCCAGACCGAGACGCCGGTTCCGGAGTCGGGCTCACTGCGCTGTCGGGTTCGGGGTTGAGCGTCCCCACTGTCCGACTTGGCGCGCAGTTCCCGGCGTATCTGGTCGTAGATGGGTGTGTCGGTCACCGCCATCCTTTCCGTTCGCGCGGAGGCCCTGCCAGGTTACGCACGGTACGCCCTCAACGGGGTGAGGCGGGCCCTCGGGTGTGTCCCGGGCAGCAGGTCGAGCGCGGCGGCCACGGTCACCACCCCGGCGATCGCCCAGAAGAACGCGCCGACCGCGTCGGTCAGGTAGTGGAAGCGCAGCACGACGATCGCGCTCACCGCCACGGCGATGAGCGCCAGGCAGGCCGCCGCGGTCGCGGCGGTCCGGGCCAGCCGCCGCCCCGGTGGCGCGTTCGCGGCGGTGACCAGCGTGAACACCGTGAAGATCGACACCAGCGTGGCGGTGTGCCCGCTCGGGTAGGCGAGGTAGCCGTCGTGCGTGCGGTCCACCACCGGCTTGAGCACCCAGCTGTTCAGCCCGGCCGTGATCACCGGGCCGAGCACCGCCAGCAACGCCACCCGCGGCCGCCGCGCCCACAGCGCGGCGAGCACCATGAGGACGATCACACTGATCATCGCGACCGGCCGGGAGGCCCACGCCAGCGGCCCGGCCACCCCGGGCAGCCGGTCGAACACCGCGTCGGCGACCGCGAACGCGGCCCGGTCGACCCGTCCAGCCGTCCGCTCACCGGCGACCTGCCGCCCCACCAGCGCCACGATCCCGAACGAGACGACGGCCGCCGCCACCGCGGGTAGGAGCAGGTGCCGGGGCAACAGGCGATGGGGCTCCACCCGCCCCACTATGCCCGACGTCGGATGCCCCTCACCTCTCGGCGGTCCACTCGTCGGCACGGGCGCGGATCTCCGGCAGCACCCGTCCGATCAGGCTGTGCAGCTGGGCAAGGGCGGGCTCGTAGAGGTTGAGCTGGACGTGGAAACCGGCCTCACCGTTGAAGGTCACGGCGGCGTGTTCCTCGTGGACCCGGTAACGGATGTCGTCGTTCTCCAGATCGATGACGACGTCCAACCCGTTGGAGTGCATGGGATACCTCGGTTCCGGTTCGGTGTTCGGGGATGGGCAGGCGGGCCGAGGCGGGAAGGCCCAAGTGCACCGCTAAGGGTCGGTCGCACAGAGCCGCTCGACCCGCCTGCGTTTGTCAGAGTAGCGTTTGATGTGTACAAACTGGCTTGTCCAAATGGGTGACAGTCGGCGGAAATCGGGTTACGGACTGTGGCTAGGGTGATCGCATGGCCGTGGGCACCACGCGGGGCAAGCGCAGGCTGGGTCGGTACGTCCGCCAGCTCATGGAGCGTGCCGAGCAGACTCCGAAGGAGATCTCGGCACGTTCACGCTGCGCGCAGCAGACCGTCACTCGGCTGCTGTCCGGCGTCAGCCTGCCGCGCATCCACCTCTTCATGATGATCCTGGACGTGCTGGGCGTCTCCGACGCGGAACGTGAGCGTGCGCTGGAACTGTGGGAGGTCGCGGACGCGGACATGTCCGCCATCGAGCACGCGACATCTCTGCCGGACACCTACCGGCGGTTCCGCATGGACGAACGAGAAGCCGTTCGCGAGCGAACGCTCGACACGGTGATCATCCCCGGACTCTTGCAGACTCCCGCCTACGCCGCTGCCAAAGCGCGAGCCGCGCACGAGCGCATTTCAGGGTGGGACGCAGAAGCGGAAGCCGCCGAGCGGCAGGACCGCCAGAGTGCGCTGCATCGGCCGGACAGGCCCCTGGAGCTGCATTCGCTGATCGACGAAAGCGCCATGCGTCGCCCAGTGGGTGGGAATATCGTCTTCTCCGAGCAGCTGGGTCATCTGTTGGAGATGGCGACGTTGTCCCATGTGACGCTCCAGATCATCCCTTTCCGGTGTGGTACCTACGGCGCGATGTCCGGCCCCCTGATGCTGTTGAGCTTTCCGGAGGACGACGAGCCGGACTCCGCGTACGTGGAGAGCCTCATCGGGATGCACACTGTGCGGAACCAAGCCGTACCAGCTCTGTCGGCCGTGTGGGACGGCGCGGCGAAGCTGGCGTTGTCTCCTCGTGAGACCGTCAGGATGATCAAACGGCTAAGGGACGAGATCGATGGACATGGATAGGTTCTTCCGCAAGAGCAGCTTCAGCGAAACGCAGAGTGCGTGCGTCGAGGTCGCGGTCGGGGTCGCCCAGGTGGCGGTTCGTGACTCGAAGGCGGTTGCCGGGGGGATCGTGGTGGCCGACTCGGCTCGGTTCGCGGTGTTTCTCGACGCGGTCAAGCGGGGCGTGTTCGGCTGAACGTGAGGTGGACGCGCGCCGGGTGGGTCCCCGCTCGTCCTAAACCGGTCGCGCTCGGCGGTCGGGGTGCGCGACCATGCCGCTCGTGGGTCATCTCGACGCGATCGGTCTGTCCTGCACCCTGCCCGATGGCCGGGTGCTGTTCCGTGACGCCGGGCTGAAGGTCGGCGCGGGTCAGGTCGTCGCCGTTGTCGGAGAGAACGGTGCGGGCAAGACGACGCTGCTGCGGATCATCGCGGGCGAGCTGGCCTCGCCGGACGGATCCGTGTCGGTCAGGGGCGGGCTGGCGGTGATGCCGCAGTTCGTCGGGTCGGTCCGGGACGACCGTTCGGTGCGTGACCTGCTGCTGGCCGTGGCGCCCGCGCCGCTGCGTGCCGCCGCCGCCGAGCTGGACCGGCTGGAGCTGGCGCTCATGGACACCGACGACGAGCCCACCCAGCTCGCCTACGCCGCCGCGCTGGTCGACTACGACGAGGCGGGCGGCTACACCGCCGAGATCCTGTGGGACACCGTCACCACGGCCGCGCTCGGTGTCGGCTTCGACCGCGCCCGCTTCCGCGAGGTCCGCACGCTGTCGGGCGGCGAGCAGAAACGGCTCGTCCTGGAGGCGCTGCTGCGCGGCCGTGAACAGGTGCTGCTGCTGGACGAGCCGGACAACTACCTCGACGTGCCCGGCAAGCGCTGGCTGGAGGCCCGGCTGGCCGAGTCGACCAAGGCGGTGCTGCTGATCAGCCACGACCGCGAACTGCTGAACGCGGTCGCCACGCACGTGGTCACCGTGGAGGCGGGCACGGCGTGGACCCACCCAGGCGGCTTCGCGACCTGGCACCAGGCGCGGGAGGCGCGCTGGGAGCGGATCGCCGAACAGCAGCGCCGGTGGGACGAGGAGCACGAGAAGCTCAAGGAACTCGTGCGCTCCTTGCAACGCGCGGCCACCATGAGCGACGGCATGGCCAGCCGCTACCACGCGGCCCAGACCCGCCTGCGCAAGTTCGAGGAGGCCGGACCCCCGCCCGTACCGCCCAGACCCCAACGGGTGAAGCCACGGTTGACCGGCGGCCGCACCGGGGTACGGGCGATCACGTGCGAGCAGCTGGAGCTCACCGGCCTGATGAAGCCCTTCGACATCGAGGTCTTCTTCGCCGACCGCCTCGCCGTGCTCGGCTCCAACGGCTCCGGCAAGAGCCACTTCCTTCGCCTGCTGTCCGATGTGGACAGTGTTGCGCACACCGGCGTCTGCCGCCTCGGCGCCCGGGTCGTGCCGGGCCTGTTCGCCCAGACCCACCAACACCCGGAATGGCTCGGCCGCTCCCTCGCCGACATCCTGTGGCACGGCGACGACACCCGCCCCGGCCTGGACCGCGGCGCGGCCGCGTCGGCGCTGAGCCGTTACGGCCTCGCCGCCGCGGGCGACCAGCGCTTCGAGACCCTGTCGGGCGGTCAACAGGCCCGCTTCCAGATCCTGCTGCTCGAACTCTCCGGCGCGACCCTGCTCCTGCTCGACGAACCGACCGACAACCTGGACCTCCACTCGGCGGAGGCATTGCAGGACGCCCTGGAAGCCTTCGAGGGCACCGTCGTCGCGGTCACCCACGACCGTTGGTTCGCCCGCACCTTCGACCGCTTCCTGGTCTTCCGCTCCGACGGCGAGGTGTCCGAAGCGGACAAGCCGATCTGGGATGAGACCCGGGTCCGCCGCGCCCGCTGACCCACCCGCGCCCGGCTGCCGGATGGGAGATGACCAGGGCCGCGCGTGCTCAATCGTGGCTGACCGGGCGGCCGGGGCCCTCGCGCTCGGCCGCCCGATGATCTCAGCGCCCGGTTCCGATGACCTCGGCGATCACGTCCACCCCGTGGTCCAGCTCCGCCTCGGTGATCACCAGCGGCGGGGCCACGCGCAGGGTGGTGTCCTGGGTTTCCTTGCACAGCACGCCGCGGGCCATCATGGCTTCCGAGGCGACGCGGCCGGTGACGCCGCCGGGGGCGAGTTCGACGCCTGCCCACAGGCCGCGGCCGCGGACCTCGGCGACGCCGTGGCCGACCAGGTCGTTCAGGCGTTCGTGCAGGTGGGCGCCGAGTGCGGTGGAGCGGTCCTGGAACTCGCCGGTGCGCAGCAGGCGTACGACCGCGCGGCCGACAGCGCAGGCCAGTGGGTTGCCGCCGAAGGTCGAGCCGTGTTCGCCGGGCTTGAGGACGCCGAGTACGTCGCCGCGGCCGACGACCGCCGAGACCGGCAGGATGCCGCCGCCGAGCGCCTTGCCCAGGGTGTAGAGATCGGCGCGGACGCCTTCGTGGTCGAGCGCGAACAGCGTGCCGGTGCGCGCCAGGCCGGACTGGATCTCGTCGGCGACCAGCAGCACGTCGTTCACATCGCACAGTCGGCGCAGCTCGCGCAGGTATCCGGCGGGCGGCACGACGACGCCTGCCTCGCCCTGCACGGGTTCGACCAGGATCGCCGCGGTCCGCTCGGTGATCGCGGCCTCGACGGCCTGCGCGTCGCCGTACTTGACGGCGGTGAAGCCCGGGGTGAACGGGCCGAAGTCGGCGCGGGCGAGGTCGTCGGTGGAGAACGACACGATGGTGGTGGTGCGGCCGTGGAAGTTGGACCCGGCGACGATGATCTCGGCGGTGTCCTGCGGCACGCCCTTCACCTGGTAGGCCCACTTGCGCGCGACCTTGAGCGCCGACTCGACCGCCTCCGCGCCGGAGTTCATCGGCAGCACCAGGTCGGTGCCGGTCAGCTCGGCGAGCTCACGGCAGAACAGCCCGAGCTGGTCGTGGTGGAACGCGCGGCTGGTCAGCGTGACCCGCCCCAGCTGCTCCACCGCGGCGGCCACCAGCGCGGGGTGCCGGTGCCCGAAGTTCAGCGCCGAGTACCCGGCCAGGAAGTCCAGGTACCGCCGTCCGGCGACATCGGTCACCCAGGCCCCCTCGGCCTCGGCGATCACCACGGGCAGCGGGTGGTAGTTGTGCGTGCTCCACCGCTCGTCCAACTCGATCAACTCGGCGGCAGCGGCCGGGACTGTGGCGGTCATGGGCCCAGGCTATGCCCACCCGTACGCCACTTTCATCCGCAGAGCGTTGCTTTCGACGCCGATTCGTTGCGCCATCTTCGGCTGTTGTGGCGATCTGTTGTGCCGGTGGGTGGGTCGGTGTTGCGATGTCGTGGGTGGGAGGTGGAGCGGGTGGGGGTTTCGTACCTGTTCCACCCCGGCTGGGTGATCGTGGCCGGGCGGCACCTGATACCCGGGTCGATTCGATCATGGACGGCCCTTGGCCCCGTACCAATTCCAGCGAGGGGGACCGACAGAGTCGGAGTGTCGGTGATCTTGGCTGTGGACAAGGGTGGGTGGAGTGGTTGTGGGGGCACAGAAGCAGGGGAGGCAATGCGTGGGAGAACCTGCCTGCTTCTGTGCCTTGTCGACTCTCGGGGAGAGGACGTGGGGGATCGTATGGGGTTGTCGGGGTGGGGTGGGTAGGGCGTTTCCGGGGCCGCAATGGGTGATTCTCAGGTCGTGGCGGGGGAGGGGGAGTTGGCGCCTTCGATCAGGAGGGTGGCGGTGCCGGTGCCGTTCGACGGGACCGACCAGACGTCGTTGGTGCCGTCGTCGCGTTGGAGGGCGTAGGCGATGGTTGTGTTGTCCAGCCAGATGGACTGGTCGTCGACGCTGTGGGTTTCGGCCAACGGCAGGGATTCGAGGGTGGCCAGGTTCAGGACCGACAGGCGCCAGCCCTTCTTGGGGTCGCCGTCGATGGCGGACTTGTAGGCGACTCGGGTGCCGTCCGGGGAGAGGGATGGGCATTCGACGTTCGCGGTGAGAGTTCGGACGGTGCGAGCGGCCAAGTCGCCCGCCACCAGGTAGCGCTTGCCGCCGGTCGACAGGGTCGCGTAGAAGTGGTTGTCGTCGTCGGTGAAGGTCACGCCCCAGTAGTTGACGTCCACTGCCGTGTGCGGCTTTCCCTCGACCGTGGCCTGGAAACCTTCCAACGAGTCCACGACCTGGCCCGTTCGGGTGTCCAGGACGCCGGTTCGGGTGGAGAAGCCGGATGTCGCGTAGGAATGGCCTTCCAGGAACACCGTCCACGACACCATGCGGCCGTCGGGGGAGACCTTCAGGCGGTTGGGGAAGCCGGTCAGGGGCACGGACTTGGTCTCGTGCAGGTCTTTATCCAGTACCACCAACTTGGTGGCGGTGAGGGCGTCCACTGGGACGAGGCATGCGACGGTGCCGTTCGCCGTGTAGGCGCGGTCGCATTGGCGGTCGGTGATCGAGCGGGGGCCGCGGGTGTCGGTGGCGGATACCGTGGACAGCATCCCGTTGGTCAGGACCTGGACGCGCGCGCCTGCCGCGATGGGAGCCGAGTGGTCTGCCTGTGCTGGGGCACTGGTGGCAACGTAGACCACGGCCGCGCCGCCCAGGGCCACCGCGGCCGCGACGGTGGTGAGAACCCGTGCCTTGAGCGTCAGCATGTCACTGTCCTCCGGTTCAGCCGCGCGAAGATCACGGCGGTGACGACGATCGCGGCGACGACCGCGCCCGCGGCGGTGGCGCAGGCGGTGTCGATACCCCACAGTTGCCAGGCCAGTCCGAACAGGACGGACGAGCCCAGGTACGCAAGCGCTTGCCCCGTCTGGACCATGGCCATCCCGGTCGCCCGGAGCTCCGCCGGTAGGACGCGTCCGGCCAGGGCCATCAGGACGCCGTCGGTGGCCGCGTAGAAGACGCCGTACAGGACCAGGGTGAGCACGACCATGGCCGGGCCGCCCACCGGGGCCAGCAGCGACAGATACACCCCGGCGAGCGCGCAGTACCCGCCCAGCACGACCCGGGAGCGGCCGACGCGGTCGGCCAGCATGCCCAGGGGTGTGGCGAGCAGCAGGTAGACGAGGCTCGTGCCGACGGCGAGGACCGGGAACCAGCCCACCGCCAGCTCGCCGCGCTTCTGCAGCAGCAGGTAGACGAAGCCGTCGCCCACGGTCACGAGCCCGAGCAGGGTGGCCGCCAGCAGCAGACCGCCCATGCCGCTGCGGCGCAACAACCCGGCCGCGGCTTTGGGCGAGACGGCCTTCGGGGCGACTGTCTCCGGCTTGTCCCGGACGAACAACACCAGCACGACCACGCCGAACGCGGCGATCACGAAGCTGGTGAAGAAGACCGCATCGTAGTTCTTGGCGCCCGCGTAGGCGAGGATCAGTAATGCGACGAGCGGACCGGCGAACGCGCCCGCCGCGTCCATCGTGCGGTGCACACCGAACGCGCGGCCCAGACGGTCCTGCGGGGTCGACAGGGTGATCAGCGCGTCGCGGGGGCCGGTGCGCAAACCTTTGCCCGCGCGGTCCGCGGTGATCACCAACCCGATCGCGGCGACCGCGTTGCCCGCCACGATCAGGCCGAGCTTCATCGCCGCGGACAGCCCGTAGCCCAGCCCGGCGACCGTCTTGTGCCTGCGGGTGCGGTCCGCGACATAGCCGCCGACCAGGCGCAGCAGCGCGGTCGCGCCGGTGTAGAGGCCGTCGATCGCGCCGTAGAGCAGCGGGCTCATGTTCAGGCCGATCACCAGGTACAGCGGCAGCACCGCGGTCACCATCTCCGAGGAGACATCGGTGACCAGGCTGACCGCGCCCAGCGCCAGCACGTTCCCGCCGACTCTCCACTTGCGACTGTCCGGCGCGTCGGCCGCACTCGGCCGGGTGACGGTGGACAGGTACATCGCGGCACCTCCGAAAGCGAGCAGGGATGGGCGCTACCGGGGCAGAAAACCCCGGTAGCGCCCGATATCCACCCCGGGTACCCACCCATGGGTCCACCCCAGGTGTACGCCCGGGTAGCTACCCCCGGTTTCCGCCCGGGTGCTCACCCCCGGGTGTACGCCCCGGTTTCCACCCGGGCCCGTGCCCCACGAGTCCGTGGTGGTTCGTCCCGCAACGCCCCCACCACGTGGGTGGCCGTGCGGTCCCAGGCCGGGGACCGTGCCGGGCGGGGATGAGGGGGCGGGCGGCGGGAGAAAGACAACTCAGTGACAGGAGTTGGTGCCGCTGTCGGCGTAGGTCTTGCCCGCCTCGGGGATGAACTGCCAGTCGTAGCTGTTCGCGTGCAGGGTGAACTTCAGCACGCCGTGGGTGTTATTGTTGCGCGCCTCGCTGTTCGGCTGAATGGTGCCGAAGCTGTAGAAGCCCGCGCCGCCCATGCCCGCGACGAAGTGCCGGATGCCGCGCGCCGAGTCCGCTGCGCCGCTGGGGTTCATCGGCGCGAACCGCTCGTACTGGTGGTTGTGACCGGTGACGATGACCTCGGCGTTGTAGTCGTAGAGCGCCTGCACCAGGGGACCCGCGCCTGCGTCCGGCGCGTGGTTGGAGCCGGAGGTGAACCGTGGCTTGTGCCAGTAGGCCAGGGTGCACGGCTTGCTGCTGGCCGCCAGGTCCTGCCGCAGCCAGGTTTCCTGCGGCGAGCCGACGGACTTGCTGATCTCGCTGTTCAGCGACACGACGTGCCAGTTGCCCAGGTCGTAGGAGTAGTACCCCTGACCGGACGGGCCTGCCTGCGCGCCGAAGTAGCCGTAGTAGCCGCTCGCGCCGGAGGTCTCGTAGTCGTGGTTGCCCGGCGACGGTCGGGTGCGGGCCTTGTGCCTGCCCCACGTCGGGTTGTAGTAGGTGTTGAACTCACTGGTGGTGCCGCTGTTGTAGACGTTGTCGCCGGTGGTGAACACCGTGCCCTGGATGTTGTCCAGCAGCGCGGCCGTGGCGGTGTCGCCGCTGCCGGAGTCGGAGATGTCACCGGCGCCGACCAGGACCGGGTCGCCCGTGGGCGCCTGGGTTGTGGTCGTCGTCGTGGGCGGGGCGGTGTCGGTGCTGACCACCAGCTGCGGGGCCGTGGCCGCGCCGGACTCGCGCGAGTCGTAGTCGGCGCCGTCGCTGTTGGTCGAGGTGACCGCGATGCTGATGGTGCCGTTGCCGGTCACGGCCGGGGTCACGTCCACCTCGTACCAGGCGTTGCGGCCGACCGCGCCCAGCGAGCCGAGCGTGGCGCCGTCGATGGCGGGCTGGTTGTTCCAGGTGGTCCCGGTTTCGGACCAGGTGGTGCTGGACAGCGACCGGAACGTGCCGCCGCTGGGGCTGTTGGAGCCGCTGACGTCGTCGGTGTGCACGCGCAGCCTCGCGCCGGTGACCGGCGCGGTGAGACCGCTGACGGTGAACCGGAGGAAGATCCGCTTCACCGGCGAGTTGTCCACGCCGAGCTGGCCGGAGGTGCCGTAGTTGGTGCCGGTTGCGCTGTTGTCGACGGAGGTGTCGGCCACGGGGGTGAACGTGCTGGTCGCGGCGGAGGCCATCGGCGCGGAGCCGACGGTGGCGAGCACGGCCGCCGCCGTCACCCCCACCGTCGCGGCTAACGCCCCGGCGACCCTGGCTGTGCGACTGGACATGTCGAAGCCCTTCCCTGGTTCGGTGTCCGTTCGGGACTCCTCACCTTCCCGGCACTCCCCGAACGCCCGCCCCGACGGTCCCGGCCGTCAGATGGCGCGCCGGTGAACAGTCCGCATCGGAGGCCGGTTTCCGCTGTCGCGTCAACGATTCGGCGGCCGAGTGTTTGTCCACTGTGGAACAGGATCACCCGACCGGCGGATTGCCCGGGTGGTACCCGTACAGGAAGGCGTGCACGCCTGCGGCGGCGAGATCGTCCAGCTCGGAGTCCGGCACGCGGTCGGCACGGAACGACGGGTTGTGCGCGGAGATCAGCATCATGAAGTGGACGGCCGCGCGCCGCGGGTCCGGCACGCGCAGCAGACCCCGCTCGGCCAGTTCGGTCAGCCGCTCGCCCAGCACCCGCTGCACCCGGCGCGGGCCGTTCTCCTGCCAGGCATCGATGGCCGCGGGCGGGATGTGCCGCGCCTCCGCGTTGACCTGGCGGACCAGCAGGAAGTGGTCTTCGAACCCGGTCGTGGAGCGCAGCCAGGCCAGCGCGAACGCGACCAGGTCGGCCTCCAGGTCGGTCACCTTGCGCAGGTGTCGGTCCAGCAGGTCGAGCTGGGCGTCGGCGACCCGGCCCGCGCTCTCCTCGATCACGGTGGCGAACAGGTGGGACTTGTCGGCGAAGTGGTTGTAGATCGTGCGGGTGGACACGCCCGCGGCCGCCGAGATGGCGTCGATGCTCGCCCGGGTGTAGCCGTCGCGGGCGAACGTGCCGAGCGCGCCGTCGAGGATGGCGCGCCGCTTGTCGGCAGAGGGGGGCATGTGACCTCCGAAACTACAACGCTCGTTGTACTACTTGCCATGCACGTTGTACTTTACCTTCATGACCCGAATCGCCGTCATCGTCGGCAGCACCCGCCCCGGCCGCCGCGGCCCCGTCGTCGCGGACTGGGTGGCGTCCGTCGCCCGGTCGCACTACCCGGCCGAGGTCACCGTCGAGGTCGTCGACCTCGCCGACCACGCGTTGCCGCTGCTCGACGAACCCGTCCCCGCCGTGATGGGCGACTACCGCAACCCGCACACCACCCGCTGGGCGCGCACCGTCGAGTCGTTCGACGGGTTCGTGTTCGTGGTCCCCGAGTACAACCACTCGTTCCCGGCCGCGCTCAAGAACGCGGTCGACTACCTGTTCGCCGAGTGGAACGACAAGGCCGCGGGCTTCGTCGGCTACGGCGCCCAGACCGCGGGCGCGCGCGGCGTCGAACACCTGCGGCTGACGCTGGCCGAGGTCAAGGTGGCCTGCGTGCGCGCCCAGGTCGCGCTGTCGATGTATCACGACTTCGTGATCACCGACCCGCGCGAGCCCGGCGAGTTCGCCCCCGGCGCGCACCACGAGCAGATCCTGTGCACCCTGCTGGATGAGGTGCGGTCCTGGTCCGAGGCACTGTCCGGCCTGCGCGCGGCCCCGCTCGCCGGGTGACCGCGCGGCCCGACCGGGAGTGGTCGGGGTGATCTCGGGAGGGGGCGTGGCGCCGCCCGGGGTGCTCCGGCCACACTCGGCTGATGGCTGACATCCCGCTGATCGACCGGCACCGCGCCGTCCTGCCCGCCTGGCTGTCCCTCTACTACGACGAGCCCATCGAGATCACGCACGCAGGCGGCAGGCGGGTGACCGACTCGACCGGCACCACCTACCTGGACTTCTTCGCGGGCATCCTGACCAACGCCATCGGCTACGACATCGCCGAGATCAGCGACGCCATCCGGCGGCAGCTCGACACCGGGGTGCTGCACACGTCCACGCTGTACCTGATTCGCAGCCAGGTGGAACTCGCGGAGAAGATCGCCCGGTTGTCCCGCATCCCGGACGCGAAGGTGTTCTTCGGCAACTCCGGGACCGAGGCGAACGAGGCGGCGCTGTTGCTGGCCACGCAGTTCCGGCGCAGCAACCAGGTCCTGTCGATCCGCAACTCCTACCACGGGCGCGCGTTCGGGACGAACAGTGTGACGGGCAATCGCGGCTGGGCGGCCAGTTCGTTGTCACCGCTGAAGGTGAGCTACGTCCACGGCGGCTACCGCTACCGCGGCCCGTTCCGCCATCTGTCCGATGCGGACTACATCCGCGCCTGCGCCGAAGACCTGCGCGAGGTACTGGTCACGGCGACCGCGGGCGACGTCGCCTGCATGATCGCCGAACCGATCCAGGGCGTCGGCGGGTTCAACGTGCCGCCGGACGGGTTGTACCGGGCGTTCAAGGACATTCTCGACGAGACCGGCATCCTGCTGATCTCGGACGAGGTACAGACCGGCTGGGGCCGCACCGGCACCCACTTCTGGGGCATGGACGCGCACGACGTGGTGCCGGACATGATGACCTTCGCCAAGGGCCTCGGCAACGGCATGGCAATCGGCGGCGTCGTCGGCCGCGCGGACGTGATGGACTGCCTGACCGCCAACTCGATCTCCACCTTCGGCGGCAATCCCCTGGTGACAACCGCCGCCAACGCCGCCCTCGACTACCTACTGGACCACGACCTCCAATCCAACGCCGACAAACTGGGCGAACGCCTACTCACCGCCCTCCGCACCCTCGCCGAAACCACCCCCACAATCGGCGACGTACGCGGCCGAGGCCTGATGATCGCCATCGAGTTCATCACCCCAACCGGCGCCCCCGACCCCCACGCAGCAGCCACCGTCATGGAAAAGACAAAGAGGAATGGTCTCCTGGTAGGCAAAGGCGGCCTATACGGAAACGTCATCCGCCTGGTACCCCCCATGACAGTCACAGCGGAAGAGGTAGACGAGGCCCTGGCAGCCCTAACCCAAGCCATCCTCTAACACCCCACCCCGCCGCGGCACACAAATCCCCCACTGCCACCCCCGACATTCCCCCACCCGAGATCCCCCCCAACTCGACAACCACTAACCCGCCCGCCCAACCCGCCCGCCCAACCCGCCCGCCCCAGACCCGACCATCACTAACCCGACCACCACTAACCTGGCCACCCCAAACTCGACCACCTACAACCCGCCCGCCCAACCCGGCCACCCCAGACCCGACCATCACTAACCCGACCACCACTAACCTGGCCACCCCAAACTCGACCACCTATAACCCGACCGCCCAACTCGGCCACCCCCAACTGGACCACCACGCGGGATCGCGCCGGTCTCTTCCCGCCCGATCCCAGGAGGCCCCCAGGGCCGAGTGGGATCGGGCGGGAAGAGACCGGC
>NZ_KB894423.1:35975-140567 GCF_000374445.1 Actinokineospora enzanensis DSM 44649 | reverse complement strand
TGCGGCTCTGCGGCTCTGCGGCTCTGCGGCTCTGCGGCTCTGCGGCTCTGCGGCTCTGCGGCTCTGCGGCTCTGCGGCTCTGCGGCTCTGCGGCTGCCCGTTGTCGTGCCTGCCCCTCGCCCCAAGGGAGTCGACCACGGCCGATTCCAAGAAGTTGATCACCCCGCGAACAGAGCCCCTCCCACCCGGGGGCTGGCCCGCGCGTGAGCCTATCTGCCCAGGTCAGGGGTGCGGAAGGGGTGGCCTTGGGGCTGTGGATGGATTTCGGGGGATGTGGATAACTCGTGATCATGGGGGGCGTACTTCGGGTGGCACAATCGGTCGCCCGGGGTGCGGGTTGTCCACATGAGCCCGGATTCATCCACAGGCAGCCGGACGGGGCTTCCGTTGCCCTGACCTGGGCAGATAGGCTCACGCGCGGGCCAGCCCCCGGGTGGGAGGGGCTCTGTCTCGGGGGCGGCGGATGATCTTGGGGCTGGGTGGGTCCGTGGTCGGAGGTGGCGGGCTGGAAGCGTCCTGGATGCGCGGTCGGGTAGGGGCGGCGTAGCTCGGCGGTGCGGTCTGGGGGTGCATTCCGCTTGTGCGGGATGGCATCGCGCCACGAGGGCAGCCCGCTTGGGCGGGATCATCACGTCCGGTACGGCTCGATGTGGCTGGTAGCGGGAACATCCCTGCTGCGCAGGGAGAACTGAGTCCGTCGCGGCGTGCACTTGGTCGACGACGGAGCATCCCCGAGGCGAGTGGTGGGGAGGTGAGGTCGGGGCGGGGTACGTTGGAGGGGATGGGTTCGCTGGTCTTGGGAGATCAACCCCGCAGGCACGGGGACACCTTCAAGCCCAACGTGCGAGGCCAGGATGACGGTGGAACATTCCCACAGGCGCGGGAATAGCCGTAGGGACGATTCGCCGGTGCGGACAGTCGAGAAGAATCCCGCCCGACCGGGCACGACAACCTCGTGACCTCCGGCGTCAATCGCCCTGACGCCGAATTCCCTCTACCGCTCCGGCTTCCACGGGCTCGTCGAGTCGCAAGGCCTTGTCGGGTCATGGAAGCGCGGCTTGTCCAGCTGATCCGCCCGCAACGGCACAAGATTCGCCGTGATCTGGTTCATGATCCGTGCATGCGCCCGCCGCGCGTCCCCAGGCCGATCCGCCGACAGTCCCGACAGATCCACCTGCCCCCCGAAATGCACCTGGAACGTGGGCCGCTTCCGCATAGCCCGAAGAAGAGACATCACCAACGGCTTCACGTCCTGCACCCCGGAAACCGTCTCCGTCCCCCAATAGACAGCCTCGTGCGCCCCCCACTGACTGATCGTCACCACCGGCACATCCCCGTGCAACGCCATCCGCGCCACACCCGTCTTGCCGCGCTCCGGCCACAACCCGGGTTCCCGACTGACCCGCCCCTCCGGATACACCAGCAACGGCACCCGCGACGTCCGCAGGTTCTCCGTCGCCCGTCCGAACGCCTCGGCGATGTTGCTCTTGCCGCGGTCCACCCGGAGATGGCCGCTCGCGCGCAGGACCGGGCCGATCACCGGGGCGTCGAGCAGGCCCGCGGTGAGCATGAAGCGGGGCAGGAAGCCGACGCTGCGGCAGGCGGCGATGAGGACGAACGGGTCGAACATGCCGATGTGGTTGGCGGCCACCAGCACCGGGCGGCCGCGCAGGTGGGGCGGGAACTCGCCGGTGATGGACAGGGAGCCGACGGAGCGGACGATGGCGTGGTCGAGGGCCGAGCCCGCGCGCCAGATCAAGGGTGTCTGTGCTGGTCGGAGCGGGCGGTGAGACGGCTCCGGGGAGTGGCCGCGCAGGACGGACATGGCGGCCAGCATGGCACGGACCGCGGCGGGGTCGGCGGCCAGGGCGTCACTCTACGGTGTGGCAGCCGGGCCTTCGGGACATCGCGGACTACCGTGTGAACCCATGGCGAGTCGGACGACGACCTCGAAGGGCGCGGGCAAGGGTGGGGCGCGCAAGCCCGCGGCATCTCGGTCACCCGCCAGACGGCCCGGCAACTCGAAGAAACCGCAGCCCGCGCCGAGCAAGGGCGTGCTCGCCACCGGGTGGGGGCTGCTGGCCAAGGGGGTCGGGTCGGTCGCGCGCGCGATCGGGCGCACCAAGGAGCTCGACCCGGCGCACCGGCGGGACGGGATCGGGTTCGCGCTCGTCGCCATCGGCGTGATCCTCGGGGCCTCGGTGTGGTGGCACGCGGCGGGCACGGTCGGCGGGTGGCTGGAGGACGGGGTGCGCACCGTGCTCGGCGCGCTGGCCATCGCCATGCCGCTGGTGCTGCTCGTCATCGGCGTCATCCTCATGCGCTCCGACCCGCAGCCGGACAAACGCCCCCGCTACACCGTCGGCACCCTGCTGTTCGCGCTCGCCCTGCTGGGTGTGCTGCACGTGTTCGCCGGGCTGCCCGAGGACAACCACGGCCGCAAGTACGCGGGCGGCGCGCTCGGCTACGTCTCCGGCGGCCTGCTCGCCAAGGGCGTCACCGCCTGGGTCGCGGTGCCCGTGCTGGTCCTGGTGCTCGGCTTCGGCGTGCTGGTGTTCACCGGCACCCGCATCCGGGACGTGCCGACCCGCATCCGCGAGCTGGGCATGGACCCGGAGGAGCGGGCGGCCGCGGCCACCCCCGACCTGTTCGCCGACGAGCCGGAGTTCGAGGCCGAGCCGCCGCTCAAGCCGCGCAAGACCCCTCGGCGTAGGCAGGCCGCCGCGGTCGAGGAGGAGGGCGCGCCGGAGCAGCCGCCGCTGCCGTTGGATGAGCCGCCCGCCAAACCGAAGCGAACGCGGGCCGCGCAGGTCAAGGAGACGCCGCAGGTCTCCGAGCCCAAGCCGGACCAGAACTCGATCACCGTCACGCGCGTGGTCGACGGCGACTACAACCTGCCCGACCTCGGCCTGCTGGTCACCGGCGACGAGCCCAAGGCACGCAGCAAGGCCAACGACTCGATGATCGAGGCGATCACCGGGGTGCTCGACCAGTTCTCCATCGACGCCCAGGTCACCGGCTTCACCAGGGGCCCGACGGTGACCCGCTACGAGGTGGAGCTGGGGCCGGGCGTGAAGGTCGAGAAGATCACCGCGCTGACCAAGAACATCGCCTACGCGGTGGCCACCGACAACGTGCGGCTGCTCGCGCCGATCCCGGGCAAGTCCGCGGTCGGCATCGAGGTGCCCAACGCCGACCGCGAGATGGTCCGGCTCGGCGACGTGCTGCGCTCCTCGACCGCGCTCAAGGACACCCACCCGATGGTGGTCGGCCTCGGCAAGGACATCGAGGGCCACATGATCACCGCGAACCTGGCCAAGATGCCGCACCTGCTGTGCGCGGGCTCCACCGGCTCCGGCAAGTCCAGCTTCGTCAACTCCATGCTGGTCTCACTGCTGGCCAGGGCCACCCCGGACGAGGTCAGGATGATCCTGGTCGACCCGAAGATGGTCGAGCTGACCCCGTACGAGGGCATCCCGCACCTGATCACGCCCATCATCACCCAGCCGAAGAAGGCGGCCGCCGCGCTGACCTGGCTGGTGGAGGAGATGGAGCAGCGCTACCAGGACATGCAGGCCAACCGGGTCCGGCACATCGACGACTTCAACAAGAAGGTGAAGTCCGGCGAGATCACCGCGCCGCCCGGCAGCGAGCGCGAGTACCGGCCGTACCCGTACATCCTGGCCATCGTGGACGAGCTGGCCGACCTGATGATGACCGCGCCGCGCGACGTCGAGGACGCGATCGTGCGGATCACGCAGAAGGCGCGCGCCGCGGGCATCCACCTGGTGCTGGCCACCCAGCGGCCGTCGGTGGACGTGGTGACCGGCCTGATCAAGACGAACGTGCCGTCCCGGCTGGCGTTCGCCACCTCCTCGCTCACCGACTCGCGGGTCATCCTGGACCAGCCGGGCGCGGAGAAGCTGATCGGCATGGGCGACGGCCTCTACCTGCCGATGGGCGCCGCGAAACCGGTGCGCGTGCAGGGCGCCTACGTCAGCGACGAGGAGATCGCCGAGGTCGTCTCGTTCACCAAGCAGCAGGCCCAGCCGGACTACACCGATGGCGTCACCGCGGCGAAACCCGGCGAGGCCAAGGAGATCGACCCGGACATCGGCGACGACCTGGACCTGCTGTTGCAGGCCACCGAGCTGATCGTCACCTCGCAGTTCGGCTCCACCTCGATGCTGCAGCGCAAGCTGCGCGTCGGCTTCGCCAAGGCGGGCCGGTTGATGGACCTGCTGGAGTCGCGCGGCGTGGTCGGCCCGTCCGAGGGCTCCAAGGCGCGCGACGTGCTGGTGAAACCGGACGAGCTGGAGAACGTGCTGTGGACGATCCGGGGTGGACCGTCCGCTGACGACGGTTCGGACGAGACGGACTGACGTCCCGCTTGGATCTCGAACAGCTAACGACCCACGCCAATCGCTTCGCTTCACCGCCCCGAGGGGTCAGTGTTTCGCGCGAACGATGATCGCGCGTGTCGGGGGATCGGTGCGCGCCCGAGGAGGGACAGGCGTGGACCCCGATATCGGCGTCACCTATACCGTGCAGACCACCGACGTGTGGGCCATCATGCTGCCGTTCCTGCTCGTCGGGCTGGGCATCGGGCTGATCGCGGTGATCGCGATGTGGCGGGTGTTCACCAAGGCCGGGCAGGACGGTTGGGCGGCGATCGTCCCGATCTACAACTTCTACACCCTGACCAAGGTCGTTGGCAGGCCCGGCTGGTGGACGCTGCTGTTCTGCATCCCGCTGGTCAATGTGGTGATCGCGATCATCATCATGATCGACCTGGCGAAGTCGTTCGGCAAGACCGGCGGGTTCGCCGCGCTGCTGATCCTGCTGCCGTTCATCGGCATGCCGATCCTGGCCTTCGGCGACGCCCGTTACCTCGGCCCGGCCGCCAACCCGCAGCCGGGCTACCCGCCGCAGGGGCAGTACTTCCAGCAGCCTGGTCACCCGCAGCCTGGTTACCCGCAACAGCCCGGTCAGCCGCAGGGCTACCCGCAGCAGCAGGCGTACCCGCAGCCCGGGTATCCGCAACAGCCCGGCGGCTACCCTCAGCAGGGCGGTTATCCGCAGCAGCAGGGCTACCCGGGGGGATATCCCCAGCAGCAGCCCGGCTATCCGCAGCCCGGCTACCCACCGCAGCAGCCGGGTGGCTACCCGCAGCAGGGCAGGCAGCGCCCCTACGGCAACTGAGGATCCGGGCGAAGTGCAACCCGTCACCCCACCGGGTCCGTCTTCCGGGTGAGGGTGAGGAGCTGCCATGAAGACCAGGACGTTCGCCAAGTTCGCACTAGCGCTCGCCGCTCTGGTGACCGCGGTGCTCGCCATGTCCGCGTGCGGCAAGGCAAACCAGGTGACGGCGGGCACGAGCGGCGACGGCGGCACACCCGACCGTCCCGTCGTGCAGGCCGGTCCACCGCTCGACACCGAGTTCCCGCTGACCCGCGGCGACGTCGCGATGCTCGCCGACTCCGGCGTGTCCGTGTCGTTCCGCGAGGTGTCCGAGGACAGCCGGTGCAAGCCGGGCCAGACCTGCATCTGGGCGGGCGACGCGGTCGTCCAGCTGACCCTCGCCGGGACACCGGTCACGGTGCACACCAACGACCAGTTCCCGACCCAGGCCGACGCGAACGGCTACCGGGTGCGGCTGGCCGCGCTCGACACCGACGGCAAGGTGGCGACGCTGGTCGTCACCCGGCTGTGAGGACGCGGGTCGGGGCCACGGACAGGGGGCCCCGACCCGTTCCCGCTCAGCTGTTGCCGAACTGGCGCACCGCCGCGTAGTAGATGTCCGCGGTGCGGTTGCAGGCCCAGTTGCCCGCGCAGATCTTGTACAGGTCGGACTTGAAGTTGTTGTCGATGTTCAGCCGGGTGGACTCGTTGAACCGGCCCTGCCGCTTGTAGTTGCGGTAGCCGAAGTCGTGCCGGTAGCAGGCCTTCACGAAGTTGAAGCCGAACGGGTTGTCCGGCGAGTTCGAGCAGCCGTCGGAGGACCAGTCGAGCTGGTTGGCGTACGGGCGCGCGGCCCGGGTGCTCTGGAACTGGTCCAGGCTCTGGCTGAACAGGTAGCTGTCGGTGGTCTGCTGCAGTTGCGCGGGCGAGAGGTCCGCGGCCGCGACACCCGCGCCCACGACGACGGCGGCGCTGGTGACGGCGGTGATGACCACGCCTCGGGCGAGGCGGCGCAGGGGAGAGGTCGGCACGCTGGCTCCTAGTGGGGATGGCCCGACTTACCACTCGTGAAGTCGGTGAGCCAATTACGCACCGGGCACGTGAAGAATGGCACCACCATTCGGGCTATGCGGACCGAAATACCGGTTACCACTCGGTGACCTGCGGGTTCGACCACCCCTAAAGCCCGTTCTGTCAACCCGGAACGGCCATTCCTCAGAGCTTGAGCAGCATCCGCGTGTTGCCGAGCGTGTTCGGTTTGACGTACTCCAGGTCCAGGAACTCGGCCACGCCCTCGTCCATCGACCGCCGCATCTCCGCGTACACCTCGGCGCTCACCGGCGTGCCGTCGATCTCGACGAACCCGTGCCGGGCGAAGAACTCGGTCTCGAACGTGAGCACGAAGATCCTCGCCAACCCCAGTTCGCGGGCCTCCCCGATCAACTGCTCCACGAGCAGGTGCCCGACGCCGCGACCACGCGCGACCGGCGCCACCGCGATCGTGCGGATCTCGGCGATGTCCTCCCACAGGACGTGCAGCGCCCCGCAGCCGACCAGCTCACCGTCCAGCTCGGCGACCCAGAACTCCTGGATGTCCTCGTACAACGTCACCCAGGGCTTGGCCAGCAGGACCTTGCCGACGTAGGTGTCGATCACGGCCTTCATGGCCCGCACGTCCGTCGCGCGGGCCCGGCGCACCAGCGGATTCACAACTGCCCAACTTAGCCGCTCGGGCGTCCGCTCCCCGGGCGGGGCAGAATCGGCGCGCCACGAACCCGGCGGAGGGAAGACCATGCGCGAGGCCGTCATCTGCGAACCACTGCGCACCCCGGTGGGCCGCTTCGGCGGCGTGCTGGCGAACGTGCCGGTCACCGAACTGGCCGCGACGGTGATCCGCGCACTGCTCGCCCGCACCGGCATCGAGCCGTCGTCCATCGAGGACGTCGTGCTGGGCCAGTGCCACCCGAACGGCGAGGCCCCGGCGCTCGGACGCGTCGCCGCGCTCGACGCCGGGTTGCCGGTGGAGGTGCCGGGCGTGCAGGTGGATCGGCGGTGCGGGTCCGGTCTGCAGGCTGTCCTGGACGCGGCCATGCGCGTGCAGACCGGGGTGAACGACGTCGTCCTCGCGGGCGGCGCGGAGAACATGAGCCAGGTCGAGTTCTACTCCGCCGCCATGCGGTGGGGGGTGAAGGGGACCGGCGTCGAACTGCACGACCGACTCGCGCGGGCCCGGGTGACCGCAGGCGGCGTGAACTTCCCGGTACCCGGAGGGATGGTCGAGACGGCGGAGAACCTGCGCCGGGCATACGGGATCAGCCGGACCGAACAGGACGAACTGTCGGTGCGCTCGCACGAGCGCGCGGTGGCGGCGGACTTCACCGAGGAGACCGTGCCGGTGGGCGACGTCGACCGGGACGAACACCCGCGCCCGGACTCGACGGTCGAGAAACTGGCCCGCCTGAAGCCGATCATGCAGCGCCAGGACCCGGACGCGACCGTGACGGCGGGCAACGCGAGCGGCCAGAACGACGGCGCGGCGGTGTGCCTGGTGACCACACCGGAGAAGGCGGCCGAACTCGGCCTCCGCCCACACGCGCGCCTGGTGTCGTGGGCGGCGGCGGGGGTGGGGCCGTCGACCATGGGCCTCGGTCCGGTCCCTGCCACGGCGCGGGCGTTGGCGCGGGCGGGGTTGACGTTGGCGGACATGGACCTGATCGAACTGAACGAGGCGTTCGCGGCGCAGGTGCTCGCGGTGACTCGGGAGTGGGGGTTCGGGGAGGGGGACTGGGCTCGGACGAATGTGAACGGGTCTGGGATCTCGCTCGGGCATCCGTTGGGGGCTACCGGGGGGCGGATTCTGGCTACGTTGTTGCGGGAGATGCGGCGTCGTGGTGCTCGGTATGGGCTGGAGACGATGTGCATCGGTGGGGGGCAGGGGCTGGCGGCGGTCTTCGAACGGGTCTGAGGGGTGCCGCTCGCGGCTCAAGTGCGCCTGGGGTTGGTGAGCCCTTTGGATGATCACGGTTGCGGCTTCGGGCGTGACGTGTCTTTCCGCGGCCGTCCGTCGTTCCAGCCTATGGCGGGTGGGGGCGCCGGGAAGAGCGTCGTGGTGGTCTGTGGATGGTTCAGGCGGGTTGTGGATAACTCGCCCGGGGACCCCCGGTTTTCACATTACCGCTGGTAGGTGGCCGTGTGCCCGGACTTGTCCACAGGTGCCTGCGGTGAGGTTCACGCCGGTCGTGCCGGTGTCGGGGAGTGGCTGCGCCGCACGCTGGCGTCAAGGCCGGGCCGGTGCCTGGGGATGGCTCGGCAGTGTTGTGGACAACTCCGAGGGACCCCCGATTTCCACGCTACCGGTCGAACGCGGCAGTCCGCGCGAAGTTATCCACAGCTCAGCGGGCGGAAAGCAGGGCAGACGAACAGGTCACGCCTGCGGCGGAGCGGCATCGAACTCGGCGACCAGCTTGCGCGGGGCCCGGACCCGCCACGACTCCAGGAGGACGTCCGCCAGCCCGTCCTCGTCCAGAGCGCTCAACCGGACCAGCACCGACGGGTACCCGTCGTAGTGCGGTGTGCTGTAGTACCGGCCCGGCTCCTCCGCGATCAACGCCAGCTTCTCCGACTCGTCCGCGCAGAACGCCACCAGGGTCTCGGCGTCCTTGAGGCGGGCGAAGAGCTTGTCACGGACCCGGAAGCCGGGTGTGCCGTAGGAGGATCTCTCGCTCGTGCCGGGCAGCGCGAGGGCGGCGCGGCGGACATCGGCTTCGGTCATCATGGCGTCATACTGATCCATCGCGGCGGGTGGTGTCACCGGGCGGCCAGGTGAGCACCCCGGACCAGCCGTTACCCTTTCACCGTGTCCTTCTCGCCGCCCCCCGCACCAGTTCACCGCCGCGTCGCCATGCTGACACTCGGCTGTGCCAGGAACGAAGTCGACTCGGAGGAACTCGCGGGTCGGCTCGCGGGCGGCGGCTGGGAGCTCGTCGACCCGGAGGAAGGCACCCCGGACGTCATCGTCGTCAACACCTGCGGGTTCGTCGAGTCGGCCAAGAAGGACTCGGTGGACACGCTGCTCGCCGCCGCCGACACCGGGGCCAAGGTGGTGGCCGTCGGCTGCATGGCCGAGCGGTACGGCGCCGAACTCGCCGACAGCCTGCCCGAGGCGTCCGCCGTGCTGGGCTTCGACCACTACCCCGACCTGGCCGAACGCCTCGGGGATGTGGTCGCCGGGCACGCGGTCCCGTCGCACGTCCCGGTCGACCGGCGCACGCTGCTGCCCATCTCCCCGGTCGAGCGGCAGCAGGCCGATGTCGCCGTGCCGGGGCACGCCTGGGGGCCGGTCGCGCGCAAGCGGCTCGACAGCGGGCCGGTGGCGTCGCTCAAGATCGCGTCCGGGTGTGACCGGCGGTGCTCGTTCTGCGCGATCCCCAGCTTCCGGGGCTCCTTCGTGTCCCGGCACCCCGACGAGATCGTCGCCGAAGGGGCCTGGCTGGCCGGGGAGGGCGCCCGCGAGCTGGTCCTGGTCAGCGAGAACTCCACCTCCTACGGCAAGGACCTCGGCCGCGAGCACGCGGGCCAGGGCGCGCTGGAGGCCGTCATCACCCGGCTGGCAGCGCTCCCCGGCATCGACCGCGTGCGCGTGTCCTACCTGCAGCCCGCCGAGACCCGCCCCAACCTGGTGCGCGCGATCGCCACCACCCCGGGCGTCGCCGACTACTTCGATATGTCCTTCCAGCACGCCAGCGAGCCCGTGCTGCGCCGGATGCGCCGGTTCGGCAACACCGAGTCCTTCCTTGGTCTCATCGACCAGATCCGTTCGCACTCGCCGCAGGCGGGTATCCGGAGCAACGTGATAGTCGGCTTCCCCGGCGAGACCGAGGACGACGTCGACGAGCTGGCCCGCTTCCTGACCGCCGCGCGGCTGGACGCGGTCGGCGTGTTCGGCTACTCCGACGAGGACGGCACCGAGGCCGAGGGCCTGGACGGCAAGCTCGACGAGGAGACCGTCAACGCCCGCGTCGCACGGATCTCCGGGCTGGTCGAGGAGCTGACCGCGCAGCGCGCCGAGGAGCGCGTCGGCACCGAGGTGGTGGTGCTGGTCGAGCAGGCCGAGACCGACGACGGCGACTGCGTCGGCCGGGCCGCGCACCAGGCGCCCGAGGTGGACGGCGAGTGCGTGCTGCTGGACGGCGGCGAGTACGCCGTCGGCGACCTGGTGCGCGCCCGCGTGGTCGACACCGAGGGCGTCGACCTGGTCGTCGAACCCGTCGAGCTGCTCGCGCGCGTGGAACCGGGGTCGCAATGAGCTCGGCGGCCACCGGGGGGCCGGGCGAGACCGTCGGCGGCGAGGACTGTGTCCGGGAACCGGAGCAGACCGAGGCCGCCGCGCAGCCACCGACCGTGCGGGCCGTCCCCGCGATCCCCGACCCGCCCGCCGGTGTCGTCCCCGACCCACCCGCGCGCGCCGCCGCCGACCCATCCGCCGGTGTTGTCGCCGACCCGCCCATCGGTGTTGTCGCCGACCCGCCCATCGGTGTTGTCGCCGACCCGCCCACCGGTGTTGTCGCCGACCCGCCCACCCGGAAGGGCGCGCCGGAGCTGCCGGAGCGGACCGAGGTGCCGCTGCTCAACGTCGCCAACCTGCTCACGCTGACCCGCCTGGTGCTGGTGCCGGTGTTCCTGATGGCCCTGTTCGCCGAAGGCGGCACGCACACCGGGTGGCGGCTGGGCGCGTTCGCGGTGTTCGTGGTCGCCTCCATCACCGACCACGTGGACGGCAGGCTGGCCCGCAAGCACGGGCTGATCACCGACTTCGGCAAGATCGTCGACCCGATCGCGGACAAGGCGCTCACCGGCGCCGCGCTGGTCGGGCTGAGCGTGCTCGGCGAGCTGCCCTGGTGGTTCACCCTGGTCATCGCCGCGCGCGAGGTCGGGGTGACGCTGCTGCGGTTCTGGGTCATCCGGCACGGGGTGATCCCGGCCAGTCGCGGCGGCAAGCTCAAGACGCTCACCCAGGTGTTCGCCATCGGCGCGTTCCTGCTGCCGTTGCCGCACTGGCTCACCCCGGTCGCCTGGATCTCCATGTGGCTGGCGCTGGTGCTGACCGTGGTCACCGGCGTCGACTACGTGGTCCGCGCGGTCCGGCTGCGCGCCCGAGGGCTACGCGCGGTCGCCTCGTGACGCCGCTCGCCCTGGCGCCCGGCCTGTCGGCCGAGTCCGTGGCCGGGGTCGTGGCGGCGCTGAAGGCGCGCGGCGAGACCGTGGCGACGGCCGAGTCGCTGACCGCAGGCCTGCTCACCGCCGTGCTGACCAGCGTGCCCGGATCCAGCGCGGTCGTGCGGGGCGGGCTGGTGGTCTACGCCACCGACCTCAAGGCGGCGCTCGCGGGCGTCGACGCCGACCTGCTCGCCGAGCGTGGCGCGGTCGACCCGGACGTGGCCGCCGCGCTCGCCGAGGGCGCCCGTGCGCGCTGCGGGGCCGACCTGGGCGTCGGTCTCACCGGGGTGGCCGGGCCGGACCCGCAGGACGGCGTGCCGCCCGGGACGGTGCACGTCGCGCTGGCCGGGCCGCGCGGGCGGCGAGGTGTGACGATCACCGCAGCGGGTGGTCGCGAAGAGGTGCGATCCGCCGCGGTGCGGCATGCTCTGCAGCTGATCGCCGCGGATCTGGGTACCCTTTTCGCGTGAGGCCAGTGTCACCCTCTGTACATGAAGTCGCGCACGGAGCCGTGCGCGCCCACCCCACCGGGCGCCGGGAACATCCCCGCGGTCGGTGTCGTTCGCTCTTGGCGGATTACCCGGGAAGTCGCTGCACTCTGTCGCCGTCCCTCGGTAACGTTGTCTCCGTGACGGCCACGCGTGGTCGCCGCACCGGCAGCGCCCGCGGCTCCGCCGTGGTCGCGCGGGCGGCCGCGTGCGGTCCGGGCCCGTCGACGAAGGGAGGTGCGCGATGACCGTGCTGTTGCGCGAGGCGATCGGTGATCGGCTCCGACACGCCCGCACGAACCAGCGACGCACGCTGCGTGAGGTCTCCCGGTCCGCCCGGGTGAGCCTGGGCTACCTCTCCGAGGTCGAACGCGGCCGCAAGGAGGCCTCCAGCGAACTGCTGGCCGCCATCTGCGACGCGCTGGAGCTGCCGCTGTCCGAGCTGCTGCACCACGTCGCCTCCGACATCGGCGCGCTCACCTCGGTCGAGGACGGCGTGCCCGAGCGCGTCGGGGCCGACCCGGTCGACGCGGTCGACCAGGCCCGCGACGGCGCGGCCGAGGGCGGTCGGCTGGTGCCCGCCGTCATCGGCGAGAACCTGGCCGACCTGCGCATCCAGCCCGCGCTCACGCACCGGATCGAGACCGCGCTGAGCACCCAGCTCAACCCCACCCGCGCCGGGGCGGTCTACGCCGCCTGAGCCCACCTGCGACAACACCCGTCCGCCGAGCCCGGATCCGCCCCGCGGGTCCGGGCTCGGCGCGTGCCTGCGGGCCCCGGCAAGTCGCACCGGGGTCCGGGGATACCCCGGAGGTCGGTCCGGTTCCTCAGGGCCGATCTCCGAGTGATCCCTGATTTCCGCCGGGTCCAGTGGAACGGGCCCAGCGCACCTGACACGATGGAACCCACAGCGGTGCCGGGGCGTTGCCGTTTCGTCGGTGTGCAGGGCAGCGATGAGTACCAGGGAACCGGCAGAGGGAAGAAGGCAGGCGGAGGACGACGATGGCCAACGCGTTCGTGAAGTTCTGGAAGTACATGATGGCGTCGTTCTCGTCGAAAATCGATGAGCATGCCGATCCCAAGGTGCAGATCCAGCAGGCCATCGAGGAGGCCCAGCGGCAGCACCAGGCGCTCTCCCAGCAGGCGGCCTCCGTGATCGGCAACCAGCGCCAGCTGGAGATGAAGCTGAACCGGCAGCTCGGCGACGTGGAGAAGCTGCAGATGTCCGCCCGGCAGGCGCTGGTGCTCGCCGACGAGGCGCGCGGCAAGGGCGACGAGCAGAAGGCCACCCAGTTCGAGAACGCCGCGCAGGGCTTCGCCACCCAGCTGGTCACCGCCGAGCAGAGCATCGAGGACCTCAAGACCCTGCACGACCAGGCGCTGCAGGCGGCCGCGCAGGCCAAGCAGGCGGTCGAGCGCAACGCCATGCTGCTGCAGAACAAGCTGGCCGAGCGCACCAAGCTGCTCAGCCAGCTGGAGCAGGCCAAGATGCAGGAGCAGGTGTCCCGCTCGCTCAACCAGATGAGCGAGCTGGCCGCGCCGGGCAACACGCCGTCGCTTGAGGAGATCCGCGACAAGATCGAGAAGCGGTACACCACCGCGCTCGGCTCGGCGGAGCTGGCGCAGAACTCCGTGCAGGGCCGGATGCTGGAGGTCCAGGCCTCCACGACCGAGCTGGCGGGCCGCTCCCGGCTCGACCAGATCCGCGCCTCGATGGGCGGCGGACCGGTCGCGGGCCAGGTCACCAGCGGTCCGGCGGCCGCCGCCGCGCCCGCGGCAGGCAACATCCAGGCCGAGATCGCCCAGCGGGTGGCCCAGGAGCAGAAGGCCAACCCGCAGGCCGGTTCCTGAGCGCGACCCCATGCGGCCGCGCCTGCACGGGCTGATGAAGCTCGGGAACGACCTGGTGTCCCAGCACCTGCGCGAGGTCGACGGGCAGGTGCGCGCCGCACTGCACGGCCTGCGCCGCGACCCCCGGGCCAAGGCGCTGCGGCGCAGGCGCTCGGCGGTCCGCGGCACCAAGCTGTGGACGGTCACCGGGGTGACCACCGGGGCGGGCGCGGTCGTGGTGGAGACCGCGGCCGCCGACCCCGGCCTGCTCGGGCCGGGGCTGATCGGCGCCGCGGTCCTGTCCGGCCTGGCGGCGGTCTCCCGCGGCGTGCAGGCGTGGCGGCTGCACAAGGAGCCGCTGCCCGAGCCGTTACCGCCCCCGGTGGTGCTGCCGCCGCGCGGATCGGTGGCCCGGGAACCCCTGCAACGCCTCGGCGAGGCCGAGGACACGCTGCGCGAGCTGCTCGACCAGCTCACCCGCGGCGCCATGGTCCCGCCCGACTCGGTCGCCGAGGCCAGCGCCACCGGCGCCGAGGCCGCGGCGGCATTGCGCGCCGTGGCCGCCCAGGTGCACGCTGTGGAGCGAGCCAGGGAGCACGCCCCGCCCATGGAGCGTGGCCACCTCACCGAGGCCGTGCGCGCACTGCGGGGACAATTGGACGAGGGACTGGACGGGTACGGCGCGCTGATCGCCGCCGCGGCCCGAGCGCTGGCGGCCAGCTCGGCCGCCGCGCCGAAGCGGGACCTGACCGACGCGACGGACCGCCTGGCGGCCCTGGCGTCGGCATTGCGTGACCTCAGCCGGGGTTGAGGTGGCCGAACCCCGCGAGAACTACGGCGACGCCGTCCGTGTGCACTTCTGGAAGACCGCCCGGCTGGTCGCGACGCTCACCGTGATCAGCCTGGTCGGGCTCGTCTGCCTGGCGGCGCTGATCAGCGCCGAGGGCGACTACGCAGACGACGTGGCGGGCCTGTCGTTCTTCTTCCTCGCCGGGGCCGTGATCCTGGACGCGGTGACGATCACGGCGCTGGTGCGGCACCGGCGGAACGCGCCGCGGCAGCGGCTGCTGGAAGTCAGCGTGCAGGAACTGGTGCACCGGCCGCGCGATGAGCAGCCCGCGGTGACGTCCTGGGCGTATGAGCCGCTGCGGCGGTTGCGGGAGGCCGAGGAGTCACTGGCCGAGCTGCTGGAACTGCTCGGCGCGGATGACGGTGTGCCGACGGGGCCGGTGCGGGAGGCGCGGGAGGCGGCTCGGTCGGCTGGGACCGTCATGCGGGTGCTGGCGACGCGGTTACAGGCGCTGGAACGGGCCCGGGACGCGGCCACGAGCGAGCAGGCGGCGGACCTGACGGCGAGCATCATGACGCTGCACGGGCGGCTGTCGGCCCGGCTGACGGCGTTCGGGCGGCTGTTGGCGGCGGCGGGGGAGGCCGTGGCGGCCTCGTCGACCGGTGGGGCGGATCTGACGGAGGCGACGGACAACCTGTCGGCCCTGGCGGCGGCGCTGCGGGAGCTGACGCCGCCGGTCGCTTGATCCTGCTCGGGCTCACGGGCGGCGCCGCTGTGGGGCCTTTGTCGTGGCTGGTGAGGCCCAAGAGCGTCATGCTGTGTGCGCTGGCTGGGGGCTCGCGGTCTGCCGGCGCTGAGCGTGGCTGCGGTGCTCGGTTCGCGCGGCCCTGCCGGGCGCGCTGCGGTTGCGTCTGGTCCGGGTCGGATGGGGTGTGTCCGGCCTTGCTCTTGCTTCGGCTTGTGCGGGCTGGACGCTCCGGGCTGTCGCGAGCCTGCTTCCGCGCTCGCCTTACGCGGGGTGTGGCCCTTGGCGGAACGCGCCTCCCAGTGGCGACGCCCTGGTGTGTGCCGGATGCGTGAACCCGTTGATCGCATTCACCGGAATCGTGCCGCCGTGTTCGGCTCATGCTGATGGCTCGGACCCGATTCACGCCCATCGAGCCCGCCTATCGACGCCGCGCAGAGCGCGGATTCGTCCGGGTTTCGCATTCCGCGCGCCCCACACATAGCCCGCCGCACCACTGGGGGAGCCCCCGAGGGCCATTTTATCGGGTGGGGGTGTCGGTGGATCTTGAAAGAGGGGTTTGTGGATCTTGGTTGTGGACAACCTGTGTCGCTGGGACGGGTGAAAATCGAGGGGTGCGCGGTGGGTCGGCGCTGGTGGGGGCGGGGGTGCGGCGGGTGAGGGGCGAGGCGGGGAGAAGTCGGGGCGTGAGCGGGGTGTGGGGGCTAAACGTGGTGATTCTGCGTGAAGTCACTCGATTGGAGTAAGGGCTTCCCGGAAGAGTAGGGCTGGTGATCACGATCACTTGAACGGACGCGTCATCGGCGGCGATCTGATGCGTGTCAGTAACAGAAGAACCCGCGAGAGGAGGGCTTGCATGGTCGACGACTGTGAGGGTGCCGGACTTCGGCGGGTGGTGTGCGAGCAGGTCGCGCGGATGTCGGACTACGAGGACGAGTTCTGGGCGATCGTGGACGGCGTCGGCTGCGACCGCGGCCGCGCCGGGCGGATGCTCGATGTCGCGGTGCACTGGATCGGCGCCGGGCGGGGCGGCACGACCGACCCGTACGCGCTCGCGCTGTCCTGGCTGTCTTCCTGACGGACCGTCACGTTCGCCCCGTACACCCGACGCGCGCTAGGTCATCCGTGTGAACATCACGGTGTCGCATCGACTGGGCGACTACGTGCTGTGGCACCATGCTCCGCAGCGGGTCGGCGGGGCGGGCGGAGGCAGCGTTGGCGTTGTGGTCGGTGCACGGCGACGGCCGCCGTGTCCGTGACGGCGCGGTCGTCGCCCCGGATGAGCGGCTGAGCTGGCCGCTGACCATCGGGTTCGGCGCACAGCACGTGGCGGCCATGTTCAGCGCGACCGTGCTGGTGCCCACGCTCACGCACTTCCCGGTCACCACCACCCTGCTGTTCTCCGGGGTGGGCACCCTGCTCTTCCTGCTCATGACCCGCAACCGCGTGCCCAGCTACCTCGGCTCGTCGTTCGCGTTCATCGCCCCGCTCACCGCCGCCGACCAGGACGGCGTGGCCGCGCAGCTCGGCGGCGTGCTGGTGGCCGGGCTGCTGCTGGTCGGCGTGGGGGTCGCGGTCAAGGCACTGGGCGTGCGGCTGCTGGAGTCGGTGATGCCGCCGGTGGTCACCGGGGCGGTGATCGTGCTGGTCGGGCTGAACCTGGCGCCCACCGCCACCAGGTTCTTCGCAGCCCAGCCGCTGATCGCCCTGGTCACCGTCGTGGTCATCGTCGGCTGCACGGTGGTGGCGCGCGGGCTGCTGTCCCGGCTGTCGATCCTCATCGGCGTGCTCGCGGGCTGGGCCGTCGCCGCGCTGAGCGGTGTTCTCAACCAGGACCGGGTCGACGCGCTGCGCGAGGCGGTCTGGTTCGGGCTGCCCGAGTTCCACGCGCCGCAGGTGCGGCCGTCGGTGATCCTGCTGGTCATCCCGGTGGTGCTGGTGCTGGTGGCGGAGAACGTCGGGCACGTCAAGGCCGTCGCCGCGGTCACCGGCCGCGACCTGGACGGCAGCGTGGGCGACTCGCTCATCGCCGACGGGCTGGCCACCGTGCTCGCCGGGGCGGGCGGCGGCTCGGGCACCACCACCTACGCGGAGAACATCGGCGTCATGGCCGCCACCCGCGTCTACTCCACCGCCGCCTACGGCGTCGCCGCGCTGACCGCCATCCTGCTCTCGCTCAGCCCCAAGTTCGGCGCCCTGGTCAACACCATCCCGGACGGCGTGCTCGGCGGCGCCACCATCCTGCTCTACGGCATGATCGCGCTGGTCGGCGTGCGGATCTGGTTCGCCGACCGGGTCGACTTCACCGACCCGGTCAACCTCACCGTGGTCGCCGTCGCGGTGGTCGCCGGGGTGGGCGACCTCAAGATCAGCATCGGCGGGGTCGCGGTCGGCGGCATCGCCTGGGGCGCGGTGATCGTGGTGGCGGGCTACCCGCTGCTGCGCTGGCTGCGCGGCCGCGGCGAACCCCGGCTCAACGCGCGTCGACCGCGCGGTTGATCCGCCGCACCAGCGGCGGGCCCTCGAAGATGAACCCGGTGTAGAGCTGCACCAGACTCGCGCCCGCGTCCAGCATGCGCAGCGCGCCGTCCACGTCGAACACGCCGCCGACCCCGATGATCGGCAACGCGCCACCGGTCTCCTTGGCCACGAACGCCACCACGTCCCGCGCGCGCTCGGTCAGCGGCCGCCCGCTCAACCCACCCGCCTCCGCGCCCACGTTCCGGTCGACCGACGCGAGCCCGTCCCGCGCCAGCGTCGTGTTCGTCGCGATCACGCCCGCCACCTCGTGGTCCGCGCACACCTGGAGCACCTCGGCGATCGCCTGGTCGGTCAGGTCCGGGGCGATCTTGACCAGCAACGGACGGGGCGCGCCGTGCGCGAGCGCCACCGACTCCCGGCGCAGCTCGCCGACCAGCTCGTCCAGCGCCGCGCGGTCCTGCAGGCCACGCAGGCCCGGGGTGTTGGGGGAGCTGACGTTGATCGCGAAGTAGTCGCCGTATGGGTGCAGGGCGCGCAGCGAGTGGCGGTAGTCCTCGACCGCCTCCTCGACCGGGGTGACCTTCGACTTCCCGATGCTGATGCCCAGCGGGACCCCCACCGGCCCGATCGCCCGCAACCGGGCCGCCAGCGCGTCCGCGCCCGCGTTGTTGAACCCCATCCGGTTGATGATCGCTTCACTCTCGGCCAGTCGGAACAGCCGCGGCCGTGGGTTGCCCGGCTGCGCGTGCCGGGTCACCGTGCCCACCTCGACATGCCCGAACCCGAGCGCGGGCCACGCCTTGAGCGCCCGACCGTCCTTGTCCATCCCGGCGGCCAGCCCCACCCGGCCGGGGAACCGCACCCCGAACACGGTGTGCTCCGTGCGCGCCCCGAACACCTTGCGCGCGGCCGCCACGGCGGGCGGCACCTTGCCCAGCCGGACCAACCCGACCATGGTGCGCTCGTGCGCGATCTCGGGGTCGCCCTTGCCGAGCGCGAACAGGGTACGGCGGAGCAGCTGCTTGTAGACCACGGGGCCCATCGTGTCACCCGGGCCGGTGGACCATGATGGACGGTGTGACCGACGTGGACGAGCTGTACACCCTGCCCAGGGAGGAGTTCGTCCCCGCCCGCCGCGAACTGGCCCGGCGCGCGCGGGAGGCGGGAGACCGCGAGGCCGCTGCCCGAATCGAGAAACTGACCAAGCCGACCACGGCGGCCTGGCTGGTCAACCGCCTGGTCCGGGCCCACCCGTCCGAGGTCGACGCCCTGACGGAACTCGGCACCGACCTGCGCGAGGCACACAGCGCGGCCGAGGGGGCGCGGCTGCGGGAGCTGACGAAGCAGCGCACGGAACTGATCGCGCGGCTGGTGCAGCTGGCGGGCGACGGGCTGAGCGAGTCGATCACGCGTGAGCTTGAGGAGATGTTCGCCGCTGCCGTCGCGGATGAGACAGCCGGTGAGACGTTGCGTGCCGGTCGGTTGGCTTCGGCGAAGGATCTGCGGGTGGAACAGGCGTGGCCAGGGCTGACGCTCGCGCCTGCTGGTCCGACCGGTCAGGCGAAACCGACTCCGGCCGCGAAACCCAGCCGCGACCCGGCTGCGACTCGACGCCGCGCCGCACTGTCCGAGGCGAAGGCGGCGGTCAAGGACGCCGAAGCCCAGCGGGCGGACGCCGACCGCCAGGTGGACGCGGCGGAGGAGGCCGTGACGGTGGCCGAACAGCGGGTCCGGGAGATCAACGAACTACTGGACGAGGCCGAACACGCGGAACTCGACGCCCGCCGCCGACTCCAGACCGCCCGCCGGGAGGCCAAGGCCGCCGAACGCGCGGCAGGCCAGGCGTGGCGGAAACTCCAACAAGTCGAGGACCGCTGACGCGGACGGACACCGTTGATCGCGGAACTTGCCGTGATCTGCTGGCCTTGTCGGCCTGGTTTGCTTCGCCGTGTGCGGCGCAGGTCTCGGTGTATTCGTCGCGGCGTGCGCGGAGCGATTGCCCCGGGGTACCTGCCGCTCGATGCGGAGCAATCCGCCGTCCGCGGGACTGGCGTCGCGATGCTCGCCGTGACCCGCTGGCCTTGTCGGCATGGTTCGCTCCGCCGTGTCCAGTGCAAGCCGCTAGGTAACCGCTGCGTGCACGGAGCAATTTGCCGGTGCTCGCCGCTGGATGCGCGGCGCAATCCGCCGCCCGTGAGATCGACGACGCCTGCCCGGATGGACACTTGCCCGGATCCGGCCGCGCTCATTGCTCCGCTCCCCAGAGCAGCGACTCGCCCGCGCGGTGCCCGGGGCCTGCCCGGTCTGATGGCTTTGCCCGTATGGCGGGCGGTGGAGCGTTCGGCCGCCGCGCGGCTGGCCTTACAGGCGGCGGCGTCGCGGCCTTCCGCTCACCCGGACTTTCGGCCGGACCCGGACCGGGGCTCTCAACCGGCGCCGCCCGGCACCTGGCGTTCGGCAGGCGCGCCCGACGGCCAGGCCATGCCCGGTGATCGGAACGTCGGGCGGTCTCGGGTCGGTGGTGTCGTCGGCTTCGGGGGGTCGGCGGGGGGTTCGTATTCTCCGTGGGGTCTGGCCGGGGCGCGGGGCTTTGCGTTTGCTTCCCGCTCGCCCCCACCTCTTTACTCGCAACGAATGACACGCCCGGGAAAGTTCCCTGTCCACAGCGCCTGATGGGGTGAAGGTGTGGTCACTCTGCGAGGGTCTGCAGGCGGTGTGGCCACCGTCGAGTGACCTGAGGCGGGCATAGGACAGCCCCCGGGCGCGCTCCCATCCGACAAGGTGGCGGATGGGCCCGGGGCGGACTGGGTCCCGGGTGCCCGAGGGCTGGGTGACTGCCTGGTATTCGCCGACCACGCGCCCGCGCCTACGGCACCGGGGAACCGGTGTCAGCCGTGTGCGATGGGCCGGCTGCCATCGTGTGGATGGGGTGGTCCTAGCGGACAGCCACCTCACGAGTCCTATGGGAATACACCGTTGGACCACCTCCTCTCTCGTGTACATCCGAACCTAGGCGGTGCGCCGCACGGCGACAAACGCTTTTCCCGCGTCACCCGGGATTGACGGTGCTAGGGTGGCCAACCACATGCCTAGAGTGTGTGAATATCACTCACTAGTGGGGAGACCCTGCGGTGCGGGCACTACAGGATCGACCGGGACGATTCGCGGTGGGCGTGGTCGTGGGAGCCACCGCGGCCGCCCTGTTCTACGAGGGGCTCGGGGCCCACGGCGCCGTTCTGCCGGAGGCCCGCCCCGCCGCGGAGACGGTGCCGCAGCCCTTACCGTCGTCGGGAACGCCGAGTGCCGCCCCGACGTCCGCGCAGCAGCAGTCCGTCCCGATGTCGGCCGCGTCGACGACCTCCTCGGGAGCCGCCTCCTCGACGACCTCGACAACGGCACCGACGTCGACCACGACCACCACCGAGGCGCCGCCGCCACCGCCGCCGGTGACCACCACGACCACGGTCAAGCCGACGACGACAGTACCGCCCACCACGACCCGGCCTCCGGCGACCACCACGACGACCACCCGCACGCACGAGCCCTGCGGTCTGATCTTCTGCTGACCCTCACCGGATGTGCCGGTGGCAGCGCACGACGTGCAGCATGCTGGGTGGGTTCCGGTGATCCACCGGCCGGACATTGATCCGACCCAGGTCGATCTCCGCGCAGCAATGCGTCTCGGGGTTCTCCGCGAGATGTGTCGGGCAGTCCTCGGCCAGCGTTCGGAGCGCGTCCCCCTGGCGCTCGTATGCCTGCCTGCTGCCGATCAGGAACAACGTGTCCGCGGCGAGCGACCAGCGCAGGTGATCGCGGAAGTCGTCCTGGTGAGGGCGCACATGCGCGTCAAGATCGAACGGGCGGAACGGGCGCGGCGGGAGCGTCATCTTGTGGATCGCGGCCGGTGACAGGCGCGACCGGACCTGCTTCCACCGCGACGCGCGGAACTGGAGTGTGTGGTGCAGCAGCACCAGGTCGAGCTTCCGGCCGCCGTACTCCTCGCCGCACGTCGACTTGCCCGACCGCAGCGGCAGGTAGACGAGACTGCGCGGCGAGCGCGCGGCCAGCCACCACGCGAACGCGATATCCAGAGCCCCGTCCTTGTCCACAGCCAGTTCCGCGCCGAGCCTGCCGTCGTAGAGCGAGGCGTGCGGGATCGGGCGCTCGGGACGAATCACCCGGTAGCGCTCGTCACCCAGGCGGACGCTGCTGACCAGCATCCGCCACTCTCGTCCGTCCAGCTTCACCCGCCGCCCCTCTCGAATGGCGGCACTGTAGACACTCGTCACCGCCCCGGAACAGCGATTTCAGTCCCGCGGGCCGGGCTGGCACCGAGGACAGAAGTAGGTGACGCGTTCCTGGGCCACCGGCCCCTGGGTGCCCACGAGTACCCGACCGCCGCAGACCAGGCACGGAGTGGTGCGGCGGCCGTACACCCAGAGCTGCCGGTCGGGGCGATGGTCGCCGGTGGTCACCCGGTCGACGCTCATCTTGTTGCGGTCCAACAGGTCTCGACCCAAGGCCACCGCGCGCTCCACGTCCACTTCGGACACCGGCGTCCACGGCGACACGCCCAGCAGGAAGCAGATCTCGGACTTGAAGACGTTCCCGACGCCTGCCATGACGCGCTGGTCGAGGATGGCCTGGCCGATCTCGCGGGTCGGGTCGGCGGTCAGCCGGGCCAGCGCCGCGCGGGCGTGCTCGGGGCCCCAGGACGGATCCAGTAGGTCCGGGCCGAGGTGGGCGACCAGTCCGTCCTCTTCGGATGTCGGCACCAAAGCCATGTCCCGCAACAGGTAACCGACGGCCTGCCGCTCGTCGGACGCGAGCACGGCGCGGGCCTGGTGGGCGGGCAGGCGCCAGCGCGCGTGTGCCGGGTAGACGCGCCACGAGCCGTCCATGCCGAGGTGGTTGCGCAGGCTCAGGTCGTGGTCGAAGCGCACGAACAGGTGTTTTCCCACGGTGCGGACGCCGCGCAGGACGCGCCCGGCGAGATCCACAGTGGACAGGCGCGGGTGGCGGAGCTCGCCGCGCACGAGCACGTGCCCCGCGAGCGCGTCGGTCAGGACGGCCGCGGTGCGGTAGACGGTGTCACCCTCGGGCATCAGGTCATTCGCCGGATGCTTCGTTGTCGTCGTCCGGCCACGCGATCGCCTGGTGTCTGCCCCGGCCGCCGGTGCGCAGGACGCGGGCGAGCAGCAGGTTGAACGCCAACGCGACCTCGCGCGCGCCCGGTGTGTGCCAGTTGTGGATGGGCATGCACGCGCCCTGCGCCTGCTGCACGGCCAACCGGTCCGGCAGTGCTACCGGCATCACCAGCGAACCGAAGCTCTCCCGCAGTTCGGCGATGCGGAACTGGTGCTCGTACGAGTGCGTGCGCACGCGGTTGACCACGACGCCCAGCGGTACCAGGTTCGGGTTCTGTTCCCGCCGCGTTTCCTCTACCGCCTCGAACGCGCGTTGTGCCCCTGATACCGCGTAGATGGTGGGTTCCGTGACCAGTAACGCACCCTGCGCGGCTACCAGCGCCGAGCGGGTCAACCGGCCCAACGACGGCGGACAGTCCAACAACACCAACTGATACGGCAGCTCACCCTCCGCAAGCAGCGACCGCAGCTCTGCCAGGGCCCGCCCCAGCTTCTCCAACCGCCGCATCCCCGGATCCGGGTCGTTGAGCGACTCCAGCTCCTCCGACCCGACCAGCACGTCGACCTCGTCACTCCACGCACTCGGCGCGATCGCCGCTCGCAACACCGCCGCGCGCGGCGTCTCCAGCACGTCGGCGAGCGTGGCCTCCGTCTCCACCGGGTCCAGGGTGGCGGTGGCGTTGCACTGCGGATCCAGGTCCACGACCAGTGTCCGCGCCCCGCGGCGCAGCGCGGCCGACGCGAGGCCGAGCACCACCGTGGTCTTCCCCACGCCACCCTTGAGGCTGAGCACTGCCACCGTTTGCACGACCTAGACCTTAGAGTCTCTACAGTTCGTGTCCATGCGACCGGATGCTGTTCGCCAGGTACTCGACACCGAGCTGACCGCCGCCCGAGCCCGCCGCGGCGGCGCCGCCCCGCGCGTCCTCGACGTCGGCGGCGGCAGCGGTGTCCTCGCCGTCCCCCTCGCCGCCCAGGGCTGCGCCGTCACCGTGGTCGAACCCAGCCCCAACGCCCTCGCCACCCTGCACCGCCGCGCCAAGGAGGCGGGCGTCGCGGACCGCATCACCGCCGTCCAGGGCGACAGCGACGCGCTCGACCAGCTGGTCAAGCCCGCCTCGGCCGACCTGGTGCTGGCGCACGGCCTGCTGGAGGTCGTGGACGACCCGGCCGCGACCGTCGCGGGCATGGCCGGGGCCGTGGCGCCGGGCGGTGTGCTGTCGGTACTGGTCGCGAACCGGTTCGCGACAGTGCTGCACCGCGCCATCTCCGGCAAGCTGCACGACGCGCGGCGGCTGCTCGACCACGAGACCGGGGCGCTCGGGGTGTCGGGGGAGTCGTTGCTGCGGCGGTTCGACACCGAGGGGTTGCGGGAGCTGTTGGCGGGGGCCGGGCTGACGGTGGAGTTGGTGCAGGGGCAGTCGGTGGTCGCGGACCTGGTGCCGGGTGCGGTGCTGGAGTCGAGTCCGGGGGCACAGGAGGCGTTGGCGGAGCTGGAACTGGCGGCGGCGGTCATCCCGCCGCTGCGGGACATCGCGACGAAGCTGCACGCGATCGCGCGAGGGTAGGGCGCGTGTGTCCTGCTTGCCGCGGACACACTGCTGTCGAGCTTGGCTGATCGCCTCTCTTTTCGCACGCGGCTCCACCATGCCCTTCATCGCCCCTCTCGCGCTGCCCCTCCCATCTGGGGCTAGCCTGCGTGTGACGCTATTGGCGCTGTTCAGGGGCCTGGAAGTCCTTGATGGCACCACTAGCTGTCCACAGGGCTGGTGGGTGGGGGTTCGGGGGGTGTGAGCTGGGGCGATGGCGTGGTCGTCTGGTGTCGGTGGGGTGTGGTTGGGTCTGGGGTATGGGGCGTAGTGGGGACCTGCCGCGCGGGCTGGTCGAGCGGTACAAGGCGGTGGATGGGGGGTGGCCGGACGATGATGGGTGTTCGATCCTGCATGTCGATATGGACGCCTTCTACGCCTCCGTCGAGATCCGGGAGCGGCCCGAGCTGGTGGACAAGCCCGTCGTGGTCGGGGGTGTGGGGCCCCGGGGCGTCGTGTCGTCGGCGAACTACATAGCGCGGCGGTTCGGGGTGCGGTCGGCCATGCCGACCGGGCAGGCGCGGCGGTTGTGTCCGCAGGCCGTCTATCTCCCGCCTACCTTCGCGCTCTACCAGCAGGTTTCCGCGGGAGTGTTGGCGATCTTCCGGGAGATCACGCCGGTGGTGGAACCGTTGAGTCTGGATGAGGCGTTTCTCGACGTGCGGGGGGCGTTGCGGCGGTTGCGGATGACGCCCGCGGGGGTCGGGGCGGAGATCCGGCGGCGGGTGCTGGACGAGCACGGGATCGTGTGCTCGGTCGGGGTCGGGGCCACCAAGTTCGTCGCGAAGCTCGCGTCCGGGTTGGCGAAGCCGGACGGGATGATGGTGGTGCCGCGGGACGAGGTGGGGGAGTTCCTGCGGCCGCTGCCGGTGTCGGCGCTGTGGGGGGTCGGCAAGCGGACCGCCGAGCGGCTGTACGACTCGGGGCTGGAGCGGGTGGCGGATGTCGCGGCCGCGCCGTTGCCCCGGTTGCGGAGACTGCTCGGGGTGGCGATGGCGGAGCACCTGCACGCGCTCGCCAACGGGCTGGATGAGCGGGCGGTGGTGCCGGGGGCGGCGGAGAAGTCGATCGGGGCGGAGGAGACCTTCGAGGTCGATCACTTCGATCGGGATCTGTTGCGGCGCGAGCTGTTGCGGCTGTCCGAGCGGACCGCGGCCACCCTGCGCGAGCGGGGGCTGCGGGGGCGGACGGTGTCGATCAAGGTGCGGTTCGCGGACTTCACGACCATCAGCCGGTCCAGGACGTTGGCCGTGGCCACCGATGTCACGCAGGAGATCTACCGGACGGCCGCGCAGCTGCTCGCCGAGCAGACGCCGCCGGGGGCCGTGCGGTTGATCGGGGTGCGGGTGGAGCAGCTGGGGGCGGACGGGGCCGAGCAGCTCGCGCTCGACGCGCCCGCGCAGGGGTGGCGGGAGGCCGACCAGGCCGCCGACAAGGCGCGCAGCCGGTTCGGGACCGCGGCCATCCGGCCTGCCGCGCTGCTGGGGCAGCGGCCGGGGCGGGCTGGGGCGACTGAACCCAAGCCGGAGCGCTGAACGCGGCCGATCACCGGGGGTCGTGCCGGGTCGCTGGGGATGGTGTGGCGGGAATGTGGACAGCCTGCGGGGACCCCCGATTTCCACGCTACGGGGTTCGAGTCGGTGAAGCGGGAAGCTGTCCACAGGCCGGTCGCTCGCTACGGTGAGCGCGCCCAGGGGGACGAGGGCTGCTGAGACGTAGTGGTCTGGCCGGGGAACCCCGTAGGCCGTGCTCGCCGGTGCCGAGGACGGTGTCGGGGTGATGTTCGTGCGGTGGTCACCGGGTTGTCGGGCACGTCCGGTAGTCAACTCGTTACCGAGTTGTCGACCCCGGAGGTAGCACAGCCGATGAGCCGCTTACCCCGCATCGCCGCCCTCGCCGCCGCGTTGGCCACGGTCGGCGCGACCGTGTTCGCGCCCAGCGCCGCCGCAGCGCCCACCGATCTCGCGTTGGCCACGCGGTGGGCGCCCATCCACTACCAGGACACCGACTCCAGCGACTACGACGCCGACTACCTGTCGCGGATCGACTTCGACGGTGAGTGGAACACGCTCAACAACTGGGAGGACCAGGACGACTCCGTCGCCCGGCTGACCGGCACCGTCTACTACTCGGTCGTCGAGACCGGCACCCACTGGTTCCTGACCTACTCCTTCTATCACCCGCGCGACTGGATCGATATCCCCGACCCGTTCGGGCTGCTCACACACGAGAACGACATGGAAGGTGTGCTGCTGACCGTGCGCAAGGACGGTTCCGCCTACGGCTCGCTGGAGGCCATGGTCACCGTCGCGCACACCGACTTCTACTCGTACGTGCCGCCCGGCAGCCCCTACACCGACGGCCGCGAGAACATCGACGGACAGATCCAGATGCAGACCTACGACGGCCTCCCGCACCCCACCACCTACCAGGAGGCCAAGGGCCACGGCTGCTACGCCAAGAACGCCGACCACGCCCCCGACGGTGACGGTGTCGTCTACTACCCCAGCGGCACCGCCGAGGTCCCGTCCGGCGGCACCGACTCCTCCGTCGGCTACACCCTCGTCGACGTCTTCGCCGCGAACGGCATGTGGGCGCGTCGCAACAACGCCGAGACCTACGCGTCGTTCGGCACCTTCCGCGGTGACAACGGCAAGGACAACGCGGCCAACGCGCCCTGGGGCTGGGACGACGGGAACGACGGTGGCGACATCCCGCGCGGATACCTCGCCACCGACCCCGCCTACCTGGTCGGACAGTACTTCGGCGGCAAGGGGTCGTTCGCCACGACCTACACCGGGAACTTGTTCCGCTGAGCCTGGTTTGACGCCGCCACGATCGGGGTAACAGTCACCAGGGTCCTGCCCCGCGATCTTCTCGCTGTGGGGCGGGGTGGCCTGAGGGCACACGAGTGCGAATCCCACCCCGCTCCACACTTTCCCGCATCGCGGTACGGTCCACGACAGCGTCAGGACGGCAGGAGGAACGAGGGTGTCTGAGGTCGAAACCAGCCCGGTCGCGCGCAGCCACGGGGTGCGCGACGTCGAGGTGCGAGTGTGGGCGGACGCCGAGCAGGTGCCGTTGTTGCGGTCCTTCGCCGCGGACATCGCGATGCGGATGGACTTCGACCTCGACGCCATCGAGGACCTGCGGATGGCCGTCGACGAGGCCTGCTCGCTGCTGGTCCGCGGCGCCGCGGAGGACAGCTCGCTGTACTGCTGGTTCGAGCCCGAGGTGCACGGCGTGCGGGTGCGCGTGCAGGTCGACTCCGAGCACTCCCGGCCGCCGTCGGCCGACCCGATGGGCTGGCAGATCCTGACCGCGCTGGCCGCCTCGGTGACCGAGCGGGTGACCGCCGTGGACGGGGGCTACCGGGTGCAGGTCGAGCTGCTCGCGGTGCCCGGCCCGGCCGAGACGGAACCCCGGTGAGCACTGCCGCCGACCCCCACGACGAGGGGCAACCCACCCGGGACGAGATCCAGGCCGCGCGGTTCCGCGAGCTGGCCGCGCTCGCCCCGGACGACCAGCGCCGGTCCGCGCTGCGCGGCGACCTGGTCGCCGACCACATGGACCTGGCGCGCAACCTGGCCCGCAAGTTCGACCGGCGCGGCGACCAGCTGGAGGACCTGGTCCAGGTCGCCACCATCGGGCTGATCAAGGCCGTGGACCGGTTCGAGGCGGACCGGGGCAACTTCTACGCCTTCGCCATCCCCACCATCATGGGCGAGCTGCGCAGGCACTTCCGGGACACCGGCTGGGCCGTGCGGGTGCCGCGCCAGCTCAAGGAGCTGCACGTCACGGTGGCCGCGGGGCGCAACGAGCTGAGCCAGAAGCTGGGCCGCGCGCCCAAGCCGAGCGAGCTCGCCGACCACTTAGGGCTCACCAAGGAGCAGGTCTACGAGGCGCTCGTGGCCAGTGCCGCCAAGCAGGGCACCTCGCTGGACGCCCGGCTGGCCGAGCCTGCCGGGGACCGCTTCGGCTACGAGGACGACCGACTCGCCGAGGTGGACAACAGACGGGCGCTCGGCCCGCTGCTGGCCGAGCTGCCGGAACGTGAGCAGAAGATCATCGTGCTGCGGTTCTTCCGCGGCATGTCCCAGGCCGACATCGCGCGCCGGGTCGGCGTGTCGCAGATGCAGGTGTCCCGGCTGCTGGCCAAGACGCTGGAGCGGCTGCGGGCCGCGCTCGGCGAGGACACCCTGGCGGGCTGAGTTGGGCCGCCGCACAGACCTCCGCCGCGCGCGGTGCGTGGGAGGCGCACCGCGGGACACGCGTGGGTCGGGGCAGGTCCGGGAGAGCGGTCACCCCGGGAGCGGTCGGCGTGCGGGTGGGCCGGGCCGTGGGGATGCCGTGGGTGCTGTGTTGTTGGCGGAGTTGGCGGAGTCTGTGGAGCGCGCGCGGTTGGCGTCGTTCATGGACTCCGTGGATTACGCGGGCTTCGTGGTGGGAGCCAGTGGGTCGGGAACCGACCGGGAGGGGTGGGTGCGGGGCACCCGCGGGTCAGGAGACCCGCAGGGAGCGCCGCCGCTGCGCGATCAGCGTGCGCCGTTCGCCCTCGCCCATGGCGCCCCAGATGCCGTAGGGCTCCTGCACGGCCAAAGCGTGCTCGCGGCACTGCTCCAGCACGGGGCAGGCGCGGCAGACGGCCTTGGCCCGTTCCTCGCGCGCGTGCCGGGCGGGACCGCGCTCGGCGTCGGGGTGGAAGAACATCATGCTGTCCGCCCCCCGGCACGAGCCGTTGAGCTGCCAGGCCCACTCGTCGGAGACGGGCTTGGGCAGGCGGGTGATCTCGGCCATGGCTGGTCCCTCCTCGGTGCCCGCTCCGCACAGCGGGTTCGACCGGGAACTACCCCCGGGCCCACCGCGCGAAACGGCCCATCCCGGGAGCGGCCATTCGGCCTCCCCGGCGACCCGGCGGGGCCGCCTCGCGGGCGGGAACCGGCCAGGGACAACTACTGTGACGTCGGCGTGGACGGCCGCGCGGGAGCGCGGCGCACGGCCGCGGTGTTGAGGAAGGACCGATAGTGGAGATCACCAGCGAGGGCACCGACCCGGTCGTCGTCTCGGTCACCGGCGAGGTGGACCTGGCCACCGCGCCGCAGTTGGAGCAGGCCCTCGACGCGGCCCTGGCCGAGCCGGGCGCCACCGGCGTGCGGGTGGACCTGTCCGCGGTCGAGTTCATGGACTCGGCCGGGCTGCGGGTGCTCGTGGCCGCGCTGCGCAAGGCCGAGGAGAGCGATCGCACCCTGGTCCTGGACGCCCCGCACGAGCGGGTCCGCCGGATCATCGAGATCACCGGCCTGGCCGAGGTGTTCGGCCTGGCGGGCGCCACCGGGCCGGACAAGGGCTGAGCCCGCCGGGGGCGATCCCGGGCGGGTCCGGTTCACCGCGGCCCGACCGGGGTAATCCCCCCGGCGTGAAGGCCGCGGCGCCGGATGGCGCGTCTGGACAGCGGGCCCGCCGCGCGGCGGGCCAGGACACCGGGGCCGGTCGCGCGGTCGGCCCCGCCGGGTCGCCGCGCGGCGTGGACGGGCAGACGCGCGGGGGTGCGCGGGAGACCGGTCCGACGCGTGGGGAACCTCGGGAGCGGGACCGGCGCGGGCAGGAACGACCCGGTCAGGACCGGGATCCGGGACGGGGCCGTCCGGCGCGGCAGCCGCGTCGAATCCCCCGGGGACAAGTCCTCCCGGGACAACGGCGGCAGGACGTGCCGTCGGACAGCGGCGCGCGGAGCGCGCGAGGGGTGGTGGCAGGTGACGTGAGCGAGGCGGCGAGTACCGGCCGGGTGCGCAGGCTGGGCACCCGACTGCCCCCGATCGGCCGGTCGGCGGGGGAGGCCCGTGACTTCGTCGGGGCCGCGCTGCGCTCCTGGGGCGTGGCCGAGCCGTCGACCAGCGACATCGTGTTGGCCACCTCCGAGCTGGTGACCAACGCGATCGAGCACTCCACCGCGGCCGCGAGCGAGATCGTGGTGGAGCTGGCCCAGTCGGCCGGGCGGGTGGTGCTGCGGGTGTGGGACGACACGGACCAGGTGCCGGTGCGCAAGCCGCCGAGCCTGCTGTCCGAGCGCAGCCGCGGCCTGACGATCGTGGCCGCGCTGAGCACGGCCTGGGGGTACGAGTCGGCGCGCGGCGGCAAGTGGGTCTGGGCCGAGTTCGGCGCGCCCACCAGCGGTGTGTCCGGTGGCGTGCCCGCGGCGACGGAGAGGGACGGGGAGTCCGCGGCGCGCCGCGCGACCGCTTCGTTGCCGCTTGACAACTAGTGTGTGGGTAGGGTGGGTTCCTCTCCTGTCCCCGGATGAGGAAGCGGACATGTCGGGTAACGGACGTACGGGCGTGCAGGCGCAACCGCCCCCGCTCGGTGCGGAGACCGAGGGCACGCCCACCGAGCAGCAGCTGCTGGCCAGGGCGCGGCAGCGGGCCGACCTGGCCGGGGAGGTCACCACGCAGCTGGCCGGGTCGCTGAACCTGCGGCGCACGGTCCTGCGGCTGTTCGCGCTGGTCAAGCCCGAGCTGGCGGACTGGGCCATGCTGGTCATGGCCGACCGGCGCACCGACCGGCTGGCCCTGCACGGCGGGCACGAGCCGACGTTCGTCACGCACATCGACGGCATCCCGGCCGAGGAGCTGGGCGTCGGGCGGGTGCTGCGCTCCGGCCGCAGCGAGCTGCTGCACGTGGCGTTGGCAGAGGATTTCGCGGACGGCCTGGACAGCATGATCCCGCACGACGGGCTGCGCGCCGAGGCCACCGCGCTGCGCCCGGCTGACGTGCTGGGCCTGGCGCTGACCGCGCGCGGGGTCACCGTGGGCGTGCTGGTGCTGGTCCGCGGCGCGGGGCGGGGGTTCCCCGAGGAGGACGTGGCGCTCGCCGAGCAGGTCGCCGGGCGGGCCGCGATGGCGCTGGACTCGGCGCGGTTGTACGAGGACCGGTCGCGGGTGGCGTCGGTGCTGCAGGCGAGCCTGCGCCCGCCCGCGCTGCCGCGGACTCCCGGACTGCGGCTGTCGGCCCGGTTCCGGGCCGCCGCCGAGCACCTGGACATCGGGGGCGACTTCTACGACGTGCACGGCGGCGACGGCGACTGGCTGCTGGTGCTCGGCGACGTCTGCGGCAAGGGCGTGGAGGCCGCGGTGCTCACCGGGCGGGCCCGGCAGAGCATCCGCACGGCGTTCCACTTCGACCGGCGCCCGGCGCGGGTGCTGGCCGCGGTGAACTCGGTGCTCTATGAGGAGGACTCGGACAGGTTCGTCACGGTCGTGTGCGCGCGGGTCCGGCCGGACCCGGACGGGCGTTCGGCCGAGGTGACGCTGGCGGTGGCCGGACACCCGGCGCCGCTGGTGCTGCACGCGGACGGGACGCTGACCCAGGTGGAGGTCGCCGGGATGGTGGCGGGCGTCCTGCCGGACGTCGGCTACCGCGAGACCACCACCCGGCTGGGGCCGGGCGACGCACTGGTGATGTTCACCGACGGCATCTACGAGGCGCGCGGGCCGGAGGGCTTCTACGGCATGGACCGGTTGCGGGGCCTGCTGCCCGCGTACGCGGGGGCCGGACCGGAGGCGGTGTGCGAGGCCGTCGAACAGGACGTGGTCGAGTACCTGCGCGGCCGGGCCCATGACGACATGGCCCTGTTCGCGGTGGCCTGCGGGAGGTAGTTCGCACGTGCGGGACAAGATGCTCGACGCGGTCGGGCGGTTCGACGGCGCGCTCGCCTCGGTCGAGGTGGAGACCGCGGTGTCCGTGGTGGAAGGGCTGTTGGCGGCCGGGGTCGACCCGGTCGACGTGCTGGTCGACGTGATCGCCTCCGCCCAGCGGACGGTCGGCGAACGGTGGCAGCGCGGGGAATGGACGGTCGCGGAGGAGCACGCGGCCACCGCGGTGTCCGTCTCGGCGACCGAGGCCGTGGCGCGGTGGGTCCGCCGGACGCCCGCCACCCGGGGGCGGGTCGTGGTGGCCTGCGCGGAACGAGAATGGCACGCGCTACCTGCGATGATCGTCGGCACCGCGTTGCGCGCGGCGGGCTGGGACATCACGTTGCTGGGCGCCTCGACCCCGCCGACCAAGCTGGGGCAGTACCTGCACGACCTGGGGCCGGACGCGGTCGCGGTGAGCTGCTCGGTCCTCGGGGCGCTGGGGACCACGCGGCGGTTCATCGAGGCGAGCACCGCTGCCGGGATCCCGGTGGTGGTGGGCGGATCGGCGTTCGGGCGCGACGCGGCACGGGCCGAGGCGTTGGGGGCGACCGCGTGGGCGCCCGGGGCCCGGGAGGCGGTGGACATCGTGGCGGCGCTGCCGACCGTCGTCCCGGCCGTACCGCCGATGGCGGGCCGGGCGGCGGGGGAGCAGGCCGCGCTGGAGCTGGCCCACCACCGGATCGTGACCGGCCTGCGGGAGCGGTGGTCGCTGGCGGCCCAGATCGTGACGACCGAGGCGTTGCCGCTGGACAGTGTCGACGCCATCGCGGTGGACGTGGTCAACCAGGCGGTGCACGCGGTGTGGGCGGCGTTGATCACCGATGACCCGCGGGCGCTGACCGAGACCGCGGGCTGGGTCGGGTCGCTGCTGGACGCCCGGGACGTGAACCCGGAGCTCGTCCTGGAGCTCGGCCGGTTGCTGGCCGCCGATCTCCGGGACTTCCCGATCGCCCGGGACCTGGTGGCGCGGCACTGGGGTGACGGCGTGCTCGCGGCCGGGGCTCGATGACCGAGCTCACGCACACCGTCGGCACCGAGGCGGAGCGGATCGTCGTCGCGATCAAGGGCGAGCTGGACACCCACACGGCGGTCGAGTTCAAGCGGGCGCTGCTCGGGCTGATCCAGGAGGGCGGCGAGGTCGTCGTCGACCTGGGCGGGCTGACGTTCATCGACTCCAGCGGGCTGAGCGTGTTCATCGCCGCGCACAAGAGGGCGCTGTCGCTGGGGGCCAAGGTGGCGCTGGACTTCGTCCCCGCGTTCCTGGTCCGCATCCTCGCCATCACCGGCCTGGACGAGGTCATCCCCATCCTTCGCTGACCAGCCCTTTCGCCCCTGCCCCTGTCCGTCCCATCTCGCGCGCGCGTGGACGAGCCCCCGGCCCATCCCGGGGGGCGGGCCCCATGGGGAGGACGCTAGGCGATCTTGGCGGCTGTCGATATCCCCCGGTCGTGAGCTGTGCATGGATCGCGGGGGTTGTGGACAACTCGCACACCGGGGCGGGCGGCGGTGGCCCATGTCCGGGTGGCGTGGGGCGCGCTCGGGCGGGGGCCGATGTGCGAGAGTTGGGACATGGTGGTAGGAGCCGGTGCGGATGACGTTGCCGAGGTCGAGACCGCGGCGCGGGCCCTGGGGCTGGTCCTGACCAGGGCGAACGCCGACGTGTACCCCAAGGTGCCGCCGATGCAGCTGCGCGCCCTGCACTTCGTGGAGACGCTGGCGCCCATCAACCTGACCCGGCTCACCGAGGAGCTGGGCACCATCCCGTCCTCCGCGAGCAGGCTGTGCGACCGGCTCCAGGCCGCCGGACTCCTCGACCGCCGACCCGCCACGACCGACCGGCGCGAGGTCGAGATCGTGCTCACCGGCGAGGGCCGCGCGCTGCTGGAACGGCTGCGGATCGCGCGGCGGGCGGACATGGCCGAGGTGCTGGAGCGGATGTCGCCGGAGGGGCGGGCGGCGCTGCTGCACGGGCTGCGGGAGTTCGGGATCGCCGTGGAACGCAAGACCGAGGTCAGCGCCTGACATCCCACCGCGATCGCCGCTGGTGTGAGTGGCTCGATGGGGTGCGGTCGCGGGGCCGGGTCGCACCGGGCTGACACGGACTAGTACGGACCGCGGCGGGCGGCGATGGCGGACAGGAGGTCGTCGGCCGTGCAGGTGTTGATGACGCGGTCCGGGGCGATGCCGCAGTCCTCCGCGCGTTCGCAGCCGTAGGGGAGCCAGTCGAGCTGGCCGGGGGCGTGCGCGTCGCTGTCGATGGCGAAGGCGCAGCCGAGGTCGGCGGCCAGGCGCAGGAGACGGCGGGGCGGGTCGAGGCGTTCCGGGCGGGAGTTGATCTCGACGGCGACGCCGTACTGGGCGCAGGCGGAGAACACCGCGTTGGGGTCGAACTGGGACTCCGGGCGGGACTTGCGGGTGACCAGCCTGCCGGTGCAGTGGCCGAGGATGTCGACGTGCGGGTTGGCGATGGCGGTGAGCATGCGCTCGGTCATCTCGGCCCTGGGCATGGCCAGCTTGGAGTGCACGCTGGCGACCACCACGTCCAGCTCGGCCAGCAGGGCCTCGTCCTGGTCCAGGGCGCCGTCGAGCAGGATGTCGACCTCGATGCCGGTGAGGATGAGGAACGGGGCCAGCTCGACGTTCAGCTCCGCCACCACCTCCAGCTGGCGGCGCAGGCGGTCGGCGCTCAGGCCGTTGGCCACCCGCAGGCGGGGGGAGTGGTCGGTGAGGACCATCCACTCGTGGCCCAGGGCGATCGCGGCGCGGGCCATCTCCTCGATGGGGCTGCCGCCGTCGGACCAGTCCGAATGGGTGTGGCAGTCGCCCTTCAGCGCGGCGCGCAGGGCCTCGCCGCCCGCCACCGGTTTGCCCGCGTCGGCCATCAGGTTCTTCAGGTAGTTCGGCTCGCCGCCCGCGGCCGCCTCGGTGACGACCGTGGAGATGGCCTGGCCGATGCCGGACAGCCGGGTCAGCGTGCCCGCCCGGACGTGCTCGGCCAGCTCGTCCGGGGGCAGCTCCTCGATCACCGCCGCGGCCCGGCGGAACGCGCGGACCTTGCCCGATGGCGCGCCGGACCGCTCCAGGAACAGCGCGATCTGCTTGAGCGCGGCCACAGGATCCATGCCGCACAGGAAACCGTACCGGGCCGACGGCCGCACGGTCGGCGGCCCGGTGCCGCCGCGGATAGCGTCGGGGACGCACGATCGAGGAGGGACACCATGGCAGACCAGGACCTGACCGGGGCGTTGACCGAGCTGCTCGACGGCCGCTGGGGCGATATCCGGCGCGATGCCCGCGAGCGGATGGCCGCGTTCCCGTCGCCGTCGACCCACGACCTGACCACCGAACAACACCGCGCCCAGGTCCTCGACGAGCTCCGCGCCCTGGCCAAGGCGGGCTACCCTCGGCACGGTTTCCCCACCCGCTACGGCGGCGAGGGGGACACCGGGGCGACGCTGACCTCGTTCGAGATGCTCGGCTTCGGCGACCTGTCCCTGATGGTCAAGGCGGGCGTCCAATGGGGACTGTTCGGCGGCGCGGTCGAGGCGCTGGGCACCGAGCGGCACCACGAGCGGTACCTGCGCGACATCATCTCGCTGGACCTGCCCGGCTGCTTCGCCATGACCGAGACCGGGCACGGCTCCGACGTGCAGCACCTGCGCACCACCGCCACCCACGACCCGGACACCGGCGAGTTCGTGATCAACACCCCGCACGAGGCCGCGCGCAAGGACTACATCGGCAACGCGGCCAGGGATGGACGGGCCGCCGTGGTGTTCGCCCAGTTGATCGTCGACGGGCGCGAGCGCGGGGTGCACGCGCTGTTCGCGCGGATCCGTGACGACGACGGCGAGCCGGTCCCGGGCGTGCGGATCGAGGACTGCGGACGGAAGGCCGGGCTCAACGGCGTCGACAACGGGCGCCTGTGGTTCGACCACCTGCGCGTCCCGCGCGAGGCACTTCTCAACCGCTACGGCGACGTCACCGAGGACGGCACCTACACCAGTTCGATCGAGAGCGACTCGCGCCGGTTCTTCACCATGCTGGGCACGCTCATCCGCGGCCGGATCAGCGTCGCGGGCGCGGCGGGCAGCGCGACCAAGAGCGCGCTCGCCATCGCCATCCGGTACGGGTTGGTTCGCAGGCAGTTCACACGGCCGGACTCGGACGACGAGGTCGTGCTGCTCGACTACCTCGCCCATCAGCGCAAGCTGCTGCCCGCCCTGGCAACCACCTACGCGTTGCACTTCGCCCAGGAGGAACTCGTCACCAGGCTGCACGAGCTTGCCGGTGCCGAGCACGACGACCGGCGGCAGCGCGAGCTGGAGTCCCGGGCGGCCGGGCTGAAGGCCACCGCGACCTGGCACGCCACCCGGACGATCCAGACCTGCCGGGAGGCCTGCGGCGGCGCGGGCTACCTCGCCGAGAACCGGCTCCCGCAGCTCAAGGCCGACACCGACGTGTTCACCACGTTCGAGGGCGACAACACCGTGCTGCACCAGCTCGTCGCCAAGGGCCTGCTGACCGGCTACCGGCAGGACCTGCACGAGCTGGGCAGCGTCGGCATGGCCCGGTTCATCGCCGAGCAGTTCATGGGCACCGTCATCGAGCGCACCGCCGCCCGGTCGCTGATCGAACGCCTGGTGCGCGCCGTCACCCCGGACGACGAGAAGACCGACCTGCTCGACCGCGGATGGCACCTGCGGTTGTTCGAGGACCGGGAGAAGCACGTGCTGGACACCCTCGCCCGCAGGCTGCGCCGGGCGGGTGAACCCGGCGCGGACGCCTTCGAGGTGTTCAACTCCGCCCAGGACCACGTGCTGCGGGCCGCGCGTGTGCACGTGGAGCGGATAGTGCTGGAGGCGTTCGTCGCCGCGATCGACCGTTGCCCCGACCCGGCCGCCGCCGACCTGCTGGACCGGGTGTGCGACCTGCACGTGCTGGCCGCGGTCGAGTCCGATCTCGACTGGTTCCTCGGCCACGGTCGGCTGAGCACCGCGCGGGCCAAGGCCGTCACCGGGGCGGTCAACCGGTTGTGCGCCGGGCTGCGCCCCTATGCCGGGGTGCTGGTGGACGCCTTCGCGATTCCGGAACCCCTGGTCGGGGCCCCTATCGCGACGGGAGCCGAGCGTGACCGATCGGACGCGCAACGCCGCCACGAGGGGGGCGCGCTACCCCGGACGGAGGACACCGGGCCCGGCGACGGTGGCGGACCCGCGACAGTGGCCGCGACGTGATGCGGGATCGGGTAGTCGGCAGGGGAAACGCCCCGTATCCTGGAAGCGACACCCCCACCGAGGAGTGCCCGCCGGGTCCGGCGGAAACCGTGATCGCCGGCGCCCCGCGACCGCTGTTCCGGAGGAGGAACGTATGCCACTCTCCGAGCAGGAGCAGCGACTGCTCGACCAGATCGAGCGCGCGCTCTACGCCGAGGACCCCAAGTTCGCCTCCACCGTCCGCGGGGCACGCCTACGCAAGCCGTCTCGACGGCGTCGACTGCAGGGCATCATCCTGTTCGTCGTTGGCGTGGCGTTCCTCGTGTTCGGTGTGATGCTGCCGTTCAAGCCCGCCGGTATCCCCGTGGTGAGCCTGTTCGGCTTCCTGGTGATGTTCGGCGGCGCGCTGCTGACCCTGACGGCCTTGCGCCAGGGCGGCTCCGAGCCGGAGTCGGGTCAGTCGGCGGGCGGACAGGGCGGCGCCACCGCCCACCGCCGTAGCTCGTTCTCGCAACGCATGGAGGAGCGCTTCAAGAAGCGCTTCGACGAGGAACGCTAGATAGTCCCCCTCGGGCACTATTTGGTCGAGCGCCGAACCCGCTGGGTCTCGGCGCTCGACCATTTCCAGCCCATGTCGGCCGGTGCGGGCGTTCTGCCCGGCTCGGGCCTGGCTGGGCCGATGCGGTCGAGCGCTTCCCACCGAGCCGGGCGAGGTGGGAAGGCGGCCTCCGGTCCAAGTGGGAATGACATGTGAACGAGAGAGAGGGCCTGCCCCGAACGCCGGGGCAGGCCCTCTCTCTCGTGCGGTCAGTCCTCGTTGTCGCGGCGGCGTTTGCGGGCCCGCATGACCGAGCGGGGCAGGAGGCGGCCGCGCCAGTCCAGTGGGGACGAGCGGCGCATGCCCTGCACCACCTCGTCGAACGCGCGCGCCAGCTCGGGGTCGTGTTCGTCGCGGCCGCCGTACCAGGAGCGTTCCACCGAGTCCACGACCGTGCGCAGTGCCTGTCTGCTGCCCTCGTCCAGGCTGTGTTCCTTCGCCAGCCGTCGGGCCGCGATGCGGACCGTGTCCGAGTCCGCCGTCTCGGCGCCCCGGTCGAAGGACTCGGCCATCAGCTCCGCCCAGGCCGCCGAGGCGGCCGTCGGGTCGTGCGCGGCCAGGGCGTGCCTGCGCTGCCTGCGTCGCCAGTCGCGGATGATGGCCGGGACGGCGGCCAGGAGCATGATCACGAGCAGGGCGCTGAGCCACCAGGACACCAGGGACAGCAGGAACACCGCCGCCAGCAGGCCCACCCCGATCGCCGCCGGGCGGGCCGGGCGGACGCGCAGGGCGAGGGTGAGCAGGAACAGCGCGACGGCCAGGCCGCCCAGGCCGATGGTCACCCACACCTGCCACGTCCACGCCGCCGCAGGCACGTTCTGCTGGTCGCCGCCGCCCGCCTGCTGCTTGTCGTCCGGCTTGTCCTGCGGCTTCGCCGAGGGCGTGGTGGCGGGCGCGGTCGGGATCTTCTCCGAGGTCACCGGCGGGGCCGAACCGCTGCTCGGGGTGCTGCTCACGTACGGCGGGTCGTAGGTGCGGCCGTCGGACAGCGGTGTCGGGTCGAAGGTGACCCAGCCGCTGTCCGGGAAGAACACCTCGACCCAGGCGTGCGCGTCCTGGGTGGTGATCGACCGGTAGTCGTTGGACAGGAAGCCCGCCGTGTAGCCGATCGCCACCCGGGACGGGATGCCCGCCGCGCGGGTCAGGATCGCCATCGCCGAGGCGTACTGCTCGCAGTAGCCGGTCTTGGCGCCGAACAGGAACTCCTTGAGCGCGTTCTCGTCCGAGGTGAGCGCCGTCTTGGTCTCGTAGCGGAAGCCGTTGGTGGTGGCGAAGTAGTTCTTCAGCGCCAGTACCTGGTCGAACATGGTCGGCGCGTTCTCGGTCAGCCGCTTGGCCAGGGCCACCACCTGCGGGTCGATGCCGTCCGCGTCCAGGTAGACCGGGTCGATCTCGCTGAAGTCCCGGCTGGCCCCGCGCAGCGTCGCCGCGTCCGGCTCGGACAGGTCGGCGTTCTCGGTGTACTTGTTGAGCCGCCTCTCCTTGGGCGAGAACACCATGCCGCCGGACTGGTCGTAGAACATGCCGTCGGGCAGGCCGCGCATCTCCCGCGGCGTGCCGTAGACCGGCGCCCAGAGGTCCTTGTAGTTGATCGGCTCGATCTCCACCCGGGACAGCGGGCCTGCGCCGTCGTCCCCGGCTGCCGGGGGCAGCGCGCCGCGCGCCGGGATGTTGGTGGCCAGGCCGTCCGAGGCCACCCAGCCGCCGTCCTTCTCGAACCGGGGCAGCGTCATCGCGCGCAGGTAGCGGGGCTGGTTGCCGAGGCCGCGCACGCGCAGCAGCTCCACGTTGTCGCCCTGGTCGAGCATGCCGCGCAGCTTGGTGAACGGCTTGAGCGCCAGCCCGCCGCCGTCGCCGGTGCCCTTGCCGCCGCCGGGCAGGCTGCCGACCGTGCCGATACCGGTGATCAACCCGCCCGCCGCCAGGCCCAGCACCAGCGCGGCCGACACCATCGCCAGCGGCGAGCCGAACCCGGTGCCCCGGGTGGGCATCGTCGGCCGGTTGCGCCACAGCCGGTGCCGGTGCGTGCCGTCCACCGCCAGCAGCGCCGCGAACGACCCGGCGCCCAGCACGAACGACCACCACGGCAGCAGCTCGTCGGCCAGCGACGCGGGCACCGCGTACACGCACAGCAGCACCAGACCGCAGGCCGCGGGCGTGCCCGCCGCCACCGCCAGGGTGTCCACCAGCACCGCGACCAGGCCGATCGCGATCACCACCAGGCACAGGATCGGTCTGCTCTCGGGTACCGGCGGCACGCCCGTGCGCACCGTCTCCACCGAGGCCGACAGCACCGAGCCCAGGTCATCGAACGCCTTCGGGCCGGGCAGGATCCCCAGGATCCCGTTGTCCGTGAACAGCGCGACCAGCAGGAACAACAGGGTCAGCAGCTGCGCCAGCACCACCAGCAGGGTCGGCGTGCGCATGGCCCGCAGGCCAAGGCCTACCGCGGTCACCAGCACCACCGCGATCCCCGCGTGCCCCAGCCAGCGGGCGCCGTCGATCACCCCGGACAGCGCGGTCGACGCGCACAGCGTCGTGGCCGCGGCCACGACCGGCGTGACCGTGGTCGACCACTGCGCCTGGGGCGTCATCCGCTCGCTCACGCGCCCGTCCCCGCGATCATGGAGTCGCCCCGGCGGGTGCCGGTGCGGCAGATGCTCGACCACACGTGCGACATCGGCACGTCCGGCCGGGCGATGGTCACGCCCCAGCCCGCCGCGCCCAGCAGCGCCGCGGTGGCCTGCGGGTCCACGTCCGGGCCGTCGCCCGCGCCCCAGCGCGGGGTGTCCAGCAGCACCGCCAGGCTGCGCACGCCCCGGGTGCGGTAGCGGATCAGCTTGCTGATCGAGTCCGGGGACGCCGCGCCCAGGATCGCCACCAGCTCCTGCCCGTGGCCCGGGTCGACCGGGCACGAGATGTCCGGCTGGTGCACCGGCTGCAGCGCGGCCAGCGCGTCCAGCACCGCGGTGTCGCTGTGCCCGCCGTCGCCCGCGTCACTGACCAGCACGCTGCCGCTCTCGGTGACCAGCCGCACCGGGTGGCCGTGCCGGTGCAGGTGGACGCACACGCTGGCGGCGAACGACACCGCCCACTCCAGACTGGAGGCCGCGCCCACGCCGCGGTGTCCGGCGATCCGGTGGTCCAGCAGCACCGTGGTGCCGCCCCGCCACGGGCTCTCCTCGACCCGCACCATCATCTCGTCGCGCTTGGCGGTCGAGCGCCAGTGCACCTTGCGCAGGTCGTCGCCCTGCCGGTACGGGCGCACCACCGCGTCGTCCTCGCCCTGGCCCGCGTTCAGCCGCACCGAGCCGTCCTCGCCGGAGCCCAGCCCGGACCCGCCCGGCACGCCGTTGAGCGGCACCACCCTGGGCACCACCACCAGCCGCGACGTGCCCGCCAGCTCGCGCTCGAACTCGGCCAGCCCGAACGGGTCGGTCACCGTCGCCTTCAACGGACCCAGCTGCTGGATGCCGCGCAGCATCGGCTGCAGCGAGTACCGGAGCTGCGTGCCGGTGTGCCGGGGCAGGTGCTCGATCAGGAACCGCGGCTTGCCGCCCAGCGCGTACGGCACCCCGTCCGCCACCAGCAGCCCCACCGTGGGCAGCCTGCCCGTGCTGTACACCGACAGCGCCACCTCGGCCCGCCCGCCCACCGGCACCCGGCCGGGCGCGATGTGCCGCTGGGCGTGCAGCCCCACCCGGGTCATCGCGGTCAGCACGCACACCAACAGCGGCAGGGCCACCACGAACACCGACACGCGCAGCAGGTCGCGTTCGTTCAGCATGATCGAGCACAGCGCGGCGGCCAGCCCGGCCGCGAGCAGACACCGGCCCCGGGTCGTCAGCCCGGACAGCGCCCCGCGCATCAGAGGTCTCCCGGCATTCGGCGCACTCCTTGGCTCTGCGGGACGGGCGTTCAGTCTGCGAGACGGGTGTTCAGTAGGTCGGGGCGGAACGGTCACCGGGGCGGGGATCAGGCGGCGTTCCGCGGGTTCGTGCCGTGGTGGCCGGGCACCGCGTCCGGTGACGACCCTGCCGCGATGGTGGCCGGAATGGTGCCAGGTCGGGGACGGTGCCGGGTGGGGACGAGGGGGTGGGTGGTGGGAAGAAATTCAACGCCGCACTGACCATTGGGCGCCCATTTCCGGGGCTGCCTGGGGGACCGGTACGCGCTGGATCAGGCCGCGCACCAGCTCGGCGGGCGAGCGGCGGGAGGCCTGCGCCTCCGGGGTCAGCACCAGCCGGTGCGCCAACACCGGGATCGCCACCACATGTAGATCGTCGGGCACCACGAAGTCGCGGCCGGACAGCGCCGCCTGCGCCCGCGCCGCGCGCACCAGGTGCAGCGTCGAGCGGGGCGAGGCGCCGATCCGGATCTCGGACAGCCGCCGGGTCGCGGACACCAGCTCCACCGCGTACCGGCGCACCTCCTGGGCGATCTGCACCGCGCGCACCGTCTCGATCATCGCCCGCACCTGGTCGGCGTCCGAGACCGGGCGCAGCGTGGCGAACACGTCGTGCCCGGCGTGCTCGTCCACCATGGCCAGCTCGGCCTGCGGGTCCGGGTAGCCGATGGACACCCGCGCGGTGAACCGGTCCCGCTGGGCCTCGGGCAGCGCGTAGGTGCCCTCCATCTCGATCGGGTTCTGGGTGGCGATCACCATGAACGGCGAGTGCAGGTCGTAGGTGTTCGCGTCCACCGTGACCTGGTGCTCCTCCATGCACTCCAGCAGCGCCGACTGGGTCTTCGGGGAGGCCCGGTTGATCTCGTCGCCGACCACGATGTTGGCGAACACCGGGCCGGGCCGGAACTCGAACTCGTTGGTCTGCCGGTTGAAGATCGACACCCCGGTGACGTCGCTGGGCAGCAGGTCCGGGGTGAACTGGATGCGGCTCACCGAGCAGTCGATGGACCTGGCCAGCGCCTTGGCCAGCGAGGTCTTGCCCACCCCCGGCACGTCCTCGACCAGCAGGTGACCCTCGGCCAGCAGGGCGACCAGGGCGGTGCGCACCACCTCGGGCTTGCCGACCAGCACCCGCTCCACGTTCGCGGCGATCCGCTGGGTGATGGCGTGCAGGTCGTCGAGCCTGCCGCCTGCGGACCGGGGATGTGGCTGCGGGGCCTGGTGCTGCTGCTGTTGTTGTTGCTGCGCCTCGTGCGGGTGGTTCTGAGGCGCGTACTGCCCGTGCTGCCCCGCGTACGGGTCGCCGTTCTGGCCGTACGGGTTGCCGGGCAGAGCGGCTGGCGGGGTACTCGACGTCACGCGACCTCCTGGTATCTCGGCGGCTGTCCGGTCCGCCTGGCGCCGCCCGGTCGGGGCCGCGGCCAGGTCCGACGGGTCGGACCCGCGACACCGGTCCGGCCGTGGCCTGCCCGACCGCCCGAGGCCGCGACAGCCTGCCATGAAGTGTGTCAAACGAGGGCGAGGTGCCCAACGTCATCCACCGAAAGCTTCCCGCGCCCGACCCGGGACCGGGCAGGCGCCCGGCGAGTGGCGCAGGTCACGGCCGATCTTGCCAGGATAAGCGGCCGACCCGGGCCGCGGTCGGTGGACGGGCGAAAGCCGCGCGCCCGGGTCGGCGGCCGCCGACCCGCGTGGCCCGAACCGCGCCGCGCGCTGGGCCGTCCGGCCCCGGGCCCGCGCCCGAATCGCGGTCACGCGGTGTGACGAATCCGCGACGGCCCGAGCGCTACCCGAACGGGTGAGCGCCCGGCGGGTTCCGGCCGTCCCCACCGCGCCCCACCGGACCGCACCCGAGCGCCCCACCGTCCCCCACCCATGGCCGTGACATGCGGTTCACGGGCCGCCGGAGGCCGATTCCGAGTCGGATTCACGCCTTTTCCGAACCGTCCCGGGTAACCCGGCCCGGTTACCTCCCGCACCGTCCCCCACTTCGGTGACCCGCGCTCTAGCTGGGAAAACGCGGGAATGAACGGTCGGAATCCCGTGCGTTTCGCGTTGACTGTGGTGAAAAGTGGGGTACTGTGGCGCCAAGTGGGGCGCACGGGGGCCTCGCGGCCGATGCCTCCGGTATCGGCGGGGAGGTGAGTGTCGGATGTTCCTCGGCACGCACACCCCCAAGCTCGACGACAAAGGGCGGCTCACACTGCCCGCCAAGTTCCGGGAAGCGCTCGCGGGTGGGTTGATGGTCACGAAGGGTCAGGATCACTGCCTCTACGTGTTCCCGCGCGCGGAGTTCGAGGAGATGGCACGCAAGGTCGCCGCGGCACCCCTGACGAACGAGGCGGTCCGCGCCTACCAGCGGTACCTGTTCGCCGGCACCGACGAGCAGCGACCCGACGGGCAGGGGCGGGTCGTGATCGCGCCGGAACTGCGCAAGTACGCGGGCCTGTCCAAGGACTGCGTGGTCATCGGCGCGATCACCAGGTTGGAGATCTGGGACGCCACGGCGTGGCAGACCTACCTGGACGAGCACGAGGACAGCTACTCCCAGGCCCGGGAGGAGGTCCTGCCCGGCGTGTTCTGAGCGTGGGGAACAGCGGTGGCGGGGTGCCGTGAGGCCTCGGTCCGCTCGCTTTCGGCCCTGGCACACCTTCCCCGGTGCCAGGTCCGACGAGCGGGCGGGGACCTGGCGGCACCCGGCCCGTCCGGGCGAGTGTTTCGGAAGAGGGGTACGGCGATGACAGCGCGGCGGTGTGGCATGCCGGTCGCCGCGCGCCCCCGTCCGGAGGTTCACGCGTGACGGATCGACCCCAGCACGAGCCGGTGCTGCTGCGCCGCGTGCTCGACCTCTTCGACCCCGCCATCGCCGACCGCGACGCCGTCCTGGTGGACGCGACTCTCGGCTTGGGCGGCCACACCGACGCGCTGCTCTCGGCGTACCCGCGGCTCACCGTGGTCGGCCTCGACCGCGACCCGAACGCGCTGGCCCTCTCCCGCGACCGCCTGTCCCGACACGGCGACCGGGCCCACCTGGTGCACACCGTCTACGACGGACTCCCGGACGCGCTGTCCGACCTGGGACTGTCGCGTGTGGACGGGGTGCTGTTCGACCTCGGCGTGTCCTCGATGCAGCTGGACGTGGCCGACCGCGGCTTCGCCTACGCCAGGGACGCGCCGCTGGACATGCGCATGGACCAGACCACCGGCCTGACCGCCGCGGACGTCCTCAACACCTACACCGCGGGCGACCTGACCCGCGTGCTGCGCGACTACGGCGAGGAGCGCTTCGCCTCCCGCATCGCCCGCGCCGTGATCACCGAACGCGACCGCGAGCCGTTCACCACCAGCGCCCGCCTGGTGGAGCTGCTGTACGCGGCGGTTCCGGCGGCAGGCAGGCGCACCGGCGGCCACCCGGCCAAACGCACGTTCCAGGCCCTGCGCATCGAGGTCAACGCCGAGCTCGACGTCCTGCGCCGCGCCATCCCCGCCGCCCTCACCGCGCTGCGCGTGGGCGGCCGCATCGTGGTCGAGGCCTACCAGTCGCTGGAGGACCGCATCGTCAAGCGGGCCCTGGCCGAGCTGGCCACCTCCACCACCCCACCCGGGCTGCCGGTGGAGCTGCCCGGCCACGGCCCCCAGGTCCGGCTGCTCACCCGCGGCGCCGAGGTGGCCGACGACCAGGAGATCGAGCACAACCCCCGCGCGCAGTCGGTCCGACTCCGCGCCGCGGAACGGATCCGGGAGGCCTCATGACCGCGCACGGCACCCGCGCCGGACAGGACGCCCGCGACCTGCCCGCCCAGTCCCGGCGCGCCTCGACCGAACAGCCCGAGTCGGCGGCCGCGGACGCGGTGGAGTCGGATGTGGCGGTGGAGTCGGGTGTGGACGCCGGGGTGGCGGTCGAGGCCGAGGAGGCAGGCGAGGCCGCCGGTCTGGCCGGTTCCGCAGGCTCTGCCGAGACCGATTCCGCCTGCTCTACCGACCGTGCAGGCTCCGCTGGTCGTGCCAGGTCTGCCGGGTCCACTGAGCCTGCCTGCTCCGCCGGTCGTTCCGGGTCTGGTGGTTCCGGCGAGTCCGGTGATCTCGCGGAGTCCGAGGCGACGGAGGGTGCGTCGCGTCGTTCGACCCGGGCTCGTCGCGCGGGTGAGTCCCAGCCGACCGGCCGTACCCGGGCCTCGGCTCGGGACCGTGGCCGCGTCGTGCTCACCGTGGGCCGCTCCCGTCGCGCGGGCGCGGATCAGGGCCGCGTGCGTGGCGCCCTGAGCCGTCTCGGCCTCGGCGCGGACAAGGCCCCGGCGGAGAGCGGGCGGCCCAGTCGAGGTGACCGGGCCGAGCAGGCCACCACCCGAGGCGCGACCACCCGGCGTTCGACGGACAACCAGGCAACCACCACCAACCGAGCAGCCACCTCCGGCAACCGGGCGGCCACCGCGACGCGACGGGCGGTCGAGACCCCGACCGACCTCCGCGAGCCGGAGACCCGCCGGGTCGCCGGACGCGTGCGCGCGGCGGTGGTCGAGCGCGCGCGGTCGGCACAGCGGGAGACCGCTCGGTCGCATACGGCCAAGTCGGCATCGCCCGAGGAGACCACGTCCGGGCGGGCGACGTTCGTCGTCCTGATCATCGTGCTGCTGGTGGTCGGCGTCGCGGCCACGCTGTGGCTGACCACCCAGGCGACCGCCGACTCGTACGCGCTGGAGAAGGCCAAGCAGGAGACCACGGCGCTGACCGAGCAGGTCGCCCGCCTCCAGCAGGAGGTTGCCAAGGGCGAGGCGGCCCCGGAACTGGCCCGCCGCGCCCAGGCCCTCGGCATGGTCCCGGCGGGCGACGCGTCCTGGCTGGTGGTCGGCCCGGACGGGAAGGTGACCGTGGTCGGCACGCCGAAGCCCGCCACCGCGCCCCCGCCCGTCCCGGACCCCGCCGCCCCACCCGCGCAGGACCCCGCTGTCCCACCTGTCCAGAACCCGGCAGCCGCGACGACCCCGCCCGCCGCGGGCGACACCGGTGCCACCCCGGAGGGCCCGGCCAACCCGGACCCGAACGCGCAGGCAGGCCAGCCGCCCGTCACCACGACCACTCCACCCCCACCGGGCGGAGCAGGCTGATGCCCGCCCCCACCGCCGCGCCCGCCCCTCCCGGAGCGGACGCCGCCGGTGCCCCCTCACGGTCGGTGGCGACCCCGCTACCCGATCCGAGGGTCGACGGCTCCCTGGACGAGTCGGTGCGCAGGACAGGTCGACCGGTGCGCCCCATCGTCGGCGTTCACCTCGGTACACCGCCGGGCGGACGGGTGGTGGCCGTGCGCAGGTGATGGGCGTGGTCGTCCGGGCGGGCAGGCCCGGGGGATCGGTGGGAGTCGTGGCGGTCGGGTGGCCGGCGAGGGGGTGCGTCGGGAGCGGGCTGTGGAAGGTGGCGGGGAGTGCGCGGCGGTACAGGGAACAACGGGTCGGGCGGCGATGAGGCCGGGCGCGGTGGCGCGGGGCGGCGGGGAGTCGGTGATCCGCGTGGGGGTGCGTACGGGCGTGGGGACGGCGTGTCCCGCGGCGAGGGGCGGCCGGGTGCGGCCGGTGGGCGTGGCGGCGCCGGGGCGTCGCGAGGTATGAGTGGGCGTGCGGGGTCCGGGCGGCCATGGGATGACCGCGGGGACGCCGGGGCCGGTGGACAGGGGCGGTCGAAGGGTGCCGGGGGACAGGGGCGCTCGGGTGGTGCGGGCGCCGGTGGGCGTGGGCGGGCCGCCGGGGCGGCTGATGGGCGTGGCCGCGCGGGCGACCCCGATGACGGTGGACGTGGACGTGCGGGTGCGCCCGGTGCTGATGGGCGTGGTCGTGCGGGTGCATCCGGTGCTGGTGGGCACAAGCGATCGAACAGCGTCGGTGGTGACGGGCGTGGGCGGGCCGGTGGTGCCGGTGGGCACGGTCGGTCGGGGGCTGGGGGGCCCGGGGCGCACGGGCGGTCGGATGGTGGGGCGCATGGTCGGGCCGGTGGACATGGGCGGTCCGGGGGTGTGGGTGGTCGGGGTCTGGTGAGTGGGCGTGGGCCGCTGGCGCGGGGGGGTGCGTCGAGGAAGGCCCGGGGGAAGAAGGCCGACCGGGGGGAGGCTCGGCCCGGGGCGCGGGCCATGGGGCCGGGGCGGATGCGGCGGGTCGGGCAGCGGGCCGCCGGGACCGACCACCGGGTGCGGGTCGTGGTGGTGCGGTTCCTGCTGGTGGCCTCGCTGGTGGCGGCCGGGCTGAAGCTGGTGCAGGTGCAGGGGTTCGAGGCGAGCGCGCTGGCGGCCAAGGCGGAGCGGCAGCGGCGGGAGGAGATCGCCATCCCGGCGACCCGAGGGTCCATTGTGGATCGCAACGGGGTGGAGCTGGCGTTCAACGTGGACACCGTGGCCATCGCCTACCGGCCGAACGGGCAGCGGGCGGTGATCGACAAGTTCAATCAGAAGAACCCGACCAAGAAGATGTCCTTCGACGTGGAGACCGCGTCGATCGCCCGGGACATGGCGCGGGTCCTGGGCAGCGCGGTGAACGAGCAGGACCTGCTGACGAAGCTGCGGTCCGACAGCACGTACGTCTACCTGGCGCAGGACGTCGAGCCTGCGAAGGCGCGCGAACTGAGCCAGAAGCACGGGGAGCTCAACATGGAGAACCGGGCCCGGCGGGAGTACCCGGGCGGGTCGCTGGCGTCCAACGTGGTCGGGTTCGCCAACTGGCGGATGGACGGGCCCGCGCAGAAGCAGGGCGTGCACGGGCTCTTCGGCCTGGAGATGCTGCGGGACAACGCCCTCGCGGGGCAGCCTGGCAGCCAGTACGTGTGGACCGAGAGCGGCACCGACGTGGTGATCCCGGGCAGCAGCCAGGACTACCGGCCCGCCGTGGACGGTGCGGACATCGAGCTGACCATCGACGCCGACCTGCAGTACTTCCTGCAGCAGAAGGCGGCCGAGTACGCCAGGCGCAGCCAGGCCAAGAGCGTCAGCGCCGTGGTGCTGGACGCCAAGACCGGCGAGGTCTACGCGCTGGCCAACGACAAGTCGTTCGACCCCAACGCGACCACCGGGCTGGGACCGGGTGCGGACAACGACGCCGCGGTGACCACGCCCTACGAGCCGGGGTCGGTCAACAAGGTGGTGACCGCCATGGCGAGCATCGAGTACGGGGTGACCACGCCCGAGGCGGTGCACGTGGTGGACGGGTCGATCCGGGTGGCCGACCGGCAGGTGGACGACGCCTGGCCGCACGGCAAGGTCGACATGACCACCACCGGCATCTTCGCCAAGTCCTCCAACGTGGGCACGCTCATGCTGGCCCAGCAGGTCGGGCCGGACCGGTACGCAGCCCTGCTGGACAAGCTGGGCCTCGGCAAGCGCACCGGGGTCGGCCTGCCGGGGGAGAGCGCGGGCCGGGTGCCGCCGCGCAGCCAGTGGTCGGGCAGCACGTTCGGCAACCTGCCCATCGGCCAGGGGCTGTCCATGACGGTGCTGCAGATGGCCGGGATGTACCAGACCATCGCCAACGACGGCGTGCGGGTGCCGCCGCGGATCATCAAGGCGAAGATCGCCCCGGACGGCACGCGCACCGAGGAGCCGCGCCCGGAGGGCGTGCGCGTGGTGAGCCCGGAGACCGCCCGCACCACGCGCGACATGTTGCGCGCCGTGGTGCAGAAGGCGCCGAACCAGAACAGCGGCACCGGGCCCGCCGCGGCTGTCACCGGCTACCAGGTCTCCGGCAAGACCGGCACGGCGCAGCAGTACGACCAGGCCGCCGGGCACTACAGCAACACGCTGTACTGGATCACGTTCGCGGGCATCCTGCCCGCGGACTCGCCGCGGTTCGTGGTGGGCATGGTCTACGACACGCCCGCCTACTCCACTCCGGACGGTCACTCGTCCGCGCCGTTCTTCCACGACGTGGCCTCGTTCCTGGCCCAGCGCTACAACATCCCGCTGTCCAAGGAGCCCAGCCCGATCGTGCGGCTGGTCGGCCCGTGAGCCCGGCGGGGCCGCGCGGTTCCGGACCGGACCGGGCGCCGCGCGGTCCCCGCTCGGTCCGTTGAGGACGATCGGGTTCGCGAACCGGGCACCGGGATTGGATCGGCGGGGTCGGCGGGTCGGGACGAGGGATGCGATGTCGATGAACATGTGTTCGACCATACGCGCGAAATTCGGCCGCTGACGTGGGAAAACAAGATTCACACCTTCGGGTGGTGGCGGGCCATGGAACGCCGCCGGGCGGCTCGGGCGGGCCCATCTACCGCATCCCGCCGCGCCGCTGCCGTAGAGGGGTCGCGTGATCGCCCTCCGTGCGCAGGTAGCCTTCCGCCCCGTGCCCGCCAAGCTCGAAGGCAAGGCTGTCACGGCGCCGCCTCGCCCCACCCGCATCCAGCCTGTCCCGCTCGCCACCCTGCTCGCGCGCGCGGATGCCCGCCTCGCCGACGGGGATGACCGCGCGCCCGCGTCCGATGTGGCCGTCACGGGCGCGACGCTGCGCGCGCAGCACGTGCGCCCCGGCGACCTGTTCGCCGCGCTGCCCGGTGCCCGCGCGCACGGTGCCGACTTCGCCGCCGCCGCCGTGGCCGCGGGCGCGACCGCCGTGCTGACCGACGACGAGGGCGCCCGCAGGCCCGCCGTGCGGGACGCGGGCGTGCCGGTGCTCGTGCACCCCGACCCGCGCGCCGCGCTGGGTCCGGTTGCCGCCTGGATCTACGGCGAGCCGTCGCTGGCGCTCAACGTGCTCGGCGTGACCGGCACGTCCGGCAAGACCACCACCACCTACATGATCGCCGCCGGGCTGGCCGCCGCCGACCTGGTCACCGGCCTGGTCGGCACGGTGGAGACGCGGATCGCGGGCGAGCGGCTGGCCAGCGCGTTCACCACGCCGGAGGCCCCGGACCTGCAGGCGTTGTTCGCGGTGATGCTGGAGCGCGGTGTCACGCACGTGCCGATGGAGGTCTCCAGCCACGCGCTGAGCCTGGGCCGGGTCGCGGGCACCCGGTTCGCGGTGGGCGCGTTCACCAACCTGTCGCAGGACCACCTGGACTTCCACCCGGACATGGAGGACTACTTCCGGGCGAAGGCGCTGCTGTTCGACGGCCGCTCCAGCGCCGAGGTGGTCTGCGTCGACCAGGACTGGGGCCGCAGACTGGTGCACCCGCGCACGGTCACCGTGGCGACCGCGGGCGACGCCGACTGGACCGCGTCCGACATCCGGGTGTCGCGCACCGGCGAGCAGTCGTTCGTGCTGCACACGCCGGGCGGCCGCCGGGTGCCCGCCACGCTGCCCATGCCCGGCCCGTTCAACATCGCCAACGCGCTGGTCGCGGCCGCCGTGCTGGACACCGCGGGCATCCCGATCGAGGCCATCACCCGCGGCCTGGCCGAGGTGCGGGTGCCCGGCCGGATGGAGCGGGTGGCCCTGGGCCAGGACTTCACCGCGGTCGTGGACTACTCGCACAAGCCGGAGGCGGTCGCGGTCGCGCTGGACGCGATCCGCTCGCGTACCGAGGGCCGGGTGCTCGCGGTGCTGGGCTGCGGCGGTGACCGGGACGCGGCCAAGCGCCCGCTGATGGGCGAGGCGGCGGCCCGGCGCAGCGACCTGCTGGTGGTCACCGACGACAACCCGCGCGGGGAGGACCCGGCAGCGATCCGCGCCGCCATGCTCGCCGGGGCCCGCGAGGTGCCCGAGGGCGAGCGCGGCGAGGTCGTCGACATCGGCGACCGCAGGCGGGCGATCGCCGAAGCGGTCGCCCGAGCCCGTCCCGGCGACGCGGTCGTGATCGCGGGCAAGGGACACGAGACCGGACAGGAGATCGCGGGAGTGGTGCATCCCTTCTCGGACCGTGAGGAACTCGCCGCGGCCATCCGTGCCCGATTCGGCCGGGTGACGCCATGATCACGCTGACCCTGCGGGAGATCGCCGACGCGGTCGGCGGCACGCTGCACCGGGCGGACCCGGACACGGTGGTCACCGGCACCGTCGAGTTCGACTCCCGGCAGGTGACCGCGGGTGGCCTGTTCGTCGCCCTGCCCGGCGGCAAGGTCGACGGCCACGAGTTCGCCGCCCGCGCCGTCGCGGCGGGGGCCGCGGCCGTGCTGGCCGCGCGCGAGGTCGACGCCCCGGCCGTGATCGTCCCGCTGGTGACCGAGGCACACACCCGCGCGTTCGCGCTGGCCGCCGACAAGGACGGCTCCGGCGCCGCGGTGCTGGCCGCGCTCGCCGCGCTGGCCAGGCTGGTGGCCGCCCGGCTCGCCGAGCGCGGCATGACGGTCGTCGGCGTCACCGGCTCCTCCGGCAAGACCTCCACCAAGGACCTGATCGCCCAGGTCCTGGCGCCGATGGGCGAGACCGTCGCGCCGCCCGGCTCGTTCAACAACGAGCTGGGCCACCCGTGGACGGTCCTGCGCGCCGACGAGCACACCCGGCACCTGGTGCTGGAGCTGTCCGCGCGCGGTCCCGGCCACATCGCCGCGCTGTGCGAGACCGCGCCCCCGCGTATCGGCGCCGTGCTCAACGTCGGCTCCGCGCACCTGGGCGAGTTCGGCACCATGGCGGACATCGCCCAGACCAAGGGCGAGCTGGTCGAGCAGCTGCCCGAGGACGGCGTGGCCGTGCTCAACGCAGACGACCCGTTGGTCGCCGCGATGGCCGAGCGCACCAAGGCCAGGGTCGTGCTGGTCGGCGAGGCCGCGGCCGCGCACGTGCGCGCGGTCGACATCACCCTCGACGACCAGGCCCGCCCGAGCTTCCGGCTGCTGACCCCGCAGGGTGAGGCGCAGGTGTCCCTCGGCCTGCACGGCGCGCACCACGTCGGTAACGCCCTCACCGCCGCCGCGATCGCGCTGGAGCTGGGCGCGACGCCGCAGGAGGTCGCCGAGCGGCTGTCGGCCGCGCGGCGGGTCTCCGAGCGCCGGATGGAGGTCACCACCCGCGCCGACGGTGTCACGTTCGTCAACGACTCGTACAACGCCAACCCCGACTCCGTGCGGGCCGCCCTCAAGACCTTGGCGACGATGGCCAGGGCAGGCAACCGAGGCCGGTCCTGGGCCGTCCTCGGGGTGATGGCCGAGCTGGGCCCGGACTCGGTGCGCGAGCACGACGAGATCGGCAGGCTCGCCGTTCGACTGGACATCAACCGCCTGGTCGCGGTGGGCGCGGACGCCCGGCCCATCCACCAGGGGGCGAGCCTGGAGGGCTCGTGGGGAGAGGAGTCGGTGCTGGTGCCGGACGTCGAGGCCGCCGTCGCGCTGTTGCGCGCCGAGCTGGCTCCCGGTGATGTCGTGCTGGTCAAGGCGTCGAAGGCGTTCGCCCTGTGGCGGGTCGTCGAGCAGCTGCTGGCGGAGGACGCCCGGTGAAGAGCATCCTGATCGCCGCGGCGATCGCCATGGTCATCTCGATCCTGCTGACCCCGTACCTGATCCGGGTGTTCTCCCGGCAGGGCTTCGGCCAGGAGATCCGCGAGGAGGGCCCGGCCGGGCACAAGAGCAAGCGCGGCACGCCCACCATGGGCGGGGTGGCGATCATCATCGCGATGTGGGCCGGGTACGGCACCTCGCACATCGTCAACGCCATGTCCGCGCGCGGCGACTCGCCGACCGCCTCCGGCCTGCTGGTGCTGATGCTGGCCACCGGGCTGGGCCTGGTCGGCTTCCTGGACGACTTCATCAAGATCCGCAAGCAGCGGAACCTGGGCCTGAACAAGACCGCCAAGCTGGTCGGCCAGCTGGTGGTGGCGATCGTGTTCGCCATCCTGGCGCTGCGCTTCCCGGACGAGCGGCAGCTGACCCCGGCCTCGGACAACCTGTCGTTCGTGCGGGACATCGCGGTGGTGTCCTTCGGCGGCATCGGCTTCATCGTGTTCTGCTACCTGGCCGTGTCCACCTGGTCGAACGCGGTGAACTTCACCGACGGCCTGGACGGCCTGGCGGGCGGGTCATCGGCGATGGTGCTGGGCACCTACGTGGTGATCGGGTTCTGGCAGTTCAGCCACGACTGCTCGCGGGCCACCGAGGCCGCCTGCTTCGACGTGCGCGACCCGCTGGACCTGGCGGTGGTGGCGGCGGCCGCGATGGGCGCCTGCATCGGCTTCCTGTGGTGGAACGCGGCCCCGGCCAAGATCTTCATGGGCGACACCGGCTCGCTGGCGCTGGGCGGCCTGGTGGCGGGCCTGTCCATGGCCACCCGCACCGAGCTGCTGATGATCGTGATCAGCGGTCTGTTCGCGGTCGAGATGGTGTCGGTGGTGCTGCAGATCGTCATCTTCCGCACGACCAGGCGACGACTGTTCCGGATGGCGCCGTTCCACCACCACTTCGAGCTCGCCGGGTGGGCGGAGACCACGGTGATCATCCGGTTCTGGCTGCTGGCGGGCGTGTGCGCGATGTTCGGCCTCGGCCTGTTCTACGCGGACTGGCTGGGCGCGGGCGGAGGCCGGTGACCGCGGGCGCCGAACCATGGCTCGCCGGTAGGCGGGTGCTGGTCGCGGGCGCCGGGGTGACCGGCCGCTCGGTCGCGGCCGCGCTGGTCGCGTCGGGCGCCGAGGTCACGGTGACCGACGCGGACGCCGGTCGGCTGGCCGAGCTGGCGGGCACCGGGGCCGCGCTGGTCCCCGGTCTCGCCGAGCCGCAGGCGGGCACGGACCTCGTGGTCACCAGTCCCGGCTGGCGGCCGACCAGTCCGCTGCTGGTGGCCGCGGCGGCCGCGGGCGTCGAGGTCATCGGCGAGATCGAACTGGCCTGGCGGATGGCCGAGCGGCTGCCGGAACCGCCCGCCTGGCTGGTGGTGACCGGCACCAACGGCAAGACGACCACGGTCTGCATGCTGGAGTCGATCCTGCGCGCCGCCGGACTGGACGCGGTCGCGTGCGGCAACGTGGGACTGCCGGTGGTGGACGCGATCCGCGCCGGGCACCGCGTGCTGGCCGTGGAACTGTCCAGCTTCCAACTGCACTGGCAGTCCTCACTGCGCGCGGACGCCGCCGCGATCCTCAACCTCGCAGAGGACCACCTGGACTGGCACGGCTCCATGGACGAGTACGGCCGCGCGAAGGGCCGCGTGCACATCGGGGCGCGCACGGTCGTGCACAACGTGGACGACGAGTGGTCGACCCGGCTGGCACACGAGTTCGCCGCCCCCGGGAGCCGCAAGGTCGGTTTCGGGCTGGGCGTGCCGCGACCGGGGGAACTCGGGCTCGTGGAGGACCTGTTGGTGGACCGCGCGTTCGTCGCCGACCCCACCACCGCGGCCGAGGAACTCGCGGTGCTCGCGGACGTGCGTCCGGCGGGACCGCACAACGTCTCCAACGCGCTCGCCGCCGCCGCGCTCGCCCGCGCGTACGGGGTGTCCGCGGACGCGGTCCGCGAGGGACTGCGGACATTCCAGCCCGGCGCGCACCGCACTGTCCCGGTCGGGGAGGTCGACGGCGTGCACTACGTCAACGACTCCAAGGCCACCAACCCGCACGCCGCCGCGGGCTCGCTGCGCGCGTTCGAGTCGGTCGTCTGGATCGCGGGCGGGCAGCTCAAGGGCGCCCGGGTGGACGAGCTGGTCGACGAGGTGCGCGGGCGGCTGCGCGGGGTCGTGCTGCTCGGCGTGGACGCCGACGTGTTCGCCGCCTCCCTGGCGCGACACGCCCCGGATGTCCCCATCACCCGGGTGACCCCGGGAGACGATGAGCCCATGATCGCAGCGGTCCGCGCGGCGGGCGCCATGGCACGTCCGGGTGACGTCGTGCTGCTCGCGCCCGCCGCCGCCTCACTGGACATGTACCGGAGCTACGCCCACCGCGGCGACGCCTTCGCGGCCGCCGTCACCGGGCTGCTCGCCAAGCCGACCGGGCTCGCCAGGCCGACCGGGCCGGAGCCGGAACACCCGAGCGGCCAGGGGGTCGGCGGCGCCACCGGGGGGCGGTGATGGCCGCCCAGGACGTCGCGGGCCGACCGCGGCGGGCGGGCCGGGTGGCGGGCAGGCTCGGCTCCTTCCGCACCGCGCTGACCGCCTGGCTGGGCAGGCCGCTGGCGTCCTTCCACCTGGTGCTCGCGGTGTTCGGCCTGCTGACCGTGCTGGGCATGGTCATGGTGCTGTCCGCGTCCTCGGTGGCCTCGCTGAACACCCCGGGCTCCGGCCTCTACACGATCTTCAAGAAGCACCTGCTGTACGTGCTGATCGGCGTCATCGCCTTCTGGGTGATGCTGCGGATGCCGCTGGCGCGCATCCGCGGCGCCAGCCCGACCGCGATGGTGCTCGGCCTGCTGGCGCTGGTGGCGGTGCTGACGCCGCTGGGCAAGACGATCAACGGCACGCAGAGCTGGTTCAAGTTCGGCCCGTTCTCCTTCCAGCCGGTCGAGGTGTGCAAGCTGGCACTGGCGCTGTGGGGCGCGCACGTGCTGGTGCTCAAACGGGCGGTGCTGCACCGCTACCGGCACCTGCTGGTGCCCGTGCTGCCCGCCGCGCTGCTGATGTTCGCGCTGGTGATGCTGCAGCCCGACCTGGGCGGCACGGTGACCCTGGGCGTGGTCCTGATCGCCCTGCTGTGGTTCGCTGGGGCGCCGCTGCGGCTGTTCGGCGCGCTCGCGATGGGCGGCCTTGGCGGGGTGTTCCTGCTGGCCATCGGCACCACCTACCGGCTGGATCGGGTGCTCAGCTTCCTCAACCCCGAGGACGACCCGACCAACCACGGCTACCAGGCCGAGCAGGCCAAGCTGGCGCTCGCCGACGGCGGCCTGTTCGGCCGCGGCCTCGGCCAGGGCCCGTCGAAGTGGAACTTCCTGCCCAACGCGCACAACGACTTCATCTTCGCGGTGATCGGCGACGAGCTGGGCTTCCTCGGCTGCCTGCTGGTGCTCGGCCTGTTCGCGATGCTGGCGATCGTCGGCATGCGGATCGCCACCCGCAACATCGACCCGTGGATCCGGATGGTGGCGGCCACCCTGACGGTGTGGCTGGTCGCCCAGGCCGCGATCAACATCAGCTACGTGGTGGGCCTGCTGCCGGTGACCGGCATCACGTTGCCGCTGATCTCCTCCGGGGGCACCTCGGTGGTGGTGACCATGATGGTGTTCGGCATCCTGGCCAACTGCGCCCGGCACGAGCCGGAGGCCGTCTCGGCCCTGCGTTCACAGGGCCCGGGGCGGTTCGGCAAGCTGATGCGGCTGCCCGCGCCGGACCCGTACAAGCCGCCGAAGAAGCGCAAGCCCGCGCGGCCGTCGGCGCCCCCGCGCGGGGCGGACCGGCGGGCGGTGCCGCCGCGTCGGGCGGCACAGCCCGCGCAACAGCGCCAGGGCTATGGCCGAGTGGGTGGTGCGCCCCAGGCCAGGCAGAAGACAAGCCGCGGGAATCCGCGGAACGCCAAAGGAGGACGTCGTTGACCGTAGGTCCCACCGGTGGGAGTCGGCCGACCCGCGCAGGACTGTGCGTGGTGATCGCGGGGGGTGGTACGGCCGGGCACATCGAGCCCGCGCTGGCACTGGCCGACGCGGTCCGACGGCTGCGACCGGACGCCCGGGTGGTCGCGCTGGGGACCGAGCGCGGCCTGGAGAAGACGATCGTGCCCGCGCGGGGCTACCCGCTGGAGATGATCCCGCCGGTCCCCATGCCCCGGAAGCCGAACGTCGACCTGCTCAAGCTGCCGCTCAAGGTGCGCGCGGCGATCAAGACCACCCGCGAGGTGCTCGACCGGGTGCAGGCGGACGTGGTGGTCGGCTTCGGCGGCTACGTGGCGCTGCCCGCCTACCTGGCCGCGCGCGGCCGGGTGCCGATCGTGGTGCACGAGGCGAACGCGAAGGCGGGGCTGGCCAACAAGGTCGGCGCCCGGTTCGCCGAGCGGGTCGCGGCGGCCGTGGGCGACTCCGGCCTGACCGACGCGGAGATCATCGGCATGCCGCTGCGCGAGTCCATCATCAACCTGGACCGGGCGTCGCTGCGGGCCCGCGCGCGGGAGTTCTTCGGCCTGGACCCGCACGCGCCGACGCTGCTGGTGTTCGGCGGCTCGCAGGGCGCGCGCTCGATCAACTCGGCGGTCTCCGGCGCGGCGCGGGAGCTGGCCGAGGCCGGGATCGGCGTGCTGCACGCGCACGGCCCCAAGAACACGCTCGCGGTCCAGGAGGTGCCGGGCGCGCCCCGGTACGCCACCGTCCCGTACCTGGAGCGGATGGATCTCGCGTACGCCGCGGCCGACGCGGCACTGTGCCGCAGCGGGGCGATGACCGTCGCGGAGGTCTCCGCGGTGGGCCTGCCCGCGGTCTATGTCCCGCTGCCCTACGGCAACGGCGAACAGGCGCTCAACGCTCGCCCGGTGGTCGCCAACGGCGGCGCGATACTGGTCGACGACGCGGACCTGACCCCGGCGAAGGTCGTCGAGCTGGTCGTGCCGATGCTGACCGAGCACCGGCGGCTGGTGGACATGAGCGTCGCGGCGCGCGGCGCGGGCCACCGGGAGGCCGCGGACGTGCTCGCGCGGATGGTGCTGACCGCCGCCGCCAAGGGCCGCCGGTGACCGGCGCCGCGCTGACCGGCCCGCTGGAGCGCGCGCACCTGGTCGGCATCGGCGGCGCAGGCATGAGCGGCATCGCCCGCATCCTGCTCGCCCGCGGCAACACGGTGTCCGGCTCCGACGCCAAGGAGGCCCGCGCGTTCCTGACGCTGCGGGCCCAGGGCGCGCGCGTCGCGGTGGGCCAGTCGGCGGCGAACCTGGACCTGCTGCCGGGCGGGCCGACCGCGGTCGTGGTGTCCACCGCGATCAAGGAGAGCAACCCGGAGCTGGTCGAGGCGCGCCGCCGCGGCCTGCCCGTGCTGCACCGCTCGCAGGCGCTGGCCGAGCTGATGGCCGGACACCGGGTGGCCTGCATCGCGGGCACGCACGGCAAGACCTCCACCACGTCGATGCTGACCGTGGCGCTGCAGCACTGCAGGCTCGACCCGTCGTTCGCCATCGGCGGCGACCTCAACGAGTCCGGCGCCAACGCCCACCACGGCACCGGCGGGGTGTTCGTCGCCGAGGCCGACGAGAGCGACGGCTCGTTCCTGGCGTTCTCGCCCGCGGTGGCGGTGGTGACCAACGTGGAGGCCGACCACCTCGACCACCACGGCACGGTCGAGGCCTACGTGTCGGTGTTCGACGCGTTCCTGGACCGGATCGAGCCGGGCGGCGCGCTGGTCGCCTGCGCCGACGACCCGGGCGCGGCCGCGCTGGCCGAGCGCGCGGCCGCCAGGGGTGTCCGGGTGCGCCGCTACGGCCGCCTGGCCACCGGCGCGGGCGACGCCACGCTGCTGGGCTACCGGCCGGTCGACGGCGGCGGGCTGGCCACCGTCGTGCTGGCCGGGCAGGAGTTCGAGCTGGGCGTCGCGGTGCCCGGCGAGCACATGGCGGGCAACGCGCTCGCCGCCCTGCTCGCCGGACTGGAGCTGGGCGCGCCGCTGGCCGGGCTGGGCGAGGGCATCGCCGCGTTCGGCGGCGTGCGCAGGCGGTTCGAGTTCAAGGGCACCGCCGCGGGCGTGCGCGTCTACGACGACTACGCCCACCACCCCACCGAGGTCGACGCGCAGCTGCGCGCGGTGCGCCCGGCGGCCCAGGGCGGCCGGGTGCTGGTGGTGTTCCAGCCGCACATGTACTCGCGCACCGCCACCTTCGCCACCGAGTTCGGCACCGCGCTCGGCCTGGCCGACGAGGTCGTGGTGCTGGATGTGTTCGGCGCCCGCGAGGAGCCCCTGCCCGGGGTCAGCGGCGCGCTGGTGGCGGACGCGGTGGCGCTGCCCGCCGAGCGGGTGCACTACGAGCCGGGCTTCGACAAGGTGCCCGCGCTGGTGGCCGGGCTGGCCGCGGCGGGCGACCTGGTGCTCACCATGGGCGCGGGCGACGTGACCATGCTCGGGCCGGAGGTGCTCGCCGCGCTGGAGCGGCGGGAGACCGCGTGACCGGCGCCGCCCCCGGCCGGACCGGCACCCGCGCGCGACGGCGGCCGTCGCGCGCGCGGCAGCGACCCGCGCGTGCACGCGCGCGGGTCGGGTTCGGTGTGCGCCGGTGGGCGGTGCTCGGCACGATGGCCGCGGTCACCGCGGTGGTGTGTGTGCTGTGGTTCACCCCGGTGTTCGGGGTCCGCGCGGTCGAGGTCTCCGGGCTCGGCGAGCTGACCGCCGACCAGGTGCGCGCGGCCGCCGCGGTCGAGCCGGGCACCCCGCTGGTGCGGCTGGACACCGACGAGGTCGCGGGCCGGGTGCGGCAGCTGCCCAGGGTCGGCACGGTCGAGGTGCGCCGGTCGTTCCCGGGCACGCTGGAGATCGCCATCACCGAGCGCACGCCGGTGGCGGTGGTGCCGGGCCGGGACGGGGCGCACCTGCTGGACGCGGCCGGGGTCGACTACGGCGTGGTGCAGGCGGCCCCGCCGGGGCTGCCGGTGCTGGACGCGAGCGGCGAGCCCGCCGCGAAGGCGGCCACGTCGGTGCTGGCGGCCGTGCCGCGGCAGCTGGCCGGGCAGATCACCGCGGTCACCGCCCGCACAGCCGCCGACATCCGGTTCACCCTCGCCGACGCGCGCGCCGTCAGATGGGGTGACGCGGCCGACACGCCGCGCAAGGCCGCCGTGCTGGCCGCGCTGCTCACCCAGAAGGGCAAGACCTTCGACGTGGCCGCGCCGGACTTCCCCACGGTCTCCTGACCGGCCGCGGGTCCCGAACGTCCGGAGTGGACGGTCCGGTCCGGCGTCCCGGCTGCCGGTACTCCACACTGGTCGGGTGACCCCATCCGATACACCCGACCTCCGCGCGGATCCGCCCCGCACCGGCAACGAGCTGGAAGTGCTGCTCGGCTTCCTCGACTTCCAGCGCGGCACCATCGCGTTGAAGTCCACCGGCCTGTCCGAAGCGGACGCGCACCGGTCGGTGCTGCCCTCGCCGCTGATGACGGTCGCGGGCCTGCTGTCGCACCTGCGCTGGGTCGAGTCGTACTGGTTCGAGAACGTCATCGGCGGGCAGCCCGCCGCCGCGCCGTTCGACCCGGACCGGCCGGACGCCGAGTTCGAGATCGCCGCCGAGCTCGGCCTTGACCGGCTGCTCGCCGACTACGCCGACCAGTGCACGCGCAGCCGCGTGGTCATCTCGCGGCTCACGCTGGAGGACACCGGGCTCGAACGCGGCGTGCCGGTCTCCCTGCGCTGGGTGCTGACCCATATGATCGAGGAGACCGCGCGGCATGCCGGTCACCTGGACGTGATCCGCGAGTTCCTGGACGGGGTCACCGGCGAGTGAGAGCGCGCCCGGCACGGTCGGTGACGAACAACCGTCGGCCCGCACGGCGTGGCGGCTGGATCGGCGCCGGTCCTATGCCTACCTTCCTTGCCAGGTCCGGGGTTGACATAACTCTCACGCTCTGGTCGAGGTCGAGGGTTTCCGGTCGGTACGCGCAAGGTCCACGAAAAGGAAGGCGGCTTCGATGACGCCCCCGCACAACTACCTCGCCGTGATAAAGGTCGTCGGCATCGGTGGCGGCGGCGTGAACGCCGTCAACCGCATGATCGAGGTCGGCCTCAAGGGGGTCGAGTTCATCGCGGTGAACACCGACGCCCAGGCGCTGCTGATGTCCGACGCCGACGTCAAGCTGGACATCGGCCGCGAGCTGACCCGCGGTCTCGGCGCGGGCGCCAACCCGGAGGTCGGACACAAGGCCGCCGAGGACCACCGCGAGGAGATCGAGGAGGTGCTCAAGGGCGCCGACATGGTCTTCGTGACCGCAGGCGAGGGCGGCGGCACCGGCACCGGCGGCGCGCCGGTGGTGGCCTCGATCGCGCGCAAGCTGGGCGCGCTGACCATCGGCGTGGTCACCCGGCCGTTCTCGTTCGAGGGCAAGCGCCGGGCCCGGCAGGCCGAGGACGGCATCACCGAGCTGCGCAACGAGTGCGACACGCTCATCGTCATCCCGAACGACCGGCTGCTGCAGCTCGGCGACGTCGGCGTGAGCCTGATGGACGCGTTCCGCTCGGCCGACGAGGTGCTGCTCTCCGGTGTGCAGGGCATCACCGACCTGATCACCACCCCGGGTCTGATCAACCTCGACTTCGCCGACGTCAAGTCGGTCATGTCCGGCGCGGGCAGCGCGCTGATGGGCATCGGCTCGGCGCGCGGCGAGGGCCGCGCGGTGACCGCGGCCGAGAAGGCGATCAACTCGCCGCTGCTGGAGGCCTCGATGGACGGCGCGCACGGCGTGCTGCTGGCCATCGCGGGCGGCTCCGACCTCGGCCTGTTCGAGATCAACGAGTCGGCCTCGCTGGTCCAGGAGGCCGCGCACCCCGAGGCGAACATCATCTTCGGCACGGTGATCGACGACTCGCTCGGCGACGAGGTGCGGGTCACCGTGATCGCCGCCGGGTTCGACAGCGGCGGCCCCACGCACAAGAAGCTCGACCCCACCGCGTTCGGCTCGCGCGGCGCGAACACCACCGCGGCCGCCCAGGCGGGCCAGGTGAGCACCGCGCCGCCCGCGACCCCCGAGCCGCCGCAGCAGCAGGTGCAGCAGGTTCACCAGCAGGTGGCGCAGCCGCAGCCGACCTACCAGCAGCCGCCCGTCGAGCAGCAGCAGGTGCGCCTGCCGCAGCAGCAGCACGCCCAGACGCACCACCAGGTCGAGCAGCAGCAGGTCCCGGTGAACCAGCAGCCGGTGCAGCAGCAGCCCGTGTACCACCGCCCGGCGAACGAGTACGGCTCGGTCGGCCCGGTCGGCTCCTCGGTGCCGCCCGCGGGCCAGTCGCTGCCCGGCGTGCGCTCCGGGCAGGTCGGCCGCGCGGTGCCGGTGACCGAGGACCCGGACGACGAGGTGGACGTCCCGCCCTTCATGCGGCGGTAGTCCCGGCTTTCCCCGACGAACCCCGGCGCCGCGCGCCGGGGTTCGTCGTGTGTGCGCGCTAGGTTGTCCGGTGCTGACGGTATTTCTGGACGCACGGATGGGAGCTTGGGTGCGGATTCGCCGGGTGGTCACCACACGTGAGGGCGGGGCGTCGGCGGCCCCGTACGACTCGTTCAACCTCGGCGACCACGTCGGGGACGACGCGGCGGCGGTCGCCGCCAACCGCGCCCGGCTGGCCGCCGAGCTGGGCCTGGCGCCGGACCGTCTGGTGTGGATGGAGCAGGTGCACGGGCGCACCGCGGCCGTGGTCGACGGGCCGGTGCCGGAGAAGCTGGAGGCCACCGACGCGGTGGTCACCGCCCGGCCGGGGCTCGCGCTGGTGGTGCTGGTCGCGGACTGCGTGCCGGTGCTGTTGGCCGACCCGGAGGCGGGCGTGGTGGCCGCCGTGCACGCCGGTCGCGTCGGTGCCCGGGTGGGCGTGCTGCCCGCCGCGCTGGCGGCCATGACCGAGGCGGGCGCGGACGTGCGCCGGGTCGAGGTGCTGTTGGGCCCGTCCATCTGCGGAGAGTGCTACGAGGTGCCGCCGGACATGCAGACCGATGTGGAGCGCCACCTGCCCGGCAGTGCCTGCCGCACCCGCAAGGGCACACCCGGGCTGGACCTGCGCGCGGGGCTGTGGCGGCAGCTGGCGGACTCCGGGGTCGCGCGCATCGGCATCGATCCGCGGTGCACCAACGAGGAACGCGCCCTGTTCAGCCACCGCCGCGAGGGCACCACCGGCAGGCTCGCCGCGGTCACCTGGGTGGAGCCGTGACCGCCGACCGGGCCGCCGAGATCGCGGCCAACCTGGCCGAGGTCCGGGACCGGATCACCGCCGCCTGCGCCGCCGTCGGACGCGACCCCGCCGAGGTGCGGCTGCTGGCGGTCACCAAGACCTTCCCGGCCGCCGACGCCGCCGCGTTGGTCGACCTCGGCGTGCTCGACCTCGCCGAGAACCGCGAGCAGGAGGCGGACCCCAAGACCGACGAGCTGGCCCGCCTGCGGCCCGGCGCGGCCGTCCGCTGGCACATGGTCGGCAGGCTGCAGCGCAACAAGGCGCGCGCGGTGGCCCGCTGGGCGGCCGAGGTCCAGTCGGTGGACTCCGAGCGGCTGGCGGACGCGCTGGACCGCGCCGCGGCCACCGCCCGCGCGGCGGGGGAGCGGGACGGCCCGCTGGACGTGCTGCTGCAGGCGAGCATCGACGGCGACCCGGCGCGCGGCGGCTGCCCGCTCGACGGCCTGCCCGCCCTCGCCCACCGGGTAATTCGATCGAGTGATCTTCGACTCCGCGGGATCATGGCCGTCGCGCCGCGCGGGGCGGAACCCCGGGCGGCCTTCGAACGTCTTGCCAGTGCGGCGGTACGACTGCGCGCCGAGCATCCCTCGGCCGCGGAGCTGTCCTGCGGCATGAGTAACGATCTTGAGGAAGCGATCGAGTACGGGTCGACGTGCGTGCGTGTCGGAACCGCCCTGTTGGGGGGACGAGGGTTAGCCTCCCCGTAGCGGGATGGGCCGTGGGCAGGCAGGATCGCCGATGTCCCGCGGGGTTGACCCCCTGTGGGAGCGGGTAGTCGCACTCTTGCACGTCGACCACGCATCACCCGGGGAGCCGCGGAGGAACGCCATGAGCACGCTGCAGAAGCTGAAGGCCTACTTCGGCATGGTCCCGGCCGACGAGCTGGACGACTACGACGTCGACGAGTACGACCGCAGAGGGTACCGGGTGGACGGTCATCGCCCGGAGTACGCCGAGGACGAGTTCGACGACTACCCGGGCGGCCGCCGTCGCTGGTTCGGCGGGCAACGGCCCGGCTACCGGGAGGACCGCGACGAGCTCGACGAGGTGTACGAGCCCGCCGAGCGCCCGCGTCCCCGGCCCGCCTGGAGCGCGCAGCAGTCGGCCGCCGCGGCGGACTCGCCGACGCACGGCGCCCTGGCCATGGACTCCCGCCGCGACCCGGCGACCAGGCCTGCCCGCGTCGAGCAGCCCGCGGCCACCGCGGGTTATCCACTCGGTCGGGTGATCACGTTGCACCCGCGCAGCTACATCGAGGCGCGCACGATCGGGGAGCACTACCGCGACGGCCGCCCGGTGATCATGAACCTGACCGAGATGGCGGACGCGGACGCCAAGCGCCTGGTCGACTTCGCCGCCGGGCTCGCGTTCGCCATGCGCGGCTCGATGGACAAGGTCACCAACAAGGTGTTCTTGATCTCACCACCCAACGCCGACCCGACCGCCGAGGACAAGCGGCGGCTGGCCGAGGGTGGATTCGTCACCCGTGGCTGAGTGATGGCAGAGTTGACCCGTGGAACCACTGCTGCTCGCCGTCTATTGGGTGTTGTTCGCCTTCTGGCTGCTGCTCACCGCGCGGGTCGTGGTGGAGCTCGTCCGCACGTTCGCGAGAGAGTGGCGTCCGGCGGGTGGGGTTGCGGTAACGCTGGAGACCATCTACACAGTGACCGATCCTCCGGTACGTCTGGTCCGTCGGCTCATCCCGACGATCCGGATCGGAGGCGTGGGCCTGGACCTATCGATTATGGTGCTGCTGTTGGTCGTATTCATTCTGATGCGACTGGCGTATCCCAGGTGACGGGGAACCTGGGTGTCGCAGCCCTGGAGTGCGTGAGGTGATCAGATGTCGTTGACCCCCGCTGACGTGCACAACGTCGCGTTCAGCAAGCCTCCCATCGGCAAGCGGGGCTACAACGAGGACGAGGTGGACGCGTTCCTCGACCTGGTCGAGGTGGAGCTGTCCCGCCTGATCGAGGAGAACAACGACCTGCGCGCGCAGGTCGAGCAGCTCGACGCGCAGCTGGAGTCGACCCGCGCCGACCTGGAGGACGCCCGCACCGCGGGGGCCTCGGTGGCGCCGGTGCGGCAGGTGGAGGAGCCCCGGCGACTGCAGCCGGTGCCGCCGCCCAGCTCGCTGGAGCAGACCAGCCCCGGCAGCGGCGGTGACCACCACGTGCAGGCGGCCAAGGTGCTGGGCCTGGCCCAGGAGATGGCCGACCGGCTGACCGGCGAGGCCAAGGCCGAGGCCGACGGCATGCTGGCGGAGGCCCGGACCAAGTCCGAGCAGCTGCTCTCCGAGGCGCGGGCGAAGTCCGACACCATGGTCAACGAGTCGCGCACGCGCGCCGAGACCATGCTGAACGAGGCGCGCACCCGGGCCGACACGCTGGAGCGACAGGCCCGCGAGAAGGCCACCACGCTGGAGCGCGACGCCCAGCGCCAGCACACCGAGATCATCGGCGCGGTGCAGGCGGAGCGCACCACGCTGGAGAAGAAGATCGACGAGCTGCGCACCTTCGAGCGCGAGTACCGCACCCGGCTCAAGACGTTCCTGGAGTCGAGCCTGCGCGAGCTGGGCGACCGGGGGTCGGCGGCGCCGACCACCGAGGGTCGCTCGGGTCAGCAGACCGGCTACTCGTTCGGCCCCCGGGCCGAGGCGGGCTGACGGACCCGGCCGCGCCGGACGGGGGCCCCTCGGGGCCCGTCGTCGCGCGGCTGAGCCGTCACGGCCGGACACATGGTGTTATTCGTCGTCTTGCTGCTGGTGCTCGGCGCCTTCGGGCTGCTGGTCGCCGCGCTCACCACGGCCAACACGCTGTGGGCGTGGATCTCGGTCGCCATCTCGCTGGTGGCGGCCGGGATCCTGGTGGCCGACTGGCTGCGTGGCCGTAGGCGCCGCGCGGCCGAGGCGGACACCGCGGCAGGCCCCGGGCTCTCCGACGCGGCCGCGGCCTTCGGCGACGAGCCGTGGTCGCAGCCCGACCTGGAGCGCATCGATCCGGTCGAGCACGCGCCGGTCATGCCCAGCGAGGTCGAGCCCGCCGCACCCGCCGAGGAGGCGGGTGTGCCATCCGCCGTGGGCGACCCGGAGCGGGAGCCCGACGAGGAGGCCACCGACGCCGCCGACCTGCTGGTCGTGTCGGACCTGCGGGTGGATGTGCGGGTGCTGGACGAGCGGCCGCGCTACCACCTGACCCGGTGCGCCTGGCTGGCGGGCAGGCCCGCGATCACGCTGCCGGTCGCCGAGGCCCGTGAACTCGGGTTCACGCCGTGCGCGGTGTGCACCCCGGACTCGGTGCTGGCCGCCCGGCACCGGGAGGGCCGGGGCGCTCGGGATCAGCGCTCGGAGAACACGTGATGATCATCACCGTGATCGCCGGGCACGACGGGGAGCGGTTGGTCATCCTGGCTGGGTGACCCCTGACACGCCCGAGACCGGTGCCGCCGACCGCGGTGCCGAGCGCCCGCCCATCACCGCCGGTACCCAGATCACCGTCGGGTCCGTGCCGGACACTTCCGCGCCGTCCCGTGAGCGGGTCCGACTGGGGCGGGACTTCCGGTGGCTGTGGAGTTCCGCGGCGACCACCAACCTCTCCGACGGCGTGTTGCTCGCCGCGGGCCCGTTGCTCGTGGCCCACCTCACCGACAACGCGGCCGCCATCGCGGGCGCCGCGTTCGTCGAGCAGGTGCCGTGGCTGTTGTTCGGCCTGGTGAGTGGCGCGCTGGTGGATCGCTGGGACCGGCGCCGGGTGATGATCGTGGTCAACCTGCTGCGCGCGGTGCTGGTCGGCGCGCTCGGGCTGGCCGCCTGGACGGGGTCGCTGACCGTGGTCCTGGCCTACGCGCTGTTCTTCCTGCTCGGCACCACCGAGACGCTGGTGGACAACGCCGGTTCCGCGCTGGTGCCCGAGATCGTGCCCAAGGCCGCCCTGCCCGCGGCCAACTCGTGGCTGATGGGCGTCATGTTCGTGGGCAACCTGATGGTGGCCCCGCCGCTGGGCGCGGCGCTGTTCGGGGTCGCGGTCGCGCTGCCGTTCGGGGTGAACACCGCGCTGATGGTGGCGGGCGCGGTCCTGCTGTTCGGGATGCGGCACCGGTCCGTGCCCACGCCCAAGGCGGAGCGGTCCTCGATCCGGGCGGAGATCGTCGAGGGGATGCGCTGGGCGTGGTCGCACCGGCTGCTGCGGACCATGGCGGTGTCGCTGTGCCTGATGAACATCCTGCTGGCGGCCACCACCGCGGTCCTGGTCGTGTACTCGGCGCAGCGGCTGGGGCTCGACGACTTCGGGTTCGGCCTGCTGTTCGCCGCGTTGGCGGTGGGCGCCCTGCTCGGTTCGGTGGTCGCGCCCTGGCTGCGCGACCGGTTCGGTGACAGCCTGCTGATCCGGGTCGGCCTGGTGATCGAGACGGCCACGCACTTCTCGCTGGCGCTGACCACCAGTCCGTGGGTGGCGGGGGCGACCCTGTTGGTGTTCGGCGCGCACGGCGCGGTGCTCGGCGTGGTGCTGGTGTCCGCCCGGCAGCGCGCGGTGCCGGACCGGTTGCAGGGCCGGGTCGGCGGCTTCTACCAGCTGCTGATCCGCGGCGGCACCGCGGTGGGCTCGCTGATCGGCGGTTTCGTCGCGGAGGGTTTCGGGATCACCGTGCCGTACTGGGCGGCCGGGGTCGCGATGGCGGTGCTGGCCGCGGCGGTCTGGCGCGCGTTCGGGCCCGCCGCCTTCGCCGAGGCCCTGGCGATGGAGGCCGCGGCCGAGGAGGCTGTGCGGACCGGGGATGCCGGGGCAGACGAGACCGTGGCCGAGGGCGCCGAAGCGGCCGAGGCACCCACGAAGGGGTGACACCATGCCGGTCGACGGCTACTGCGAGCGCACCGGGCCGGAGTTCTGGTCCGAGCCGGTCAACGCGTGGACGAACCTGGCGTTCCTGGTCGCGGCCTGGTTCGCCTGGCGGGAGGTGCGCCGCCGGGGCGCGCCCGCCTGCGTGACCGCGCTGGTGCTCGTGCTGGTCGCGATCGGCCTGGGCAGCTTCACCTTCCACACCGTCGCCACCCGGTGGGCGGTCTGGTTCGACACCGTCCCGATCGCGGCGTTCATGCTCACCTACGTCGTCGTGTTCGCCAAGCTGTTCCTGGGCGCGCCGTGGCGGTGGGCGTGGCTGGGCATCCCGCTGTTCATCGGGTTCGCCGTGCTGGTGAACCTGGTGCTCGGTGGCGGCAGCTACCTGCCCGCGCTGCTCGCCATGGTGGTGCTCGCGGCGGTGCTGGTGGCGCGCGGGCAGCGGGTGGACGCGGTGTGGTTCCTCGGGATCGCCGTGCTGTTCGGGGTGTCGCTGGCCTTCCGCACGATCGACCAGTGGGACTGCCGGGATTTCCCGCTGGGCACGCACTTCGTGTGGCACCTGCTCAACTCGGTCGTGCTGTTCCTGCTCATCCGGGTGGCGGCGAGCCGGGCGGCGGGGAACCGGGTTGCCGACCGGGGCTAGACTGGATTGACAGGCACCGATCCGGCCATCACCGGGGAGCCTCCGGAAGAACGGGCGCGAGCCCCAGTAGACCCGGACGGGACCGGCCCGTGACAGCCGGACGAACGAGTGGTCGCCGGGGTCTCCCGGCGGCAAGCGGGGTGGTACCGCGGCACGCGAGGGCACGGAGGTCCGCGCGCGTCGTCCCCGTGTGGGTCCGACCGATCCGTACGAGGAGTACGACCCATGGGATACCCCAGGGCGTTTGCCGGCGAGCCGACCGTGCCCGCCCAGCCGCGCTTCCCCGAGCTGGAGACCGCCGTCCTGGACTACTGGGCGGCCGACCGCACTTTCCCGGCCTCGGTCGAGGCCCGGCCCGCGGGCGACAACGGCGCCAACGAGTTCGTCTTCTACGACGGCCCGCCGTTCGCCAACGGCCTGCCGCACTACGGCCACCTGCTCACCGGCTACGTCAAGGACCTGGTGCCGCGCTACCAGACCATGCGCGGCAGGCACGTGGAGCGCCGGTTCGGCTGGGACACGCACGGCCTGCCCGCCGAGGTGGAGGCGGAGAAGCAGCTCGGGTTCTCGTCCAAGAGCGACATCGAGACCTTCGGCATCGAGAAGTTCAACGACGCCTGCCGCACCTCGGTGCTGCGCTACACCGACCAGTGGCGCGCCTACGTGACCAGGCAGGCGCGCTGGGTGGACTTCGACAACGACTACAAGACCCTCGACATCGACTACATGGAGTCGGTGATGTGGGCCTTCAAGTCCTTGTACGACAAGGGTTTGGTGTACGAGGGCTTCCGGGTGCTCTGGTACTGCTGGCGGTGCGAGACGCCGCTGTCCAACACCGAGACCAAGATGGACGACACCTACCGGGACCGGCAGGACCCGGCGGTGACCGTCGCGTTGCGACTCGCCGCGCCGGGTACGGACCTCGACGGTGTGCGCGCTCTGGTGTGGACGACGACGCCGTGGACGCTGCCGTCCAACCTGGCCGCCGCGGTGCACCCGGACGTGGACTACGTGGTGGTCGAGTCGGGCGGTCAGCGCTACCTGCTGGCCGAGGCGCGGGTCGCCGCGTACGCGCGGGAGCTCGGCGAGGACGTGCCGGTTGTCGGGCGGTACAAGGGAGCCGACCTCGTCGGCACGAAGTACCTGCCGCCGTTCGACTTCTTCGCGGGCCGCGAGAACGCCCACCAGGTCCTGCCCGCGGACTACGTGACCACCGAGGACGGCACCGGTGTCGTGCACATCGCGCCCGCCTTCGGTGAGGAGGACAAGGTCGTCACGGACGCGGCCGGGATCGAGGTCGTCGTCCCGGTCGACTCGCACGGCCGGTTCACCGCGGAGGTGCCGCCGTACCAGGGCGAGCACGTCTTCGACGCCAACAAGCAGATCATCCGCGATCTCAAGGACGCCGGTCTGCTGCTGCGGCACGAGACCTACGACCATCCGTACCCGCACTGCTGGCGCTGCGACAACCCGCTGATCCAGCGCGCGCTGTCGTCGTGGTTCGTGGCGGTGACGGAGTTCAAGGACCGGATGGTCGAGCTGAACAAGCAGATCAACTGGGTGCCCACGCACATCAAGGACGGCCAGTTCGGCAAGTGGCTGGAGAACGCCCGCGACTGGAACATCTCCCGCAACCGGTTCTGGGGCTCGCCGATCCCGGTGTGGGTGTCGGACGACCCCGACCACCCGCGGGTGGACGTGTACGGCTCGCTGGACGAGTTGGCGCGTGACTTCGGCGCGCGGCCCGCCGACCTGCACCGCCCGGCGATCGACGAGCTGACCCGGCCCAACCCGGACGACCCGACCGGGAAGTCCACCATGCGCCGGGTGCCGGAGGTGCTGGACTGCTGGTTCGAGTCGGGCGCGATGTCGTTCGCCCAGGTGCACTACCCGTTCGAGAACCGCGAGTGGTTCGAGGACCACTACCCGGGCGACTTCATCGTCGAGTACAACGGCCAGACCCGCGGCTGGTTCTACACCATGCACGTGCTGGCGACGGCGTTGTTCGACCGGCCCGCGTTCACCAACTGCGTGGCGCACGGAATCGTGCTGGGCGACGACGGGCAGAAGATGTCCAAGTCGCGCAAGAACTACCCGGACGTCAACGAGGTGTTCGACCGGGACGGCTCGGACGCGATGCGCTGGTTCCTGATGGCCAGCCCGATCCTGCGCGGCGGCGACCTGGTGGTCACCGAGCGCGGGATCCGGGACGCGGTGCGCCAGGCCGTGCTGCCGCTGTGGAACTCGTACTACTTCCTCGCCCTCTACGCCAACGCCGAGGGCAAGGAAGGCACCTGGCGCACGGACTCGCCGCACGTGCTCGACCGGTACGCGCTGGCGAAGACCCGGCAGTTGGTGGAGTCGGTGACCGCGGCGCTGGACGTCTACGACATCTCCGGGGCGTGTCAGTCGGTGCGCGAGTACCTGGAGGTGCTGACCAACTGGTACGTGCGGCGTTCGCGCGACCGGTTCTGGTCCGGCGACACCGACGCGATCGACACCCTGCACACCGTGCTGGAGATCGTGTCCCGGTTGACCGCGCCGCTGCTGCCGCTCACCGCGGAGGTGGTGTGGCGGGGTCTGACCGGCGGCCGTTCGGTGCACCTGACCGACTGGCCCGCCGCGGACGACCTGCCCGCGGACGACGCGCTCGTGGCCGGTATGGACCGGGTGCGGCAGGTGTGTTCGGCGGCGTTGGCGCTGCGCAAGGCGAACAAGCTGCGGGTGCGGTTGCCGTTGGCGCGGCTGCTGGTGGCGGCCGCGGACGCGGCGGCGCTGGAGCCGTTCGCCGACCAGATCCGGGACGAGGTCAACGTCAAGGCGGTCGAGCTGACCACCGATGTGGCCGCGCACGGGCACTTCGAGCTGGTGGTCAACGCGCGCGCGTGCGGGCCGCGGCTGGGGCCGGATGTGCAGAAGGTGATCCGGTCGGTGAAGGCGGGCGAGTGGTCGACCACCGAGACCGGCGCGATCGTGGCGGCGGGCATCGAGCTGCTCGACGGCGAGTACGAGCGCAGGCTGGTGGCCACCGACCGGGGCGCCACCGGCGAGCTGCCGGGCAGCTCCGGGCTGGTCGTGCTGGACACCGAGGTCACCCCGGAGCTGGCGGCCGAGGGCGTGGTCCGGGACCTGGTGCGGCTGGTGCAGCAGGCGCGGCGGGACGCCGGGCTTGAGGTGTCGGACCGGATCGTGTTGACAGTCGATACGTCCGACGCGCCCGAGGTCGAGGCCGCCGTGCGGGAGTACGAGGCTTACTTGAGGGCCGAGACTCTTACGGACGCGGTGGAGTTCGCGGCAGTGCCGGACGGGGCCGCGGGCACCGTCGGCGACGGCTCGGCCGTGCGTGTGCGCGTCCGAAAGGCGTAGTGGCGTAACAGTGCGGTGACGCGGCCGCGGCTTTTCCCGATCGACCTGGTTGGGAAAAGCCGCGGCTGGCATCGTGTCCCCCGGCGAGCCATCATTTCTGGTGCGTCATCCCCACGCGCGCACGCGCGTGGGCTGGGGAAACTGGGGGTAAGGCGTGTCGAGCACGCGTAAACGGTGGATTCTCGCCATCGGCGGCGGAGCGGTTGTGATCATCGTCGCGTTGGCATTCTTCGTGTTGTTACCCGGGAAGGACACGCCTGCCGCGAAACCGGTGAGCGAGAACAAGCCGGATACCGTCGCGACGACCACGTCCGCGGCGCCGGTGGAGCACCCGGGCAAGGTCGCCGAGAAGTTCCTGGACTACTTCGCCGCGCAGCGGTTCGAGAACGCGGCCGCGCTCACCGACGACCCGAACGCGGCGCGGGCGCAGCTGTCCCAGGTCGTGCAGGACCTGCACCCGACCTCGATCAAGACCACCGCCACGGCGCTGCCGCCGGACACCGCTTCCGGGCAGGTCGACGTCCAGTTCGAGGTGGCGTGGTCGTTCGACACCCGGGTGTGGCAGTACGGCAGCGGGTTCGCCATGGCCAGGAGCGGCGACCGGTGGCTGGTGCACTGGGCGCCGACGCTCGTGCACCCGGACCTGGCGGCCGGTGATCGGTTGGCGTTCGTCGCGCCGCCGGACCGGGCGCCCGCCCTGGTCGACCGGGACGGCAAGCCGGTGCTCGGCTGGCAGGGCGCCACGGCCCAGCCGGTCGACCCGGCGTTCGCCCCGCTGCTGACCACGGCGCTGCGCTCGGCCGCGGGTGGCGGCGCGGGCAGCGGCGGCGGCGCGCGGATCGTGCGGCGCGACGCGGCGGGCAAGGAGCTGGAGAACCTGTTCGGCGAGACCGTCGTCGCCACGGACCCGGTCAAGACGACGCTGAGCGTGCGGTCGCAGTCGGCCGCGCAGGCCGCCGTGGACTCGGTGGACAAGCCCGCCTACCTGGTGGCCATCGACGCCCCCACCGGCGGCATCCTCGCGGTCGCGCAGAACTCGGCCGCGGGCGGCGCGCCCAAGGCGCTCAACGGGCTGTTCCCGCCCGGGTCCACGTTCAAGGTGGCCACCGCCACGGCGGCGATGGCCGCGGGCAAGGCGACCGCGAACACCCCGTTGAACTGCCCGGCCTCGGCGGTGATCAGCACCCGCGCGGTGCACAACGCGGGAAACTTCGACCTCGGCACGGTTCCGTTGCACAAGGCGTTCGCCGAGTCCTGCAACACCACGTTCGCCGCGCTGGCCGCCGGTCTGCCCGCCAACTCGCTGCCGGACGCGGCCGCCCAGTTCGGGCTCGCCGCCGACTTCGAGATCCCCGGCCTGAGCACGCAGACCGGCCACGTGCGGCCCGCGCAGAGCGGGCCGGAACAGGTGGAGAACAGCATCGGCCAGGGCACGGTGCAGGCCAGCCCGTTCGGTCTCGCGCTGATGGCGGCCACGGTCGACAAGGGCGCGCCGGTCACCCCGCAGCTGTTCCCGACCAAACCCACGGTGGTCAAGTCCGGTTATCGGGGGCCGTCGGCGGGTACGGTGTCCGCGTTGCGATCGATGATGCGCGAGGTGGTCACGGCGGGCACCGGCCGGGCGCTGGCAGGCTACGGGCCGGTCGCGGGCAAGACCGGCACGGCCCAGTTCGGGGACGGCAGCCAAGCCCACGGCTGGTTCGCGGGCTACCGTGGGGACGTCGCGTTCGCGATCTTGGTGGAGGACGGCGGGGCGTCCTCGGCCGCGGTCGCGGTGACCGGGAGGTTCCTGGCCGCCGCAGGCTGAGCGCGCGCGGCAGTGCCGCATAGAGGATCTTGTGCGCAGGACCTCCGGTGGTGGTCGGACCGGCCGCCACGGGTGATCAACCGGAGGACCGCGCCGGGGCCGGTCGACGACCGCCCCGGTGGGGAAGGCGTCCTTCGGGTGGCGCTGGACGGTGTCGACCGCGAACTCGGCGGCGGCACCGTCCGAGCGCCGCATCTCGTCCTGCCGGTGCGGTGCCCGAGTCCCGTCGTCGCCGTCGATCCGGCTGTCGGCTCAGTCGTCGCGGTGCGAGTGCGGGCGGCGGACCAGCCAGATCACCAGGGCCAGGATCACGACCGTGGTGGGCCAGAGCGTGGGGGAGGCCAGGCTGGTGCCGTCCGCCGCCACGGCCGAGACTGTGTCGTGACCCCGTCGGGCCGTGCCCCGGTCGGGCTGCGCGACCGCAGGGGTCGCGCTCAGCAGGGCGAGGGTGGCCACGGTCGCGCAGGTGCGGCCGAGGAAGCGCATTGTGGGGTCCTTTTCGGTGGCTGTCGGCTTCGGTCGGTGCGGGTCTGTCACGGCGTGGGGAGCAGGCCCGCGGGGGCGCCTGCCGGGTAGCGAACCAGTACGGCTCCTGCCGCCGTATGTACGGATTCCGGGCGGTAGACGCCGGGTTGGCTGGTGAAGAAGTGGGCCAGCTGCTCGGCGGGCTCGTCGGCGGCGGTGATGAGCATCTGGCGGCGGGGCTGGCCCGCGTCGTCCTCGCCGGGGACCGGGGGCAGGGCGGCGAGACGTACCGGGCGGGTGGCGGCGAGGGCGGACAGCATGGTCAGCACGCGGGGGTCGGCGCGGCCCGCGCGCAGGGCGGTGTCGGCGTCGGCCTGGGCAGAGACCCGGGGGTCGGCGGCGATCTCGCCGCCGAGCCGGGTGCGGGCCAGCTGTTCGTCGAGGCCGCCTGGTCCGTCGATGGCCGGGCGGTGGATCTCGACCCGGTCGCCGCCCGCGCCGAACACCGCGACGGTCTCGCCGCGCGGGGCGGCGTCCGCGAGGGCGGGGCGGTGGGGGAGGCTCGCGCGCAGGTTGGTGGTGAACAGGAGCCAGGAGCCGGTGGCGCAGGTGTCGTCGACGCAGTCGGCGGCGCGGATGGTGGTCCGGGCCGGTCGGCCGCCGCGGACCAGGTCCGCCCAGGTGACGCTGTCGGTCACGAGCTGTGCGTCGGGCAGGTTCTCGCGTAACCACCGGGTCGCGCCCAGCACCGGGGCGGGGTCGGGGTGGGCGGTCAGTACGGTGTGGAGGCCGTTCGCCCAGTTCGGTCCGGCCGTCAGGACCACCGCGACCGCCAGCCCGATCGCGGGCACGCGTAATGGGTGCCGCCCCAGGAATGTGGCGCGTGCGGTCCCGTGCCGCACCGCGCGTTCCACGGTCCCCGCGATCACCAACGCCGCGGGTGCCACCGCGATGGTGAGCGCGGACGTCCCCGGTCCACCCGGGATCGCGGCGACCGCCGCCAGCCCGAGCACGCCCGCGGCGAGGGGCCGCAGCCGGTAGGAGTGCAACGCGGCTATCGCGGCGACCACGGCGGCGGTCGCGAACACCGGGTCCTCGGCAGGCCAGGTCAGCGCGGACGGGCCCTCCGCGGCCATCCGCAGCCCGGCCAGTGCCGCGGACGCCCCGAGGCCGATACCGGTGCCCAGGCCGAACAGGCAGGCGAGCATCAGCGACAGCCTGCGCCGCTGCCGCCGCCACACCAGCCACGCGGCCGTGCCGACCGGGATGATCGCCACCGGCGCGGTGATCACCGCGATCACCAGGAACGCGGTCGCCCACAGGTCCGGCGCCAGCCTGCGGTGCCTGCGCGGTGTCCACAGCAGAGCGAGGCCGAGCAGCAGCCACGGCACCGCCACGTTCTCCGCCCGCACGCCCGACTGGAGCCCCACCGCCATCGGCGCCACCGCCGCGATCACCACCGCCACCGCCGCGGTGACCCGGCTCAGCCCGATCCGCAGCGCCAGCACCCACAGCAGCACCGCGGTGAGCGCGGCGGCGATCACCATCGCCTCGCGCGCGGCGGCGAGCGCGGACACGTGCCGGGCGAACGCGTCGGTGGCCGCGGTGTAGCCGCCGATCTGGAGCCAGGCCAGCGGCGCGGAGGTGGTGTCCAGCAGGGTGGTCAACGTGTCCACGGCGAAGATCTGCGACACGCCCCGGCCCTCGCCGGGCTGCGCGGGCGCGTCCAGCGCGCCGAGCCGCAGCACGGCGGTGACGGCGGCGAGCGCGGCCAGCGCGAAGGCCGCCAGGATGTCCCGGTCGAGCGCGCGGGCGTCGATCACCCGGCGCCAGGCGGACCGGTCGAGGGGTAAGTGATCAGGGGTTTCCACGCGGCAACGGTGTGCGGTCATGTGGCTGCCCGGCGCCCTGGTCGGGCGGGGCAGACACCTCCTTCGCTGGGGGTGGTCCGGCGGGCGCGGGTGGTGATCGGTCCATGGTAGACCGGTGATCGTGCAATTGCGTAGCGCAACTTTCCGTGGCGAACGGACGGGTGCTTACGGGTGATGCAGTAGCGTTCCTTGCGCCGTTCGGGTGTAGCAGCGGGTCTGATCGGGTAGAGCCGATTGCTCCGCCGGGGTGGCGGCCCGGTCGGCCGATCGGCCCGCGACCACGCGACCGGGCGTGGTTCTCCCGGACCTTCGTTCCGGGCCGGACGCCTGGTTCCGGCGTCCGGTCGCCCGTGTCGGGTGCGCGTGGTCGGGCGCCCGTTTGCGACGGGCGGTCGCGGATCCCGGACCCGGCCGCCGTCCGGGCATAGGGTGGTCCCTGGCGGACCTGATCTGTCTACAAAGGACGGCGGTGCGATGGGCTTCCGGTTCGGGGTGCGGGTCAGACCCGGTGCCCGCCGCGCGGCCGTCGGCGGGCGGTGGTCCGACGGCGCGCTCGTGGTCGCGGTGGCCGCCCCTGCGGTGGAAGGCAAGGCGAACGAGGCTGTGCGGCGGGCACTGGCGGCGGCGTTCGGGGTGCGCGGGCGGGACGTGGTGATCGTGACCGGCGAGCGCGGCCGGGACAAGGTCGTCGAGCTGGCGCCCGCTCCGCCGAACGCGGCGGACACACTGGACCGGCTGCTCGACGCGGGTTCGTGATACCAGCCTCATCTTCCGCGCCGACGACCCGCCGGTCGCGGGGCGGCGAGGTCGGCAAGGGACAATGTTCGCGATCCGGGCGCGCGGGCCGGGATCGCGAGGGCCGGGAGGTGGCGTGCACGAACTGACCATCGCGCTGGGAATCGGGGCCGCGGTGCTGTTGGCCGCCGTTCTCGCGGTACGCGTGTCGGTTCGGCTCGGGCTGCCGTCGCTGCTGCTGTACCTGGGGATCGGGCTGCTCATCGGCGAGGCGGGGCTGGGCATCCAGTTCGCCGACGCCGAGCTGACCCAGTCGCTCGGCCTGGCCGCGCTGGTGCTCATCCTCACCGAGGGCGGGCTGACCACGCGCTGGAGCGAGGTCAAGCCCGCGCTGCTGCCCGGGATCGTACTGTCCACTGTGGCCGTTGTGATCACCATCGGGGTGACCGGCGCGGCCCTGCACTGGACGCTGGGCTTCGATTGGCGGTACGCGCTGCTGTGGGGCGCGGTGCTCGCCTCCACCGACGCCGCCGCCGTGTTCAGCGTGCTGCGCAGCCTGTCGGTGAGCAGGCGGCTGGTCGGCTCGCTGGAGCTGGAGAGCGGCCTCAACGACGCGCCCAGCTACATCGCGGTCGTGGTGCTGGCCTCCGGCGACGAGATCCACTGGACGCTCCCACTGACCGCCGCCTACGAGCTCGTCGCGGGCGCGGCGATCGGCTTGGTACTGGGTTGGTTGGGCACACACGCGTTGCGGCGTGCGGCACTTCCGTCCACCGGTCTCTACCCGCTGGCGACAGTCGCCGTGTGTGTGCTCGCGTTCGCGTGCGGGCAAGGCGTGCACGCCTCCGGACTCCTGGCCACCTACCTGGCCGCGCTCGTACTGGGCAACTCCCGGCTGCCGCACCGGGCCGACACCGTCTCGTTCGCCGAGGGGCTCGGCTGGCTCGCCCAGATCGGCCTGTTCGTCCTCTTGGGACTGTTCGCCTCGCCGTCCCGGCTGCTCGACGCGCTGGTGCCCGGCCTGGTCGCGGGTGCCGTGCTCACCCTGGTCGCCCGGCCGCTGTCGGTCGTGCTGTCCGTGCTGCCGTTTCGCATACCGTGGCGGGAACAGGTCTTCCTGTCCTGGGCGGGATTGCGCGGCGCCGTGCCCATCGTGCTGGCGATGATCCCGCTGTCCGAGGGCGTGCCCGGCGCGCAGCGGCTGGTGGACGCGGTGTTCGTGCTGGTGATCGTGCTGACCCTGGTGCAGGGCGCCACCCTGGGTGCGCTGGCCAGGGTGCTCGGCCTGAGCAGCGGCGTGCAGGCCAAGGAGGTCGAGGTGGACGCGGCCACGCTGGACGAGCTGGACGCCGAGCTGCTCCAGATCAGCATTCCCAAGGGTTCCAAGCTGCACGGCGTCTACCTGTCCGAGCTGCGGCTGCCGCCGGGCGCCACGGTCAGCCTGGTCGCGCGGGCGGGCGGCGGGTTCACCCCGGTGGCCACCACCCGGCTGCAGGAGGGCGACCAGGTGCTGATCGTGGCCACCCAGCAGGCCAGGGCGGCGACCGAGACCCGGATCCGCGCGGTCGACCGGGCGGGCCGCTATGCGCGCTGGAAGGGAGAGAGCGGCGAGGGGTGACCCCCGTCTCAACTCGCTCGCCTTTCCCGGCGGGCGTCCGCTAAAGTCTTCGCCAAGGTATTGAGTGCCAGCGCTAAACCCCGGTTTGCTGGCCGGCAACCCTCCTCCGCGGTGGGGTGCCCCGGGTGAAGACCTGGTCCACCGCGCCGCGCGGTCGGACAAGCGCGGACCCCTCTTCCCTTCGGGTCCCCTCGACCTGGAGATCAGCCATGACGCTCGCCGTACCCCTCGCCCGTACCGAGTGCGCCCCGTTGCCGGACCCGGTCGTGCCGACCGTCGCGGGTGCCCGTCTCACCGTGCCGCTGGTCGACGGGACCAGGATCGGGTACGCCAACCTCGACCACGCCGCCAGCGCCCCGTGCCTGGACACCGTGCGCGACGCCGTGGACGAGCTGCTGCCCTGGTACGCCAGCGTGCACCGGGGCGCGGGGTTCGCCTCGCAGGTCAGCACCAAGGTCTACGAGCGCGCCCGCCGCGTGCTGCGCAAGTTCGTCGGGGCCCGCGCGACCGACGCGGTCGTGTTCACCCGCAACACCACCGACTCGCTGAACCTGCTGGCCCGCGCGCTGCCCAAGGGCACCTCGGTGGTGCTGTTCGACACCGAGCACCACGCGGCGCTGCTGCCCTGGCGCGGCCCGCGCGTCCACCGGATCGAGACGCCCGCGAGCGCCGGTGACGCCGTGCTCGCGTTGGCGGAGGCGTTGCGCGAGTGCCCGGTCGGGCCCCGGCTGGTCGTGCTCACCGCCGCGTCCAACGTGACCGGCGAGGTGTGGCCGGTCGCCGCGCTCACCGAGGTGGCGCGCAGGCACGGCGCCCGGGTCGCGCTGGACGCGGCCCAGCTGGCCCCGCACCGCCCGATCGACATCGGCGCCCTCGGTGTGGACTTCGTCGCGCTGTCCGGGCACAAGCTCTACGCCCCGTTCGGCTCGGGCGCGCTGATCGGCCGCGCCGACTGGCTGCAGGCCGCCGAGCCGTACCTGGTCGGCGGCGGCGCCACCGCGCAGGTCGTGGACTGGGGCGACCGGCTGGGCGTGTCCTGGTCGAAGGTGCCCGAGCGGCACGAGGCGGGCTCGCCCAACGTGGTCGGCGCGCACGCGCTCGCGGTCGCCTGCGAGACGCTGTCCGCCCGGTGGGAGTCCGTGGTCGCGCACGAGCGCGCGCTGCTGCGACGCCTGCGGGCCGGGCTGGCGAGCGTGCCGGGGCTGCGCGCGTTGAGCCTGTTCGGCGCGGACCACGACCGGGTCGGCGTCGTCGGCTTCACCATCGACGGCCTCGACTCGGCACTGGTGGCCGCCGTGCTGTCGGCCGAACACGGCATCGGCGTCCGCGACGGCGCGTTCTGCGCGCACATCGCCACCCGCCGCCTGCTGGGCCGGGCAGGCGCGCACGAGCAGCGCGCGGTCCGGGTGAGCATCGGGCTGGGCACCCACGCCGAACACGTCGACCGCCTGGTGTCCGCGCTGCGCACCCTGGTCGCCGACGGCCCGGCCGTGGCCTACCACCTCGTGGACGGCCGCTGGGCACCCGTGGCCGACCCGCGCCCGCTGCCCGCCTTCCTGTCCGAGGTGCCCTGATCCGGCGTGGTCAGCGGCCCGTGGACAATGGGCCGGTGAACACCGAGCGTGGCGACGACAGCGTCGAACAGGAGACGGCCTCGGCCGACCAGGTGACCGAGCAACCCCAGGCGCCCCGCCAGGCGGTGCTGATGATCCTGGCGGCCGTGCTGGTGTACATCCTGGACCTGGTCACCAAGGTGATCATCGTGTCCACGATGGCGGGCCACGAGCCGATCAAGCTGCTGGGCGGCCTGTTCTACCTGCAGCTGATCCGCAACTCCGGTGCCGCCTACTCGATGGGCTCCGGCATGACCTGGGTGTTCACCATCATCGCGGCGGCCGTGGTGGTCGCCATGGTGTGGATCCTGCCCCGGCTCCGGTCGGTCGGCTGGGCCATCGGCCTGGGCTTCGTGCTGGCGGGCGCGCTGGGCAACCTCACCGACCGGGTGTTCCGCGCGCCCGGCGGCTTCCAGGGCCACGTGGTCGACTTCATCTCGGCGTTCGCCCCGAACGCGGAGAAGTTCCCGGTCTTCAACTTCGCCGACGCGGGCATCACCATCGGCGCGGTCTTCATCATCGTCACGGCGCTGCTCGGCCGTGACTACAACGGCACCAGCACCCGCAAGGCCAAGAAGGTGGCCGAGTGAGCGAGTCCCGCACCCTCCCGGTCCCCGACGGCCTCGACGGCATGCGCGTCGACGCCGGTCTGTCGAAACTGCTCGGCCTGTCCCGCACGGTCGTCGCGGCCCTCACCGAGGCCGGTGACGTGCTGCTGGACGGGAAGCCCGCCGGGAAGTCGGACCGGCTGCTGGCCGGGGCCTGGCTGGAGGTGACCCTGCCCGAGCCGGACCGGCCCGTCGAGGTGCTGGCCATCCCGGTCGAGGGGATGGTCGTGCTCTTCGAGGACGACGACGTGGTGGTGGTCGACAAGCCGGTGGGTGTGGCCGCGCATCCGAGTCCTGGGTGGTCCGGGCCGACGGTGATCGGGGGCCTGGCGGCGGCCGGGGTGCGGGTGTCCACCTCCGGGGCCGCCGAGCGGCAGGGGGTGGTGCACCGGTTGGACGTGGGGACCACCGGGGTGATGGTGGTGGCCAAGAGCGAGCATGCTTATACGGTCTTGAAGAGGGCGTTCAAGGAACGCACGGTGGAGAAGCGGTACCACGCGTTGGTTCAGGGGCATCCTGATCCGAGCGAGGGGACCATCGACGCGCCTATCGACCGGCATCCTCGGCATGATTACCGGTGGGCTGTGGTCGCCGGGGGCAAGCCCAGTATCACGCACTATTCGACCATCGAGGCGTTCCGGGCCGCCTCATTGTTGGATGTGAAGCTGGAGACCGGGCGGACGCATCAGATCCGGGTGCATTTTTCCGCGTTGCGGCATCCGTGTGTGGGGGATCTGACCTATGGGGCGGATCCGGCGCTGGCCAAGCGGCTCGGGATGAGTCGGCAGTGGCTGCATGCCCGGTCGTTGGGGTTCGAGCATCCGGCGGATGGGCGGTGGGTGGAGTTCGTCAGCGAGTATCCGGGGGATCTCGCTGCCGCTTTGCGGGTGCTGGAAGAGGACTACTGATTCATTCGCTCTGTGCGCGAGCCGCCCACGAACATCGCGCACAGAGCGAGAGGAAACTTTCAGCTACTCCACAGTCCAGGTGAGAGCCAGCGACTCCTCATCCGGCCGAGGGCTCCACCGAACCGACGTGACATCCAACTGCTCCGGCACCACATACACGGTGTGCCCGCCTGCGGTCTCCCCAGGCTGTACCCCGATCCGATGCGGCGGCCGCGAGGACAACGACACCGGCGCCTTCGACACCGTTTCCCCGCCGGGCGTCAGCAGCACCAGATACAGATCCGGCAAAGTGGAGAACGGGATCGCCCCGCGATTGGTCAGTTCCGTGTGCACCACGATCGACCGCTCCCCAGGCTGCAACCGGTACCCGGCGGCCGTGAACAGGTAATCGGCCGGGTCCACGACCTCCACCAACTGGATGGCGAGCCGCTCACCCTCCAGCCCGGACGTCTCCAGCGTCGTCCCGACCTTCCCCTGCCGGGTCTGGTTGGCACGAACAGCGGGCTGGGTCCGGTCCATCGACCCGGCGGCAGGCGGCTGCTGGTCACCACGAGCCCACGACGACGACTGCGGTGGTCCCCACGTGCTCACCGGCTCCGGCACGGCGGGAAACGGCGTGCTGGCAGGACCGGGCGCGGCCGGGAACGGCGTGCTCGGCGGCCCGGTCCGGATCGGCCCGCTGTGCTGCGGGAACTGCGGCGGCATCGGCTGCTGCACCGGCTGCATCGGCGCCATCTGCTGCTGGTAGGCCATCGGCTGCGGTTGGGCGACCGGGAACTGCGGCGGATAGCCCGGCGGGTAGTAGGGCGCCTGGGGCGCGTTCATCCGCGCCAGCACGCCGCGCAGGCCGTTGGGGTCGCATTCGACGCCGACGAGCAGCGGGAGGCCGGAGCCGGAGAGCGAAACCAGGCGCGCGGCCACCTCGCGGGGGTCCATGCCCAACCGCGCGGCCACCTCGTGCACCGCCGCCCTGCCCATCTCGGCCACTACGCCGAGCAGGCGGGCATCCACCGGATCCGTCACGACCACGGACGCTACCCGGTCGCCTCGCGCGCCGCGTCGGAAGCCGCGCGTCGACACGTGATCTTGGCCGTCGGTGATCATCCGCTCACCTTGGGGCGTCGACACCCCGGCCGGGGACGCGAAACGGGTTCACTTCGGACCGGTCAGCACGGCCGGGTGGCGTGGGTCGTCCACCCGCGCGCCCAGGTCGGCCGCGCGCAGCGGGTCCACCTCCGTCTCGTACCGGGCGAACGCGGCCAGGGCCCAGTGCTCCTCCTCCGGCAGCCGCCGCGCCAGAGCCCCCGTCGACATCGAGAGATGGGCCGACAGCTCGTGCGGCAGACCCCGGCCGAGCAGCAGTTCGCCGTCCAGCAGCAGCACCCCGCCCGCGCCCAGCTCCACGTAGTCCGCGCGGGTCGCCCGGTCGGTGGTCGCGTTCCAGAGCGCGGGCAGGACCTTCCCCGTGCCGTCGACACCCAGCGGCCCGAGCACCTCGCGCCGTAACGCGCCCTCGTCGAGCCACAGGTCGTATCGCGCGTCCGCGTCCTGTTTGCCCCGTTCGAACCGCAGCGACGCGGGACGCAGGAAGTCGCCTGCCGAGACCCGCAGCACCGGTCGGCCCAGGACGCGCAGCTCGGCGGCGACCGCGTCGGCCAGCGCGCCGGGCGCGGTCGGGGGCGCGCCGTCGACCAGGACGCGGGTCCACGGGGTGCCGCCCCGCGCGTCGACGAGCGCGCTCAGTTCGCGGACCAACACCTCGGGTGACACCGGTCGGAAACGCATGGCTCCCACTCTGTCGACGACGGGGTTATAATCTCGCGGTTTCGCGGATTTCCCTGTCATACCAACGGGTTCGGCGCGTCGCGCACCCAAGGCCGGGGACCGTCGGTGCGGGTCGCTAGGGTGTCGACGTGGCTGACTCCTTCGCTCATCTTCACGTGCACACCGAGTACTCGATGCTCGACGGGGCGGCCAAGCTCAAGGACATGTTCGCCGAGTGCGAGCGGCTCGGCATGACCTCGGTGGCGATCACCGACCACGGCCACACGAACGGCATCTACGACTTCTTCCGGCAGGCGACGGCCGCGGGCATCAAGCCGGTGCTGGGCATCGAGGCCTACGTGGCGCCCTCGTCCCGGTTCAGCAAGGAGCGGGTCCGCTGGGGCGACCCGAGCCAGAAGGGCGACGACGTCTCCGCGTCCGGCGCCTACCTGCACCAGACGATCTGGGCCCGCAACGAGACCGGCCTGCGCAACCTGATGAAGCTGTCCAGCCTGGCCTCGATGGAGGGCCAGCTGGGCAAGTGGCCGCGGATGGACCAGGAGCTGATCGCCGAGCACGCCGACGGCCTGATGGCCACCACCGGCTGCCCGTCCGGCGACGTGCAGACCCGGCTGCGGCTGGGCCACGAGCGGGAGGCGCTGGAGGCCGCGGCCACCTGGCAGGAGATCTACGGCAAGGACTACTTCTTCGTCGAGCTGATGGACCACGGCATCGAGATCGAGAGCCGGGTGCGCGGCGGGCTGGTCGACGTCGCCCGCAAGCTGGAGATCCCGTTCGTGGTCACCAACGACTCGCACTACACCTACAAGTCGGACAGCGACTCGCACGACGCGCTGCTGTGCGTGCAGACCGGCAAGACGCTGCAGGACCCGACCCGGTTCAAGTTCGACGGCAACGGCTACTACCTGAAGTCCCCGGACGAGATGCGCGCGGTCGACGCGTCCGACCCGTGGCAGGAGGGTTGCCGCAACACGCTGCTGATCGCCGAGAAGGTGGACACGGCGGGGATGTTCGAGTTCCGCAACCTGATGCCGCGGTTCCCGATCCCGGACGGCAAGACCGAGGACGAGTACTTCCGCGAGCAGGTGTGGGCGGGCATGCGCCGCCGGTTCCCGGACGGCATCGACGAGGTGCACACCAAGCAGGTCGAGTTCGAGATCGGCGTCATCCTGCAGATGGGCTTCCCGGCCTACTTCCTGGTGGTGGCCGACCTGATCGGCTGGGCCAAGAGCAACGGCATCCGGGTCGGCCCCGGCCGCGGCTCGGCCGCGGGCGCGCTGATCGCGTACGCGATGGGCATCACCGACCTCGACCCGCTGGCGCACGGGCTGATCTTCGAGCGGTTCCTCAACCCGGACCGGGTCAGCCCGCCCGATATCGACATCGACTTCGACGAGCGCCGCCGCGGCGACGTCATCCGCTACACCACCGAGAAGTGGGGCGCGGACAAGGTCGCCCAGGTGATCACGTTCGGCACGATCAAGGCAAAGGCGGCGATCAAGGACTCGGCCAGGGTGCTCTACGGGCAGCCCGGCTACGCCATCGCGGACAAGATCTCCAAGGCCTACCCGCCCGCGGTGATGGCCAAGGACATCCCGCTCAACGGCCTGTTCGACCCGCAGCACAAGCGCTACGCCGAGGCCACCGAGATCCGCGAGCTGTACAACAGCGACCCGCAGGTCAAGGAGATCATCGACACCGGCCGCGGCCTGGAGGGCCTGATCCGCAACGCCGGTGTGCACGCCTGCGCGGTGATCCTCTCGGCCGAACCGCTGATGGACACCATCCCGCTGTGGAAGCGGCCGCAGGACGGCTCGATCATCACCCAGTTCGACTACCCGACGTGCGAGTCGCTGGGCCTGCTGAAGATGGACTTCCTCGGCCTGCGCAACCTGACGGTCATCGACGACACGCTGCGCAACATCGAGCGCAACGGCAAGCCGGTGCCCGACCTGGAGACCCTGGGCCTGGAGGACAAGGCCACCTACGAGCTGCTCTCCCGCGGCGACACCCTGGGCGTGTTCCAGCTCGACGGCGGGCCCATGCGCGACCTGCTGCGGCTGATGCGCCCGGACAACTTCGAGGACATCTCCGCGGTCGGCGCGCTGTACCGGCCGGGCCCGATGGGCGCCAAGTCGCACACGAACTACGCGCTGCGCAAGAACAAGCAGCAGGAGATCACGCCGATCCACCCGGCGCTGGCCGAGGCGCTGGAGGACATCCTCGGCACCACCTACGGCCTGATCGTCTACCAGGAACAGGTCATGGCGATCGCGCAGAAGCTGGCGGGCTACACGCTCGGCCAAGCGGACCTGCTGCGCCGGGCGATGGGCAAGAAGAAGAAGGAAGTCCTGGACGCGGAGTACGTGAACTTCGCGGCGGGCATGGAGAAGAACGGCTACCCGAAGGACGCGGTCAAGACGCTCTGGGACATCCTGGTCCCGTTCGCCGACTACGCGTTCAACAAGGCCCACTCGGCCGCGTACGGGCTGGTGTCGTACTGGACCGCTTACCTGAAGGCCAACTTCCCCGCCGAGTACATGGCGGGCCTGCTCACCAGCGTCCGCGACGACAAGGACAAGGCCGCGGTCTACCTCGCCGAGTGCCGCAAGATGGGCATCACGGTGCTGCCGCCGGACGTCAACGAGTCGGAGCGGGACTTCGCGCCGGTCGGCAGTGACATCCGGTTCGGCCTGGGCGCGATCCGCAACGTGGGCGCCAACGTGGTCGACTCGATCATCAAGTCGCGCACCGAGAAGGGCGAGTTCGCCGACTTCTCCGACTTCCTGCGCAAGGTCGACGCGTCGGCGTGCAACAAGAAGGTCGTGGAGTCGCTGATCAAGGCGGGCGCGTTCGACTCGCTCAAGCACCCGCGCAAGGGCCTGTTCCTGATCCACACCGACGCCATCGACGCCATCATGGAGACCAAGAAGGCGGAGGCGGTCGGCCAGTTCGACCTGTTCGGCGCGGCGGGCGGCGCGAGCGAGGACGACAGCGTCAGCAGCGTCTTTGACGTACGCGTGCCCGACGACGTGTGGGAGACCAAGCACCAGCTGGCGCTGGAGCGGGAGATGCTGGGCCTCTACGTCTCCGGCCACCCGCTCAACGGCGTCGAGCACGTGCTCACCGCGCAGTCCGACACCGCCATCGCCACCATCCTGGAAGGCGCCATCTCCGACGGCGCGCAGGTCACCCTGGGCGGCATCCTTGCCTCGGTCAACCGGCGGGTGAACCGCAACGGCGAGTCCTGGGCGTCCGCGCAGCTGGAGGATCTCGCCGGTGGCATCGAGGTGCTGTTCTTCCCGAAGACCTACGCGGTGGTCGGCATGGGCGTGATCGAGGACGCGATCGTGCTGGTGAAGGCGCGGGTGGCCAAGCGTGAGGACCGCATCTCGCTGATCGCCAACGACCTCGCGGTGCCCGACCTGTCCAACGCGGCGGGCGCGCCGTTCCGGCTGAGCATGGCCGCGACCAAGTGCACGCCGCCGCTGGTGGCGCAGCTCAAGGACGTGCTTGGCGCGTACCCGGGCACCACCGAGGTACACCTGAAGCTGATCAACGGCCCGCGCCAGACACTGCTGCGGCTGGACGACGCGCTGCGCGTCACGCCGTCCCCGTCGCTGATGGGGGACCTGAAGGCACTGCTGGGTCCCGGCTGCCTGTCCTGACGCTCCGCGACCCCCCGATCACTAGTGTACGGTGTTAACTAGTGATCGGGAGGGGGAGCGATGTCGGTGTGGCAGGACCAGCTCAGGTTGGGCCCGGAGTTCTTCCAGGACCCGCACGGGCTGTACGCGGAGTCCCGCGAGCACGCGCCGGTGCGGCCGGTCGTGATGCCGCAGGGCCTGCGCGGCTGGCTGGTCACCGGGTACGACGAGGCGCGGACCGCGCTCACCGACCCGACCGTGAGCAAGGACTTCGAGGGCTCCCGGGACCTGGTCCAGCGACACCGCGAGCCGGACCGCCCGCAGATGGACTTCGGCGCGGAACTGGCCGCGCACATGCTCAACTCGGATCCGCCCGACCACACCCGGCTGCGCAAGATGGTCAACCGGGCGTTCACCGTGCGCGGCATCGGCCACCTGCGACCGCGCGTCGAGGAGATCACCGAGGGCCTGCTGGACGCGATGGCCGGGTCGACCGAGGTCGACCTGCTCTCGGCCCTGGCGTTCCCGCTGCCGATCACGGTCATCTGCGAGCTGCTCGGCGTCCCGCTGGACGACCGCGACGCCTTCCGCGAGTGGACCGGCACGGTCATCTCCACCGAACCACCGGCGGTCATCCAGGTCGCGGCCGCGGCCCTGGTCGACTACATGGGCCGCCTGGTCGCGATGAAGCGCGAGAACCCGGGTGAGGACCTGCTCACCGCGCTGCTGCAGACCGCAGAGGACGGCGACCGGCTCACCGAGGTCGAGCTGCTGTCCATGGTGTTCCTGCTGCTGATCGCGGGCCACGAGACGACGGTCAACCTGATCGGCAACGCCGTACTCGCCCTGCTACGCAACCCCGACCAGCTGGCCGCCCTGCGCGCCGACCCCACGCTGCTGCCCGGCGCGGTCGAGGAGTTCCTCCGCTTCGAGAGCCCGGTCGGCCTGGCCACCCTCCGCTACACCACGGCCCCGCTACGGCTGGGCGCGGTGGAGGTCCCGGCGGGCGAGTTCCTGGTCGTGTCGCTGGGCGCCGCCAACCGCGACGAAGCCCAGTTCCCGGCGGCGGACCGGCTCGACATCACCCGCCGCCAGGGCGGCCACCTGGCCTTCGGCCACGGCATCCACTACTGCGTCGGTGCCCCCTTGGCCCGCATGGAAGGCGAGATCGCCCTGGGCGCCTTACTGCGTCGCTTCCCGGCTTTGTCACTGGCGGTCGACCCGTCGGAGCTGCGCTGGCGGGAAAGCACGATCGTCCGCGGCCTGCATTCCCTACCGGTGCGGTTGGTCTGACCCGACTTTGTCCACAATGGATGCTCAATGGGGTAGCTGCGGTGCCAAGGCCGCGGCGGTGTTCTCGGCCAGCTCGCAAGCCTTGGTCTGGTCGGCGCCCGCCACGATGAGGACGGCCGCCCGGGTGGAGGCGGTGACGGCGAGGCTTACCGAGCAGGCCTTGGTGCCGTCGCCGATGGTCTGCACGGCCTTGTGCCCGCCGATGTCGGGGAGCGCCTTGTTGTTCAGGTCGGATGGCAGGTCGTCGATCCCGGCGTGGTCGTAGAGGGTGATCCGGAAGCTGGTGGTGTACTCCGGACCGCGCACCTTCCACAGGCATGACCGACCCGACCCGAGATCGTCCGGTTGTCCGGCCCCGGAGACGCCGAGCTGGGACTTGCCTGCGTCCGTGAGCATGTCGCACGGGTCGAGCTTCGCCAATGGACCACCTGCGGTCGAACTGCTCGTCCTAGTGGGTCCGGTGGTCGTGGTGTCCGGGACGGATCGGGGAGTGGTGGCGGTGCCACCGGTCGTCGAGGAGCATGCCGCCAGACATCCGGCTGCCGCCACCGCGATCGTCAGGCCTAGCTTGGTGCGCATTGCAGGTGATCCTATTCCCCGAGAGTGGACGCAGCGCGGGCATCAGTCTCCCGATAGTTTGCCATGGCAGTCTTGATTGCCTCCTCGGCCTGCGTCAACGAGTCGCGCAACGCCAGCACTTGCGTGACGAAGCCTCGGTCATCGGTGGCGACCGCAACCATGAATGGCTTCATGACCTTGGCATTGTTGGTGGAGCCCAGCTTCGGTTCCCGGGAAAGCACGGAGAAAGCGTCCTGCTCCGAGTCGATCCAGTCGAGAAAGTTGCGGATTGCCTTCAGCATGGCCTGGCCGCCTGACTCGTTGACGGCGAAGCCGCCCGCACGGGCGGTGGACAGGAGGTCCGCCACGCCCGTGCCGATGGCGCCGCCGACCGAGCCCTCGTCGATGTACACCGTGTTGCCCTCCCCGCATCGGAGCATTGTCCGACACCGTACCGATGGTGGCCGTACGACGTCCGGGGAATCGGCATGATCACCCTGCTCGGTGGACACCGGTGGGCAATACCGGGTTTTGGGGGTGTTGTTGGGTAGCGTTACTTGTCGTGCGGGGGCAACGAGAGCGGGATCCTGTCGGGGTGGTGGCTGCCCGGTTGCGGCGGGTGCGGCCGCGACTGGGGTTGGTCGTGGTCCTGGGGCCGTTGGCCGGTATCGGCCTGACCCTGTTCCTGGGCGGCTGGTTGCCCGGTCTCGCCGTGCCGGGGGTGCTCGTGCTCGCCGGTCTTCTCTACTTCCGTTCCCGTCGGTTCCGTCCCCGCCGCTGGCCGGTGGCGGGCGCCGTGCTGGGGGCACTCGCGGGCGGCTATCTCACCGCCGTCTCGCCCTGGTTCGCGCCGTTGGTGATCGGGTTCGGCATCGCCGGGTGGTTCACCGCCGGGAAGGCGCGGGCCTGGGTGCTGGAGCCCTACACCCCGGAGCTGGCGGACTCGCAGGTCGAGGTGCCCTGGCAGGCACGCGGAGCGCGGGGGCTCGCCCTGCTGGTCGCCCACGACCGGATCACGCTGTCCGGCGGGCGCGGCCCCTTCCGCCTGGTAAGGCCAATGGTCGCGCTCAGCGGAGTGGGCACTGTCGAGCAGGTGATGGTCGCCCGCCGCGCCACTCTCCCCGTGCCCGGGGTCGGTGAGCTGCGCGTGACTGTCACGCCGGGCCCCGCTGTGCGGATCACCGTGCCGCCGGGGGAGTGGATCCTGCCGACCGATCACGGCCGGGAGATCGCGCGGCTGGTGGCTCGGCGCAAGGAGATCGCCGGGGTCGGGCGGTGACACCCGAGGAGCTGGTGGCGCTCGACCGTGCGCACGTCTGGCATCCGTACGGTCCGATGCCCGGCACCCGGGAACCGCTGGTGGTGACCTCCGCCGAGGGCGTGCGACTGCGATTGGCGGACGGCCGGGAGCTGGTCGACGGCATGTCCTCGTGGTGGGCCGCCATCCACGGCTACCGGCACCCGGTGCTCGACGCCGCCGTCACCGACCAGCTCGGGCGGATGAGCCACGTCATGTTCGGCGGCCTCACCCACGAGCCCGCCGTCCGCCTCGCCGCGCGGCTGGTGGAGATCGCCCCCGAGCCGCTGGCGCACGTGTTCCTCTGCGACTCCGGCTCGGTCGGCGTCGAGGTCGCGATCAAGATGGCGCTGCAGTACTGGCGCTCGCTCGGCAGGCCCGGCAAGTCGAAACTGCTCACCTGGCGCGGCGGCTACCACGGCGACACGTTCAACCCGATGAGCGTGTGCGATCCCGATGGCGGCATGCACAGCCTCTGGCGCGGCATCCTGCCCACCCAGGTCTTCGCCGACGCGCCACCCGCCGCGTTCGAGCATGATTACGTCGCGCACCTCGCCAGCGTCATCGAGGAAAACGCCGACGAAACCGCCGCCATCATCGTCGAACCCGTCGTGCAGGGCGCGGGCGGAATGCGTTTCCACGACCCCCGCTATCTGCACGTGCTCCGCGAACTGGCGCTCACCAACGACGTCCTGCTGATCTTCGACGAGATCGCCACCGGCTTCGGCCGCACCGGCGAGCTGTTCGCCGCCGACCACGCGGGCGTCAGCCCCGACATCATGTGCGTCGGCAAGGCCCTGACCGGCGGTTACCTGTCCATGGCCGCTACTCTGTGCACGCCGCGCGTCGCCGATGGCATCTCGCGGGGCGAGGTCCCCGTGCTCGCCCACGGCCCCACGTTCATGGGAAACCCGTTGGCGTCAGCGGTTTCCTTGGCCTCGATCGACCTGCTGCTGGAAAGCGACTGGAAAAGCACGGTCAAACGCATCGAAACCGAACTCGCGGAAGGGCTCGCCCCTGCCCGCGACCTTCCCGGCGTCACCGACGTCCGCGTTCTCGGCGCCATCGGCGTCGTCCAGCTGGACCATCCGGTGAACATGGAAACCACCACTCGCGCCGCTGTGAACGCGGGCGTGTGGGTACGCCCATTCCGCGACCTGATCTACACCATGCCCCCATTCGTCTGCACCAGCGACGACATCACCACGATCACCGAGGGGATTCTGGCGGCGGTCAGGGGTGACAGGGGTTAGGTTTCCACCACTTGTCGGGGCTAGCCTGTGTGCCCGTGAGTGTCCTCGTGATCACCGGCACCGGTACCGGCGTCGGCAAGACCGTTGTCACCGCCGGGATCGCCGCGCTCGCGTACGGCCGAGGGCAGCGGGTGGCGGTGCTCAAGCCCGCGCAGACCGGTGTGGCCGCGCACGCCCCGGGCGATCTGGACGACGTGCGCAGGCTCGCGGGCGAGGTCACCACGCGGGAGCTGCGGCGGTTCCCCGACCCACTGGCCCCGGACACGGCCGCGCGGCGCGCGGGTCTCTCGCCGGTGCGGCCCGCTGCGGTCGCGGGGGCGGCGGTGGCGCTCGACCACGAGCACGACCTGGTTCTCGTCGAGGGCGCGGGTGGGCTGCTGGTGCGCTTCGACGCCGACGGCGGGACGCTCGCCGATGTGGCGTGGGCGCTCAACGCCGAGGTGGTCGTGGTGGTGGAGGCCGGGTTGGGCACGCTCAACGCGGCCGCGCTCACCGCCGAGGCGTTGCGCAGGCGCGGGGTCACCTGCGCCGGGCTGGTGATCGGGTCGTGGCCGCGGGACCCGGACCTGGCCGCCCGCTGCAACCTGGAGGACCTGCCGGTGGTCGCGCAGGCCCCGCTGATCGGGGCGTTCCCGCAGGACGTCGGCGGGCTGGACGCGGCCGGGTTCGCCGGGGTCGCGCGTCGGTCGCTGGCGCCGGTGCTGGGTGGCGAGTTCGACGTCAAGGACCTGGCCGCCGCGCACCCGGCGTGAGATTCATCGCTCATCCGGGTTCCCGCGATGGGGCAGACTCTCCCCCGGACGAGACCCGCCACCTTGGAGGAGACACCGTGACGGCAGCCGCCGAGCGCACGCAGGAGAACGCCACCGACGTCCTCGCCGTCGCCCGGGACCAGGTGCTCGACCGCGGCGTCGGGCTCACCCGCGACCAGGTGCTCGCCGTGCTGCGGCTTGGCGACGAGCGGCTGGAGGACCTGCTCGCCCTCGCGCACGAGGTGCGGATGAAGTGGTGTGGGCCGGAGGTCGAGGTCGAGGGGATCATCAGCCTCAAGACCGGCGGCTGTCCCGAGGACTGCCACTTCTGCTCCCAGTCCGGCCGCTTCCCGACGCCGGTGCGCTCCGCCTGGCTGGACATCCCCGGCCTGGTCGCCGCCGCGAAGCAGACCGCCGCCACGGGCGCGACCGAGTTCTGCATCGTCGCCGCCGTGCGCGGGCCGGACGCGCGGCTGATGTCGCAGGTGCGGGACGGCATCAAGGCCATCCGCGACTCCGGCAACGACATCCAGATCGCCTGCTCGCTCGGCATGCTCACCCAGGAGCAGGTCGACGAGCTGGTCGCCATGGGCGTGCACCGCTACAACCACAACCTGGAGACCGCCCGCTCCCACTTCCCCCAGGTGGTCACCACGCACACCTGGGAGGAGCGCTGGGACACCCTGCGGATGGTGCGCGAGGCGGGCATGGAGGTCTGCTCCGGCGGCATCCTCGGCATGGGCGAGACCGACGAGCAGCGCGCCGAGTTCGCCGTGCAGCTGGCCGAGCTGGACCCGCACGAGGTCCCGATGAACTTCCTCATCCCGCAGCCCGGCACCCCCTACGAGCAGTACGAGCCGATCGAGGGTCGCGCGGCGCTCAAGCTCGTCGCCGCGTTCCGGCTGGCCCTGCCGCGCACCATGCTGCGGTTCGCGGGCGGCCGCGAGCTGACCCTGGGCGACCTGGGCGCCGAACAGGGCATGCTGGGCGGCATCAACGCGATCATCGTCGGCAACTACCTGACCAACCTCGGCCGCCCGGCCCAGCAGGACCTGGACATGCTGGCCGACCTGAAGATGCCGATCAAGGCGCTCGGCGACACGCTCTAGGAGCTCCCGTGTTCTGCGTGCACTGCGGTCTGCCCGAGGCCGACGGCGACCACCCGTCCTGCCGGGGCGGGCGGGCCGCGCTCGAACCCCCGCGCTTCTGCCCGGAGTGCGCGCGGCGCATGGTCGTGCAGGTCGACCCGTTCGGCTGGGCCGCGCGGTGCAGCCGACACGGTTCGACGACCAGCGCGGGCGCCGGGGTGCTGACGGACTAGTCTCGCGAGCAGGGGTCGACGGGGACTCCGTATTCGTGAGCGGAGGTCAGGCGTGTCGGAGCAGCCGGTGCGGTCGCGGGTCGACGGCGACGGGCCGGAGCAGGCGCCTGAGGGTTCCCTGCCGTTGGTGTGGGCCGCGCGTCGGCCTGCCGGGGTGCCGGTGAAGCGGGATCTGATCCCGGCGTTGAGCGTGTTGTCCGCCGTGTCCGTGTTCGGGCTGGCGGTGGGGTGGTTGTGGTCTGTGCTCGCTCCCGGGGAGCTGGTGCAGGTCGTGGAGAACGGGGAGCTGGCCGCGCTTCGGACCGAGAGTTATCACCGGTTCGAGGACTTGGTGCTGTTCATGCTGCTGGGGCTGGCCGCGGGGATCGTGGCAGGCGGGGCGGTGTGGTTGATGCGGGAGCGGCGGGGGCCGGTGGTGTTGATCGCCGCCGTGGTCGGTGGGGTCGTGGGGGCGTGGCTGGCCGGGCAGGTCGGGGTCGCGTGGGGGGCTTCGCGGTTTCCGTCGGTGGGGACGCCCGGGGTGGGGGATGTGCTGAACCTGGCTCCTCGGTTGGAGTCCGTGTGGGGGATTCTGGCTTGGCCGTTGGGGACGGCGTTGGCCTATGGGATCGCCGCCGCCTGGAACGGGCGCGACGATCTGGGCCGCAGGTTGGGGTAGGGCTCCGCCTTCGGCAGTGCGCTGGGGGCGCGGGTTCCGTCCTTGGCTTTCGCCTGGTCAGTTCATGCTGATGGGGGCGCTGAACTCCGAGGGTGGGGCGGGGACGGCGCGGAGGGTGGAAAGGATTCCCGCTTCCCGGTTCAACAGCTGGCCCACCATTCTCAGGCGGTGCAGCGGCCGGGTCTCCTCCAACAGTCGCTGGCGGTCCTCCAGGCTCAGCAGGCAGTCGGCGGCCAGGGCGTGGGCGAGCTCGCAGGTCTCGACATCGGGCTCGGGCTCGGTCCAGTCGTCGCGGTCCCAGGCGGCGTGGCAGTAGCGGCGGTGGGCGGAGCGGGCGGACTCGGCCAGCAGGGTGACCGTGTCGGCCGCGGTGGTGGGCTGGTCGGTGTCGGGGACCCAGTCGACGGTGGCCATCAGGTACGGGGCCGAGGTGGTGTCCAGGTCGAGCAGGCGGAAGCGGCGCTCACCGGTGGTGACGATGTCGAAGCGGCCGTCGGGCAGGCGCTTGGCCTGCCGGAGGTTGGCCGAGCAGCCGATGGCGCGCAGCTGGGACAGGTCGGTGACCTCGTGCTCCATCGACGGGCGCAGCGCGACCACACCGAAGCGGCGCTCCGGCAGCGCTCCGGTGACCAGGTCGACGGTCAGCTGACGGTAGCGGGGCTCGAAGATGTGCAACGGCAGGTTCGCCCCGGGAAGCAGCACCGCCCGAAGCGGGAACAACGGAAGCGAATCGGCCACGCGACAACGCTACGACGAAGCGGGGTCGCGCGCTGTGCGATCGGCGGTCATGGGTGCGGTTCTCGATCGTCGGCAGGGGGTTTGAGCACCGCGAACGGGTCCGTGACGGACATCGTGGCGTCGGCGAAGCGGAACTGGGCGGCAGGCCTGCCACCCGCGCGGCCGGGGCGGGCGGTCTCGCCGGTGGGCTCCAACAGGCCGCGCCGGGACAGGACGCGCTGCAGGTTGGTGGCCGACACGCGGTAGCCGAGGGCGGCCGAGTAGAGCTCGCGCAGCGCCGAGATGGTGAACACGGGGGGCGCGAGGGCGAAGCCGATGTTTGTGTAAGACAGCTTGGCGCGCAGCCGATTACGTGCGCGTAAGACGATGGCGCCGTGGTCGAACGCGGTCTCCGGCAGCCGGTCGACCGGCTGCCACGCGGTGTCCTCGGGCAGCTCGGGGTCCATGTGCGAGGGGACCAGGCTGAGGAAGGCGGTGGCCACCGCGCGCGGGCCCGGCACCCGGTCGGGGGCGCTGAACACGGCGAGCTGCTCGACGTGCGCGACCTGGCGGACGTCGACCTTCTCGGCCAGCTGCCTGCGGATCGAGGTCTCCACGTCCTCGTCCGCGCGCAGCCTGCCGCCGGGCAGTGACCAGCGGTGCGCGTGGGGTTCCAGCGCGCGTTCCCACAGCAGGACCCGCAGTGATCCCTGCCTCACCTGGAGCACCGCGGCCAGTACTTCGTGGACGAGCGGGGGAGCGCCGGTGGTAGCATCGGTCATGTTTTCGATCCTAAGGCGAAAACCTCCGGATCGGAAATCGGACAACGAGGAGGACCCCATGACCGCGGACACGATCGACCTGACACCCCTCGGCGGGGTGGAGGCGAACGCCGCGTGGCGGGACGAGGTGCGTGCCCTGGTCGAGCAGCGCGACGCCGTGCTGCTCGCGCACAACTACCAGCTGCCGGAGATCCAGGACATCGCCGACCACACCGGCGACTCGCTGGCGCTGAGCCGGATCGCGGCCGCCAGTGCGGCGTCCACGATCGTCTTCTGCGGCGTGCACTTCATGGCCGAGACCGCGAAGATCCTCAGCCCGGGGAAGACCGTGCTGATCCCGGACGAGCGCGCGGGCTGCTCGCTGGCCGACTCGATCACCGGCGGGCAGCTGCGGGCCTGGAAGGCCGAGCACCCCGGCGCGGTGGTCGTCTCCTACGTCAACACCACCGCCGAGGTGAAGGCCGAGACCGACATCTGCTGCACCTCGTCCAACGCGGTCGACGTGGTCGCCTCCATCCCGGCCGACCGGGAGGTCCTGTTCCTGCCGGACCAGTTCCTCGGCGCGCACGTCAAGCGGGTCACCGGCCGGGAGAACATGCACATCTGGGCGGGCGAGTGCCACGTGCACGCGGGCATCAACGGGCCGGAACTGGCCGAGCGGGCCGCCGCGAACCCGGACGCCGACCTGTTCATCCACCCGGAGTGCGGCTGCGCCACCTCGGCGCTCTACCTGGCCGGGGAGGGCATCGTCGCGCCGGAGCGGGTGAAGATCCTCTCGACCGGCGAGATGGTTGCCCAGGCTCGCGCGACCAACGCCAAGTCGGTGCTGGTGGCCACCGAGATCGGCATGATCCACCAGCTGCGCAAGGCGGCCCCGGACATCGAGTTCAGCGCGGTCAACGACCGGGCCTCGTGCCGGTACATGAAGATGATCACCCCGGCGGCGCTGCTGCGGTCGCTGCGGGAGAACCGGGACGAGGTGCACGTGGACGCCGAGACCGCGGCGCGGGCCAGGGGCGCGGTGCAGCGCATGATCGAGATCGGCCAGCCCGGGGGTGGGGAATGAGCGACCCACGCTGGGAGGCCCGCGCGGACCTGGTCGTCGTCGGCACCGGTGTGGCCGGGCTGACCGCGGCGCTGCGGGCCCAGGCGCTCGGGCTGCAGGTCCTGGTCGTCACCAAGGCCGCGGCCGAGGACGGCAACACCCGCTGGGCCCAGGGCGGCGTGGCCGTCGTGCTGCCCGGCGAGCACGACGAGGGCGACTCGGTCGACAGGCACGTGGCCGACACGCTGGTGGCGGGCGCGGGCCTGTGCGACGAGGACGCCGTGCGGGAGATCATCGCGGGCGGCCCGGCGGCGGTCACCCGGCTGCGCGCGCTCGGGGCGGTGTTCGACCCGGGTTCCGACGGCAGGCTGGCGCGCACCCGCGAGGGCGGCCACACGGCGTTCCGCGTGGTGCACGCGGGCGGTGACGCGACCGGCGCCGAGGTCGAGCGGGCACTGCTCGCCGCGACCCGCGACGGGCGGGTGCCGGTGCTGGAGAACCACGTCGCGGTGCAGGCGGTGAAGACGGTCGCCGGGGCGGTGGCCGGGCTCCAGGTGCTGGACGCGAACGGTGTGCCGGGCGTGCTGAACGCGCCCGCGGTGCTGCTCGCCACGGGTGGCCTCGGACAACTCTTCCAGGCGACGTCCAACCCGGAGGTGGCCACCGGCGACGGCCTGGCCGTGGCGCTGCGGGCGGGCGCGCCGGTCGCGGACGTGGAGTTCGTGCAGTTCCACCCCACCGTCCTCTACACCGGTCAGGGCGCGCGCGGCCGTTGCCCGCTGGTCACCGAGGCGGTGCGCGGCGAGGGCGCGGTGCTGGTCGACGCGACCGGCGCCCGGGTCATGCTCGGTGTGCACCCGTTGGCCGACCTGGCCCCGCGCGACGTGGTGGCCGCCGCGATCACCCGGCACATGGCCCTGGAGCGCGGCGGCGTCGACGACCACGTGTTCCTCGACGCCACCCATCTGGACGCGGCGACGTTCCGCACCCGTTTCCCGACCGTGTACGCGGCGTGCCTGACGGCCGGGGTCGACCCGGTGGTGGAGCCGATCCCGGTCGCGCCCGCCGCGCACTTCGCCTGCGGCGGCGTGGTATCCGATGTGGATGGTCGGACCCCGGTGGTCGGGCTCTACGCGGCGGGCGAGGTCGCCAGCACGGGCCTGCACGGCGCGAACCGGCTGGCGTCCAACAGCCTGCTTGAGGGACTGGTCGTGGGGGAGCGGGCGGCCGAGGCCGTCGCGGCGGACCTGGCGGCCGGACGGCTCGCCGACCCGTGCCGGGCCGTGGTCGCCGACCTGCCGACCGCCCCGGTCGCCGACCGCGACTCGCTGCAACGCGTGATGAGCCGCTACGCCGCGATCGGCCGGGACGCGGAGGGCCTGGCCGTGGTCGGCTCGGTGCTCGACGTGTCCACTGTGGACAAGCGGCTGGAGTCGCGGCTGCTGGTCGAGGACGCGGCACTGACCCTGGCCGGTCGTGCCCTGATCGCGGCCGCGTCGGCCCGCCGGGAGAGCCGGGGCTGCCACGTCCGCACCGACTTCCCGAACAAGGACGACGCGGTCTGGCGGCGTAGCCAGCTCGTGCGGCTGACTCCGACGGGCCAGCCGGTACTCGGCAACCTGACGGCTCTGAGGGGTGCGGCATGAGCTTCGATGACGCTGAACTGGACCGGATCATCGCGGTGGCGCTGGAGGAAGACCTGCGCTACGGCCCGGACGCGACCACCGAGGCGACGGTACCCGCCGACGCGGTGGCGGTCGCGGAGCTGACACCGCGCAAGGCCGGGGTGCTGGCAGGCGTCCCGGTGGCCGCGCGAGTCTTCCGCACGGTCGCGCCCGGCCTGACCATCGAGTCCACTGTGGAGGATGGCAGCCCCGCCGTCGTCGGCGAGCCCGCGCTGGTCGTACGCGGCGACACGCGAGCCCTGCTGACCGCCGAGCGCACGGCATTGAACTTCCTGTGCCACCTGTCCGGCATCGCGACCGCCACGGCCGCCTGGGCCACCGCGATCGAGGGCACGGGCACGGCGGTGCGCGACTCCCGCAAGACCTTGCCGGGCCTGCGTTTCCTGGCGAAGTACGCGGTCCGCTGCGGCGGCGGCGTCAACCACCGCATGGGCCTCGGCGACGCCGTCCTGATCAAGGACAACCACGTCGTCGCGGCAGGCTCGGTGGCCAACGCCCTGGCAGCGGCCCGAGCACACGCGCCGCGACTGCCGTGCGAGGTGGAGGTCGACACCCTCGACCAGCTCGACGAGGCCCTGGCAGCCGACGCGGAACTGGTACTACTGGACAACTTCAGCGTCGCCGAATGCGCGGAAGCGGTCCGCCGGGCGTCCGGGACGACCGCCAAACTGGAGGCCTCCGGCGGTCTGACTCTCGATGTGGCCCGCGCCTACGCCGAAACGGGCGTGGACTACCTGGCCGTGGGCGGGCTGACGCACTCCTCGCCCGCCCTCGACCTCGGCATGGACCTACGCGCCTAGGGTGTTCGGCGGGGCCGCCCGCCACGCCTGGCCGAAATGCCGGATCAGCGGCGGGTAGACGACCAGGTACCGGAACGGCGCGATGGCCTTCATGTAGGCCCGGCCGAGCCTGCCGTTCGGCTTGACCAACACGGCCATCTGCCCCCGGTAACCACCCGCGCCGTCGGGCACCCAACCCAGGTGCATGACCGCGTGCACGGTCCGGTTGGCGATCTCCGACGCCCACTCGTTCTCGGTCAGGTAGACGGAAGTGAAGGGGCGGTTGGGGAACTCCGGCCCGGTCGGCCCGGCCGACAGGTCGGCGGGCAACCGCTCGCGAAGCGTCGCCACCCGCGTGCCGACACCGGAATCCGCAGCGTCCCAACCGAACCACGCACCCAGTGTGCGACGAAACGCGACCAGCGCGCGAGCGGCGTGAGAAGGAGTGTCGCCGTAGTCCCGGTTCGCGGCGAGCCGCACCAAGCGGGGAAAGTCGCCTGCGCTGCCGGGGGTGGGTAACGCCCAGACGTCCTCAAGATGGAAGTCGGGCGCGATCTCGTGAATACGCCACGGCCGAACCGTATGCGCGGTGTCGGGAAGCCTCATACCGTTGTCTCCGTTCGTTCGGAGAGGGCCACCAGCAGGCCATCACAGCCGACAGCCCCACACCGAACCTACTCGCCCGGACACCACGGCGGTGCCAAGTAGACGCACGTAACAGCCCGGCATGGACCGTGGTCCGCCTCGGCGCGACAGATGTCGTGTACTCCAACGAACTACCCGCCAGTGGCCACTCAAAGCCGCCGATTCGCCAACACGGGAATCGCCTGTCGAGCAGACTCCACGCTCTCCTGATCAATATCCACCACCAACACCCCGACCTCCGCCCCCAACTGCCCCACAACGTCCCCCCGAGGCCCGACCCCCATGCTGTACCCGATCCCCAACGGCGTATTCCCTTCCACCGCCCCAGGATCAGACTGCCCCGCCGCCAACACCCACGCCGTCGAATCAAGCGCCCTGGCCCGGACCAGCAACTCCCACTGCTCCCTCTTCCCCGGCCCGGCCCCCCACGACGCCCCGAGCAGCACCGCGCTCGCCCCCTTGTCCGCGAGCGCCCGAAACAGCTCGGGAAACCGAACGTCGTAGCAGGTGGCCACCCCCAACGTGACCCCGTCCACGGCGAACGTCACCGTGCTCTTCCCGGGCGCCACCGTCCGCGACTCCTGGAACCCGAACGCGTCGAACAGATGGATCTTGTCGTACCCGAAGTGATGCCCGCGCCCGGTCACCAGCAACGTATTGAACACCCGCCTGTCCGCAGCAGGCGTGAACATCCCCGCGACCACCACCACGTCCGCCTCGTCGGCGATCGCCCGGACCTCACCGGCCCACGGCCCGTCCAGCGGTTCCGCGAGCGGCGCGAGCGACACGCTGAAGTTGGCCATCGTCGCCTCCGGGAACACCACCACCGACGCGCCCCGCTCGACGGCGTCGCGCACACCGGCGCGAACGAGCTCCAGGTTCCGCGCGGGCTCCGGGGTGGACGAGATCTGGCACAGCGCTACGCGCACGTTCGCTCCTCACCATCGGCCGACCCGCCGATTGTGCCGGCGCTACGGGCACAGGTGCTTGCGCACGGCGGCCAGGATCCGCGCCGCGACCTCGGTGCCGAAGCCGTTCGGGTGGTGCGGCGAGCTGAACCGCTTGTTCGTGAGGTCGACGAGCTGGGCCTCATCGGTCGGCGCGGAACGCACCGAGCGGCACTGGTTGCGGCCCCGGTCCACCGCCTTGTCCGGTTTGCCGTGCACGATGTCCTCGTCGATCGCGTTCAGGTCGGCCACGAACGCGGCCGCGACCTCCGCGCTCGGCTTGGCCGGGATGCCGTTCGCGGCCAGCGCGCTGTCGCCCGAGCCCGTCTCCGGTTCGGCGGTGCCGCAGGCGGTTGCCAGGAGCGAGACCGCCACGATCGCGGCGACGCACCACGTGCGAGTCATCCCGTTGGACCTTTCGGCTGTAGGCGCTGATCCGTTCGGCCGAAACGGTCTCACGGGACACCGCGCGGCGCAGGTCGACTAAGGTCGGGAGTCGTGCGGATCGTGTCTCGGCGTGCCCTCGGTGTCCTCGTCGTCCTGGGGGTGCTGGGGAGCGCGGCCTGCACGGCCGACCCGGCACCGCCCGCCTCCGGCGACCCGGCCGGGAAGTCGCTGGTCATCGCGGTCGCCAAGGAACCGGCGACGCTGGACCCGCGACAGGGGTACGCGCCGTTCGGGGCGGCCAAGATCTTCGACGGCCTGGTCGAGCACGCGGCCACCGGCACCCTGCGGCCCGCGCTGGCCACGACCCTGCCGCTGCCGTCGGCCGACGGGAAGTCGTGGACGGCCCGGCTGCGCACCGACGTCTCCTACACCGACGGCAGCGGGTTCGACGCCGCCGACGTGGTGGCCACGTACAAGACCGCGCTCGACCCGGCGTCCCCGCTGCACGCCCGGTTCTGGATGCTGACGAACGTCGCCCAGGTCGACCCGACCACGGTCCGGTTCGACCTGTCCACGCCCAGCGCCACGTTCGCCGACCTGCTCGTGCTCGGCATCCCGGCGAGCACGTCGACCCCGGAGAACCTGGTCGGCACCGGCCCATACAAGCTGGTCGACTGGGAGCGCGGCAACCGGCTCGTGCTCACCGCCAACAAGGCCCACTACGCGGGCGAACCGGCGATCACCACCGTCACCGTGGAGTTCATCCCGGACGACCAGGTCCGCGCCCAGCGCATGCGCGACGGCAAGCTCGACGGCGCCGAGCTCCCGGCCACGCTCGCCCGCGACTTCGCCAAGACCGACGGCCTGAACGTCATCGAGCACGACAGCGCCGACCTGCGCGCGGTCACCTTCGTCGACCAGGGCCCCACCGCCGACCCCGCGCTGCGGCTGGCCCTCAACCTCGCCGTCGACCGGCAGCAGCTCGTCGCCACCGCGCTCGCCGGGCACGGCACGATCGCGTCCCTGCCGGTGCCGCCCGTGCTGGCCGAGTTCGTGGAGCCCGGCGCCCGCATGGACTACGACGCCACCCGCGCGGTCACGGTGCTGGACGCGGGTGGCTGGACGCTCGGCGCCGACGGGGTGCGCGAGAAGGCGGGCGTGCGCGCGGAGTTCGCGGTGACCTACCCGCTCGGCGACATCACCTCCCGCGACCTGCTGGCCGCGTTCGCCGAACAGGTCAAGGCCGTCGGCATCAAGGTCACCGCCACCCCGACCCGGGACCCGGACCCGTCGACCCCGCGCCTGCTCGCCTACGGCGACCCGTTCGACCCCGACCCGGCCCTCTACCCGCTGCTGCACCCGGCGGGCGGCACGATCGCCGACTCGCTGGACGCCGCCCGCGCGACCACCGACCCCGCCCAGCGCGCCGTCGCCTACCGCGCCCTTGAACGCGCCTACCTGACCGCGCCGACCATGGACGTGCTCGGCACGCCGACGCACAGCTACGTCATGCGCGAGAACTGGACCGGATACCAGTCCGTGGTGGACGCCACGGGCACCGATCACACCTGGGGGCCGTGGTGGAACCTGCAAACCTGGAAGCCGACCTGATCCCGGCGGCTCTCGCCCAGGCCGACACCCCCGCCGCCCGCACCGGCGCCTTCCTCGACAGCGCTGGCTCCTCCCTGCCGCCGTCCCCGGTGCTCGACGCCGTGCTCTCCCATCTCCGCCGTGAAGCCGAGATCGGCGGCTACCGCGCGGCCGCCGAGGCGGACCTGGACGCGGGCTACGACGTCCTGGCCGAGCTCCTGGACTGTGCCCCGGACGAGGTCGCCTACACCGACAGCGCCACCCGCTCCTGGCTCACCCTCCTGGACGCGATCTCCCTCGGCCCGGGAGACCGCGTCCTGACCACCGAGGCCGAGTACGGCGGCAACGCCATCCCGTTGCTGCACCTGGCCACCCGGATGGGCTTCATCGTCGAACCGGTGCCGTCCGGTCCTGATGGAACGGTCGATGTGGACTCTTTGCGGTCCATGGTGGACGAGCGGGTCAAGCTGGTGTCCCTGGTGCACGTGCCGACCAACGGCGGCCTGGTGAACCCGGTCGAGGAGGTCACCGCCGTCGCCCACTCGGTCGGCGCCTTGGTGTTGCTGGACGCCTGCCAGTCTCTCGGCCAGCTGCCGGTCTCGTTGTCGACCGTCGACATGATCACCGGCACCGGCCGGAAGTGGCTGCGCGGCCCCCGGGGCACCGGCTTCCTCGCCGTCCGCCGCGAGGTCCTGCCGACCCTCCGCCCCCGCCTGATCGACCTCCAGGGCGGCCAGTGGACCGGCCCCGCCGAGGTGTCCCTCCGCCCCGACACCCGCGTCCTCGAACTCTGGGAACACAACGTCGCCGCCCGCCTCGGCCTCCAGGCCGCCCTGCGCTACGCCCTGGACCTGGGCATACCCCGAATCGCCGCCACCGTCACCGCCCGCGCCACCCACCTGCGCGACGGCCTGACCGGCGTCCCCGGCGTCGAATGCCACGACCTCGGCCCACGCCCGTGCGGCCTGGTGAGCTTCACCGTCCGACACCTGCCCGCCGACCAGGTCCGCGACGCTCTCGCCGCCCAGGACATCACCGTCACGGTCAGCCGCCTCCCGTCCACCCGCTACGACATGACGCGGCGGGGGTTGGGGCAGGTGGTTCGGGCCTCGCCGCACTACTTCGTCAGTGACGAGCAGTTGGACATGGCTGTGTCGGCTGTCGCGCATCTCTGACTCCGTTTCCTGGTTGAGCCGGTCATCGCTTGGTGGCTCCACGAGCGAACCTATCCGCGCTGGTCCGGGCGTTGGAAGGGGTGGCTGGGCGCCTGTGGATGAATCGGAGGGCTTGTGGACAACCCGGCTCGGACCTCTTGCCCGGCTCCGAGTCGGCTCCCGGCCGCAGGGTTCACCTCGCCTTGACGCTCGCCCCGGCACTCTTCGCCGCTGCCCGCTGCCCGCTGCCCGCTGCCCGCTGCCCGCTGCCCGCTGCCCGCTGCCCGCTGCCCG
>NZ_KB894423.1:0-35875 GCF_000374445.1 Actinokineospora enzanensis DSM 44649 | reverse complement strand
CCGCTGCCCGCTGCCCGCTGCCCGCTGCCCGCTGCCCGCTGCCCGCTGCCCGCTGCCCGCTGCCCGGCGTCTGGCTCCAAAGTCCGAGACCGCCCTTTCGGACACAGAACCCGGCCCCGCCCCCGCCCCCGCCCCGCCCGGCTGTGCAAGATCATCAACCGCCCTCCGGAACATGCCCCTCCCACCCGGGGGCCGGCCCGCGCGTGAGCCTATCTGCGCAGGTCAGGGGGTCGGAAGAGGGCGACTTGCGGCTGTGGATGGATTTCGGGGGATGTGGATAACGCATGATCATCGGCGCCCACATCGGTGGCCACAATCGGCCTGGCTGGGTGCCGTGCATCCACATCCCCCGACATCCATCCACAGCCAACCGAGCGCGGCTTCCATGCCCCTGACCTGGACAGATAGGCTCACGCGCGGGCCGGCCCCCGGGCGGGAGGGGCATGTTCCGGAGGGCGGTTGATGATCTTGGGCTGGGTGGGGGCGAAAGGGGTGCGGGGCTGTGACCTGCGGTACCGGCGGCGCACGGCATATCGCGGGGGACCTATCCTTGAGCGCATCCACGTCGAGAAGGGAACCCATGCTCACGCGCACCGATTTGCGTTCTGCTGTTCCGTCCGTCGCCGAGTTGCGGGCTGTGTTGCCGCGCGCCGAGGTGGACGTGGACGCGGTGCTGCATCGGGTGCGGCCGATCGTGGAGGATGTGCGGAGTCGCGGGGTCGCGGCCGTTCTCGATTACACCGAGCGGTTCGACGGGGTGCGGCCGGAGAGTGTGCGGGTGCCGCAGGACGAGCTCGGCAAGGCGCTGGCTGGGCTTGACGCGCCGGTGCGGGCGGCGTTGGAGGAGTCGATCGCGCGGGCGCGGCGGGTGCACGCGGATCAGCGGCGGAGTGATGTCACCACGCAGGTCGTGGACGGTGGCACGGTGACCGAGCGCTGGGTGCCGGTCGCGCGCGTCGGGCTTTACGCGCCGGGTGGGCTTGCCGTCTATCCGTCGAGTGTCGTGATGAACGTGGTGCCCGCGCAGGCGGCGGGTGTCGAGTCGTTGGTGGTGTGTTCGCCCGCGCAGGCCGAGTTCGGCGGGCGGCCGCATCCGACGATCCTGGCGGCGGCGGCGTTGCTCGGGGTCGACGAGGTGTGGGCGGTCGGTGGCGCGCAGGCGGCGGCGATCCTCGCGTATGGCGGGGTCGACACCGACGGGAGTGTGCTGGAGCCGGTCGACATGATCACCGGGCCGGGCAACATCTACCTGACCGCGGCGAAGCGGCTGCTGCGCGGGCTGATCGGCATCGACTCCGAGGCCGGTCCCACCGAGATCGCCATCCTGGCCGACGGCGGTGCCGACCCGGTGCACGTGGCCGCCGACCTGATCAGCCAGGCCGAGCACGACCCGCTGGCGGCGAGCGTGCTGGTCACCGACTCGGTCGAGCTGGCCGACGCGGTCGACGTGGAGCTGGTGCGGCAGGTCGGGGAGACCAAGCACAGCGAGCGGGTCGCGACCGCGTTGCGCGGCAAGCAGTCCGGGACCGTGTTGGTGTCCTCTGTGGACGAAGGGCTGCGGGTGGTGAACGCTTACGCGGCCGAGCACCTGGAGATCCAGACGGCGGACGCGCGCGGGGTCGCGGCGCGGGTGCGCAACGCGGGCGCGGTGTTCGTCGGCGCGTACGCCCCGGTGTCGCTGGGCGACTACTGCGCGGGCTCCAACCACGTACTGCCCACCGGCGGCTGCGCGCGGCACTCGTCCGGGCTGTCGGTGCAGACGTTCCTGCGCGGCATCCACGTCGTCGACTACACCGAGGACGCGTTGCGTGAGGTGGCCGCGCACGTGGTCGCGCTCGCCGACGCAGAAGACCTGCCCGCGCACGGCCAGGCCGTCACGGCCCGGTTCCGGGATCGCGGGTGAACGCCCCGGGAGCGCGCGCGGCCCTGTCCGACCTGCCGCTGCGCGAGGATCTGCGCGGGCGCACGCCTTATGGCGCGCCGCAGCTGGACGTGCCCGTCCAGCTCAACACCAACGAGAACCCGTACCCGCCGCCGCCGGAGCTGGTCGCCGACATCACCGCCGCCGTCGCCGAGATCGCGGGCACGCTGCACCGCTACCCCGACCGGGACGCCGTCGCCCTGCGCGCCGAGCTCGCCGACTACCTGGCGGGCGCGACCGGCGCGCCGCTGACGGCCGCGAACCTGTGGGCCGCCAACGGTTCCAACGAGATCCTGCAGCAGCTCCTGCAGGCCTTCGGCGGCCCCGGCCGTACCGCGCTCGGGTTCGAGCCGTCCTACTCGATGCACCCGATCATCGCCGCGGGCACCCGCACCGAGTGGGCGCCCACCCCGCGCCGCGCCGACTTCTCCCTCGACGTCGACGCGGCCGCCGCGGTGATCGCCGAGCGCGCGCCGGACGTGGTCTTCGTGACCAGCCCGAACAACCCGACCGGCCAGTCCGTCCCGCTCGCCGACCTGCGCACGGTCGTCGCGGCGTCCCCGGGCGTCGTGGTGGTGGACGAGGCCTATGCGGAGTTCTCCTCGCAGGAAAGCGCCGTCCACCTGATCGACGAGTTCCCGGCGAAGGTCGTCGTCAGCCGCACCATGAGCAAGGCCTTCGCCTTCGCGGGCGGACGGCTGGGCTACCTCGCCGCCGCCCCGGCCATGGTCGACGCGCTGTTGCTGGTGCGCCTGCCCTACCACCTGTCGACGCTGACCCAGGCCGCCGCCCGCGCCGCGCTGCGTCACGCCGAGGGCACGCTGGCTTCGGTGCACGCGTTGTCCGCTGAACGCGACCGGGTGGCGCAAGCGCTTGCCGGGCTGGGTTTCCAGGTCGTGCCGAGTGACGCCAACTTCATCCTCTTCGGACCCTTCCCCGACCCGCGCGCCGCCTGGCAGTCCTATTTGGACAGTGGCGTGCTGATCCGGGACGTCGGCATCCCCGGCCACCTGCGGGTGACGGTGGGAACCCCGGCCGAGAACGACGCGTTCCTGGCCGCCAGTAAGGAGATCGCGTAAGTGAGCAACCGTGTCGGCCGCGTGGAGCGGATCACCCGGGAGTCCTCGGTCACGGTGGAGATCGACCTGGACGGTTCCGGCAAGGTCGAGATCGCCACCGGCGTCCCGTTCTACGACCACATGCTGACCGCCTTCGGCACCCACGGCGCCTTCGACCTGGTCGTGCGCGCCACCGGTGACGTGGAGATCGACGCCCACCACACCGTCGAGGACGTCGCCATCGTCCTCGGTCAGGCCCTGCGCACCGCGCTCGGCGACAAGAAGGGGATCCGCCGCTTCGGCGACGCCTGGATCCCGATGGACGAGACCCTGGCCCACGCCGCCGTCGACGTCTCCGGCCGCCCCTACTGCGTGCACACCGGCGAACCCGACGTCATGATCGGCTTCACCGTCGGCGGCAACTACCCCACGGTGCTGAACCGGCACGTCTTCGAGTCGATCGCCTTCCACGCCCAGATCGCCCTGCACCTGCGCGTCATCCACGGCCGCGACCCGCACCACATCACCGAGGCCGAGTACAAGGCCTTCGCCCGAGCCCTCCGCGCCGCCGCCGAGTCGGACCCCCGGATCGGCGGCATCCCCTCGACGAAGGGCGTGTTGTAACGTGCCTAAGGAAGTCGTCATCATCGGCCTGATCGTCCTGGCGGGTCTCCTACTGGGCGGCGTCTACACCACCTGGAAAACCGCCAAGTTCATGGCCGGGATCCTGCTGGTGTTGGCGCTTCTGGCGGGCGGCGGCGCGGTGGCCTGGTACCTCTCCTCCACCTGACCGACGGACTTCTGTGCACACCGGCAGAGCCCGCTAGACGATGCCGCCCTCGCTGCCGGCCTTCAACTTGGGCGCCCCGGGTCCGAACGCGGCCAGTTGGTCCTCGCTATTGATCAGCAGGCAGGACTTCAACGACAAACACCCACACCCGATACAAGAGCTCAAGTTGTCCCGTAGCCGCTGCAACGAATCAATTCGAGCTTCCAACTCCCCCCGCCAAGCCTTGGACAACCGGGACCAGTCCATTTTCGTGGGCGTCCGCTTGTCCGGCAACGTATCCAACGCGTCATGGATCTCTTCCAGCGTCAGTCCCACCCGCTGCGCCGTCCGAATGAACGCCAACCTCCGCAACACGGCTCGCGGATACCGCCGCTGATTCCCCGCGGTCCGTTCCGACGTGATCAACCCCCGCTCCTCGTAGAAGCGCAGGGCGGTATGCGGCACTCCGCTGCGGTCGGCGACCTCGCCGATGGTCAGCAGCTCGGGCAGTATGGACACCCGGCAGAGCCTACCGGCGACCTCCAGCTAGGTCGAGGTAACGGTCAGGTAGTCGGCAGGCACGTGCGGCGTGAGCCAGACACCGTTGGCACTCAGCTGGAACTCATGGCCCACGGCGACCATCTCCGCCGCGGCGACCGCCAATACCACCGGTTTGCCACGGCGAGCGCCGACTGTGACGGCGGTCTCGCGATTAGCCGAAAGATGTACCGCGTGCCGACGCATCGGCCGTAGCCCTTCACGCTGAATAGCGGGCAAAGCCGCGGCGACCGTGCCGTGGTACAGGGTTTCCGGTGGTTCGGCCACGGCCAGACCGAGATCGACGGACACGCTGTGCCCCTGGCTGGCGCGAATGCGGGTGCCGGTCTCGTCGAACGCGTAGCGGGCCTTGTTGTTCTCCGCGACCACCCGTTCCAGCAGGGGACGGTCGACCCGCGTGCCGTGGGCGCGCAGCGCGGCCAGGAGTTCCTCGACCGGGACCCAGCCTGCCGGGTCGAGGGTGATACCGATGCTGTCCGGATTGTGACGCAGTACGAGCGCGAGTCGCTTGGACAGGCGAATGATGTTCTTGTCTTCCATTTCGCGCCAAGTACAGCACGCCACCACCCCGGGCCGACAGCCCTTTACACTGCTGCGGCCCGGTTGGAGTGCTCGGCGAGGGCGAGCGACTCCCGTGCGGTACGCGGCATCGGGATCTCGACAGCGGCCTCGGCCGGTTCACTGGCAGGCAGCAGCAGGGCGACGGCGAAACCGATCCACAGCAGCGCGAGCGGGGCAGGCCAGATCACCCACGCGGAGACGGCCAGGTATACGTTGACCGCCGCCGCGCCCGCCAGCACGGCCGCTAACGTCCACCGGACCGATCTGCGGTCCATCGCACGCGTCTCCATGATTACCCCCATCGCCGCCGTGCTTCACGGTTCCCGACCCAGACTCCTCGCGGAGGAGGTACCCGGTGCGGCGGCGAGCCAATCGCGAGCGTCGGTCACGGTTCGATCACGACGACCGGCGACTACGCTGACCTGCGTGGCACGAGTCGTCGTCTTGGATTACGGATCCGGAAACCTCCGTTCGGCGGAGCGCGCGCTGCGCCGGGTGGGCGCGGACGTGGAGGTGACCGCGGACTTCCAGGCCGCGGTCGAGTGCGACGCGCTCGTGGTGCCCGGGGTCGGCGCGTACGCGGCCTGCATGGCGGGGCTGCTCGCGGTGCGCGGCGACCGGATCATCGGGCGCAGGCTCGCGGGCGGGCGGCCGGTGCTCGGCATCTGCGTGGGCATGCAGGTGCTGTTCGAGCGCGGCGTCGAGCACGGCGTGACGACCGACGGCTGCGGCCAGTGGCCCGGCATCGTCGACCGGCTGGAGGCCGACGTCGTCCCGCACATGGGCTGGAACACCGTGCGCGCGCCGGAGAAGTCGGTGCTGTTCGCGGGGATGGACGCCGACACGCGCTTCTACTTCGTGCACTCCTACGCCGCACGCAAGTGGGAGCTGCACCCCGAGCCGCCGATGGTCGCGCCGCTGGTGACGTGGGCGCGGCACGGAGACGACTTCGTGGCGGCCGCGGAGAACGGCCCGCTGTCGGCCACCCAGTTCCACCCGGAGAAGTCCGGCGACGCGGGCGCGCAGCTCCTGGAGAACTGGCTGTCCCACACGACCGGGTGACCGGGCGGGACGAACGGGAGAACGGCCCCGGACGTGTCGTTCGTCGCGCGTCGAGGTTGTGCGGGCCGTCGACCGGCACCCACTAGGCTGACCGGGTGAGTTTCTACCTGCTGCCCGCCGTCGACGTCGCCAACGGCCAAGCCGTCCGCCTGACCCAGGGGGAGGCGGGCACGGAGACGACCTACGGTTCGCCGCTGGCGGCCGCCCTGGCCTGGCAGTCCGACGGCGCCGAGTGGGTCCATCTGGTCGACCTGGACGCCGCCTTCGGCCGCGGCGACAACCGTGCCCTGGTCGCCGAGGTCGTCGGCACCCTGGACGTCAAGGTGGAGCTCTCCGGCGGCATCCGCGACGACGACACGCTCGCCGCCGCCCTGGCCACCGGCTGTGCCCGGGTCAACCTGGGCACCGCCGCGCTGGAGCATCCGGAGTGGTGCGCCCGCGCGATCGCCGCGTACGGCGAGAAGATCGCCATCGGCCTCGACGTCCGCATCACAGACGACGGCCACCGCGTCGCCACTCGCGGCTGGACCAAGGACGGCGGCGACCTCTGGGAGGTCCTCGCCCGCCTCGACCGCGACGGCTGCGCCCGCTACGTCGTCACCGACGTCGGCAAGGACGGCACCCTCACCGGCCCCAACACCGACCTGCTGCGCGATGTCTGCGCCCGCACCCCGTCCCCGGTCGTCGCCTCCGGCGGCGTGTCCAGTGTGGACGACCTGCGCGCGCTCGCGGAGCTGGCGCCGGTCGGCGTGGAGGGGGCGATCGTGGGGAAGGCGTTGTACAACCGGAACTTCACCCTTCGGGAAGCCCTCGCGGCCGTCTGAGTGACTGTCTAGACAGGACTGATGGCGATCCCGATCGTGCCGTCGTAGCCGCGGCGGAAGCGGCTGGCCCAGACCAGGATCCGGCCCACCAGGCCGTACTTGCGGATGATGAGTTTTCGCGCCCGCGCCGTGCCCGCCTCGTCGAGCAATCGTGCCGAGGCGGGCACGGACGCGCCCGCGGGATTGCCGCGGATGTCGCACGGGGCGACCTCGATCCGCGGATTGTTGCGGATGCGCTTGACCTTCCCGGACGAGCGCACCGTCCAGACGACCAGGTCATCGCCGTCCCGGGCGACCCACAGCGGTGTCGGCACTTTCGTGCCGTCCCGCTTGACCGTCGTCACCAACAGATACTTGCCATCGCCGAGTTCCTGCCATGCCATCCATCAAGGCTAGTCGGGGCACGGCGACCATGCCGGGCCTCGACTCTCGCACCGAGGCTTCCTACAACGTGGGGAGAAGCTCCGCGAGGCGGTCCATCGCGTCGCGGACACCGGATTCCATGCCATTGGCGATGTGCGCGTCCCGGGCCTCCACGGAGAAGCCGACCGACCGCATGTGCACGGTCGTCCGCCCGTCCTGCTCGGTGAAGGTGATCCGCTCCATCGCGATGTCGCCGGGCGCGCCCTCCCACTCGAAGGTCTGCACGATGCCCTCCGTCACGGTCGGGTCGCCGTGGAAGGTGCCGCGGAAGGCGTACTCGTTGCCCTCGTCGTCGGTGTGGATGTAGCGGTAGCCGCCCGCGTGCCGGGCGTCCCAGTGGTCGATCTTCATCGTCAGCCTGCGCGGCCCGAGCCACTGCACGACCAGGTCGGGCTCGGTGTAGGCGCGGAACAGCAGCGCGGCGGGCGCGGCGAACTCGCGGGTGATCTCGATGACGGGCAGGCCGTCGGGGGCGGTGATCACGGTGTCGCTCATGTCGGTTCCTCGTCTTCCTCGGGGTGGGTGTCCTGCAGCCGGGCGAGCAGCTCGTCGAGCCGGTCGTGGCTCTCCTCCCAGTACTCGCGGTACCCGGCCAGCCAGGCGGTCGCGTCGCGCAACGGGTTCGCCTCCAGGTGGCTCAGGCGCGCCGTGGCCCGGCGGCTGCGCGTGATCAGCCCGGCCGCCTCCAGCACCTTCAGGTGCCGGGACACGGCGGGCTGGGACATCGCGAACGGGGCGGCCAGCTCGGCCACGTTCGCGTCGCCCGCGCGCAGCCGGGCCAGGATCGCCCGCCGGGTGGGATCGGCGAGGGCCCCGAACACGGCGCTCAACTGGTCGGTCATCTATAACCATTTCGTTCTAGAAGGGATGCGTTAAGAATGCACCTCGGTCGACATGCCGTCAACCCCCGCTGTCGATTAGCCTGTCGTCGCAGGTAGGGGCCGGTGTGGCTGCTTAGCGGGAGGTGGACATGGGCTTCTTCGGTCAGTACGTCTACGACGGCACCGGGTGGCACAACCAGGACGACTGGGACGGCAGTACGCAGCCGGAGGTGTGGCTGACGCTCGACATCTTCGACAGCGACGTCGCCTCGGTCCGCTACCACCCGAACGGGTCGGGCGCGGGCGTCGCCTACCTCGGTCACACGCCGCGCAGCTACTTCGACGACCCCGACGCCTCCGAGCCGACGGACGTGCCCCGCGAGGCGGCGGGCCTGGCGGCCTGGTGGGCGGCCAGGAGCGGCGGCGACGCGGCGGGCAAGGTCGACGAGATCGCCGGGTTCCTCGCCGGAGACGACGACCTCGATGACGACCTCGATGACGCCGACGATGGCGAGGACGCCGAGGACGACGACGCCGACATCTTCGTGGAGATCAAGGCCGCGCGCTTCCTCGCCGCGCTCGACCTGCCGCTGCCGCAGGACCTTCAGGACTGACGGGATGGGAGTTCCGCCGATGTTCACCCGACGGGTGGGTGTGACATCCAAGCCCCTGATGTACCACTGGCAGGCGTGACTCCCACCACCCCGTTCGACCGCCGCGTCTTTCTCAAGTCCTCCGCCGTCGCGGGCGGCGCGCTGCTGGTGCCCGCCACGCTCGCGGTCACCGCCGCGTCCGCCGCCACCCCGCAGTTCGCCCACGGCGTCGCCTCCGGTGACCCGTTACCCGACGGTGTCCTGCTCTGGACCCGTGTCACCCCCACCCCCGAGTCCACGCCCGGCTCCGGCATCGGCCCCACCGTCGAGGTGCGGTGGGAGGTGGCCACCGACTCCGGGTTCGGCTCGATCGTGCAGTCCGGCGCGATGCTGACCGGGCCCGACCGTGATCACACCGTGAAGGTCGCCGCCGGTGGTCTCAACCCGGCGACGGTCTACTACTATCGTTTCTCCCTCGACGGCACGGTTTCCGGCACCGGCCGTACCCGCACGGCTCCTGCCGCCAATGCCGATGTGAGCAAGCTGCGGCTGGGCTTGGTGTCGTGCTCCAACTGGCAGGCCGGGTACTTCTCCGCCTATCGCCACCTTGCCGCGCGCACCGACCTCGATGGTGTGCTGCATGTCGGTGACTACATCTACGAGTACCAGGCCGGTGGTTACGGGGCCCGTGGCGTGACGATCCGGCCGCACGAGCCCACCAACGAGACCATCACGCTCGCCGACTACCGGCGTCGGCACGCCCAGTACAAGACCGACCCGGATCTCAAGGCGCTGCACGCGGCCCAGCCGTGGTTCATCACCTGGGATGATCATGAATACGCCAATGACACCTGGTCCGGCGGTGCGGAGAACCACCAGCCGAACGAGGGCGACTGGAACGTGCGCAAGGCCGCCGCCCGGCAGGCCTACTTCGAGTGGATGCCGGTGCGGCAGGGGGCGAACGGCGAGATCTACCGGCGGTTCCGCTGGGGTCGGCTCGCCGAGCTGTCCCTTTTGGACCTGCGCAGCTATCGGTCCAAGCAGACCACACCGTCCAATGGCGACCCAGGGGACCCGAACCGGACCATCACCGGCGACGCGCAGATGAACTGGCTCAAGTCGGGGCTGTCCGGCACCGATGCGAAGTGGAAGCTGGTCGGCAACTCGGTGATGATCACCCCGATCTCGCTGGGGAATGTGGAGTCGCGGTTCCTGGAGTCGCTCGGTTCCCTGCTCGGCCTGCCGGTCGGCAGCGTCGCCGCCAACGCGGACGCCTGGGACGGCTACACCGCGGACCGGCAGGAGCTGTTGGGGCATCTGAAGGACAACAAGGTCAGGAACACCGTGTTCCTCACCGGCGACATCCACTCCTCGTGGGGCGCGGACGTGCCGGTGGACCGGTCGAGCTACTGGTGGAACGGGAACTCCGCCGCGGTCGAGTTCGTCACCACCTCGGTCACCAGCGACAACATCGACGATCTGCTGAAGGTCAGCCCCCGCTCGGTGTCGCCGATCGCGGAGGCCGCGTTGGCGGCGGGCAACTGGCACCTCAAGTACATCGAGCTGGACTCGCACGGGTACTCGGTGGTCGACGTGAATCCGCAGCGGGTGCAGATGGACTGGTTCTACCTCGCCGATCGCACCAGCCCGACTTCCACTGCCCGCTACGCCAAGTCGTTGGCCACTGTGGACGGGTCGCAGAAGGTGAAGTCCGTGAGCGGACCGGTGTCCTGAGTCTGCCGTGCTGCCGTCGGTGCGAGCTTGCACCGACGGCAGTGTCGGTTTGAGGATGGCAGAGACAAGAGGGCCGCCGGACGCGGCAGGTTATTTGGCGGGTGGGAGAGTCGGCCATAGTTGGGCCGCGTAGGTCTTGGCCTCGTCACACGGTGAGGTCTGGAGGTCTTCGCGGTATACGGTCAGGTTGACGGACTCGTGCTCGCGTTGGCCCGGGACCGTGTGGTCGCCGGACAGGCGGCAGCTGAGCGAGTCGTCGATCGGGATCTCGTACCGCACGGTCGGGCGGCCCGCCACTTCGATCCGCTCGCTGCCGGTTTCCTCGGGCGGGGTCGTGTGGATGCCGAACGACACCTGTACGGACACCTGCCCGTCCGGGTCGTTCCACAGGCAGGTGTGCCTGGTGGGCCAGGACTTCACCACCCGCAGTCCCGCGGACGGTGTCGTCCGGCACGGGTCGAGGCCGCCGAGCGAGGTGGGGGCGAAGGTGCGGTGCTTGATCCGGTACGGGGTGTATTTGAGCCGTTTCAGCATCTTCTCGAAGCCCGCCGCGATCCGGTCGCACGCGTCGGTCATCGTGCCGGTGTCGGCGAACCACGGGAACACCGCGAGTGCCAGGCTGCCGAACTGCAACAGGCGTCCGCACGGCATGTCCTGGGTGGAGTACGCCAGGTAGGTCATGCCCTCGAACTCGACCGGCGCGTCCTGGCCGGGGAACACGTCGAGCTTGTCGATCGAGCCGACCGAGACGTGCACCTCGCCGACGCTGACGTCGCAGTCGCTGAACGTGTACAGCGCTGTCGTCGTCGCGCCGAAGTCGGACGGGTCGAACAGTGAGCATGGGTCCAGGGTGGGCAGGTCACCGAGGGCGGCGGCCACGTCCACCGGGCGGTCGACGCCGTGGGCGTAGTCCGGTGGGGGAGTGAAGACCGTGCCGCACCCGGATACCAGCGTGAGGGCGCAGACCGCCGCGGCCACCCGACCCGAGCCCATCGCCGACCTCCGATCCCGTCGTCCACTGGGGACAGGATGCGCCGTCGGGCCGGGTTCCGCGCGGGCTCACGGTGTGGGCAGCACCGGCCATAGCTGGTTGGCGTACTGCACGGCCTGGTCGCACACCGCCGCCGCGTCCTTGACCCCCTTGCGGACCAGGTTCAGCACGGACATCTCGTGGTCGCCGTGCGGGACCTGGTGCGCGCCGAGCAGCAGGCAGCCCGCGTCGTCGCCCATCGGTTCCTCCAGCTTCTCGGTCTTGCGGCCCGCCACCTCGATCGCGTTGCCCGGCAGGTCGGTCAGCTCGCCGACGCCGAAGGACACGCGCAGTTCGTTCTGCGTCCCCGCATCGGACCACGCACAGGTGTGCTTGGACGGCCACGTCCTCACCGTGGGTAGTGCCGAGACGACCGCGGCGGGCATGACGGCACACGCGTCCACCCGACCGAAGGACGCGGGCGGGAAGGTGCGGTGCTTGACCGACTTGGGCGAGCTCTTCAGCCGTTTCAGCATCTTCTCGAACCCCTCGGCGACCTTGTCGCACTGGGCGGCGGCGCCCTCGCCGCTCGCGGCCAGCATGTGCACCGACAGGGCGAGGTCGTCACCGAACAAGAGGAGACGGCCGCAGGGCATGATCGGGGTGGAATAGATCGAATAGGACATGCCCTGGAACTCGGTGGGCGTGCCGCGCGCCTGGAACGTGTCCACCTTGTCGACCATGCCCACCGAGATGGTCGCACCCCCTGGGATCGAGATACCGCACTCGTCGAAGGACATGGGCTTCGCGGTGACGGCGCCGAAGTCGGCGGGCATGGTCAGCGAGCACGGGTCCAGGGTGGTCAGATCGCCGAGGATCTTCGCCACGTCCGGTTTCGGCGGCCGGTAGTCCGGTACTCCGTGCGCGAAACCCGGCGGCGGGGCCACCACGGTCGTGCATCCGGACACCAGTACCAGCACGCCCGCCACCGCGGCGGTCAGCCTGCCTAAGCCACCCATCCCTGCCCCCGACATCGAGCGTTCCACTGGGGACGGGATGCTACCCACCCGCTGCGGTCAGCCGGTGTACAGGATCAGTCCGTAGGCCGACAACGCGGGCCGGACGGGGGCGAAGTAGCCGACGCCGCCGGTCCGGCAGTTACCCGAACCGCCGATCAGGATGCCTTGGGCCTGGCCGTTCCCGCTCAGCACCGGCCCGCCCGCGTCGCCAGGCTCCACGCACAACGTCGTCCGGGTGAGACCGGTGATCGTCCCGGTCGGGTAGTTCACCGTTTGATTTCTCGCCTGCACGGTGCCACAGCGCCAGCCCGAGGCGGGGCCGTAGGCGCAGACGGACGAGCCGATCGCCGCCTCGGTGGCGCCGTGGACGGTCGTGGTGCCGGAACCGACGCGCACCAACGGGGTCGAGACCGAGTCCGGCGGGGCGGGGATGATCCCGATCGGCCCGCTGGTGCCCGCGCAGGCCCCGGTGGTGATGATGACCCGGGCGCCGGAGCCGGTGCGCGCGTTGAACCCGATCACGCACCGTTTGCCGCCGACGATGACGCTGTCGCCGCCGACCAACGTCACGGTGGCGGAGGCGGCGGGCGCGGTGACGACACACAGGACCAGCGCGCACAGGATCGCTCGAAACCGCATGGGGGACCGCCTTCCTCCGGTCACCCGACCGTAAGCGGCGAAACGGGCATCCCGGAAGCCACTGTTCGGCCCATACCGTTCCCGGTCAGCGCGTGCGCCGCCGCAGCGTGCCCGCGCCGAGGGCGAGCGCGAGCAGGACGCAGCCCGCGACCACCAGGATGTCGGTGAGCAGCGCGGCGTCCATGTCGGCCGACGCGGTGGCCCGGCCGAGCGCGTCCACCGCGTAGGACAACGGCATCACGTCGGACAGCCAGTGCAGCACCTGGCTCATCTGCTCGCGCGGCTGGAGCAGGCCGCACAGCAGGAACTGGGGGAGCACGAACAGCGGCATGAACTGGATGGCCTGGAACTCGCTCGTCGCGAACGCGCTCACCAGCAGGCCCAGCGCCATGCCGAGCAGCGCGTCCAGCACCGCGATCAGCAGGACCGTCCACAGTGAACCGCCGAGGTCCAGGCCAAGCCACGCGCACACCCCGGTCGCGACGCCCACCTGCGCGACCGCGACCAGTCCGAACGCGATGGCATAGCCCAGGATCAGGTCGAGCCTGCCCAGCGGGAGCGTCATCAGGCGTTCGAGAGTCGCGGTGGTGCGCTCGCGCAACGTGGTCACCGAGGCGACGAGGAACATGACCACGAACGGGAACACGCCCAGCAGCGCGGGCGCCAGGTGGTTGAAGGCGCGTTCGTCGTTGAAGACGAAGCGCAGCAACGACATCAGCAGGCTGGGAACGAGCAGCAGCATCGCGACCGTGCGTGGGTCGTGCCGCAGCTGCGTGAGCACCCGGCGCGCGGTGGCGGCGGTGATGGTGGGGTTCACACTGTCTCCCGTTCACGGACCAGCTGCAGGAACGCCCGCTCCAGGTCGGTCTCGCCGGTCGCGGCGCGCAGGCCGTCAGGTGTGTCGTCGGCGAACACGGTGCCGTCGCGCAGGATCAGCAGCCGGTCGCAGCGGGCGGCCTCGTCCATGACGTGGCTGGAGACGATCAGCGTGGTGCCTGCCGCGGCGAGGCGGTGGAACAACGACCACAGGTCCTCGCGCAGCACCGGGTCCAGGCCCACGGTCGGCTCGTCGAGCACCAGCAGCTCGGGCTCGCCGAGCAGCGCGACGGCCAGGCTCGCCCGGCCGCGCTGGCCCCCGGACAGGCTGCCGACCAGCCGGTCCCGCTGCCCGGCCAGGTCGACGTCGGCGAGCACCCGGTCGACGTCGGTCGCCGGGGCGCCGAGCACGGCGGCGAAGTACCGCAGGCACTCCGCGACGGTGAGGTCCGCGTAGACCGCCGGGGTCTGTGTGGCGTAACCGATCCGGCGGCGCAGGCCCGGATGCCCGGCGGGGTGGCCCAGCACCTCGACGACACCCGCCGTGACGGCCTGGACACCCATGATCGCGCGCAAAAGGGTGGTTTTCCCACAGCCGCTGGGTCCGAGCAACCCGTTCACACTGCAGGCCGGGACCGTGAACGAGACATCGCGCAGCACGTCACGGCCGGTGCGCGCGATCCGCAGCGCGGTCGCCGCCACCGCTGAATTAGCCATGTGTTTAATTCTGTGCTTGATGAGATCCGTTCGTCAACCTCTTCACGTTTCGCGGTCGGAGGTCCTAGCGTGATCACCCCTCGACGACCCGGAGGTTCGATGACCGCCGACTCGACCCTGGCCACCCTGATCGGGACCCTGGCCACGGTGCGCGGCGTCGAGCGCGGGGACCCCGCCCTCGACACCTTCCTCGCCCGCGTCCGCGACGGTATCCACGCCTGGGAGACCGTCCTCGCGGACTTCGACACCGGCGGCACCGCCACCGCCGCCCTCACCCTGGTGGCCGACGCGTTCAGCACCGACCCCGACTTCGCCGACCCCACCAGGGAAGCCCAGGAGATGCTCGGCCTGGGCGTCGGCACCACCACCCACCATGTCCTGGTGGCCCTGGTCCCGTTACGCCGCGACATCGCCCGCGCGAATCAACGCCCGTTGACTCTCCTGCGTCGCGCGGCGGCCCTGGAACGCCGCGCGCAGCGGCGGTGGAAGGGGCCGGAGGGACGCGCGGCGGCGTTGGTGGACCGGGATCTTCAGCTGGAGGAGGTCCGGGTGGCGGGCAAGGCACTCCTGGTGGAGATGTCGGACATCCTGGACGGCCTGGTACACCGGTTGGCTTGAGCTTTCCAGGCCGAGGGCCAGGGCGGTGACCGAAGCCCTACTGTTCATCCACAGTGGACTCGATCAGGTACTGCTGGAGTACCGGCGCCACCAACGCCACGACCTCGTCCTCACCGGCCGACGCCAACGGCTCCACCCGGACCACATACCGTGCCATCGCCAACCCCAGCAGATGCGCCGCCAGCGCGGTAGCCCGCAACGGCGGCACATCCAACGCCTGCGCGACCCGGGCCACCACCGCCCGCTCCAGGAACTGCCGCAGCATCCCGGCCGCCTGTTCGTTGCTCGACACCGACCGGAGCAGCGCCAGGAACGACCGCGACGACTCCGGTGCCGACCACAGGCCGAGGAACAGCCGCAGCAGCCGCTCCCCGGTCCGCTCCCGGGGCCCGTCCATGACCGTCGCCAGCACCACGTCCGGCCGGACCGGCAGGTCGAGCGCGGCCACGAACACCTGTTCCTTGCTGCCGAAGAAGTGGTGGATCAGCGCCGGGTTCACCCCGGCCTCGGCGGCGATGCCGCGGATCGTGGCGCCCCGGTAGCCGTGCGCGCCGAACTGGGCGCGCGCGGCGGCCAGGATGTCCGCCCGGGTCGCGGTCGGTCCCGGTCGGCGCCCGGACCTGGTCATGAGCTTCCCCCCTCGTGCTCGACGCCCCAGTATCGCCGCCCCGTAGGCTCGGGGGCATGTCAGTAGCGGTCCGCGTGATCCCCTGCCTCGACGTCGACGCGGGCCGGGTGGTCAAGGGCGTCAACTTCACCGACCTGGTCGACGCGGGCGACCCGGTCGAGCTGGCCGCCGCCTACGACGCGGAGGGCGCGGACGAGCTGACGTTCCTCGACGTCACCGCGTCCTCATCGGACCGGGAGACCACGTTCGACGTGGTCCGCCGCACCGCGGAGCAGGTGTTCATCCCGCTCACCGTCGGCGGCGGCGTCCGCACGGTGGAGGACATCGACCGCCTGCTGCGTGCGGGCGCGGACAAGGTCGGCATCAACACCGCCGCGATCGCCCGCCCGGAGTTCCTCGGCGAGGCTTCCCGACGCTACGGCGCGCAGTGCGTCGTGCTGTCGGTCGACGCCCGCCGGGTGCCCGCGGACTCGGCGCCCACCCCCTCCGGTTTCGAGGTGACCACGCACGGCGGCCGCCGGGGCACCGGCATCGACGCGGTCGAGTGGGCCGCCCGGGGGCAGGAGCTGGGCGTCGGCGAGATCCTGCTGAACTCGATGGACGCCGACGGCACCAAGGCAGGCTTCGACCTTGAGCTGATCAGGATGGTGCGGGCCAGGGTGGACGTGCCGCTGATCGCCAGCGGCGGCGCGGGCGACCTGTCGCACTTCCCGCCCGCGGTCGCCGAGGGGGCGGACGCGGTGCTGGCGGCCAGCGTGTTCCACTTCGGACAGTTGCGCATCCCCGAGGTCAAGGAGACCCTGCGCGCGGCCGGGGTGGAGGTCCGGTGACCGCCCGCCCGCTGGAGATCCGCGTCACCACGGTGATCCTGGTGGTGGCGGCGCTGGCGTTCGTCGGCCTCGGCCTCACCCGGACCCCGCACGACCTGGACGTGCTGACGTTCCCGATCGGCCTGGGCCTGGTGGGCCTGCTCAGCGCCGTCAGCGTCCACACCGGTCTGCGGCTGGTGCGCAAAGTCGTGCTGGCGTACGTCATCTTCGCCGCGCTGGCCCACGCGCTGTTCGCGTTGGGCGACCTGCCCGTGCTCTACCGGATCGCCTCCGGGATCCTGGCGGCCGCGCATTGCTACGCCGCCGTGCTGCTGCTCACCAAACCGGCCCGTGAGTTCTTCCAGAAAGGCACCCCGTGACGCTCGACCCCGCGATCGCCGCCCGCCTCAAGCGCAACGCCGACGGATTGGTCTGCGCGGTCGTGCAGGAGCACGGCACGGGGGAGGTGCTGATGGTCGCGTGGATGAACGACGAGGCGCTGCACCTGACGCTCAGCACGCGCAAGGGCACCTACTTCTCGCGCAGCCGTCAGGAGCTCTGGGTCAAGGGCGAGACCTCCGGCCACACCCAGAAGGTCCACTCGGTACGGCTGGACTGCGACGGCGACACGGTCCTGCTCACCGTCGAGCAGACCGGCCCGGCCTGTCACACCGGCGCCCACACCTGCTTCGACGACCGAGACCTGCTCTGAGCCCGATCACCCGATCGCCCCGGTCAGGTAGCGCTGCACCGTCGGCCCGACGGCCTTGACCAGCACCTCCACCCCGGCGTCGGTCAACGGCTCGAAGTGGGCCACATACCGCAACATCCCCAGCCCGATCATCTGCGCGGCCACCAGGTTCGCGCGCAGGTCCGGGCTGTCCCTGGCCACCCCGGCCAGCTGGCCGAACACGTTGTGGTGGAAGAACTCCTGCAGCGCGGCGGCCACCCGCTCGTGCGCGGCGACACTCCTGATCATCGCGGTGAAGATCCCGCCGTCGTGCGCGTCCCAGATCGTCAGGAACGTGCGCACCAGCCGCTCGCCAAGCGACGTGGTGTCGCCGTCGGCGAGCAGCGCCGCGATCCGGTCGCGCGGGTTGAACGGCAGGTGCAGCACCGCCTCGGTGAACAGCGACTCCTTCCCGCCGAACCAGTGGTTCACCATCGCCGCGTCCACCCCGGCCCGGCGGGCGATCGAGCGCACCGTCGCCCCGTCGTAGCCCTGTTCGGTGAAAACCTCACGGGCCGCATCCAGCAGGGCCGTGCGGGTGTCGGTACCGCCCGGCCGTCGCCCGCGCCGCCGCTCCCCGTTCTCCGTGGTCACCGCCCCATCATGGACCACCGGCAGCAGAACTCAACACCTGTTGAATCGACCGGCCGTCCGGGTGAACGACGGCAGGCGGCAGAATGGCCCCATGGTGAGCGCGATCGGAGTCCACCCGCGGCCCACGGCCACGGCAGGGCTGGGCGAGGTAACCCCCAGCCGCGAAGAGTTCCACGCGCTGGCCGCGGACCGCCGCGTCATCCCGGTCGTCCGCCGCGTCTGGGCCGACGCCGAGACCCCCATCGGGGTCTACCGCAAGCTCGCGGGCCACCGGTCCGGCACCTTCCTGCTGGAGTCCGCCGAGCACGGCCGCTCCTGGTCCCGCTGGTCGTTCGTCGGCGTGCGCAGCGCCGCCGCGCTCACCGCCGTCGACGGCGAGGCGCGCTGGACCGGCACCCCGCCGGTCGGCCTGCCCACCGGCGGCGACCCGCTCGCCGCCCTGCGGGAGACCGTCCGCCTGCTGCACACCGAGCCGCTGCCCGGCCTGCCGCCGCTGACCGGCGGCATGGTCGGCTACATCGGCTACGACGCCGTGCGCAGGCTGGAACGGCTGCCCGAGCTGACCGAGGACGACCTGCACACCCCCGAGCTGGTCATGCTGCTGGCCACCGACCTGGCCGCGCTCGACCACCACGAGGGCACCATCTCGCTCATCGCCAACGCGGTGAACTGGGACGACTCGCCGGAACGGGTCGACGCCGCCTACGACGACGCGTTGGCCCGGCTGGACGCCATGGTCGCCGACCTGCGCGCGCCCGCCGAGTCCACGGTCGCGGTGTTCGACCGGCCGCGCCCGGAGTACACCCGCAGGCGCACGCCCGAGGACTTCGAGCGGGCCGTGCTCACCGCCAAGGAGGCCATCCGGGCGGGCGAGGCGTTCCAGGTGGTGGTGTCGCAGCGGTTCGAGATGGCCACCGACGCCGACCCGCTGGACATCTACCGGGTGCTCCGGACGACCAACCCGAGCCCGTACATGTACCTGCTCCGGCTGGACGGCTTCAGCATCGTCGGCGCCAGCCCGGAGGCCCTGGTCACCGTGCGCGACGGCCGGGCCACCACGCACCCCATCGCGGGCACCCGCTGGCGCGGCGTCGACCCCGAGGAGGACGAGATCCTGGAGAAGGACCTCCTCGCCGACGAGAAGGAGCGCGCCGAGCACGTCATGCTGGTCGACCTGGCCCGCAACGACCTCGGCCGGGTCTGCAAGCCCGGCTCGGTGCACGTCAACGACTTCTTCCGGGTCGAGCGCTACAGCCACGTCATGCACATCGTGTCCACGGTCAGCGGCGAGCTGCTGGAGGGCATGATGGCCTTCGACGCGGTCGCCGCCTGCTTCCCGGCGGGCACCCTGTCCGGCGCGCCCAAGCCGCGCGCCATGGAGCTGATCGAGGAGCTGGAGCCCACCCGGCGCGGCCTCTACGGCGGCGTCGTCGGCTACCTGGACTTCGCGGGCGACGGCGACACCGCGATCGCCATCCGCACCGCGCTGGTCCGCGACGGCGTCGCCTACGTGCAGGCGGGGGCCGGGATCGTGGCCGACTCGGTGCCCGCCGCCGAGGACACCGAGTGCGTGAACAAGGCGGGCGCGGTGCTGGCCGCCGTGGCCATCGCCGCCACCCTGCGACCGGCCGCGGGCACGCATGGCTGAACCGGGCTCGCGCCGTCCACTGTGGATGGTCGCGGTGCTGCTCCCGGCGGCCGCCGCGGCGCTCTGGGGCGCCGCCCGGCTGCCCTGGGGGACGGCCGTTCGGAGCAGACCGGGTACCGGCGTCACGACCAGCGTGGACGTCCCCGGGGGTGATTTCGCCCCGGAACTGGTGCCGCTGGCGGTGTTCGCGCTCGCCGCGGTGGCGGGCGTGCTCGCGGTGAGCGGAACATGGCGGAGAGTGGTGGGCGTGGTGCTGGTGCCCGCGGGCGCCGTCCCGGTGTGGACGGGCCTGTTCCGGCACACCGACACCGACGCCTTCGGCGGGCGCGCGCTCGCCGTGCTGGGCGGTGTGCTGCTGCTCGCGGCCGCCGTCGCGCTGGTGTGGCGCGGGCACCGGATGCCCCGGCTCGGCGGCCGGTACCGCAGTCCGGGCGCGGCCAAGGAGACCGCGCGCGGCGAACAGGACCTGTGGCAGGCGTTGTCGGAGGGAGAGGACCCCACGGTCGCGGACCGTTGACGCCAGGGACCCGGTGCCGGGGGGCGCCGGGGGCCGGAGTTAGCATCAATTCGGCGGGAAGGGGCAGTGGTTGTGAGGGACTACACCAGGCAGACATCGGTCCGGGGTGCTGAATGAGCATTCTGGACTCGATCATCGACGGTGTCCGGGAAGACCTCGCCGCGCGGGAGGCGGCCGTCCCCTTCGACACGATCAAGGAGCTGGCGGCCAAGGCACCCGCGCCGCGGGACGCGATGACCGCGCTGCGCGGCTCGGACGTCGGCGTGATCGCCGAGGTCAAGCGGCGCAGCCCGTCCAAGGGCGAGCTGGCCGCGATCGTCGACCCGGCGGCGCTGGCCAAGGACTACGAGGCCGCGGGCGCGCGGGTGATCAGCGTGCTGACCGAGCAGCGGCGCTTCGGCGGCTCGCTGGCCGACCTGGACGCGGTCCGCGTCCAGGTCGACGTCCCGTTGCTGCGCAAGGACTTCGTGGTCGGCCCCTACCAGGTGCACGAGGCCCGCGCGCACGGCGCCGACCTGGTGCTGCTGATCGTGGCCGCGCTGGAGCAGAACGCGCTGGCGTCGCTGCTGGACCGGGTCGAGTCGCTGGGCATGACGGCGCTGGTCGAGGTGCACACCGCCGAGGAGGCCGACCGCGCGCTGGAGGCGGGCGCCAAGGTCATCGGCATCAACGCGCGCAACCTGCACACCCTGGAGGTCGACCGGGACGTGTTCGGCAGGCTGGCGCCCGGGCTGCCGTTCGAGACGGTGAAGATCGCCGAGTCCGGCGTGCGCGGCCCCAGCGACCTGATGACCTACGCGGGCGCGGGCGCCGACGCGGTGCTGGTCGGCGAGGGCCTGGTCGCCACGGACGACCCCAAGGCGGCGCTGGTGCAGCTGGTCACCGCGGGCTCGCACCCGGCCTGCCCGAGGCCGGGCCGGTGACCGACGAACGCGGCACCGACCCGCACAAGCCCGGCCCGCATGACCCGGACAACCGCGGCCACTTCGGCCCGTACGGTGGCCGGTTCATGCCGGAGGCGCTGATCGGGGCGCTGGACGAGCTGTCCGCCGAGTACGACAAGGCCCGGCTGGACCCCGAGTTCACCGACGAGTTCACCCGGCTGCTGCGCGACTACGCCGGTCGGCCGTCGCTGCTCACCGAGGCGCCCCGGTTCGCCGAGCACGCGGGCGGCGCGCGGGTGTTCCTCAAGCGCGAGGACCTCAACCACACCGGCTCGCACAAGATCAACAACGTGCTGGGCCAGGCGTTGCTCACCAAGCGCATGGGCAAGAAGCGGGTCATCGCGGAGACCGGCGCGGGCCAGCACGGCGTCGCCACCGCCACCGCGTGTGCGCTCATGGGCCTGGAGTGCGTGGTCTACATGGGCGAGGTCGACACCGAGCGGCAGGCGCTCAACGTGGCCAGGATGAAGCTGCTCGGCGCCGAGGTCATCCCGGTGAAGTCCGGCTCACGCACGCTCAAGGACGCCATCAACGAGGCGCTGCGCGACTGGGTGACCAATGTGGACACCACGCACTACCTGCTCGGCACGGCCGCGGGCGGACACCCGTTCCCGGTCATGGTGCGCAACTTCCACAAGGTCATCGGCGCCGAGGCGCGCGCCCAGTTCCTGGAGCTGACCGGCCGCCTGCCCGACGTGGTCACCGCGTGCGTCGGCGGCGGGTCCAACGCCATCGGCATCTTCCACGGGTTCATCGACGACCCGGAGGTGCGCCTGGTCGGCATCGAACCCGGCGGCAAGGGCATCGAGACCGGCGAACACGGCGCCACGCTCAGCGAGGGCACCCCCGGCATGCTGCACGGCGCGCTGTCCTACCTGCTGCAGGACGAGGACGGGCAGACCATCGAGGCGTACTCGATCTCGGCGGGCCTGGACTACCCGGGCGTCGGCCCGGAACACGCCTGGCTGAAGGACACCGCCCGCGCGGAGTACCGCTCGGTGACCGACGACGAGGCCATGCACGCGTTCCGGCTGCTGTCGCGGACCGAGGGCATCATCCCGGCCATCGAGTCCGCGCACGCGCTCGCGGGAGCGCTCAAGCTGGGCCAGGAACTGGGGCCGGAGGGCCACATTCTGGTCAACCTCTCCGGGCGCGGCGACAAGGACATGGACACGGCCGCGAAGTACTTCGGCTTCTACGAGGACGGCGGCGCGGATGGCCCGCGAGGCACGGAGGAGTCCTGATGGGCAGGCTTGACCCGCTGTTCGAGCGCACCCGCGCGGAAGGCCGGGGAGCGCTCATCGGCTACCTGCCCGCCGGGTTCCCCACCGTGCCGGAGTCGGTGGAGCTGCTGCGCGGCATGATCGACGCGGGCTGCGACCTGGTCGAGGTCGGCGTCCCGTACTCCGACCCGGTGATGGACGGCCCGGTCATCCAGGCCGCCGCCGAGACCGCCCTGCGCGCGGGCTTCCGCCTGCGCGACCTGTTCACCACCGTCGAGGCGGTGGCGGCGGCGGGCGGCCAGGCGGTCGTGATGACCTACTGGAACCCGGTCCACCGCTACGGCGTCGACGCCTTCGCCCGCGACCTCTCGGCGGCGGGCGGCCTGGGCATCATCACCCCGGACCTGATCCCGGACGAGGCCGCCGACTGGGTGGAGGCCTCCACCGCGCACGGACTGGACCGCATCTTCCTGGTCGCACCGTCGTCGTCGGAGGAACGCATCGCGCTGACCGTCGCCGCCTCCTCCGGCTTCGTCTACGCCACCGCCGTCATGGGCGTCACCGGCGCCCGCGACCAGGTGGGCAGCCTGGCGGAGGGCCTGGTGTCCCGCACCCGCGCGCACACCTCCCTGCCGATCGGCGTGGGCCTGGGCGTGCGCTCGGGCGCGCAGGCGGCCGAGGTCGCCGCCTTCGCCGACGCGGTGATCGTGGGGTCGGCCTTCGTCACCCGCGCGGCGGAAGGCGTCACCGGAGTCCGCGACCTCGCCGTGGAACTGGCCGCGGGTGTCCGGAAAGCACCTTCCACCATCGGGTGAACCTCCGGGGTTACCTGGTTTGACAGGCGGTTTCTGTCGGTGCAACTCGGGATCCTGATCTCGTGCGCATCGAGAAACCCCTGTGGGCGTGCCAGACTGAGGCATGCCTGCCGACACCGGAGGTGATCCCAGCATGGCCATGCCCGCGACTCAACCCGGAGCACTCCCGTGGCACCCGCGGCCGTGGACGCTGGAGGAGTTCTCCGCCCTGCCAGACGACAACGGCCAGCGGGTGGAACTCATCGACGGGGCGTTGGTCGTGAGCCCGGCGCCCGGTGGGCCGCACCAGCGTGTTCTGCGGCGCCTGACGGGAGGCCTCGATCGCGCGGCTCCGATCGATACAGAGGTCATGCCGGGGATCAACGTCGTGCTCGGTCCAGACCGCGTCTTGATCCCCGATGTGGCGGTCACAACCGTCCCTGATTCGGACGCGGTCTTCTTCGACGCTGCTGACATGCTGATCGTGGTCGAGATCATCTCGCCGTCGTCGCGCGTGTACGACAAGGCGCTCAAGCGTGTGTTGTTCGCCGAGGCGGGGATCCCGTACTACCTCTTGGTGGATCCGGCAGGCGGGCCGGTACAGGCGACACTCTTCGGACTGCGAGCGGGGGCATATGAGCCGGTCGCGGCGAGTGTCGATGGGCGGCTGCGGTTCTCGGAGCCATTCCCAGTTGATATCGAGTTGGGGTGACTGCGGCACCACTTCACGGGCAGGCCACCCGGTCCCGTTACGGTAGCCGTCGTGACGAGCGCCGCGAACCTGATCCTGGCGAGCATTCCCAGTCCCGACCGCGGGGTGTGGGAACTGGACCTGGGGATCTTCACCCTGCCGCTGCGGGCCTACGCGCTGTGCATCATCGCCGGGATCATCGTGGCGATCTGGTGGGGGGAGCGGCGGTTCGTCGCGCGGGGCGGGCTGCCGGGCACGGTGGTGGACGTCGCCGTGTTCGCGGTGCCGTTCGGGTTGGTCGGTGGGCGGCTCTACCACGTGGCCACCGACTACTACCGGTACTTCGGTGAGGGCAAGAACCCGCTGAACGCGCTGCGCATCTGGGACGGCGGGCTGGGCATCTGGGGTGCCATCGCGCTCGGCGCGGTCGGCGCGTGGATCGGGTGCCGCCGCAAGGGGGTGCCGCTGCCCGCGTTCGCCGACGCGATCGCGCCGGGCATCGTCACCGCGCAGGCGATCGGGCGGATCGGCAACTACTTCAACCAGGAGCTCTACGGCGGGCACACCGACCTGCCCTGGGGACTGGAGATCTACCGCCGGGTCAACGAGTTCGGCCAGGACGACCCGCTCAACGGCGTCGCCATCGACCACACGCTGATCAACAACAGCCCGGTGCACCCCACGTTCCTCTACGAGCTGGTCTGGAACCTGATCATCGCCGCGCTGGTGGTCTTCCTCGACCGCAAGCTGCGCCTGGGCCACGGCCGCGCGTTCGCCGTCTACGTCGCCGGCTACACCCTGGGCCGCGGCCTGATCGAGATGATGCGCACCGACGACGCCACCATGGTGCTCGGCCTGCGCATCAACGTGTGGACGTCGATCATCGTCTTCGCCGGTGCCATCGTGTACTTCGTGCTCGCCGCCAAGCGCGGCCCCCGCGAGGACCTCGCCTACCTCACCGCCGACCAGGAGCCCACGGCCGACAACGCCGAGGCGAAGGACGGCGAGCCCGAGGACGCCGACGACACCCGGGACGACGACACCCGAGACGACGACACCAAGGACGACAGGGTGGACGCGAAGGACGAGTCGGACGGCAAGGACGCGGAGCAGGCGGACGAGAAGGACGCCGAGCCCGCTACCGCCCGCAAGGACGACTGACGCCGCCCGGGTCGGCGCCCGGCGTGCCGACCCCGGCCGGTCAGCTCACTCGGCGGGCCAACAGGAGCGCCTGCGGCACGACCTCGCGCCCCTCCGGCGCCCGCACCAGCTGCCCGCTCAGCTCGAACCCGGCCGCCACCATCAGCTCCACCACCCGTTCCGGGCGCAGCCGGCGGAACTCCAATGACACGTCGTGCCCCAGCGGCCGCTCCAGCAGCAGCGGCTCGTCCCCGACCTGGAACCCGACCAGCAGCCACCCGCCCGGCCGCACCGCGCGCGCGAACCGGGTGAACAGCGCTCCCAGCTCGTCGTCCGGCGTGTGGATGATCGAGTACCAGGCCACCAGCCCGCCCAGCCCGGCGTCCCCGGGCAGGTCCCACATCGACCCGACCTCGAACGGCACCGACGGGTGTTCCCGCCGAGCGATCCGCACCATCTCCGGAGAGAGATCGATCCCGGCTATCGATACCCCCGACCGGGAGAGGTATGCCGTCACCCGTCCGGGGCCGCAGCCCACCTCGGTGACCGGTCCGTCGACGACCTCCGCGAACGCGCCCAGCATCGCCCGCGCCAACGGGCTCGACGGCTCCTCACGGAACATGCCGTCGTAGTCCTCGGCCAGGGCGTCGTAGAACGTCCGCACCTCGCTCACGACGTCGGCACGCACGTCGCCGCCGGGTTCGCCGACCACACCCGTACCTGCGTCCCGTCCACGGTCCCGCTCACACACCCGCCTTCCGTCGCCACGCCGAACACGGTGCGGTCCGCGTCGTCCACCGTCACCTTGGCCGCGCCGTACCCGAGCCCGACCAGTGCCGCGCGCACCTCATCCACGGACTCGCCGACCCGCAGCGCCGCCCGGATGGCCTCCACGTGCGGCGTGAGCCGCAGCCGGAGGTCGGGCGGCACCGGAAGATCCGGCGGCCCCGGTACCCCTGCCCGGTTCCGGGGATCGCCGACCACCACACTCACGATCCTCGGTTCCCCGCTCCCGGCGGGCACCGCGAGCCGGAAGCTCGTGCCGCCGTGCGCGCCGATCACGAGCTTCGTGCGCCTCTCCGTCGTCGGTTCCGGCTTGTCCGGCCACAACACGACACCGCCGACGACGCCCACGACCACGACGCCGCCCAGTACGGCGAGCGTCGTCCGTCTCCGCAGCCAATCCCACCCCATGATCCACCAGTGTGGCACCGCCGCCCGACCTACCGGCGGGTACCCGACACCCCGCCGCCCGGCCGGGACCCGGATAATGATCTTTCGCGACCGCGGGGGCGCGCTCCCTATTGGGGTGTATCCGGGGGCGTCTGCGGTGTTTCGCGCGTTTCCGGACTGTTAAGCTCGGATCACCACGCGGGCCGCTGCCGTCCCGCGCCCAGACCCCGCCGGTGTCGGCGGACCGACTGAGCGCGATCGCAGACTGGAGGCCCTCCCATGCTGTTCTCGGCCTTTCCGCGCCCGCACGGCCTCTACGACCCGGCCGACGAACGCGACTCCTGCGGTGTCGCCATGGTCGCCGACGTGCGCGGCCGCCGGTCGCACGGGATCGTGGTGGACGCGCTGACCGCGCTGGCCAACCTGGAGCACCGCGGCGCCGCCGGGGCCGAGCCGACCAGCGGCGACGGCGCGGGCATCCTGCTGCAGCTGCCCGACGACCTGCTGCGCGCCGAGGTCGGCTTCACCCTGCCCGACCCGGACCGGCACGGCGCCCACGGCTACGCCACCGGCCTGGCCTTCCTGCCCGCCGACGAGCGCGACCGCACCCGCGCGGTCGCGCTGATCGAGCGGATCGCGCACCAGGAGAACCTGCGGCTGCTCGGCTGGCGCCGGGTGCCGGTGGACGCGGACGGCGCCGACATCGGCCCGACCGCGCGCGAGGTCATGCCGTACTTCGCCATGCCGTTCCTGGCCGGGCACCCGGACGCGGACGGCGAGTGTCCGACCGGGATCGAGCTGGACCGGCTGGTCTACTGCCTGCGCAAGCGCGTCGAGCACGAGAGCGCGGCCGAGGGCTGCGGCACGTACTTCCCGTCGCTGTCCGCGCGCACGCTGGTCTACAAGGGAATGCTGACGACCGCGCAGCTGCCCGCGTTCTTCCCGGACCTGCGCGACGAGCGCCTGCGCAGCGCGATCGGCCTGGTCCACTCGCGCTTCTCCACCAACACGTTCCCGTCCTGGCCGCTGGCGCACCCGTTCCGGTTCGTCGCGCACAACGGCGAGATCAACACGGTGCGCGGCAACCGCAACCGGATGCGCGCCCGCGAGGCGCTGCTGTCCTCGGAGCTGCTGCCCGGCGACCTGACCCGGCTGTTCCCGGTGGTCCACCCGGACGGATCCGACTCCGCCTCCTTCGACGAGGTGCTGGAGCTGCTGCACCTGGGCGGTCGGCCGCTGCCGCACGCGGTGCTGATGATGATCCCGGAGGCGTGGGAGAACCACACCGCCATGGACCCGGCCCGGCGCGCGTTCTACCAGTTCCACGCCAGCCTGATGGAGCCGTGGGACGGCCCGGCCTGCGTCACCTTCACCGACGGCACCCTGGTCGGCGCCGTCCTGGACCGCAACGGCCTGCGCCCGGCCCGCTGGTGGCACCTGGCCGACGACCGGGTGGTGCTGGCCAGCGAGGCCGGTGTGCTGGACGTGCCGCCGGACGAGGTGGTGGCCAAGGGGCGGCTGAGTCCCGGGCGGATGTTCCTGGTGGACACCGCGGCGGGCCGGATCGTGGACGACGGCGAGGTCAAGGACGCGCTCGCGGCCCGGCACCCGTACGAGGAGTGGCTGCACGCGGGCCTGCTGCAGATCGCCGACCTGCCCGACCGCGAGCACGTGGTGCAGACGCACGAGTCGGTGCACCGCCGCCAGCTCACCTTCGGCTACACCGAGGAGGAGCTGAAGATCATGCTGGCGCCGATGGCGGTAACCGGCGCTGAGCCGATCGGCTCGATGGGCACCGACACCCCGCCCGCCGCGCTCTCGCAGCGGCCGCGGCTGCTCTACGACTACTTCAAGCAGAACTTCGCCCAGGTCACCAACCCGCCGCTGGACGCGATCCGGGAGGAGATCGTCACCTCGGTGCAGCGGATCATGGGCCCGGAGCAGAACCTGCTGGAGCCCGGCCCGGCCTCGTGCAGGCACATCCAGCTGCCGCTGCCGGTGATCGACAACGACGAGCTGGCCAAGCTGATCCACGTCAACGACGACGGGGACCTGCCCGGCTTCGCCTGCGTCGTGCTGTCCGGACTGTATGAAGTGGACGGTGGCGGCACGGCGCTGGCGGCGGCGGTGGAGCGGGTCCGGCGGGAGGCGTCGGCGGCCATCGCGGCGGGCGCGCGCACGCTCGTGTTGTCCGACCGCGACTCCGACCACCGGATGGCACCGATCCCGTCGCTGTTGCTGGTCTCCGCCGTGCACCACCACCTGGTGCGGACGAAGGAGCGGCTGCGGGTCGCGCTGGTCGTGGAGAGCGGCGACGCGCGCGAGGTCCACCACATCGCGCTGCTGCTCGGGTACGGCGCGGCGGCGGTCAACCCGTACCTGGCCTTCGAGACCATCGAGGACCTGATCGCGCACGGCGCCATCACCGGCGTCGAGCCTGCGGCGGCGGTGCGCAACTACGTGAAGGCGCTGGTCAAGGGCGTCCTGAAGATCATGTCCAAGATGGGCATCTCGACCGTCGGCGCGTACACGGCCGCGCAGGTCTTCGAGTCGTTCGGGCTGGCACACGACGTGCTGGCCGAGTACTTCGCCGGGACCACGTCCAAGCTGGGCGGCGTCGGCCTCGACGTGCTCGCCCGCGAGGCCCAGGCCCGGCACCGGCGCGCGCACCCGGACAACCCGACCGACCGTGTGCACCGCCGTCTCGACGTGGGCGGAGAGTACGCCTATAGGCGCGAGGGCGAGCTGCACCTGTTCACGCCGGAGACGGTGTTCCTGCTGCAACACGCGACCCGCACCGGCCGCGACGAGGTCTACCGCGAGTACACGGCCGAGGTCGAGCGCCTCAACCGGGAGGGCGGCGCGCTGCGCGGCCTGTTCTCGTTGCGGCCGAGCGACAGTCCCATCCCGCTCGACGAGGTGGAACCGGTCGAGTCGATCCTGACCAGGTTCAACACCGGCGCCATGTCCTATGGCTCGATCTCCGCCGAGGCGCACGAGACGCTCGCCATCGCCATGAACATGATCGGCGGCCGGTCCAACACCGGCGAGGGCGGCGAGGACCCGGAGCGCCTCTACGACCCGGCGCGGCGCTCGGCGATCAAGCAGGTCGCGAGTGGTCGGTTCGGTGTGACCAGCGAGTACCTGGTGAACGCGGACGACATCCAGATCAAGATGGCGCAGGGCGCGAAGCCCGGCGAGGGCGGGCAGCTGCCGCCGAACAAGGTCTACCCGTGGATCGCGCGGACCCGGCACTCGACGGCGGGCGTGGGGTTGATCTCGCCGCCGCCGCACCACGACATCTACTCGATCGAGGACCTGGCGCAGCTCATCCACGATCTGAAGAACGCCAACGAGAACGCGCGCATCCACGTGAAGCTGGTGTCCGAGATGGGTGTGGGCACGGTCGCGGCAGGCGTGTCCAAGGCGCACGCGGACGTGGTGCTGATCTCCGGGCACGACGGCGGCACCGGCGCCTCGCCGCTGAACTCGTTGAAGCACGCGGGGACGCCGTGGGAGATCGGGCTGGCGGAGACGCAGCAGACGTTGATGCTCAACGGGTTGCGCGACCGGATCACCGTGCAGGTCGACGGGGCCATGAAGACCGGTCGGGACGTCATCATCGCGGCGTTGCTGGGGGCGGAGGAGTACGGGTTCGCCACGGCGCCGTTGGTGGTGGCGGGGTGCGTGATGATGCGGGTGTGCCATCTGGACACGTGTCCGGTGGGGGTGGCGACGCAGAATCCGGTGTTGCGCAAGCGTTACACGGGACAGGCGGAGCACATCGTCAACTACTTCCGTTTCGTGGCTGAGGAAGTGCGCGAACACCTGGCCGCTCTGGGCTTCCGCACGCTCGACGACGCCATCGGGCACGCGGAACTCCTCGGCACCGATGACGCTGTCGCGCATTGGAAGGCCGCCGGGCTGGATCTCTCTCCCGTGTTCGCGGTACCCGAGACACGCTATGGCACTGCCCGGCGGCGGGTCCGCGCGCAGGACCACGGGCTCGCGCACGCACTCGACCGGACTCTGGTGCAGCTGGCCGAGGCGGCGTTGGAGGACGCGCACCCGGTCCGGCTGGAACTGCCGGTACGCAACGTCAACCGGACGGTCGGCACCCTGCTGGGCGCCGAGGTGACCCGCCGCTACGGCGGGGACGGGCTGCCCGAGGACACCATCCACGTCACCCTGACCGGCTCCGCGGGCCAGTCCCTCGGCGCGTTCCTGCCGCGCGGCATCACGCTGTGCCTGGTGGGCGACGCCAACGACTACGTGGGCAAGGGCCTGTCCGGCGGCCGCATCGTGGTCCGCCCGCACCCGGACGCCGGGTTCGCCGCCGAGGAACAGGTCATCGGCGGCAACGTCATCGCCTACGGCGCCACCGCGGGCGAGGTGTTCCTGCGCGGCCGCGTCGGCGAACGGTTCGGCGTCCGCAACTCCGGCGCGGTGATCGTCGCGGAAGGCGTCGGTGACCACGCCTTCGAGTACATGACCGGCGGCCGCGCCGTGGTCCTCGGCCCCACCGGCCGCAACCTCGCGGCGGGCATGTCCGGCGGCATCGCCTACGTCCTCGACCTCGACCCGGCCGACGCCAACCCCGACATGGTCGACCTGCAACGCCCCGACCCCGACGACCTCCGCTGGCTCCGCGAGATCGTCACCCACCACCACGCCCGCACCACCTCCGCCGTCGCCGCCTCCCTCCTCGGCGACTGGACCCGCCGCGCGGCGGGCTTCACCAAGGTCATGCCCCGCGACTACCAACGCGTCCTCAAGGCCATGCGCCTGGCCCGAGCCGAAGGCCGCGACGTGGACACCGCCATCATGGAGGCATCCCGTGGCTGATCCCATCGGCTTCCTGTCCCACGCCCGCCACGACGCCGCCAAGCGGCCGGTGGCGGAGCGGGTCGGGGACTGGCGTGAGGTCTACCGCGACCTCGAACCCGCCGACCGCGACCAGCAGGTCCGTACCCAGGCGAGCCGTTGCATGGACTGCGGGATCCCGTTCTGCCACTCCGGCAGCGCCGGTTGCCCGCTCGGCAACCTCATTCCCGAGTGGAACGATCTCGTCCGCACCGGCGACTGGGCCATGGCGAGCGAGCGCCTGCACGCCACCAACAACTTTCCCGAGTTCACCGGCAGGCTCTGTCCCGCGCCCTGCGAGGCGGCCTGTGTGCTGGCGATCTCCCCGGAGTCGGGTGGCGCGGTCGCCATCAAACGCGTGGAAAGCACGATCGCGGACGTCTCCTGGGAACGGGACCACGTGCGCGCCGCGACCGCCGCCGTGTCGACCGGGCGGACGGTCGCGGTCGTGGGTTCCGGGCCTGCCGGGCTCGCCGCCGCGCAGCAGTTGACCCGGGCCGGGCACGAGGTCACCGTGTTCGAGCGCGATGACCGGCTGGGCGGGCTGCTGCGGTACGGCATCCCCGAGTTCAAGCTGGAGAAAAAGATCCTCGACCGGCGCCTCGCCCAGCTGCGCGCCGAGGGCACCCGGTTCGTGACCGGTTGCGAGGTCGGCGGCACCGGCCCCGGCGCTCTCCCGGTCGAGCAGCTGCGCGCCGAGTACGACGCGGTCATCCTGGCCGTCGGGGCGCTCCGCGGCCGGGACGCGCCGGACGTGCCCGGACGCTCGCTGCGCGGTGTGCACCTCGCCATGGACCACCTGGTCCCGGCCAACCGCCAGTGCGAGGGCGACGGCCCCACCCCGATCGACGCGCGCGGCAAGCACGTCGTGGTCATCGGCGGCGGCGACACCGGCGCGGACTGTTACGGCACCGCCGTCCGGCAGGGCGCCGCCAGTGTCCTGCAGCTCGATCAGTACCCCAGCCCGCCGGTTCAGCGCGACGACGAACGTTCGCCGTGGCCGGTCTGGCCCTGGATCCTGCGCACCTACCCCGCCCACGAGGAGGCGGGCGAACGCCGCTTCGCCGTCGCGGTCGACGAGTTCGTCGGCGCCGAGGACGGCACCGTGCGCGCCGTCCGCCTGCGCGAGGTGGTCGTCCGCAGGGATCCGGCCACCGGCGCCCGCCAGGTCGTCCCCGTCGACGACGAGGTCCACGAACTCCCCGCCGACCTGGTCCTGCTCGCGATCGGCTTCGAAGGCGTCGAGCACCTCCCGCTGCTGACCGACCTGGGCCTCGCACTCACCCCCCGGGGCACCCTGTCCTGCGGCTCCGACTGGCAGACCCCCACCCCCGGCGTCTTCGTCTGCGGCGACGCCCACCGCGGTGCGTCCCTGGTCGTCTGGGCCATCGCCGAGGGCCGTTCCGCCGCCCACGCCGTGGACGCCTATCTGACCGGCGCCTCCGACCTCCCCGCTCCCGTGCGCCCCAACGCCCTACCCCTGGCCGTCCGCTAGACCGCGACCCCGTGCACGACCTCCGGCTGTCGCCAAGGGACAGTCGGTGACCGCGCGCGCCGCCGACGAGGAAAACACCCCGACACCCCGCATCCACCGCCGAGCCCCCCGTGCGAGACTGCCGGGCGATGAGCGCGACGACTGATCCTCTCCCGCCTGCCCTGCTCGACTACGGGCACTTCACCACCATGCTCGTCGAGTCCGGCCGCGTGCGCGGGCTGGCGCGGCACCTGGAGCGGCTGGACCGCGACGCCTGGGTGGTCTTCGGTCGCGGCTTACCCGAGGACCGTGTCCGCCCGGCCCTGCGCGCCGTCGCGAACGGCGGGATCGTCTCGGCGCGCGTCACCGTGCACGCCCCCGGTTTCGACCCGCGCAACCCCGAGGCCGACGTGGATCTCGACGTCCTCGTCACCACCGCGCCCGCGCCCGACGCGGCCGAGCCGCTGCGCGTGCGCACCGCAGGCTACCAGCGTGATCTCCCGCAGGTGAAGCACATCGGCACGTTCGGCCTCTTCTACCAGCGCCGCCTCGCCCGCCGCGCCGGTTTCGACGACGTGCTGTTCGTCGGACCCGACGGTCAGGTCAGCGAGGGCTCCACCTGGAACGTCTGTTTCGTGGCCGCCGACGACACCGTGGTCTGGCCGAGCGCGCCCGCCCTGCCCGGCATCACCATGGGGCTCATCCAGAGCGGCCTGCTGCGCACCGACGCCCGCACCGAGGTACGCCCCGTCGCCGCCACCGAGCTCGCCGGTTTCCGCGCCGCGTTCGCGGTCAACGCGCTCGCCCCCGTGCGCCCGATCAGCCGCATCGACGAGGTCGAGCTCAAGGTCGACGACGACCTGGCCGCCCGGCTCCGGCGCTGCCACGACCTGACCGCGGGGGAGCGGGTGTGACCGGCTTCCATGGCTTCGGCGAGTACGCCGTCGACTTCTACGACGGTCTCGTCGCCGACAACTCCAAGAGCTACTGGGACGCCAACAAGGCCACCTACGACACCGACGTGGTCGCCCCGATGAAGGCCATGCTGGCCGAGCTGGAGCCGGAGTTCGGCGAGTTCGGCGCGGGCAAGGTGTTCCGCCCGTACCGGGATGTCCGCTTCGCCAAGGACAAACGCCCCTACAAGGACCACTGCGGCGCGGTGTTCGAGGCCGGGCGCGGCGCGGGCGCGTACTACGTCGAGGTCGGCCCGGACGGCCTGCGCGTCGGCGGCGGCTGTTTCCACCTGGAGTCCGACCAGCTCGCCCGGTTCCGCACCGCCGTCGCCGAGGAGATCCACGGCGAGCCGTTCCGGCGGATCCTGTCGAAGCTCGAACGCCAGGGCTGGACCGTCCGCGGCGACCGGCTGCGCACCGCCCCGCGCGGCTACGCCAAGGACCATCCACGCATCGAGCTGCTCCAGTACCGGTCCGTCTACGCGGTACGGGTCTGGGAGCCGGACGACACGCTCCACGAACGAGGGTGCCTGACCCGCGTGCGCGACGCGTGGCGGCAGGTGCGGGTCTTCAACGAATGGGCCCGTGACCGTGTGGGCATGACCGAACGCGCACGGTAGCGGTTACATGACCGCCGGTCGAACACTCTGAATCGAAACATATCTTTCCGGCCGTTTCATCGGGATCGGTCAAGCGACCGGGTCTAAGCTGTTCAGGTGTGAGCCGACGAGCGAAGATCGTGTGCACTATGGGCCCCGCGACCGCCACCCCCGAGCGGGTGCGCGAGCTGGTGGCCGCGGGCATGGACGTGGCCCGGATGAACTTCAGCCACGGCAGCCACGGCGACCACAAGCAGGTGTACGACCTGGTGCGGGCCGCAGGCGACGAGTCCGGCCGCGCCGTCGGCATCCTGGCCGACCTGCAGGGCCCCAAGATCCGCCTGGGCACGTTCGCCAACGGCCCGGTCGAGTGGCGCACCGGCGACGTCGTGCGGATCACCGTCGAGGACGTCGCAGGCACCCACGACCGGGTCTCCACCACCTACAAGGGCCTGGCCGACGACGCCAGGCCGGGCGACCGGCTGCTGGTCGACGACGGCAAGGTCGGCCTGGTGGTGCGCGCGGTCGAGGGCCAGGACGTGGTCTGCGAGGTCACCGAGGGCGGCCCGGTCAGCAACAACAAGGGCCTCTCGCTGCCCGGCATGGACGTGTCCGTGCCCGCGCTGTCCGAGAAGGACATCGAGGACCTGGAGTTCGCCCTGTACCTGGGCGTGGACTTCATCGCGCTGAGCTTCGTGCGCTCGCCCGCCGACATCGACCTGGTGCACCAGGTGATGGACCGGGTCGGCCGGGGCAGGCTGCCGGTCATCGCCAAGCTGGAGAAGCCGGAGGCGGTGGACAACCTGGAGGCCATCGTGCTGGCCTTCGACGGGGTCATGGTGGCCCGCGGCGATCTGGGCGTCGAGCTGCCGCTGGAGCAGGTGCCGCTGGTGCAGAAGCGGGCCATCCAGATCGCCAGGGAGAACGCCAAGCCGGTCATCGTCGCTACCCAGATGCTCGACTCGATGATCAGCAACTCGCGCCCGACCCGGGCCGAGGCCTCGGACGTGGCCAACGCGGTCCTCGACGGAGCCGACGCGCTGATGCTCTCCGGCGAGACCAGCGTCGGCCGCTATCCGATCGACACGGTCAAGACCATGAGCCGCATCGTGGAGGCGGTGGAGGCCGAGCGCCCGGCCGTGCCGCCGCTGACCCACGTCCCGCGCACCAAGCGCGGCGTGATCTCCTACGCGGCCCGCGACATCGGCGAGCGGCTCAACGCCAAGGCCCTGGTCGCCTTCACCCAGTCCGGCGACACGGTCAAGCGCCTGGCCCGCCTGCACACCCGACTGCCGCTGCTGGCGTTCACCCCCGACCCGGCGGTGCGCAGCCAGCTGGCGCTGACCTGGGGCACGGAGACGTTCCTGGTGCCGGAGGTGGACTCGACCGACCGCATGGTCCGCCAGGTCGACCTGTCCATGCTGTCCATCGGCCGCTACCGGCCGGGCGACCTGGTGGTCATCGTCGCGGGCTCCCCGCCGGGGACGGTCGGTTCCACCAACCTGATCCGCGTGCACCGGTTGGGCGAGGAAGACCACGCCTAGGCGTTGTCCGGTAAGTCTGGTGCGCGGGATTCGTGATCCGCGTGGTCTCTGGGTGTGCGGGCGGGAAGCCGCACGTACCGGGTTGTACTTGGGTTTTCCGCCCGTGCGGCCAGGGGCCGCGCGGGCGCGGATAGCGTGTGCCGGACTTGCCGGACAGCGCCTAGTGTTCCGTGATTCTGGTTGTTTTACGCAGGTCTGATGGATCTTGGTGTTGGCTGTGCCGGTGGAGTTGACGGTGGATCAGCTGGGCGAGTTGCGGGCACTGGTGAACAGGTCGGACGTGTCCGGCACGATCGCGACCAGGGCTCGGATCGTGTTGTGGTGTGTGGAGGGCAGGCGGAAGAAGGAGGTCGCTGTGCTGGCCGGGGTGTCGCGGCCGACGGTGGACCTGTGGCTGCGTCGCTATGCCTCGGACGGAGTGGCGGGGCTGGGCGACCGGTCTCACGCG
>NZ_KB894422.1 GCF_000374445.1 Actinokineospora enzanensis DSM 44649 | reverse complement strand
CAGGTGATCAGGGCGGGCCGGCCGGAGTGGGTGCCGGTGTTCACGGGCTTGTCGGTGCCGGTGTTCCGCAAGCGCGTGCGGGTCGTGGCCCACCGGGGTGGCGAGCAGACCGGCACTGGCCGGCGCTGGGGCTTGCCGCTGGCGGATCGGGTCATGCTGGTGGCGGTGTACTACCGGACGAATCTGACCTTCCGGCAGGTCGCGCTGCTGTTCGGGATCTCGAAGTCCGCAGCGGGCCGCGTAGTGGATCACCTGGCGCCGCTGCCGGCGCTCGCGCCGGTTGCCCGCCGGCACAGCCCGGACACCGTGCTGATCGTGGACGGCACCCTGGTGCCCACCCACGACCGCACCATCTCCGCGTCGTCGAAGAACTACCGGTACTCGGTGAACATGCAGGTCGTCATCGACGCCGACACCCGCCTGATCGTCGCGGTCGGCGACCCCACCCCCTGGCAACCGCAACGACTGCCGCGCCTACACCGACTCGCGCGTCGACCGGCAGTGCCGGGGCGCGAACGTGATGGCCGACGGCCGCTACCAGCGCAGCCCCGACGTGATCATGCCCTACCGCACACCACGTAAAGGGCAACCGCCGCTGCCGCACTGGAAAGAAGACCTCAACACCGTCCCCAAAAGCGTCCGCGCACGAGTCGAACACGCACTTGCGCACATGAAGTCCTGGAACATCCTGCGCAACTGCCGACGCAAACGAGACGGCGTCCGGCACGCCACCCGAGACATCGCCCAGATACGCAACCTCGCCATGACCGGCTGAACAACCACCGGCCGCAAGCGACACCACTGTCACCCCCTCCCCACCAACACCCTTGATCATTACGGGACACCCTTTAGCGTGATTCCGTGGTGGAGGAGCGGTTCCTATGGCCATGGAGCCAGGGGGGCGGCGCCTGTGCTCGGCGGGCTGACCGAGGACCCGGCCCGGCGGAATCGGGTATTCCTAGGGTGTGCGCGGACCCCGCTCTCTTTTCGAGCGTTGGGCACCTCGGGGTGCCCTAGCCACTAATTTGTGCTGTCTTCCCGGTTCGACGGCCGCCGCCCATCATGGGACGCGCCCCCGGTTCGCGGGGAGGAACAGTGATGGAGGGGTTGCGATGCCGGTGGTGACGGTCCTGCAGGGGCCTCGCGATATCGAGCTCAAGCGGGAGCTTGTCGGCAAGATCACGGACGCGTTCGTGGAGGCCTACGGCGTCCCGGCGGAGACCGTGCAGGTGTGGATCACCGAGGTGCCCGCGGAGAGCTGGGCCGCGTCCGGCAAGTTGATCGCCGACACGGCCAAGTAGCCCGGTGCGCGGCGAGCCGGGTGTGGGCCCGGCTCCGCCGCCCGGCGAGAGCGAGAGGAAGTCCTGTGTCCACGAAGTCCGCGCCGACCCGCCCCGGGCTCGGCCTGTTCGTCGTCGCGGTCGCCTGTGTCCTGTTGCCGGTGTCGCTCGCCGGGCCGTCGGTCGCGTTGCCCGCCATCGGCGAGCACCTGCGCGCGGATCTGACGTCGGTGCAGTGGGTGATCAACGGCTACGACCTCACCTTCGCCGCGTTCATGCTCGCCTGCGGCAGCCTGGGCGACCTGGTGGGCAGGCGCCGGGTGTTCCGGTTCGGCATGGCGCTGTTCGTCGTGGCGCTGGCGGTGTCCGCTGTGGCGCCGAGCATGCTGGTGCTCGACCTCGCGCGTGGTGTCGCCGGGATCGGCGCCGCGGGTGTGCTCACCTGCGGGGTGGCCAGCCTCGCGGCGATGTTCGAGAACCCCGCCGCGCGGGCCAAGGCGTTCGGTGTGTTCGGCACCGCGGTCGGCTGCGGCTTGGCGTTCGGGCCGTTCCTCTGTGGACTGCTCAACACCCAGTTCGGCTGGCGGTCGGTGTTCTACGTGCCCGCCGCCGTCGGGCTGGCGGTGCTGCTGGGCAGTTCCGCCATCGGCGAGTCGCGCAACCCGCGGGCTGGTCGGATCGACTGGGCGGGCACGGCGACGTTCACCGCGGCGCTGTTCGCGTTGATCCTGGGGCTGCTGGAGGGGCCGCAGCTCGGCTGGACCAGCGGCGCGGTGCTGCTCTGCCTGGTGGCGGCGGTCGTGCTGCTCGGCCTGTTCGGACTGGTGGAGAGCCGGGTCCGGGAGCCGATGTTCGACCTGTCGCTGCTGCGGCAGCGCCGCTACGCCGGGCTGTGCCTGACGGTGCTGGCGCTGGTGTTCGGCTTCACGCCGCTGCTGGTCTACCTGCCCACCTACTACAGCGCGGTGGACGGCTTCAGTGCGGCGCAGGCCGGTCTGACCCTGATGATGCTGACCGCCCCGACGCTCGTCATGCCGGTGGTCACCGGCTATCTGGCGAAGTGGGTCCCGGTGCGGATCCAGGTGCTCTCGACGGTCGTGCTGACCGGCATCGGCGTCGCCTGGCTGACCGTCATCCACCCCGGCGCGAGCGCCTGGGCGGTGCTCGGGCCCTACCTGGTGATCGGCATCGGGATCGGCATCTCGTTCGGCGTGCTGGACGGCGCCGCGGTGAGCGCGGTCGACCCGGGCCGGGTCGGCATGGCGGCGGGCATGTTCAACACCGTCCGGCTGGGCGGAGAGGCGATCGGCATCGCCGTGGTCGGCACTATGCTCGCGGGCATCACCGGTGCCAGGCTGGCTGGGCGGCTGGGCGGCTTCGGCACCCCATACGCCGATCGCCCGCAGGACGTGGCGAACCTGCTCAACCAGGGCGACATGGCCACCGCGGTGAACTCGGTCGGCAGGCCCGAGGCGCGCGCGGCCTTCCAGGACCTGCTCGGCGGTGCCTACACCGACGCGCTGCACCTGGTCCTCTGGTCGCTGGCGGGGCTGTGCGCGCTGGCCGCGCTCATCCTGCTGGTGCTGGACCGCCCGGCCCCTGAGGCGGTGACCGACGGCGGGGAAGAGGAATCGCTCCCGGACACCGCGCGGGCGACGGCATAGCTGGTGGTGCAAAGGGTTTGGGGCAGGCACCCTGGGGGTGCCTGCCCCAAACCCTTCTCCCGTATCGGATCGTGTCGTCCTGTCTCGACGATCGGATCGTGCGGTCACACCGCGGTGAGCCGCTGCGCGCCGAGTCCCGTCGTCGAGCCGAACCCGCCGACGAGCCGGTGCACCACGTCGAAGTACTCCGCGCCGAACGGGCTGGCGAACAGCTCGCCCCGGCAGTCGGCCGACAAGCTCCGGGCGAGAGTGGGAACCGCTGCCCAGCACCGGAAGGCGGCACTCGCGGGTGCGGTGGTCACCACGGCGTATACCCACGGGTCAGGGCGCGCACGTCGTTCGCCCGAGTGCCACAGGTCACCGCTGGAGATCAAGAAGCGCGGCGGGGAACTGGCGCGGGTGGATAGCATGAAAGGCATGTCGGAGTACCGGGAGTCGCGCTGGAACATGATGAAGTCTGTCTGCCCGACCAGGCAGGTGCTCGACCGCATCGCGAACAAGTGGACCATGCTCGTGATCATCTCGTTGCAGGACGGGACGCTCCGCTTCTCCGAATTGCGGAATCGCATCGAGGGCATTTCGCAGAAGATGCTGACGCAGACCCTGCGCGGTCTGGAGTCTGACGGTCTGGTCACCCGCACCGTTTACCCATCGGTGCCGGTCACGGTGAAGTACTCGCTGACCCAGCTGGGGCACAGCCTGGCCACGGCGGTCGACGTGCTGCGCGGCTGGGCCTACGGCCACATGCCGGAAATCGAGGAGGCACGCCAAGCCTACGCGGCTCGGTTGGACAGCGGTCACCCGGCCGCGGCCGAAATGCGCGACGTGGGTTGACGCCGCGGCACAACACGCGGAGAACATGGGGACAGGACATTGTCCGAGCTGATCGTCGTCGCGACCGGTTTCGCCGAATAGGCATCGCGGGATGCTGTCCGGCGATTCCCCGGCGGGTGCGGTGCTGGTCCACCTGGATGACATGCCGTACCAGCAGCGTGCGGTGGTGGAAACGGTCACCGCTGTGGCGGTCGGCGTCGCCGACCCGCTCGACGTGCGCGCGGCATATCTGCTGGACATTCCCGGCGAGCAGGCCACTGACGTGTAGGCCGCGCGGCTGCTGATTCGCCGGGCGGGTCGGACCGACGACCCGGGCCAGGGTGCGGAGTGGTTGCGTGGTGCGGTGGAGCTGTGGCGTGGTCGTCCGCTGGCCGATGTCACCGAGCTGACGTGGTTCGCCGACCACGCGCGGGCTCTGGACCGCCTGTTGTTGCAGGCTCAGCAGGCTCTCGCCGATCTTCGGTTGGCCCTGGGCCTGCACGCCGAGCTCGTTCCGGAGCTGGAAAGCCTGGCCCGCCAACATCCGCTGGATGAACACGTGCGCAGGCTGCTGATGCCGGCGTTGTACCGAGCGGGTAGGCAGACCGACGCGCTCACCACCTACGACATGCTGCGACGCACGCTGGACCAGGAGCTGGGAGTGCGCCCCGGCCGGTGCTGCGCGACCTGCACACCGCCATCCTGCGCCATGACCGATCCTTGGAGCCTGCTCCGACGCCCCCGGTCGTCACGACGCCTGCCCAGCTTCCGCCCGCCCTGCCGTCGTTCGTGGGACGTGGCGACGCGTTGGCCTGGCTGGACGGCCTGTTGCCAGGTAAAGCCGCGCGGCCGGTGGTCGTGTCGGCGGTGTTCGGCACCGCGGGCGTCGGCAAGACGGCGCTTGCCTGCATTGGGCGCACCGGGTCCGGGCGGAGTTCCCCGACGGGCAGCTGACACGGACGGAGCCCCAGCTCACGCATGATCTGGCGCACCAGCTCCGGTCCGTACTCCACGCCCTGGGTGACGAGGTCGGCGCGGATCCGCCGATACCCATACGTGCCGTCGGACGCCTCGAAGAATCCGGCAACCAATCGTGAGAGATCACCACGGCGCGCCGCGGTGGCCGACACCGGACGAGCTCTCCATTCGTAGAACCCGGATCGTGAGACATCAAGAATCCGGCACATTCGCGTCACCGGCAACGACGACGAAGGATCCGGGTCCGTTGTGGAGGCGTGCTGTGCGTCGATGAACTCGAACCGGTAGCTCACCGATGATCCTTGGCAAAGTACGCGGCAGCTTTTTTCAGGAACTCGTTCTCCAACCGCAGATCACGCGTCTCCCGCTCCAACTCCCGCAACCTCGCCCGCTCCGACACACCTAACGGCGACTCCTCGCTGTCATGCGCCGCGCGATAGTCCTTGACCCACTTCCCCAGACTGACCTCGTCGACACCCAACTCTTTCGCCACCTGCGCGATCGGACGCCCGGTCTCGATCACCAACTTCGCCGCCTCCTCCCGATACTTCCGAGAGAAACTCCTCCTGAACGCGCCACCATCTTCCCCTTCCAGAGAACCTAATTCTACTTGGTCCACCGTCCGGAAACTTCGAAGCACCCCACACCGCCGATCCCTTTAGGTGGCGATCGGCATTGTCGTTATCTGGTATGGAACAGGGTGTCGAGCAGAATGAAGAGCGCGCCTAGCAGGAAAAGGCCCAAGCCTATGCCGACGGACCGCAGTACCGAGATGGCGGCTGCGTCATGGTCTGCCAGGGAAAGCTGTCGCCACTGGCGCCAGACGAGCACGTCCAGGTAGGTCCAGAGGGCGATCGTGGCCCAGGCGAAAACAGCCCCTGTGACCACTGTGGACACGGCGAGGGCGAGTGTCAGCGCGGGAATGATGATGGCGATTCGCAACAGCAGATTACGATAGCGCCAGGTGCCCGGGAATGCGACGTGGGTGGCGGGCTGTGGGTCTTCGCCATTCAGATCGGACATTTTGCTCACTTTCCTGATCTGCCCGCGTCGGTTCGTCCGCTGCTAGCATCCTGGCACACTCGACTCGACCGGGAGGTTGCCATGACGTTCCATGTCGAACCGACGAAGCTGGACGTTTGTCAGCAGACGCTTTCGCCCGAGCTCTCCGGTCAGATCGGGCGGGCCAAGGGCTACCAGGATCAGCACCTGAACCTGTCCATGTGGGAGAAAGGGCCGGTCGGCCAGGGGATCTGGGCGACGGCGATCAGTCGGATGGGCGAGGCGAGGGACGCGGTCGCGGCCAACCTGGACAAGCTCGACGAACTGTGTACCGGCTCGGCCGCCGAGTTGGGCAAGGCAGCTGCCATGTACCGCCGGACCGATGCCGCCGAAGCCGCGCGGCTCGACGACACCTAACTGAGCGAGGAGACGTACGCGTGCCTGGAAGTCCGGTCGACAAGCTGGTCGAACCACAGGCGGAGCAGAACATCCCCAGCGTGATCGACGAGGTGTTGTCGGTCGGGGACTGGCTCAACGTCAGTCATTGGGTGATGAAAGCCATTGAGCTGGTGACCGGTGGTGTCAACCCCGGCCAGACTTGGCGGCCGCGGTCGGCGCGCAGCAGCCTGCGCTGCAGAAGATCGGTGCAGAGATCAAGACCGCCGCGTTCGGCATCTGGGGTGTCGCCAAGACCCTCGACAGCCTGCTGGAAAGTCTGCTCGACGCGCTGATCGGGGCCGCGATCGCGCTCGCTGCGGCGGCCGCCACCAGCGAGACGATCATCGGTGGCATCATCGGCGGGGTCGCCGCGGCCTGGGAGATCAAGGAGGCGGTGACGATCTGGAAGCAGGTCGTCGAGGCGCACGACCGGGCCTACAACATCGCGATCGGGCTCAGCGGTGTGATCGCTGGTCTGCTGGGCGCGCTGCACGGTCTCAAGGAACATCCGTTGCCCAAGGGCGCCTACGATCACCCGGGAGCGTGAGATGGCTGAGTCGGACGAGCCGATCCTCGATATCGCCCGCGGCGACGCCGCTCGATCGAGGTTCCTGCGTGCCTCCTGAACCGGTTGCGGGACACGGCCACCGACGACGGATTCCGCACGTTGGTGGACGACGTGCTGGCGGGCCGGACGAGTTTGCGGCAGGCCGCGACGAGCGAGGTGTTCAGCCGGGGGATCCTGGCGCAGGTCGAGGAGGGTGCCCGGCAATATCGGGAGCTGTCCGAAGACGAACGTGCTCCTCTGGCCGAGCAGGGCGAGCGCGAGTTCGCGCGTCTTCGCGGTGAGTCCGGGACACCGAATGAGGACGACGATGTGCACCAGGGTGTGTATCGCAAGAAGCCGTGAGGTTTCGCTGCGCCGTGCCATCACGGCCTGAGCCGGTCAGTCCGGTAGGCGGAAGCTCTTGCTTACCTGTTCCAGGCGTTCGACCGCGGTGGCCAGGTTGTCGGCCAGGGTGAGGCTGGATTGGACGCTGGTTTCGGTTCGGGCGGCTACGTTGGTGACGTGGCCGATGCTTTCCTGGACCGCGTGGGAGGCGGCCGACTGTTGTTCGACGGCGGCGACGATGGTTCCTTGCAGGGCGGTCATGTCCCGGATCGAGTTGCTGATCTGGTCGATCACCTCGACCGTTCCGTCCACATCGGACTGGATGGCCGCGATGCGTTCGGTGACGCTGACCGTCGCGGTGGTGGTGGATTCCGCCAGGCCCTTGACCTCGGTGGCGACGACGGCGAAGCCGCGGCCCGCGTCGCCTGCCCGGGAGGCTTCGATGGTGGCGTTGAGGGCCAGTAGCTGGGTCTGGGCGGCGATCCTGGTGATCACGTCGACGACGCCCGCGATGGCGGCCGAGGAGCCCGCGAGGCTGTGCAGCTGGGCGGTCATGGTGGCGGCCGCGTCCTCGGCGTCGGTGGCGAGGGTGGAGCCGCGGGTGATGGTGGCGGCGATCTCGGCGACGCTGGCGGTGAACTCGGTGGCGCCGATGCTGGCCGCGGCGGACTGGGTGTGGGTCACGGTCGCGCTGTCGCGTAGTTCGGCGGCCTGGGTTCGCAGGGCCTCGGCCGAGCCGGTGAGGGCTTCGGCGGTGTCGACGACGGCGCGTACCGAGGTGGTGAGGCCGCGTTGCATCTCGACGAGAGCGTTGCCGAGCTCGTCGTCGGGGCCGTCGGGTTCCACCGGGGCGGCCAGGTCGCCGGACGCGATTCGGCGGAGGTGGTCGGCGGTGCGGCGGAGGGTTGCCACCATCTCGCCGAACGCGCCTGCCAGTTCGCCCAGTTCGTCGCGGCCCGCGGGGGGCAGGGTGACGTCCAGGCGGCCGCGGGCGATGTCGAGGGCGGCGGTGCGCAGGACCGGCATGCGGGCGGTCAGCCTGCGGGTGGTGAACCACACGGTCGCGAGCAGGGCGAGGGCGATGACGACGGCGAAGGCGATCAGCTTGGTGCGCAGCGTGCCGACCGGGGCGAGGACGTCGCTCATCGGGGTCACGGTGGCCAGTGTCCAGCCCGTTCCCTCGACCGGTGCCCAGGACAGCACCGCGTCGTCGCCATCGCCTGCCAGCGGGTTGACGCCGTCCATGGTGCCGCTGCCGCTCTCGGCCAGCCTGCGCATGAGGGTGGTGACGGTGTCGCGCGCGGGCTCGGCCGCGGCCTGCTCCAGCGTCTTGGCGCCCACGACCTTCGCGTCGGGGGCGGCGAGGAGGGTGCCCGCGTGGGAGAGCAGGATCGCGTAGCCGTGGTCGGACACCTTCGTGGCGCTGACCTTCTTGGACAGCTGGTCCAGGGTGACGTCGACGCCCGCGACGCCGATCGTGCGGCCGTCCTGGACCATGGGCGCGGTGATCGAGGTCATCAGTGCCTTGAGGTTCTCGTCGTAGTAAGGCTCGACGATGCTCTCCGCGCCGGTGCGCTTCGGCTCGGTGTACCACGAGTAGCTGATGGCCTCGGCGTTCGCCGCGTCGTCCAGGTCCTGGCGTACGGGCTTGCCGGTCTCGTCCTTGATCCAGAGGTACTGGTAGACGCCCGCCTTCGGGTAGCGCGGGTCGCCGGGGGCGTCGAAGCACAGGTACATGTCGTAGATCTCGGGCGTGGTCGCCAGCGCGCCGCGCACCGCCTCCTCCAGTAGCGGACGGTTCTCCGTCGGCATGGCGCTGCCCGCTGCCACGATCGAGCGCTCGGCCGCGCGAGCCGCGGCGATCTGGGTCTCGACCTGCCGGGCGAGGCTGTCCGCGACGTCTCTGCCGTGTCCCCGCTGCGCGTCCTCCTCCAGCGACGTGGCACTGACCACGACGAAGATCGACAGCACGGCCAGACCGATGACCACGACCGGGACGAGCACGGCGAGCAGACGGCCCCGGAAACTCGACATGTGGACGCTCCCCCTCAAGGCGGGTAACAGCGGCACTTTCTCCGTATGTCCTCGTATCGGCCGGGTGGTGCCGGTCCTGAGGTTGTTCACTCGGTCGGGTAGGCATTCGTCCTCGTGTTGACAGTGCGGTCGACCGGTGGTTCGTGGACCCACAAAGGACGGTTGGTACGTACGTGGGTGGTACTGGCGAATGGAGTACACGTACGTATATGGAGCGGGTCACAGGTGGGGGATCACCACTGCGGTGATGGGGTTCGGCGGAAAAGGGTGGCCGTCATGGTCACCGGGAGAACGGACGCGGAGCGTCGGGCGGCGGAGTTCGATCACGTCGGGGAGGGGGTGGACCACGAGCTGTTCGGGGTTCTGCGGCGGAAGTGTCCGGTGGCTCGAAGTGACGGCGGGTTCTGGTTGGTGACCAGGTTTGCCGATATCGCGGCTGTGGCGCGGGATGGCGCGGTCTTCAGCGCGGCGGTGCCGGATTTTGGGCGCGGTCGCCTCGGAGCGCTCGGCCGGGACCGTCAGCGGGGTCAGCGGGATGAACAGCTCGCCCGGCATGCCGAGCTCACCGCGCGAGGTGGTCACCACCTGCACGTCGGGGGTCTCGGCCAGCAGTATGGCGGCCAGGTCGCCGACCGCGTCGCGGACGCGTTCGCAGTTGTCGATGACCAGCAGCGTGCCTGCCCGACCGCGCTCGTCCGGACCGGGATCGGCCGGGCGTGGGCTCAGGTGGGTGGTCAGCACGGCGATCGGGTCGGCCGTGGAGATGTCGGTGATCCCCAGCGCCTCCTGGACCGTGCGCGCCACGGTGGCGACCATGTCCTCGTCCATGGCGTCGAAGGTCGCCGAGCTGTCGCCCGCGAGTTCTCCGAGGTAGGCGAACCCCGTTCGACGGTGTCGGCGGGCAGCGTGGTCGAGCAGTTCGAGCGCGACCCGGGTCTTGCCGATGCCGGGTGCGCCGCCCAAGGTGATCAGCCGGTGCACCGGCCCGCCGCCGCGGCCGGTCGCACCACTAGCAGCGCCTGCAGCCTCGCCACCAGCGCCGACCGGCCGACCATCGCCGTCGCCCGCCCGGCCCACGGCGGCATGCCCGATCGTCTGGTCGCCATCTCGCCATCTCCCCCTATGCACCGACACCCCGGTCCATTCAATCGTGCCCGGCGGCCGTTGTCCCGCGCGTCGCGACCGCATGCGTCAGTGCGGGTGGGCGACTTCCGGCCGTCGCCACGGGAAAGCCGATGCCCGCGCACGGAAATCCGCGCGCGGGCATCGGCTTTGTGGATGGTTGTCGCCGATGTGGCGAGGACGGACGTCAGCCTGCGTTGTCGATCAGGGCCAGGGTCTGCTTCCGGAAGGTGGTGGCGTCGTTGGTCTGCGAGCCGACCGCGTAGCGGGTGTGGTCGACCGCCGCGACGCCGGAGAGGTCACCGCGCTGGGAGCCGCTCGGGGTGGGCGTGATCGTGGTCGTGGTGCCGTCGGACCGGGCCGAGAAGGTCGCCAGGGACTGGTCGCCGACGAACCAGGCGTCGTTCGGGGCGATGGCCTTGACGCCCTTCAGGACGATGCTCTTGCCGGTGACCGCGGGGGTCGGCACGATGGTCCACGCGGTGCCGTTCCAGTGTTCGGCCAGTGCCTGGCTGCCGGTGGAGCCGACCGCCCACACGTCGTTCGCCGAGGTGGCCGACACCGCGTTGAGATTGGCGCTGAACGACGGGTTGGTCGCCGGGACCGGCACGGACTGCCAGGTGCCGCCGGTGTAGCGCTCGATGAACGCGGTGAGGCGGAAGCCTTCCGGGGCGAGCGCCCTGCCCACGGTGCCGACCGCCCAGACAGTGCCGTCCGGTGTGATCGTGACGCCCTTGAGGAACTCGATCCCGTTGTTCGGGGCGGGCACGCCCTGGACGACTGTCCAAGCGGTACCGTTCCAGTGCTCGATGATCGGCTTGGACTCGTTCACGCCGTCCTGGCCGACCGCCCAGACATCGTCGGACGCGCGGGCGGCGACCGCGTTCAGCGCGCTGTTGACGCCGATGCTCGGACTGGGCACGACCATCCATTTGGTCCCGTCGAAGTGCTCGATCAACGTCTTCTGCGGTCCATTGTTGACGAACGCGGTGCCGACCGCCCAGGCATCGGTGGGCGAGATGGCCGCGACGCCGTTGAGGAAGTCGGCGGAGTCCGGGCTCGGGGTGGTCATCAGGCTCCATGCGTTGCCGTTCCAGGTCTCCACCACGGCCTTGCCCGCCGCGTCGCCCACCGCGAACCCGTGCGTGTTGTCCACCATGGACACCGCGCGGAACTCGGTGTCGGTGGCGGCATTGGCGCTCGGCACGATGGTCCACGGGGTCGTCGCGGCGGACGCGGTGGACGTCAGCGCGGCGGTGGCCGCGATCGCGGAGGCGGCGGCGAGCGCCACGCGTCGTGTGCGTGGGGCGGTGTCAGTCGTCATGCCAGGGGATACCCGTGGGAGTTACAACTTGGGCTCAGACGTCACGGCGGATCAGGGACCAGGCTGCCGCCGCGACGGTCACCGCGAGGTAGGTGAGGCAGACGAACAGCCCGAAACCGGCGGTCGGCCATTCGGGGTCGTGGAACGTGGTCCAGGTCAGGCCTTCCGCGGCCACTCCCGGCGCCCAGTGTGTCAAGGTGGTCGAGTCGTCCGGGGAAACCGCTTTGAGCACCGTCGTCGCCAGGAACAACAGGCCGGTCGTGAGAGCGGTCGCGCCCGCGGTGTGCCGGAGCAGGGTGCCGATCGCGGCACCGAGAATCGTCACCGTGGCCACGTAGAAGCCCTGGCCCAGCACCGCGCGCAGGACGTTCGGATCGCCGAGCCCGACGTCCAGGTGCTTGCCCGCCAGGACGAACTGACCGGTGAAGAACGAGGTGAACGCCAGTACCTCGCCCGCCACCAGCGCGACCGTGCCGACGACGAGCAGTTTCGCCGCGAGCACCCGGCCACGCCGAGGCGTCGCGGTGAATGTCGCGCGGATCGTGCCGGTGCCGTATTCCGCTGTGACAGCGAGAACACCGAGCAGCCCGAACGCGAGCTGTGCGAGCTGGAACCCGGAGAACGTCGAGAACACCGGGTCGAACTCGGCGCGGGCGCGCGGTCCCCAGCCATCCCACGAGCGTACGGTCGTGTGGGCCTGGAGTACCGCGATCCCGATCGTCGCGACCGTGGCCACGGCGAGGATCGACGGCGTCGAGCGGACCGAGCGGAGTTTCGTCCACTCGGCCGCGATCAGGCTGGACCGGGTCATCGGGCATCCTCCGGGTGTGGTTCGGCGCGATACTGGAGTTCGGGATCGGTGATACGGCGGAAGACTTCCTCAAGCGACGGCGCGCGCGGTGTCAGCTCAATCAGTGCAATGCCGTGCGTGGCGGCCACGGCGGCGATCTCGCCCGGATCGAGACCGGTCACCGCCAACGCCTGGCCGGGTTGCGGCGACACCGTCGCTCCGCGCGCGGTGAGCAGCGCGGCGAGCGGGGTGTCGCCCGCGGTGCGGACCAGGATGTCGCCGGTGCCGACCAGCTCGGCCATGCCGGAGTCGGACAGCAGCCTGCCGCGGGCGAGGATCAGCAGGTGGTCGGCGGTCAGCTGCATCTCGCTCATCAGGTGGCTGGAGATCAGCACCGTGCGGCCCTCGGCGGCCAGCGACCGGATCAGGCCGCGGATCCAGTGCACGCCGTCCGGGTCGAGGCCGTTGACCGGCTCGTCGAAGATCAGGACCGCCGGGTCGCCGAGCAGGGCAGCGGCGATCCCGAGCCGCTGTTTCATGCCGAGCGAGAACCCGCCGACCCGCCGGTGTCCCGCCTCGGCCAGGCCGGTGAGCCGCAGCACCTCGGTGACCCGGCCGCGGGGGATGTCGTTGGTCTGCGCGAGCCAGCGCAGGTGGTCGCGGGCGCGGCGGCCGACGTGGACGGCGTTCGCGTCGAGCAGCGCGCCGACCTGCCGTAGTGGATGGTCCAGCTCGCGGTAGGGGCGTCCGTCGATCAACGCGCGGCCGTGGGTCGGCGCGTCCAGGCCGAGGAGCAGCCGGATGGTGGTGGACTTGCCCGCGCCGTTGGGGCCGAGGAACCCGGTCACCCGGCCGGGTTGGACGCGGAAGGTCAGGCGGTCCACCGCGCGGCGGCGGCCGTAGGTCTTGGTCAGGCCGGCGGTTTCGATCATCGGCGTTCCCTTCTGTCGGGTTCACTGTTGTGTCGGGTCCACTGTTCTGTCGGGTCCACCGTGGCGCGGCGGGGGTGATGTCGTCATCGGCGTGTGGGCGGGCGCCCTGGGGCGTATGCCGGTGGGCATACGACCGTGGGCTGATGCGCGTGGTGGCCGTGCTCGGCTACGTTCGGGAGATGGGGATCGACGTGCGTACACCGGTGTTGCGGCGGCTGCGGCCGGGGCACTGGTTCGCGCTCGACTGTGTCGCGGGTGTCCTGGTCGTGCTCGTGTGGGCGGGGCCATTGCTCGGCGGGCATAGCGATGTGGCGTCGGTGTCGCGGTGGGTGGGGTTGCTCGGCGCCACGCTTCTTGCCGGGCCGCTGGTGTTGCGCCGTTGTCTGCCGTGGGTGGCGTTCTGGCTGGGTGCCGCGGCGTTCGGGATGTCGTTGGCGACGTCGGTGGTGCCGGTGGTGCCGTTCGCTTCGGTGCCGATGGCCTTGGTCGCGTATACGGTCGCGGGTGCTCGGCGTGCCTACGTGGCGTTGGCGGTGATCCTGGCCGTCGTTGCTGCTGCGACAGTATGGAATGGACAGTGGGTTTCGGTGTTGCTTCCCGGTGCTGTCGTGGTGATTGGTTGGGGCGCGGGGAGACTGCGGGCACAGTATCGGGTCTATGCGGAAACCCTTGCTGTGCAACGAGAGCGTGAGCGTGAGACGTTGATCGTCGATGAGCGCTTGCGGATCGCTCGGGAATTGCACGATGTGGTCGCACACAGTATGAGTGTGATTACCGTGCAGGCGGATATGGGCCGGTTGGTGCTCGATCGCAGGCCTGCGGCTGCGGCTGCGGCGTTGGGTGTCATCGAGACGACCGGGCGTGCGGCGTTGACGGAGTTGCGGCGAATGCTGGGTGTGTTGCGGGACAACGACTCACGAGGGCAGCTCGGGCCGGTGCAGGGGTTGGCCGGGCTGGATGACCTGGTTGCGCGTACGCGGGCAGCGGGAGTCGATGTCGAGGTGGTGTTGCTTGGTGCGCCACGGCCGCTGGCCGCGGGGGTCGATGTCTCGGCGTATCGGATCGTGCAGGAGGCCCTGACCAATGTGGTCAAGCACGCGAGGACCTCGACGTGTCGCGTCACGATCGTTTATGAGGAGACCGCGGTGCTGCTCACGATCACTGATGACGGCCGCGGTGGGGTGCCGGGTGCGGGCGGGCACGGGCTGGTGGGAATGCGGGAGCGGACCGCGCTCTGTGGTGGTGAGTTGCGTGCCGGGCCGGTGCCGGGCGGGTTCGAGGTCGTCGCGCGGCTGCCGGACGGGGGACGCCGGTGATCCGGGTACTCATTGCTGATGATCAGGCGCTGGTTCGGGCCGGGTTCCGAGGGATCGTCGGGTGGGCTGACGACCTTGAGGTCGTGGGGGAGGCCGCGAACGGCGCGGAGGCCGTTCGGCTGGCGGCTGAGTACCGGCCCGATGTCGTGGCGATGGATATCCGGATGCCGGAGATGGATGGCATCGAGGCGACTCGGCAGATCAGTGCGGAACTGCCCGGGGTGCGGGTACTCGTGTTGACGACGTTCGACCTGGACGAATATGTGTTCGCGGCTCTGCGTGCCGGTGCGAGTGGCTTTCTTGTGAAGGACACGCCTTCGGCTGAGCTGATCGCGGCGATTCGAGTGGTTGCGGCCGGTGACGGCCTGCTTGCTCCCGGCGTGACGCGACGGCTCATCGCGGAGTTCGTGGCGCAGCCGGGGCCATTGCGGCCGCGGGTGGATCTGCTCGCGGGGATCACGGTGCGGGAGCGGGAAGTTCTTGCGCTGGTCGCGGGTGGATTATCGAATGCCGAGATCGGGTTGCGGCTGCATATCACGGCGGGGACGGCGAAGAGCCATGTCGCGCACCTCATGCTGAAGCTGGGGGCGCGCGACCGCGTGCATCTGGTGATCCTGGCGTATCAGGCTGGGCTTGTCACTGCTTGAACGAGCTTTCGAAGTCGTTCCCGCCCGATCAAGCAGTGACGGTTTTGTGGATCAGCGTTCCTGCTGGAGCGCGGTGATGATGGTGACCTCGCTTTCGTCGTGCGGCAGGTACTTGACCTGGACCACCGAGCCCGGCTGGACGCGCGGGACCAGGGCGGGCGGGATCGCCTTCTGCTGGGTCAGGTCGAACATCGTGTTGTCGGCCCGGGTGACCCGCAGGGTCAGGTCGACCACGGCGCGGTCGCCGCGGATCTCGCCGGTGGGGACCATGGCCAGCACGACCGCGGCGGCGTCGAGGCCGTGTTCGGCGATGTGCAGCTGTTTTGCGGTGATGTGGCCCTTGGCCAGCTGGATCTGGTTGACCACGGCCTGGAGCTCGGCCTGGGTGGCGTCGACGGCCAGGGTGACGCTGTTGTCCGGCAGGTATCGCACCGGCAACATCGCGCCGGACTGGACGGTCCCCAACTGGGTGAGGTCGATGATCTGGCGGGTCGTCGCGTCGAACGTGCGACCGTCCGCGGTGTCGACGCGCAGTGCGATGGCCAGCTGCGGCTGGTCGTTCACGGTGAGGCCGGTGCGCGTCACCGAGAGCACGGTGCCCATGCCGATCGGCGCGCCCTGGAAGCCCGAGGGCAGCACGCCGCGCAGTTGGGCGAGGCTGCCGCCGAGCTTGGCGGACAGCGTGAACAGGGTGGGCGCGATGAACACGAGCACGATGGGTCCGACGAGCCAGCCGTTGAGCCAGGCGACCTCGCCGCCCTGCAGGCCGGTGGCGACGTACATGGCGGTGAGGCCGAGGCCGATGAGCAGCACGATCCAGGCGATGGTCTTCACGGGTGGAGCTCCTAGCGGGTTCGGTGGGGACTATCCACACGCGAATCCTTCCCGAGGAGCCCGGGGCGCTGCCGAGGGGTGTCCGGTATGGCCTGCCGCCGAGGGCTCCGGCACGCGCCGGAGCCCTCGGGTTCGCTTACCGCGTGTCACAACCCGGGTAGCCCGTCGGGCATGCGGTGTAGCGGATGGGATGGGCGTTGATCATCGAGGCGACGGTGGGCCAGTTGTTGATCGGCCGACCGACCAGGTACGTCCACATGAGATGGCTGGCGTGCAGGTAGTCCTCGCCGTTGTTGTAGATGTCGAGCGGGGTGAAGGGCGCGCCCGCGCCCTGGAACTGGGTGCCGAGCAGTTCGGGCTCGTCGATGTTCTGGATGACGGCGATGCTGCCGGTCAGGTTGGGGCACCCGGTCCCGGGATAACCCGTCACGCACTGCTGTCCCCAGGTGAGTTCCTTGGGCGGCGAGGTCTTGTCGGCCGCGGTCTTGCCCAGCAGATCCGGTCCGCTTTCCGCGATCGCGTGTGAGTTCTGGAAAAGGACCAGCGCGCTCGTGTTCGCCTGGTTTCCCATGAAGTTGTTCTCGACGACGACATTGGTGTTGGGAAGCGCGGCTTTCGCGGCGGTCAGCATGCGTTCCAACTGGCTCAATAGCGTGTTGTCGTTGTAGCCGCCGCCTTCGCCGACCTGGGAAGCGGTCTCGGTCAACACGATGCCCTCGACATCGGGATTGCCGTTGTAGCGCGCGCCCACGGCCTGGAGCAGCGCGATGAACCGGTCGGTCACGGCCTGCCGCCAGACGGCCGCGGTGATGGCGAACCCGCTGCCGCCGTACCACCAGCCGCTGGTGCCCGCCTTGGGCGCGGACCCGTAGGTGGCGGTGTCGGTCGTCAGATAGCTCGGCAACACGGCGTTGAGGAAACCGCCCGGGTCCTCGTCGTGCGTGCGCAGGAAACCGCTGGAGGAGATGTCGATGATCAGCTTCTTGCGCGGGGTGGGGTTGCCCTGGTTGAGCTTGGCCAACTCCGCGTCGATGACCGAGAAGTTGTATACACCCTTGCCGGTTTCGAGCGCGGCCCAGTAGTAGTTGCCCTTCCAGCCCCGGACATTCGGTGACGTGTTGACGACCTGTAACTCGCTACTCGCCATGCTCGCCGGGGTGGCCGCGTTGTGCCACCAGTCGCTGGTCATGTAGTGACCGGGATGCCACTTGATGGCGGTGCTCGCCGTACTTGAGGCAGCCGCGGAAATCGTATTCGCGAGGAGGAGACCGGCGAATATGAGAACTGTTGCAACAATGGAGCGTCGTGATTTCATGACCTCTCCCAACAGTCGACTTGGGAGTTTCGACGCTAGCAAGGGCAAGAACGGGCGCGCAAGCTCGGCATTTCAAAGTCGATGTCCGGTCCGGCGGGTATATCCGACATATGGTCGGCTAACCGTCCATTCGCCCGCGCAAGCGGCCCACGACAATCGACGGAATACTCGCGCGGGCTGGTCAGGCAGGCGCGGTGACCGCCGCCCGGCCGCGCTGCCGGTAGCTGAAGATGATCAGGCCGACCAGCAGGGCGAGCAGCACGATCGACGAACTGTAGGTGCCGTAGCCGAGACCGCCCGCCTCCACCGGCTTGCTGAACAGGTCGCCTGCGGTCGCGCCAAGCGGGCGGGTCAGCACGAACGCGATCCAGAACAGCAGGACGTTGGAGATCGGGGTGAACCTCATCGCCAGCGCCAGCACCCCGATCAGGCTCGCCACCAGCAGCGCGCTGCCGCCGTAGCCCAGGCCGGAGGTGTCGGACAGGAAGTCGCCGAACGCCGTGCCCAGCGTGTTGGAGATCAGGATCGCAATCCAGTAGAGCAGTTCCCCGCCGAAGGAGTCGATATCGGTCACGCGGAACGGGTGCCCGCTGAGTTTCCACACCGCGAAGACGATCAGCAACGCGCTCACCAGCACGACCGCGCCGAGAAGGTAACCGAGATCGAGGGTGCGGTCCATGAAATCCGACAGCGTGGTGCCCGCCATGCTGGTGGACAGGATCACCGTCCAGTACAGGATCGGCTGGAACGAGCGCACGCTCAACTGCCAGACCAGGGTGACGGCGAAGATACCGATCAGCACCAGGAAACTGGTCAGATAACCCACGTTGAGCGTCTGCGCGATCAGATCACCCCCGGTCTCGCCGAGCGTCGTCGCGGCGATCTTCAGAATCCAGAACACCAGGGTGATCCGGGGAAGTTTCGTCGACATGACCGCCGCTCCTCTCGCGCTCGTCTCCCGACGGCACCGAGGTGGTGGTCGAGATCAGCGCAATACTGGTGGCCGTGCGGCCGCGGGACAAGCTCGGGAATTTCCCAGCTCCCTGGCGGACCCTAGTGTGTCCGATTCCCATTTCCCAGTTCGACAATACTATCGAGTGTTTCCAGGAAACCGTCAATCCGGCGATAAAGGGTCAATCGAGACATTGTCGACGTTGCGATCGGGTAGTACTCGCTCGTTCGACAGCCGGGGCGGCCTCGGCGCGGTGGGCAGGCACGGTCGTGCCTGCTGGGCGGACTGGGCCCCCACCGTCAGACGGCAGGGGCCCCGGTTCCTTGGCGCGGTATCGGGTTGCATGCCTGCAGGATGTTTGTCGGCTAGTGATCAGTACCTGTAGTGGCGGAGTTCGGCTGCCAGTGCGGGCAGGCGGGGGTCGTCCGGGCCGACCGCGATGTGGAAGTGGGCCTCGTCGGACCGGTCTCCGGCCCAGGAGAGGACGCCGTGGGAGTCGTCGAGGATGGAGTGGATGACGGTCAGTTCGGACTGGAGGAAGCCGCCGCGGGTGCCTTCGGGGAAGGCGTTGGGGCGGATGTCGATGGCGGTGCCGGAGGCGTGGTTGGTCTGGTAGCCGCGCGGGAGGCGGTCGTACGGGCGGAAGCCGATCACCTCGCCCGGTTTCAGGGTGGCGATCTCGTAGTGGTAGCGCCGGATGACGTGGGTCAGGACGGTCCGGGCGTCGCCGATGGCCGTGGCCACCAGGAGGCCCGTTCCCTCGATCTCCCGTGTCCACACGGAACCGCCCGCGTCGGGGGCGCGTTCGATCGGCCAGCCGTTCGCGCTCACCGGGCCCGGGCGGACCTGGGCCAGCCTGTCCCGGGCGGGATCGGCGTGGGCGATGCCCGCGAAAGCCGGGGTGACTCCCGCTGCCAGAGCCAGGCCGACGCCCGCGCGCAGTACTGTGCGGCGGTGCAGGGTGTTGTCCATCTTCATGCCTTCCCCCGAGGACTCACTGCTCGCGCAGCAGCTTGTTGTACTTCTCGAACACCCGGTACAGGCCGATCAGCTGCCTGCCGTAGTTCGCCGCGGCGTCGCCGGTTCCGTTGTAGCGGGCCAGGGTCTGTTGCGTGTCCGCCTCGCTGTAGTCGAGGTTGGGACGGGACAGACCGACGTCGTTGGCGCCTTCGATGAGGACCAGGGGCACCGTGTTGATGTTGTAGATGTCGTCGTGGCGGAGCCTGGTCCACACATCCATGCGGTCGGTGTCGTTGCCGAAGTCCAGGATCCGGCCGCCGATGATGCCCTGGCGGACGCAGAAGTTGCGGGCGCGGATGGCGGTCTGGGCGAAGATCTGGCCGAGGCCGGTGCTACTGTCGTTCTTCAGGCCCTGCTCCACGGCCTCGTCGGCGCCCGGGTCGAGGATATTGAGCTTGCGGATCTCCCACATCAGTGGGGTCTGCACGAGTGCCTTGCGGACGCCCAGGCTGCGGGCGACGTCGGTGATGAACACGTCGGCGTTGAGTGTCATGGTGAACGACTCGGTGGTGGAGCGCAGCGTCAGTGCCTCGCCGCCCGGTCCGCCGGTCTCCGGCACACTGATCGACTCCAGGTAGGTCTGGACGTCGCGGAGCATGGCGTCCCGCCAGGTGGTGTCGAAGCGCACGTCCACACCGGACTGGACGACCGGGGCGAAGCTGTCCTGGCCCGCGTCGCGGCCGGAGGAGATGTTGTTGTCGACGTCGAACGACTCGCCGAGCGGGCCGCCGGTGACCGTGGTGGTGGCGATCTGGTCGAACGCCCAGTCCACCGGCATCGGGAAGCCGAGGTTGCCGGAGAAGCCGCTGGACATGTCGGAGACGAAGCTGGCCGTGGTCAGGCCCGCGGCCCGGACGCGGCTGCACACGTTGCGCGCGCCTTAGATGCCGAGCGAGTACTCCGGGCCGTGCTCGTCCAGGATGTCCTTGATCCCCTGGAAGTGCGGGATGACGTTGTCGGTTACCTGGTAGTCGAGCGCATCGAAGTCGACCGCGAAGTAGATCCGGGTGCCCGCCTTGAACCCGTGGTGCCGGGCCCAGGAGATGGCCGCGAACGCGTCCGCCGCACCCTGCTCGCGGCGGAAGTAGGCCGCTTCGCCGCCGTAGGTCTGGTAGATCGGGAACACCCGCAGGCCCGCGGCGACGATGTTGTCCAGTTCGTACGGTTTGATCATCTTGTCCAGCGGAGAACCGCTGACATTGCACAGGTATCGGCCGACCACCCGGTACCCGGCGTTCCACAGCGTCTGGGCGCGGCCGGAGGTCACCTCGGTGACCGTGTCGCACGCGGTACCCTTGCGGGTCTCGTCGCCGTACGACACCAGCAGCGACGCCCAGGTCTGGTAGTCGCCCTGGCCCGTCTCGGGCAGCGCGACGAACCGCTGGAAGTCGCGGACCTGCGCGGACAGCGCGCTGGTGAACGACGGCGAGAACGCCACCGCGGGCCGCTGGTTGAAGATCATGGCCGCGGTGAACAGCTGCACCCAGCGCCCGGACGAGCCGACCGCGAGCGGGTTGGCCCGCAGGCCCGCCTTGGTACCCGGGCCGAGCCTGCCGTTGGCGACGTCGTCGCTCATGCCGATCTCGAACTGGATGGCCAGCAGGAGCGCCTTCTGCACGTCGCGGGAGAAGTAGCCGTCGCAGGGGATGACGAAGAAGTCGCGGCGGGCCACGAAGTTCTGGTTGAGCCACTGCTGCACGGCGCGGATCTCGGTGCTGCCGCTGCCGACCACGACGTACGGGTCCATGTTCAGCAGACCCTTGAACACCTTGGGGGTCACCCCGTCGCCGGGGTAGACGCCCGCGACACCCATGTCTTGCTTGAGCCGGGTGACCGAGGCCGAGACCTCGCTGTCGTAGACGCCTTTCAGCTCGCCGCCGGGATAGCCCTTGCAGTACAGGCCGTACCCGATGACGCGGTTGATGGCGGCGAAGGTGTTGCGGCCGTCGATGACCGGGAACCGTTGCTGCAAAGTGGACAGTGTGGTGGGGCCGAACGAGTCGGACAGGGTGGTGATGCCCAGCTCGTACTGCAGGATCCGGGTGAGCGCGTACATGACCGGCCAGCCGGTCTTGCCGTTCTCCTCCACCTTGGGGATGCCCGCCACGCTGTAGGAGTTGATGAACCGCTGCGCCAGCAGGACCTTCTCGTCGACCATGTGCTCAGCCCGCCCGCTCGGCGGCGGCGCAGGGCGCGCCGAATACGACATTCACCGTGTAGCCCCCAGAACATGACGGCCGGAGCCATGCGCTCCAGGCCGATCCCCAGTAGTCACAACCACTGTACCGAGCGGGGAGGCCCGGATTCTGCACCGATCGGGTGAACGTTTTGCCGGATCACCGCGTTCTGCGGGTGGTCCATACCAAGGTCGCCACACAGGCCGCCGAGCCCGCGAGACCGCCGAAGAACACCGGGTTCACCCAGGGCGGCACGTCGTCGTAGGTTGTGCCGTCCACGAACACGCAGGTGTTCTCCAGCGGCAGCAGGCCGGTGCGCATCTCGCGGAAGTCCGAGCCCTCGTACACCAGGCCGCGCGCGCACGCCTCGTCGGCCTCGCTGACCAGGAAGTCCAGGAGCCCCAGCGCATACGCCCCGACCGCGGCGACGGCGAGCAGCACCGCGCAGACCTTCAGTTGGACCCGAAACCGTGTCACGCCGACCACCTTCCCCCGCGGACGCCTGACCCCGAAGTCTGCCAGGATGCCCGACGCCACGGGGAAACGGCCCGGGTGATCGGCCGCGTCCGTCCCCTTTGTCCCTTACCGGGCGAGAGTGGTGAAGACGGGAAGCCGGAGTGCGGGCCGTCGGCGCCGATGACGTGGTCGAACGTGCGTTGCGCGCCGCCGCGTAAGGTCACGTCGACACCGCCCGCGTGGTCGTCGAGCGCGGTGATGGTGTCGTCGAAGAGGAACTCGATGTCGTCGCGGGTCGCGGTGTGCAGGATCCTGGCGAGGTCGCCGCGGCGCACCTCCAGGTCGCGGCCGTCGACGCTGCCGGTGAGGCCGTCCGGGTGCATCGAGGTGATCGGGTCGCCGTCGGGGTCCAGGAAGGTGATCCGGCGAGTGTCGACGTGGGCGGCCCGCAGGTCCGGCAGCAGGCCCATCCGCTCGACCACGTCCAGCGCCGTGCCGCGGATGTCGATGGGGTACCCGCCGCCGCGCAGGGCGCTCGCCTTCTCCACGACCGTGACGTCGAAGCCGTGGCGGTGCAGCCAGTACGCCGGCGCGGGGCCCGCGATGCCTGCGCCGGAGATCAAGACCGTGCTCATGTCAGCCTCTCAGGTCGATAGCCAACCCAGATATACCTGCCAGGCTTCGTCGATGGTCGCACCAGCCGCCTCGATGATCTGGACTCGGAGGCGTCGGCCCCGGTCAGTGGGGGAAGTTGGCCACCAGGAAGTCCCGTAGCACCGCGACCCGCAGTGGCAGGTGTCGGTTCGAGGGGACTATCAGGTGTAGTGGTCGACCCTTGGCGTGGTGGTCCGGTAGCACCGGTGCCAGCAGCCCGGACCGTACCGATGGCGCGACCGAGGGTACGGGCAGCAGGGCGATCCCCGCCCCGGCTATCGCCGCTCGTCGGATGAAAGACATGTCGTCGGCGGACAATGGGCCGGTTATGTCTACCGATATCTCCCCGCGTGAACCGTGCAATAGCCATCGGTCGGTGTCGCCGAAGCGTAGGCATAGGTGGGTTGTCAGGTCTGTCGGTCGTTGGGGGGTTCCCCTGCGTGCCAAGTAAACCGGGGACGCGAACAGTCGGAATCGGGCGTCCTGGAGTTGGGTCGAGCCTTGCCCGCCTGCGCCGCCGCGCAGTGCCAGGTCGAATCCGCCCTCCACCAGGTCTGTTTGCGAAGACAGGGATACCTCGACTCGCACTTCCGGGTACCGGGCCAGGAATGCCGCCATGAGGTCCGGGAGCACCTCCGCGCCCACGTCCGGTGGCGCGGCCAACCGCACCACGCCTCGGGGTGCCTCTCGACTGTCGGTGGCCGCGCCTGCCGCCGAGTCCAGTTCGGCCAGTGCGACCGAGACGCGCGCGTGGTAGGCGCGGCCTGCGTCGGTGAGGGCGAGTGACCGCGTGGTGCGGTGCAGGAGTCGCACGCCCAGGCGGTTCTCCAGGCGGGCGACCCGGCGGCTCACCGAGGACTTCGGCATCCACAGGGCTCGGGCGGCGGCGGAGAAACTGCCTGCCTCGACCACCCGAACGAAGATCGCCACGTCACCCAGCTCTTCCATGATGTCCATTGTGCCATGGGTGGAACAGTCCGTTCAGATTCCGCTCACTAGTGCATCGGGGACAACGCTCGTAGCGTCGGAGCTGTCACACGGAACAACCCCATGGAGCGCACCCGTGCCACGAACAGTGCAACGATCAACCCCCGTGGTGAATGTCGTGCTGGCCTACGTCATGCCTGCCATCATGAGCTACGCGAGCGCACTGGCCCTGGACGACCAACGGTTGGCGGCGGCCTCGCTCACCACCATCGCGATTCCCTCCGCACTCGCCGCGCTGGCCGTCACGTTCACGCCGCGTGGTGGCGGCCGTCTGGTCCGGATGCTTGTCGCCGCTGTGCTTTGTGCGGCTTCGGCTTTCGCGGTGAGTTTCCTCCTGGTCCAAAACGGACTGTTCGGATCGGACCTGTTTCTCGACGCCGTGCCGTCCGCCGTGATCGGTGGCGTGATCACGGCCGCTCGCACCTATCGGAAGAAGGAATCATGATTCTCGTCATCGGCGGTACCGGTACCACTGGTCGCGCTGTCCTGCAGGCCCTTCGCGGTGTGCCGACCCGGGCACTCGTCCGTGGTTCGGGCAACCTGCCGCCGGGCGTCGGACGGGTTGTCGGTGATGCAGGCGACCTCGGTGCAGTGCGTGCGGCGTTGACCGGTGTGTCCAGGGTTTTCCTGGCCATGGGGAATGGGCCGCGTCAGGAGGAGATCGAACTCGGGGTGGTCGCCGAGGCCGCGCGTGCCGGTGTCGACCATCTGGTCAAGGTGTCGGCGCCTGGGCCTGTCGACTCGCCGGTCGCGATCGCTCGGCTGCATCACCGGGTCGAGGAGGCCGTGCGCGAGTCGGGGATCGGGCATACGTTTCTGCGGCCGTATGCGTTCTTTCAGAACCTGTTGTTCCAGGCCGACCGCATCCGCGCCACCGGCTCGTTTCCGGCCATGACCGGTGATACTCCGTTGAACATGGTGGACGCGCGGGATGTGGCGGACGTGGCCGTTGCCGCGTTGGCAGGGAAGGTCACCGGCACGCACCTGCTGACCGGCCCGGAGGCGGTCTCGTATCCCGAGGTCGCGGCCCGGCTCACGGCGCTGGGCAGGCCGACCCGGTGCGTCGCCGTCGCGGCGGAGGAGTTGCGCGCGGACCTGCGGGGTGCGCCGGATTGGCTGGTGGATCACGTCGTGGAGATCCAACGCTTGGCGATCACCCACCCGGAACACCCGAACGACACGGTCGCTCATCTCCTGGGCCGCCCGCCGCGTCGTCTGGACGACTTCCTGCGGCAGCACGCGGTGGCGTTCGGGACTGACCACAGTGGAACGAATATCCGGGGGTGATGGTAGGCGGTGGCGACCGCCATTGCTCGGTATAGCCTGCTGACGGTCACCTCGGGTGCGGCGTTTGTGTTGGTGGTGTTGACCTACGGTGCCGGGACGGACTATGCGCTGCTGTTCGTTTCCCGGTATCGGGAGGAACTGGCAGTGCACGAGGATCATCACGACGCGTTGCGGGAGGCGTTGCGGCGGTCCGGGCCTGCTGTTCTTTTGCCGAGTTCAATGCGTGGCGTGATCCGAGTGGATCTCGGTCCAGTAGGTGGACCGCGAGTCCGATTTGGACGTTGAGCAGCGAGATCGCGTGCGTGAGACTGTCGTGCAGTTCCCGGGCGATGTGCGGCCCGGTGCGTCCAACGGGATCTCCACGCCTGGGCCCCGGGGCACGAACTCCTTGCCCACGACGAGGAATACGGCGACACCGAGGGCGGCGGCGACATCCGGCGTGGCCTGGCGGGGAACGTGGATCCGCACGTCACCAAGGTATCGCAGGGGCGGCCGGGGCGCGGCGGCCTTTGCGACGATCAGGCGATGCCGGGGTAGTGGCCGTAGGAGTCGGCGAGGGCCAAACGGACCGGGGGTATTGGTCGGACTGGCACGATGTAGTCGAAGAACTGCACCGGATGGTCATGTCGGCGCGGGTTTGTCCGGCGGGTACAACAACCGGCTGACGGTCCAGTGGTGCATGGGGCGGCAGCGCAGCAGTAGGAAGCTGATGATGAAACCCGACCAGACCAGCACGGCAGGCAGACCGATTCCCCGGGCCACGATCCCGAACGGCATCAGCAACGCCAGGGTGGACGCCAGCCACCGGGCGATCTTGAGCGAGAGGTAGCCGCCCATGGCGGTTCGCGCGGTCAGCAGGGCGGCGCCGGAAGCGGTGGTGGCGGCGAGGATCGTCGTGGCGGTCGGGGTGCCCCCTAAGCGGGTCGTGACCATCCACCAGACGACCGGTGACCAGCTCGCGGCCACGGTCGCCGCAGCGACCAAGGCGAGGGTGGGTCGGGGGCGTGGGCCGTCGGGCAGGCCGACCGGGGTGAGGTGGGCGCGCCGGAACACCGGGAGGATCGCCAGCGGGAACCCGGTGCGGACCGGGGTACGGGAGGCGGCGAGCACGCCCACGAGGGAACCGGGGAAGTCGAGGTCGCCGAGCCGAGGCGTCCAGTCCGGCTCGAACCAGACGGCCGCGCGCACCACGCTGCGGGACTCGATGCCGGATGAGGCGCCCGGGTGGTCGGGCAGTGGCTGGGGGAACACCGGGCCCACGACTTCGCGGAACGCCTGGTAGCGGGCTTCATCCGGGACGACCAGCACCAGTTTCGTCGGGTCGCCGTGGGCCACGGCCTGTTCGGCCTCCCACCGCAGATGTCTGCCAGGGGCGCACACGATCAGCACCAGGCGGGCTCGGGTGATCCCGGCGCGCACGACCGCGCGCCACTCGTGGTCGGCGGCGGGGGTGCGCAGGGCGCCGACCTGGGGGAGGTCCTCGGTGGGGTCGGCGAGGGCGACGAGGGTGCCGAACGGCGACAGGGCGGCGGCGAGTTGTTCCTCCTCTGTGCGGGGCAACGCACCCCAGCCGGACCGGCGGCCTGCGCGGGCGGGGACGTCCGCGATGCGCTCGTCGTCCGGGAACACGCGCAGGAGCAGCACGATCGGTGTGTCCGCGGTCAGCGTCGACATCGAGTCGAGAACCGGGGTCAGGTGCCTGCCGCCTCGGCGGATCGCCCACCAGGAGAACAGGAGTAGTGCGCTCGCCACCGACACCTTGGCCGGGGCGAGCCACCAGTACCGGGCGGCGAGGCTGTCCGGGTCGCCCCACAGGTGCCGTAGGTCGCGTTCACCGCTGACACCGATCAGGGCGGCCGGGAAGAGTGTCGTCCATCCGACCGCGCGTAGTGCCCGGCCGATGGTGCGGTTCTGTCGGGGCATGTTGCCGGGCATCGACCACCGCCTGCTTCTCGTGTTTCCACAAGGGCGAAGTGATATGGCGTACAGAGTCTACGCCCGGGGGTCGCGCGAAGTGGATCACCTTCGGCTGGGGCGTCGCGATACCGCCGATGGTGGGAAGTCTCCGGCAAGTGCGCCGGTGGCAGCAATTGGTCACAGTCCAGGTCGGCGGGGCTTGAGCCCGACCTCGGTGGCTGCTATGGACTGTCCACAGTGATCAACTGAATGGATCAGTAACGGAGAGAAGTTGTTCCATTCGGCCGATTTCGTCTCTATTGTCGCCGAGGCAAAGTTTTCGTGAAGTTGGTCGTTGATGTCCGGGAGCGCCCGGCTCTGGGGGAGTTGTGCACACATTCGGTGTATCGCCGCGTGCCCGCATGCGCGCGGTTCTGATGGGGTTGTTGGTGAGCGGTGGGCTCGTGGTGTCCACTGTGGTGCCGTTGCCCGCGGTGGCCGCGCCCCCGCCCGTCACCCCGGTGGCGGCCGCGGCGGACGAGCAGGCCGCGAGTGCGGCGGCGCGTCGTCAGGGCAGTGCCGTGGAGGCCGCCGACAAGACCACCGAGAACTCCCGGGTGTTGGCCAATCCCGATGGGAGTTTCACCGTCGAGCAGGACGTGCTGCCGGTGCGGGTCCGGTCCGGTTCCGGCTGGGTGCCGGTCGACACCGGGCTGCGGAAGGCGGCCGACGGGTCGGTCGTGCCCGGTGCGACGGCCATCGGGGTGAAGTTCTCCGGGGGTGGGACCGGGCCATTTGCCACGATGACCAGGGGATCTCGGTCGTTGAGCTGGAGCTGGCCGCATGGCGCGCTGCCCGCGCCGGTGCTGGACGGTGACACCGCGACCTACCCCGGTGTTCTCCCCGGCGTCGACCTCAAGGTCGAGGTTTCCGCGGCCGGGTTCCGGCACGTCCTGGTCGTGCGCGACCGGGTCGCGGCGGCCGACCCGCGGCTGAGCAGGCTCCGGCTCGGGTTCGCGGCCACCGGTGTGTCCATCCGCACCGCGGACAACGGCCTGGTCCAGGCCGTCGACGAGGCGGGCAAGGCCGTGTTCGCGGCGCCCGCGCCGGAGATGTGGGACAACCCCGCGGCCAAGGCGAGCCCGTCGGCGAGGGCGCTGGTCGCGGCCAATCCCGAGGTCGTGAAGGTCAAGCCGCAGCGGCGGGCCCGGCTGGGCGTCGAGGTGGACCGGACCGGGCTGACCCTGGTGCCGGACCGCGCGCTGCTGGCCGACCCGGCCACCGAGTACCCGGTCGAGATCGACCCGGACTGGACCGGCTACCTGGCGGGCAACTCGTGGACCTCGGTGTGGTCGAACAACCCGAACGGCTCGTACTGGCAGCGGGCCGACACCAGCAGCGACACCACCAAGGGCATGGCCAAGGTGGGTGTGACCTGCAACAACTACAACGGCAACGCCAGTTCCTGCACGCCGTCGACCAAGTTCACCGTGCGCTCGTTCTTCAAGATGGACACCGCCGCGGTCGAGGGCAAGATCATCAACTCCGCGGTGTTCCGGGTCGAGCAGCGGCACGCGGCCACCTGCAACCCGGTGTCCAGCGCCAAGGTCTGGATGACCGGTGACATCGGTCCCGGGACGACCTGGAACGCGCAGCCGTACTGGAACGAGAGCTACACCGCGACCGCGCCCGGCAACCGCCGGGTCGACGCCGCCTACGGCTGCCTCGGCGCGGGCAACCTGGAGTTCGACGTCAAGAACATGGTCACCGCGGCCGCCGGGTCCAACGACGTCAGCACCCTGACCATCGGCATGCGTGCGGTCAACGAGGGCGAGCTGCTGGAGTGGAAGCGCTACTCGCACACCTCGCCGCAGCTCACGGTCAACTACAACACCATCCCCGGCATCCCCGCCAACGTCGACATCAGCGGCAAGGCCTGCGCCACCGGTGACGCGCGCGCCGTCCTCGGCGCCGGGGTGACCCCGCGTGCCCGCGCCACCGTCTACGACCCGGACGCGGGGCAGACGATCACCGGCTGGCTCAAGTTCCACGAGATGAACGCCAACAACGGCACCGTCGGCGCGCAGATCGGCTACCACACCCAGGACGGCCTGCTCAACGGCCAGAACCTGGACATGACGCTGACGACCGGCCAGCTGCAGTACGGCGACATGGTCGTCGGCGTGGGCGACTGGGACAACGACGGCCGCCCGGACGCGATCGTCAAGACCCCCGGCGGGCACATCTGGGCGCAGCCGATCACCCGGGACGCGCAGAACGTCGTGCACCTCAACGGCGGCTACCGCATCGGCTCCGGCTGGGGCGAGTACACCATCGCGGGCATCGCCGATTGGGACCGTGACGGCTACCTGGACATCATCACCCGCCAGAACACCAACAACGAGCTGTACCTGTACCCCGGCCAGGGCATCATGGGCATCTCGCAGCAGGAGCGGGTCCGGATCGGCACCGGTTGGGGCGGGCTGAGCTTCGCAGGCGTCGCCGACTGGGACCTGGACGGCAAGCAGGACGTCATCGTGGCCGACGACGCGTCCGGCATCCTCCGGATCTACTCGGGCACCGGTACCCGCAACGCCGACATGGGCGCGTGGGTCTACCCGACCCCGTCGACCATCGGCACCGGGTTCACCGCCCGCAACTACACCCTGGCCGGTGTCGTCGACTGGGACCGGGACGGCAAGCCCGACCTGGTCGCCCGGGACGGGTACCACGTGCTCTGGCTGTACCCGGGCACCGGCACCCGCTCGCCGTACACCGGAACGCCGACGCTGCACCAGCTCGGCACCGGGTTCGGGCCGATGGACCAGCCCGCGTGGATCAAGGCGGTGCCCGATGTGGACGGTGACGGCGCCGCGGACATGATGGGCCACTGGGGCGCGACCTCCGCGAACGCCGCCTGGTTCTACCACGGCACCGGCGCACGCACCCCGATCCCGGGCCTGTACCAGTTCGCCGACGTGGCCGAGCTCGCCGATGGCAGGCGCTACGCCTGGCAGGCCGCGGGCCGCGACTCGCTGGGCTGGTGGGGCGCGGACTGGTCGCCCGCGTGCGAGTTCGAACTGGACGGTGTGCCGCCCGCGCTGCCGCCGACCGTGACGTCGACCGACTACCCGGCCGACGGCGAGATCCACGGCGGTGTCGGCCGCCCCGGCACCTTCACGCTGGGTGCCGCGGGCCAGGGTGACGTGGTCAAGTACCGCTACGGCCTGGTGACGCCGCCGACCACGGAGGTCTCGGTCGCGGCGGGAGCGTCCACTTCGGTGTCGGTGTCGCCGGTCCGGTTCGGACTGAACACTTTGTACGTCGAGTCCCTCGACCGGGCGGGCAACGTCTCGGCGCGGAAGGCGTACTCGTTCAACGCGGGGTCGGCCACGCCGCCGACCGGTCAGTGGCGGATGTCGGAGAACGGCGGCACGTCCGTCGCCGACAGCAGCGGCAACGACCACCCGCTGGCGTTGCAGTCCGGCGCCACCGTCGGCAACGGCGTGGCCACGTTCAACGGCACGAGCAGCAACGCCGCGGCGAGCAATGTGGCCTTGGACACGAGCAAGAGCTTCACCGTGTCCGCGTGGGCCCGGCTGGGGACCACGAACGGCACCGGCAGCGTCCTGAGCAAGGACGGCAACACCGTCGGCAGCTTCTTCCTCCAGTACCGCCAGGCCGACGACCGCTGGACGTTCAGCATGTCGACCGCCGACGTGGCCAACAACAACGGCGCGTTCGTCAAGTCGCTCGCCCCGCCGACGGTCGGCGCCTGGACCCACCTGGCCGCCGTGCACGACGCGGGCGCGCACACCATCAGCCTGTACGTGAACGGTGTGTTGCAGGGCACGATCCCGCACTCGCCCGCGTGGAACGCCACGGGACCGTTGCAGGTCGGTAAGTACAAGTGGTGGAACGGCACCTACGGCAGCTTCTTCAACGGCGACATCGACGACGTCCGGGTCTGGGACCGGGTCGTGGCCGCCGACGAGCTGCAGACCGTGGCCGCGGGCGACACCGAGAACCCGGCCCTGTTCTGGGAGTTCGACGACGGCGCCGGTGACACGGTGTCCGACTCCTCGGGCAACGACCGCTCCGGCACGCTCATCCCGAGCGCCACCTGGACCACCGGCAACCTCGGCGCAGGCGACGGGGCCGTCCGCGGCCCGGTGACCGCGGGCCCCGCCGTGCGCACCGACCAGTCCTACACGGTGACGGCGTGGGCGAAGCTGGACAACAAGCAGTCCCCGGCGGCGATCGTGTCCCAGGCGGGCGCGCAGACGCACGGGTTCGTGCTGGAGTACGTGCCGGGCACCGACCGGTGGGCCTTCACCACGTCCACTTCGGACACAAGTGGAGCGTCGCGAGTCTCCTCTTCGTCGGCCGCCGCGCCGGTGGTCGGCCAGTGGACCCACCTGGCCGGTGTGTTCAACGCCGCCACGGGCAAGCTCACGCTCTACGTCAACGGCGCGCCACAGACCTCTGTGGACTACCGGCCGACGTTTAACACCACCGGCCAGTTCAGCGTGGGCACCGCCAAGCGCGACGGCGCCGTGTTCGGCCGCTTCGCCGGTGACGTCGACGACGTGCGCGTCTACACCGGCGCGTTGCCGCAGAACCTCATCCAACTGATCGCCGCTTCCTGAGTGTCTGGGGACTGACCTGATGTTCGAGAAACGCGCTTCCGGCAAGCTGACCGCGCTCGCGGCCGTCGTGTCGGTACTGGCGTCCACAATGGTCGCGATGCCGGTCACCGCCGCCGCGGCGCCACCATCCGCGTTCCAACCCATCAAACAGAAGGTCGAGCCGCCGATCCCGGCGCGCTCCGTCCCCACCACCGGTACGCGAACGGACCAGCCCACCCCGGCGAAGCCCGCCGCGGTGGCCTGGCCAGCCGCCGGGACCGCGGAGGTCGACCTGGCCTCCGCGGCCCGGCGGGCGGACCGGACGGCGGCTGTCTCGGTCGGCGCGCTGCCGGTTCGGGTGACCGCGCCGGAGGGCGTTACAGCAGGCAAGGCCAGCGTGGAGATCGTGCCGCGCGGCTCGGACAACCGGCTGCTGCTGCGTGTGGCCGCACCGGGCACCGGTCCCATCAAGGTCGATGTGGACTACTCGTCCTTCCGCGCGGCTTACGGCGCGGACTGGGCATCGCGGCTACGGGCGCAGCAGCTCCCGGACTGCGCACTGTCCACACCGAACGCACCTGAATGCCGGCCGGTCCCACTCGCGACGGACAACGACGTGAACCGCAACGCGGTCGCGTTCCAGACCCAGCGCGCGAGCAACGGCGTGGCCCTGCTGGCCGTACAGGCCGACGCGGGCGGCCCGGCGGGCGACTACACCGCCTCCCCGCTGGCGGCCTCGTCGACCTGGGGTACGAGTGGTTCGACGGGGTCGTTCACCTGGTCGTACCCGATGAAGGTCCCGCCGGTGCCAGGGTCGCTGGTGCCGAACGTCGCGCTGTCCTACTCCTCGCAGTCCGTCGACGGCCACACCGCCGCGTCGAACAACCAGCCGTCGATCGTCGGCGAGGGCTTCGAGTACACGCCGGGCTTCGTCGAGCGCCGCTACCGGGCCTGCGCCGAGGACCTGGGCGGCAACAACGGCCAGACCAAGACCGGCGACGACTGCTGGTCCACCGACAACGCCGTGCTCTCGCTCAACGGCCGCACCGTCGAGCTGATCAAGGGCGCGGGCAACCGCTGGGAGGCGGTCGACGAGTCCGGCGACCGGATCGAGCAGCTGTTCGGCACGGCCAACGGCGACGACAACGGCGAGAACTGGAAGCTGACCTCGTCCGACGGCACCCAGTACCTGTTCGGCTCGGTGCCCGCCGCCGCATCCACCTGGACGGTCCCGGTCTACGGCAACAACCCCGGGGAACCGTGCCGCGCCGCCACCTTCGCCGCGTCCTGGTGCCAGCAGGGCTGGCGCTGGAACCTGGACAAGGTCATCGACGTGAACGGCAACACCATGTCGTTCCAGTACGTCGCCGAGACCAACCTTTACGGCCGCAACAACAACGCCGCCGACGCCACCACCTACCACCGCGGCGGCTACCTGCGGCAGATCGACTACGGCACCCGCACCGACAACGCCGTCGCCCCCGCAAGGGTCGTCTTCGACGTCGCCGACCGCTGCGACACCAACTGCGCCACCCACGGCGTCAACTGGCCGGACACCCCCTGGGACCGGGACTGCGCGGCCGCGCCGTGCACCGCCAAGAACGCGCCCACGTTCTGGACCACCAAGCGCCTGGCCAAGGTCACCACCTACATGCAGGGCAGCGCGGTGGACGAGTGGACCCTGCGGCACACCTACCCGGACCCGGGCGACGGCACCCGCGCAGGCCTGTGGCTGGCCGGGATCACGCACACCGGCAAGGTCGGCGGCACGGCGGCGATGCCGGAGGTGACCTTCGACGGCGCCGCCATGCACAACCGGGTCGACACCGCGGACCACTCGCCGTCGATGAACTGGCAGCGGCTCACGAAGATCACCACGGAGAGCGGCGGCGAGATCGGGGTCGTCTACTCCCAGCCCGACTGCGTCGCGGGCCAGCGCATGCCCGCCTCGCCCGAGAACAACACGCTGCGCTGCTACCCGAGCTACTGGGTGCCGGAGGGCTACCAGGCGCCGGTGCTCGACTGGTTCCACAAGTACGTCGTGGAGGCCGTGTCGCTCACCGACACCACCGGCGGCGGCAAGCGGACCTACACCGACTACGAGTACCTCGGCAACCCCGCCTGGCACCACGACGACGATGACGGTCTCGTCCCGGCCACCCGACGCACCTGGTCGCAGTGGCGCGGGTACGAGAAGGTCCGCACCCGCGTCGGCGACGCCGGCGAGCAGACCCTGACCGAGAACACGTACTTCCGCGGCATGCACGGCGACCTCGGCCCCGGCGGTACGCCGCGCGTGGTGTCCGTCGCCGACTCCGAGGGCAACGCCCTGGAGGACACGGCGGGCCTGGAGGGCACGGTCCGGGAGACGATCACCCGGGACGCGGTGTCCGAGGCGATCGTGTCGGCCACCGCCTTCGACCCGTGGCTGTCCACGCCGGTCGCCACCCGCACGATCGGGTCCACGACGACCTACGCGCGGTTCATCGACGTCGCCACCAAGCGGGAGCGCACGCAGCTCGACGGCGGCCGCGGCTGGCGGCGCGCGAGCAGCACGACCACCTTCGACGCCTACGGCCTGCCGGAGAAGGTCGAGGACCTGGGCGACCTGTCCACCGGCGCGGACGACAAGTGCACCCGCACCACCTACGCGCGCAACACCACCAGCTGGATCATCAGCACGCCCGCGAAGGTGGAGAGCCAGACGCTGCCGTGTGCCGCGCAGCCGACCACCGAGGCGCAGGTGATCGACGTCGTGCGCAACTACTACGACGGCGCCACCGACTGGACCGCCGCGCCGACCAGGGGCAAGCCGACCAAGGTGGAGTCCTTGGCCTCGTGGACACCGACGAGTCAGATATTCGTCTCGAAGGGACGGACGGTCTACGACGCGTATGGCCGGACGGTCGAGCAGTACGACGCGCTGGAGAAGAAGACCACCACCGCGTTCACCCCGACCACCGGCATCCCCACCTCGGCCACGGTGACCAACCCACTCGGCCACACCACGACCAAGACCTTCGCCGCGGAGTGGGGGTCGCCCACCACGGAGACCGACCCCAACGGCAAGGTCACCGACACCCGCTACGACCCGCTCGGGCGCGTCGTCGGGGTATGGCTGCCCGGTCGGGACCGCGCGGCCGTCGCGACCTACGCCTTCGAGTACACCATCCGCAAGGACGGCACCAGCGGCGTCAAGACCAAGAAGGTCATGCCGGACAACGGCGTCACGGAGACCTACGAGCTGTACGACTCGCTACTGCGGCCGCGGCAGACCCAGGTCCCCGCGGTCGGCGGCGGCCGGGTGGTCACCGACAAGGTCTACGACTCGGTCGGCCGCGTCTACAAGGCGAACGCGAACTGGTACAACGACCAGGCCCCGCAGATGCAGCTCGTGGAACCGATGCTGTCCAACGAGAACCAGCTGCCGTCGCAGACCCGCACCAGCTACGACGGGGCGGGCCGGGTGGCCGCCACGACGCTGATGTCGAAGGGCCTGGTCAAGGCCAAGTCGGTGAACGCCTACGGCGGTGACCACGTCGATGTCACCCCGCCCGCGGGCGGTACCGCGACCTCGACCTACACCGACGTGCGCGGGCAGACCAGCGAGCTGCGGCAGTACCAGGCGGCGACGCCGACCGGCACCTACCTGGCCACCAGGTACACCTACAACGCCGCCAACAAGCTCGCCACCATGGTCGACTCGCTGGGCAACACCTGGCGCAACACCTACGACCTGCGCGGCAGGCTCATCCGGGCGGAGGACCCCGATCGGGGGGTCACCAGCTCGACCTATGACGACCTCGACCGGGTGGTCACCACGACCGACGCGCGCAACCAGACGACCGCGATGGTCTACGACGACCTCGGCCGCAAGATCTCGCTGCGGGACGGCACCCAGCAAGGCGCCAAGCGGGCCGAGTGGGTCTACGACACGCTGGCCAAGGGGCAGCTGACCTCGACCAGCCGGTGGGTCGGCACCAACGAGTACAAGACGGAGTTCCTCGGCTACACCGACCTGAATCAGCCCACCGGGACCAAGTTCACCATCCCCGCGTCGGAGGCCGGGGTGGGCGGCAAGACCTACATCTTCCGCGCCACCTACAACGGTGACGGCAGCCCGGCGACCGCGACGATGCCCGCCGGTGGCGGGCTCGCCTCGGAGACGCTGAGCCACGGGTACAACACGCTCGGCATGCCGACCACGCTCCGCAGCCTGGGCACCACCTACGTCACCGACACGGCGTTCACCCGGTACGGGCAGGCCGAGGTCATCACCCTGTCGACCGGCACCGGGATCACCCAGCGCGGCTACGTCTACAACGACGCCACCGGGGCGGTCGACAAGTCGACGACCGTTCGCTCGACCGCGCCGTCGACCGTGTCGGAGGTGAACTACGTCCGCGACCCGGCGGGCAACGCCACGTCCATCTCGGACACCAAGACCGGCGACAACCAGTGCTTCCGGTACGACTTCCTCGGCCGGATCACCGAAGCGTGGACCCCGGCGACGGCCCCCTGCTCGACCGACCCGAGCACCGGCGCGCTCGGCGGCCCGGCCCCGTTCTGGTCCTCCTACACCTACGACAACGTGGGCAACCGGCTGACCGAGGTCCAGCACGCGGCCGCGGGCGACACCAGCCGCGCTTACACCTACCCGACCCAGGGCGACGGCGTGGTCCGCCCGCACGCGGTCACCAAGGTGACGACGACGAAGGCGTCCGGCACGACCGCGGACGACTTCGGCTACGACGCCGCGGGCAACACCACCAGCCGCAAGCTCGCGGGCCAGAACCAGGTCCTGGAGTGGGACGCCGAGGGCAGGCCCGCGAAGATCACCGAACCGGGTGGCGCGGTCACCGAGTTCCTCTTCGACGCCAACGGCAACCGGCTGCTCCGCCGGGACGCCACCGGCACCACGCTGTACCTGGGCACCCAGGACATGCGCTGGTCCAAGTCGACCGGCGCGACCACCGGCACCCGCTACTACGCGTTCGGCTCGTCCCTGGTCGCGACCAGGACCCCGGCGGGTGTGGTGTGGGTGCTGGGCGACCACCAGGGCAGCCCGTCGATCCTGATCGACGCGAGCACCCTGGCCGTGCAGATCGGCAGGCAGACCCCGTTCGGCGGGACCCGCGGCGCGGCGGTCGCCGTCCCCGGCGAGAAGTCCTTCGTCGGCGGCACCAAGGACCCGACCGGGCTGCTGCAGCTCGGCGCCCGGCAGTACGACCCGGCCACCGGTCGGTTCATCAGCGTCGACCCGCTGATCGATCTGAGCGACCCACGCCAGTGGAACGCCTACGCGTACGCGAACAACAGCCCGGTCACCTACAGCGACCCCTCCGGCCAGATCGCGGCCTGTCCGGATGGTCGCTGCAATGCCGAGACCGCGCCGTCGTTGTCCGTGGACGAGGAGAAGCGCTGGTGGGAGTTCTTCAAGGAGGCGCACGACGTCACCGTCGAGCTGCGCGCGACCGCGATCCGGATAAAATACGCTCGCCGGGGCGGCAAGGCGTTCGGCGGTGAGCTGAGGGTGCCGAAGGTGACCACCAAACCCTCCGACAACTACATCCCGGGCGCCTCGGCGAAGGGCAACGGCAACGGGGGCTACGCGGACATCATCTGCTGGGACTGTGTCCCGGGGATCGTCTACGTCTGGGAGGTCAAGCACGCAGGTGGCCAGGCGGAGGCGAACGGTCCGGCGCAGCTGCAGCGCTACATCGACGGTCTGGAGATCAGGTTGAAGTCGGAGTACAACCCGACGGTCGTCCAGCACGGGCCGGACATCGAGGTCGAGCAGTCGGCGCCATTGCCCTCGAACCCGAAACGGACGGTGATCGCGTGGACCGGGAAGGCCCCCGGCATCGAGGTCTACCGGGTCACCGACAACAAGGACGACCAGGAGCCGCCCGGTGAGGGCAGACCGCCGAGGGTGCGCACGCCGGGACGGCAGCCGTCCGAGGAACCGACGAAGGAGACGCCCGCGCCGCCCGCACCGCCCTCGATCTCGCTTCCCGATCTGCGGATGAGCCCCGAGCAGCAACGGGAGGCGGCAGGGGTGGGATTCTTGACGGTCGTCGCCTTCATCGGCATATGTTTGCTCGCCTAGTGGTGTGATCCAGGACGTCGGCCGTGTATCGGCGGGTCGAGACGCGGCCGACGTCCTGGGGCGCACCACAAATGACGGTCGATCGGACGGAGGGTCTCGGATGGGCAAGTTCGCGGTGAAGTGCGTGGTCGAGCGGACCGCCGACGAGGCAGCGGCTGCGGCTGCGGCGCGGGACTGGTTCGACGGCAGCCTGCGCACGCTGGGTGCCGGGTTCCGCGACGAGCTGCTCGCCGTCGAGGTCCGGGACTCCGCTCCGCTGCGGGACAACCGCACGCCGTGCGGGCCGCCCGGCACCCCGTACGGGCGGCTCTACGTCACCCGGATGGCGAACGGCAAGGCCCGGCAGAGCAGGCGGGCCGTGGGCGGCAAGGAATGGCGGAAGTTCCTCGCCGAGAAGTCCGTGCCGCATGCCGCGCTGTTCGTCGTGGACAACCTGGGTGACGACGGCCGGTTCGACCGGGGTGGCCCCTTCGTCCACGTCGACCTGGAGACGCAGCCGTCCGAGCCGGGTTCGGGTCGGGAGGACTGGGTCCTGCTGGAGTCCATGGTCCTGGAGGAGACCTTCGCCGAGGCGGATGTGGACGGTGCGGTGGTGGGTTTCCTCCGCGAGTTCGCCGAGAAGCACGCCCCGGTGTACGCCGAGATCTCCTACGCGGTCGGGCACCGGACCGGGTTCGAACACCAGTTCCTGCGGGACTACCGGTTGTCGCTCGGGCAGGCCCGCGAGGTGCTGCGCGGCTATTCGTGGATCACGGTCGTGTCCCAGGAGATCGGGGACCGGTTGGGCGGGGTCGAGGCGCTGCGTGCCTCGGGTGCCTTCGTGGAGGTCGCCCGGCTCCGCAACGGGGTCTATTGGCTGCGGGCGACCGAGACCTACGACGGGTATCAGATGCCCGAGGTGGAGAAGGTGTTCCGGGTGCTGGCGCCCGCTCTGCCCCGGGGCGGGCCTGGCCCGCTGGATTGGACCGAACCGCCACGCAAGATCTTCCGTGAGGACGCGTCGAACTACCGCTGAGGGTAGGCCCGTGGCGACGGTGGCCCGGTAGAGGACGTGCTCTGGGCAGGCGCGCCGTCGGTCCGCGTGGGGAAGGGCGAGTCGTGTCCTGAGTGGCGTCCTCGGTCGGTTGGAGTTCGCGTGAGACTGGTCGCGGTGAAGTGTGTGGTCGAGCGGACTGGTGACGGGGCGGCGGAGGCGGCCGCGGTTCATGGCTGGTTCGATGGCAGTCTCCGCACGTTGGGTGCCGAGTTTCGGGAGAGCGTGCTCGGTGTGGAGGTTCGTGACTCCGCGCCGTTGCGCAAGAGCAGCTTGCCGTGCGGGGAGCCGGGGACGGCGTTCGGCAGGTTGTTCGTCACCCGGTTGGTGAATGGGAAGGAACGGCAGACCTGGCGGGCGGTGGGGAGCAAGGAATGGGCGAAGTTCCTGGCGGAGAAGACCGCGCCGCACGCCGCTCGGTTCATCGTCGACTACCTCGATGAGAAGGGCCGGATGAGCATGCGCGCGCCGTCGGTCCACGTGGATCAGGAGATCCATGAGGCCGATGGGGGCGGTGGTTGGCTGCTCCTGCAGAGCGTGGTCCACGAGGAGACCTTCCGCGAGGTCGACGCGAATGGTGCCGTGGTCGAGTTCATGCGCGGGTGGGCGGAGGAACACACCCCGGTGTTCCTGGAGTGTTCGCACTCCACTTTGCACAGGACGGAGTTCGAGGAGGAGTTCCTGCTCGACCACCGCGAGACTCTTCGTGAGGTGCGCGAGGTGCTGCGCGGGTACGGGTGGATCACCGTGCTGCCCCGGGAAATCGGCGACAGGCTCGGCGGGGCCGAGGTGCTGCGGGAAACCGGTGCCTTTCTGGAGGTCGACCGGCTGCCGGATGGCGGGTATTGGCTGCGGGCGACCGGGACCTATGACGAGTACGGGATGCCGGAGGTCGAGAAGGTGTTCCGGGCCGTGGCGCCCGCGTTGCCCGCCATGGAGCCTCGGCCGGAACGCCGGTTCCCGCCGCCGCAGAAGATCATGCGGGTGAACGCGGGGGACTACCGCTGACGGGGGCCTGACCCCGGGGCGTCCAAAGTCACTTCCCGATGTGGGGAGGGGTGCATTACCCTTCCCCACGAACCGACGTGACGAGTGAGGGGGGACGGCCATGTGCAGTGCTGTCATCTCCCCGTCGCGTTTCGAGGTGATCCTGGTGTCTTGGCCGCGCCCGGTGCCTGCCGCGCGGCCGCACCGGACGTGGTGACGCGCGCCTGAACCCGTTCTGGGGAAGGTTGTTCGTCGCTGAATCGCGCCTGCCTGTCCGGATCGTCAGCAAAGGTTCAGTCATGCGTGCCAACTCGCTCGCCGTCGTACGCAACCTGGGCATTCTCGCCCACGTCGACGCGGGGAAGACCACTGTCACCGAACGCGTTCTCTATGTCACCGGTACCACCTACAAGCGCGGCGAGGTCCACGACGGCACCACCGTCACCGACTTCGACTCCCAGGAGCGCGACCGCGGGATCACGATCTTCGCCGCGGCCGTGAGCTGTGCCTGGGACGGGCACCGCGTCAACCTCATCGACACGCCTGGGCACGTCGACTTCGCCGATGAGGTGGAGCGGTCGCTGCGGGTGCTCGACGGCGCCGTCGCGGTGTTCGACGCGGTGGCCGGGGTCGAGCCGCAGAGTGAGTCGGTGTGGCGGCAGGCGGACCGGCACGGCGTGCCGCGTATCGCGTTCGTCAACAAGCTCGACCGTGTCGGTGCCGACCTGGACACCGCCGTCGACTCGATCAGGCGACGGCTGCACCCGGTGCCGTTGGTCGTCCAGCTGCCGATTGGGCGGGAGGACGAGTTCGCCGGTGTGGTCGACCTTGTGGAGTTCCGGGCTCTCGTGTGGACGGATGACTCTCTCCAGGAAGGACCGGTTCCGGAGGGCTTGCTCGACGAAGCCCATCGGCGTCGAAGTCGGTTGGTCGAGGCGGTGTCGGAATTGCATTCGGCGGCGCTCGACGAGTTCTGTGCGGAGGGGACACTTTCCGCGCAGACTTTGCGGGCCGCGCTTCGGGATCTGACGGCCAATGGTGATGGTCTGGTCGTGCTGTGTGGTTCGGCTTATCGCAACCGCGGTATCGAACCCTTGCTCGACGCGGTCGTCGCGTACCTGCCGTCGCCTTTGGACGTGCCGCCTGTTCGGGGCATTGTGGACGGTGTGGAGCAGGAACGTTCAGCGGATCCGTCCGCGCCGTTCGCCGCCCTGGTGTTCAAGATCGAGGCGACCGCCACCGGTCGGCTGACGTACCTGCGGGTCTACTCGGGCACGCTGCGCAAGGGAGAGGAGGTGCGGGATGTGGGCGCTCGGCGTACGGAACGCATCGCCCGGATCCTGCGCGTGCAGGCCGACCGGCGCTCCGAAGTGGACATCGCGGTCGCTGGCGACATCGTCGCGGTGGCCGGGCCGAAGTCGGCCCGGGTGGGCGCGACGCTGTGCCTGCCGTCGGCTCCCGTGCTGCTGGAACCTCCGGTCACGGCCGACCCGGTGGTCTCGGTGGCGGTCGAGTCCCGGCGTTCCGGTGACGGCGGCAAGCTGACGGCCGCGTTGGCCGGGCTGGTCGAGGAGGACCCGTCGCTGGTGCTGCGGACCGATCCGGAGACCGGGCAGACGGTGCTGTCCGGGCTGGGCGAGCTGCACCTGGAGGTCGCGGTGGAGAAGGTCCGCCGCAACCGCGGGCTGGAGATCGCCGTCGGCAGGCCGCAGGTGGCCTACCGGGAGACGGTCGTGCGCGGCGTGGCGGGCCTGCGCTACCGGCACGTCAAGCAGGACGGCGGCGCGGGCCAGTTCGCGCATGTCGTGCTGGACGTCGAACCGTGCGCCGGGGACTTCGTGTTCGAGTCCACTGTGGTCGGTGGCGCGGTACCGCGCGAGTACGTCCGCGCGGTCGAGGCGGGCTGTCGGGACGCGTTGTCCGAGGGGCCGCTTGGCGGCCACCCGGTCACCGGCCTGCGGGTCGTCCTCACGGATGGGGCGATCCATGTGAAGGACTCGTCGGAGATGGCGTTCCGCGCGGCGGGCCGGTTCGGTCTGCGCGAGGCCCTGCGGGGCAGCACGATGCAGCTGCTGGAACCGGTGGTCGAGATCGTCGTGACGGTCCCGGACGACGCCCTGGGCACCGTCCTGGGCGACGTCGCCGCCCGCCGCGGCAAGGTCGCCGCGTCGGTGGTCCGCGCCGCGACGGCGGTCGTCACGGCGACCGTGCCCCTGGCGGAACTGTTCGGCTACGCGAACCGCCTGCGCAGCCGGACCCAGGGCCGCGGCACCTTCACCACCCGCCCGGCCGGTTACGCCCCGGCCCCGGCCACCGTCACGGCCGGTTAGTCCGAGGTTGGCCCCGCCCGTATTCGGGCGGGGCCAACCGTCAATGCCCGCCGGATACCAGCTCGGTGGCGTGGCGCACGCGGTCGTCCAGACGCCGCTTGACGTCCGCCAGCGCTTCCGCGTTCTTCTCGATCAGCCGGTTCTGGTAGGCGGTCTCGACCGCGAGGCTGACCCCGGGCAGGTTGGTGCGCGTCTTGCAGTCGACATCGGCGGTCGCGACCTTCAGCTCCTCCGGCCCCGCCACCGCGCCCTGGGAGAACCGCTCGTCGTTGTTGGCGTCGCGCCAGGTGCGGTACTCGTACCCGGCCTGCTTCATGCACTCACTCCAACGCGCGTTCGCTTCGGCCACCCGGGAGTCGGCGTAGTGTTGCGCGCTCCCCTCCTGATCGAGCTCGCCCACGAAGTCACGCACCTCGCGGTACCCGTCCTTGAGGACCTTGACCTGGTAGCCCAGCTGCCGGTCCGCCTCGGCCGCGCAGCCGCCCTCGGGGACCGGCTTGCCCGCGGCCTGGCCCTGTCCATAGAGGACTGCCCGGGAGGCGGCGGTCTCGTTCAGTCCGGGCGCGGGGGCGTTCGTGCCGCCTTGCAGCTCGGGCGGGACCCGGTAGCCGTACTGGGACACCTCGGTACGGTCGATGATCCCGTACCGCCTGCCGAGATCTGGGTCGGGTTCGTGCCGGAAGGTGGGCCAGTCGAAACCGAAGCCCGCCATGCAGTCGCGTACCAGGATGTCGCGCGCACTGTCCACTGTGGCCAGTTGAGTCGGTGTCTCGCGGTAGGAGTCCAGGGGGAGCGTGATGCCGGACCCCGAGGTCACCACGAGGATTGTGCCGAGCGTCGGCTCGCCCTCGGGCTCGTCACCCCCGGCGCAGCCGCTCACCAGCAGGACCGATACCAGCACGGCACCGACAGTCGACCTGTTCGTCACTGAGTTCTCCAAGGGCGGGTGGCGCCGCCTCCCGGCGGCGCCACCACGATCGACTGGGACAGGGACGTCAGTTGGTCCACCTGTGCGAGGATGCGTCGTCGTTGTTGCCGTTGCCCACGTAGGACGAGGTCTGGCCGGGCACGCCGCTCCACATCTCGCCGACGTTGTTGGGTTCACGGTAGACCCGGACCCGGGAGTACGCCCCGGTGTAGCCGTTGTTGATCCAGCTCGACGTGCTGTTGTTCAGGAGCGCGCCGATGCCGTGCCAGTCGGAGGTGGTCATCCGGATGTTGCCGTAGTTGGCCAGGTAGCCCGCGGTCGTGTACACGTCCCCGGTGAACCCGGCGTCCTCGTAGATGCAGTACTCGCCGCGGTCGCAGGACGCGTCGGCGAACGCAGGTGGGACCGTGATGATCGATGCCGTCGTCACGGCGGCCAGCACCAGGGCCGCTTGGCCCAGCCTGCGTCTGGTCGATTTCGCGCGCATGGAAACAAATCCCCCTACCAGTCGAGTATTTCCCCAGCAGCTGCGGAAGATCGCAGCGGGTCGCTATGCTACTGCGGTGGGGAGCGGGGGATGGCCGGAATTCTCCGATCGGAATGGCGTGACGGAGGCCACTCGGTGCGCACGGGGGTGTTGGCGCGAAAGCGCACGCGGGCATTGTTCGCGGTGGTAGTGCTGTCGGTCGTGTTCGGGGCCGGGGCATTGGTGGCCGCGTCCTTCGTGCGTTCGCCCGCGCAGCTGGCGGCTGACGCGCGGCCGCCCGCGGCGGGGCCGGTCACCGCTTTGGTCGAGCAGCGGGTGCTCAGTGCGACCGTGTTGTTGCGTGGGAATGTCGGGCCGGAGCGGCTCGTGCGGTTGACCGCACCCAGGGCCGGTGACTCCGGTGCGCGGCCGGTCGTCACCCGTTTGCCGCTGGCCGTCGGTGATTCCGTATCCGCTGGGGCGGTCGTCGCGGAGATCGCGGGGCGGCCGATCATCGCGTTGCCGGGGGCGAGTCCGGCGTACCGGGACCTGGTGCCCGGGGCGGAGGGGGCGGACGTGGCGCAGTTGCAGGAGGCGCTGCGGGCGCTCGGTTTCGGCACCGGGAAGGACCGGGCCGGGAAGTACGGGTCCGGGACCAAGGCCGCGGTCAAGCAGCTCTATCAGGGGCGCGGCTACCAGACCCGGAACACTGGTACCGACGACGATCGGCAGCTGCTCCAGGCTGAGCGCGCGGTGCGGGATGCGCGGCAGGCCGTGTCGACCGCGGCGGAGCCGGAGCGGGCCGCCGCGCAGCAGCGGTTGGTCGATGCGACGGCGGACTATGACGACCTCGTTGCGCGCACAGGTGCGGTCGTGCCGGTGGGTGAGGTCGCGTTCGTTCCCGACCTGCCCGCTCGGGTGCAGCAGGTGAAAGCGGCCGTTGGTGCGGACGTGACCGGGGACTTCCTCTCCTTGTCCTCGGGTGCGCTCAGCGTGCGGGCAACGCTCAATCCCCAGCAGGCGCAACAGGTTCGGGTGGGTATGCAGGCGCGGTTGGACTCCGAGGTCACGGCGGTGTCCGCCGCAGGCCGGGTCACCTCGATCGGTCCCGCTGCCGCACCCGCCGAGGGGGAAGCGGCGCCGAGCCCGACGGTGGAGGCTTTTGTCCACCCGGATCAGCCGCTCCCGGATACGTTGGTAGGCCAGGACGTCCGGGTAACGGTCGTGGCCGCGAGCACCGCGGGGGAGGTGTTGGTCGTACCGCTGGCCGCGGTGACCGCGCGGGCGGACGGGCAGGCGGAGGTCGTGGTGATCAGCGAGGGTCGGGAGAGCCGGGTGGTCGTCATGCCGGGTGTGTCCGGTGGCGGGTTCGTCGAGGTGCGCCCGGTGGCGGCTGGACTGTCCAAGGGGGACAGGGTCGTGGTCGGCCGATGACCGCGCCGGTGGTCGAGCTGCGCGGTATCGGGCGTACGTACGAGGGGCCGCCGGAGGTGGTCGCGTTGCGGCCGTGCGATCTGGTGATCGCACGTGGGGAGCGGGTCTCGGTCGTGGGACCGTCGGGTTCGGGGAAGTCGACGTGGTTGAACCTCGTCGGGCTTCTCGACCGACCCACCACGGGTGACTATCTGTTGGATGGGGTGAACACCGCGGAGCTGCCCGACTCGGCGCGTACGGAACTGCGGTCGCGGCGGATCGGGTTCGTGTTTCAGTCGTTCCACCTGCTCGCGCACCGCAGCGCGGTGGAGAACGTCATGCTCGGACTGCTCTACCAGGGCGGCAAACGTGCCCACCGCCGTAGTACCGCCATGGCGGTCCTCGACCGAGTCGGGCTCACCGCTTGCGCGGAGTCGGCGGCGGGCGTGCTGTCCGGCGGTGAACGGCAGCGGGTCGCGATCGCGCGTGCCCTGGTCGCCGAGCCCAGCCTGCTGCTGTGCGACGAACCGACCGGCAACCTCGACAGCGGCAGCGCCGAGCGCGTGCTGGACCTGATCGACGGCGTCCACCGCGACGGCCAGACCGTCGTCATCGTGACCCACGACGAGCACGTCGCCGCGGCTGCACCCCGCCGGGTGGTCATCCGTGACGGGCTGGTGTGCGGATGAGCCGGTTGACACCCGTCGACCTGGGGGTCGAGGTGGTGGCGGGGTTGACGCAGCGGTTCGGGCGGACTCTGCTCACCGGGTTGGGGACGGCGTTGGGGGTGGCCGCGTTCGTGGCCGTGCTCGGACTGTCCGCCACGGCGCGCGGGCAGGTCAGCGAACGGTTCACCGCGCTCGCGGCCACCGAGGTCACGCTGGAGCGGATGAGCCTGGGCGCGCTGGACCCGGTCGCGTTCCCCCAGGTCGGGCAGGACGCCGTGGCCGCGTTGCCCGGTGTGCGGGAGGTCGGCGTCAGCTGGACCGTCCCGGTCGGTGATGACCGGGTGACGGCCCGGCCCGGCGATCGCGGGGACGCCATCGCGGTCACCGCCGTGACGCCCGGTTACCTGCGCGCCATCCACGCCACGATGGCCGCCGGGGTGCCGTTGGACCGGTTCCACGAGGAGCGCGCCGAACGGGTGGTGGTGCTCGGCCGGGCGGCTGCCGCGCGGCTGGGTGTGTCCCGTGTGGACGCCCAGCCCGCGGTGTTCATCGGGGCGGAGCCGTTTACCGTGGTCGGGATCGTGGACACGGTCGACCGCGCGTCGGACGCGCTGCTGTCGGTGATGGTGCCGTCGGCGACCGCGAGCCGGGTGTGGGGGCCGCCGAAGTCGGGGACAGTGACCAGGATGCTCGTGGAGACCGATCTCGGGGCCGCCGCGCAGGTGGGCCGTCAGGCACCGGTCGCCGCGCGGCCCGACTCGCCGGAGCTGGTCCGGGCCGTCGTGCCGCCGGACCCACACGCCCTGCACGACCAGGTCACCGGTGACCTGGATGTGCTGTTCCTCGGGCTCGCGCTGGTCTGCCTGGTGATCGGGACGGTCAGCATCGCCAACACCTCCCTGGTCGCCATCCTCGAACGCGTCTCGGAGATCGGCCTCCGTCGCGCCCTGGGCGCCCGACGTCGCCACATCGGCGCGCAGTTCCTCCTGGAAAGCGCATTTCTCGGACTTTTGGGCGGGCTGGTGGGTACGGCGGTGGGGTTGGTGACGGTGCTGGTCGCGGCCTTGGTGCAGCGGTGGACCCCGATCCTCGACCCCCTGCTCGTCTACCCGGCGCCGTTGCTGGGCACGGTCACCGGCATTGTCGGTGGGCTCTATCCGGCCTGGCGGGCCACGCGGGTCGAACCGGCGGCGGCGCTGCGGTCCTGATCGGGTTTCTGCTGTCGGCGGAAATGCGGGCCGGGTGGTGGCGGTGGGTTTTAGGCTGGTGCCATGGGCAAACCGGGTCTTCGACTTGTCTCGGGTGGGGCGCAGGTCGCGCCTGCGCGTGGTGCGGAGCCGCTGTGGCGGAACGTGCTAGGCGGCCACCTGCGGCAGCTCCGCCATGCCCGGCGCGAGACGTTGGGGGACACGGCAACCCGGGCCGGGGTGTCGCCGCAGTACCTGTCGGAGGTCGAGCGGGGGCTCAAGGAGCCCTCCAGCGAGATGATCGCCGCGATCACCGGCGCGCTGGGTGTGACGTTGGCCGATCTGACCTTGGACATCGCGGAGCGGCTGCGGAGCGGCGGCGGCCGGGGACCGACCTGCCGGGCCTCGTTATCCCTGGCCGCCTGAGCCCGGTCGAGTCACCGGAGCGTGGCTGCCACCGCAGGGCGGTCGATCGCCCCCGTCAGTGCTGTTCGATGACGACGTCCAGGAGGCCGTAGTCGCGGGCGGCGGTGGCGGTGAAGACGTGGTCGTGGTCGGTGTCGGCGCGGAGGCGGTCGACGGGTTGGCCGGTGTGGCGGGACAGGATGGACTCGATGTCGGCGCGGATGCGGACGACCTCGTCGGCCTGCAGGATCAGGTCGGGGATCGCGCCGCGGCCCTGGGCGACCGGTTGGTGCAGGATGACGCGGGTGTGTGGGAGGGCGGCGCGGTGGCCCTCGGCACCGGCGGCGAGGAGGACGGCGCCGACGGCGACGGCCTGGCCGACGCAGGTGGTGGCGACCTTGGGGCGGATGTAGCGGATGGTGTCGTAGATGGCGAGCATGGCGCTGGGGTCGCCGCCCTCGCAGTTGATGTAGAGCTGGATGTCGCGGTCGGGGTTCTCCGCCTCCAGGTACAGCAGCTGCGCGATGAGCGCGTTCGCCACGCCGGTGTCGATGCCCGTGCCCAGATAGATGACGCGCTCGGTGAGCAGGTGCGAGTAGACGTCCATGATGCGTTCGCCGCGGGGGTTGGACGCGATGACGTTGGGGATGGTGTAGGTGCTCATCGGGCGTCCCTTTCCGGGGTGGTGCGCGGGGCGAACTCGGCGAAGTCGCTGACGATGGTGTCGATGAAGCCGTAGTCGAGCGCCTCCCGCGCGGTGTACCACCGGTCGTGCAGCGAGTCCTCGAAGATCCGTTCCACCGGCTGTCCGGTGTCCTGGGCGATCAGGCCGAGCACGGTGTCCCGGGTGTGCCGCAGGTCGTCGGCCTGCAGTTCGATGTCGACGGCGCTGCCGCCGATACCGGCCGACCCCTGGTGCATCAGGACGCGCGAGTGCGGCAGCGCGCGCCGCTTCCCCGGGGCGCCGGACGAGAGCAGGAACTGTCCAGCGCTGTAGGCGATCCCCAGCACCAGTGTGGACACGTCACAGGGCACCAGCCGCATGACGTCGCGGATGGCCAGCATGGACGGGACCGACCCGCCCGGCGAGTGGATCCACAGCGCGATATCCGTCGCCGGGTCCTCGGCCGCGAGCGCGATCAGCTGGGTGGCGAGCAGGGTGCCGTTGTCGTCGTCGAGCGGGCCGTCCAGCACGAGGACTCGGCGCTCGTACAGTTCACGCCTGGCCCGGTCGGTGAATATCCGCTTCTCGGTGTCGCTCATGCGGCAACTGTGCCCCAGAGTCCGTGCCGCGCACCGCTTTCTCTGCTGTCAGCAGCGCTGCTCCCAGCAGAACACTCTACTGTGGACTGTCAGCTCCGTTGAGTTTCGCCAGGTCGGGGGCGAAGACGGTCATCCAGTGCGGGTGCAGGCGGTAGAAGACGACCTCGTTGTCCCAGTCGAACAGGTCTTCGCCGTAGCAGTCCTTGAAGTAGGCGAGGAGATCCGGCCAGTCGGGGGCGTGCGGGCCCGTCGCCGGGTTGAGGGTCTCGACCGTGCCATGGGTGAAGACGCCCAGATCCTGGTCGCGCATGTGCGCGGCGCTGGTGGCGGGGCGGGCGGCCAGGTGGCGAGCCTTGGCGGCGGTGCGGGCGGTGCCGAAGTGCCACTTGCCGTGCAGGAAGTGGCCGTCCACGCCGCTGATACGGGGTTCACCGCCCGCCGTGACCGTGGACAGGGCCAGCGTGCACATGCCGGTGAGCAACCGGGTGAGCTGGGCGGCAGTGAGCGTACGGCCGGAGACGATCGACCGGAGGTGGCCGGTCGACCGGGTCAGGGAGGCGTCGAGCAGAACCTGGAGCTCGTCGAGTTCTTCGGGAGTCTCGTACACCGTGTCACGATAGTCCCGATCCGGGCAGGCGACGCGGGGCGCCGCCTGCCGGAGAAGTCACTTCGGGTCGAGGACGAAGACCGGGATCTCGCGGTCGGTCTTGGTCTGGTACTCGGCGTACGACGGGTAGGCGGCCACGGCGCGGGTCCACCACTCGGCGCGTTCGTCCCCGGTCACCTCGCGGGCGACATACGTCTTGGTGACCGTGCCGTCCTGCAGCGGGAACTCGGGGTGGGCCTTGATGTTGTGGTACCAGACCGGGTGCTCGGGGGCGCCGCCCTTGGACGCCACCACCGCGTACCTGCCGTCGTGCTCGACCCGCATGACCGGGGTGTAGCGCTGCTGGCCGGATCTCGCGCCGCGCAAGGTCAGCAGGACGATGGGGGAGCCGAGGATCTTGATACCGTCGGTGGTCCCGGTCTCCAGGATCTGCTTCGTCTGGTTCCGCACCCAGTCGGTGGGGCTGAACGCCGCGCTCTCGTCGGACATGCTCGGTGCCAACGCTTCCCCACTGCCGTTCATTCCCCACCGCCGTTCGTTCCCGACCACCGAGAACCACCGCGGACCACCGATGTGGGTGAACAGGCCCGCGGCGCGCGAACGTCCACGCGCGCCGCGGGGCGAGCCCTACTTGCAGGGCGGCCGGTAGCCGTCGATGCGCAGGCTGCGGAAGTCCAGCTTGTTCGGGGTCTTGCCGACGAAGACCAGGCCGCGCGCCTCGGCGATGGCGGAGGCGAACGAGTAGGACGGCTGGCCCAGCTCGGGCAGCCACGTCCACTGGTCCGGGGCGAAGCTGAAGTACTTGTCCACGACCGCGCCGCCGGTGGACGGGATCTTGGTCAGCCACTTGTCGCCGCCGCTCCAGTGTGAGGCCGGGCGCAGCTGCACGTAGAGGTCGTCGGTGGCGCTGTAGGTCAGCCAGAAGCCGCCGGACCTGGACAGGTCGGCCTGGGCCTCGAACTGGTTGCCCAGCCACACCACGGCCACGTGCCACTCGGCGTTGACGAACTGGATCTTGGCCTCGTAGCCGCGGCCCCGGCGCACCAGCATGCTGCCGTTGGCCGGGATCGTGGTGCCCTCGCCGGACGCGATCCACTGCTGGTACCCGTCGATCGACGCGGACGCGCACGTCCAGTTCAGCTGGGGCGAGTGCCCGTGGGGAACGCCAGGCGCCGACGCGTTCGCGACCGTGCCCTGACCGAGAAGAGAAACCGCCAACACGCACGCGGATGCCGCGAGCGTCTTGGCCACCTTTGCACGACCGTGCGTCGAAGGTAAGCGCATTCTCGGGAAAGTAGCACACGATACCGGCAATGCTCGTCGCCCGATTGGCCTCGACATCATCCCAGACCGGCGGGAAATCAGGGAAGTGGCTGGTAGATGGCATGATCAATGGTGCAATGGCGGCCTGAACGGCAAGTGTGATCCCGTGTTCCGGGATATGTGAATCGGCACGGTGATCGAGGTAGTCGGAAATGTCCCCTTAACAGTTCCGGTCATCGAAATTCGGCACGATTGAGGCAACTTGCGAGTCCGGACAATTCGACCCGGCAGGTGAAACGCTCGACCGGCGAACCGGCCGAGCGTTTCACCTGGGGGAGGAACCCGGTCAGTGATCGGCGGTGCGGGCGGCGTCCCGGAGCGACTTGGTCAGCAGCGTCAGCCACCGGACGGCCGTCGCCGTGTCGTTCTTGTCGAGTGGCTCGTTCACGCCGGGCAGCACCTTCACCGCGTACCCCGTGTACGTGCCGGGCGCGTAGATCTGGTGCCGGTACCAGTCCCGCCCCGGCAGGCCCGCACGCTGGGTCAATGCCCGTTCCTGCTCGATGATCGCCCGGTTGAGCCGTGCAAGGTCGCCGCCGAAGCTCTTGTCCTGCAACAGCTTGTCGCGCTTCGCCTCCAGTGCCGTGGCCGCGCGCAGCCAGTCCTGCGCCGCCTTCGTGGCGTCGGTGACGTCGACTCCGCGCTTGCCCGCGTCCGCCAGGTAGGTGAGCGTCTCGCGGGCGTAGTCGGAGTAGTTGAACGGGACGACGTCCGCCTGGGCCAGGCGCAGCGCGACCAGCCCGGTGGTCCTGGCCGCGACCGACTGGTACCGGGAGCCCGGGTCGAGGAAGCGGTCCATGAACTGCGGGTCGTCGATGGTGCTGTGGTAGTTGCCGTTGGGCGAGCCGAACCCGATGTCCGCGGACGCCACGCCCAGGCGGTCGAGGAAGGTCGTGTAGTCGGAGCCGCTGCCCAGCCTGCTCGGCGTGCGCGGGCCCTGCTGGGTCCAGTTGGCGTAGACCGTGCCGTGCTCGGGGTCGGGCACGTCCTTGGTGACCGCGGTGATCAGGTCGTCCATGGCCGGGACCGACGACGTGCCGAACGAGCGGCCCGCGGTGCCGTCCATGTTCAGGTACGCGACCGCGCCCCGGCGTAGCTCGGGGGCCAGCTGCTCGGCCCACTCGGTCGAGCCGAGCAGGCCGTACTCCTCGCCGTCCCAGCCCGCGATCACGATGGTCCGCTCGGGCCGCCAGCCGGTCTTGAGCAGCCGGGAGAGGCCGTAGGCGATCTGCAGGGCCGAGGTCCACCCGCTCGTGTTGTCGGTGCTGCCGTACACCCACGCGTCGTGGTGGGCGCCGACGATGACCTTCTCGTCCGGGTGGGACCGGCCCTTGATCTCGGTGACGATGTTGTCGATCGGCAGCTGCCGGTAGTCGATGTCCAGGTCCAGGTGGGCCTCGGTGGGACCGGGGCCGACGTGGTATGGGAAGTCCAGCCCGCCCTGCCAGGCGGTCGGCACCGCCGGGCCGCCGAGCGCGCGCAGCAGGTGCTCGGCCTCGCCGTAGGAGATCGGCGTGGTGGGGATGCGCGGCAGATTGTCCGCGTCCTTCGGGTCGATCCGGCGGGTGCCGGGGACGGACGGCTCGCCCGGGGTCAGCGGGTCGCCGGGGTACTGGAAGATGTACTGGATGCTGCCCCGCTGGATCGAGTCCGCGGGCCGCCACGGGCCGTCCGGGTAGACCGGGCCGCGGCCGAAGCCGTCGTCCTTCGGGTCCGAGTAGATGATCACGCCGGTGGCCCCGTGCTCCTGCGCGACCTCGGCCTTCACCCCGCGGAAGCTGCCGCCGTAGCGGACCAGCACGATCTTGCCGCGGACGTCCACGCCCAGGTCGGTCAGGCGCTGGTAGTCGTCGGGCAGGCCGTAGTTGGCGTACACGACCTTGCCGGTGACATCGCCGGCTGGCGAGTAGGCGTTGTAGCCGACGACGGCCTCGTCCAGGTGCTGCTGCCCGGGGTACGGCTTCTCCTTCACGCTCAGGGAGCGCTTTGTCGGCGCGGTCATGTCCACCGAGATGTGCTTGGGGACCGACCCGTACACCGAGTACCGCATGTGCCGGGCGGGCAGCCCCCACTCCTTGAGCTTGCCCAGCGCGTAGTCGGCGCCCGCCGCGTTACCCGGGGTGCCGACCAGCCGCGGCCGCGACGACATGGTGGTGTTCAGCTCGTGGGCCTGCGCCGGGTCGATGGCGGCCATGAAGTCCTGTTCCACCCGCCGCTGCGCGACCGAATGGGCGGCGGTGAAGCCGAGCAGGGTGGTGTCCTGCGCGGCGGCGGGCACGGTGGTCAGCGTGGTGAGCAGACCCACCACCGACGCACCCGCGACAACCCTCGAACTACGACGGGTGAGGATTCGCATACGGCCAGTCAAGCGGGCAGCGCCGGGAAGCACCACCCACTGATCGTCGGGGCCGTTCCCAGTTTTCCGGGTCGGTTCCGGTAACCGGCGGGTCAACCATCCTCAATGGACCATCCGGGTGGCGCAACCCGACGGCGGTCGACCGCCGGGCCCATCCGCCTACGCTGTGCCCATGGTGTTCGCCGCGCGGACGACCGGACGGTCGTCGAGGAAGTCCCTACCGTCAAAGAACTATCGACGCATCACCGGCCTCGCGCTCGCCGCCCTGGCCGTCGCCGCCACGCTCAACGCCTGCGCGGCCGAGCAACCGGTCGACCGCGACCGCATCATCACCAGGCTCAAGGAGGACCCGCGCACCCAGGGCGCGCCCGACCGGGTCGTGGGCTGTGTCGCCGACTGGTACACGAAGTATGCGACGCCGGAACAGATCCGCGCCTTCCTCGACGGCGAGACCGCCGCCCAGGACATCGAGCGGGTCGCGCCTGATCAGCAGGCCCGCGCGGCGATCCTCGACTGTCTCAAGTCGGCGGCGGGCACCGGCTGACGGATTCCGCGCGCGGGCGGGAATCCACTGTTTGGCCCTATGTCCGGTCGGGCGGAACCCGTTACGGTGCCTTTACGTAGGAGCCCGACGCGCCGTCCGGGTCGAACGTCTGGGGGGACGGCGCGCGGGTCACGGGGTCTTTGGGGGACCAGTGCGCGTGCCGCGTCGTTTCGCCATGCTCTCACGCTTTCTGCTCCTGGCCTTGGTGTTCACGGTCATCGCCGTGGACCTGCCCGCGTCGCTGCCGTTCCCGCGCGGCGGCGACCGGGCGGCCGCGGGCGCCGCGAGACCGGGCGGCCCGCCGGTCCGGGTCCGCGAGCTGACCGAGCAGAGATCCGCGGCGACACAGGTCTTCCAGCTCTCCGACGGCAGGCAGGAGGTCGAGCTCTCCGCGCGGCCGCAGTATTACCGCGCCGCGAACGGCGAGTGGCTGGACATCGACACCTCGGTGCGCGATCGGCCTGCCGACGGCTACCGCTATGCCAACGACACCAACGCTTTCACCAGCTCCTTCGGTGACGACACCGGCAGGCTCGCCGGGTTCGCGCTCGGCGGCACGCGCGTGGACATGGGGCTCGCCGGTGCGCACCGGCCGGCGAAGGCGATCGTGGACGGCAGCACCGTCCGTTACCCGGACGCCATCCCCGGCGCCGAGCTGAGCTACCAGGTCACCCGTGGCGCGTTGAAGGAGCGGATCACGCTTTCCGCGCCGCCCAAGGACGACCCGGCATACCGCTTCACCCTGCACCTGGACGGCGTCACCGCGCTCGCGCGCCCCGACGGCTCCATCGCCTTCCACGGCAAGGACGACGGCCCCCCGCTCTACGTGCTGCCCCGGCCGTTCATGACCGACGCCACCACCGACGCCAAGTCCCCGCACGACAAGGTGTGGAGCGACAAGGTCACCCAGACCGTCGAGCAACACGGCGCCGACGTGACGATCACCGTCGCCGCCGACCCGGCCTGGCTGGCCGACCCGGCCCGGCACTACCCGGTGGTCATCGACCCGACCATCAAGATCGAGCCCAACGCAGTCACCGCGCAGGACGCGCAGATCTGGTCGGACACCCCGGACCGGGCCGACGGCGCGAGCTACCAGCTGTCGGTCGGAACCGACGATTCCGGTGTCGCCCGCAGCCTGGTCAAGTTCGACACCTCGGTCGTTCCCGCCGGTACCAGCCTCACCGCGGCCAAGCTGCGGATGTACTACGACAACGAGCTGTACACCAACGCCAACGACGTCACCACCGAGGCGCGCCGGATCACCGCGCCCTGGGTGGAGAACAGCGTCACCTGGAACAACGCCAACGCCGGCTTCGCCGAGGCGGGCCTTGGCACGGCCGTGAAGCGGGCCAACGCGACCCAGTCATGGTCCGAATGGGACGTTCGCAACCTCGCCCAGTCCTGGGTGTCCGGTTCGGCCGCCAACCACGGCCTGATGGTCAAGGCCACCGACGAGACCCTGCGCCGCGGCGGCGCCGTCTACCAGGCCGCCGAGGGCGACTACAACGGCGACACCGAGAGCATCCCGAAGCTGCTGCTCACCTACGGCCGCCCCGGCGCGGTGCTGCAGCCGATCACCAAGACCTATGCCACCGGCGCCGAGCTGGTCTGGACCCCGTACGCGGACCCGAACCCTGGCGACCCGGCCGACGACATCGTCGAGTACCAGGTGCACCGCTCGGTCTCGCAGGTCTACACCCCGTCGGCCGCCACGCTGATCACCTCGGTCGGCGCGCAGGCCACCCGGTTCGTGGACACGACCGCGCAGGCCACCCCGGACAACGCGCCGGACCTCGACTGGAACGCCTACTACTACTCGATCGTCGTCAAGACCCGCGACGGGCAGCTCATCCCGAGCGCCACGCAGCTGACCCGCACCCCCAAGGCCGGGCAGGTCCGGCAGATCTTCCGCGGCGCCGCCGACACCACGCTGTCCTCGGCGCAGGCCAACACCAACCTGGACGTGATCGGCGGCCAGCCGTGGCTCCAGATCGGTAACAACGGCGCCACCTACGGCAAGACCCGCGCCCTGCTGCGATTCGACGGTCTCACCGCGATCCCGGCCGGAACCACCATCGTGGACGCGGACCTGTCCGTGTGGGCCTTCTACAGCAACGGTTCCGGCGCGTCCTTCGACGGCCACACGTTGTCCCGCCCGTTCGTGGAGAACCAGGCCACCTGGAACCGCGCGTCCACTGCCACCGCGTGGACCGCGCCCGGCGGTGACATCGCCGCGACCCGCTCGGACTTCGTCTCCGGCATCACCGACCGACCCGCCTGGCTGATCTGGGAGAACGCGGCCATGGTGCAGGGCTGGGTGAACAACCCGGCCACCAACAACGGCTTCGAGATCAAGACCCGGGACGAGGCGGCCAGCCAGCAGCGCGCGATCCTGCTCTCCGATGAGGCGCCGGAGCCGATGCTGCGGCCGAACCTCGCCGTGTCCTATCTGGGCACCCCGCCCGCGCCGCCCGCCGCGCCGGTCGTGTCCTCCGTGGACTATCCGGCCGACGGCCAGCCGCACGGCGGTGCCGGGCGCGCGGGCGCGTTCACCCTCACGCCGGGCAACGGCGTGGGTATCGCGAAGTACACCTACCAGCTCGACTCCGACACCAACCCCACCGAGGTCGCGGGCACCGGTCCGGTCACGGTCAACCTGACCCCGGCCGCCTCCGGCACGCGGACCCTGACCGTGCGCGCGTTCACCGCGACCGGTGTGTCCTCGCCCGCCGCCGTGTACACGTTCTCGGTCGCTGAGCCGCCACGGCACCGCAAGACCAAGGCGGACTTCAACGGTGACGGCAAGGACGACGTCGTGGACTTCGTCCGCGGCAGCGCTGGCACGGTCTACGTGTCCCTTTCGGACGGCAGGCGGTTCGTCCAGGACGGCGTGAAGTGGCACGACTACTTCGGCATCAACGACGAGATCCCGCTGACCGGCGACTTCACCGGTGACGGCAAGTCCGATGTGGTCACCTTCCTGCGCGGCTCGTCCGGCACGGTCATCGTCTCCCCGTCCGACGGCACCAAGTTCGCGGCCGCGGCGGGCGTCTGGCAGAACCGGTTCGCCACCGGCACCGAGATCCCGCTGGTCGGCGACTTCGACGGCGACGGCCGCGACGACATCGCCAGTTTCGCCCGCGACACGGACGGCGCCGTCTATGTGGCTCTGTCCGATGGCGCGAAGTTCGCGCCGACCCCGGTCAAGTGGCAGGCGTCGTTCGCGCACGGGACCGAGATGCCCGCGGTCGGCGATGTCAACGGGGACGACAAGGACGACATCGTCTACTTCACCGGCGGCGAGTCCGCGGACGTCTTCGTCGCCCTGTCCGACGGCACCAGGTTCGCCGCCACCCCGGTCAAGTGGCACGACGCCTTCGCCCCCGACGCGGCCAAGGCGGCCGTCGGCGATCTCGACGGCGACGGCAAGGACGACATCCTGTCCTTCGGCAACGGCCAGGTGACCGCCGCGACCTCCACCGGCTCGGCCTTCGGCACGGCTCGCCAGTGGCACGCGGCCTTCGCCGGGGTGGGCGAGCTGACCGGGGTCGGCGACTTCACCGGCGACGGCAAGTTCGACATCGCCACCTACACCCGCGGCACCGACGGCAAGGTCCTGGTGGCCGCCTCCGACGGCGCCCGCTTCGGCACCGCGGCCCAGTGGCACGGGCACTTCGCGCTGAGCACCGAGGTACCCCGGCCGAGCCTGTTCGCCGCCGGTGCTGGCACGCCCGCGCCGGTCCCGCCCGCCGCGCCGCCGGTGTCCTCAGTGGACTACCCGGCCGACGGTCAGCCGCACGGCGCACCCGGCCGACCCGGCGCGTTCGTCTTCCGCCCCGGTGACGCGGTCGGCATCGCCAAGTACACCTACCAGTTCGACAAGGACCCGCTGCCGACCGAGGTCCCGGCCACCGGACAGCTCACGGTGAATCTCGCGCCCACCGCCCCGGGCACCCGGACGCTGACGGTCCGCTCGGCCACCCCGGGCGGGCTGGCGTCGCCGCCGACGGTCTACACGTTCGTCGTCGCCGCGCCCGCCCAGGCGCCCGCCGCACCGCAGGTCGTGTCCACCGACTACCCGGCCGACGGCCAGCCGCACGGCCTGCCCGGCCAGGAGGGCGTGTTCACGATCAAGCCGGTCGGCGCCGTCCCGGTCACCGGTTTCCGCTGGCAGCTCGACGACGGCACGGCCACCGACGTGGCGGGCTCCGGCGAGGTCCAGGTCCGGGTCACGCCGACCACCCCCGGCCAGCACACGCTGACCGCGCGGGCGCTCGGTACGGAGAGCACGATCTCCGCGCCCACCGCGTACGCGTTCGTCGTCGCCGACCCGCCGAACGGGCCCGGTGCCCCGCAGGTGCTGTCCCTGGACTACCCCGCGGGCGGCGCGCCGCACGGCGGCCCCGGCAAGGAAGGCGCGTTCACCTTCCGGCCCACCGGTTCCGTCGCGGTCGCGGGCTACCGCTGGCAGCTCAACGGCGGCCCGACCACCGATGTGGCGGGCAGCGGCAAGGTCCTGGTGAAGATCACCCCGACCCGCGCCGGTCCGCAGACGCTCGCCGTGCGCACCTACACCGCCGCCGGTCTGGTCTCCTCGCCCACGAACTACGTCTTCGAGGTCGCGGGTGGACAGGGCCCGGACGCGCCACAGGTGTCCTCTGTCGACTACCCGGCCGACGGACAGGCGCACGGCAACGCGGGTCAGGAAGGCGCGTTCACCCTCCGCCCCAACGGTTCCACGGCTGTCTCCGGTTTCCGCTGGAAGCTCGACGAGGGCACGACCACCGATGTACCCGGCAGCGGTGAGACCGTCGTCCGGATCACCCCGCCCACCGGCGGTACCCACACCCTGACTGTCTGGGCCCTCGGCCTCGGCGGCGACGCGTCAGCCCCGGTGACCTACACGTTCCTCGTCGCCGGTCCGACCCCGACCCCGTCGACCCCGCTCGTGTCCGCCGTGGACTATCCCGCCGACGGCCAGCCGCACGGCAGCCTGGGCCAGGCGGGCACGTTCACGTTGCGCACGCAGGGTTCGGTGGCCGCGGACGTGTTCCGCTACCAGCTCGACACCGACGCCGCCCCCGCCGAGGCCCCCGCGGGCACCGGCACCGCGGCGATCACCCTCACCCCGGTCCGCTCCGGCCAGCGCACACTGACCGTCTGGGCCAAGACCGCCGCGGGCGTGCTGTCCGCGCCCGCCAAGTACACCTTCGTCGTCGGCGCCCCAGCAGGCCCGCGCGACTACTTCTACGACGCGGCGGGCCAGCTCGTCGGCGTCACCAACAACTCCGGCGAGGCGGCCGCCTACCGGTACGACGCGGCCGGGAACCTGGAGGCCACCGACCGCTACCGCACCGACACCGCCTCGATCTTCGCCCTGGTCCCGGCACGCGGCCCGGTCGGCGGCACGGTCGAGATCGGCGGCACCGGGTTCGCGGGCACCCCGGCGGGCAACGCGGTCACCTTCGACGGCGTCGCCGCGCAGGTCACCGCCGCCTCGGCAAACCGGCTCACGGTCGTGGTCCCGGCCGGGACGGGCCCGGGCGCGGTCAAGGTGGTCGCGGGCGGCAAGACCGCGACCAGCCGCGTCCCGTTCGTGGTCACCCAGGGCACGCCCGCGCCGACGTTCGGCTCGGTGTCCACAGACCGGGCCGACCCCGGCGACACCGTCACCATCACCGGCACCGGGTTCGACACCGACCCGACGCACAACGTGGTGCTGTTCCACCAGACCGTCGCGCGCGTGCTGCGGGCCGGTCCGACCAGCCTGACCGTGGAGGTCCCGGCCGGGTCGGCGTCCGGCCGGGTCAGCGTGCGGACAGCGGGCGGCACCGCCACCAGCCCGAGCGACTTCCTGGTGGCCCCGCGCGGGTTTCGCATCGACAAGCTCGTCTACGGCGGCCACCTGCAGCTGGGCCAGCCGCTCGACCTGACCATCCCGGCGGGCAAGGACGCCGTGGTGCTGGTGGACGGCAAGGCGGGCGAGCGGGTCCACCTCGACCTGGAGAACAACACCGTCCCGGTCCGCTCGGCGATGTGGATGTTCACCCCGCACGGCGGCGACTTCGCCCGGCGCACCATGGGCGACCCGCTCGACCTGTGGGCGGGCAGCACGCTGCGCCAGGACATCCCGGTGTTCGGCGCCAACGGCACCTACGCGATCGTGGTCGCCCCCGACGACGACGCGGCGGGCTCGGTGCGCGTCACCGCCTCGCACAACCTGACCGGCGACAAGCTCACCCGGGACGGCGCGGGTGTGCCGTTCACCGTGTCGGTGGCCGAGCAGCGCGCGGAGATGACCTTCACCGCCACCCAGGGCGAGTGGCTCAGCTTCGGCCTGACCGACCTGAGCATGCCCGGCCACACCTTCGACGTGAAGGTCACCTCGCCGGACGGCCGTTCCACGCACACCTGGAAGGCCTCGCTCAACCTCTACATCCCGACCATGGTGTTCCGCGCCGAGCAGACCGGCACGTTCACCGTCGGTGTCACTTTCGGACCGGGCCAGCTCGGCGCGGGCAAGGTGTGGCTGTCCGGTGTGATCGACGCCGGACGGGTCACTGTGGATGGTCCGGGCGTGCCGGTGAAGGTGAACCGGCCGGGGCAGTCGCTCAAGGTCGCCTTCACCGGTGTGAAGGGCAAGTCGCTGCGCTACGCGCTGACCGACAACACGTTGCGGGAGAACGGCAGGCCGGGTCGGCTCGGCGGCATCCTCAGCGAGCCGGACGAGAAGCAGGTCGAGCTGCGCAGCCGCACGGTCGACATCACCACCGTGCCGGTCGTCAAGGACGGCGAGCACAACCTGTTCCTCACCGGTTGGGAGGCGGTCGGCTCGGCCAGGATCTGGCTGACCGCGCCCACTCAGCGCGGCCTGGTCGGGGTCAACTCGCAGACCCGGGTCACCGTCGACCGGCCCGGCCGGGACATCTGGTTCGACTACGACGGGGTGGCCGGTCGGCCGCTCAAGGTCACCGGGTTCGACCGCAGCCTGCCCGGCTCGGTCAGCCTGCGCCTGTTCCGGCCGAGCAACGGCACCCAGTTCGCGCTCGGCCTCGACGGCAAGCTCGATGTGCCCGCGCTGCCGGACACCGGGCGCTACCGGATCCAGGTCGACCCCACCTATGCCACCACCGGCGAGGTGACGGTGGCCGTCACCGAACCGGTCGACCTTGGCACGGTCCAGCCGGACGCGCCGGTGGCGAACGTGCCGGTGCGGATCACCGGGCAGACCGTGGTGGGCCGGTTCACCGGCCAGGTCGGCCAGCGGCTGACGCTCGGCGTGACCACATCGGAGAGCATCGGCTTCGTCAAGATCAAGGTGCTCAAGCCGGACGGCTCCACTCTGGACACCCAGGTGACGTTGCAGAGCCCGGCGGGCCACGACATGTCGCCGCTGCCGGTGGCAGGCACGTACACCTTCACCATCGAGCCGATCGACGGGAGCAGTCTGCCCGCCACCGGCGATGTCAACATCGCACTGTCCACAGAGGCTGATGGTGGCCTGCTGACGCTCGGCGCCCCGGCGCGGGCGGTGGCGATCGGCCGGGTCGGGCAGAACGCGAAGTACACCTTCGCAGGCGCGACCAACGACGTCGTGCAGCTGGCCGTCACCTCGGACTTCCCCAACAACTACGGCATGTACTACAGCCTGGTCGCCCCGAGCGGGACGATCTCGCCGCGGCGCCTGTTCGTCAGCTCCTCCTCGTTCCGGCTCGCCCCGCTGACCGAGACCGGCACGTACACGCTGGTGTTCGACCCGGCGGCCGCGTCCGTCGGATCGATCACCGCGGCGATCAGCAGGCCCGCAGCGGCGGCCGCGGCCGGGCAGCGGTTCGAGGAGCCGAAGCCGGTCACCCCGCACTGCCTGCCAGGTGACCCGCCCCAGCCCAGGCTCAAGCCCGCGCGGGCGCAGGGCGACACCGCGCCGGAGACCGAACCGGCGCCCGAGCCGCCCGCCACGACCTGCCCGTGGCAGCCGGACGACGCCAACCTCGACGGCGCCGACTGGTCCACCCGCTACGACCCGGCCCCCACCCGGGACCGGCCGCTGGAGTTCGACCTCGGCTTCACCGCGCTGATCGGCAAGATCGAGTCAACCGGCGGCCAGCCGCTGGCGGGCGTGCCGGTCAGCGTCGGAGAACACCGAGCCCTGACCGACGACAAGGGCGCGTTCGCCCTCCCGGGGCTCCCCGACGGCCACGTCGTGGTTCGCGTCGACGGCACGGTCAACGCACTCGGCCGCCGCTTCGGGGCATTCGACCTCGGCGTCGACCTCAAGGCGGGCAAGGCGCTCGTCCTGCCGTACACGGTCTTCCTCCCGGAGATCGACCCGGCGAGCGCGGTGCGCATCCCGAGCCCGACCGCCGACGAGACGGTGCTGACCACCAAGGCCATCCCCGGCCTGGAGGTACGCCTGCCCGCGGGCACCGTGGTCCGCGACGGCGCGGGCAACGTGGCCACCGAGCTGAGCCTGACCCCGATCCCGATCGACCGCCCGCCGTTCCCGCTGCCCCCGACCAAGGTCCCGGTGTACTTCACCGTGCAGCCGGGCGGCAGCTACCTGTTCCCCGAGGGCGCTCGGATCATCTACCCGAACTACACCAAGGAAGCCCCGGGCACCCGCACCGAGTTCTGGAACTACGACCCGGACGGCCAGGGCTGGCACATCTACGGCCACGGCACCGTCTCCGCCGACGGCAGGCAGATCGTCCCCGACCCGAGCGTCCGCTTCTACCGCCTCACCGGCGCCATGACCGCCGTGCCGGGCATGAACCCGCCCCGGCTGGCCCCACGCCCCAACGGCGCCCGCGTCGGCGACCCGGTCGACCCGTCCACCGGCCTGCTCGTGGACGAGACCACCGACCTGGTCGTGGACGACATCGCGCCGATCGAGATCAAGCGCACCTACCAGCAGGGCGACCCGGACGTGCGCGCGTTCGGTGTGGGCACGAGCCTGAACTATGGCCAGTACCCGTGGTCGCCGGGCGTCATCGGGCAGTTCACGTTCCAGGAGTTCGACCTGGTCCAGCCGGACGGCAGCCGCATCCACTACCGCCGAACGTCACCCGGTGAGGACTACGCCAGCGCGGTCTTCAAGGCCGACCCGACCCCGACCAAGTACGACGGTTCCATCGTCCGCTGGATCGACAGCGGCTGGGACGTGACCCTGCGCGACGGCACCGTGATGGTGATCGGCGAGGAAGCACCGCTCCAGGAGATCCGAGACAAGTTCGGCAATACCACGACCATCACCCGCGCGATCGCTCCGCCCGGCACGGACGGAAAGGTCCGAGCCAACGGTCCGATCACGCAGATCACCTCACCCAGCGGCCGCTGGGTCCGCTTCACCTACGACCAGGCCAACCCACCCCGCGTCACCTCGGTCGAGGACAACATCGGCCGCCGCGTCTCCTACACCTACGACCCCACCGGCCACCTGGAGACCGTCACCGACGTCCGCGGCGGCCTCACCCGCTACACCTGGGAGAACGGCCGCCTCAAGACCATCACCGACCCGCGCAACACCCGCTACCTCCTCAACGAGTACGACGAGAAGGGCCGCATCAAGACCCAGACCGCGGCCGACAACGGGGTCACCCGCTTCGACTACACGGAATCCGGCGACAACATCGTCGAGACCCGGATCACCGACCCGCTCAACCACGTCCGCCGCTTTACCTTCAACGCCCAGGGCCAGGTCCTCACCGACACCCGCGCCTTCGGCACCGCCCTGGCGGCCCAAACCGTCAACGAATACGAACCCAACGGGGTCCGTCTCACCTCGACCACCGACCCGTTGGGCCGCAAGACGACGTTCGCCTACGACGCGAACGGCCAGGTCAGCCAGCTCACCGTGCTGGCAGGTACGCCCGCGCAGCGCACCGAGAAGTTCGAACGCGCCGGGCCGCATGCGGAGCTGACCAAGTACACCGACAACTACAACAAGGAGACCCGCTACACCCTGGACACCCGGGGCGCGGTGCGGTCGGTGACCGACGGCGCCAACCGCACGGTCACCTACGAGGTCGGCGACAACGGCCTGGTCACCAAGGTGACCGATCCCGCGAACAAGTTCACCACCACCGACTATGCGGGTGTCGACCCGATCCGGTCGACCGACCAGCTCGGGCGGGTGGGACGCGCCTGGTTCGACGCGATCGGCAGGCAGGTCGGCACCGCGGACCCGCGCGGCGCGACCAGCGAGGCGAGCTATGACGCGGCGGACCAGGTCGTGTCCACCTCCGACCCGCTCGGCCGGACCATGCGGTACGCGTTCGACCCGAACGGGAACCAGGTCCGGGTCGTGGATGCCCGCGGCTCCGAGACCGGCTACGAGTACGACACCATGGACCGGCTGGCGCGGGTGACCGACCCGCTGGGCAGGTCCGACCGCGCGGAGTACGACCTCGCCGGGAACCTCGCGCGGCAGACCAGCCGCCGCGATGTCATCACCGAGTACACCCACGACGAGCTCGACCGCACGACGCAGATCCGCTACGGCGCGGAGAGCACGGTCGCCCACACCTACGACCCGGGCAACCGGCTCCGCCGCACCGATGACTCGGCGTCCGGTGTCGTCACGGCCGACTACGACGGCCTCGACCGGGTCACCGCCGAGACGACCCCGCACGGCGGCGTCACCTACGCCTACGACACCGCCGGGCGCGACCGGACCGTCACGGTCGCGGGCCAGGCGCCGGTCCGCCAGGTCTACGACGGGGTCGGGGCGCTCTCGGAGGTCCAGCAGGGCGGTTCGACGATCACCACGATCAGCCGGGACGCGGTCGGCCGCGCCCTGCGCGTCGGCGCGCCCACGGGCGGGATCTCGCAGACCTACGCCTACGACGACGCCGGGCAGGCCAGGTCGATCACCTATCGGTCCGGCACGAACGTGCTGGGCGAGTTGGGTTACACCTACGACGGGGCGGGCAGGCCGACCCGGGTCGACGGCTCGTACGCCCGAGCGATGCTGCCCGAGCAGTTCGGCCCGGCGACCTATGACGCGGCCAACCGGATCGTCGGCGTCGGCGGCCGCGCGGCGGCCCACGACCCGGACGGCAACCTCGTCACCGACGGCGTCGCCGCCTACACCTGGAACGCCAGGGGCCAGCTGTCGGGCTTGACCGCCCCGGGCGTCACGGCGAGCTTCAGCTACGCCGCAGACGGGCGCAGGCAGGGCCGAACGGTCAACGGCGTCACCACCAACTTCCTGTACGACGGGCTGAACCCCGTGCAGGAGAAGGTGAACGGCGCGGTGTCCGCGAACCTGACCGCGGCAGGCCTGGACGGATTCCACACCCGGGAGTCCGGCGGGGCCGCCCGGAGGTTCCTGACCGACGCGCAAGGCAGCGTGATCGGGCTGGTCGACAGCTCGGGCGCGGGCGCGGCCTACACCTACGAGCCGTTCGGGCGCACATACGTCGCGGGCGCGGACGGCGGGAACCCGTACCGCTACACCGGTCGGGAGGACGACGGAACCGGGCTTTACCACTACCGTGCCCGCTACTACAGCCCGGCACTGCAACGGTTCATCAGCGAGGACCCGGCCGGTTTCGAGGGCGGGACGAACTGGTACGGCTACACCGGGAACGAGCCGGTGACCCAGACCGACCCGATGGGCCTCAAGCCCGCCTCGTCGAACAACAGCAACAGCTGCGGCCCCAACAGCTTCGCCGCCGACACCCCGGTCCGCATGGCCGACGGGTCGGACCGGGCGATCGCGCTGATCCGACCGGGTGACCAGGTGCTGGCCACCGACCCGGACACCGGCCGCACCGCCACGCAGACGGTCACCGCGACCATCGTCGGCGACGGCCAGAAGCGGCTGACCGAGATCACCGTCGACACCGACGGCGACGGGCACGGTGACAGCACGATCACGGCCACCGACGGGCACCCGTTCTGGACCGGGAACCCCGGCGAGTGGCGGGACGCGGGCGAGCTGCGCTCGGGCGACCTGCTGCGCACCTCGGCGGGCACCTACGTCCAGGTCACCGCGGTCGCCAAGCGGATCGCCGCGCTGCGGGTGCACAACCTCAGCGTCGACGGCCCGCACACCTACCTGGTGGTGGCGGGGAAGCAGCCGGTCCTCGTCCACAACACCAACACGCCCATCCCGGGCGTCTGCGGGCCCAACAACGAGCCGATCTACGACATCCCGGTCGGCTCCATGGGCGGGCCCACCGCCTACAACAGCATCCCGAAGTCCACGCTCAAGACGTACAACATCGGCGCGCAGGCCAACTCCACCACGCCGAGCCCGATGTGCTCCTACTGCCGGGCCAACACCGCGCAGGCCGTGGACCACGTGTACCCGCGCTCCAAGGGGGGCAACCTCGAAGACGCCAACCTGACCCCGGCCTGCACCTACTGCAACAGCTCCAAACGGGACCGGGACGCGCCCAAGACACCGCCGGGCAACTTCTCCGGTCAGTTCCCGCCTGCGTGGTGGCCGCCCAACATGCAGGCGACCGTGGCCAACCCCAGGGTCTACCCTTGAGCCCGGTCCGGCGGAGGAAGCGCCGATCGAGCGAACCTGGGGGTCCTGGTGTCGGGTCCGGTGGACGAGTTCATCTACATCTCCCATCCCGATCCGGTGTGGCGGCCGGAGCCCGCGTTCCTGGCGATGGTCGAGCTCGCCCCGTTCGAGATCGACGGCCAGCGCGAGCAGCTGTGGTTCCGCCGGGACGAGGCGGGGGAGTACGAGCTGTGCTGCGTCCCGTTCGTGGCCCCGGGACTGGCGTTGGGGGACCGGGTCGAGTTGGACGAGAACTGGTTCGTGCGCGGTGTCCGCTCGAAGTCGGGCAGGCATGTGCTGCGGCTGCTGTTCACCGAGCCGCGTCCGCCCGTCGGTCTGCCGGACGCACGGCCCGCCGTGGTCGAGGCGGTCCGGGCGAACGGCTTGCTCGCGGAATGGAACCGCGACCGGTTCGTCGCCATCGACATCCCGCCGGGCACCGACCCGATGGTCGTCTTCGACCAGGTGCGCGCCGAGATCGACGCGGGTTCGGTGCTCTGGGAGTGGAGTGATCTGGAGCCGTTCCGGGCCCCCGGGGACTGAGCGGGAACCGGGTCGCATGTCCACACAGGACTGGAAGGCGGAGGTCGTCGAGCTGGGGGACCTGCCGCAGTTCGAGGACGAGTCGATAACGCAGGAGGAGGGTGAGCGGCGGTGGAACCGGTACGTCGAGCTGGTCGACGCCGTCACCGGGGACGAGGGGCCCGAGGCGGTGGTCGCGCTGATCTCCTCCTTGCGTGCGGAGCAGGACCACGGCGCCTACGAGTCGACTCACGGGGCGTTGGAGTCGTTTCCCCCGGAGGTGTTCGGCGCGGGGGCGGCGCAGGCGGCGGGTGCGTTGCTGAGCATTCCCCTGGACCGGAGCGGTGTCGTCCTGTTGACCCTGGCCAAGACGAGCCCGGCCGCGGTGGCGGCTTTCGTCAACGGGGTGGCGCCCGAGAAACGGGACGCGATCCACGAACTCGTGGTCTTCCACGAGATGAACGAGTATCTGGCAGACGTGGTCGGTGTCATCGAACTGCCGTGACCTGGCACAGGTACGCCAAGTGGGCATGTCCTGCGGATTCGGCAAGCGACGCGGGGAAGGGGTTCGCGTGGTAGTCGACGATGTCGCCGCCGCCCTGCGGTCTCGGGACGCGGTCGGGCCTGCGTTCGTCGCCGGGTGCGCGGAGCGAATGGCGCTGTTCTTCACCGGCTCGCGGGGCGGGATACCGTCGCGTGCCGACGATGTCGAGCTGTACGTACGAGCCGTCGACCTGCTATGGGACGGTCAGGCCGGATTCGCCTCGACCGCTGGGGCGGTGGCCGCACTACCGGAACTGGTCTCGCAGGAAGAGCTGACCGACGACACCGACATCGACGCCTTCCAAGCCGCCCTGACCCTGCACTACGCGTTGTCCTACCGGGTCGACGGGGACGTGGAGCATGCGGCCGCGTGTGCCCACGTGGTCTGGACGGCGATGGGGTTGCTCGACAACAACATCGCGGGAGCCGCCTTGGCGGACGCCGAACTCGGGCGCCAGCGGGAGGTGCTGGCGATGGGAGAAGTCTCGCCCGCAGCGCTCGCGCGGCTACGAGCCGAGGATCAAGCGCTGAGCCGGGAACGGTTTTCGGCCGCCTGCGGGGAGCACGAGGAAGCCGAGTGGCAGGCTGCCTTGGAGCTGCCGTGATCGACGTCGAACAGCTCATGGACCTGCTGGCGAACTCCGGTGTCACCGTGCTCCTCAAGGCCGACCACGAGCGGATGGCCGTGGGCGGACGCCCGTGGACCCTCGTGCTGTCCGGCCTCGACGACGGCGGCATCCGAGTGGAGTCGCTGACCATGACCGCGTGCCTGGACGAGGGGATCGCACAACTGCGCCGCAGACCCGGCGACTGGGAATGGCTGGCGGAGTTCACTACCGGGAGTGCCGATGGTGACTGACCTCGCCGACCGCTACCTGGCGCACTTCGAGAACAACCTCGGTGAACTGTCCCGAGGGTGGCGCAAGCCCGATGCCGAGCACTTCCAGGTGCTCGGTGTCACCCGACCGCCGAGCGGCCGCATCACCTACACCACCTTCGAGCTGACCAGGGTCGGCGGCCGGGTGGCGCGGCAGGAGCTGCTCATCAGCGCCGCGGACCGGGACGAATGGCCTGGACTCCTCAACGCGATCGGCGAGGAGCTGCACGCCTGCCACGCACTGGCCCGGGGCCGGAACCCTGTGACTGCGGGCGATGAGACCTGATGGGCGTGGATGTCGTGTTGAGACTGGTGGAGCGACTCGGGACGAACCGGCGGCGGTTCGCGCAGGTCGAGATCGTGCTGGATCGCTCGGACCGGTTCGCACGGAGCTGCGCGCTAGCCGACCGGCCGACCCTGAACCGCGTCGACCCGTACCGGACCCTGGTCCTCACCGCGGCCGACATGCCTGGTCTCGTCGCCGACCTGGACGCGGTGGCCGTCGATGCCGACAAGCCGGATCGGGAGGTGCTCGCCGACATCCGGCGGCTCGCTCGGCGGTGCGCGGCTGGCGAATCCATGGAGCTCCACCTTGAGGGTGACTGACAAGCGTCTGCGCGGGAACTGAACACGAGAAGCCATGACTGGGGAGTGGTGATGCGGGTCCGGACAGGGTTACGGCGGCTGGTCGCGGCGGGAGTCGCGCTGGGGGTCGCGGGGAGTCTCTTGGTGGCGGCGCCCGCCGTGGCGGAGGGTGTCGTGCACCGGGCTGCCGGGGTGCAGGTGGTGGCGGGCAAGTACATCGTCAAGCTCAAGAAGGGCCGTCCGGGCCTGACCTCGGCGGCCGGGGCCGTCGCGGCGAAGTACGGGGGTCGGGTCGAGCGGACCTATCAGGCCGCGTTCGACGGGTTCGCGTTGTCCGCCAACGAGGAGCAGGCCCGGAAGCTGGCCGCCGACCCGCAGGTCGAGCGGGTGGAGGCGGACGCGATCGTCCGGGCGACGGGCAGTCAGGTGTTGCCGCCCTGGGATCTCGACCGGGTCGACCAGCGCGACACCGTGCTCAACGACAACTACCGTTACGCCGACACCGCGGGCGCGGGTGTCACGGTCTACGTGCTCGACACCGGTGTCCGCGTCGGCCACACCGAGTTCGAGGGGCGCGCGAGTGTCGGCTTCGACGCCGTGGACGACGGTTGGAACGGTGGCGACTGCAGCATCAACGGCCACGGCACGCACGTATCCGGCTCCATCGCGGGCAAAACCTATGGCGTGGCGAAGAAAGCGCGGATCGTGTCCGTGCGCGTGCTGGGCTGTGAGGACTTCGGCACCGTCAGCCAGATCATCGCGGGCGTCGACTGGGTGACCGCGCACGGACAGGCGCCGGGTGTGGTAAACATGAGCCTCGGCGGCGGTGTGTCCGATTTGGAGGATGCCGCCCTGAACAACTCCATGGACGCCGGGTTCACCTACGTCGTGGCCGCGGGCAACGACGACCGGGACGCCTGCCTTGTCAGCCCCGCGCGCACGCCGCGGGCCGTCACGGTCGGGGCGAGCAACCCGGTCGACGAGCGGGCCCGCGACTGGAAGGACGCCGGTGGCGGTGTCATCGGCGCGTCCAACTACGGTAGTTGCGTGGACCTGTTCGCCCCCGGCGAGTCCATCAAGTCCGCGCACAGTGCCACCGACAGTGCCACGGCCACGCTGCGCGGCACCTCCATGGCATCCCCGCACGTGGCGGGCGCGGCCGCGCTGTTGCTCGGCGAGTCGCCGAACCTGACGGCGGACCAGGTGTCGGCCGCGCTGGTCAACAACGCGACGGTGGGCGTGCTCAAGGCCGACACGCTGCGCACCGGCTCGCCCAACCGTCTCCTCTACACCGCGCCACCGCCGCGCGGGCAGTGCTCGGTGTCCGACGACACCCGGCGGCCGATCCCGGACTTGGGCGCGGTCACCGCGACCTTGGACGTGTCCGCTTGCGACCGCAAGGTTTCCGGCACGGCGCGGGTCCGGGTGCGCGCCCAGCACCCGTGCCGTGGTGACCTGTCGTTGCGGCTGATCGCACCCAATGACGCGGAACGCGTGCTGAAGGAAGCAGACAGCGGTGATTCCGCAGTGGACCTCGATCAGACCTATCAGGTCGGTGACCTGACCACTGTGGATGCCAATGGCACGTGGAAGCTGGTGGTGCAGGACAACTTCGGCTTCGACGAGGGCGCTCTGCTCGGTTGGTCGCTGACCTTGGTCGACGCCTCGGCCGCGTCGCCGGTCGTGTCGTCCACTGTGTACCCGTCTGACGGCCAACCGCACGGCGCCGCAGGAACCCCCGGATCGTTCACCTTCCATGCAGGCGATTCCGTTCCGGTGACCAAGTTCTCCTACCAGCTCGACACCGCCGCGCCGATCGAGGTCCCGGCCACCGGCAACGAGGCGACCGTGACGATCACGCCCGCCACCAGCGGTCGGCGCGCACTGGCCGTGCGGGCGTTCAACGCCGCGGGTGACCCATCTGCGGCCGTGCGATACGAGTTCCTGGTGACCGACCAGGCACCGCCCGCGCCGCTGGTGTCCTCTTTCGACTATCCCGCCGACGGCCACCCCAATGGCGCGGCGAGCGGTACCGGCGTGTTCACCTTCAAACCCGGCGGCGCGCAACCGATCACCAAGTACACCTACCAGCTCGACACCGACGCCCAGCCCAGGGAGATCGCGGGCACCGGCAACGTCGCGGTGACCATCGCACCCGCCGCCGGGACTCGGACGCTGACCGTCCGCGCGATCAACGGTCTCGCCGCGTCATCCCCGACCACCTACGCGTTCACCGTCAACGGCCCGGCGAGCCTCATCGAGGCGGGCGTGCTGGCAATCGACGGCGCGGGCGTGCCCACGACCATCGCCGCCGACAAGGCCGCCCGCTTCACCTTCACCGCGGCGGCAGGCGACCGCCTCGGCCTCGGCGTCGCGGCCAACGCAATCAGTCCGTCCGCCCGCCTGTGGGTGATCGACCCGACGGGCAGGCCGTTCAGCCTCGAACCCAACCAAGGGCCGTCCTACGCCATCACCGACTCCGGCCGCACGATCCCACTACCGACCGCGACCACCGCGGGCACCTATCAGGTGATCGTCGACCCCGATGGCGCGGGCACGGGATCGGCGACGATCTCGTTGTCCCGCAACCTTTCCGGCACAACGGACACAGCGAACCAGGGCTACGCCTACAATCTGCCCGCCGAAGGCAAGATCGCCGACCTCTCCTTCGAGGCCGCGGCAGGCGCCTGGTATGACTTCGGCTTCACCGACCACACCGGCGGCCAGTTCCGCTCGATCGACATCTTCGACCCGGAAGGCAGGCGCGTCGGCGACTCGCAGCTGCTGTTCCTCGGCGCGGGCTCGATCGGCCGCTTCAAGGCGCCGGTATCGGGCCGCCACCGCGTACTGGTCGGCACCTACTTCGGCGAACCCGCCACCGGCAAACTGTGGCTGTCCAATGAACTCGCCGCGGGCCGACTCAGCACCGTGTCGTCCGGTGTCATGGTGCCGGTGGACCGTCCGGGCAGGCAGATCCGGTTCACCTTCGACGGCACCGTGGGCCAGCACCTCGGACTGTCCTATACGAACGTGACATTGACCTCCGGCACACCGAACGCGATCGTCGACCCCGCCGGGACAGCACTGACTCCGACCGGCCTCGGCTCGGTATACACCGTGCCTACATTGCCCCGCACCGGAACCTACGAACTGCTCGTGAACGCGGGCACCGGCACGGGATCGTTCGCGGTATGGCTATCCCAGGACAACACGGGCGGCGCGCTTACCACCACGGGTATAGGTCGGACCGCCAGCGCGAGCAAGCCCGGACAACACACCCGGTACACGTTCACGGGCACGGCAGGACAACGCCTTAGCGTCGGCCTCTCTAGCCCATCCGGGGGCCTCGATGGCGAACACGTCCAGCTGATCCGCCCCGACGGCACCAAGAGCCCCGTGACCTGGACCGGCGTCCCCGACAGCGTGGCACTGGAGGTCTTGCCTGCAGGCGGCACCTACGAGCTGGTGGTGAACCCGGCCAACACAGCGGTGACGGGCTCGGTCACGGTCACCCTGTCCACCCCGGCCGACGCGGGCACGGCCACGATCGGCGGCGCCGCCCTGACACTCCCGATGACCCGCCCCGGCCAGGACGGCCACCTGTCCTTCACGGGCGCGGTGGGCGACCGATTCCGGCTGACGTTCGCGAACAGCACGTTCACGAACAAGACCTTCGCCCTGTCGATCGTGAAACCGGACGGCACCCGCCTCGTCGACCGCGCCATCCGCACCGACCTGACCGTCTACGACCTGCCCACCCTCCCCGCAGCGGGCCCCTACCTGCTGATCATCGACCCGGCCGTCGCAGGCACCGGCTCCCTCACCATCGGCGTCACCCGAACCCCATGACCAAGGGCGCCTGCACCCCGGCCGGTCCGACATCTCCCTCGTCGGACCGGCCGGGGCCGTCCATCCACAGGCAAGATCCACACCGCTGCACGCCCTGGTCACACCCCGGTAGAATGGAATCAGGGGGACCCCTCCGAGTTGTCCACATCCCGGTGAACTGTCCACAGGTGCGGCGTCGTGCTTGACACGGACCAGGCCGGGACGGGTGGGAGCGGGGCATGGGGGTGGGTGTTGTGACTGTTGGTAGGCGGTCGTTCCTGGCCGGGATGGGAGTGCTCGGGGTCGCGGGGTGCGGGGCTGAGCAGGCGATGGCCGATCGGTCAGGTGAGCACCAGGACGGTGTCGTGTCGCCCGCTCAAGCGCGGACGGCATTGGTCGCGTTCGATGTGACGGCGTCGGATCGGGCCGGGGTCGGGGCGGCCTTGCGGGCAGTCGCACAGCCCATTCCGGGGGCGACGGTGACTGTGGCCGTCGGGGCCTCGTTGTTCGATCGGCGGTTCGGGCTGACGGCGCCGCAGCGGTTGGTGGCCATGCCCGCGTTTCGGAATGACGTGTTGGATCCCGCCTGGTGCCACGGCGATGTACTGGTGCAGGTGGGGTCGGACCAGTCCGAGCTGATCGAGGCGGCGTTGGCCCGGACGGTTCCTGGTCTGGAGCCGCGCTGGCGGATCTCCGGGTTCCATCCGGACGGGCAGGCGCGCAATCTGTTCGGCTTCAAGGAAGGGGCGGGGAATCCGGCCGCCAGCGATGAGGGGCGCCATGTCTGGGTGCATGCCGGGGATGACGAGCCCGCGTGGTGTGTAGGCGGTAGTTACCAGGTCGTTCGGCTGTTCCGGCTCGCCATGCCCATTTGGGACGCTGAGTCGACCGCGCGACAGGAGCGGGTTTTCGGGCGCCGCAAGGATGATGGGGCGCCGTTGGGCCGTGCGGACGAGCATGACGAGCCCGACTACGCGGGAGATCCGGATGGGAAGGTGCTTCCGTTCGACTCGCATATCCGGCGGGCGAATCAAGGGGACAAGCGGATTCTCCGGCGTAGTCATTCCTATCGACGTGCCGCAGACGATGTCGGGCAGATCTTCGTCAGTTTTCAGCGGGACCTGGACCGGTTCGAGACGATCCAGCAGCGGTTGGCGGGGGAGGCGTTGGAGCGGTACGTGCTGCCGTTCGGGGGCGGGTACTACTTCCTGCTGCCCGGCGGCGACGTGACCCGGGGACTGTTGGCCTGACCTACGTGGAAGTCTGGTCGATGACGAAGAGGGCGGGCCGCAGCCTGCCCCCTTCCTCGCGCAGCAGTGGAAATCAGGCGGCCGGACCCACGGCGTGCCGGGCCTGTTGGAGGAAATGAGTCTATTGCGTTCGGCGTAGGCGGCGGACGTCCGATGTGGACAATACGTACATACCCGCGGCCAGGATGACGGCGGAGCCGAGCCACAGGGTGGTGGTCACGCCGAGGTGGTCGGCGATGGGTCCGGCCAGGGCTGCTCCGAGTGGGGTAAGGCCGAATGCCCCGATCGTCTCGTAGGCGGCGACCCGGGAGAACTTGTCGGCGGGGATTTCCTGGCGTAGGGCGGTCATCCAGGTCACGCCGAAGAGTTCGACGCCGATTCCGCCGAGCAATGCGCACAGGCATACCAGGAGCAATGGGACAGGGGCGGCCAACCCGGCGAGCGGCAGTGCGGTCAGGGTAAGGCCGAGGATGGCCGCGACCAACAGGCGGCGCGGGCGGAACCGGAGCATGAGCAGACCGCCGAGGACCATGCCCGCTGCGTCGCAGGCGAGGATCAGGCCCCACGCCTGGGCGCCGCCGTGGGCCCGGTCGGTGGCGATTGCCCCGAGGACGCCGAACGCGCCGACGCTGAGGGTGTTGACGACGGCGAACTGGATGACCATGCGCCAGAGCCAGCGGTGGCGGGTGAACTCGGTCCAACCCTCTCGGAGTTCTGCGAGCAAACTGCTCCGGGGTCGTAGGTTGCCCTGGACCCGGATGAACGCCCGCAGCGCTGCGGCCACCGCGAACGAGGCCGCGTCGATCACCAGTACCCAGCCGGGGCCCACCGCGTCGACCAGCAGGCCGCCGCAGGCGGCGCCGATCACCTGGGCGCCGGTGAGCGCGGTCCGGAAGATGGCGAACGCGGTGCTCGCCCACTCCGCGCCGACCGCGCGCATCAGCAGGCCCTCCGCCGCGGGCATGTAGAACGCCATCGCCAGGCCGTTCATCGCCGCGAACACGGCCAGCTCCCACACGTGGACGGTGTGCGTGAACACCACGACGGCGAACAGGGCCTGTGCGAGCGCGCTGACCAGACCCGCGCCGACCATCACCAGGTGGCGCGGCAGCCGGTCCGCGACGACGCCGCCGAGCAGGAAGAACAGGACCGCGGGCGCGGTGCCCGCCGCGGTGACGAGGCCCAGGGCCGAGCCGGAGCCGCCCGCGTCGAGGATCGCGAACGCCAGCGCCACCGGGGCGGCGGCGGTGCCCAGGGTGGAGATGACGGTGCCGGTCAGGTGCAGCAGGTACTCCTGGCTCCGCCAGGGCGGGGCCGCGGTGGTGGTGGTCAAGGATCCCCCAAGGGAAATAGTATCAATTACGCCTATCGAGGTTGACTGTATTCTGGCGGCATGTCAAGCGGGAATGCGGCGGGCCGGGGCGAGCGGGTCCCGACCGGCGCCGACCTGGCGAACGCGCTCATGCGGGCCACGCACACGTTGCGCCGGTACGCGGGCCAGCCCTACCTGCAACGCGGCTGGTCCACGCCCCGGGTGCTGCTGATGCTCGCCGTCGAGGAGGTCGGGTCACCCCGCATGGGCGACCTCAAGTCCCGGCTCGGCGTCACTGGGCGGTCGATAACCTCCCTGGTCGACGGCTTGGAGCAGGAGGGCCTGCTGGCCAGGCGGAGTGATCCGGACGACCGGCGCTCGACCCGGCTGTCGATCACCGACAAGGGCCGCGAACATCTCGCCGAGATCAAGGCCCTGCACGGCGACCACGCCGAGCACACCTTCGCCGTGCTCGGCGCCGCGGAGAAGATGCTGCTGCTCGACATGCTCGAACGGCTCGAACGACATGTGCGCGACCAGACGGCAGAACCTCGGCCAGATAGTATCAACTGATACTAAATAAGCTCCAGAGGCCCCGGGCTGCACGCTGCCTGTCCGCGTCCGCCGCAGGGCCCGTCCCGGATGGCCTTGGCGTCGTCGGACGGTATGCGATCGAGGAACTCGCGGCACTCGATGGCGGGCTTCCCGGGTGGCTTCGCCGGAAAGTATCACCGGTCGGCAATGTTTTCCCTGCGCGCGAACGATTCGAGCCGCGCCGACCACGCCGGGTTCAATGCGTTCACAGATTTCCGTTGCCGGACAACAAAGTCCACAGTGGTCGATCGAACGTCGGCGGTCGTCCGTCGTGATACTTCGGCGTCGAGTAATGAGCCCGGTTCATCTTGCCGGTGAAAGTGTGGCCGATCGTTGCCACCGCGAGATATGTGAATGACGCGGCTATTGACACCTTCGGGTGGTTCCGACTTCAATCGCAGGTGGTCCGCATTTGGTCCAGACCAATTCTCGCCGACCGACCGGCGGGGTGCGGACCGACGGCCACCACCGTCCCACGGCGGCCGACATTCCCAGACACAGTGGCATTCCCAGATCCTGCAGCATTCAGCGCCCCGGGAGGACAAGTGCGTACCCGACATCGAGTACTCGCCGGAGTGGGCACCGCCGTGCTCACGGCGGTCGGCCTGGTCACCGTGCCGGGCGCCGCCGACGCGGCCAACCTGCTCACCAACCCCGGGTTCGAGTCCGGGCTCACCGGCTGGGCGTGCTCGGCCAACAGCGGATCGGCGGTCTCCAGCCCCGTCCACGGCGGCAGCAAGGCCCTGGCGGCCAACGCGGCGGGCAGCGACATCGCCCGCTGCACGCAGACGGCGACCGTCAAGCCGAGCACCGCGTACACCCTGTCCGCCTGGGTGCGCGGCAGCTACGTGACCCTCGGCGTGACCGGCGGGACGTCGCGCTGGGTCAGCTCGTCCGGCGACTACGCCCAGATCACCATCAGCTTCACCACCGGCGCGTCGCAGACCACCGCCGAGGTCTACCTGAGCAGCTGGTACGGCCAGGGCACCTACAACGCCGACGACGTCAACCTGGACGGCCCCGGCGGCGGTGGCGGCAACGACACCCAGGCGCCCACCGCGCCCGGCAACGTGCGGGTCACCGGCGTGTCCGCGAACAGCGTCTCGCTGTCCTGGGACGCCTCGACCGACAACGTCGGCGTGACCGGCTACGACGTCGTGCGCGACGGCCAGGTGACCTCGGTGTCCGGCACCAGCGCCACCGTCGGCGGCCTGTCCGCCAGCACCACCTACCGCTTCACCGTGCGGGCCAAGGACGCCGCGGGCAACGCCTCGCCCGACTCGGCCCAGGTCAGCGCGACCACCACCGAGGGCGGCGGCGGCGACCCCGGCCCCCGGTTCATCCAGGCCGCGCCCTACGTCTACCTGGGCTGGGGCAACCCGCCCACGGCGCCAGAGGTGATGCGCCCGTCCGGCGCCAAGTGGTTCACCATGGCGTTCATCCTGGCCCAGAACGGCTGCAACCCGGCCTGGGACAGCCAGCGCCCGCTGATCGGCGGCGCCGACGAGACCTTCATCAAGGCCGTGCGCGCCAACGGCGGCGACGTCGTCCCGTCCATCGGCGGCTGGAGCGGCAACAAGCTCGGCCCGAACTGCTCGTCCGCCGAGGCCCTGGCCGGGGCGTACCAGAAGGTGATCGACGCCTACAAGCTCAAGGCGGTCGATGTCGACATCGAGAACACCGACGAGTTCGAGAGCAACGCGGTGCAGGACCGCATCCTGGGCGCGCTGAAGATCGTCAAGCAGCGCAACCCGGGGATCCACACGATCCTGACCTTCCCCACCCTCAACACCGGCCCCAACTCGTGGGGCAACCGGCTGATCGAACAGGCCAAGGCGCTCAACGCGGACATCGACAACTTCACCATCATGCCGTTCAACTTCGGCGGCGGCTCGGACATGTACGGGTACACGGTGAAGGCGACCGAGGGTCTGCGAGCCAAGGTCCAGTCCGTGTTCGGCTACACCGACGCGCAGGCCTACGCGCACATCGGCATCTCCGGCATGAACGGCAACAGCGACTCCGGCGAGGTCACCACCCTGGCCATCTGGACCCAGCTGCGCGACTGGTCCAACTCGCACCACATCGGACGGTTCACGTTCTGGGCGGTCAACCGCGACCGGCCGAACTGGGACTTCACCAAGGTCACCGCGGGCTTCACCGGCTGACCCGACAGCCGACCGGAAACCTGTTCCGGTAGCCCACAGACCACCGCGCCCCGCCGGCCCCAAGCCCCGGCGGGGCGCGGTGCCGTGTCCACATCGGACACCTGTGGATATCCGTGTGCTCGGATTCGGTCGATGTGGGACCGTGTGGCCATGAGGGGACTGCCAGTCGTCGCACCCGGCGAACCGATCTACGAGCACCTGCGGTCGCTCCTGGACGCGTCCGGTCGGTTGGTCGAGGTCGTCGACCTGCCGGACGACGAGCGGGACCCCACGAAGATCCACTGGGCACCGGGCACGCGGGACGGTGTGCCCGGTCGCCATGGTGCGGCGAGTGAGCAGACCGCGCGGGTCGTCGAGGTGGCGAGGCTCCTGTCGGAGGCGTGTCGCGAGCCGTCCGAGGAGCGGTTGCGCGCGCTCTACGCCGCGGTGGTCGAGGACGACGTGGTGAGTTACGTCGACACGCTGATCGAGCTGCTGCCGGATGGCGGTGCGCCCGCCATGAGCGTGCACGAGATCGGCTGGTGGTTGGCGACCACCGCGCCCGACCGCGGCCCGGTGAAACTGGGGATCGCCCTGCTCGGCGCGACGATGGATGTGGTCGAGGACTTCCCGCGTGAAGTCGTGCGCGTCCTGGGCGCGCACGACGAGTTCACGCTGTACGCGGCAGTGGTACTGGCCCAGTTGGGGGAGCGGGAACTGTGGGAGCTGGCCAAGATCGTGGACGGTTGGGGCCGGATCGCCTGTGTCGAACGGCTCGAAGACACGGCCGACCCCGAGATCCGCGATTGGATCCTTCGCTCCGGCTTTCGTAACTCCATCATGGACGAATACCTCGCCTACATCGGCGCCACCACCGGCGGCCTGCTCGCGGCACTGCGCGCGCCCGACATCGACAGGGATCTCCTGACCGCCGCGGGCGACATCCTGCGTTCTCTGGCCCAAGGCGGGCCCGCCGAGGACATGAGCCACTACGAGGAAGCCGCGGAAGCGCTGGCCGCCTATCTGGCATTGGTGGAGCACCAAGGCGAGGAGGTGACGGATTTCCTTGCCGTGCGGGACATCCAGCGGTACCTGAAGCGTGCCGACACCGAGATGGCGGGGAAAGAGGCATTCATCGCGACCTGCGAGCGAGTGCTGGCCCCGGACAGGTGGCGTGACCGGGTGGCGGTCGCGGTGGCCGGACAGGAGCGGGTCTGGCACGCCGTCCAGGTCGCCGCCAAGATCGGCGTGGACGTGGCGGAGACGGTGTTCGGGCAACTGGAGCGCGATCCGTCGAGCCTGTCCTGGTGGTACGAGGCCTGGGAACAGGTGGACGCCGCCTCGGTGCCCCGGCTGGTCGACCTCGCGCGCACGGCATTACCGCTCGCCGAGATCACCACAGGTCCGGCCGACGAGTTGGGCATCGGTCCGCTCTACCGCGCCCACTCGGCGCTGGAACTGGCGGTGCGGGGCGTGCGTGACCATCCCGGTCTCGGTGCGGACCTGGTGTCGGCGGCGCTGCGCAGCCCGCTCGTGCGCAACCGCCGCGCGGCGCTGGAGACGCTGGAGGCGTGGCCCCGGGACGCGTGGTCGACCGAGCACGTGGCAGGCGTCGCCGAACTGGCCGGGATCGATCCGGACCACGACACCAGGGCACGCGCGCGAGCCCTGGTGACCTGAGCGCCCGGTGCGGGAGCATGGGCGGCATGGACGTCGACGAGTTCGTGGCCGCCGCCGAGGACCTGCTGGCCATCCGCTCGACGGCCGACCGACCCCGGGAACTCGTGCGGGCGCTGGAGTTCGTGCTCGACGCCGTCGGCCCCGGGTACACGATCGAGCGGTTCGAGGCAGGCGGCAAACCCAGCGCGCTGGTGTACCGGGGCGACGCGCGGCCACACTTCCGGGTGATCCTCAACGGCCATCTCGACGTCGTTCCCGGCACCGACGACCAGTTCCGCCCGCGCCGCGCCGGTGACCGCCTGCACGCCCGCGGCGCCCAGGACATGAAGCTGTCCGCCCTCGCCCAGGCCATGGCGTTCCGGGACGCCACCCCGGCCGCACCGGTCGGCCTGCAGCTGGTCACCGACGAGGAGGTGGGCGGCCACCACGGCACCCGGCACCAGCTGGCGCACGGCGTGACGGCCGACTTCGTGGTGGTCGGCGAACACAGCGCGCTGCGCCTCGTCACCGAGTCCAAGGGCCTGCTCACCGCCCGGGTCACCGCCCACGGCCGCACCGCGCACAGCGCCTACCAGTGGCTCGGCGACAACGCGATCCACACCCTGACGCGCGCCATCGACGCCATCCTCGCCGCCTACCCGGTGGCCACCGAGGTGGCCTGGCGCACCACCGTCACCGTCGCCCGCCTCGTGACCGGGGACACCGCGCTGAACCAGGTCCCCGCCGAGGCGACCGCCTGGCTGGACATCCGGTTCCCGTCCGAGGACAAGGACTTCACCGACCGCACCCCGGACGAGGTCGCCGAACACCTCACCGCCCTGTGCCCGGACAAGACGACAGTGCACGTCGACCGTGTCGAACCCCCGCACCACGCCGACCCGGACAGCCCCGACGTCCACACGCTGCGCGCGGCGGCCCAGGCCGAGGGATATTCCGGCGCCCTCCTCCGCAAGTACGGCGCGGCCGATTCCCGCTTCTACTCCGCACGCGGAATCGACGCCGTGATATTCGGCATCGGCGGCGATGGGCAACACGGCCCAGACGAATACGCCGACCTCACCACGATCGCGCCGTACTACCGCGCCCTGATGCGCTACCTGGCCGCCCGCTGACTGGATCCGTTCTATTTCTTTGGCAATTCCAGAATTCGACGGCCGAGCTGAGCGCCGCTCACTTCGACATGTTTGTCCACAATCTGGTATCCGCGCGACAGGATGTCCCAAAACGCTGGCGGCCCTATGATGTGTCCTGTCTGCGATCTCGCTAAGTGAAGGTAGCGGGATGCGACATCCATCGGCCCCTCTGGATTGGAGCTCCGGTGCGACACACTCCCCCCGACGAACCGTCGGTGTTCCTCTGCCAGCTGCACGAACCGGCCACCCGCAAGACCGTGCGGGTGCTCGCCCAGCTGCTGGCCCAGCGCGGCGTCACCGTGGTTCACGACGCGGTGCTCAAACAGAGCAACCCCGCCTCGCTGCCGCAGTGGATGAGCAGCGGCATCGAGCAGAGCACGACCGTGATCTGCCTGGTGACCAGGGCGTTCACCGAGGCGTGCGCGGACAACCCGGACGGCCACCTCGGCACGGCGTTCGAGTGGCGGGCGGTCCTGCGCAAGCTCTACCAGCACGAGGGCGCCGTTGGCTGCCCGGTCATCCCGGTCTGCCTGCCGAACTTCGACCCCGACGACGTCCCGTTCGCGCTGCGCGGCCTGGAGGTCGGGAGGTTCGACCCGGTCACCGGGGAGGGCATCGAGGTGATCCACGCCCGGATCGTGCAGGCGCACGAGTTCGCGCGGGCCGCCAAGACCGGCGCCGCCCCGGTCCGACCGCGCCGCGACACCCGGCCGGGCATCCGGGTGCCCTCACCCGTGCGCAAGCAGCTCGACCGCCTCGGCCAGGTGAACCCGGCCTGCTCGACCGCGCCCCGGCTGGCGCGGGCCTGGATCGACAGCGCGCGGGCGGCGAACGTGCCGCACACCGCCGAGTTCGTCAGGGCGTTCACGCTGATCGACGTGATCGCCAGGCACGCCGGTGATCTCGACCTGCTCGGCGACGTCACCGACGTCTGCCTCGCCGCCGCGGCGCGGGTGGACCTCGACGACGAGACCAAGCAGGCGACGGCCCGCTACCTGATCCGCGGCCTGGCCCGGCTCCGCTACCACCAGGACCGGCAGGAGGAGGCGCTGGCCGCGGCCGAGCGCGGGCTGGCGCTGGCCACCGAGGCGCACGACCTCGGCCTGGAGGCGGACGCCCGGCGCAGGCTCGGCCGGGTGCACCGGGTGCTGGCCGAGATCGCCGGGGAGGACCGGCACGACGAGCACCTGCGCAACGCCCTGGACTGCGCGGGCAAGGCGCTCGACTTCTTCAGGTCGGCCGCGGATAGCAAGGAACGGGCCACCACCGAACTGGTGCTCGCCGAGGTGCACCTGACCACCTACCAGCGGTCAGGTCGGAGCAAGGACCTGCAGCGGGCCCACGAGCTGGGTGACCGCGCGCTGGCCTGCTACTCCGACACCCAGCTCGCCAAGCACCACGAGGCCAACCTGCTCCGAGCCAGGATCGACATAGAAGAGGGCGACTACCCGGCGGCGACCGACCGGCTGGACCATTTGCTCCGAGCGCTCAAGCCCAGGGTGGACAAGCGGGTCTTCGCCGAGCTGCTCGGCCGCGCCTACCTCGCCCTCGCCCGGCTGCACGCGAACCGGCGCCGGTGGCGGCGACAGCCCGCGCGCGTCTCCGCCGCCGCCGCGGAGAAGATCTTCGACACGCTCGGCCTGCCCCGGTTGGCGGCGGAGAGCGAGTGGCTGGGCATCCGGGTCACGCCCCGGGATCTCGGCCTGTCCCGCAACGACATCCGCACCATCGAACGGCTCTGCTTCGACCCGGCCGAGCGGGTCGCGCTGGCCCGTCGCGGCCGCCGGTGGACCACCTGGCAGGGGTTCTGCGGCTGGTTCGGCAGGCGCAACTGGAAGCGCGCGCTCCGGGAACTGCGTGCGGAGAAGGCGCGGGCGTGGGCGGAGAAGCGGGAGAAGGAACCCGTCTGAGCCGGTCAGGACAGTTCCGCGAGGCGGCCCGCACAGCGCTGTGCGTCGCCGACCCGGTGCTGTGCGAGATAGAGGTCGTGGGCGCGGCGCAACGCGTCCGCCGCCTCGGGGTGATCCGCCCGGCGGGCGATGAGCGCGTCCGCCAGATGCTCGACGGCCTCGGCCTCGAACGATCGAGCGCCGAGGACGGCCGCCACTTCCGCCGCCCGGGAGTGGTAGTCGGCCGCGTCGTCGAGCGCGCCGGTGCCCAACGCCAGGTAGCCCAGGTTGTCCAGCGCGACCATCCGCCCGGACGGGTTGTCGTGCTCCTCGCTCAACCGCAACGCCGTCCGGCAGCACGTTTCCGCCTCCGCGTGGACTCCCCGCTCCGCCTGCGCCCGGCCGAGCGCGTTGAGCGCGTGCGACTCGCCGATCGCGTTGCCCGCCGCCCGATATAGCCGGACCGCCTCGGATGAATGGCGGAGCGCCCCGTCGAGATTGCCTTGACGCGCGGCCAGCCTGCCCAGGTCGTGGTGGGTGTGTGCCAGCTCCGTGGGATCGCCGGTCGCGGTGAGCAGGTCCAGCGCTCGGTCCAGGCAGTGCGTCGCCTCGTCGAACTCGTGGTTGCGGGTGTAGGCCCGGCCGAGCTGGCGGAGCGCGGCCGCTTTCAACCCAGGCGAGTCGAGTTCGCTCGCGGCGACCACGCCCGCCCGGGACGTGCTGACGTTCTCCTCCAGGTGGCCACGGCGGTAGTGGTAGGTGTCGAGGAAGCGGGACAAATACCAGACAGGTTCCGGCCAACCACGGCGTACCGACTCGTCCAGCATGGCCATGAGTTGGCGGTGTTCCTGCGTGAACCAGTGCATCGCGTGGTCGGCGCCCGCGAACGTGAGTGGGGCGCAGCCGGTCGGCGGGGATGGCGGTTGGGCGTGGGAGCGGTTGCCGAAGAGAAGTCTGTCGGCGGCGCAGGCGGTGTGCACATAATGGTCGACCAGCCGACGCAGGGCTTCGGTGGTGATCGCGGGTGGTTCGTCCCGGAGCCCTTCGCTCGCGTGCGCGCGCACCAGTGGGTGCATGCGGAACCGCCCGGGAGTCGTTTGGGCGAGCAGGTTGCGTGCCGTCAACGCGTGTAGAAGCCGCTGGGCGGTGCGGGGGGACGAGGCCAGAAGGCTTGTGGTGGACTCGATCGTCGCCTCGGCCGTGGGCGCGCCACCGAGAAGGCGGTACGTGCGTGCCTGGTCGGCGTCGAGACCGGCGGCGGCGCAATCCAGGACGGCGCGCAGGCTGAGACCACCGTCGGAGGTCTCGAAGGCCGCCAGCCTGGTCGGATCGGTCAGCTCGGCGGCGAGGCTGGTCAGCGGGCTCGCCTGGTACTCGGCAGCGCGCGCGGCCAGGATGACCAGCGCCAAGGGGAGTCCGGCGCAGTGCGTGAGAAGTTGTTCCGTCGCCTCGGGTTCCGCGCTGACCGTGTCGGCACCCAGGTACGCCTCGAAGACCTGTTGGGCGGTCGGGGTTTCCAGCGGGTCGAGGCGGACCGTGGTCCCGCCCAGGAGGTCCAAACCGGACAGATGACCCCGGCTGGTCACCAGCACCGCGCAGGACGACGTATTCGGCATCAGAGCGCGCACCTGCTCGACCCTGCTCACGTTGTCCAGCACCAGGAGCGCGGCCCGATCGGCCAAGGTGCTGCGGAACATGGCCTTGGCCGCTTCCTCGTTGTGCGGCATGGCGGCCGGGTCCAACCCCAGCGCGATCAGGAAATCGTGCAGCACGGGCAACATCCGGTCGCCGCGTTCACCAAGATCGACATAGAGCTGGGCGTCCGGAAAACGGGAAAGCCGCGTGTGCGCCCAGTACAGCGCCAACGCGGTTTTCCCGATCCCGCCACAACCTTCCACCGCCAGCACGGCGACTCTCGTTTTGTCCCGCGCGAGATCAAGAGCCGCGTCCAGCCGCGTGAGTTCCCGCCCCCGGCCCAGCAGAAGGTGCGGCGGCGCGGGTAACTGCCTTGGCGTCGGCAACACCGGATTCTCCCCCTTGGTCACGTAGAAGTCCCCGGACACGATGCCTACCTGCACCACCGTGTTCGGCGACACCGAGTGGAACCGATTGTGCACGCTCGCGCGCCCGCCGCTCATGATCCTCGCAGGTCGGAGACGAACCGACGCCAGGACCGGCCGGGGAAGCTCAGATGCCGACCGGCTCGGTCACGTGAGGTTCGGACCTCTGTTCGCGGTTTCCCCTGTGTGAACTCGACACACCCTTGGGCGTCGCCGTTGGCGCCGCCACTTGCCGAACTCTTGACCCAGGATGTCCCGTAATTGTCAACTTCCACCAGAATCGGTCGCCCCGACCATGCCATGTCGTCCCCTTTCTCGCAGCGCAGCAGCCCCTGGCGTGGCGTGTTCCGCAGAGGTAGCGGGAGAGAAGGTGGTTCAGACAGGGGCGTGCGTTGATGACACACCTTGACGTTAGCTGGAGGTGTGTCTGTTTCGCAGCCGCCAAGAGAAGGACGCGTCAACGTCGGACTTGCTCGACAGTTGAGGTTTCCATGTGGAAAGCATCTGTGTGCTGAAAAGTGGCTTCGACACCGAACGGAGGCTAGTCGTTCGACTCTGATACGAGCTGCTGAAGAAAAGTTCGTGAATCCTCCGCAGAAAGGGCGACTTCCTCCAGGTGTTCGAATGCGGACGCGTAACTCTCTATTTCATCGTCTCGGTCGCGGACCATGACGTCGCGCAACGGTTCCTCAAGGATGAGAATCCGAGTGGATTCCGGCTCCGGGAGCTCGATGATCGAATATGATCCTTTGAGGCCGATGTGACCGCCCGAGGTGAACGGAAGCACGCGAATGGAGACGGTCTTGATCCGGCTGCGCTCGATGAGCGATGTCCATTGGCCCCGCATGGTTTCCTGGGTGCCCACGTATCGACGCAGCGTTGCTTCGTCGAGGATGAACCGCAGCTCAGGGCCGGTGTCGGTGATGATCTCCTGGCGCCTGCGACGGATCTCCACGCCTCGGCGGACTTTCTCCTCAGGATTTCCGTAGGAAGACATCAGCGCCTCGGAGTAGGCCGAGGTCTGTAGTAGTCCAGGCAGTGTGAGAGATTGGAACTGACAGATTCGAACCGCCGAGTTCTCGTATCCGATGAAGGTGTAGAACTGCGGGTCGAGATAGACTTTGTATTTCGTCCACCAGGCGGGTTTGCGGCTGGCTCTGGCCTCATCCACCAACTCGGCGACCTTGGCGCCATCGGTGACATTGTAAAGGTGAAGCAGGGCGTGTAGATCGGTCGTGCCGATGTTGGAGTTGCCCCCCTCGACGCGCAGTACCTTGCTGGCTGACCATTCGAGTCGGTCTGCCACGTCTTTCTGGGTCAGCCCGACCGCTTCGCGAAGTCTGCGTAGCTCGGCGCGCAGGCGCCGCTGATGGACTATAGGTGTGTCGCGCTCGCTCATGTTGTCATCTTGCCACATAGCTGTCTGCTGCCTTCATGGTGGGATACGGCAGCATGATGGGTAGCACAATGCGGTCCGGCACGAACGAGCGACCTGGGCCGACCGGTGGTTCCGTTCGCAAGGTGAACTCTTCGATTGCGCAACGTGATGTCTGAGAATAGCTCAAGATCCGAATGGCGGAATTACTCCACCTTCGGGCCAAGCCTGGTCGCCGGATGTGACGACCAGGCAGGCCGGGTTCTCAGGAGACCAGGTCGGCGAGCCAGGCGTCCAGGTACTCGTCGTGGCGGCCGGGGAAGGTGTGCGCGGCGAACGGCCCGTCGGTCGTCAGCTTCCAGTCGGTTATGGACTGTTCGGACACCGGGTCCGCGCTGCCCACGGCGGCGTGGACCGGGGAGTCGAGCGAGGTGGTCGGCGGGGTGAACTCCGCCAGGAGACGGAGGTCGTGCATCGCCGCCTTGGTGACGATTTCCCTCCAGTCCGGGGAAGGAACGCTCCCGAGGAGGTCGGGGTCGATGGCGTTCAGGTACTCGGCCGTGTGTTCCGGGCTGTCGGCGACGCCCTCGGGCACCGACAGTCGGGTCGGGGCGGCGGCGGCCGCGACGGCGAGGGTCGAGATCTCGGTGCCGGTCTCGCGGAGGCGTTGGGCGGTGGCGTAGGCGACATAGGCGCCGTAGCTGTGGCCGACGAGGAGTGGGTGCAGGGCCTGGGAGGCGCGGATCTGGTCGGCGCAGGAGTCGACCACCTCGGTGAAGGAGTCGGCGGGGGTGCCGAAGTGTGGGCCGAAGCGGCCCGGGTATTTGACCGGGGTGGTGGGGGTGCTGAACTCGCCGCCGAAGGAGCCGGTGCCGGGGAAGTAGAAGACTGCGTGGGACATTGTGTTCCCTTCGCGTGTTTCTCTCTGGGGGCAGGGCAAGGTGGGGGAATCGGACGGTACCGAGGGGCGGTTGTAATATTCTTGATGTCCGGGTGTTGCGTCCGGATCGACCGGATATCCGGGGGTCGGCCTCGCCGAGGTTACCGAGTGGTCGGTGAGACGCGCGAGGGTACTTTGCTCCGTTCAACCTTCCTTTGTTAGGACAAGTGGTATCCGCCGCCCGTACCCGACGAAAGGCGGGGGCCGGAAATACAGTGGTGGCGGGCGCGAGCCTGACTCTAGGCTGCGTTGTCATGCCGCGCACAGTGCTGTTCGTGACGCTGATGGGGTACGGGCACGTCAACCCGACCCTGCCGATCGTCCGGGAACTGACCAGTCGCCATCATCGGGTGCACTACGCCACCAGTCCCGAACACCGCCCGGCCGTCGTGCAGGCCGGGGCCGAATGGGTGACGCTGCCGTCGCCGCCGCCGTTCACGCCCGCCGTGGGTGACATGCGTCGGATCCTCGTGACCTGGTTCGAGTACTACTTCTCCGTTCAGCGAATCGCCTATCCGCTCGTGCGGGATTGGTGCGACGCGCACCAGCCGGACATCATCTGTTACGACGGATCCAACTGGTACGGCCGCCTCGTGGCCCGGGTCCTGGGCATCCCGGCCATCCGTCTGCTCCCGCACCTGGCCTCGAACGACCACTTCTCGCTCGACCTTGGCCTCACCCCGGCCGACCCCATGCTGCGCGACCTGGCGGCGGAATGTGACCGGTTCGCGGCCGAGTACGAGTTGTCGTTCGACGTCTCGGATGTCTTCGACGCGATCGACGAGCGGAATCTGATCTTCGTGCCCAGGGAGTTCCAGCCTGCGGGCGAGACATTCGATGAACAGTTCCGGTTTGTCGGGCCTACCGTCCCGATGGAGCCTGCGGAGCAATGGTCGCCGCGAGAATTGGATCAGCCGCTGGTATATATCTCGTTGGGCTCCGCCATTACCGATGCCGACTTCTATCGTGCCTGTATATCGGCGTTCGAGGGAGCCGGATGGCAGGTGGCGATGACGGTCGGGGATGTCGAGATTGGGGATGTTCCCGAATTCGTCGAGATCCGCAGCTCATTTCCGCAGTTGGCCGTGTTGAAACACGCGTCGGTGTTCGTCACGCACGCGGGGATGAACTCGGTGATGGAGGCGTTGTACAACGCGGTGCCGATGGTCGCGGTGCCGTTCACGCCCGAGCAGGAGATCAATGCCGAGCGGGTTCGCGAACTGGGGCTGGGGGAGACCCTGGGGGATGTGGAGCAGCTGGTGGCGGTCGTGGAACGGGTGGCCGAGGACCGGTCGATCCGGGACAGTCTGGCCGCCATGCAACGAACGATCCAGGCCTATGGCGGGGCGGTCGAGGCCGCCGACGAGATCGAGCGCTGCTGACCGCCGAGCACACAGGATCAGCGGGTTCGCAAGAGGTCCTGGAAGGGCTTCAGTTCCGGGTTGGCGTTGTCGTTCCACGTCATCGTCACCGTGGTGCTGAAGTCCTTGTCCGGTAACGAGAGAGTGCTGACATCCAGTCCCCGGACGGCGGTCTCGGGTAGCAGCGCGCACCCCATCCCGGCCGCTACGCAAGCCCCGAGGGTGCCGATGCTGTCCAACTCGGCCACCAGGCTGGGCAGCGCGCCGAACGTGCTGTCATACATCTCGCGGAAGCCGCAGCCGGGAGCGGTGGACAGGAAGGGCTCGTCCGCCAACTCGTTCAGCGCAACCGATTCGCGACCGGCCAACCGGTGATCGCGCGGGACGACGATCACCAATGGCTCCACGGCGATGACCTCACTGTGTGCCAGATTCTCCGGTGCCGACCCGAACGTCAGACAAAGGTCCAGTTCCCCCCTGCCGACCCGCTCGTAAAGCTCCCCCCGATTCCCCTGGCTGACCACCACCCGCGCATCCGGCCGCACCTCCCGAAATCGGGCCAACACCCCCGGTAATCGGTGCGTCGACAACGTCTCCAGCGCACCAACCGCCAACGCCCCCGGTACGCCCGCGACGGCGGCACGGGCCTCGTCGGCCAGCCCGATGATCCGCTCCGCGTACCCCTGCAGGGCCGCGCCTGCCGAGGTCAGCCGCAGGGACCGGCGGGAGCGGTCGAACAGCTCGGCCCCGAGGTCGCGCTCCAGGGCCTGGATCTGTTCGCTCACGCTCGACTGCGCGAAGTGCAGCTCCTGGGCGGCCCGGGTGAAGCTCATGGTCCGGGCCACGGCCGCGAAGGTCCGCAGCTGGCGTAGTTCCATCTCGTTCTCCCCAGGGTCGATCACGCATCGGCCGGGCCGATAGGGCGATCGGCAGCTCCCGTTTCCCATCGCTCGGGTCGCGGCGCAGGATCGTCGTTGTCAGCCTACCCGAGGAGAATCGTTGTCCTTGCCCGTGTGCGCCAAGACGGGACATGTTGGTCGACCGAGCCGGTTTCTGTTGCTCGGCCTGTCACTCGGCTACTTCATGGTGTTGTTGGACACCACCGTGGTCACTGTCGCCTTACCCGCGATCGGGGGTGACTTGGCGGGCGGAATCGCCGGTCTGCAATGGGTTTCGAATGGTTATACGATCACTTTCGCCGCGTTCCTGTTCACGGCGGGAAGGCTGTCGGACCGGTATGGCGGGCGCCGCGTCTTCCTGGTCGGGGCGGGCGCGTTCGGGGTGCTGTCGGCGTTGTCGGCCGCCGCGTCGTCGATCGGGATGCTGGTGGTTCTGCGGCTGCTGCTCGGGGCGGCGGGTGCGTTGTTGCTCCCCACCTCCCTCGCGGTGATCACCACGGCCTACCCGGCCCCGGCGCGGACGATCGGGAACTGGGCGGCCATTACCGGGCTCGCGTTGGTCGCGGGCCCGGTCGTGGGTGGTGTGCTGGTCGATCTGGCGGGCTGGCGGTCGATCTTCCTGGTGAACGTGCCGATCGCTATCGGGGGATTGGTGCTCACGGCCCGATTGGCGCCGGAAACCGTGCGCGGGAAGAGCGGGACCGATGTGCTGGGGCAGGGTGCCGCGATCGTTGTGTTGGGAGCCTTGGTTTACGGGCTGATCGAGCGTGACGTTGTCGCCTACTGCGTGGCTGCGGGAGCGGCAATGCTGTTCCTGATCGCGGAGCGGCGGGCGGGTGCGGCTGCCTTGTTGCCGTTACGGCTGTTCGGTCGCACGTTCAGCGCGGCGCTCAGCGGGGGATTGCTGGCCAACTTCGGGTTGTCGGCCGTGTTGTTCGTGCTGTCCCTGTATTTCCAGGAGACGCTCGGCTACGAGCCCTGGGCAGCCGGGTTGATGTTTCTGCCGTTGACGATTCCGACCGCTGTGAATCCGGTCTTCACCGGGCGCTTGGTGGGGCGGGTCGGACCGAGGATCCCGGCGACGATCGGACTCGTGTCGATGGCGGCGGGCGCGTTGCTCATCACCGCAACACCGTTGCTGGGGTTGTTCGTGTTGGGGCTGGGAGTCTCGTTCGCCCTGCCTGCTCTGGTAGCGGGGGTGGCTGCGGCAGTGCCCAAGGAACTGGTGGGGATCGGGGCCGGGGCACTCAACGCGGCTCGGCAGGTTGGGGCGTCGTTGGGAGTGGCTGTCTTGGGGGCCGTTCCGTCGGCGACAGCGTTGCCTGTGTTGGCAGGCGTGCTGGGGCTTGGGGCACTGGTAGCGGTGGTGGGCCTGTAAGGGTGACCACGCGCGTGTGTGGACCGGAGGAGGAGGGGCGGGGCCCACACGCGCGTGGTCGGCTAGGGGTTAGTGGCATTCATAGAGGTCGAGAGCCCCCATAGGGAACGGAGCGGCCTGTTGTTCGGTCGAGCCCCCGTAGGCGGAAGTGGGGATCTTGGTGCAGTTGCGCTCGATCCACTGTTGCCGTTCCCGGGCCGCGCCCATGCCGCCGCCGGGCATGGGGAAGCCGCCGCCGCCCGAGTTGCTGAGCACGAAGCGGAGCATGCCGTGCTGGGTCCACCAGGTGAGCTGGTCGACCGAGGGTGCGTTGTCCGCCCCCATGAAGCCGCCCATGCCGATCACCATGCGGTCGGAGTCGATGATGTAGGCGGAGGCGCCCATCGCCCCGCCGTTGACCGCCAGGGTGATCGCGGCGCCGTCGCCGTGCGCGACGGCGTAGTCCAGGATGCGGCGCTGGGTGTCGGTGAGGTGCGCGCCCCCGCCCGGACCGAAACCGCCGGGACCGCCACGGCCCGACATCCCACGGCCGGACGCGTCGCCGTTCGGCGTCCCGCCGCCGGGCGTTCCGCCACCAGGCATGCCGCCGCCGGGGAAGCCGCCCCCCGGGGTGCCGTTGCCCGGTGTACCGCCGGGGAAGCCCCCACCAGGGGTGCCGCCACCCGGGACGCCGCCGGGGAACCCACCGCCGGGAGTGCCGTCACCGGGGAAGCCTGCGGACGGGCCACCAGGGGTACCCGGGGCGTTGCCGCCGGGAGTCGAGTCGTCACCGGGGAAACCGCCGGGGAAGCGGCCGCCGCGGTCGCCGCCGGGCATCGGGCCGAACATCGACGAGCCCGCGGCGGGCATCACGCCGTTGTCGGTGGCCGCCGCGGCCGTGCCCGCCGACCAGACCGCCGGGACGAACAGCACCGCCACCAGGCCGACCAGCCACACGACCCGGCTCGCGTACGCGGCCAACAACCCGATCACCGCGAAGGCGGCGACCGCGAGCACCGCCCACCGGGCCCACCCGTGCCAGTCGGGCTCGCGGGCGGACAGGAAGTACGCCCACCCCGCGGTCCCGGCGACGGCCAGCGGCAGCAGGAACCGCGCCGGACCGCTCGCCGTGCGCAACCGGACCAGGGCCACGGCGCACAGCGCGGCGATCGGCGGGGCCAGCATCGTCGTGTAGTACGGGTGCCAGATGCCCTGCGCGAAGCTGAACACGAACGCCGTCACGACCAGCCAGCCGCCCCACAGCACCCAGGCGGCCCGGCCCGCGCGGTCCACCGGCACGTCCTCGCCACGCCTGCGCGCCAGCACCCCGCGCACGCCCAGGACCGCCGCGACCACCACGATCGCCAGGGCCAGCGGCAGCAGCCAGGAGATCTGCCCGCCGACCGACTCGTTGAACATCCGGTCCGCGCCGGGGGTCTCGCCGAACCCGCCGAACCCAGGCCCACCGCCTGGCCCGCCTGGCCCGCCTGGCCCGCCTGGCCCACCGGGTCCGCCAGGGGCACCGATGCCCCCGGGACCGCCCGGGACCCCGCCGGGAACGTCGCCGAAGCCGCCCTGGGGCAGGTCGAAGCCCGCCGGGGGCCTGCCTGGGGACATGTTGCCGTCCCCGCCGAAGACGCGGCCGAAGCCGTTGTAGCCGAAGATCAGGTCCCAGGCGGAGCCGTCGGTGCTGCCGCCGATGTAGGGCTTGTCGCCGCGCCACAGCGAGTGCAGCGCGACCCACCAGAACGACGAGGCGATGAGTACCGCACCCGCGGCGAGCACGTCCACCACCCGCCTGCGCACCGGCGCGGCCGAGCCGACCCAGTAGGCCAGCACGAAACCGGGGACGATGATCCAGGCCTGCATCATCTTGGTGAGGAAGCCGCACCCGATCAGGAAGGCGCACCCCAGCAGCCACCGGGTCCGCGACGTGGCGGTCTCCGCGTGCACCGACCGCGTCAACGCGTAGGCGGCGGCGACCAACAGCAGCACCAGGAGCGTGTCCGGGTTGTTGTCCCGATTGATGGCCACGGTCACCGGCGTCAACGTGAGGATCAGTGCCGCCACCAACGCGGCCTGCTCACCCGCCCACCAGCGGACAGTGCGGTGCAGGAGGAACACCGCCGCGACACCCTCGATGACCTGGGGGAGCAGCAGTGCCCAGCCGTGGAAGCCGAACAGCTTCACCGCCAACGCCTGCGGCCACAGCGACATGGGCGGTTTGTCGACCGTGACCACGCCGTACGGGTCGAAGCTCCCGAACAGGAAGTTCGTGAAGTCTCCGGCCATCGACTTCGCGGCGGCGGCGTAGTACGTGTTGCCCAGCTGCCCCGCGCCGATGTTCCACGCGTACAGCACCGCCGCGAACGCGCAGATCGCCGCCAGGGCGCCCGCCCGCCACCAGGTGCGGGGCGTGCGCGCCGGGGGTTCGGGAGGCGCGGGCGCCTCCGTTGCCGCGACAGTCATTTCTCGTCCTTTCCTTTCGCACGGGGCATCCAGCCACGCACCAGCATGTTGCGCCGCGCGGCGCCGGGACAGTCACGCGGGCTCCGGACCCGTGGCGACTCACTGAGTTGCCACGCCCGGCAGGCCACCGCGTCGACGCGGATTGCGGGAGTGGTCATTGTCGCCGTCCGCGGAACACCCAACGACGCAGCAGCAGGAACCGGCCCGCTGTGCCCAGTACGGAGGACGCCAACAGCACCAGCAGTTCCAGCGCGCGGGTCGGGTTCGGGTCGGCACCGTGCAGTGCCAGCAGCGCGGCCGAGGTGAACGCGTAGTAAAGCCCGAATACGACGAAACCCTGCAAGTGGGTCCGCCCGCGCGTCTTCTGCACGGCGGTGAAGGTGAACCGCCTGTTGGCCTCGGTGTTGAACAGCGTCGTGAGCACCAACGCGACCAGGTTGGCCACCAGCGGCGGCCACCACGAGCGGAACAACCCGTACAGCGCCAGGTTGGCCACGGTCGAGATAGCACCCACTACCGCGAACGACAGCAACTGCCACGACAGCGCACCCTTGCGCCGGGCAAGAACCGCGTCCGGGTGTGTCGCCCGCGGATCCGGACGACGCGGCAGGTTCGGGACCAACGCCGCGCCGGACGCCTTGGCGCGCGCCACGCGGATCATCCCGCGCAGGTCCGCCATGGCCGTGCCCACCACGTCCACCCGGCTGTCGACGTCCTCCACCCAGTCCACCGGCACCTCGTGCACGCGCAGCCCGTTGTGTTGGGCCAGCAGCAGCAGCTCCGTGTCGAAGAACCACGCGTCGTCGTGCACGTGGTCCAGCAGTGGCCGGACGACGTCGGTGCGCGCGGCCTTGAACCCGCACTGCGCATCACTGAACCGCGCGCCGTGCGTCAGCCGCAGCAACCGGTTGTAGACGCGCGAGACGAACTCCCGGCGCGGGCCGCGAACCGTGCGCGCGCCGGGAGCCAGGCGGGAGCCGATCGACAGGTCCGAGTGTCCGGTGACCAGCGGCGCTACCAGCGGCAGCAGCGCGTCCAGCCCGGTGGACAGGTCGACGTCCATGTACACCACGACCGCCGCCGTGCTCGCCGACCAGGCCTCGCGCAGCGCCAGGCCGCGGCCCTTGCGGTCGAGGTGGCGCACCCGGACCCGGTCGTACTCCCCGGCCAGCCCCTCGGCGACGGCGAGCGTGCCGTCGGTGCTGGCGTTGTCGACCACGACCAGGGTCCAGTCGTACGGGAAGTTCGCGGCCAGGAAGTCGTGCAGCACGCGAACACAGCCGGGTAAGGCCCGCTCCTCGTCGTACACCGGGATCACGATGTCCACTGTGGTCAGACCGGTCGTGTCTATAGTGGATCTCACGGGTCGTCCGGTCGCGTCGACGGACACCAGGTTCTCCCTTCGGCGGATCCGACCGGGGGGCTGCGGGTCGGTCGTGGTCTTCGGTCGTGCCCCACGGTGGCGTGCGGCCCGTGAGAACGACCTTGGCGTCGGCTGAGAGAAGCGTGAGAGCCGATCACACCCGGTCACCTGGGAAAACCGAGCGTGCCGGGAATGCGCGGAGGCCGGTTAGCCTGGTGCACCGGCGAGAGACGGGAAGTGGAAGACGATGCGCCTGCTGGTGGTGGACGACGACCCGGACGTGCGGGAAAGCCTGCGGCACAGCCTGGAGTTCGAGGGGTACGAGGTCGACACCGCGGCCGAGGGCGGCGAGGCGCTGCGCCTGCTGGCCGCCGACCCGCGTCCCGATCTGGCCATCCTGGACCTGATGATGCCCGGGGTGGACGGTCTGGAGACCTGCCGCAGGCTGCGCGGCGCGGGCGACCGGCTGCCGGTGCTCATGCTCACCGCCCGGGACGCGCTCGGCGACCGGGTCACCGGCCTGGACGCGGGCGCCGACGACTACCTGGTCAAGCCGTTCGCCCTGGAGGAGCTGCTGGCCAGGGTGCGCGCCCTGCTCAAGCAGAACCGGGCCAGGCAGACCCCGCAGCTGCGCTGCTACGCCGACCTGCGGCTGGACGCGCGCACCCGCGAGGTCGGCCGCGGCGAGCACCGGATCGAGCTCACCCCCACCGAGTTCGACCTGCTCGCGGTCTTCCTCGACACCCCCGAGCGGGTGCTGACCCGCCACCAGCTCCAGCAGGCCGTGTGGGGCCGCGACCCCGGCACCAACAACCTCGACGTCTACGTGGGCTACCTGCGCCGCAAGACCGAGGCGGGCGGCCGCTCGCGCCTGCTGCACACCGTGCGCGGCGTCGGCTTCATCCTGCGCACCCCGTGACGGATCGGTCATGAGACAGCGGGAACGCCGGATGCTGTTACGCAGCCGGGTCACCATGAGCACCGCGATCGTGGTGGCGGTGGCGATCGCGACCATCAGCACCACCGCCTGGTTCACCACCCGGCACCACCTGCTCGCCCAGCTGGACCAGACGCTGCTCAGCCGCGTCCCGCCGCCGGGCGCGCCGAAACCGCCGGGCATGCCGCCGCCGGACTTCCGCTGGCTGTGCGGCGGCTCCAACGGCCGCGACCTGCGGCACCTGATCGACGGTATCCAGCTGCTGCGCGCCGACGGTCAGAACTGCGCACCACCCGGCGCCGACCGGGTCGTGGTGCTGGACAGCGACCGCGCCGGGCGCGCCGACACACTGCGCGACGGCCGCACGGCCTCCGGCGCCGCGGTGCGGGTGCTGGTCAACCCGCTGCCGCGTGGGGACGTGCTGCTGCTCAGCCACGGCCTGGCCGAGGTCGACGACACCCTGGTGGGCCTCGGCCGGGTGCTGGTCGCGGTGTCGCTGCTGGGCGCGGTGCTCGCCGCGGTGGCCGGGCACGTGCTCACCCGCCGCGCGCTGGCCCCGATGGAACGGCTGACCAGCACCGCAGAGGAGATCGCCCGCACCGAGGACCTGCGCACCCCGGTGACCGTGCGCGGCCAGGACGAGGTGGGCAGGCTCGGCCGCGCGTTCACCCGGATGACGACCGCGCTCGCCGAGTCCCGCCGCCGTCAGCGCGCGCTGGTCGACGACGCCGCGCACGAGCTGCGCACCCCGTTGACCAGCCTGCGCACCAACGTCGACCTGCTCGCCCGCAGCGAACGCGTGCGCCGCCCGCTGCCGCCCGCCCGGCGCGCGGAGATCCTGGACCGGGTGGGCGCCCAGGTCCGCGAGTTCGGCGACCTGGTCACCGAGCTGGTGGTGCTGGCCCGCGACGAACGCGAGCTGCGCACCGAACGCGTCGACATGGCCGTCGTGGTCGAGCGCGCCGTGCACCGGGCGCGCAACCGCGCGGGCGACCGCGCGCTGGAGGTGCGCGGCGTGCCGTGGTCGGTGGTCGGGGATCCGGTCGCGCTGGAACGCACGGTGCTGAACCTGCTCGACAACGCGATCAAGTTCTCGCCGCTCGGCTCGACCATCACCGTGCGGTCCGGCCGCGGGCGGCTCACCGTCGCCGACGAGGGCCCCGGGGTGCCGCCCGCGCACCGGGAGGAGGCGTTCCAGCGGTTCTGGCGCGCGCCAGACGCCCGCGCGTTGCCCGGCTCGGGGCTCGGGCTGGCGATCGTGCGCGACACCGTCGCGGCGCATGGCGGTGCCGTCCGCTTCGTCGACCCGCCGGGCGATGTCGGCGCGGTGGTCCGGGTGGACCTGCCGGTCGCGGACTGAGCGGACCGACTGGCCCACAACGGAAACGCGAATCACTCTCGCCTGGTGTCCCGGTCGCATAACACCAGCGACCCGGTCTCCAACGCCCGGAACGCCGCCTCGATGCGCCGGTGCAGGCCGCCCCTGGACAGCGCGCGCACCTCGTCGCGGGTGAACAGCCCGACCGAGCGGATCTCCGGATCCGTCGGCCGCAGCGCGCGCACCTCGGCCGCGGGGATCACCCCGCCGTCGAACACGAACATCAGCCCCTCCGGCATCACCCCGCGGGTCGGGATGTGCTCGATCACCAGCAGCCTGCCGAGCTCCCGGGTGATCCCCAGCTCCTCGGTCGTCTCCCGGACCGCCGTGGCCCACGGCGACTCCTCCGCGTCGACCGTCCCGCCGGGAAGTTCCCAACTGTCCTTGTAGGTCGGTTCCACCAGCAGCACCCGCCCGTCGTGGTCGCGCAGCAGCATGCCCGCGGCGGCGCGCTTACGGGGCAGGGAGGCGGCGTACTCGTCGTACGGCAGAAGGTCCACGGGCCCGCAGGCTACCGGTGACCACCGACCCGCCCGCGATGATCTCCCGGGTCGGCCGCCGTTCCGGACCGACCACTCGCTCGGAAAACTCGACGTGACCGGGAAAAGCCGAATTCGCTCGATGGTGTGCTTGTCGGGAGTTCGCTCCGAGAGCGGGCATATCGTGGACAACCGAAATGCCGCCGGGACCAGATAAATAGACAGGATGTGGCCCCCATGAACACTCTCCTGCGATTCCTGATCACCGCGACCGCCGCAGGTGCCTGCCTGACCGGAGCGGCGCCGCTCGCGGAGGCCGCCACGGGACTGTTCATCTACTACGACATCGATGGCGGCCTGGGCATCGTCGACCCCGACGACGACAGCTGCTACCTGCTCGGCAACACCTACCGCCAGGTGCAGAACGACACCGACCGGTTCGCGGTCCTCTACAGCAGCCCCGACTGCTCCGGCCGCACCGCGCTCGTGCTGCGCCCGCACACCACCCAGCCCGCGCCCGGGTACGCGTCGGTCGTGTTCCGCAGGGGACCGTCCCGCAAGTGCCCGCCGGTACTGGACTGGGCCGCGCCGGTGCTGCCCGACTCCGCCCCCGCCGACACCCCGCCTGCTGACACCCCGCCCGCCGATGCCCTGCCCGCCGATGCCCTGCCCGTGGACACTCTTGCCGTGGACACTCTTGCCGTGGACACCGCTGCCGAACTCCCTGTTGCCGATGCCCCTGTCACGGACGTTCCTGCCGTTTACGTCGCTCCCGCGGATGCCGGTGTGGGCGCGGTCACCGTCTCCGCCACGGACACCGTCGCCGACGGCATGCCCGTCGTGGTCGCCTCCGCCGACCTCACCCCCACCGGAGTCACGCCCGCGGACGGGGGGCCGGGCCGGGCGCATCCCTGCTGACCGAACGGTGGCCGAGCGGGTGCGTGGTGAGCGAGCCCACGCCATTGGTTAGCCCTGGCAACGTTTTCGCCAGTTCGCGCACCCGCGCCGTCGCCAGCGTCGTCGACACGAACACGGTGTCCGCGTCGCCGCGCGGCGGTTCCGGCAGGCCGCCGAGCCGCACCACCGCCGCCAGTACCGGGGTCAGCGCGTCCGACGGCACCACCAGTTCCACCCGGTCGACCGGCTCGCACACCGCCGTCCCCGCCGACCGCAGCGCGTCCGCGAGCAACAGCGGGGCAAGACCGCGAAAGTCTCCGGCCGTGGTCACCGGGCTGAAGTAGCCGGTGTGTGTCACGGTGATCCGGCAGTCCACCACGCGCCAACCGTGTGGCCCGTCGTCCAGCGCCGCGCGCACGCTCTCCTCGATGGAGGTGAAGAACGCGCCCGGCAGTGAACCCCGCTCCACCGCCAGCCGGAAGTCCACACCGGACCCCGGGTCCACCCGCAGCCCCAGGGTCGCGCAGAACGGCAGGCCGTCGCCGATGTGGTGCACCGCGTGCCCCGAGCCCACCACCCGTTCCACACACACCGCGCGGGTCGGGGCGAACCGCGCGGTCACGCCGAACTCGTCGGCCAGCCGGTCCGCGATGACCTCCCGCTGCACCTCGCCGTAGAGCGACACGACCAGGCTGCCCGGCTCGGGGCCGCGCCGGACGTCGATGAACGGGTCCTCGTCGGACAGCGTGTCCAGTGCGGCGAACAGGGCGGCCGGGTCGGCCGAGGTGACGACGGTTTCCATTGTCGGCAACCGGAAGGCGCGCGGCCGGGCGGTCGCGGACGTGCCCAGGTGGTCGCCCACGCGCAGCCTCGGCAGCCCGCCGATGCGCGCGATGCCGCCCGCGCCGACCCGACCCGGCGCGCCGGTGGCGTCGAGCACGGTGGTGACCCGTCCGGACTCGCTCACCACGCCGTTTGCCCGGTGCCGCAGGTATTCGACCCGGTCGCGCGCGGCCACCGTGCCCGAGAACAGCCGGGCCACCGCGAATCGGCGTCCGGCCGCGTCCCGTTCCACCGCGAATACCGTTCCCGCCAGCGGATTCCCGGCGGCCGTGGGATTGCCGCACGGCAACAATTCCACAATGGCACGGAATAGTTCGGCGGTACCGACGCCGGTGATGGCGGAACCGAACAGCACCGGAAACACGTGTCCCTTTCGGGTCTGTGCTATCAGCTCCGCCCGCAGCAGCTCCGGGTCCAGGCCATCCACATAGGACTCCAGTACCGCGTCGCTGCGCTCGGCCAGCACCTCGGCCGCGTCCTCGCCGAGCGGCACGGTCACCACCGAGGCCGCGCGGGTGCCCGGGTCCGCCGGTCGGTTCAGCGCGATGACGGTGGAATCCAGCAACCGCCGCAGTTCCGCGAGCAGTTCCAGGCCGCGCGCGCCCGCGCGGTCGACCTTGTTGACGAACAGCAGCGTCGGCACACCGACCGCGCGCAGCGTGCGCATCAGCACGCGCGTATGCGCCTGCACGCCTTCCACGGCCGAGATCACCAGCACCGCGCCGTCGAGCACGCCGAGCGCGCGCTCCACCTCGGCCACGAAGTCCACGTGCCCCGGCGTGTCGATCAGGTGCACCTGGTGGTCGCCCACGCGCAGGCAGGCGACCGCGGCGCGGATGGTGATGCCGCGGCGGCGCTCCAGCGCCATGCCGTCGGTGGTGGTGTCCCCGCCGTCGACCGACCCGAGGCGCGCGATCGCGCCCGCGTCGAAAAGGAGTCGTTCGGTGAGGCTGGTCTTACCGGCGTCGACGTGCGCGACGACGCCGAGGTTCAGCATGCGCATCCGGTGGGAGGTCCTTGTATGCGAGTGGGCGGCGGCTGCTGGGGCCTGTCGTCACTCGGCGCATGGACCTCTCCTCGTTCTCGTGATGCGGCTGTCGCGGCACCCTAGCCGGCTGGCGGCGTGCGTCGCAGCCGATTTTCGGCCGGGAAAGCGACCAGCCGGTCCGGTCGCCTGGGTGACTCAGGCACACGGGCCGTCACCCATCCGGACCTAACGGAGGAATCCGTCGTCCTGGCGGGTCTTCTCGCACGTCACAGGCTTGTCCGGGGGCGGTCCGGGGGAGTCTATTTGGCCCCTGGGACCGATTGGTGTCCCCACGGCCCTGGGACGGTGCGATGATCAGCGCTGAAGGCGGTGCCACCGAAGACGGCGAACTGCTCGCCGACACCCTCGCCGCCGTGCTGGCCCGGCACGCCCCCGACCGCTGGCGCCACCACGTCGACACGCACTGGCACCACGTCCTGCCCGACGACCACCGGCCGCGCGCGCAGGGCTGGAAGCTGCACGTGCCCGCCACGCCGCTCTCGGCCTGCCTGGTGCTGGCCCGCGCGGCCGACGTGCTGGCCCGGCACCGGTGCGCGTTCAAGTTCGCCGCCACCCTGCGCCGCGTGCACGAGCTGGTCGGCCCCAACGCCGACCGCAAGGCCGCCGGCAAGTTCATCACCGCCTACCCGGACGACGACGACCACGCCCGCGCCGTCGCCGAGGACCTGCACGCGGCCACGCTCGGCCTGCCCGGCCAGTGGATCCTCACCGACCGCCGCTACCGCGCGCACTCCCAGGTCTTCTACCGTTACGGCGCCTTCGCCCCGGACCTGGTCCTCACCGACGACGGCGAGTACCGGGCCGTGCTGCACGCCCCGGACGGCACCGCCGTGCCCGACCAGCGCAGCGTGGGCAAGGTGGCCCCGGACTGGGCGGTCGACCCGTTCCACACCCCCGAGGCCGAGCAGACGCCGCCCAAGTCCGTCCTGGTCGGCGGCCGGTTCCGGGTGGTGCGCGCGATCCGCCAGAACAACCGGGGCGGCGTGTACCTCGCGGTCGACCCGGAGGGCACCACGGTGGTGCTCAAACGCTTTCGCGAGCACACCGGCGCCGGGGTCGACGGCACCGACTCGCGCACCCGCGCTCGGGCCGAGGCGCGCCTGCTCGCCGCGCTGGACCCGGCGCGGTTCGTGGACATCTTCACCGCGGGCACCGACATCTTCGTGGCCCAGCAGTGGATCGACGGCGTGCCGCTGCGCCGGTTCGTCGCCCGCGAGCTGCGGCCGTCGCCGTCTGGCGCGTTGGCGTTGGACGTGCCGCTCGCGCTCGACCTCGCTCGTCAGCTGGTCGACCGGGTGGGGGAGGTGCACGCCGCCGGGTACGTGCTCGGCGACCTGACGCCGAACAACGTGCTGGTGACGCCGTCGCGCGAGCTGGTGTTGATCGACCTGGAGTCGGCGTTGCGGCCCACGGACGTGGCCGCGCGGCTGTTGACCCCGGGGTACGCGGCGCCGGAGGAGGAGGGCCGGGCGCGGATGATCGCCGCCGACCCGAGCGTGGCGTCGGACCTCTACGGGCTGGGCGCGACGCTGTTCCACCTGGTGTCCGGCGCGCATCCGCCCGCCTGCAAGGGAACCCGGCTGCGCGCGATGGTGACGGCGATGACGCCGAGCAACCCGGTGGCGGCGCTGGTCGGGCCGGTGCTGACGGATCTGCTGGCACCGGATCCGGCCGCGCGGCCCGACCTGGCCACGGTTCGCGCCCAGCTCGGGGATCTCGGCATGCCCGAGCCCGCCAACGGCCACACGACGCGCGTCCGTGCCGCCCACGGCGACTCGGCGTTGCTGGTGGAGGCGCCCACGACCTGGCTGCCGGTACCCCGGCCGCGCGCGGTGTCCGCGTCCACTGTGGACGTCGGTGGCGTGATCGACGACATGCTGGCCGACATCGTGGCGACCGCCGACCCTGGCGCGCCGTGGTTGTGGCGCAACTCGGAGACAGCCAGCCGGTACGACCCGTGCTCGGTGCACGTCGGCGCGCCGGGGGTGCTGCTGGTGTTGTGCCAGGCCGCGCGGGCGGGGCGCGATGTGCTGGAGACGGTCGAGCTGGCCGCGCGGTGGACGCTGCGCCGGTTGCCTGCGGAGCCTCGGTTGTTGCCGGGGTTGTTGTTCGGGCGCGCGGGTACTGCCGTGAGTCTGTACGAGGCGGGTGAACTGCTCGACGCTGCCGACATCCAGGACGAGGCATTGCGGTTGGCGCGGCGGCTGCCGGTGGAGTGGCCGGTGCCGGACGTGTTCCACGGTGTTGCGGGTGCCGGGTTGGCGTTGCTGCGGTTGTGGCGGCACACGGGGGAGGAGGACCTGCTGCGACAGGCCTGTGCGTGTGCGGACTATCTGTTGAGCATCGGTCCGGAGTGGACTGCTACGGGAGAGTTCGCACTGGCGGGCAAGCGGCACTGGGGGTTCGCGCACGGGGTCGCGGGTATCGGCACGTTCTTGCTGGACGCCGCTGCCGCGTCCGGTTCTGACCGGTACTGGGCTGCTGCCCAGGACTGCGCGACCGCGCTGCGAGGGGTCGCGATCGTGGACGGGGACGCGGCGTTCTGGCCCAGCGGCGAGGACGACAGCGAGGCGGACTCCGTGCGGTTGACCGGTTTCTGCAGTGGCGCCAGCGGGGTCGGTGGCTTCCTGCTCCACACCCGTGATCCGCTGGCCGAGGCGGCGGCCGTCGCCGTGCGCAGCGCCAACTGGACCTCCCCGCCGCTGTGGTGCCACGGCCTCGCCACCGACGGCGACTTCCTCCTCGACTGCCACGAGGCTCTCGGCGACGACCGCTACCGGATCTGGGCCGCCGACACCGCCGAGGCCCTGATCGCCCGCACGGTCCCCCGTCGCGGCCGCATGCTCACCCCCGACGACACCGGAGACGTGGTCGCCGCCTTCGCGAACGGATACGCGGGCGCCCTGTCCTTCCTGCTCCGCCTCTACCACGGCGGTGAAAGACCCCTGCTGCCCTCCTACTGAAAGGTGATCCGATGGAACTGACCGTCAACGAGCTCGACCTGATGCCTGCCGCGGAGCAGACCGGGGACGAGCCACAGCTGATCTCCAGCTGTTGCAGCCACTGCTTCTCGTCACTGATGATCGTCACCAACGGCTGCGAGTGGTGACCCCGTCGGTGACCGTGCCGCCTTGGCACGGTCACCGACCCGTCTCCGGGTTGTCCACAGGTTCCCCGTCGGTAACCGTTTCCTTCCACAGGCCCGTTTCCGGGCTCTTGACAGGGCGCGGCGGGCGGTACGGTGTCCTTGTGGGGCCCGCCCCCCTGGGTGGGAGGGGGCTGCTGTGCGGTGGAAGATGGATCATGGCTTGGCTCGCGGTCGCCCGGTCAGGGGATGGTGGTGGTGATCCAGCCGCGGGGGCCCCAGGTCATGCGGGTGATGGGGCGGGCGGGGGTGCCGACGATGGCCTGCACCAGTTCGTAGGTGTAGCGGCTCGACACCGTGCGGCAGGTGAGGCCGATGTCGGCCGCGGCCTGGGGGCAGGCGCGGTCGCCGGTGTTCGTGCCCTCGGCGGCCAGGTACACCGTCAGGCGCGTGTCCCGTCCGGCCTGGAAGCGTGACCGCAGATCCTCCGTGACGTTGCCCAGCAGCACCAGGTCCACCGGCCGACCCGCGCAGCTCTGTTGCTCCAGGAACAGCCGTGGCGGTACCTCGGTCGAGAACGCCACCGCCAGATCTCCCGACCCGGCACAGCCCAGGCGCGAGCCCGAGGGCACCAGTTGGAAGTTGCCCAGTTCCCCGCGCAGGAACGTCAGCATCCGCAGCGCGCGCACCTGTTCCGTGTGCGCTGTCTCCGACAGCTGCCGTGCACCCACCAACGGCGTCATGGGACTACCGGCCGCAGGTACCGGTTCGGGCGAGAGCATCGGCGAGTCCAGGTCTATGACCGCCGCCAGCGACATCCCCTCCCGCTCGACCGCGCGCTGGACGGCCACCTCCGTCGTCTCCGGTAGCACCGCAGGCTCAACCCCGGCGGGCAGCCCAGGCGCGGACACCAGCACGATGCGGATGGCGCGGCCCACCAAGCCACTCTCTCGTTGTGCCAACGTCACCCCCTTCAGCTGCTCGGTGATCCGCTGCGTCGACCCGCCGTCGTCCGGCCGCAACGGCCCCACGACAGCCACATCCACATGTCGAGGCGCGGTGAGGGCGTTCTGGTTCCCCGCACGCAGCAGCGCGATCACGCCAGGATCCACCCCGAGCGTCGACCACTCCGTCTCCGGAACCAATCCCACGCAATGCGACCCGGTCCCGTCGAACGCGCGCACCCGGTCGACGTCGGTTCCCAAGTGCAGGGCCGGTTCACACCGCATGTGGTTGTAGGTCACGACAGTCACCACGGTCGCCGCGAGCAGCAACACCACACACACGACCGCACGCACCCGACGCGGCCGCCTGACCGGCTCCGCTGCCTCGACAGCCGTGGCGTGTAGGCGTTCCTGCACCAACACGTGCCGGAACTGGTACACCTCACCGGAATGCCGCAACAACCCGCGATCCCGCGCGTCACTGAGGAACGCCAGCAACCGCAGTGGCAGTCGCCCCTGTGCCGCCAACACCAACCGCGCCAACACGAACCGGGGCCACGCGCGCGTCAACGACACCAGCAGCGCACCGGCCAACGCGGGCAGCAGCACCACGGCGGCCGTGTTGATCGGCGCGCCCAAGTCGAGCGGGTCACGATCGAACCGCGCCGTCCCCGCGTACCCGAGCAGTGCGGCCACCCCGGGGCCGAACACTTCCGACAGGAACCGCACCAGCGCGAGTGCCGGAATGGACACCAGGCCCGCGATCCCGCCCGCAACCAGCGCTCCCACGAGCGTCGCCCGCCGGTCCTGCCGCACCAGCCCGATCGGGCCCGCCTTCGTCGACCGTTCGGGTGGTGCGTTCAGCCAGTTGTGCGCCGCCACGGTCGCCCCGGCCACGGCGGCGAACCCGACCGCCGCCAGGATGCCGGTCACCAGCTCGGTCACCTCGGCGAACGTGCCGCCCACGGTCGCCGACACGAGGACCGCGCCGACCAGCACCGGCGTCACCGGGATGGCCACGAACGCCACACCGGTGGCGAACCCGCGCCGCAGTCGGCCGAGCGACCCACGGGCGACGAACGCCACCCGCCCGGGTTCCCGGCCGGTCGCGCCGTACCAGAGCGCGGTCGCCAGCACGGCCACCAGCGCCGCCAGCCCCAGGCCGATCTCCAACAGGTCGCTGAACAGCGGATCCGCGCCCAGCAGCGCCCCCGCGCCCGCCACCGCGACCATCAGCGTCACGCCGATGCCCACCCCGATCGCGGGTGCCACCCACGGCGACACCAGGCGGTCGCTCACCTTCCACCACGCCAGGTCTCGTTCCCGGTGCCGGTGTGTGTACCGGGCCAGATAGGTCAACCAGCGACGTGCCTGTGTGGCGCTCCACCGTCCACTCGGGGCGTGGCCCACCTCACCGGTCGGCAGCGGGTCCGGTGCGTACGCGGCCTCGATCACCTGGTCGACCAGGAAGTCCTCGATCGAGTGCCGGTCCGGGAACTCCGTCTCGTCCAGCAGCCGCGCGGGCGGGCCGCCCGCGCGCTGGTAGGCCATGCGGGCCAGGGACACCATCAACGGCGTCGACAGCGCTGCCGCCACCGAACTCCCCGGCCGGTCCCGCAGCGCTTTGTAGACGGGTGCCCAGTCCGTCCCGCTCGGCCACTGCACCTCGCTCAGGTAGGCGACCGAGTCCGCGCCCGCCACCGGCCGCACCTCGACCGTGGCGGCCTTGCGCAGCGGGGCCGCGCCGTCCCGGACGACCTCCGCGTACTCGGTGCTGCGGCAGGTCACCACCACCGGGCGGTCGCGGCCCAGTGCGGCGTTGATGCCGCGCACCGCGCCCCGCCGGTCGATCTCCGGGATCTCGTCCACCCCGTCCAGCACCGGCAGGATCTTCCCGGCCAGCAGCAGCCTGCGGGGGATGTCCGCGCGGCCGTGGTAGTACGAGGTGGCCAGCATGCGCACGATCCAGTCGTCCAGCGGCACCTCGCCCGGGTCCCAGGACGACGCGGTCAGCAGCACCGGCACCGCCGCGCCGGGCGGGCGTTCGCCGAGCAGGCCAAGGGTGAGCACGATGGCCAGCACCGTCTTGCCCGACCCCGGCTCGCCCAGCACCAGCAGCCTGCCGCTGTGGATGTCGCCGTAGCGCTCCGCCAGCCGCTGCCCGACCTCGGCGAACCGACCGTCGACGCGGCCTGCGCGCTGGCCGTCCGACCAGGTCAGCGGCAGCATGTGCGGGTCCATCAGGCTGCGCGCCGCGGCCTCCTCCAGCCACTGCGCGCGGATCGTGGTGGCCAGGTCGTCGGCCAGCTCGGTGGTGTCGCGGACGAACTCGTCCGGCGCGGGCGGCAGGCCGACCACCGCGACCGCGAGCGCGGCCAGCGCGGCGAACAGGCCGAACACGCTGGCCAGCTTGTCGTTCTGCTCCAGACCACCGGTGGCCATCAGCGTGCCGAGGGCGATGGCCACGACCGGCAGCAGGGCGAGCAGCACCGCCCGGATGATCCGGCGCGATGGCACCCGCACGTGTCCCCCCGGTGATCAGCTTGTGCCTCCGATCCCTACACCCTGCCGGACCACGACGTCCCCGTAACGGGCGTCGTTGCGGCTATCGGGTGAATCCGGGATGTGACGATCGCCATGAACGCCGGTGAAATAGTCAAGCTCTCAATTAAGTTGCACGGGTCGTTCCGCCTTTCCCGGAACGACGGACCGGCCGACCCAGGAGCACCAGTCATGACCGCAGTACAGGAACCCCAGCTCGCCCAGCTCACCGAGGAGGGCCAGGACCTGCTGTTCCGCACCGCCCGCACGGCGAACTCCTTCACTGCCGAGCCGGTCACCGACGAGCAGGTCCAGGCCGTCTACGACCTGGTCAAGTGGGCGCCGACGGCGATGAACAGCCAGCCCCTGCGGATCCTGCTGGTCCGTACGCCCGAGGCCCGCGAGCGCCTCGCCCGGCACCTGGCCGAGGGCAACCGCGCCAAGACGCTGACCGCGCCGCTGACCGCCGTGCTGGCCGCTGACGTGGACTTCCACGAGCACCTGCCGCGCACCTTCCCGAACCTGCCCATCGCCCGCGACATCCACGCCGCCGACGACGCGGCCCGGGTCGAGAACGCGCGCTTCAACGCGCTGCTCCAGGTCGGCTACTTCGTGCTGGGCGTGCGCGCGATCGGCCTGGCCGCGGGCCCGATGAGCGGCTTCGACGCCGCGGGCGTGGACCGCGAGTTCTTCCCGGACGGCAAGCTGCGCTCGCTGGTCGTGGTCAACCTCGGCACCCCCGGCGAGAACGCCTGGTTCGACCGCAACCCGCGCCTGGACTACGACGAGGTCGTCCGGTCCGTCTGACACCCACGAGAGAGGGGACCCTGCCACGCTCGGCGGGGTCCCCTCTCTTGTTCTTCTGTCAGTGGAAGGTGTTCTGGGTCTGCACGTTCAGCTCGTCGTAGTGGTAGCGCTTCGCCGGGTCGGTGCTCGGGTCGTTGATCTCCAGGACGTCGAGGCCCTTGACGATGTCCGAGCTGTAGATGAACCCGTTGTAGTAGTAGGCGCTCCACGAGCCGCCCAGACTGAGCTGCGCGCTCAGCGGCCCGCGCTCGAAGAACCCGATCTCGCGCGGGCTGGTCGAGCTGGTGAAGTCCCACACCTGCACGCCGCCCTGGTACCAGGCCTGGACCATGATGTCCCGCCCGGGCACCGGCAGCAGCGAACCGTTGTGCGCCACGCAGTTCTCGCTGTCCGCCTGGTAGCGGCTGATCTTGAAGAAGCTGCGGAACTCCAGCCGCCGCTGGTCGCCGCGGCCGGTGATGTCGTAGACGCCGTCCGCGCCGCGGGTCGGGCCGACCTTGGCGTTGCAGGTGGCCGCGCTGCCGCCGCCGAGCTCGTCGGTGAACACGACCTTGGTGCCGTCGTTGTTGAACGTGGCCGAGTGCCAGAACGCGAAGTGCCGGTCGTCCTGCACCCGGTTGATCACCCGCGGCTTCTCCCGGTCGGCGATGTCGATCAGCACACCGTCACCCATGCAGGCGCCCGCCGCCAGGTTCTTCGACGGGTACACGGTGATGTCGTGGCAGCCGCTGGTCGCCGACACGTAACCGCTGTCCACCGTGCCCGGGGTGCCCGGGTTGCCGCCGTCCGGGAACAGGTTCGGCGTCGCCACCAGCTCCGCCGCGCCCGGGTCGCGCAGCGGCACCCTGATGATCGAGATCTTGTCGTGCGGCGGCTTGCACCTGGCGATGGTGTCGGACGGCCCGTACGAGGAGATGTACAGGTAGACGTCCCGCCCGCGCCGGTCCGGGACCAGCGTGTGGGTGTGCGAGCCGCAGTCGGTGGCGATCGCCTTGACGTAACGCGGGTTGCTCTTGTCGCTGATGTCGAAGATCTTCATGCCCTCCCAGTAGGGCTGGGTGCCGTCGTTCTGCGCGACCGAGGAGCAGGTGTCGTCGCTGCGGCGCGAGTCCGTGGACAGGAACAGGACGTTCCCGCTCACCGACACGTCGTTCTGCGAGCCCGGACACAGCACCTGGCTGGTGATGCGGGGCTGCCGGGGGTTGGCGATGTCGTAGATGGTGAAACCGAGGTAGTTCCCCACGATCGCGTAGTTGCCGGTGAACGCGATGTCGGTGCCGATCGACCCGTCCCCCGCCAGCGGGGCGGTGGCCGGGATGTTGGCGACGTGCTTGACGTTCGGGCTCATGACGATCTGGTCCTGGCCCGGTAGCTGGCTCTGCGCGGTCGCCGAGGGCGTCCCCACCAGGCCGGACGCGGTGAGCACCGCGACGCCGATGGCCGCGACCGATGCCAGTGCACGCCTGCCGCTGTGGGATGAAGGCATGCTGCTTACCCCTCTCGTGGAGTCGGTAACCGGGAGTATGGACTCATGGACGGAGCGCTACCAGGTCTTGAGGTTGGAAATTTTCACCACTTGGTTGGACGCTGTCGCCACGCCCGGTCCCCGGTTACGTTCGGGGGTCGGGCGTGGCCGACAGGAGGGTCTGGCGTGGCGGGTCTGATCGCGCGCGGCGGGGTATCGATGATCGCCGTACTGCTGGCAGTTTCGGCGTGCACGGACGACACAGAACCGGCCGTGGGCATGCCCACCAACCCGGTGGTGCAACCCGGGAAACCCGGTGGCGACAACAGAACCCTGTCCCCGGCGGAGATCTCGGCGGGCGCGCGCGTCGACCAGCCCAACTCGGCCGACTTCATGTACGCCGAGATGATGATCCAGCACCACCAGCAGGCGGTGGACATGACCGCGCTCGCCGCGACGCACGCGCAGGACGCGGCCGTGAAGGGTCTGGCCGACCGGATTGCGCACACCCAACAGCCGGAAATCGACGCGATGAACGCCTGGCTGGCGGGCAAGGGCAGGCCCAAGATCGACCCATCGCACGGTCAACACGCGGGCCACCAGATGCCGATGCCCGGCATGGCCACTCCCGAGCAGATGGTCGAGCTCCAGGGCGCGTACGGGCCGGGTTTCGACCGGCAGTTCCTCCAGCTGATGACCCGCCACCACGAGGGCGCGATCCAGATGGCCAAGGACATCCAGCAGCACGGGGTGGATGTCCGGGTCCAGGAGATGGCCGACGACATCGTGGCCGAGCAGTCCGACGAGATCCAGCGGATGCGCACGATGCTCGGCGGCTGATCCGGGGTTGTCCACAGATTCGCGCGACCTTCGAGAGTTGTCCACAGGCGGGGCAAACCGGGGGGCGGGTCCGGCGGGGCGGTCGATAACATCGCTGCTGTCGAGGTCACAACCCCTGTGACCGCCTGCACCGAGGAGTCACCGTGTCCCAGCCGCCGCCCCCGTCCGTCGCACCCGCCGCGCGCGTGGTGGTGCAGGCGGGCACTACGGCTGGTGCCGCCGTGCGCGAGGCAGGTCTGCCGGGCAAGGGCCCGGACGCCGTCGTCGTGGTCCGCGACCAGGAGGGCAGGCTGCGCGACCTGTCCTGGACCCCGGACGTGGACGTCGAGGTCGAGCCGGTCGCGGCGAACACCGACGACGGCCGCTCGGTGATCCGCCACTCGTGCGCGCACGTGCTCGCCCAGGCCGTGCAGCAGCAGTTCCCGGATGCCAAGCTCGGCATCGGCCCGCCGGTCCGCGACGGCTTCTACTACGACTTCGCGGTCGAGCGCCCGTTCACGCCGGAGGACCTGCAGGCGCTGGAGAAGCGCATGAAGCAGATCGTCAAGGGCGCCCAGCGCTTCTCCCGCCGCGTCGTGGAGTCGGTCGAGGCCGCCAAGCAGGAGCTGGCCGCCGAGCCGTTCAAGCTGGAGCTCGTCGACATCAAGAGCGATGTGGACGACCCCGAGGTGATGGAGGTCGGCGGCGGCGAGCTGACCATCTACGACAACCTCGACCCGCGCACCGGCGACCAGGTCTGGGGCGACCTGTGCCGGGGCCCGCACCTGCCCACGACCAAGCACATCCCGGCCTTCAAGCTGACCCGCGTGGCCGCCGCGTACTGGCGCGGCGACCAGAACAACCAGCAGCTCCAGCGGGTCTACGGCACGGCATGGGAGTCCCAGGAGGCCCTGGACGCCTACCTGGAGCTGATCGCCGAGGCCGAGCGCCGCGACCACCGCAAGCTGGGCACCGAGCTGGACCTGTTCAGCTTCCCCGACGAGATCGGCTCCGGCCTGGCCGTCTTCCACCCCAAGGGCGGCATCGTCCGGCGCGCGATGGAGGATTACTCGCGCGCCCGGCACGAGGAAGAGGGCTATGAGTTCGTCTACTCGCCACACATCACCAAGGGCACCCTGTTCGAGGCGTCCGGCCACCTCGACTGGTACCGCGACGGCATGTACCCGGCCATGCACCTGGACGCGGAGTACAACGAGGACGGAACGGTCCGCAAACCCGGCCAGGACTACTACCTGAAGCCGATGAACTGCCCGTTCCACGACCTGATCTTCCGCTCCCGGGGCCGCTCCTACCGCGAGCTCCCGCTCCGCATGTTCGAGTTCGGCTCCGTCTACCGCTACGAGAAGTCCGGCGTCATCCACGGCCTGACCCGGGTACGCGGCATGACGCAGGACGACGCCCACATCTTCTGCACCCCCGAACAGGTGCAGGACGAACTGAAGTCTCTCCTGACGTTCGTGCTGGACCTGCTCCGCGACTACGGCCTCGACGACTTCTACCTGGAGCTGTCGACCCGCAACGAGGAGAAGTACATCGGCTCCGACGAGGTCTGGGCCAAGGCCACCGAGGCCCTCCGCGAAGCCGCCGAGTCCTCAGGCCTGGCCTTGGTCCCCGACCCCGGCGGCGCCGCCTTCTACGGCCCCAAGATCTCCGTCCAGGCCAAGGACGCCCTGGGCCGCACCTGGCAGATGTCCACCATCCAGGTCGACTTCATGCTCCCCGAACGTTTCGAACTGGAGTACACCGCAGGCGACGGCTCCCGCCAACGCCCGGTGATGATCCACCGCGCCCTCTTCGGCTCCATCGAACGCTTCTTCGGCGTCCTCACCGAGCACTACGCGGGCGCCTTCCCGGCCTGGCTGGCCCCGGTACAGGCGGTGGGCATCCCCATCGCCGAGGACCACACCGACCACCTGCTCCAGGTGGCCAAGGCGCTGCGCGCCAAGCGAGTCCGCGTCGAGGTCGACATGTCCGACGACCGCATGCAGAAGAAAATCCGTAACCACACCCTGCAGAAGGTCCCGTTCATGCTGGTCGCAGGCGGAAAGGACGTGGAAGCCAACACGATCTCCTTCCGATTCCGCGACGGCTCCCAACTGAACGGCATCCCGGTAGCCAAGGCAGTAGACGCCATCCACACCTGGATCTCCCGCCGCGAAAACACCTCCCCAACCGCAGAAACCTTCACCACCGAATAGCGGACGAAAAGACACCGACTCCGCCCTGTTCGCCATTCAGATCAGCAGGGCGGAGTTTTCTTTGCAAGGGAGCGAGGGGAGTAGAGCAAGGTGAGAGTGAGTGGGCCCACCCCGCCACCCCCAACTCAGCCACCCCAACTCAGCCACCCCAACTCAGCCACCCCAACTCAGCCACCCCTAACTCGACCACCACGCGGGATCGCGCCGGTCTCTTCCCACCCGATCCCAGGAGGCCCCCGGGGCCGAGTGGGATCGGGTGGGAAGAGACCGGCTAAAGGCGATCCCGCCGCGAGGCGAAGCCGAGCCAACAAACACAGCGAGATCCCCACCAACCCCAACCACCCCCCAGCGAGACACCCAACAAACCCAACCCGTCTGGGACTTCAGGCAATTTTCCCGAGAGCGTGACCGACACGACACCAGCCGGTTCTAAGGTGAGGCGAGTGGACTGGGAATCTCACCGGGTCGAGTTGACCGGGTACTGCTATCGCATGTTGGCGTCGGGGTTCGAGGCCGAGGACGCTGTCCAGGAGACGTTCGCGAAGGCGTGGAAGGCCGGGTACGACGAGCAACGCGGTTCGTTGCGGGCGTGGTTGTACTCGATTGCCACCAACGTCTGCCTGGACATGTTGCGTAGTCCCCAACGTCGCGCGCTGGCGGTGGATCTCGCGCCGGTATCCGCTCCAGGCAAGGACGTCGGCGCGCCGTTACCGGAGACCGCCTGGGTGCAGCCGGTTCCGGACGCCAAAGTGCTGGACCCGGCGGACCAAGTGGTCGCGAAGCAGTCGGTCCGGTTGGCGTTTGTGGCCGCGCTGCAACACCTTCCGCCACGACAACGGGCCGTACTGATCCTGCGCGACGTCCTGTGCTGGAAGGCCGCAGAGGTCGCGGAACTGCTGAGTACCTCCACTGAGGCGGTTAACAGTGTCCTGCAACGGGCGCGCGCGCTGGTCCCCGCACAACCCACACAGGACGAAGTGGACCAGTCCCTGTTGGACCGCTATTGCCGGGCGTTCGAGGCGCACGATGTGGACACCCTGGTCTCTCTGTTACGTGACGACGCAACAATGAGCATGCCTCCGTTCCAGTGGTGGATTCGCGGCAAGGAACACCAGCGCATCGCACTGCTGCACGCCGACGGTCCCTGTCTCGGTGCGACACTCGTCCCCACCCACGCCAACGGCGGCCCCGCGTTCGGCCACTACGGTCCGGACGGCGCGCCGTTCGCCCTCATCACCCTGGACGTCGTCGACGGACGAATCGCGCACGCGGTCTCACACCTCGACACCGCCCTGTTCCCCCTGTTCGAGTTACCGTCCACCGCGCCGCGATGAGTTTCGCGGGCTCATCTCGTATGGATAGGTGAACGAGAGAGAGGAGGGCGGATGGAGCCCACCATCGAGACCCGTGCCGAGCAGCCCTATGTGTCCATTCCGATCCAGGCAAGGCTGTCGGAGTGGGGGCAGGTGAACGCGCTGATCGGGGAGGTCTTTGGCTGGCTCGCGCAACGCGGGATCGCGCCGGCGGGCGCCCTGTTCTACCGGTACCACTCGGTGACCGATGATGTACTGACCGTCGAGGTCGGTGTGCCGGTGGACGGCCCGGTGGAGCCGGACGGACGGGTGAAGTCCGGTAGCAAACCCGCAGGCCGGTACGCGGTCCTGATGCACCGAGGACACCCTGACCGCATCCGCGAAACCTTCGCTCACCTGGACGAATGGGCTGCGGAGACCGGTGCGGAGTGGGACCTGACGGACGGTGTGTGGGCGGGCCGCTTCGAGTCCTATCTCACCAACCCGGAGGTCACGCCGGACCCGGCCGATTGGGAGACCGAAGTCGCGTATCGACTCCGCGACTGACCGCCCGAGACTAGGCTGTCCCGGTCCTCGGCGATATCAACTCCGGCGAAGGCGGACCGTGAACGTGAACGAAGTCGACACCGGCGACGTGGCGGACTCCACCGGCGTCTGTCTGTGTCCCGCGTACTCCCGGGTGCCGGGCGTGCGCGAACTGCACGACGTGGGGGCCCCGGGCTGTGCTTTCGAGCCGACGGAGAGCGACAAGGAGTGAGACAGGGGGTCCTCCGGGGCATGATGTCGGCATGTGCCGAAGCATCAAGACCCTGAGGGCCCCCTACGTCGAGACCGTCGAGGACGACGACGTACGTGCGGCCGCGTTGCAGTACGTCCGGAAGATCTCGGGCTTCCGGGCCCCGGCCCCGCACAACGCGGAGGCGTTCGACGCGGCGGTTGACGCCGTTGCGGCGGCGACAGCCGAGTTGCTCGACCGGCTGGTCGTTCGTGGACGCTGAGTAGTGTTGGACCTGCAAGGCGGATGGGATCTGCCTCCTTTCCGGTGATAAATCAGCCCGTCGCGGGAAGTTTGCCACGTCACGGGGATAACGTGCGCGCATGACCACCACCGCCTACAAGGCCACGGTCCGGCGTCGCGAGCTAGGGCTGGAGCTGCGCGAAGTCCGAGACAAGTTCGGGATCAGCATGTGCGAGCTGGCGCGCAGGCTCGGCTGGGAGGCGTCCAAGCTGTCCCGCATCGAGAACGGCAAGCTGCCGTGCTCCGAAGTGGAGGCCGCGATCATCTTGGCCTACTGCAAGGTGACCGGGCGCCGGCTGGACGAGATCTTGAGGCTCTGTGCGGGGGATGCTGATGGCACATGGGTTCGAGAGAACGGTTGTCTGCCCGACCAGCTTCGCACGCTGATCTTGCACGAGACGATCGCGGAGACGATCTACGAGGTCGAACTCAATCGAGTCCCGGGGCTGCTCCAGACCGAGGACTATGCGCGCGCGGTCATTACCGGTCCAGGGCTAGTGCCATTTTCTCTCATTGAAGGGCGAGTGCAGGCTCGGATGGAGCGGCAGACGCTGATCCGGCGGGAGAACCCGCCGAGGGTCATCTTCTACATCCATGAGCAGGCGTTGCACCTACCTGTGGCTGACGACAAGGCTATGCATGAACAGATGTTGCAGCTCCTCTTCCTCGGTGCGCGGCCGGGCTGCGATATCCGGATCATCCCTCGGTCTGCTGGCGCACACGCTGCTCTCGACTGCCCGTTCCGGCTCATGCAGTACAGCGATGCCCAGCCTGTCGTCAGTTTGGAGACTCAGAACCGGACTCTGTTCCTTGAGAGCGCGACCGACATCGCTACCTATCGGCTCATCCTGGGGAGGCTCGCGGACGCAGCCCTGAGTAGGGAACAATCACGCTCGGTGCTCGCGGACATCGCGAGTGTGTACGAACGAGCGGGAGCGCACGACCATGATGATCAGGACGGGCTGGCGTAAGAGCAGCTTCAGCGGCAGCAACGGCAACTGCGTTGAGGTGGAGTGGCGCAAGAGCTCGTTCAGCGGCACGAACGGCGACTGCGTCGAGGTCGGGTGGCGTAAGAGCTCGTTCAGTGGGGACAACGGCGACTGCGTGGAGGTTGCCTACACCGAGACCGTTGCGGTGCGGGACTCCAAGAAGCCTGCGGCGGGCATCCTCTCCTTCACCCCCACCGCCTGGGCGTCCTTCCTACAGGAACCAACCCGCGAACAGCGCGGGTGACGCGGCCAGGGCACTGAACCGGACGAACCGACCGACGACCCCGATCCCCAGGAACGTCAGCAGCCGCATCCGGACCAGCCCGGCCATCACCACCATCGCCATGAAGGGCGGCACCCCGACCACGGAGCTGAGGCTGTACGACCCCAGCATCCACCCGGGGTGCCGCTCGCACCTCTCGCGCACCAGGTCCACCAGGTCGCGCAGCTTCTTCGTACGCTGCCGCCACCGCTCCCGACGCGGCGTCACCGGCTTCTCGCTCGGGTGCTTGCGGTGCATGAACGCGGGCAGATGGATCGATCCTCTGGCAGCCAGATAGAACAGCGTTTTGCCGAGGATCTGCGCGACCGCGACCACCGCGCCCAGGGCCAGCCACGGCACGTCCGGCTCGCGGGCCGCCAGGCCGACGACGAAGAGTTCCACGCTGATCAAGGGGATCAGGGATGAGCTGAACGCGACGCCGAACGTCACGCACAGCCAGCCGATCACGACGGGCCCCCTCCTGATCGATCCCCAACCACTGACGGTACCCGAGGACATCGGGTTCCCGACCCCGGTCGATAGGGGGGCACCCCTATCGCTACCCGACCGAATCCACCACGATCCGGGCCGCCGGGGCGTCCATCACGACCTTCGCCGGGGGGAGCGGGTCGTTACGCCACCGGATCACGTACCGCCTGTTCGGTGACAGGGTGTAGACCGTGTCCCCCGACACGGCCAGGTCCGCGACCGAGTCGCCGACGATGCTCCAGGTGAACGGCCTGCCGGTGTAGCGCAGGATCTTCCCCGTCTCGGCGTCCTGCATCAGGAGACCCGCGCCGCCCGCGCGCAACACGCGTGCGGGACCGCCGATCCGGGTCCAGCCGCCACTCCATTCCCACACCGTGCCGTCCTTGTGGGAACGGGCGTAGAGCGCGTCGTGGCCAACGACGAACTGGTCTTCCGCGCTGCACGCGTCCGTGACTTTGGTCCAGCTACCCGGCTTTCCGTCGTAGTGGATCAGCTTTCCAGTGGGATCTACCGCGAACAGGCCCGCGCCGCCCGCGAACAGTGTGCTGGCGGGTCCGCCGATGATGGTCCACGCGAGCGTCTCCGGTTGCCATTCCCAGATGATGTCCTTGTCCGGGGACAGGCGGTACAACCTGTTGTCGGTTACCGCTATCGCGGCCGCGCGTTCACCCACGAGAGTCCACGCGTGTGGACGACCGTCGTAACGCATGATCCTGCCGTTGCCGGGGTCGGTGATGAACACGCCCGCCTTGCTCACGAGCAGATCCTGCGCGGGTCCGCCGATGGTGATCCATCTGCTGTTGCGGTCATCCCAGCGCAACACGGATTTCATGTCCGTCGAGATCGCGTACAGCTCCGCGGGAGGTTCTGCTGCCGCCGGTGGTTGCGCTGCCTTAGGCAGCCACACTGTCGTCGCGACCAGCGCGACCACGGCGACCGCAACTGCGGCGACCCACCACTTTCGTTTGCTCACGTGCGGTCTTAACCGGACGTGGTTGACCTCTCTGCGCGCGGCGGAGGACTCCGCGCGGTCGTACAACTCCTTCGCTTGGGACAGCGCTATCAGCCGTTCCCACTTGTCCGGGATCCGGTCTGTGACAAGTTGTTCCAACAGGTGCCACGGGACGATCGCAGCGCCGGAACGGTAGCGGTCCCACAGTGCCCGACCAGTGTCGAAGCGGTGCACGAGCCGCGCGGCCGGTACCTCCGCGGTCAACTCCCGCACTAACGCCGCCAACTCCGCGATTTCCCGCGTCCCCGGTTTCCCCATGTCGGTTTCCCGTCTCCGGACAGCGGTCGACGCCCCCGCGGCACCGGGGGTGCTTTCCCGCCGTGTGGCGGCCGAGTCGTGCGCCCCGATCCGGCCAAGATCATCCAGAAGTATCCCGTGTTCGCCGGGGTGCGGCAAAGGCGGTTCGGTCACTTGATCGGTACTGCTGGTCGGCCCAGGAACTCGGCCATCACGAGGTGTAGGTCCGGTCCAGTGAATGCCCCGAAATGGTTGCCCGGCACTCGGGTGAATTGCGCTCGGAGAACCACGGCCGGGAGCGCCGGTGGTGATCTTGGGTGCCCGCGATGACCAGGGCCGGGATGTCCACCGCGCGAAGTTCGCGCGGATCATTGCCCGATCGGGCGATCCAGCACGTGGTTTCCGGGTCGACCGGCTTCTCGGCCACCCGGATGGCTCGACGTCCTGGTCACTGGGCCAGGGCGAGGTCCAGGGAGCCGGTGAGGCGGACCTCGCGCAGGGGCTGGCCGCCCGCGTCCAGGGTGCGGACGACGCCGTCCGGGCCCCAGCCGACGCGGCGGAAGAAGCCCATGGTCGCCGCGTTGCGCTCCGGGACCCAGGCGATGCCCCTCGTGGAACCTTGTTCGCGCAGCGTCGTGGCCGCGGCGGCCAGCAGGCGGCCGCCGTGCCCACGGCGCCCCCAGCGGGGCTCGACCAGGATGGTGCTGACCAGGGCGACCGTGGCGGCGTCCTCGACCGGGAGGTCGTTCGCGGCGGCCGACTCGGACTCGGGGGACGGGCCGACCACGCAGAAACCGACCGTCCAGGCGCCCTCGGTGGCCACGAAGACCGACGCCGGGCCCTGCTCGACCACCCGGGCCCACTGCTCGGCCGATTGTTCCTGGTCGAGACCGGCCAGCACGGTCGGGGGGAGGAGCCCGTCGAACGCGGACTGCCAGGTCAGCACCTGGATCCGGGCGATCTCGTTGACGTCGTCTGGACCTGCGGGGCGCACCGCGGCGTCGGCCATGCCGGCAACCTAGCGGATAACCACCGAGAGATTGTCGGTGGTGCCTGGGAGCATGCGGGCACGTCCGCATCCGCACGTGAGGTTGTCTGGTGATGACTGAGGTTCTGTCCGCTTCCGCCGCCCGTCGCATGGCCCTGGCCGCGCAGGGGTTCGGGGTCGCGCGGCCGTCGGGGGCGCCCGGTCGGCGGCATCTGCAACAGGTGCTGCGGCGGGTGCAGCTGTTGCAGCTCGACTCCGTGAACGTGGCGGTGCGTGCGCACTACATGCCGTTGTTCGCTCGGCTGGGCGGCTATGACCAGTCGCTGGTGGATGAGGCGGCGTGGTCGCACTCCTCGCGGAAGCCGCGGTTGATGGCGGAGTACTGGGCGCACGAGGCGAGCCTGATCCCGGTGGAGGACTGGCCGCTGTTCCGGTGGCGGATGGCGCGGTACGAGTCCCGGTACGCGCGGCACGTGACGCGGATTGCGGCTGCGTCGCCCGGGTTGGTGGACGACGTGTTGGCGACCGTTAAGGAACTCGGACCTATCGGCGCTGGGACGTTGGAATCGGCTCTCGGGGGTGCGGTGCCGCGGGCCAAGGGTGGCTGGTGGAACCGGTCGGACGTGAAGCACGTGTGCGAGTACCTGTTCGCCACCGGGCGGTTGACGACCGGGACGCGGCAGGGCTTTCAGCGGCTGTACGACCTGCCTGAGCGGGTACTGCCCGCGTCGGTCCTGGGGGCGTCGGTTCCCGATGACGAGGCGGCGCGGCGGCTGACCGGGCGGGCGGCGGTGGCGCACGGGGTGGCGACGGAGAAGGATCTTCGTGACTACTACCGGCTGGAGCCGGAGCGGTCCAAGCAGGCGGTGGCCGAGCTGGTGGCGGCCGGGGAGCTGGTGCCGGTGTCGGTCGAGGGATGGCGGCATCAGGCATATCGGCACGTCGACGCGCGGCTGCCGCGGGCGGTGCGGGGGCGGGCGCTGCTGTGCCCGTTCGACCCGTTGATCTGGGAGCGGGATCGGACGGAGCGGCTGTTCGACTTCCATTACCGGATCGAGATTTACGTGCCCGAACCCAAACGGGTGTACGGCTACTATGTTTTCCCGTTTTTGCTCGACGGTGAGCTGGTGGGGCGGGTAGACCTGAAAGCGGACCGGGCGACGGGGACGCTGCGGGTCCAAGGGGCGTATGCGGAACCGGATCGTGATGCCGGGCGGGTGGCCGCGGAGCTGGCCGAGGAACTGCACGCGATGGCGTCGTGGCTGGAGCTGGAGCAGGTGAGCGTGCACCCGCGCGGGAACCTGTCGGCGGCGCTCGGGGTGGCGCTGTGAGCGCTCAGCGGCCGTTCTTGTTCGAGTCCACGGACAGGGTCTGGGCCGCGATGTAGGCGGAGCCGTCCTTGCGGACGGTCGCGAGCATCGGGTCCTTGAAGATCAGGTCCTGGCCGTTGAGCGTGTCCCGGCCGGTGTGGGACGAGTACGGGGCGTTCGCGAACACCTCGGTGTTCAGCTTCTCGTCGAACATCAGCTGGCTGGTGAGCGTCTTGGCCTTGCTGATGTGGACCATGACGTGGATGTGCACGGTGCGGCCCGGGTACCAGCCCGGCCAGATCGTGGTGAAGCGGACGACGCCATCGGCCCCGGTGACCTGGGCGCCGCGCAGGTAGCGCGTGGCGTCCTGCGGGGTCAGGTCGGGCATGTCCATGGTGGCGGGGTTCATGCCGCCGGGCATGGCCGTCGGCATCGGCATGCCACCGCCGGGCATCGCGTTCATGTTGCCGAAGCCGGAACCGGACAGCTTCTCCGCGCCCGAGTAGAGGCCCGTGGCGTCGCACTGCCAGATCTCGACGACCGCGTTGGTGATGGGGGAACACGACTCGCTGTCGATGACCTTGAGCGCCAGGCCGAGGGTGGTGCCGGGGCGGTCCTCGCGGACGTCGCCACGGACCTTGTCGGCGTCGAAGTAGTAGGGGCCCTGGGTGGTGGCGGGCGACATGGCGCAGGTGCCCGCGCTCGCCAGCAGGGTGGCCGGGTCGGTGGTGGTGCCCGCCGGGGTGGCCTTGGCGTCCGAGTCGTCGGTGCCGCAGGCGGCGAGCAGGCCGCCGAGGGTCACCAGGCCCATCCCGCGTACCCAGGTGCGCCTGCTGACGCGCTTGCCCTCGTCGTCGTCGAACATGGCCAACCCCATTCTGCCGCGGCGCTGGCCACCGTACCCGACCTCGGGTCCGATGTGGAGCGTCACCGGTTCGCGTGACCTCGCATGGCTGCGCGGCGTGAGGTTTGCGACGCTGGCGGTAACCGGACCGAGGGAGACACCCATGACGACGACCGTGACCGCGGACGCCGGGATCGTCGAGCTGATGGGGGTGGCCGACGCCGACGTCGATATCGAATGGCTGAAGCAGGCGCTGCGCAACGCGATGATGCTGGAGCTGGCCACGATCCCGCCGTACTCGTGCGGGCTGTGGTCCATCATGGACCCGAAGCGGGATGCGGTCGTGCACGAGACGATCCGCGACATCATCTTCGACGAGATGACGCACTTCGGGCTGGTGGGCAACATGCTCACGGCCATCGGCGGCGAACCCGTGCTCACCGACCCGGCGGTGCTGCCGGAATACCCGGGCGGGCTGCCCGGCGGGGTGCGGCCGGGCCTGGAAGTGCGGCTGTCCGGGCTGACCAGGTCGGCGCTGGACATGTACAGCGCCATCGAGGAACCGGAACAGCCGCTGGCCAAAATGGACACATCCCCCTCGATCGGGGCGTTCTACCGCAAGGTCAAGCAGGGGTTCGCGGCGGTCAAGCCGAAGCTGTCCACCGACCGGCAGATCGACCAGCGGCTGAGCAAACACGGCAGCGGCAAGGGAATCTTCCCGATGAAGAATCTCACTGAGGTCCAGTCGGCGCTGGAAGTCATCATGGAACAGGGCGAGGGCACAACCACCTCACCCGACCAGCCGACGGTCAAGGGCGACCTGGCGCACTACTACGCGTTCCGACAGCTCTACCACGGCCGGGCGCTGGAGCAGGACAGTTCGGGCAAGTGGGGCTACACGGGCGAGGTGATCCCGATGCCCGCGGTGTACGCGGCCGCGGAGGTCCCGGCGGGCGGATGGTCACACGACCAGATGAACAACCCGACCGGGCGACCGGTGTCCGCCCTGTTGGACGCCTTCAACGACTCCTTCAGCGACATGCTGAGCCAACTGGAGTTCGCTTGGCGGACTGAGGATCCGGCGCCCCGCAAGACCATGGTGGACGCGGCCATCGGACACATGTCCGAGATGCGCAAGTGGGGCAGGCTGATCGTGCAGATCCCGCTGCCTGACGGGAGCGGCTGGCACTACTGCCCGGAGTTCCTGCTGTCCCGGATCGACGTACCCGGTGCCCGCCTGGCGGATTAGGGGCTGTGCTCTTGGTTACTCCTTGGTTGACTGACCCGGGTGGCCCGATGGGCGTTCGGTGGCGGGGTCGGTGCGGCCGTCGCACGCTTGCCGGTGGGTTGGATCGAGCGAGGATTCGTGAGGACACCATGGGAGACATCGACACAGCGACCCTGACGATCCCGACACAGCGGGTGTCGGTGGACGTGATCGGGGGGCGAGCGCCGGGGTGGCCGTCCGGGGGCGCGGCGGAGGACGAGGACTACGAGCCGACGATCGTGCGGGGGCGCGAGTGAGGGTCAGGGGAGCTTGCGGGCTGCGAGTAGGTCGACGGACCTGACTACGGGCGATGTGGTGCGGGGAGAGGAGACTTGCCGTCTCCGAGACTGAGGAGTACGTGCCACCCGTTGCGATACGGGCAGCGGATATAGCCTGAATAGAAGGATCGAAATGATCCTGTGGTCATCAGCTTGGCGGCCCACTTGGTGAACAGCGGGGTGTTCCCGCATTCGACGCAAACCGGTGCGTCCTGATAGCTGGTGCCCGCCATCGCCACACCTCCTCCGAGCCCGAGCTTCCCTTGTATCTCACACTCGGCAAGGTGGCAACCCTTACGTATCATTTGAGCCCGATCGGGTGATCGTCGGCAGCAGTGAGACGTGAGCGTGGCCGACTGGGATACTGCTCATCATGCCAAACCCGCCGGGGCGTGGTCGTCGTTGGATGTTGCTCGTCGGCGCTGCATTGATCATTGCATGGCTCGGGTGGTGGGCGCTGCAGGTAGGTCTGCAGGAGCCGAACGCGCGTAGCGTATCCAGTGGTTATGGGCAGTTCGTGCTCGCCGCGGTCGGTCTGGTGCTGATGACGATCGGCGCGACGAAGAAGAATATCGCCCGAGTTGAGTTGTCCGACACCGCGAAGGTGGACCTGTTGGCCACGGCGGTTCTCGTTGAAGTAGACACGACCATTACCGAGCGTCGCCTGAATCAGCCTGCGCCGGTGCCGATCCGGTGGACTCGCACTCGCCGTTCGTTTGCCCCGCCGGTGGGCGCAGCCGTTGGTCCGCGCGGTGTTCCCCCGCGGTTTCCACCGCTGCCTGGACTAATGAGGTCGACCGCCGCCAGCCTGCGCCAGGGAGATTTTGCCCGCCTGCACGACGTATACGGCGGGCTGGCCTCGGGGCGGATTCTCCTGATCGGCGCTCCGGGCGCGGGCAAGACCACGGCCGCGCTTCTCTTGCTCCGGGAAGCTCTGCTATTCAGGAGCCGGGCGTCCAACGAGGACAGGGAACATATCCCGGTGCCGGTGATGGTCTCCTTGCATGGCTGGAATCCAGCAGAAAAACCGATCGTGGACTGGGTTGCCAGCGAACTCGCTCGGGTCTACCCGCTGTTGTGTGATCGAATCTCGGCGATTCGATTGCTGCGGGAGGGGCGTCTCTCCGTGTTCTTCGATGGTCTCGACGAGATCAGCCCGCACCTGCGTCGGCTGGTGCTTGAGGCGCTAGGGGCCGCGCCGTTCCGGGTCGTCCTGCTGACCCGTGTAGAGGAACTCGCGCATGCCGCCGTCGACACTCCGCTACTGGGCGCGGTCGCACTGGAGTTGCGCTCCGTGACCCCGACCGAGGCCGCCGACTACCTTCGTCGGTGCTGCGTCAATCCGCGCCCGCAGGCATGGCAGCGGCTCTGCGATCACATCGAAAAGGCGAAGTCCGGTCCGGTCGCGAAGGCGTTCGAAAGACCACTCACGTTGTCTCTGGTCCGGGACGCCTACACGCCCGCCGACCCCGCTGACGAACTCCTCGACCCGGACCGGTTCGCCACCGAGGATGACATCGAGGGCTATCTACTTGACCGAGTCGTGACAGTCGCCTATTCACCCCGTGTCGGCGAACCGAAGCCCCGATACAGCGCAGGGCAGGCCCACCACACGCTGAGCTACCTCGCCGCCGTGCTCAGCGAGGCACACACACGTGACTTCCGCTGGTGGCAAATTGATCACCTACCACATCGCGCTCCCCGGTCAGGCGCGCGCCGGTTCGCCTTCACATTGTTTCTCAAGTGCGGGGTCATCACTGGTGTGTGCGCGAAGCCCAGCCGCTTTCTCGTACCGCACCTCCGCGACATCTTCACGATGAAGAAGGTCGGGCTGATGCTCGCCTTCGGTCTCCTGGGTGGCTCGATAGGCGCCCTGACGTCCGGTAAGGCTTTCGGTACGTGGTCATTCCTCGGCTTCCTGATCGGAGCGGGCATCGTGGCAGTAAGCGTGCTCGGTGTCCGGCGCGAATATGGCAGCACCGGCTTCCTCGACCCGTGGCAGTCATGGTGCCAAGACAGAAATGTCCTTCTCATGCACTGCCTCGGGGGGAGCGCTCTCGGGGGGCTGCTGGTTGGCGCCCTTCTTTTCGTGGGCTATGGGATGTCCGGACTCGGAAACGGGCTTGGAGCCGGTCATGTGGTGGTCATTTTCCTGGCCGGTCTTACGGTGGGTTTCGTCATGGGGGCAGGTGCCGCAGCTGCTGCTGTCGCCACGACCACGTTCACGTTTGCGCAGATCGCAGCCGCGCACGGCACACCGTTGCGTCTCATGGTATTTCTTGAGGACGCGCGAGCGCGGCACATCCTGCGGGTCACCGGAGAGATCTACCAGTTCCGTCACGCCAAACTCCACGACCGCCTCGCGGCGAAATATCAGCAGGCACTGCGTCCAGGCCGGGCGGCCTACCTCCACACCGGGCCGTAGTCGGATCGGGTTCGGCACCCGGACGGCGGTCGGCCCGGCCCTTTCGCGAGGGCCGGGCCGTTCGGTCAGTGCGTCATGGCGTCGAACATGCCGGGTTCGTAGGAGCCCGCCGGGGTGCGGACGATGACGTTCATGCGGTTGGCGGCGTTGATGAGGCCGACCAGGCAGACCAGGGCGGCGATCTGGTCCTCGTCGTAGTGCTTGCCGACCTCGGCCCATGTCTCGTCGGTGACGCCGTGGTGGGCGTCGGCCAGGCGGGTGCCCTCCTCGGCCAGGGCGAGGGCGGCGCGCTCGGCGTCGGTGAAGACGGTGGCCTCGCGCCAGGTGGCGACGAGGTGGAGGCGGGTCGGGGTCTCGCCCGCGGCGGTGGCGTCCTTGGTGTGCATGTCGGCGCAGAAGCCGCAGCCGTTGATCTGGCTGGCGCGGAGGGAGACGAGCTCCTGGGTCGACTTCGGCAGGGTCGACTGGGTCAGTACGAGGCTGGTGTTCGCGAACCGGCGGGCGAACTTGGCGGCGACCGGGTTGTCCATCAGGTTGATGCGGGGGTTCATGGGTTTGTCCTCTCGTGTGTGTGGCGAACACCAGATGCCGGGGAGGGCGGGTTTGTGACAGTGACGCACGCCACCGGTGGTCGCGTGTCACACGGCGGTGGGTGGTGGTGTCTGGGTGGGGGGAGACTGGCTAGGAGGAGGGCGAGCTATGACTGATCCCGCTACGGAGGCGTTCGTGGCGCACCGGAATCTGCTGTTCACGGTCGCCTACGAGATGCTCGGGTCGGCGGCCGACGCGGAGGACGTGCTGCAGGAGACGTGGCTGCGGTGGGTGGACGTGGATCTGGGGACGGTGCGGGACCAGCGGGCGTACCTGGTGCAGATCACCACCCGGCAGGCGCTCAACCGGCTGCGGACGTTGGGGCGGCGGAAGGAGTCCTACGTCGGGTCGTGGCTGCCCGAGCCGTTGTTGACCACGCCCGACGTGGCGGAGGACGTCGAGCTGGCGGACAGCGTGTCGATGGCGATGCTGCTGGTGTTGGAGACGTTGACGCCCACGGAGCGGGCGGTGTTCGTGCTGCGGGATGTGTTCGACCTGGGGTACGACGAGATCGCCGCTGCCGTGGACAAGAGCGCGGCGACGGTTCGGCAGATCGCGCATCGGGCACGGGCGCATGTGGCCTCGCGGCGGCCGCGGGGGATCGCCTCGCCTGCGGAGACCCGGGAGGCGTTGACCGCCTTTCAGCGGGCGGCGCGGACCGGCGACCTCCAAGGGCTGATCGACATCCTGGCGCCGGACGTGGTGCTGGTGGGGGACGGGGGCGGGGTCAAGCAGGCCGTGCTCAAGCCGGTCGTGGGGGCGGACAAGGTCGCGCGGCTGCTGGTGAAGGGGATGGGGCGGATCATCGACGTGGTGTCGATGGATCTGGTGCAGGCCAACGGGTATCCGGCGTTGGTCGTGCGGCTTGCCGGGGAGCTGGACACGGTGGTGGCGGTGCGGATTGAGGGTGGGCTCATCTCGGGGCTGTACTCGGTGCGCAATCCGGCGAAGTTGTCCCATATGGACCAGGAGACCGCCCTCCGCCGTTGATGTCCGCTACCTTCCCTGCCACCAGCGGCGGCGGGGGAGGCTGGGGAATCGGGCGAGCCAGTCCTGTGCGTCCGCGAGCTGTGCTGTCCCGCCGGACTTCTCGTAGGCGCGGCTCAGCAAGGCCAAGGCGTGGGACCAGGTCTCGGTGGGCTTTCCGTCGATCGCGTGCAGGGCGTGGATTTCCAGACCGAGCGTGACGGCGTCGAGGCCCTTTGCCTTGCGTAACAGGGAGAGCAGCTCGGCCGCCACCTCGTCGCGATCGCTGCCGGTGGATGAGTGGGGGAGCAGCCATCGGGGTTCGGCGGTGAGGAGGACGGGGTGCTCGTGGGGGCCGCGTAACGAGGTGTACAGCGCGGGGTGGCGGTGGAGGACCTTGCCGAGCCGGGTGCCCATCGGGGCGGCCAGGGCTTGGTCGCGGGACAGGTCCGCCTCGCCGTCCGGGTCGGCGGTGACGAGTTGGACCAGGGCGGTCATCATGCCGTTCGGGTCGCGGAGGGCGATGTAGGCGAGGGAGGCGGCGCGGGCGGCGTGCGAACGGGATTCGCTGTCGAGGGGTTTGTGGCTGTGTTTCGTCACCGCGGTCATGCGCAGGACGAGTTCGGGTTCGTAGCCTGCGAGGGACATCGATAAAGCGGCGTAGGCGAGTTGGTGGTGCAGGTCGGTGGAGAGGCCGATCTGGTCCGGGGCCTCGGCGCGGATCAGCAGGTGCAGGGCGTTCTGGGCGTCGGCGACAGCGGACAGGGGCCTGCGAAGGATTCCGTTGACGTGGGACCGCACCAGCAGGGCCAGGGCGAGGCGCCGATCCCGGGCCAGGTCGCGGTAGAGGTGCACGACCTCGTCGAGAGTGGTGATGGACTGCTCGAACTCGCCTGCCCCGAACTCGTCGAGGGCCAACTGGGCCAGCGACTCGGCCAGGGCCCGGCGGGTGGTGTCGTCGGGGTTTCCGGCGGCTGCGGCGCGGTGGGCGGCCGCGTTCGTGCGGTCCGGGGGGCCGTTGCGGGCCAAGTGGGTCGCGCGCATCCGGTTCAGCATCGCCTCGTGGCTGGTCACGGGACGGGTCCTCCTTCGCGGGTGCCGGGATGGAGACCGGACGGTACGGGTGATCTTGCCCGTGTGGTTGCTCCGGTAGCCGGTGGCACATGGTGGCGGTATGACTACCGTGATTCTCAGCTACGGAAGGCGGGTGGTCATGCGGAAATCAGAGGTTCCCGACCATCCGGCGCGAGTGGCCCCGCGGGCCGCCGCGCCGAACCCGCACGCGCTGGTGGCCATCCAGCGGCAGGCCGGGAACCAGGCCGTCGCAGGCAGGATGGCCCTGGCCGCCCGACAGCAGGCGCGCCCGGTGCCGGTCTTCCTCGCCCCATGGGTGGCGGAGTGGCGGAAGGCGGGACTGCTGGACCCGCCGTTCCGGCCCGCGGACGTCGACGACTTCCCGGACCTGCCGATGCCGCTGACGAAGAACTCCCCGCCGAGCGCCGCCCGGGTCGGCAATCCGGGAGTGCGCATCCGGCCGGAGGGCACGAAGATCGACAAGGTGCCGCGCGAACCGGTCGATCCCGGGCCGCCGCGAGGCAGGACGGTCGAACCCAGGCCGCCGAGGGTGGAGCCGGAGGACCTCCCCGGCATCGTGTTCGCGCCCGGGATCCTGGGCACGTCCTTGTTGGTGGCCCTCTTCACGTTGTTGCCGCTGTCCACCGCCCCGCCGTGGATGGACATGGTCAACCCGATCACCGGCGGTCCCTACGGCGGCCAAGTGGAATACGAGTGGCTCGGCGGACTCACCCAGCCCCAGCGGGACTACCTCCGCTATCTGGTCGCCGCCAGACAACTGGAGCCGGACGCGGCGGTCGACGGTGCCATGTCCCGCGAGGACTGGCCCGTCACGCAACAGCGCACCCCCGGCTGTACCTCGGAATCCGTGCCGCGCCGGGGCGGGCACGCCCGGCACGACGCCTACGCCACCAAGGTCACCGGCACCCCGTCGGACGAGTTCGTGCGCACCGCCCCGCCGCCCCTGCAGATCTACTACGACGGCCGGACACCGGGCACCGGCACCACGTGGGAGGTCAAGACCGGGTACGGCTGGTTCTTCAATCCCAAACACGTGGGCTGGACGGCGTTCCAGCTGGCCAGATGGGACACGCAGAAAGACCTCGGTCTGGCGGTCGCCGCCCGGTGCGGGCTCCACTACCAATGGGCGCAACCCGACCGCCACATCGTGCAGCTGCTCATCGCCCGCTGGGGTGGCAAGCCCCCGGTCCTGCACATCCCGGAGTGACCATGACCGACGCCAACCGCCGTGTCACGGCCAGTCTCGCGGCGCTGGACCCGGCCCAGGTCCTCGCCAACGCCGCCGTCGTGCTCGCCCAGCACAACCTCGCCCAGGACCCGTGGACCACCGACCTGGGCATCCCCATCGAGCCCACGAGACGTCCGCTGGCCGCCTACCTCGGCGAGGTTCTGGCGGCCCGGGAACGCGGCGAGGCGCGCCCGAGCCTGCTCACCTCCGGTCCGATGGTCCTGGTGGCGGAACCCGACACCGTGTGGTTCCCGCTGCCACCGACCACGGTCGACGCCTGCATGGCCCTGATCGACGACCTGACCACCGCCGTCGACGCCTACCACGCCCACGTCGAGGACGACCGTTTCCTTCTGCTGTACCAATCCCACCGCGCCACCGAGCGCGCGCGGGCTGCCGTTCCCGAGGAGTACCGGCACTACATCCCCGAACCGCCCGAATCCGATGACCTGCCGCACCTGCTGGTCCCAGAGGAGTACGACACCCGCTGCGTGCCGCCCGGTGTCTGGTGGGTCAACTACTGGGACACCACCCAGCTGGCGACCATCGGCGAGGACCGCGTGCGCGCCGCCCCTTGGGCGCGGCTGCGCCAGGCCGCCCGCGGTGGGCTCCTCCTCGCCGCCACCGAGGAGCCCACGGACCTGGCGCATGTCACGACTCTGCGGGAGCTGGTGGCGGATCTTCGTCTGCCTGCTCTGCAGGAGCGTCATCGTCGCTAGCGCTGTGGATCATCCGTTCCGTCGCGGGGGGCTCGACCCAGCACGCGCGGCGGGGGAAGGCCAGTATCGACGGCCTTCCCCCCATCCACACGGCCCCACCCCCTAGCGGGCCGTGGTGGTCGCGAGCGTGACGAGCGCGGAACCCAGCCCGGTGCGGGCGCGCACCCGCAACGGGGGCGCCTGTTCCGGTGCCGTGCCCCGCAACGGCAGCTCGCTGCGTACGTCCGCGGACCCCGAGGAGACGTCGATCTCCGCGGGCGACCCCGGGCGGATGCCGATCCGCAGCGCGCCCGAACCGGTCTTGAGCTGCACGTCCCCGCTGGCCGCGTCGGCGACGGTGATGTTGCCGGTGCCGGAGCGGACGTTGACGCTGCCGGTGACCGCGCCCAGCCAGACGTCGCCGCCGCCGGTGAGGACCATCGACGAGCCGCCCAGCGCGGCCAGCTCGATCTCGCCGCGGCCGGTGCGGACCTGCGCGCCTGCCGGTGCCGGGCCGACGCGGACCGCGCCGGTGCCGCTGGTGGCCTGGACCGGGCCGGTGGCCTCGGCGATGTCGATGGTGCCGCCGCCGGTGGTCACGTCCACCCGGTCGGCGACGCCGGTGACCCGGACCGAGCCCGCGCCGCTGCGCACCGACACCGACGAGCCGAGCGGGGCGCGCACGGTCACCGCCATCGGGATGCTGCGCAGCTGGGCCTCCTTCGGGGTGCGCACCACGAGCCTGCCGCCGATGAGCTCGACCCGGGTGCGCTGCACCGCCTCGGCGGTGACGTCGGTGGTCGTCTCCTCGCCGAACTGGTTGGTGAACCAGGACATCAGGTTGTTGAGCGGGTCGGCCCACGGGCTCGCGTCCTCCGGCGAGTGCCGGACCTCGACGTCCACGCCCTCCTCGTCGGTCAGCCGCACGTCCACCCGGCCCGCGCCGAGCGCGATCGTGACCTCCACCGGGTCGCCGCCGGTGGCGAACTGCTCCATCCGCACGTCGCTCATCCCTCGTACCACCCCTGCACGCGGTGGGCCGAGGACTGGTCCCACTCCGGTTCGGGCCGGTGGTGCTTGCGGGTCTTGCCGTGCCCGCTCAGCGCGCCCTGGACCGCCTGCTGCACGAACGTGTTCAGCGACACGCCCTGTGACGACGCGGCCCGCTCGGCCTTCGCCTTCAGCTCCTCGAACAGCCGCAGCGTCATCCGGCTCATGTCGCCGCCCAGGGGCGGCGGCTCCTCGCCGGGCGGTGGTGGGGGCGGCGGCGGTGGCGGCTCGGGGTGCTCGCGCGTCGCCGTGACCACCACCTTGACATCACGGCCGTCCAGGCGGACCTCGACGACGTGGTCGGGCAGCGTGGCGGTGATCTCCGCGGCCAGGTCGGCCAGTGCGTTCATGATGGCCAGGCGGGCGGACGGCTCCAGCGCGGCGGCCAGCACGGCGGCGGCGCGGCGGGTGGCCTCGTCGCCGGCGGAGGCGGTGGTGGTCAGGTCGTCCCGGAGGGAGGCGAGGTAGGTGCTCAAATCCATGACACCACCATGACGTCATTTCTGACATCAGTCAAGTCGGACCGGGGTGTCAACTATCGCCCGGCTGGTGTCGAGTGGTGTCACGTGCCGATGGCCGGTCCCCGCTCGTGTGACGACTACTGTGACGCCCAGTGGTCGACAGCCAGGTGGTCGACAGCCGACGCAAAGGACGTGCACGTGACCGAGACGGTGTCGCCGAAGGTGCAGCTCATCGCCAAGACGGAGTTCCTGGCGCCGTCGGACGTGCCGTGGTCCACCGACGCCGAGGGCGGCGAGGCGCTGGCCGAGTTCGCGGGCCGTGCGTGCTACCAGTCCTGGAAGAAACCGAACCCGGCCACCGCAACCAACGCCGGTTACATCCGCCACATCATCGAGGTCGGCCACCTGTCCGTGCTCGAACACGGCAGCGTCTCCTTCTACATCTCCGGCATCTCCCGCTCGCTCACCCACGAGCTGATCCGCCACCGCCACTTCTCCTACTCGCAGCTCTCCCAGCGCTACGTGCCGGAGAAGTCCGCCGCCATGGTCGAGCCGGACGTCATCGCCGCCGACCCGGAGCTGCACGAGAAGTTCCTGGCCGCCGCCCAGGCCGCGCAGGACGCCTACAACGAGCTGCTGGTCGGGCTGGAGAAGAAGTTCGCCGACGTGCCCAGCGCGACCCTGCGCAAGAAGCAGGCGCGGCAGGCCGCCCGCTCGATCCTGCCCAACGCCACCGAGACCCGGATCGTGGTCACCGGCAACTACCGCGCGTGGCGGCACTTCATCGCCATGCGCGCCTCCGAGCACGCCGACGTGGAGATCCGCGCGCTGGCCGTGGAGTGCCTGCGGCAGCTGCAGAAGGCCGCCGCCAACGCGTTCGCCGACTTCACCATCTCCGCGCTGCCGGACGGCACCGAGGTCGCGTCCAGCCCGCTCGTCGCCGAGGGCTGAGCGGTGCGCAGGCTGGTCATCGACGTCGTCGCGGGCGAGTACTCGATCACCCGGTTCGCGCCGGGCACGCCGATCGCGCCGGAGCTGTTCACCGCGCCCGGACTGGTCTCGGTCACCAGGACGGCGACCGAGCTGTCCATCGTGACCCCGGCCGACGCCACCCCGGGCGGCGGCCGGACCGAGCTGGGCTGGCGGCTGCTCACCGTGCGTGGCCCGCTGGAGTTCACCCTCACCGGGATCATGGCCTCGATCGCCAGCTCGCTGGCCGCGGCGGGGGTGCCGCTGTTCGCCGTGTCCACCTTCGACACCGACCACGTCCTCGTGCACGACGCCGACCTGGACCGGGCGGTCGCCGCGTTGCGCGAGGCAGGGCACGACGTGCACGGCGACGCCGCGACAAGTTGACCCGTTCGAGCTCCCCCGCGCGATAGGACCATTAGGATTCGCGCGGTCGAGGAGGTTGCCGGTGTCGCAAGAGCAGGGTTCCGAGCAGGGACCCACCGTCGCACATGGACCCCGGGTGGTCGCGGGCCGCTACGCGATCCTCAACGAGCTGGGCCGCGGCGGCATGGGCGTGGTGTGGCTGGCCGAGGACCGCATGATCGGCAGGCACGTGGCGATCAAGGAGCTGCACCTGCCCGACGGCGTCCCGGCGAACGAGCGGGCGGTGTTCGAGGAGCGGGTGCTGCGCGAGGCACGCACCGCCGGGCGGCTCAACGACCCGGCCGTGGTGACGGTCTACGACGTGGTGCAGGAGTCGGGCGCCACCTACATCGTCATGGAGCTGATCCAGGCACCCACGCTGTCCGACGTCATCCGCGAGCGCGGGCCGCTGCCGCAGGAACAGGTCGCCAAGGTCGCCGAGCAGTTGCTGTCCGCGCTGGACGCGGCGCACCAGGCCGGGATCGTGCACCGCGACGTCAAGCCCAGCAACATCATGCTGGCGGCCAACGGGCGGGTGAAGCTCACCGACTTCGGGATCGCCCAGTCGCTCGACGACCCGCGGCTGACCAGCAGCGGCATGCTCATCGGCTCGCCCACCTACATGGCGCCGGAACGGCTGCGCGGCGAGGAGGCCAGCGCCAGCTCCGACCTGTGGGCGCTGGGCGCCGTGCTGTTCTACGCGATCGAGGGCTACTCGCCGTACGAGCGCACCACCACCGCGGCGACGATGCACGCGATCCTGAGCGAGGTGCCCTACCTGACGCGCGCGCAAGGTGCGCTGGCGTCGGTCGTGTCGGGTCTGATGGTGGGGACCCCGGCCGCGCGCCTCACGTCCGGACAGGTGCGCGGCATGCTCTCGCACGTGCCGCTGGGGCCGCCCACCGGTCCGACCATGATCACCGGCGGCACCGCGTACTACCCGCACCAGAACCCCACCACCACGATCCCGCCCATGGCCCCGGCCGCCAAGCCGAGGTTCCCGGTCAAGGCGCTGGCCATCGGCGCGGGCATCGCGCTGGTGGCCGGTCTGGTCGGCGGGTACGCGATCAACTCGGCGATCACCAAGGCCAACGCGGTGGAACCGCCCGCGCCGCCGCTCACGCTGTCCTACGGGCGCGGCACCGCCGACCTGCCCAAGTTCGGCCTCAGCGACGGCTACTGCTCCAGCAGCGTGCTGCAGACCGGGACCTCGTTCGACGGCACCGCCAGCTGCGAGGAGGAGCACCGCGTGCAGGTCTACGGCACGTTCGACCTGGGTGATTCGAGCTCGAAGTGGGCCTATAAACCCGACCTGATCCAGCAGGCGGGCATCGGGCACTGCGAGTGGCTGTTCAACACCGACCGGGTCAAGCCGAAGGACAAGGCGCTGCTGACCTTCGCCGTGATCTACCCGTCCCAGCAGTCCTGGGAGAAGTCGGAGGCGTCGTCCAGCTACGGCGAGCACACCGTGTTCTGCGTGCTCTACCGCAAGGACAAGAACACCATGGACACCGACCAGGTGAACAGCACGTCGTAGGCTCGGGGCATGGGTCTGGCCAAGGCTGAGCGCGCGGCGCTGTCGGAACTGTTCACCGAGGTGGGACCGGACGCGCCCACGCTGTGCGCGGGATGGCTGACCCGCGACCTCGCCGCGCACCTGGTCATCCGGGAACGGCGGCTCGACGCGGCGCCCGGGATCGTGATCCCCGCGCTGGCCGGGCACACCGAACGCGTGCAGGCCGGTTACGCGCAACGGCCGTGGACGGAACTGGTCGACCTGGTGCGGACAGGACCGCCGGTCTACTCGCCGCTGCACTGGCTGGACGAGCAGGCCAACGCCGTGGAGTACTACGTCCACCACGAGGACGTGCGCCGTGCCGCCACCGGGTGGGAACCGCGTGCGAACGACGCCGAGCGTGACCGTGCTTTGTGGACGGGGTTGACCCGCGCGGCCAGGTTGAACTACCGGCGTAGCCCCGTCGGGGTGGTACTGCGCGCGCCGGACGGCCGGGAGACCACCGCGCGGACCGGGCCGGAACCGGTGACGATCACGGGAGAACCCGGGGAACTGCTGCTCGACGCGTTCGGGCGAGCCGAGAGCACGGTCGAGTACTCGGGACCGGAGACATCGGTGGCCGCGTTGCGCGGTATGAAGCGCGGCCTTTAGGTCTTCCGGGAATCCGTCCACAAGGCGCGAATCCATCCACAACCAGGCGGTGGCGGGCGTCACCGGGATGGCCAGCGGGTAGCGTCAGCACCATGACCGCATGCCCCACCGCCGCCCCGGGCCGTCCGTTCGGGCGGGTGCTGACCGCCATGGTCAGCCCCTTCGCCGCCGACGGTTCGGTCGACCTCGACCGCGCGCAGGCCCTCGCCGAGCACCTCGTGGAGCTGGGCAACGACGGCATCGTCGTCAACGGCACCACCGGCGAGTCGCCGACGACCACCGACCGGGAGAAATCCGACCTGGTCCGGGCCGTGGTGGAGGCGGTCGGGGACCGGGCGACGGTGGTCGGCTCGGTCGGCACCTACGACACCGCGCACACCGTGCACCTGGCCCGCGAGGCCGAGAAGGCGGGCGCGCACGGGCTGCTTGTGGTCACCCCGTACTACTCGCGGCCGCCGCAGGCCGGGCTGCTGGCGCACTTCACCGCCGCCGCCGACGCCACCGGCCTGCCGGTCATGCTCTACGACATCCCGCCGCGCTCGGTCGTGCCCATCGAGGTCGACACCCTGCGCAGGCTGGCCGAGCACCCGCGCATCCAGGCCGTCAAGGACGCCAAGGGCGACCTGCTCGCGGGCAGCCAGGTCATCGCCAGCACCGACCTGGCCTACTACTCCGGCGACGACGCGTTAAACCTGCCCTGGGTGTCGATCGGCGGGGTCGGCTTCGTCAGCGTGATCGGGCACGTGGTCGCCGGTCGGCTGCGGTCCATGCTGGACACCCACGAGAACGGCGAGGTCACCGCCGCCCGCAACATCCACAATGGACTCCTCCCGGTGCTCCGCGCGTTCAGCCGGGTGGGCGGCGTGGTGTTCAGCAAGACCGCGCTGACCCTGCGCGGCCACGCCGTGGGCGACCCCCGGCTGCCGCTGCCGCCCGCCACCCCGGAGCAGGTCCGCGCCATCGCCGCCGACCTGGCCGAGGCGGGCGTGCCGCTGCTGGAGGCGCCGGAGTCGCACGTCGCCGCCGCCCGGGTGGCGCACGCCGACGCCAACGCCGCCTACATCGCCACCACCACGCACACCAGCGCCGGGACGGTGCACCAGTGAGACCGACCGTCGGCGCGCCGCGGACCCGGGCCGGGCGAACGGATTCCCGGATTCCGTGCTCTGTGGACGGAAAGAGTTCCGGCCCGGCCCGCTCCGGCCGTAACTCTTCCGGCATGCCCGCGGTCCGGGTCGCCCGCGCGGGGGTAGTCGCGGCCTCGGTTCGCGGCCCGCGCACCCCCGGTGCCATGATCGTCGGAGCGGTGTCCGGCGGCGTGGGGAGGACGTGGTGATGAGGCAGCACGGGTCGCCCAGGTCGGGCGGCTGGCCAGGCAACCCGCCGCCCGCGCTGCCCGAGGGCGGCCTGCGGGTCTTCGCGCTCGGCGGCATCGGCGAGGTCGGCCGCAACATGACCGTGTTCGAGTACGCGGGCAGACTGCTCATCGTCGACTGCGGCGTGCTGTTCCCCGAGGACCAGCAGCCCGGCGTCGACCTGATCCTGCCCGACTTCCGGCCCATCGAGTCCCGGCTGCACGAGATCGACGCGCTGGTCCTCACGCACGGCCACGAGGACCACATCGGCGCCGTGCCGTTCCTCCTCCGGATGCGCCCCGACCTGCCGGTCGTCGGCTCCCGGTTCACCCTCGCCCTGGTCGCGGCCAAGTGCCGGGAACACCGCCTCGACCCGCGGCTGCGCGAGGTCAAGGAGGGCGAGCACGTCTCCTACGGCGAGTTCGACTGCGAGTTCTTCGCGGTCAACCACTCCATCCCGGACGCGCTCGCGGTCGCCATCCGCACCCCGGCGGGCATCGCCCTGCACACCGGCGACATCAAGCTCGACCAGCTGCCGCTGGACGGCCGCCTCACCGACCTGGCCGGTTTCTCCCGGCTCGGCGACGAGGGCGTCGACCTGTTCCTGGTCGACTCCACCAACGCCGAGGTGCCCGGCTTCGTGGTCTCCGAGCGCGAGATCGGCCCGGTGCTCGACGGCGTCATCGCCCGCGCCGACCAGCGGATCATCGTCGCCTGCTTCGCCAGCCACGTGCACCGCGTGCAGCAGGTGCTCGACGTGGCGCAGAACCACGGCCGCCGGGTCGCGCTGGTCGGCCGCTCCATGGTCCGCAACATGGGCATCGCCGCCGACCTCGGCCTGCTCAACGTGCCCCCCGGGCTGCTGATCAACCTCGACGAGGCCATGGCCATGCCCGAGGACCAGGTGCTGTTCGTCTCCACCGGTTCCCAGGGCGAACCGCTGTCCGCGCTGTCCCGGATGGCGCGCGGTGAGCACCGGCAGATCTCGGTGCGGCCGGGCGACACGGTCGTGCTGGCCAGCTCGCTCATCCCGGGCAACGAGAACGCGGTGTTCGGCGTGGTCAACGGCCTGGTCCGGCTCGGCGCGCACGTCGTGCACCAGGGCAACGCCAAGGTCCACGTCTCCGGGCACGCGCCCGCGGGCGAGCTGCTGTTCCTGTACAACGCGGTGCGCCCCAGCAACGTCATGCCGGTGCACGGCGAGTGGCGCCACCTGCGGGCCAACGCCGCGCTCGCGGCCAAGACCGGGGTGCCCGCGGAGAACGTGGTCATCGCCGAGGACGGCGTGGTGGTCGACCTGGTCGACGGCCGCGCCAGGATCACCGGCCGGGTCGAGGTCGGCCACGTGTACGTGGACGGCCTGTCCGTCGGCGACGTCGGCGAGTCCACCCTGTCCGACCGCCTGGTCCTGGGCGAGGGCGGCTTCATCGCCATCACCGTCGCGGTCGACTCGGCCACCGGCCGCGCGGTCGCCCCGCCGACCATCTCCGGCCGCGGCTTCTCCGACGACCCGAAGGCACTCGACGACGTGGTGTCGCTGGTCGAGATGGAGCTGTCGCACACCGAGTCCGAGGGCATCACCGACACCCACCGCATCGCCCAGGCCGTCCGCCGGGTGGTGGGCCGCTGGGTCGCCGACACCTACCGCAGGCGCCCGATGATCGTTCCCACGGTGATCCCGGTATAGGCGGAAACGCGACACCCGGGCCGCGGTCGGACGGCCCGGGTCGCTCGAACGGCGTAGTACAACGTCGTGGGAAACAAACTCAATCGCAGAGCAGCACTCGGCCTGGGCACCGCCGCAGCGGTGGTCGGATTCGCCCCCGCGGCCGCCGCGACTCCGGCTCCGGCGGACCCCGACCCGCGCGGCGGGATATCCGGCACCGGCCACGGCCCGGCGAACCACCCGTCCGGCCTGGCCGACGCCTACCGGCGCCAGACCCGCAAGGCAGGCGGCACCTGGGAGTCGGTGATCAGCCTCGCGGGCACCGACGTGGTGGCCGAGCGCGCGGACGACCTGGTCGAGGCCTACAGCGTGAACAAGGTGGCCGTCGCGGTCGCGGTCCTGGACAAGGTCGACCGGGGGCTGATCTCGCTCACCCAGCGGGTCGAGGTCACCGCCGACATCGTCATCCCGACCGGCGACGGCATCCTCCCGCTGGACGGCGCCTACCCGAGTTCCGTGACCGTCGGACACGTGCTGGCGTTGCTGCTGACCGTCTCCGATGACACTGCCGTGCGCTTATGCGGGCTTGTGTGTCCGGCGTTGGAAGTGAACCAGATCCTGGTGGACAAGGGCTTTCCCAAGACCCAGGTCGTACCGGTCGCGAACCCCAACCGCTTCTATCTCGGCAAGACAACCCCTCGCGAGACGCACAACCTGCTGCAGGCCCTCGCCCAGGGCAACCTGCTGACCCCTTCGTCGACGGCGTACCTGTTGCACATCCTCCGCTCCCAAGCCGCCCACACCGACGGCATCCGCCGCGAGATGTCCTCCGACGAACGCGCCCGCGTCGCCACCAAGGCAGGCTGGTTCAACGACGGCCGCAACGAGGCAGGCATCGTCTTCGACTCGGCGGACCACCCCACCCTGATCTACGCCCTGTTCTGCCAAGGCGCCCCCAACCCCGACGACTTCGGCGGCACCCACCCGGCGGTCCGCGCCCGAGCCGCCCTCGGCCGCCGCTTCCTCGAAGCCGTCCCCACCACCGCTCTCACCACGACAACCACCTACACCCCAGCCAACGGCGGCTGATCCATTCCGGTGGTCGATCGGGCTGCTCGGATCAAGGCTCGGCCGACCACCGGCTGGTCGGACGCATTTCTCGCAGGCAAGCGGTGGAGCGATCGGGAAGCCATGCCTGCCACGACCGAGTTGAAGGCCAGACCCTCATCGTCGGCGGGCCGAGGCGATGAGGATGGCGAGGCTGGCCACCAGGAGCTGGCGGAATAACGCGTTGCGGGCGCGGCGCTGTTCGCGGCGGGTCGGGTTCATGGTCACCTCCGGTCCGGACACCGGTGTACATCGCCGGCGCCCGGACCGGTGTGACGGTGGTCACCTGGTCAAGGCGGCGTCTTCCAGGGGAGTGACGCGGTCGCCGTCGAGCATGTGCAGGGTGCCGGTGGGGATGTCGAAGAACAGGCCCACCAACCGGGCGCCGCTGGCGGCCACCTCCGGGGTCGCGCGCAGGGACTCCAGCTGGACAGCGACGTTGACCATGGCCAACTGGTCGACCGCCGACCAGCCCTCGGCCGCGGCGCGGGCGGCGAGCGGGTGGCCCGCGCGGAAGGCGTCCAGGCTGGGAGTGCCCCAGCGCAGCCAGCGGCCGACCGGGTCGTCGTCGGTGCGGCCGTCGAGGAGGGCGGCCATGCCGCCGCAGCGGGAGTGGCCGCAGATCACCAGGGTCGGCACGCTCAGCGCGTTGAGCGCGTAGAGGACGCCCGCCTGCACCGACTGGTCGGTGTCCGGGTCGGGCACCAGGTTGCCGACGTTGCGGATGGTGAACAGGTCGCCGGGACCGGACGTGGTGATCACGTTCGGCACGATCCGGGAGTCCGCGCAGGTCAGGAACAGCGCCTGCGGCTGCTGCGATCCGGCGAGCCTGCGCAGGTGCGGGCGCAGCGCCGGGGCGCCGGAGCGGTGGTACTCGCGCGCGCCGGTGACCAGCGGGCGCAGGGCGTGGTCGTCGGCGCCGGTCGAGCGTTGCGCCGGGATGACCGGGTGGTCGCCCTGCCAGTGCGACCACGGCGAGAACCAGCGCGGCACCCCCGACTGGTGACGCTTGCCAATGCGCCCCATCTCGTCGACCTCGACCGTGCCGCCGCCGCGTTCGTGCTGCCCGCGCCAGGCCGACAGGTGCTCGTAGGCGGCGTGGTCGAGGTAGTCGACCACCAGCGCCAGCTGCACCGCGCTGCCCTCGGGCACCTGCGACAGCACCCGGGCGACACGCGGCAGGGACAGGAAGCTCAACGTCCCCTCGACGAACACCGTGCAGCGTGGCCTGCCCTCGGCGTCGGTGTCGTCGCCCGGCTCGAACCGCAGCCGCGCCCACACGACCCGGCGCAGCGTGTCCAGCAGCGACACCGCGAGGCCGATGAGCACGCCCGCCAACAGGTTCAGCAGGACCACGCCTGCGATCGTGACCGTGTACACGTGCAGCTCGCCGTGCCTGCGCGCGACGCCGATGTCGGCCGGGCGCACCAGGCGCAGGCCGATCACCACCAGCAGACCGGCGAGCGCGGCCAGCGGCACCTGCTCCACCAGGCCGACCAGCAGCGCGGTGAACAGCAGCACCCAGACGCCGTGCATGACCGCCGAGGCGCGGGTGCGGGCGCCCGCGCGCACGTTGGTGGAGCTGCGCACGATCACGCCGGTGACCGGCAGGCCGCCGAGCATGCCGGACACGATGTTCGCGCTGCCCTGGCCGACCAGCTCGCGGTCGAGGTCGCTGCGGTGGCGGCCCTCGCTGAGCTTGTCCACCGACAGCGCCGACAGCAGGCTCTCCACGCTGGCGATGATCGCCATGGTGAACACGCCGACGGTGAACGCGAGCCACTCGCCCTCGGGCAGCCGCGGCAGCTGGATCGCGGCGAGCGGAGAGTCCGGGAGCGACACCCTGTCCACGTCCAGCGCCAGGACCGTGCCGACGACCGTCACCAGCACGATCGCCACCAGCGGGGCCGGGACACCGCGCACGCGCGCGGGCAGCCGCGGCCACAGCACCAGCATGGCGATCACCGCCAGTCCGGCCAGCGCGGCGGCGATGTCCGCCGACAGCACGGTGGCGGGCAGGTCGCGGACGTTCTCCCAGGCGGTGGACCCCGGCGCGCCGCCGAACAGGACGTGCAGCTGGCCCAGGGTGATGGTGACGCCGATGCCCGCGAGCATGGCGTGCACGACGGTGGGGGAGATGGCGAGCGCGGCGCGGCCGATGCGCGCGGCGCCGAGTGCGACCTGCAGTACACCGGCGAGCACGGTGATGGCGCAGGTGACGGCCCAGCCGAACTGGCCGACGAGCCCGGCGACGACCACGGTCAGCCCGGCGGCCGGGCCGCTGACCTGGAGTGCGGAGCCGCCGAGCGATCCGGCGACGACACCGCCGACGACGGCGGCAATGAGACCCGCCATGACCGGCGCGTCGGAGGCGGCGGCGATACCGAGGGAGAGGGGGATGGCCACGAGGAACACGACGAGCGAGGCGGCCAGGTCGAACCGGGCGTCCCGGCCGAGCCACTGGCGCACCCGGTGGATCGGTGGCGCGTGTGCGGGACTGTTGGTGCGGACGGCACCCATGGGAACCTCCAGATGTCGGAGTGATGAACCGATGTCGCAGCACATGGTGACCGATCGACCACCATGTGTCGCGTCCGTCGAGTAAACGGAGCTTTACTTTTATCGGTTCCGGTTACGGCCGGAATGGCCGGATGTTCACTCGACCGGGTGGATCTGGAGTGACTTGGGTCTCATTTCATGGGCAAAGGTTCGGCTGGTGTGACAAGAGCGCGGGCGGCCAGCTGGACCAGCAGGGCGCCGGACAGCAGCACCACCATGCCCACGATCTGCGCCGCGTCGAGGGTCTCGCCGAGCATCGCCCATGCCAACAGGGTGGCCACGACGGGTTCGGTCAGTGCCAGCACACTGGCCACTGTGGACGGTAGGTGACGCAGAGAGCTGGTGCTCAGGGCGTAGGCGAGCGCGGTGCTGACCACCGCGAGCGTGACCAGGTAGCCGAGCGAGTCACCGTCGGTGGTGATGGGCAGATCCCATGGTGGGGCGACGGCGAAAACGGCCAACGCGCCGATCACCATGCCCCAGGTGACCATCCCGATCGGGTGTTGCTCACCCGCCCCCCGTTCGGCGAGCAGGTAATAGCCCGCCGAACACAGCGCCGCCGCCATCCCGGCAAGCAACCCGAGCGAGTCGATCCGCCCGCTGTCCCACACCTGCGCCACCGCCGCGAGCCCGACGAACGCGAGCGCCGTACCCGCCCAAGACAGCCGCGACAGCTTGGTCCGACGCACGAACCGGACCCAGAGCGCCACGAGGACGGGGGAGGTGTATTCGAGCAACATCGCCACGCCGACGGGCAGGCGGGAGACGGCGACGAAGAAGAGCAACTGCACGGCCGCGACCCCGATAAGCCCGAACGCGACAACGGTCCGCCAGTGCTTACGGTCGATGCGAAGGATGCTGGGCTGGGTGACGGAGACGGCGAGAAGAAGAACTATCGCCGCGAGCCCGATGCGCGCGCTCGCCACTTCCTGTGGCGAGAACCCGGACTGCATGAGGTGCTTGGCAAGCGGGCCGGAACTGCCGAACGCGAGCGAGGCCAGCAGGATGAAGACCGTGCCCCGGGTGGGCTTGGCGGGCTCTGAGGTCACGCCGGATGGTAGGACGAATACCGCTCAGGCTGCCGGAACCGGCCGCATTTCCCTCCACTTTGGCAGCAACCCGACGGCCGCCCACGCTAGTGCCGCATCAAGCAACGTCGGCGTTGTAATCGTGTCGCGTGGACGTGGTGTCCGGTGATGGTCCAGGCTTGGCCGCTGGAGGTGGTGGTCGAGTGGGACGTCGTCCTGAGGTGTTCGTTCGTCGGCTGGGGCCTGAGGAGGCCCAGCGTCTGGTCAAGATCACCCGGTCCACGCGGGACCGTGTTCGATTACGGCGAGCCGGGATCGTGCTGGCCTCCATGTAGGGCCGCGGTGCTGGGGATATCGCGGTGATGTTCGCCGCGACCGACGGCTATGTGCGGGAG
>NZ_KB894421.1 GCF_000374445.1 Actinokineospora enzanensis DSM 44649 | reverse complement strand
CCGTGACCACAGCACACCCCCGCCGTCTGTCCCGTGCCCCCGAGCTGGTGGGCCGGGGTTGGCTGAACACCGGTGGCAAGGATCTGCATCTCGGTGACTTCCGCGGCAAGATCCTCCTGCTCGACTTCTGGACCTTCTGCTGCATCAACTGCCTGCACGTCCTCGACGAACTCCGCCCGATCGAGCAGGAGTTCTCCGACGTCCTGGTCACAGTAGGCGTGCACTCGCCCAAGTTCGTGCATGAGGCCGACGAGGCGGCGCTCAGGGCGGCCGTGGAGCGGTACGACGTCCACCACCCCGTCCTGGACGACCCCGATCTCACCACCTGGCAGGCCTACGCCGTGAAGGCATGGCCGACGCTCGTCGTGGTCGATCCCGCTGGTTATGTCGTGCATGTGGCGGCAGGGGAGGGGCACGCGGAGGCTCTGCGCCGGGTCATCACCGAGGTGATGGCCGAGCATGAGCAGGCCGGGACATTGCACCGAGGCAATGGGCCGTTTGTGCCGCCCCAGCCCGCGGAGACCGAGTTGCGGTTTCCGGCGAAGGCGGTCGCAAGCAAGAACCTCCTGGTCGCCGACACCGCCCACCATCGGATCGTGGAGATGGACGGCGACACCGTCGTCCGCGCCTACGGGACCGGCCAGCGCGGCAGGCAGGACGGTAAGGAAGCGACGTTCGCCGAGCCGTCCGGCATTGCCGTCCTCCCCGAAACCATCGCTGACCAGGTCGGATACCACCTGGTCAGCGCCGACACCGGCAACCACCTCCTGCGCGGCATCAACACCGACACCGGCGAGGTCACCACCGTCGCGGGTACCGGCGCGCAGTGGCGCAACGGACCAACCGACGGCCCCGCCACCGACATCGACCTGACCAGTCCCTGGGACGTCGTCTGGTGGGAACCCGCAGGCGGGGTCGTGATCGCCATGGCGGGCAACCACACCCTCGGCCTGTTCGACCCGCGCACCAGCACCGTCAGCCGTTTCGCGGGCACCACCGTCGAGGGCCTCAACGACGGCCCCGTCACGGAGGCGTTCTTCGCCCAGACCTCCGGACTGGCGGTCGATGGTGACCGGCTGTGGCTTGTGGACTCCGAGACGTCCGCGCTGCGCTGGATCGACACCGACCTGACCGTCCACACCGCGATCGGCAAGGGCCTGTTCGACTTCGGCCACCGCGACGGCCCGGCCGACGACGCGTTGCTTCAGCACCCGCTCGGCGTGACCGTCCTTTCCGATCACTCCATCGCCATCGCCGACACCTACAACGGCGCCATCCGCCGCTACGACCCCGCGTCGCACACCGTCAGCACCCTCGCGTCCGGCCTGGCCGAGCCGTCCGGGGCCGTGCTGTTCAACGGCGACCTGCTCGTGGTCGAGTCCGCCGCCCACAGACTCTCCCGGCCTGTCGCCGCCGCGCATCTCGTCGCCGGGGAGGCGCATCAGGTGCGGCGGCCATCGACGGACATCGCCGAGGGGGTGCTGGAGTTGGCTGTCGTGTTCACGCCGCCGCCGGGGCAGAAGCTGGACGAGCGGTGGGGGCCGTCGACCCGGCTGGAGATCACATCCTCGCCGCCCGGGTTGATCAGCGACGGCGTGGGCGTCGGCACCGACCTGACCCGTGCGGTCACCATCGCGCCCGGGTTCACCGAGGGTGTGCTGCACGTGGTCGCCCAGGCCGCCGCCTGTGATGACGACAACACCGAGCACGGCGCCTGCCACCTGGCCAGGCAGGACTGGGGCGTGCCGGTCCGGGTGACGCCCACCGGCGCACGCAGGCTGCCGTTGGTGATGGGTGGGCTGGACGAGCACGCGTGAATCCGGCCCGGGGCACGCCGGTTACCATTCCTCGGTGCCGGAACTGAAGCTGGAGATCCAGATGCTGCACGACCGGGTCCTCGTGCAGCTCACCCCGGAGGAGGGGGAACGGCGCAGCAGCGGCGGCATCGTCATCCCGGCGACCGCGCAGGTCGCCAAGCGGCTGGCCTGGGGTGATGTGCTGGGGGTGGGCACCAATGTGCGCACTGTGAAGGTGGGCGACCGCGTGCTGTTCAACCCCGAGGACCAGCTGGAGGTCGAGGTCCACGGGCAGGCTTACCTGGTGATGCGCGAGCGCGACGTGCACGCGATGGCCAGTGAGCGGACCGAACACGGGACCGGGTTGTACCTCTGAGGGGAAAGGTGAGCCGTGCCGGACGACCAGAACTGGCCGGGCGGGGCGAGATGGCCGCAGACGCACGCGGAGCAGACCGATCTGCTGCCGCGGGTGGACTTCGCCGGACCGGTGGACGCGCCGACGGAGCGGATCGCGATCCCGGCCGAGCTCACCCAGGCCCAGCCCGATGAGCCGAAGCGCCGGAGCCTGCGCAAGCCCGCGATCATCGCCGGGTCCGCGGTGGCGGCGCTGGCCGTTCTCTACGGCATCGATCTCGCGCTGAGCGGTGGCAACGTCCCGCGCGGGGTGACCGTGGCCGGGGTCGAGGTCGGCGGCATGTCCCAGGACGAGGCCGAGCGGACGCTGCGGGAGCGGATCGAGCCGCGGCTGACCGCGCCGGTGGCGGTGAAGATGGGCGGGGTCGAGGAGAAACTGGACCCGGCCAAGGCCGGGCTGACGCTGGACTGGCGGGCCACCCTGGACCAGGCTGGCGACCAGCCGCTCAACCCGTTCACCCGGCTGACCTCGCTGTTCGGCGGCACCCGCGAGGTCGGCGTGGTCACCGCGGGTAACGACACCGCGTTGGCCGCCGAGGTCGACCGGTTGAAGGCGGCGGGCGCGAAGGCCCCGGCCGAGGGCGGCATCCGGTTCGACGGGGTCACCCCGGTTGCCGTGGAGCCGGTGCCCGGCCAGGAGCTGGACGCGCCGAAGGCCCGCCAGGTGATCCTGGACGGCTGGGTGCGGGGCACGCCGCTGGACCTGCCGGTGGCCACCACCCCGGTCAAGACCACCAGCGAGGGCGTGCACGCCGCGCTCGACCAGTTCGCCAAGGTCGCGGTGTCCGGGCCGGTGACGGTGAAGGGTGACGGCAAGGACGCCCGGATCGAGCCCCCGGTGATCGCGGGCGCGCTCGCCTTCGAGCCTGCCGACGGCGGCGGTCTCACCCCCAAGCTCGACCTGGCGAAGATCACCGAGGCGGTCCGCCCGCAGCTGGCGTCCACCGAGAAGCCGGGCAAGGACGCGCAGATCGTGTTCGAGGGGGGCGCCCCGACCGTGACCCCGTCGGTGGACGGCACCGGCGTCAAGTGGGACACCGCGTTCGTGCCGCTGCTGGACGTGCTGCGGAAGGCCGACGGCCGGGAGATCAAGGTCGAGTACACCAAGGCCCCGGCGAAGGTCACCACCGAGCAGGCCAACCAGCTCGGTATCAAGGAGGTCATCGGCGAGTTCAGCACCAAGGGCTTCGCCACCGACTCCGGCGTGAACATCCGCATGGTCGCGGAGAAGGTCAACGGCGCCATCGTCAAACCGGGCGAGACGTTCAGCCTCAACGGTTTCACCGGCCCGCGCACCGCCGCCCAGGGCTACGTGGAAGCGGGCGTGATCAAGGACGGCGCCCCCGGCCGCGAGGTCGGCGGCGGCATCTCGCAGTTCGCCACCACGCTGTACAACGCGTCGTACTTCGCGGGCCTCAAGGACGCCGGGCACAAGGAGCACAGCTACTACATCAGCCGCTACCCAGCCGCGCGCGAGGCCACGGTCTTCCAGAACCACGACGGCAGCAGCGTGATCGACCTCAAGTTCACCGACGACGCGCAGACCGGCGTGGCCATCCAGACGATCTGGACCTCGTCGTCGATCACGGTGAAGATCTGGGGCACCAAGCACTACAACGTGGAGTCCATCCCGGGCACCCGCACCGCCGAGACGCCGCCGCAGGAGAAGCCCGGCCCGACCACCGGCAAGTGCTCACCGAGCAACGGCGCCCCCGGCTTCACCACCTCCGACACCCGCGTGCTGCGCGACGCGGCCAGCGGTGCCGAGGTCCGCCGGGACACCCGCACGGTCAAGTACAACCCCCAGCCCAAGATCGTCTGCGCGCCCACCCCGCCACCGCCCGCGGGCTGAGCCTGGTGCCCCGGAGCCGCTCGGACGATCGGGACGCCTGCGGACGGCCGAGCCATCTGGCAATCATCAGGCCTATCCCGCTGACGCCGGTTGGGCGATCATGGGGTCGTGCCCCGGGGGTGCCCGGTCGGTGAGCGCGGGCGATCGAGGAGTCGGGTCGTTCCCGGCAAACCCGGCGAACTGTGTTCATGTTTGACCACGGCACGCATGGGACACGTCATCCGGGCAACCCCTCCATCGGGTGACCCGCGAAGGAGCGTGCATGTCCACGGCCGTTACGCAGAAGGCGCGCAATGCCCCCGACCAGCGGGTGATCAAGACTCTCGGTCGGGTGGGGATGGGGTGCTACGGCGCCGTCTACGGGATCATCGCCTACCTGGCGGTGCGGGTCGCCGTCGGCGGCGGTGGCCAGGAGGCCGACCAGACCGGGGCGTTGGCGGAGATCGCGAGCACGCCGTTCGGCGCGGTCGTCTTATGGGTGTTGGCGGTGGGACTGCTCGCCTTCGGGGTGTGGCAGCTGCTCATGGCCGCGTTCAGCTTCGAGTGGGTGGAGCAGGGCCACAAGCGCGTGTTAAAGAAGATCAGCGCGGGCGTGCGCGGAGTCGTCGGGATCTCGTTGGGGATAGCCGCGATCCGGATCGCCACCGGGGACGGGGCGCAGAGCGGGGACCAGAAGCAGCAGGAGATGACCGCGCGGCTGATGGAACTGCCCGCAGGCAGACTGCTGGTCGGCTTCGGGTCGCTGATCGTCATCGGGGCCGGGGTGGCGAGCATCGTCGCGGGCATCCGGAAGTCGTTCATGCGAGACCTGGACCCCGGTGAACTCCCCGGCGGCACGCGCCGCTGGGTCGAGTGGCTGGGGGTGATCGGTTACGCGGCCAAGGGCGTGGGCATCGGCATCGTCGGTGTCCTGCTCGGCACCGCCGCCCTGGACGACAACGCGGGGGAGGCGGGCGGGCTCGACTCCGCGCTGCGCACCCTGGCGGGACAGCCGTTCGGCACCGTGCTGTTGATCGTCGTCGCGGTCGGGTTCGCCGCGTTCGGCGGGTACTGCTTCGCCGCCGCCCGCGCACACCGCACCTGAGACGTCGCCGCCCCTGCACCGGGAGCGGCGGCGACCCCGGACCGCCGCCGCTCCCCACCTCGGACACCTGCGGCTAGTGGTGCCTAGAACGCCGCTTCGTCGATGTCCATCAGCTCGTTGTCCGCCGACTCCACGATCTTGCGCGCGGCCGACAGCTCGGGCAGCACGTTCTTGGCGAAGAACGCCGCCACCGCCACCTTGCCCTCGTAGAACGCCTTGTCCTTGCCGGTCACCCCGGCGTCCAGCCGGGCCAGCGCGATCTCCGCCTGCCGCTGCAGCATCCAGCCGACCAGCAGGTCGCCGGTGGCCAGCAGCAGCCGCACGCTGTGCTGGCCGACCTTGTTGATGCTGCGCGCGTCCTCCTGCGACGCGGTCAGGTACTGGATCAGCGCGCCGAGCATGCCCTGCACGTCCTCCAGCGCCTGCTTGAGCAGCTCGCGCTCGCGCTTGAGCCGCCCGTTGCCGCTCTCACTCGCCAGGAACGCGCCGATCTCGCCTGCCACGTGCGCCAGCGCCTGGCCCTTGTCCCGGACGATCTTGCGGAAGAAGAAGTCCAGCGACTGGATCGCGGTGGTGCCCTCGTACAGGGAGTCGATCTTGGCGTCTCGGATGTACTGCTCAAGGGGGTAGTCCTGCAGGAAGCCGGAGCCGCCGAAGATCTGCAGCGACTGGATGAGCTGCTCGGTCGCGCGCTCCGAGCCGACGCCCTTGACCACCGGCAGCAGCAGGTCGTTGACCCGACCGGCCAGCTTCAGCGCTTCCTCGTCACCTTCGCCGGTCCAGATCCGGTCCTGGTAGGTGGCCGTGTACAGGTAGACCGCGCGCAAGCCCTCGGCGTAGGCCTTCTGCAGCATCAGGCTGCGGCGCACGTCCGGGTGGTGCGTGATGGTGACCCGGGGCGCGGTCTTGTCCAGCATGTTCGGCAGGTCGGCGCCCTGCACCCGCTCCTTGGCGTAGTCCAGCGCGTTGAGGTAGCCGGTGGACAGGGTGGCGATGGCCTTGGTGCCGACCATCATCCGGGCGTACTCGATGATCTGGAACATCTGCGCGATGCCGTCGTGCACCTCGCCGAGCAGCCAGCCGCGGGCCGGGGTGCCGTGCTGGCCGAAGGTGAGCTCGCAGGTGGTGGAGACCTTCAGACCCATCTTGTGCTCGACGTTGGTCACGTACGCGCCGTTGCGTTCGCCGAGGTCGCCGGTCTCGGTGTCGAAGTGGTACTTGGGCACCAGGAACAGGCTCAGGCCCTTGGTGCCCGGCCCGGCGCCCTCGGGGCGGGCCAGCACCAGGTGCATGATGTTCTCGGTCAGGTCCTGGTCACCCGAGGTGATGAACCGCTTCACGCCGTCGATGTGCCAGCTGCCGTCCGGCTGCGGGACCGCCTTGGTGCGGCCCGCGCCCACGTCGGAGCCCGCGTCCGGCTCGGTGAGCACCATGGTGGCGCCCCAGCCGCGGTCGATCATGAGCTGGGCCCAGCGACGCTGCTCGTCGGTGCCGTTCTTGTGCGTGATCATGGCGAAGTTGGCGCCTGCCAGGTACATGAACAGCGCCGGGTTGGCGCCCAGGATCAGCTCGGCGGCCGCCCACTGCACGGTCGGCGGCAGGCCGAGGCCGCCCAGGTCGTTGGTGAGGCCGAGCCGCCACCACTCGCCGTCCCACAGCGCCCGGTAGGACTTCTTGAACGACTCGGGCAGGGTGGCGGCGAACGTCTTGGGGTCGTACACCGGCGGGTTGCGGTCGGCGTCGACGAAGGACTCGGCCAGCGGCCCGACGGCGAGCTTGTTCAGCTCGCCGAGCACGCCGCGCGCGGTCTCCTCGTCTGACTCGGCGAGCACGCCCTTGCCCAGGCGGTCCTGCACCTTGAAGACCTCGAACAGGTTGAACTCAAGGTCCCGCACGTTGCTCTTGTAGTGGCCCATCTCGTTGCTCCGTGTCCTCGCGCCGTGACGGTCGTCCCCAGCGGCACGCCGCTACTCGTCGGTAACAAAAGTCTATTACCGGCCGGTAAGACCGGCAAGGCGCGTGCGGCGGATCACCCGGACGGGTCCGGTCACGTGCCCGTCCGCGGTCGGCCCGACGCCTGCGGAGCGATGAGCACACCCGACTTGAAGGCGACCGCGACGGCGTGCGTGCGGTCCCGGGCGTCGAGCTTGCGCAGGATGCTCTTGACATGCGTACGGACGGTCTCCACGGACAGGAACAGGATCTTCGCGATGGCCTGGTTCTCCAACCCGTCGGCGATCAACTGCAGCACCTGGAACTCGCGCCGGGACAGCTGCTGCTGCGCCCCATCCGCCAGCCGCACCAGCCTGCCGCGCGGGATCGCCACCGTGCGGGCCAGGCCGGGGTCGAGGTAGCGGCGACTGTCGAACACCGCCCGGATGGCCTCCACCAGCTGCGGCGGCTCCACCGAGCGCTGCACCACGCCGTGCACCCCGGCCGCGACCGCCGTACCCACGTACTGGGTGGTCCGGTGCGAGTCGCGGACCAGCAACAACACCACCCCGGTCGGACAGGCCGCGCCGAGCGAGGCGCCCAGGTGGCCGCGCGGGTCCAAACCGGAGTCGACCAGCACGATGTCCGGCTGGTAGCGCTCGACGAACTCGACCGCGCCCTGCGGGGTGGCGGCCGCGCCGAGCCAGCGCAGGCCGGGGGTGCGCAGGATGAGCGCGGAGAGGCCCTCGCGGTACAGCGGCACGCCGTCCACGAGCGCGACTGACGGACCGCCGTCCTCCCGCCTCCCGACGGGGGCGTACTGGCCGGTGCTGCGCGACATGCGTGGGTCCTCCCGCTGTCTTCACCCATCCGTGCGGAACACGCGCCACCCCGGGTCGGTTGTCGGCGCGCGAGTACGCGGATCCCGGCCGGTTCGACCGGAAATCTCACCCGTACGTATGATGTTCCGGTTGTGATCTGTGTTACAGGTATCGCCGGATGGTTGCGTGGCGTGTCGTCAGCCGCCCTAAAGAAAGCGGCCGAGGTCACGAAGCAGGGGCAGATCGGTGAACATGTAGGAACCATCGGTCACGACGGCTAGTGTCAACCTGACTCCGGAGTGACCAGTCGGATGCCGAGCGTGGCAGCGGACCGAGCAGGGGGCTACGTGGAAGCGGGCGCGGTGCGCAATGCGGACGAGTGGTTCCGGTTGATGGTGGAAACCGGCCTCGCCCCCGGTCTGCGGGCGCTCGGCCTGTCCGGCACCGGCCGCACCTTCCGGGTCGTGCGCGACGCACACATCGGACAGGTCTCGATCCTGCAATCGTCGCGCTCCAGCACCTACTCCACCCGCTTCACCCTGTCGTTGAGCGTCAACGCCACCGACGAGTGGGCCGCACAGCTCCGCATCCGCCCGTACGCGCGAGCCGCGGGCCACCAGGGATCCGGCTGGCAGGAGCGGATCGGCAACCTGATGCTGGTCGGCGGCGGCGTCCCGATCGGGGACCTGTGGTGGAAGATCGAGGCGGGCAAGCCGTTCGGCAACCTGTCGGACGAGGTGCTCACCGCCGTCCGCGAGTTCGGCCTACCGGCCATCCACCACCAGATCCACGCCCGCACGCACTGACGTGGACGACGAAGACCCGGATTACCTGAGAACCCAGTTAATCACTTACCTGGGCAACAAACGCGGTCTTCTCACCCCCATCGACTTAGCCGTGCGCACGGTCCGCGAACGCCTGGCAGGCCGCCGACTCCGCATACTGGACGCCTTCTCCGGCTCCGGCGCCGTCGCCAGAGCACTCAAACGCCACGCGGCCGAGCTGCTGGTCAACGACATCGAGGACTACGCCCGCGTCATCAGCGAGTGCTATCTCACGAACAAGACCGAAGTGGACCGCGTTGACTTAGCCGCGCACATTTCGGCCATCAACACCCGAGTGGACACCGACCCGCCGGAGGGCTTCCTCCGCAAGCTCTACGCCCCCACCGACGACAACGACATCCAACCCGGCGAACGAGCCTTCTACACCAACGACAACGCCCGCCGCCTCGACGGCTACGCCACCCTCATCCACCGGTCCCCGCCACACCTGAGATCCCTGCTGCTGGGCCCACTCCTGTCCGCGGCCTCCATCCACACCAACACGGCAGGTGTGTTCAAGGGGTTCTACAAGGACCGGACGACCGGCATCGGCCACTTCGGCGGCAGCGGGAAGGACGCGTTAGCCCGGATCACCAAGGAGATCCGGCTCAACGCCCCGGTCCTGAGCAACTTCGACTGCGCGGTCACGGTGTCGCAGCAACACGCCAACGCCTTACCCGGCACGGTCGGGGAACTGGACCTCGCCTACCTGGATCCGCCGTACAACCAGCATCCGTACGGGTCGAACTACTTCATGCTCAACCTGCTGGTGAACTACCAAGAACCACAGGAACTCAGCCCGATCTCCGGCATCCCCACCAACTGGCGCCGCTCGCCCTACAACGCCAAACGCAATGCGGCATTACTACTGACCGACTTGATCAACCGACTACCCGCGCGGTTCATCCTGATCTCGTCGAACAACGAGGGCTTCATCCCCCCGGAAACCATGAAAGAAATAGTGGCGAACGCAGGCGAGGTCACCGAGTTCTCAATCCGCTACAACACCTACCGCGCCAGCCGAAACCTGCACACCAGAAACCTGCACGTAACCGAACACCTATACCTAGTGGAAAAGCGATAGCCCCACCAACTGGCCAACTCGCCTGTCCCACCCCGCCAACGCAAGCTACCGCACCGTGAGGGGCTTGGGGGGCTCGGCCCCCCAAAATAATAACGGGCGACACAGGCTTGCGCTTTTCGCAAGCATTGGGTCGCCCTGTCGTCCGAGCGGATGACGGGAATCGAACCCGCGTATTCAGCTTGGGAAGCTGATGTTCTACCATTGAACTACATCCGCATGATCAACCAGCTGGCGATCAACCGCAGCCTACACGGCATGGCCCGCGGCGTCATCCATGGGGGGCGCGGTTAGGGTGGGCGGGTGTTGCTGAGCGATCGTGACCTGCGGGCGGAGTTGGCGGCGGGGCGGCTGGCGGTGGAGCCGTTCGAGCCGTTGATGGTGCAGCCCTCCAGCATTGATGTGCGGTTGGACCGGCTGTTCCGGGTGTTCAACAACACCCGGTACACGCACATCGATCCGAGGCAGCAGCAGGATGATCTGACCAGTCTGGTCGAGGTCGAGGGTGATGAGCCGTTCGTGCTGCATCCCGGCGAGTTCGTGCTGGGGTCGACGTTCGAGCTGGTGACCCTGCCCGATGATCTGGCGGGCAGGTTGGAGGGCAAGTCGTCGCTGGGGCGGCTCGGGTTGTTGACGCATTCGACGGCCGGGTTCATCGACCCGGGGTTCACCGGGCACATCACCCTCGAACTGTCGAACGTGGCGAACCTGCCGATCACTCTCTGGCCGGGGATGAAGATCGGCCAGCTGTGCCTGTTCCGTCTGTCGTCCGCGGCCGAGTTCCCCTACGGCTCCAAGCAGGCGGGCTCCCGCTACCAGGGGCAGCGGGGCCCGACCCCGTCCCGCGCGTACCTCAACTTTCACCGGGTCGACACGCGCCGCTGATGGGTCGGCTCGCCGTGCACCGGGGTGACGAGGCAGGCGACGAGGGGCAGCAACGCACCGATGGCCAGGGCCCAGGGCCAGTCCACCGCGGTGACGAGGGCGGCGAACGCCGGGGCAGCGGCCAACGCCATCACGTTCTGGCCGGTGTTCTGCACGCCCAGCGCCCGCCCCGCCCAGAACGGGCCCGCCAGCTCCGCCGTGGCGGTGAAGGCCAGGCCGTTGTCGGTCACCGAGATCACCATCACCGCGAACAGCCCCACCACGGCCAGCCCGGACCACGTCACGTCCCCGAGTGCCCAGGCCAGCATGGCCGCCACGGCGCCGACCGCGATGATCCGCATCGGCCGCATCCGGCTGCCGACCCGGTCCGACCAGATGCCCGCGCCGATGCGGCCTGCGGCGCCGACCAACTGCACCACCGCCACGACCGCGCCCGCGGTGACCGGGCTCCAACCCTGTTCACTGACCAGATAGGTCAGTGCGAAGGCGCTGGCGGTGAACTGCGGGCCGACCAGTAGTGCGCTGGCAATGTGCACCCGCCACAGCCGCGGTGTGCGGTAAGGGGAACGGGTTTCTTCGACGTTCTTGGCCGGAGCACGCGGCGGATCGATCAGCCCGATTGCCACGACCACGGCGATCACCAGGCACAGCACCCCGGGGATCAGCAGCGCGGGCTGGTAACCCCAAGCCTCGGCGGCGGGTGGCAGCACCAAGGCGGCGAAGCCGACGCCCAGTGGCGTGCAGGTCTGTCGGATGCCCATGGCCAGCCCGCGTTCCGACGCGGCGAACCAGCCCAGCACGGCCCGCCCGCTCGCCGCGCTGATCGACGCCGCGAACAGACCGCCCAGCACCAGGAACACCGACAGGCCGACGATCCCGGGCACGAGTGCGGCGGCCACGGCCGCGACGCCGGTGCCCGCCATGCCGATGGCCATCACCACGCGTTCGCCGAACTTGTCCGCGGCCGCGCCCCAGGCGATCAGGGCGGCCAGGATCCCCAGCACCGGGGCGGAGACCAGGGTGCCCGCCGCGGTGAGCGACAGGTCGAGTTCGGCGCGCAGGTTCGGCAGCAGGAACGGCAGCCCGTAGACCAGGCTGGACACCGCCGCCTGGGCGGCCACCGCGATTCCCAGGATGACCCATCTGCGCATGTCGTTAACGTAGCTAAGCTTTCCTGCATAGCGGAACCACGTTCCCACATCATGAACAATGCCCCCGACCTTCCGCAGGTCAGGGGCATGTCCGGGTCGCGCCACTAGCTCTCGGCGGGCTCCTTGCCTCGGCGAACGGCCTGGAGCAGCAGCTGGGCCACGTCCACCACCTCGACCGACTCCGCCGCCAGCCCGTCGGACTGCCGCGCGGTGATCCCGTCGGTGAGCATCACGCGGCAGAACGGGCAGCCGGTGGCGATCTTCGACGGCGCCGTGCCCAGCGCCTCGTCGACCCGGTCGAGGTTGATGCGCTTGCCGATGCGCTCCTCCATCCACATCCGCGCACCGCCCGCGCCGCAGCACATCGAGCGGTCCGCGTGTCGGGGCATTTCGCGCAGCTTTGCCCCGGATGCCCCGACCAGCTCGCGCGGTGCCTCGTAGACCTTGTTGTGCCTGCCCAGGTAGCACGGGTCGTGGTAGGTGACGTCCTCGGCGATCGGCGCGACCGGCACCAGCCGTCGCTCCCGGACCAGCTTGTTCAGCAGCTGGGTGTGGTGCACGACCTCGTACTTGCCGCCCAGCTGCGGGTACTCGTTGGCCATCGTGTTGAAGCAGTGTGCGCAGGTCACCACGATCTTGCGGGTGCCGGGCGCGCGCCCCTCGAACACCGAGTTGATCACCTCGACGTTCTGCTGCGCCAGCATCTGGAACAGGAACTCGTTGCCCGCGCGCCGCGCCGGGTCACCGGTGCAGGTTTCCTCCGGGCCCAGCACCACATAGCCGACACCGGCGGTGTGCAGCAGTTCGGCGACCGCGCGGGTGGTCTTCTTCGCGCGGTCCTCGAACGCACCGGCGCACCCCACCCAGAACAAGTACTCGGTCTCCGCGGTCAATTCCCCGTCAAATACCGGCACCTCGAAGTCGAGGCCCTCAGTCCAAGCCAATCGGTCCTTGGCGTTCTGCCCCCACGGATTGCCCTTGTTCTCCAGGTTCTTGAACATCCCGCCCAGCTCGGTGGGGAAGTTCGACTCGATCAGCACCTGGTACCGACGCATGTCCACGATGTGGTCCACGTGCTCGATATCCACCGGGCATTGCTCGACGCAAGCACCGCAGGTGGTGCAGGACCACAGCACCTCGGGGTCGATCACCCCACCGTCATCACCGATCAGGGCCCGCTCGGACTCGGCGATGGCCAGCACATCGATGCCCGCGTACGGGTTGTCCCCGGTCAGCCCGACCTCGTCACCAGCCATGTCCCGACGCCCGCCCGCCAGCAGGTACGGCGCCTTGGCGTACGCGTGGTCACGCAACTGCGTGATCACCAGCTTGGGGGACAACGGTTTCCCCGTGTTCCACGCCGGACACTGCGACTGGCAGCGGCCGCACTCGGTGCACGTGGTGAAGTCCAGCCAGCCCTTCCAGGTGAAGTCTTCGACCTTGCCCGCGCCGAAGACGTCCTTCTCCGGGTCGGCCTCCTCGAAGTCCAGCGGCTTGCCGTCGGACATCATCGGCCGCAGCGCGCCCAGCGCCACCCCGCCGTCGGCCTCGCGCTTGAAGTAGATGTTGAAGAAGGCACTGAACCGGTGCCAGGCGACGCCCATAGTCATGTACTTGGCCACCACGTACACCCACACCATGGCGCCCATCAGCTTGATGAACGCCAGCACGGACACCAGGTTCGGGCTGGCGGGCAGCAGGTGGGCGATCGGGTCGGTGACGAACGCGGCCCAGGTGGGCACAGCCTCCACATCAGGCAGCGCGGCCTTGCCCGCACGCACGCCCAGGATGCCGACGCCTTCCAGGATCACCACGGCCTCGACGAAGTAGGCCTGCCAGAAGTTGGAGCCCTGGAAGCGGGACATCCGGTCTGCGCGGCGCGGGTGGTTGCGCTGCCGGATGAGCACCAGGGCGAGACCGCCGACGATGGTGCCCAGGCCGAGCAGTTCCATCAGCAGGTGCCACAGGCTCCAGTGGTCCAGGATCGGCCAGCCCCAGGACGGCACGAAGACCTCGCCGTATGCCTCGAACAGCGCCGCCGACCCGATCAGGAATCCCCACATCACCAGCCAGTGCCACGGCCCGACGTGCCGGAACTTGTTCATCCGGGTGTGCGCGGCGAACTCCTTGACCAGGGTGCGCAGCCGCGGCCAGAACGGGCCGTTGCGGGTGGGGTCGGGCTGGCCGAGGCGGATCACGGCGACCATGCGCGCGACGGTGCGGACGAACATGCTCCAGGCCACCAGGCTGATCGCGACCGCGACCAGGCCCAGTGTCAGCTGCACGGCACCCATGTGGTGGTGACCTTCCGTCGTTCGGGAACGGCTCGACCTCTTCTTACTGGCCGGTAACCGTCTCGGTGAAGCCTAAGGCGGACAAGTGTGGCGTACACCTCGGCAACTACCTGGACATCCGTTCAGATAGTTTCGTCCGGTGCCCCCGATCATCCTGCTCCCGATCACCCGCCCCGGCCCGGTGATCGGGTGAGGACCTACCGGCAGGTCGACGGCAGGCGCACCAGGGGCGAGCGCAGGCGGACCGAGATCATCGAGGCGACCCTTCAGGTGATCGAGCGCGCGGGCGTGTCCGGGGTGACCCACCGGTCGGTCGCCGCGGCGGCCGGGATTCCGCCCGCCTCGATCACCTACCACTTCGGCGCGCTCGACGACCTGCTCGAAGCCGCCCTGGTACAGGCCGCCGCGGACTTGGTGGACCGGGTGCGTGAGCTGATCGAGTCCCGCCGGATCAAGGGCGACGACCCGGCGGGCGCGGTGGCCGAGATGCTCGCCGAGGCGCTCGGCCCGCGCCGGGCCAGGACCGCCGCCAGGTACGAGCTGTACCTGCTGGCCGCGCGCAGGCCGGACCTGCGCCCGGTCGCCCGGCTCTGGCTGGACGTGCTGACCAGCCTGGGCCGCCGACCGGACGAGGTGGGCTTCCGCGCGTTCCTGGCGGGCATCGACGGCATGCTCGCCCAGGGGCTCATCGACGACGAGCCGCCGACCGCCGCCGAGCTGCTCCCGGTGGTGCGGCACCTGTTGGCGCCGCTCCGCTGACGTCCTTTATGGACTAACGCACCGCATGCGCGGCCAGGATGTGGGCGACGGCGGTGGTCACGCGTTCCGCTTGTTTCACGTGAAGCCATTCATCCGGGACGTGCGCGTTGCTGTCCACGCCCAGCGCCCCGGTGATCACGAACTGGGCGTCCGGGTAACGCGCGGCCAACAGGCCCATGAACGGGATGGAACCACCGAGTCCGACCGTGCGCCACGGGCTGCCGAACACCTCGTCCGACACCGAGTCCAGCGCGGTCCGCAGCCAGGGCGCCAGCGGCGGCGCGTTCCAGCCGTCCGCCGCCTCGATCCGGCTCAGCTCGATCGTCGCGCCGTAGGGGACGTCCGTGGTCAGCACCTCGGTCAGCGCCCGCAGCGAGGCCATCGCGTCGGACGTAGGCGGCAGCCGCAGGCTCAGCGAGAGCGTGGTGAACGGCCGCAGCACGTTGCCCGCGTCCGCGGGCAGCGGGAAGCCCTCCGCGCCGATCACCGACAGCGACGGCCGCCAGCTGGTGGCCAGCAGCATGTCGGCCTCGTCGGACAGCACCGGGCGGGTCTCGTCCAGCAGGGTGAACGCCGACCGGATGGTGCCCGGCGCGGCGGCCACCGTCTCGGCCGCCTCGGCGGCCCGGTCGGCCGGGATCTCCGCGTGCATCTCCTTGATCAGGACCTCGCCGGTGGCGGCGTCCTCGATCCGGTCCAGCAGCGCCCGCATGATCCGGAACGAGCTGGGCACGACCCCGCCCGCGAGGCCGGAGTGCTGGCCAGCGCGCAGCACCCGGACGGTGACGGTCACCGACACCAGGCCGCGTAGCGAGGTGGTCAGCCACAGCCGCTCGTAGTCGTTGCCACCGGAGTCCAGGCAGATCACCAGGGACACCTGGCCCAGCCGGTCGGCCAGGTGGTCGAGGTAGGCGGGCAGGTCGGGGCTGCCGGACTCCTCGCCGGTCTCCAGCAGCACCACGCACCGGCCGTGCGCGCCGCCCGCGGCCCGCACCGCCTCGATCGCGGCGGTCGCCGCGTACCCGGCGTAGCCGTCGTCGGCGGAGCCGCGGCCGTAGAGTCTGCCGTCGCGCAGCACCGGCTGCCACGGACCGAGACCCTCGCTCCAGCCGCCGACCGGCGGCTGCTTGTCCAGGTGGCCGTAGAGCAGGGCGGTGCCGACGCCGGGTCCCGGCTGGGTGGCTGGCACGTCGACCAGCAGGATCGGGGACCGGTCGGGCAGCGTGACCACCTCGACCCGGGCGCCCGGGAGGTCACGCGCGGTGATCCACCGCCGCAGGTGCTCGACCGCCGCGTCCAGGTGGCCGTGTTCGGCCCACCCGGCGTCGAAGTTCGGCGAGAGCGCGGGAATGGCGATGAATTCCGACAGACTGGGCAGGATCTCTGCATCCCAGAGCTGTCGCACGGTCTGCTGCACGACGGTCTTGTCCACGTCTCGATCCTGCCACCCGGGCGACCGGCGCACGCGACGCGGCTGAGCGGTTCATCAGCTCGATCCGGGCAGGCTCGGCCGCGGGCGCGCGGTCGGCGCAGTTCCCGCCACCGGCCGCGCGCCCCCTGTGGCGCAGCTCACCGGGGTAGTCCGACGGCGTCCGGATGGGTCAACGTCGGGTTCACGCTCGTTCACCCGGACCGGCTACGAACAGCAGCCACGGTGTCCTATTTCGACCACCGACCATCGGGTGTCCAAGTGTTTCCGCAGCTCACGCGACCCCTGTGGACAACTTGTCGCACTCTCGCGCTCACCACCGCACACTCTCCCGTGTCAGGATGTGAGAGCAACGCCGTCAGCGCCGACGGTGGCCAACGCCTCGACCAACGGCGGTGGTGATCGGCGGCGCGGCCGCATGCCGTCGCCACGAGCGACTGCGCGGCGCCAGACACGAGGAGAACGCGCCATGTCGTCCCCAGAACAGTGGACGCACCCGGAGCCCCGGGAAGGTCCCGCCGCCACGGCGGCGGCACCCACCCCGGAACAGGTGATCGCGGGTCTGCGGGCCACCAGCGAGGGTGGTCCGGAACTGGTCCAGCTGCTCACGCCGGAGGGCGAACGGGTGCCGAACCCCGAGTTCGACCCCTTCGTCGCCGACATCACCCCGGCGGCGCTGCGCGCGCTGTACCGGGACATGGTCCTGGTCCGCCGCGCGGACCGGGAGGGCAACGCACTGCAGCGGCAGGGGCAGCTGGGCATCTGGGTGCCGCTGCTCGGTCAGGAGGCCGCGCAGATCGGCGCCGGGCGCGCGCTACGCGACACCGACATGGTCTTCCCCAGCTACCGCGAGCACGGGGTCGCCTGGTGCCGGGGCATCGACCCCAAGGACGTCCTGGGCATCTTCCGCGGCACCGACCACGGCAGCTGGGACTCGGTCGCCAAGCGGTTCCACCCCTACACGATCGTGATCGGCAACCAGGTGCTCAACGCGGCGGGTTACGCGATGGGCCAGCGGTTCGAGGGCAAGGTGGGCGGCGACGACGGCGAGGCCACCATGGTCTTCTTCGGCGACGGCGCCACCAGCCAGGGCGATGTGCACGAGGGCTTCGTGTGGGCGGCGGTGTACGACGCACCGCTGGTGTTCTTCTGCCAGAACAACCAGTGGGCCATCTCCGAGCCGACCGAGCGCCAGTCGCGGCTGCCGCTCTACCAGCGCGCCCGCGGCTACGGCTTCCCGGGCATCCGGGTCGACGGCAACGACGTGCTGGCCACGCTCGCGGTCGCGCGCTGGGCGCTGGCGGAGTGCAGGCACGGCAACGGCCCGGTGCTGATCGAGGCGTTCACCTACCGGATGGACGCGCACACCACCACCGACGACCCCACCCGCTACCGGCATTCCGACGAGCTGGAGGCGTGGAAGCTCAAGGACCCGATCGAGCGCGTGCGGGTCAACCTGGTCCGGCACGGCGACGCCGACCAGGACTTCTTCGACTCGGTGCAGGCCGAGGCCGACGAGCTGGCCAGGGACCTGCGCGAGTTCTGCTTCGCCATGCCGCAGCCGCCGGTTGGGCAGATCTTCGACCACGTCTACGCCGAACCCAGCCCGTTCGTCAGCGCCCAGCGCGCCGAGTTCCTGGCGTACCACGACGACTTCGCGGGCGGTGACCACTGATGGCCCCCGAGACCAACCCCGGCCCGGTCCAGTCGCTCACCCTGGGCAAGGCGCTCAACCTTGGCCTGCGCACCGCCATGGAGCGCGACCCCAAGGTCATCGTGATGGGCGAGGACGTCGGCAGGCTCGGCGGCGTCTTCCGGATCACCGACGGGCTGCAGAAGGACTTCGGCGAGCACCGCGTGCTGGACACGCCGCTGGCCGAGTCGGGCATCATCGGCACCGCGGTCGGCCTGGCCGTGCGCGGCTTCCGGCCGGTGTGCGAGATCCAGTTCGACGGGTTCATCTTCCCCGGCTTCGACCAGATCGTCTCCCAGGTCGCCAAGCTGCACGCCCGCACGCACGGCCGGGTCCGGGTGCCGCTGGTGATCCGGGTGCCGTTCGGCGGCGGGATCGGCGCGGTGGAGCACCACTCCGAGTCCCCCGAGTCATACTTCGCGCACACCGCCGGGCTCAAGGTGGTGTCCTGCTCGAACGCGGTGGACGCGTACTGGATGATCCAGCAGGCCATCCAGAGCGACGACCCGGTGCTGTTCTTCGAGCCGAAGCGCTACTACCACTCCGGCTTCATGAAGTCCGAAGTGGACACCTCGGCCACGCCGGACCCGCTGTTCGCCGCCCGCGTGGTGCGCCGCGGTAGCACCGCGACCCTGGTCGCCTACGGCCCGTCGGTGAAGGTGGCGCTGGACGCGGCCACCGCGGCCGAGGAGGACGGGCACTCGTTGGAGGTCATCGACCTGCGCGCGTTGTCCCCGCTGGACCTCGACCCGGTGTTCGAGTCGGTGCGCCGCACCGGTCACCTCATCGTGGTCAGCGAGGCGCCCTCGGAGTCCTCGCTCACCTCGGAGATCGCCGCCCGGGTGCAGCAGGAGTGCTTCTACTCGCTACAGGCCCCGGTACTGCGCGTCACCGGATTCGACACGCCGTACCCGCCCGCGAAGCTGGAGGAGCACTTCCTGCCCGACCTTGACCGAGTCCTGGACGCCGTCGACCGATCCCTGGCCTGGTGAGCGATGCCTGACTACAAGAGCTTCCCGCTGCCCGACACGGCCGAGGGGCTGACCGAGGCCGAGATCCTCACCTGGCACGTCAAGCCGGGGGACCCGGTCACCGTCAACCAGATCATCGTCGAGATCGAGACCGCCAAGGCCGCCGTCGAGCTGCCCTGCCCGTGGGCGGGCGTGGTCACCGAGCTGCACGTCCAGCCCGGTCAGACCGTCGATGTCGGCACCCCCATCCTCACCGTGGACGTCGACCCGGGCGGGTCGGCGGCCCCGGCCGCCGCTCCCACCGCGCCCGCCCCGGCGGCCGAGGGCGAGGAGGAGATGAAGCCGCTGGTCGGCTACGGCGCCAAGGTGGTCACCGCGAAACGCCGCGCGCGCAAGGGTCCTGCGGTGCCCGCCGAGCCGGCGGCCGCCGCGGCGCAGAGCACGGTGGCCGCCGCATTCGAGCACGAGCGCGGTCCGCTGCCGGAGGAGAACGGGAATGGGGCGGCCGCGGTTCCGGCCATCCCCGCCGAGCCGGTGGACCAGCCCGGCGGGTACGTCCCGCTGGCCAAGCCGCCGATCCGCAAGCTGGCCAAGGACCTGGGCATCGACCTGCGCACGCTCACCGGGTCCGGCTACGGCGGCGTGATCACCCGCGCCGACGTCGAGCAGGCGGCGACCGAGGAAGCGCCCGCCCCCACGACCCCGGTCCCGGCGGGCGCGCGCGAGCGCCGGGTGCCGATCAAGGGCGTCCGCAAGGTCACCGCGCAGGCCATGGTCAGCAGCGCGTTCACCGCGCCGCACGTCACGGAGTTCCTGACCGTGGACGTCACACCGATGATGGAGCTGCGCGCCCGACTGAAGAACCACCGGGACTTCCGCGACGTCAAGCTCACCCCGTTGGCGTTCTGCGCCAAGGCGGTGGCCATGGCGACACGGCGCACCCCGGAGGTCAACAGCGCCTGGGACGAGGCGGCCCAGGAGATCGTGTTCAAGGACTACGTGCACCTGGGCATCGCGGCGGCCACGCCGCGCGGCCTGATCGTGCCGAAGATCCGGGACGCGGAGTCGCTGTCACTGCGTGAGCTGGCGATCGCGCTGGAGCAACTGACGACCGTCGCGCGCGATGGCAAGACCCCGCCCGCGGACATGGTCAACGGCACCATCACGATCACCAACGTCGGCGTGTTCGGCGTGGACACCGGCACCCCGATCATCAACCCGGGGGAGTCGGCGATCCTGGCGTTCGGCGCCATCCGGGACACGCCGTGGGTGGTGGACGGCGAGATCACCATTCGCAAGGTGTGCCAGCTGGCGTTGAGCTTCGACCACCGGCTGGTCGACGGCCAGCAGGGTTCGGAGTTCCTGGCCGATGTCGGCGCGCTGCTCGCCGATCCGGCGCTGGCCATCACCTACTAGGGCCCGCGTACTGGCCGAAGGAGTGCGGGGAGCCCGGACGGGCTCCCCGCACTCCGCGCTTCTAAGATCATCCCCGGGACACTGGGGGTTGATCATGCGGAAGCGCTGGTTGGCGGTCCTCTCGGCCGCGGCGATGGCTACCGGTTGCGGGTCCGCGCCGGAAAAACCGGCGCCCCGGGTGGACATCGCGGGCGATGCGCGCGTCCCGGTGTCCGATCTCGCGGGCGACACACTGCTGGAGCCGGGCAAGACGACCGCGCTGGCGGACTTCGCCGACCGGGTCGTGGTGCTCAACATCTGGGGCGCGTGGTGCGGGCCGTGCCGGACCGAGACCCCGCAGCTGGCCGAGGCCAAGCGCGCCACCGACGACCTGCCGGTCCGCTACCTGGGCATCGACGTGCGCGACAACGACCGCACCTACGCCGAGGACTTCGTCCGCGACCGCGCGGTGGACTACCCGTCGATCTACGACCCGGCCGGTCGGGTGCTGGTGAACCTGGGCAGGTACCGGGGTGTCGCGGTGCCGACGACGCTCGTCCTCGACCGCAAGCACCGGGTCGCGTCCGTATTCATCGGCGGTGTCCTGGCCTCCGAACTGACGCCGCGGGTCCGCGCGGTGGCCGCGGAGAGCTGATCACCGGGCGGGGAGCAGCGCGGACAGGCCGTCCTGGAGCTTCTGCTTGGTGGCGGCCAGGCCGTGCGCCTCGATCAGATCACGCAGGCAGCGGCAGTCGGCGAGGTCGCGGTCCCGGATAGCGCAGGTGTGTACGCCGAGCACCCGCAGCGAGTCGGCGACGATGTCGGCCTGGGCGGCGCCCACCTCGGCCAACCGCCGGGTGACCTGGCCAGCCACCGCGCGGGCCACGGCGCCGTCGCCTGCCGCCTGGTCCAGCAGCCGGTCCACGAGCTCCTGCCCGAGCTCCTCGTCCAGCAGCGAGTTGGCCAGCTGGGCGAACCTGGTGCAGGCGGCGGCCGGGTCCCCGGTGACCAGCGCGGTCCAGGTCTCCCCGTCCACCGCGCTCCTGGCCTGGGTGGATACCGCGGTCCGCCAGTCCCGAGTCGCGATGCGCAGGCCCGCGGTCCGGGTCGCCGACCGCATCGGCTGCGCGGGCGTCCGCAGGGACTGCTCGGGTACCAGCCGCTCCGTCGGGGGCGTCCGGGGTCGGCGGCGGAACAGTAGGCCGAAGAGGGTGTGCTCGGGACAGCGTCGCCCCCGCCGCCGCACCGGGTTGCGGCATCGCCGCCCGTCCGGCGTCCTCGTGCTGCCACACACCGCCACAGGCACACATCGTGCAGACCCGACCGCGCACTGTCACCTCAGGTACTTCCTTCAGGGGACACCAACCCTCGACGGGTACCGCTCCGAAGACCAAACCAGAGAGTGGTTCGCGTTGGCGGACAAGAAAAGGCGCGGGCGCCCGAGCGGCGCACGTGGATCCCGGGGCCCACCCTGGGGGGTGTGGGCCCCGGGCTTCCGCATGTTCAGGACAGCGCGGGTCGAAGCAGCTTTCCTGGGCGAAGTCGGGGCGGCGGACCCGGCCGACCGATACCATTTACGCCGATGTGCGCCGGGCCAATGGTGCCCGGCGGTTCTGTGCGCACCGACCCGACCTCCGCCATACCTACTAGCAAGTAGGCTTCGGATGGGCGGCTTCGGCGGCAGGCATTTCCCGGCTACGAGCGGAGGTGGCGGCGTGAGCGTCGACGAACAGAGTCGACCCCCGCGCGTGAAGCGGCTGCCCCGGGAGGTCCGGGAACGCCAGATCCTGGACGCCGCGGTCCGGGTGTTCTCCCAGCACGGCTACCACAACGCGTCCATGGACGAGATCTCCGAGGTCGCGGGCGTCTCCAAGCCGATGATCTACGCCTACCTCGGCCACAAGGAGGACCTGTTCGCTGCCTGCATCCGCCGCGAGGCAGGCCTCCTGATGGAGGCCATCGCCGCGAGCGTTCAGGCCGACCTCCCGCCGGACATGCAGCTCTGGCACGGCCTGCGCGCCTTCTTCCACTTCGTCGCCACCCAACGCGAGAGCTGGCGCGTCCTGCACCGCCAAGCCATCTCCCAGGGCGGCCCGTTCAGCGACGAGCTCCTGGCCATGCGCACCAGGGCCATCACCCTCGTCGACGCCCTGCTGGTCCGCTACGCCACCGCCCGCGGCCTGGACGATGCCGCCACCAGCTCGACCGAGGCGCACGCCGCCGCCCTGGTCGGCGCGGGCGAATCCCTCGCCGACTGGTGGCTGGACCACCCCGAGATCCCGGAGAAGACCGTCGCCTCCTGGCTGATGAACCTCGTCTGGATGGGCCTCGGCAACCTGGTCAACGGGACAGTCTGGACCCCGACACCGGAGTGACCCCCGGGAACACCAGGCAGTTCACCGCCACCCACCGGTCGGCCTCGGCCACCAACGGCAGCAGCAGAAGTCCCTCCACCACAAGGAAATACCTCGACGGACTCCGCCGCCCGACAACCTGGTTGCTTACCACCCCCCGCCGAACGATCAACTCGTCCAGCCACGCCCGCGCCTCCTCCGGCCCACCCAGGCCGAAAACCCCAGCACAGGCCTCCGCACACCGATCCGCCACCCACACCGGTAAACCCACCCCACCATCTTGATCCACACCCCCACCCACACCAACCTCCCCGCCCCCTACCAGCGACTTCCCGACATATGCGCACAACGCCGCTGCTCGAAGCACGCGGACCTCAGAGCGGGCGAACCACCCGAGCTGGATTCCCGGCAACAAATACCCGATCCTCAACATCCCGAGTGACAACACTCCCAGCCCCGACAACGACCTCAGACCCAATACTCACCCCAGGGCAAACAATCACCCCAGCTCCCAGCCACGAGTTCGCCCCGATAGCGATGGGCAAAGCCCGCTCCCACCCCGCCCGCCGCCGTTCATGATCCTCGACCGGATGCAGCGCGGTAAGCAACTGCACCCGAGGGCCGATCAACACGTCATCACCGACAACGATCGAGGCGTCATCCATGAAGAGCACGTCACTGTTGATGAACGTGGAAACACCCACACGAATCTGTGGCCCATAGCTGCACTGAAATCGCGGCAGCACGACCGTCCCGGCACCAAGCGAGCCGAACAGCCCAGCCAGGATCTCCCACCGTTCCTCATCATCCTCGGGCCCGGTCGCGTTGAACCTGTTCAGCGCCCGCCAACACCGCCGCCGATCCGCAAGCAGCCCCGGCCCATCCTGATACCACTCACTCCGCACCATGCGATCTCGGGTCATAAGGTGATCCTGCCAGTCAGGTACAAGCGATTAACATCAGCAAGTGCGAACATGTCACCACCTGCATGGAACCTCACCGTCGCGGGAAGCAGCAAGGGAAGCTTGAAGCCGACCTCTACCGCGAACGCGTCCGCCAACCGCCCCTCAAACGCAGCCAGACAGCGGGCCTTCGACCACATCCCATGCGCGATAGCGCACGGAAACCCAAACAGTCGCGCGGTCAAGGGATGCAGATGGATTGGGTTATGGTCACCAGACACCGCCGCATACCGTCGACCGATATCCCGAGGCACCTCCCAGACAGCAACGGAAGCAGGCAGCTCAACGGGTTCACGAGGAGCCTTTTCGGACTTCCCCGCACGACGCCACAAATACGTGCTGCGGTCCTCCCAAACCACCGCCCCCGCAGAGATCACCTCGCTGACCACGTCAAACTGTGTCCCCTTCGGATGCGGCCGCGCATCCTCTGCACGAACCCGCAGATCAAGCAGCTCCCCAACAAGCAACGGCCGATGCTGCACGATCCGATTGGCCACGTGCACCACCCCCATCACCGGATAGGGAAAGTCCCGCCCAGCCATCAACCGCATCTGCAACGGAAATGCCAACACATGCGGATAAGTCACCGGCAACTCATCAGCCACCCGAAACCCGCACACCCGCCCATAAGCAGCAAGCCGCGAAGGGTCAACCCGCACCCCCTGCCGCTCAACGACCCGCCCCGGTAACTCACCCCCACGCTTGGCGAACCCGGCCAGCGCACCGACCACCACCCCGAGCTCCATCACGCCCCCAACAAGCTCTGCCCGCACACCCGAACCACGTTGCCGTTCACCGCACCAGACCCAGGATTCGCATACCAGGCAACGGTTTCCGCCACATCCACCGGCAAGCCGCCCTGCGCCAGACTGTTCATCCGTCGCCCAGCCTCCCGGATCAACAGCGGAACCGCCGCCGTCATCCTGGTCTCGATGAACCCAGGCGCGACTGCGTTGATCGTGCATCCACGCTCGGCGAGCCGAGCAGCGTAAGCGTCAACCATGCCGATAACCCCGGCCTTGCTGGTCGCGTAGTTGGCCTGCCCGGTATTCCCCGCGATACCCGCGATCGACGACACCCCGACGATCCGCCCACCAGGACACAGCACATCCTCGGCCAGCAAAGCATCGTTGATCCGAAGTTGGCTGGCCAGGTTCACCGCCACCACCGAATCCCACGCGCCCCGCTTCATGTTCGCCAGCTTCTTGTCCCGCGTGATCCCTGCGTTGTGCACGACGATGTCCACCCCGCCATGCCGGATCCGCAGATGATCGGCCAGCCGCACGGGCGCCTCCGGCGAGGTGATGTCCAGCTGCAACGAGGTGCCACCGACCCGGTTGGCGACTGCGGCAAGGTCAGCCCCCTGAGCCGGAATATCGAGGGCGACGACGTGCGCCCCCTCCCGGGCCAGCACCTCGGCGATCGCGGCACCGATTCCCCGAGAAGCACCGGTGACCAGCGCGGTCTTGCCCGCCAGCGGAGCGTTCCAGTCGACCGGCGCCGCTGACCCGCCATGAGCGCCGACCCGGATCACCTGGCCGTCGACATACGCGGATCGGGCCGAGAGCAGGAACCGGAGAGTCGACTCGATCTCGGCCCCCGGTGCCGCGTACACCAGCTGCGCCGTCGACCCACGGCCGAGTTCCTTGCCCACCGACCGGACGAACCCCGCCAACGCCCGCTGCGCCACCCGCGCGACCCCGTCCACCCGTTCCGGGAGCGCACCGAGCACGACGACCCGCCCGCACCGGTCCAGGCTGCGCAGCACCGGGTGGAAGAAGTCGTGCAGCTGCCCTAGATCCTCCACAGTAGACAGATCGGAGGCGTCGAACACCAAGGCGCCATGCGTGGCAACAGGTTCCACACAGGTCTCGATCCCTGCCCCCGCCAGGACCCGGGCGACCACTTCGGACAGTGGGCCACCACCCACCAACGCCGGGCCGGTCAGCACGGGTTCGCCAGGCCGGTACCGACGCAGCGGGACCGGGTTCGGCAGACCGAGGCGTTTGACCAGGACCCGCCCGACGCCCGAGGTGGTGAACTGCTGGTAGCGGTCCATCGGTGTTCGCCTCCTGAACCTACTGACAAGTAGGTTAGAATGCTACCGCAGCCGGCACGGGAGGATGGCATGAACGCGAGTCACGGGCGCCGGGTCGCGGTCCTCGGCGGGAACCGCATCCCCTTCGCGCGCGCAGGCGGCCCCTACGCGCAAGCGTCCAATCAGGACATGTTCACCGCCGCACTGGACGGGCTGGTGGCCAGGTTCGGGTTGCGCGGGGTGCGGTTGGGCGAGGTCGCGGCGGGCGCGGTGCTCAAGCACAGCCGGGACTTCAACCTCGCCCGCGAGTGCGTGCTGGGCAGCGGCCTGGCCCCGGACACCCCGGCCTACGACGTGCAGCAGGCCTGCGGCACCGGGCTCCAGGCGATCATCCAGGTGGCCAACAAGATCGCCCTCGGTCAGCTCGACGCCGCCATCGCAGGCGGAGTCGACACGACCAGCGACGCACCGTTGCAGGTCAACGACGATCTCCGGCGGATCCTCATCGGGCTCAACAGCGCCAGGACTGTGGGTCAACGCCTGAGGTTGCTGGCCAGGATCCGGCCCGGCCACATCGTGCCGGACATCCCGCGCAACGCCGAGCCGCGCACCGGGCTGTCGATGGGGGAGCACGCGGCGCTGACCGCGAAGGAGTGGGGGATCAGCCGCGAGGCGCAGGACGAGTTGGCGGCCGCGAGCCACCGGAAGCTGGCCGCCGCCTACGAGCGAGGGTTCTTCGACGACCTGGTCACCCCGTTCCAGGGCCGGACCCGCGACCAGAACCTGCGCCCGGACTCCTCGGCCGAGAAGCTCGCCACGCTCAAGCCCGCGTTCGGCGGCCCCGACGGCACGATGACCGCTGGCAACTCGACCCCGTTGTCCGATGGCGCCTCTGCCGTCCTGCTCGCGAGCGAGGAGTGGGCCGCCGAGCGGAGGCTGCCGGTCCTGGCCTACCTGACCTTCTCCGAGACCGCCGCCGTCGACTACGTCCACGGTGGTGCGGGCCTGCTCATGGCCCCCGCCTACGCCGTGCCCCGGATGCTCGCCCGCGCGGGTCTCACGCTCCAGGACTTCGACTTCTACGAGATCCACGAGGCGTTCGCCGCCCAGGTCCTGTGCACCCTCGCCGCCTGGGAAGACCCGGCCTTCGCCACGGAACGGCTGGGCCTGGCCGAGCCGCTCGGCCCGATCGACCGGTCCAGGCTCAACGTGGTCGGTTCCTCGCTGGCCGCAGGCCACCCATTCGCCGCGACCGGCGGCCGGATCGTGGCAACCCTGGCGAAGCTGCTGCATGAGCGCGGGTCAGGGCGCGGCCTGATCTCCATCTGCGCGGCCGGTGGCCAGGGCGTCTGCGCGATCCTGGAACATTCTCCCAATATCTAGGTCAAACGCTAGATAGCAGTAGAAACCGTGATCGAGTGGGCACGCCGCCGGAAATATCGGGCTGACCCTAGATTCCCCGATACGGTCGGATGATGGACCCGGTGCGCAACCCGTTCGCCCCCGGTGCCGGACAGCGCCCCCCGGAGCTCGCGGGCCGGGAGAAGGAGCTCCGGGCGTTCGAGGTCGTGCTGGAGCGGGTGGCCCGAGGCCGCCCCGAACGCAGCCTGGTGCTCACCGGCCTGCGCGGTGTCGGCAAGACCGTGCTGCTCGGCGAGCTGCGATCAATGGCCGTCCGGCGCGGCTGGGGCGCGGGCAAGATCGAGGCCCGGCCGGACTCCGACCTGCGCAGGCCGCTGTCCGCCGCGCTGCACCGGGCGATCCGCGACCTGGCCGTGCGGCACCGCGCGCCGGAGCGGGTCGAGCAGGTGCTTGGCACGCTCAAGGCGTTCGCACTCAGGGCCAACCCGGGTGACGCCAAGCTGCGCGACCGCTGGCAGCCGGGCATCGACGTGCCAGCCACCCAGGGCCGGGCCGACTCCGGGGACATCGAGATCGACCTGGTGGAGCTGTTCACCGAGGTGGCCGAGCTAGCCCAGGACGTGGGCACCGGGGTGGCGGTGCTGATCGACGAGATGCAGGACATCGGCGCCGACGACATCTCCGCGCTCTGCGCGGCCTGCCACGAGCTGTCCCAGTCCGGGGCGCCGCTGGTGGTCGTGGGCGCCGGTCTGCCGCACCTGCCCGCGGTGCTCTCGGCCAGCAAGTCCTACTCCGAGCGGCTGTTCCGGTACGTGCGGATCGACCGGCTGGATCGGGAGGACGCCGACCAGGCGGTACTGGTGCCGGTGGACCGGGAGGACGCGGAGATCTCCCCGGATGCGCTGGCGGCGCTGTTCGAGCGCTCCGGTGGGTACCCGTACTTCATCCAGGCGTTCGGCAAGGCTGCCTGGGACGCCGCGCCAGCCGACCCGATCACCGCCGAGGATGTCGCGGTGGCCGCGCCGGAGGCGGAGGCCGAGCTGGCGGTCGGCTTCTTCGGGTCCCGGTACGAGCGGGCGACCCCGGCGGAACGCGAGTACCTGCGCGCGATGGCCGAGCTGACCGAGGGCCGGGACGAGGGCGTCGGCACCGCGGACGTGGCGGTCTACCTGGGCCGCAAGCCGTCCTCGCTGTCGCCTGCGCGGGACAGCCTGATCAAGAAGGGCCTGGTGTACTCCGCCGAGCGCGGGCGCATCGCCTTCACCGTGCCGCACTTCGGCCGCTACCTGCTGAATATGGCCGAGTAACACCGTTTCCCCTGGCCAGGAGGCTCATCGCGCCGTCTGGGTTTATATAGTGAATTCACTAGATATATGTAGAAGACACAATCGACCGCCCGTCGGATGCCTGCGCGAAACGCGGTGTTCCCTGGATCACGCCATACCGGACACCATCCGGTGAGGTCCAGGTCACTGCCGACGATTCATCGGTCTGTGCGCCACTTCACCGGATAAACGCGTGCGCTTGCCTGGTCACGGGTGCATAATTGAGTCATGCCCGCCCAGCCAGGACGGCGCAGCAAGACCTAGAGGGGATGCACGACCATGAACGTCACCGCCAAGCTCCGTGCCCGTCGCGCCGAGGCCCGCACCCGCAAGGCGATCACCCGCGCCATCGACCAGGCCGCCACTCCGGCGATGCGCCACGAGCTGATCTCGCTCGCGCAGGCGCAGAACCTCTGGCGCTGATCGCTCGAACAGGATCCAGAATGTGATGCAGGGCACATTCTGGATCCGTGTAACACCACCGGGACGGCGCACGATGTTCCGGTTGACCCCGTAGTGCTGGCGGACCCCCGACCTGGCAGCACTGCGGGGTTTCCTTATGCCCGCGGACCGGTCGTCCGCAGCGTGCCACAGCGGGCCCCGTCGTGGGCCCCAAACGATCTCTCCATCGTCGAACGGTCGACCAAGGGCGCGGCCGACACGACGAACGGCGATTCCCCTTCATGATCGCGGCATTACGCCAAGCGGATGAAACAGACACTGATACACACCGGCTCGCCGGTCACTCGGGGATATCCCGGGCTTGGTGTCCGATTACGCCAATCGGACACCCACTACTCCACCCGTTCAGTTCTACAGCCGATCGATGGTGGTCGTCGTAGGCCATCTGTCGTAGCCGACGGTCATAGCGTCACCCAATAGGTGAGCGGCGTCACATGGCTGCCGTTTACCGACGAACACGCTCCGCTTATCGTCTACTACCCAGTAGTCACCCTGTCCAACGACCGTTGCGGGGGAAACTGATCAGTAGTCGCAGTACCACGAAGGAGCCCGACACTTTGGCCGTGACCGGAACGGAGTCCGTACGCACGGAAAGCCGCCGCACCCTCCACCTCACGTTCGAGGAACCCGACCGCACCCCGCCGCCCGCACCGCCGCTACCGGCGCCGCGCCCGGCGATGACCGACCAGCCGAAGCCGCGGCGGTCCGCACAGGAGCGGGTCTTGGTCGTCGCCGAGCGGATGTTCGGTGACTGGGCACCGACCCTGCACCTGGCGTTGCTGCTGGTGGCGCTCGTGCTGGCGGGTCTTGTGGTGATCGCGCTCGTGGTCGGGGCGGTGCCCGCGCTGATCAGCGCCGCGCTGCTGACCGCACTGGTGAGCCTGCGCAAGCGCTGAGCCGCGGGCGCGCGAACCTGAACGGGCGGGCCCCCCAGAGTCGGGGACCCGCCCGTTCCGCGTTCTCCCCCGCTCAATGTGCGGCGACCGGGCGGAGCTCCTTCGCCCCCTCGTCCACGTGGTAGTCGGCGACCGTGGTCTCGTCCAGGCCGTTGAACACCCGCAGCCGCCGGGCGATGACCGTCACCACCACCGCGACCAGCAGGTTGGCGACCAGCGCCAGGAAGCCGACGTAGATCTGCGCAGGCGACCCGGCGAACGGGTGCCAGCCGAACAGGCTCAGCTCGCCCAGCTTCAGCGCCGAGGTGCCGAAGTGCGCGCGCTTCCCGTCCGGGCTGGGGATGTTGTAGAGCATCACCATCCCCCAGCCCATGCCGACCACCCAGCCCGCGACCAGGCCCCAGATGTGGAACCAGCGGGTGTAGAGCGCTATGGCCACCGCGGGCAGCGTCTGCAGGATCATCACGGTGCCGATGAGCTGCAGGTCGATGGAGAACTGCGGGTCGATGAACAGCACGAACGCGACCGCGCCGAACTTCACCACCAGTGAGGCCAGCTTGGCCTGCCTGGCCTCCTCGGCCGGGGTGGCCCGCTTGCGCAGGTACTCCTTGTAGACGTTGCGGGTCCACAGGTTGGCCGCCGCGATGGACATGATCGCCGCCGGGACCAGCGCGCCGATGCCGATGGCGGCGAACGCGATGCCCGCGAACCAGGCCGGGAACTGCTGCGCGAACAGGTTCGGGATGATCGTGTTCGTGTCCGGGTTGCCGGTGGCCTGGTTGACCAACGGGGTGGTCTTGGCCGCGATGGCCACGAACCCGAGCAGCGCGAGCATGCCGAGCATGAACGAGTACGCGGGCAGCGCCGACATGTTCCGCTTGATCACGTTGCGCCCGCGCGAGGCGAGCACGCCGGTCAGCGAGTGCGGGTAGAGGAACAGCGCGAGTGCCGAGCCCAGCGCCAGCGTGGCGTACTGCAGCTGGTTGTTGGCGTTGAGCAGCAGACCGTCGCCGGGTGCCGGGGTGGCCCGGAACTTGGCGTCGGCCGCACCGAAGATCGTGCTCCAGCCGCCCAGCTTGATCGGCAGGTAGACGACCGCAACGATGATCACCAGGTAGACCAGGATGTCCTTGACGAAGGCGATCAGCGCGGGCGCGCGCAGTCCCGACTGGTAGGTGTAACCGGCCAGGATCACGAACGCGATCAACAGCGGCAGGTGCCCGACGATGCCGGACCCGTTGAGCCCCAGCGTGCGCAGCACCGCCTCCAGACCGACCAGCTGCAGCGCGATGTAGGGCATCGTGGCCACGATGCCGGTCAGCGCGATGAGCAGGGCCAGCACCGACGAGCCGTAGCGGCCGCGGACGAAGTCGGCCGGGGTGACGTAGCCGCGAGCGCGCGATACCGACCAGATGCGCAGCAGCGGCATGAACACCAGCGGGTAGACGATCACGGTGTACGGCAGCGCGAAGTACCCGGCCGCGCCCGCGCTGAACATCAGCGCGGGCACCGCGACGAAGGTGTACGCGGTGTACACGTCGCCGCCGATCAGGAACCAGGTGACCCACGAGCCGAACTTGCGCCCGCCCAGGCCCCACTCGTCCAGGTGGTCCAGCGTGCCGCCCGCCTTCCACTTGGCGGCGACGAAGCCCAGCACGGTGACCGCGCCGAACAGCAGCACGAAGACGACCAGCTCGGTCCACCTCATCGGACCGCCCCCTCGTCCAGGGTGTCCACGTCCGGCTCGGGTCCGGGCGGGGTCGCGGTCGGCGCGGTGCGGGTCTTGACGTAGACGATCGAGGTGGCCAGCACGCCGGAGGCGACCCCGGCCAGCTGGAACCAGTAGAAGAACGGGATGCCGAACAGGGCTGGGCCGCTCCGGTTGAAGATCGGCGTGACCAGCATGAACAGCGGGATCAGCAGTAACAGGTTCCAGTTGGTCCAGCGGATGCTGGGCGGAGCGGGTCGGGTCATCGTGTTCCTCGCTCTCCGTGACAGATCTGTTGCGGAGAAACACTAGGGCCAACCGGGCCGCTCGTCACCGGTTGCCGTCAATTGCCGACCGCCGGTCAACTTTTCCCGAGGCGAGGAGTCCACAGGCTGTGCACAACCTTATCCACAGCCTGTGGACAACTCGGGGTTCACGGCCGCAGTTTCGGCTGGATCGCCAGGTCAGCGCTAAGAAAAGTTATCCACAGGTAGTCCACAACTCAATCCACAGGCGGCCCGGCTGCGGCCGCCAGCTGGTCCCCGAAGATCAGCAGACAGCGGACGCACCGCGGTCCGGCGTGCGTACGGCTGATCCGGGCGAACGGCACGGTGTGTGCGCAGGCGGCCTCCACGAAGCTCGCGGGCCGCTCGTCCGCGGGGAACGCGTGCACCCGCTCGTCGTACCCGGACAGCTGCCAGCGCCACGTCCGCGCCTGTCTCCCGCTCACTTCGCCGACTCCCCTGCTCTCGTGCCGCCCTACCTTCTCAGACAGGACAACCCGGGATGGGTGACGCGGGATACACAAGATGGCCCCCACCGCCGAGGCGGTGGGGGCCATCCGTGTCTTGTGGACCTTGCCCGGGGGATCAGCCCAGGCGCTGCTTCAGCGCGGCGAGCTCGTCCCGCAGCGGGGTCGGCAGCTTGTCGCCGATCTTGTCGAACCACTCGTCGATCAGCGGCAGCTCGGCCCGCCACTCGTCGGCGGAGAACTCCAGCGCCGCCTCGATGTCCGCGCGCGAGGCGTCCAAACCGGACAGGTCCAGCTCGTCCGCCGTGGGCACCCAGCCGATCGGGGTCTCCTGGGCGGCCGCCTTGCCCTCGATCCGCTCGATCGCCCACTTCAGGATGCGGCTGTTCTCGCCGAACCCGGGCCACAGGAAGCGCTTGTCGGCGCCGCGGCGGAACCAGTTGACGTAGAAGATCTTCGGCAGCTTGGTCGCGTCCGCGCGCTTGCCGGTCTCGATCCAGTGGTTGAAGTAATCACCGGCGTTGTAGCCGATGAACGGCAGCATCGCCATCGGGTCGCGGCGCACCACGCCGACCGCGCCGACCGCGGCCGCGGTGGTCTCGCTGGACAGCGTGGCGCCCATGAAGGTGCCGTGCTGCCAGTCCCGGGACTCGGTCACCAGCGGGATGGTGGTGGCCCGGCGGCCGCCGAAGAAGATCGCCGAGATCGGCACGCCCTGCGGGTCGTCCCACTCCGGCGCCTTGGTGTCGCACTGGTCGATCGGCGTGCAGTAGCGCGAGTTCGGGTGCGCCGCCTTCTCACCGGTATCGCGTCCAGACTGCGGTGTCCAATCCGCCTTCTTCCAGGACGTCAGGTGCGCGGGCGGCTCGCCCATGCCCTCCCACCACACGTCGCCGTCGTCGGTCAGGCCGACGTTGGTGAACAGCGAGTTGCCCTTGGCGATGGTGCGCATCGCGTTCGGGTTGGTGTGGTAGTCGGTGCCCGGCGCCACCCCGAAGAACCCGTTCTCCGGGTTCACCGCGTACAGGCGGCCGTCCTCGCCGAAGCGCATCCAGGCGATGTCGTCGCCGATGGTCTCGACCTTCCAGCCCGGGATGGTCGGGTCCAGCATGGCCAGGTTGGTCTTGCCGCAGGCGCTGGGGAACGCGGCCGCGACGTAGTAGACCTTGTCCTCGGGGGAGGTCAGCTTGAGGATCAGCATGTGCTCGGCCAGCCAGCCCTCGTCCCGGCCGATGGCCGAGGCGATGCGCAGCGAGTAGCACTTCTTGCCCAGCAGCGCGTTGCCGCCGTAGCCGGAGCCGAAGCTCCAGATCAGCCGCTCCTCCGGAAAGTGCACGATGTACTTGGTGTCGTTGCACGGCCACGCAACGTCAGCCTGACCCGGCTCCAGCGGAGCGCCGATGGAGTGCAGCGCGGGCACGAACTCCCGCTCGTTGCCCTCGGCGTCGAAGAACTTCTCCAGCGCCTTGGTGCCCATCCGGGTCATGATCTTCATCGAGACCACGACGTACTCGGAGTCGGTGATCTCCACGCCCAGCATGGGTTTCGCCGCGTCCAGCGGGCCCATGCAGAACGGGATCACGTACATGGTGCGGCCGCGCATGCAGCCGCGGTACAGCTCGGTCATGACGGCCTTCATCTCGGCCGGGTCCATCCAGTTGTTGGTGGGACCCGAGTCGGCCTCGTCGACCGAGCAGATGAAGGTGCGCTCCTCGACCCTGGCGACGTCGTTGGGGTCGGAGGCCGCGTAGAACGAGTTCGGCTGCTTCGCCAGGCGGGTGAACGTGCCCGCGGCCACCAGCTGGTCGGTCAGACGGGTCCACTCCTCGTCCGAGCCGTCCACCCACACGATCCGGTCCGGAGTGGTCAGCTCGGCCACCTCGCGCACCCACGCCAGGAGTCGTTGGTGTGTCGTCGGTGCCTGGTCAACGCCAGGGGTTGTCACTGCCGTCATCTCGCCTCGTCTCCTGACTGAACGCCGAAATGCCGATCGGGACACCGCTGACCTGACCGGGGACGGCGGCGTCCTAACCGAATGGCGCATTACCCGCCCCGAGGCGGGTGTATGCGTGAAGGGATGCACTGAGGTTAGCGAAGTAGCCGCCAGGTAACCGAGACCTTGCCTGTCGGTTCTCTCACAAGAACGATAAGGGGATCGATTCAGTACCCACTTGCGAGGCCCGGATTCCGCCGATCCGGCGTCCGTCTGCCGAACACTGGTGACCCTACGTGAATGTTCGCCGCACCTGGGCGGAAACGAGAAAGATCCCGGCCCGCGCTCGGCGTACCGGGATCTTTTCCTGTCTCACTCAGCGTGGCGTGATCGACACGGGCACCGCTCCCACCCGGGCCCGCGCGACCACGATCACACTCAGCCCTGCCAGGCGGCGTCCGAGCCGGAGGTGGTGGCCGCGCCGGTGTGGTCGGACTCGTAGGTGCCGTCGGCGCTCAGGTGGCCGGTCTCCACCGTGGTCCACTCCTCGTCGCCGGTGTGCTGGGCCACCGTCACGTCGCCGTCGGACTCGATCACCACGGCCTCGTCGGCCTGGCCGTCGCCGTCCACGTCGGTGAACGCGTAGGTGTTGCCCTGCTGGTCGGTGACCACGGCGGTGTCGTTGGTGCCGTCGCCGTCCGCGTCGTACTCCGCGGCGCCCGCGGTGACGTCGCCGTCCTTGGTGTCGACGGTGATGTCCTCACCGCCGGTGGAGTGCGAGGTCTGGGTGGTGTGCTCGCCCGAGTCGTCGCCACTGTGCGTGCCCGTGTGCGTACCGGAATCGTCGCCCGTGTCGTGGCTGGAGCTGTGGCCTGCGCCGTTGTCGGTGCCGTCGCCGGAGGGGTTCTCCACCGAGTTCGGGTCGGCCTCGGTCCACTCGCCGGTGGACTCGTTGTACTCGCCCGCGGCCACCACGTTGCCGTCGTGGTCCAGCTCGACCACGGTGTCGGCGGTGCCGTCACCGTCGGTGTCGGTGAAGGCCATGTACCCGTCCCCGGACTGCACGACCGTGGTGTCGTTGTGGCCGTCGTGGTCGAAGTCGTAGTTCTCCTGGACCTCGTACTCCTGGCCATCCACCTCGACGGTCATCTCGTCGTGGGTGGTGTCGTCCGCGGCGTTGTCGCTGACGTCGGCGCCGGTCTCGTCCACGTACACGGGTAGCCCCCTCTGGCTCAATCCCTGAATGGGGATTATCACTGGCTTGTTCGGCTGATATGACTGACGCTTCGCCCAGCCGGTTCCCGGTGTTACGAGGTTAGTTCTTGTCCCGAACCGTGCGGATGCCGGCAAGCAGCTTCTCCGCCCGATCGCGGCCCGCGAGCACGTCTGCCAGGCGCTTGTTTACCACGGTCACGCGCTTCTGCCGCTCGCTCACGTCGAGTCGTAATGCCTTGTCCACCTCGCGGAGCTGTTCCTCGATGCCCGAGATGCGCTTGCCGAGCGCCTCGTCCAGCGCCAACGACAGCTGGGACTCGGCGTCGATCAGCTGCTCGGCGACCAGTTGGTCCAATGTGGACCGAGCGTCCGCGATGGACTCGTTGAGCCACAGCTTCATGTGCTGCTTGTCCGCGGTGTGCTTGCGGGTGCGCGCGATCCACCAGCCCGCGCCCAGCCCGATGATGATCGTCGGCACCAGCAGGATGGGCGCGGCGATGGCGCCCGCGAGCGGGATGGTGGCCATCTTGCCCGCGCCGATGCCGCCGGACACACCCATGAACACCAGCAGCTTGTCCTCGGCGGTCGGGATCCGCTTCTCCGCGGTGCGCACGACCACCTGGGACGGTCCGGTCCGCGCGAACTGGGCCCGGATGACCTCCAGCTCGTCCGCACTGAACAGTTCACTCAGGACCGAGTCGGCCACCTGGTTCATCCTGGTGCTCACCGACTGGCCGACCCGGCCGCTGACCACCTGCATGGCGGCGTCGACCTGGCCGGGCAGCTCGCGCAGCCGGTCCTTGTCGGCGTGGTCGATGGCCTGCCGGAACCAGGACTGCAGGTCCCGCATCTCCTTGCTGACCTCGTGCGAGTTCTCCAGCCGGGCGCGCTGGATCTCGCTGCGCAGCTTGACCTGCCAGCCACGGGTGGACGAGCGACGCTCGACGGTCAGTTCGTCCTTGCGTCCGCGCAGCGCCTCCGCCTCGGCCTCGCCGGTGGTCAGCGCGCGACGCTCGTTGTCCAGGGTGACCTTCAGCTCGCCGAGCGCGGAGGACAGCGCGCGCAGGGTGTTGGCCTCGCCGAGCATGGCCGAGCGGCCGACCAGCAGTGCCTCCAGCGCGGTCACCAGCTGCGGCACCCCGGAGCGGTCGCGCAGCATCTCGGCGGCCTCCGGGTTGGGCGCCTTGGCCGCCATCTCGTACATCCGGGAGGACACCGGGTGGAAGGTGGCGCCCTTGAACCGCGGCGCGTGCTCGGCCAGCAGCGCCTGGTTGGCCTCCTGCACCTGCCGCCAGCCCCGGTAGGCATCCACTTTGGACAGTGCGAACACGACGGTCTCGACCCGCTCGCCGACATTGGCGAGGAAGTTCAGCTCGCCCGCGGTGAACGGCGCGGAGGCGTCCACCACGAACAGCAGCGCGGTGGCCGTCGCGGCGGCCTCGATCGCCAGCTCGCCGTGCATCGACTCCAGGCCGCCGACACCCGGGGTGTCCACCACGACCAGCTTCTCCAGCAGCGGCACCGGGCCGTCGACCTCGACGTAGCGCGGCGGCAGCTCGCCCTCGGGCAGGTCGTGCGCCGCGGACACCCAGTTGACCAGCCGGTCCAGCTCCACCGGGACCGGCGCCAGCTGGCCCGGGTAGCAGGCGCGCGCCTCCCACTGCTCCGCATGCCCGAACAGCAGGTAGGTCGCGGTCGCCACGTCGGCGTCGACCGGGGACAGACCCGGCCGGTCGATCATGGCGTTGACCAGCGAGCTCTTCCCCCGGTTGGTCTCCCCGACGACCACGACCGCGGGCTTCTTGCGGCGCCGGGCGCGGATCTCCTCCACCCAGGTCGCCGACTCCGGCGCGGCCTCGCGCAGCAGCGCGAGCAGCTGCTCGCGAGTCTGGGCGACCTGCTTGGGCAGCGACAGCGGCTGCTTCGGCTGGGTCATGCCGTGGTCGCCCGGCTGGTGTAAACGGTGACGATCGGCGCGCGCAGCAGGTGGCCGCGGTCGCTGAAGCCGACCACCTCGGTCTCCGCGACCATGCCGTCCAGGCTCTCGTCCTCGGTGCCGACCGTGCCGCCCGCCTCGTGCACCGCCGGGTCGAACCGCTCGCCCTCCGGCCGCAGCGCGGTCACCCCGACGCCCGCCAGCCCCTCCTCGATCCGCTCGGCCACGCCCGAGCTGCGTGCCCGGTCGTGCGCGTACAGGCACAGCGCTACCAAGGCGCGCCGGTCGGCCACCGTCTGCTCGTACACCTCGGCCGCACCAGCCATGCCGTCCGCGTCGAACTCGTCGAACCCGTCCGCCGGGGCCACCTCCGGCGCGGGTTCGGCCGCCGCCACCGGTCGCAACTCGACGGTCGGCTCGCCGACCGGTCGCAGCACGTCCTCGATACCCCCGCCGGTCACCGCGCCCTCGCCCGCCATGTCGTAGGAATCATTGGAGCCATAAGAGTCATCCGAGCCTGCTTCCGTCCGGAAGCCGTCTTTGCGCTTGCCCTTGAACCAGGACGCCATTCCGCCTCACCCAGCCTGCTCACACCCCGACCGATGCCGAATCGTATAGCGCCGGGCGGCCGCGCCACGGCGGTTCCGGCAGCCCGGAGGTGATCATCAGCGGGCGATCAGGCCTGTGCCTTCAGCTGCTGCCAGATGAGGAAGTAGGCCCGGTGCACCACGTGCGCCACCCGGCTCTGCGCCGGGGTCGCGCCGAACGAGGCGAACGACCGCCACCAGCCCGCGCGCTCCAGCGCGTACGCGGACAGCTCCTTGTGCGGGCGGCCGCGCATGCCAAGCTGCTCGCCCACCTCGGCGCTGCCGCCCACCCGCAGCACCTCCTCGGCCAGGTCCTCCGGCATGTTCACCGCGCCCGAGGTGACCAGGGTCAGCGCCTCCAGCAACCGCAGCTGGTGCGCCTCCGGCTTGGCCAGCAGCACCTCGATCGCGTCGTGCACCCGCTGCCGCTCGCCCGGGTCGCCGGAGGCGTGCGCGAGCGCGGTCACCGAGGCCAGCGCGGCGGCCGCCTTGATGCCGTCCGCGCGGACCCGGAACACCGCGTCCAGCCGGGTGCGCACGCCCGCCAGGCCGGAGGCGTCCAGCAGCTTGCGGCGCAGCGCGCCCGCGGTCAGGTCCGGCTCGGCGCGCAGCGTGTCCACCGCGCAGCGGATGCCGTACAGGTCCAGCTTCTCCAGCAGCCGCACCCGGGTGCCGGTGGGCACCTCGCACTCCCAGCTGGTGAAGATGTCCGCGGAGATCAGCATCGTCTCCCAGGTGCCGTCGTCGAGCTGGGCCAGCTGGCGCAGCGCGTCCGCGTCGGCGGAGGTGAAGTTGCCGGACTCGGCGGACTCGGCGAGCAGGCCGATCACCGGGATGACGTCGGCGACCCGCGGCTTGAGCGTGGCCGCCTGCTTCTCGGCCAGCAGCGTGGCCGCCTTCCACACGTCGCCGTCGCTGCCGGTCACCGACTCCGGGGTGATCGTGTCGGCCTTGTTGAGCACCGCGATGGCGTTGACCGGGCCCGCCTCCCGGCTGGCCGTGGCGGCGGTGAACGCGGCCAACGCCTGCTGGTCGTCGGCCCGCACGCCCTGGGTCACCACGTAGAGCACGGCCTCGGCGCCCGCCACGGCGTTGCGCGAGGTGTCGTCCAGCTCGCCGTCGTCCTCGTCGGTGTCCGCGTCCCCGTCCGCGGCCCGGTCGCCCTCGGCAGCGTCCGGGTCGTCGTCGGACTTGCGGTGCTTGGCCGCGCCCAGCAGCTGCTCGGTGCGCTTCACCGAGGCCAGGTCCAGCGAGCCGAGGCCGGGGGTGTCGATCACGGTCAGGTCCCGCAGCACCGCGTTGGTCAGGTAGGCCTCCAGGTGCGAGACCTTGTCGAAGTCGACCTCCAGGTCCTTCGGGATCATGCCGCCGACGTCGAACGGCAGCACCTGCTTGCGACCGTCGAAGAAGACCAGCTCCACCCGGTCCACCGTGCCGTACTGGAAGCGGGTCACCAGCCGGGTGCACTCGCCGACGTCGGTGGGCGCGACCCGGCGCCCGATCAACGCGTTGACCAGCGTGGACTTCCCGGACTTGATCCGCCCGGCGACCGCTACCTGCAACGGGGCGGACAACCTGCGCAGCACCTCGCGGAACCCGGCGGCGGTGCGTGCGGACACCTGGGGCTGCAGGCGCTGGCAGAGGTTGGCCACCGCGGCGGACAACGGGCCGGCCAGGTGCTGCTGCTCGGTCGACAAGCCGATTCCTCCCCGGCCGGAGCGCACCCGGCCGATTCCCCTCCGTCGGTCGCCCCGCATCGTGCCATGACCGGGGCCCCGGCGTGTCCACACTCGCCTGGTTCGGTCCGCCGACACCGTGCGCTGGGGGAGCGCCGGGGGAGCCGCTGGCCCGGTCCGCCTGCGGTCGGACCGGGCAATGCGACGCCGGGAGGACGCGGACCGGCGCCGACAGTGCCTACGCTCGGACCGTGCGGAGACTGAGCTTGTGGATGAAGGCGCACCCGATCGCCGGGGACAGCGTCATCGCCGCCGTGCTCGGCGCCCTGGAGTCGATCTCCGCCTTCGCCATGCCCGGCGGGGTGAACCCGGTGGTGTTCTGGCTGGTCGGGCTGGGACTGCTGGGACCGCTGGTGATCCGCAGGCGGTACCCGCTGCTGTCCGCGTACCTGGTGCTGGGCGCAGGCTTCGTGCAGCTGCTCACGCACGGACCGAACCTCGGCGGCATCGACGCCCGGATGCGCGGCGCGGACATCGCGCTGGGCATCTCGCTGTACACCGTGGTCGCCTATGTGAGCAGGCGGCAGGGCGCGCTGTACGTGCTGTGGCTGGCCGTCGGCACCACGGCCTGGGCGGTCTGGCGGCAGGGCTTCCCTGGCGCGGTGACGCCCACCGTGGTGATCGTGGTGATCTTCGGGTTCTGCTGGTCGCTCGGCGAGTTCTCCGGTGCCCGCCGGGCCTACCACGCGGAGGTGGAGCGCAGGCTGGCGCTGCTGGAGACCGAGCGCGACCAACAGGCACGGATCGCCGTCGGCCAGGAGCGCGCCCGGATCGCCCGCGAGCTGCACGACGTGGTCGCGCACGCGGTCAGCGTCATCGTGGTCCAGGCCGACGGCGCCGCCTACGCGGTCCGGTCCCAGCCCGACGTGGCCGAACGGGCCATCAACACCATCTCCGCCACCGGCCGCGAGGCGCTGACCGAGCTGCGCCGCCTGCTCGGCGTGCTGCGCAGCGACGACGGCGAGTCCGACCGCGCGCCGCAGCCGGGCGCACAGTCCATCTCGGACCTGGCCGAGCGGGTCCGGGCCATCGGCGTGCCGGTGCGGCTGGACCTGACCGGCGAGCTGGACGACCTGCCCGCGGGCGTCGGCCTGGGCATCTACCGGATCGTCCAGGAGGCGCTGACCAACACGATCAAGCACGCGGGCCCCGGCGCGACCGCGGCCGTGCACGTGCAGCGGATCGGTGACCGGGTGGAGCTGGACATCACCGACCGCGGCCCCGGCACCGACCGGCACCCCCGGCTCGCCGCCCTGTCATCGGTCGGCGGCAACGGCCTCATCGGCATGCGCGAACGCGCCAACGTCTTCGGCGGCACGCTCCAGGCAGGCCCGCACACGGAAGGCGGCTGGCGCGTCCGAGCAGTGCTACCGGTGTCCACCGCGTAGGAGGCGTTAGGTTGGGCCACGTGATCAGGGTGGTGCTGGTGGACGACCAGGAACTCATGCGCGTCGGCTTCCGGATGGTCCTCGGTGCCCAGGAGGACATGGAGGTCGTCGGCGAGGCGGGTGACGGCCGGGCCGCCATCGAGCTGGCCGACAAGCTGCGCCCGGACGTGGTGCTGATGGATGTCCGGATGCCGGTGCTGGACGGCGTCGAGGCGACCAGGGTGATCACCGAGCAGGGCACCTCCAAGGTCCTCGTGATGACCACCTTCGACCTGGACGAGTACGCCCTGTCGGCGCTGCGCAACGGCGCCAGCGGCTTCCTGCTCAAGGACACCCCGCCCAGCCACCTGGTCTCCGCGCTGCGCTCGGTGGCCAGCGGCGACGCGGTGGTCTCGCCGAGCGTGACCCGCAGGCTGCTGGACCGGTTCCTCGGTCCGGGCGGCGGCGAGCTGCGCGACGCGTCGGTGCTCGACGTGCTCACCGAGCGGGAGCGCGAGGTGCTCGTGCTGATGGCCCAGGGGCTGTCGAACACCGAGATCGCCCGCAAGCTGTTCCTGTCCGAGGCCACCGTGAAGACGCACGTGGGCCGGGTGCTGTCCAAGCTGGAGCTGCGGGACCGGGTGCAGGCGGTGGTGCTGGCCTACGAGACCGGTCTGGTGCGGCCAGGGGACGTGTGAGTCACCGGTACCGGGCGGGGTCCACGGTGGTCGGGTCGGTCTTCGTCTCGTAGACCTCCTCGAACCAGCGGCCCCAGTCCGGGCGGCTGCCGTCCACATCGGTGAACCCGTACTCGCGCATCAGCGTCCAGCTGGCCATGGTGCGGCCCGCGAACCGGGAGACGTCCGGGTCGGCGGCGAGCGCGGCGATGGCCCGGCCGACGTAGCGGGGCGACTCGGCCATGACGTAGTGCGGGTCCTTCGCCGCGCCGTCCCGCCAGTTCTCCTCGGTGACGCCGAAGTGTTCGAGCATCATCTCCGAGCGCAGGAAACCGGGGGTGACCGACAGGCCGGTGACCCCGTGCTCGGCGAGGTCCGCGCCGAGGGCCCGGCCGATCGCCCGGACGCCGGACTTCACCAGGTAGTACGGGATCCCGGTGCCCCAGTACCGCTCGGTGTCGCCGTCGGTCACCTCGACCACCAGCCCGCCGCGCCGCTTGACGACCAGGGGCAGCAGCCGGTGCAGGGTGATCAGGTGGGTCTCCAGGCCGTTGCGCACGACCTGGACCGCGTTGTCCAAAGAGGACTCCCAATAGGACGCCTCGAAGTCGACGAACGGGTCGCCGCCCCAGACGTCGTCGACCAACACGTCGATCCGGCCGTGCTCGGCCTCGATCCGGTCGCGCAGGGCGTCCACATCGGACACCACCGAGAAGTCGCAGCGGACCGGGATGCCCGTGCCGCCCGCCGCGTCGACCAGCTCCGCAGTCTCCTCGATCGTCTCCGCGCGCTTCATCGGCGAGGCGCTGTCCCGGGTCGTGCGCCCGGTGACGTAGACCGTCGCCCCCGCCGCGCCCAGCTCCACCGCGATACCCCGACCGCAGCCCCGGGTCGCACCGGTCACCACCGCGACCCGACCCGCCAACGCACCGTCCGCCGCCGCACCGTCTACAGCCGCCGCACCGTCTACAACAGCACCGTCTGTAACAGCACTGTCCGTCACAGTCTGGTCATCCACCGTCATGTCCTCCCCTCACCCGCGGCGCCACGCCTCCAGCACCGCGTCCACGTCCTCGGTCATCCGGTCCGCGAGGCGTCCGTGCGGACGGACGGACCAGTCGATGGCGACCCCGTTCACCAGGGAAAGCAGCACCCGCGCTGCCACGTCCACGGCCGGGGCGCCGGGCAGGTGCGGCCGCGCCCGGTCCAGCGCGCGGCGTAGTTCCGCCTGCATCGCGGTGAAGTGCACGCCGAGCCTGGCGCGCAGGTGCGGGTCCATCAGGTCGACGCCGAGCTGTCCCAGGTGGTTGCCCGCGGTCTCGGCGTCGCCCAGCGATGCAAAAGTGCGCAGCACGGCGGCCCGGACACCCGCCACCGGGTCGGGCTCGACCTCGGCGGCGGCGCGCATCGCACCGGCGACCTCGGCCGTCGCGTGGTCGAAGATCGCCAGCAGCAGGCCGTCCTTGGAGCCGAAGCGCTGCGCCACCGTGCCAACCGAGACCCCGGCCTCGGCGGCTGTCTGAGCCAGGGTGAAGCCCGGCCCCACGCGCCCGATGACCACCGAGGCAGCGTCCAGTATCTGCTGGTCGGAGATGGTTCTCGGGCGGGCCACCCCATTATTGAAGCACAGTTCAATAACCCCTGGCCACTCATCCGGACCAGGCGCGCGGATCAGGGTCCACTCAGGGTCGTACCCGATACCCCGGGCCACGGCGGGTGCGGCAGGCTACTCCTGAAAGCTGACCCCGAGGGGCGACCACAGGACGACGCGCGAGAGCGCGGGTGGCGGCATCCTGGTGTCAGAACGGGGGGGCGTGCCAGGGGAGGTGCGCACCAGCCAGGCTTAAGAGGAGTCACCATGATCGAGGCAGTCGGCCTCACCAAGCGCTACGGCAAGACGCTCGCCGTCGACAACCTGTCGTTCTCGGTCCCCACGGGCCGGGTGACCGGGTTCCTGGGGCCGAACGGCGCCGGGAAGTCCACCACCATGCGGATGATCCTGGGGCTGGACACCCCGACCGGGGGTTCGGCGCTCATCGACGGCAAGCGCTACCGCGACTTACACCAGCCGCTGCGCACCGTCGGCGCGCTGCTGGACGCCAAGTGGGTGCACCCCAACCGGTCCGCCCGCGCCCACCTGCAGTGGATGGCCAAGTCCAACAAGCTCCCGGCCCGCCGGGTGGACGAGGTGCTGGAGATCGTCGGCCTGACCGCCGTCGCGGGCAAGCGCGCGGGCGGTTTCTCGCTGGGCATGTCGCAGCGGCTGGGCATCGCCGCCGCGCTGCTCGGCGACCCGCAGGTGCTGCTGTTCGACGAACCGGTCAACGGCCTGGACCCGGAGGGCATTCTCTGGATCCGCAAGTTCATGCACCGGCTGGCCGACGAGGGCCGCACCGTCTTCGTCTCCAGCCACCTGCTCTCCGAGATGGCGCTGACCGCGCAGGAGCTGGTCGTCATCGGCCGCGGCAAGCTGATCTCGCAGAGCAGCACCGAGGACTTCGTGGCCCAGGCCACCGAGAACACCGTGCGGGTACGCAGCCCGCAGCTGGCCGTCCTGCGCGGCGCGCTGGGCAGGCTCGGCGCGAACCTGCGCGACGAGGGCGAGAACCTGGTCGTCTCCGGTATGGACTGCGCCGACATCGGCGAGCTGGCCGCCCGCGAGGGCGTCGTGCTGCACGAGCTGAGCCCACAGCGCGGCTCCCTGGAAGAGGCGTTCATGCAGCTCACCGGCGATTCGGTGGAGTACCACACGGAGCTGACCGACGGTCAGACCCCGGCCACGCTCGTGCCTGCGGGGAAGTGACGACATGACTCTCCTCGCTGTCGAGCGGATGAAGCTGTTCTCCACCCGCTCGCCCTGGTGGTGCACCGCGATCGCGCTCGCCATCACGATCGGGTTCGGCGCGCTGATGTCCGGCACCTCGAACGCCGCGTCCCCGATGAACGTCGCCGCCACCCAGTTCGGCTATACCTTCGGCCTGGTCGTGGTGATGGTGATGGCCGCGCTGGCGATCACCACCGAGTACCGGTTCTCCACCATCCGGGCCACCTTCCTGGCCGTGCCCAACCGCCCGACCGCGCTGCTGGCCAAGACGGCCGTGGTGGCGATCCTGGCCGGGATCGTCGGCGAGCTGTGCGCGTTCGGCTCCTGGGGCATCAGCAAGCTGATCAAGTCCAGTGCCGACCTTGGCATCGACACCGCCTACGAGTGGCGCGCGGTGGCAGGCGTCGGCCTGGTGTACGCCATCGCGGCCGTGATCGCGGTCGGCGTCGGCGTGCTGGTGCGGCACTCGGCGGGCGCCATCGCGCTGCTGCTGATCTACACCAACCTGGTCGAGGGCCTGGTCACGCTGATCCCCACGATCGGTCCGAAGATCCACCGTTGGCTGCCGTTCAACATGTCCAACGCGTTCATCACCGGGGACGCGGACATCACCACGCGCCCGATCAACGAGGGGCCGCCGCCCGCCGAGGCGGGCCTTGGCCCGTGGCCCGCGCTGCTCTACTTCGCGGCCTTCGCCGTGGTCGTACTGGTCATCGCCATCACCACGGCCAAGCGGAGGGATGCCTGATGACCACGCTGCTCGCCACCGAGCGGATCAAGCTGTTCACCACTCGCTCGCCATGGTGGTCCGCGCTGCTCGCGCTCGGCCTCACCATCGGCATGGCCGTGATGGTCGCGCTCAACCACGGCGGGAACAACCCGCTGCGGGTGGAGCACAGCCAGTTCGGCATCCAGTTCGGCCTGATGATCATCACCGTGATGGCCGCGCTGGCCATCACCACCGAGTACCGCTTCGCCACCATCCGGACCACCTTCCAGGCGGTGCCCAACCGCAGCGGCGTGCTGCTGGCCAAGTGCGTGGTGGTCGCCGTGCTGGCAGGCGTGCTCGGCGAGATCGCCGCGTTCGGCTCCTGGGCGGTCGCGCGGATGATCGACAGCAGCCCGGAGCTGGCCATCAGCACCGGCGACGACCTGCGCATGGTCGCGGGCGCCGGGCTGGTCTTCGCTCTCGCGGCGGTGCTCTCGGTGGCCGTCGGCGTGCTGGTCCGCCAGTCCGCGGGCGCCCTGTCCATCCTGCTGATCTGGCCGCTGCTGGTGGAGAACCTGGTCGCGCTGATCCCCAATGTCGGCCGGGACATCCAGGACTGGATGCCGTTCATCAACGCCGGGCGGTTCCTCAACCCGGTGCCGGAGGCGCCGCAGTCCCCCTGGGGCTCGCTGCTCTACTTCGCCGGGGTCACGGCAGCACTGCTGATCGCCGCACTGGTCGTCGCGAACAAGCGCGACGCGTAGGTCCACCCGGTCCCGCCGATCATTCGGGGAGCGGCGGGACCACCACGGGGAAAGAGCCCGGGTCGCCTTACGGGGAGGCGACCCGGGCTCCGCTCGTTCGACCTTTAGCTGTCCGTTAGCGCGGTGGGCTGGTGCGTGCGACCATCGGGCGCATGATCGAGGCGTCCGGTCTGACGAAGCGCTATGGCCGCACCGTCGCGGTCGACAACCTGTCTTTCACCGTCGGCGAGGGCCGGGTCACCGGGTTCCTTGGCCCGAACGGCGCCGGGAAGTCCACCACCATGCGAATGATCCTCGGCCTGGACCGCCCGACCTCCGGTGACGTGCTGCTGGACGGCAAGCACTACCGCAACCTGCACCAACCGCTGCGTACCGTCGGCGCGCTGCTGGACGCCAAGTGGGTGCACCCCAACCGGTCCGCCCGCGCGCACCTGCGCTGGCTCGCCGCCTCGAACAAGCTGCCGACCTCGCGCGTGGACGAGGTGCTCGACCTGGTCGGGCTCACCTCGGTGGCAAAGAAGAACGCGGGCGGTTTCTCGCTGGGCATGTCCCAGCGGCTGGGTATCGCCGCCGCGCTCCTGGGCGACCCGCAGGTGCTGCTGTTCGACGAACCGGTCAACGGTCTGGACCCCGAGGGCATCCTGTGGATCCGCCGGTTCATGCACCAGCTCGCGGAGAACGGCCGCACGGTCTTCGTCTCCAGCCACCTGCTCTCCGAGATGGCGCAGACCGCGCAGGACCTGGTAGTCATCGGCCGCGGCAAGCTGATCTACCAGGGCACGGTCGAGGACTTCATCGCGCACGCCACCGAGACCACGGTCCTGGTGCGCAGCCCACAGCTGGACGCGCTGGCCGAGCTGCTGCGCATCGGCGGCGGCACGGTGGCCCCGGACACCGGCACCCCGCCGGGACTCCGGGTGTCCGGAATGGACAGTGCGGAGATCGGCGAGCTGGCCGCCGCGAACGGGATCGTGCTGCACGAGCTCAACCCCCAGGTCGGCTCGCTGGAGCAGGCGTTCATGCAGCTCACCGGCGATGCCGTCGAATACCACACGCACGAGGAGGCCTCGTCCGCATGAGCCTGGTGAGCGCCGAGCGCATCAAGCTGTTCAGCACCCGCTCGCCATGGGCCTGCGGACTGCTGGCGATCGCGTTGCCGGTGGCCTTCACCGCGCTGCTGGCCGCGCAGGCCGGCGGCGACCTGGAGATCGACATCGGCGCCACCCAGCTGACCGCGGGCCTCGGCCGGTCGGTCGTGCTGGTGCTGGCCGCGCTCGCGGTGACCAGCGAGTACCGCTTCGGCACCATCCGCAGCACCTTCCAGGCGGTGCCCAACCGGTCGGCCGCGCTGCTGGCCAAGGCGCTCGTGGTGGCCGGGCTGACCGGGGTCATCGGCGCCTGCGTCGGGTTCGGCTGCTGGGCCATGTTCCGGCTGATCAAGCCGAACGCGGGCCTGGCACTGGACTCCGGGCAGGACTGGCGCACGGTGGCCGGGCAGGCCCTGGTGTTCGCGCTCGCCGCGCTGCTCGCGCTCGGCGTCGGCATCCTGGTGCGGCAGACCGCGGGCGCGGTGGCGCTGCTGCTGGTGTACTCGCTGCTGGTGGAGAGCCTGGTCACGCTGATCCCCAAGGTGGGCCAGGACATCCAGCACTGGCTGCCGTTCTTCGCCGCCGACCGGTTCATCGGGGTGGGCCGGGACAACGGCGCCAGGGAGGTCGTCGACCTGCCGCTGACCCCATGGGGCTACCTGCTGTACTTCGCCGTCATCGCGCTGGCCGTGCTCACCGCGGGGATCTTCTCGGCTACTCGCCGCGACGCCTGAGGACTTCCGCCTCTGGCGCGGGGGCGTGGCTTTTCTTACAACAAGGGTTGGGATTAAGACCACGTTAAGAAGGTGTGAGGCCCCACACACGTTACGGACTTCCCACCCGTCCCGGGGTCAGATGGACACACAGACCCGTCTCGGAACCCTTGGAGGTGGACCTTGACGGTGCTTGACGCCAACACCCAGCGGCACGCCGTGCCCATCCAGCGTGGCCTGCACGTCGAGCCGCTGATCGGCCTGGAATGGTCCGAGGCGCTGGAGCAACCCAGCGGCCTGGCGCCCGAGTCCCCGGCGGCGGGCCGCCGGACCTGGGTGCACCGGGCACCGGAACCACAGGTGCTGTCCCTGTACCGGGCCGTCGCCGCCGCCCAGCCGACGTTGTCCGCGCCCTGGTGGCTGCACGCGGTCGCGGCGGGCACGCTCGGCTCCCGGCGCGAGGGCTTCGCGGTCGAGGACCGGGTCGCCAAGCTGCTCGACGCCCGCCCCGGCTGGGTCTTCGTGCCGTGGGCCAGCGACGGCGACGCGGGGTACTGGGAGTACATGCCCTCCGAGCGGGCCCTGACGGAACCGGGCATGCCGACCACCCTCGCGCACACCCACCGGCACAGCGGCTGGATCGACGTGCTGGCGGTGCACGCGGGCCCGGCCCCCGCGCCGATCGCCGTGGCGGGCCTGCCCGACCTGCGCGCCAATCTGTCCCGGTTGGAATCCCTGCGACCGTGAGCGGCGTGGTCCGCGCCCCGGCGGGCCCGGGGCGCGCTGAGGCGTGCGCACCGGCAGGTGGCACGCTGTCCGGGTGACTCAGCCCGACCGACTGCCCGACCAGACCACCACCGAGCCGCGCAGGCGCGGCGTCGTGAGTTTCGTGCACCGCGGTGGACGGATGACCGTCGGCCAGGGCAAGGCGTGGGAACGGTCGTGGCCGCGGTGGGGCAGGCAGGTCGCCGAGCTGCCCGCAGGCCCGCTGGACACGGATACCTGGTTCGACCGTGCCGCGCCGGTGCTGTTGGAGATCGGCTCGGGCATGGGGGAGACCACCGCCCGACTGGCCCAGGCCGCGCCCGAGCTGAACTACCTGGCCGTGGAGGTCTACGAACCCGGCCTCGCCCAGCTGATGCTGCGCGTCGAGGAGATGGGCCTGGACAACGTCCGGCTGCTGCGCGGTGACGCGGTCGTCCTGCTCACCCAGCACATCGCCGCCGACTCGCTGTCCGGGGTGCGGATCTTCTTCCCGGACCCGTGGCCGAAGAAGAAGCACCACAAGCGACGGCTCGTGCAGCCCGGGTTCGTGTCCCTGCTGGCCAGTCGCCTCGCCCCCGGCGGCACCCTGCACCTGGCGACGGACTGGGAGAACTACGCCGAGCAGATGCTGGAAGTGCTGTCCGCGGAGCCCTTGCTGCGCAACAGGTTCGACGGCTGGGCCCCGCGCCCCGAGTGGCGGCCGGTGACCAAGTTCGAGTCCCGCGCCCGGGTCGAGGGTCGGATCAGCAGGGATCTCATCTTCGAACGAGTGAAGAACTGACCGTCGGTGACGACGGTTCGGTGAGCACCACACGTCCGAGTAGTCGAGGCGCGCGCCGCGGGTACCGATATTCAGTGATGTGACCGCCCTGCGCGATGACATCCACGGAATCACCCGCGCCACCGACCGCGCCCCGGCACCCCCGGACCGCTCGGCGACCAACCCGCTGTTCGCCATGGCGGAACGCTTCCTGCGGATGTTCCACGAGGCGCGCCCCAAGGCAGGTCCGCTGGACACCCGGCTGGCCAAGGTCCGCGCCGAGATCGCGGCCACCGGCACCTACCGGCACACCCCAGCCGAGCTCGCCTTCGGCGCCCGCGTCGCCCTCCGCGAAACCGGCTGGTGCCCCGACACGGTGCCTTGGCGCGGCCTGCTCGTCCGGGATCTTCGGGAGGTCCGCGACGCGGCCGCCGTGGCCGCCGAATGCGTCCACCACCTCCGCATGGCGGCGGGCGACGGCGCCGTCCGCCCGGTCGTCAGCATCTTCGCCCCCGACTCGCCCTGGCGCCTCGGCCCGCGAATCCGCAACGACCAACTGGTCCGCTACGCGGGCTATCGGGAAAACGGCGGCGTCGTCGGCGACCGCCGCTACATAGAGTTCACCACCGGCGTCTGCCGCCTTGGCTGGCTCCCACCCACCCCGCACGGCCCATTCGACCTGCTCCCCTTGGTAATCGAAACCGACGACGACGGCGTCCGCCTGTTCCCCATCCCCAGGGACGCGGTCCGCGAAGTCGAGCTGACCCACCCCGAGTTCGACTGGTTCACCCGCCTCGACCTCCGCTGGCACGCCGTTCCGGTGATCAGCAACATGCGCCTGCATATTGGCGGCATCAACTATCCGGCCGCCCCCTACAACGGCGTCTACATCTGCCGGGCAATCGGCGAAGACGTGCTGGGCGAGGAAGCGGCATACGGGATGGCCACCACGGTAGCCACCGAACTGGGCCTGGACACCACCAACGAACGCACCCTCTGGCGCGACCGGGCAGCCCTGGAACTCAACCGCGCGGTGCTGCACTCCTTCGACACCGCAGGCGTGAGCATCGAACACTCCGCAGATGTCTATGCCCCCGCCACCGAAACCCCGCACCACCCGGCCTTCCTACGCCAGGCCCCGATCCCTGGCTAGCAGGCCTTTCCAGAGACACAGCCATCCGGCAATCAACGAAATCGCGCCGCACGCCCCACAAACCGCAGCCGGAAGAAGCGTGGCAGAATCTCGCCATGAGTCTGCGTCTGCACGCTCCCATCGTGCTGCCCTGCGATCCGGCATGCTCCGTAGTGCGAGACGGCGTCGTCGATATCGACGAAGCGGGCCGAATCCTCCACTGTGGACCGACAAGCACCGCCCCGGCGACGGACGCACCGACCAGGGAGCTGTCCGGCATTCTCATCCCGGGCCTGGTCAACACCCACGCCCACAGCCCCATGACGCTGCTGCGCGGCATGGGCGGCGACCTCCCCCTGATGCGCTGGCTGACCGAGGTCATCTGGCCCGCGGAAGCCCGCCTCGACCCATCGGACGTGCACACCGGCATGGTCCTGGGCTCCCTGGAGATGCTTCGAGCGGGCGTGACCACCAGCGCCGAGATGTACTTCCACGGCGAAGAACTGGTTCGCGCCGCCCTTGCCACCGGCAGCCGCGTGGTGCTGGCCCCGGCGATCATCGACGCCCCCGGCTGGGACTGGCGCAAACAGCTCGCCGAAACCAACGCCTGGATCGACGCGGACGGCCTGCGATCCGGCCCGGGAGAGCGAATCGAACTGGGCTACGGCCCGCATTCGGCCTACACCCTGCCTCCCGAGGCGTTGACCGAGATCGGCGCGGCCGCCCGAGAGCGAAACGCCCTGATCCAGATCCACGTGGCCGAGTCCCTCCCGGAAGACGTGGCGCAGCGCGCCGAGCACGGATCGGTGCCCGCGCTCCTGGAAAAGGCAGGGCTGCTCGGCGGCCGGGTGCTGGCCGCCCACTCGGTGCACCTCTCCGACGAGGACATCGCCCTCTTCGCCCGCCGCGAGGTGGGCGTGGCCCACTGTCCGGGCTCCAACACCAAGCTGGCCTCCGGTATCGCCCGCGTCGGCGACCTGCGCGCGGCGGGCGTCGCGCTCGGCCTGGGCACCGACGGCCCGGCCAGCAACGACGACCTGGACCTCTGGGAGGACATGCGCCTGGCCGGACTCCTCGGTCGAGTCTCCACAATGGACTCGACCATCCTGCGCGCCGCCGACCTCCTGCTCCTGGCCACCCGGGGCGGCGCCGCGGCCCTGTCCCGGGACGACATCGGCGCCCTGGAGCCCGGTCGCTGGGCCGACCTGGTGCACATCGGCGTGGACGACCCGGCCTTCGCCGCGGGCCTGGACATCGCCGACGACCACCTGCTGTCCAACCTCGTCTGGGCGGCGGGCTCCCGGACCGTCCGCGACGTCTGGGTGGCGGGCGAACCGGTGATCACCGACGCCCGACCCACCCGCGTCCCCTGGGACGAGTCCCTGCGGGCGGCCCGCGCGGCGATCGGCAGGCTGGTCGGCTAGTGACTCGCTAGCGGACCGGGCGGGAGCGCAGGTCCAGCTCCGTGGGGTGGGCGTCGGGGGTGGCGGCGATCGCCGCGCGGATGGCCTCGGCCACCGACTCCGGGCGCAGGTACCGCTCCGGCTGGTACTCGCCGCCCTCGTCGGCGCGGACGGTGCGTTGCATGTCGGTGTCGGTGCGGCCGGGATACACCGAGGTGACCCGGATGCCCGCGGACTCCTCCTCGCCGCGCAGCACGTCGGCGTAGGCGCGGAGGGCGAACTTGCTGGCCGCGTACGGTCCCCAGCCGGGGTTCGCGGATCGGCCAGCGCCGGAGTTGACCAGGACGACGTGCCCCTTGGCCGCGCGCAGGGCGGGGAGCAGCAGGCGGGTCAGCTCGGCGACGGCGACCACGTTGATCTCGTAGATGCCGCGCCACAGATCGGCGGGCGCCGCGGTCAGCGGGCCGACCCTGGCCACGCCTGCCGAATGCACCAGGACGTCCACAGTGGACAAACCGGAGGTGGCGGCGGCCAGTGCGGTCGGGTCGGTCAGCTCCACCGGCCACGGTCGGGCGTCCGGGAGTTCCTCGGCCAACGCCTGCAACGCGGGCAGGTCGCGGCCGCCCAGCAGGAGCGAGTGGGTGCCTGCGAGAGTGCGGGCGGTGGCCGCGCCGATGCCGCGGGACGCGCCGGTGATCAGAGCCAGGGGCATGAAAACAACCTAGGGCCCGCGCACCCCGTGGGATGCGCGGGCCCTGTAGGTCATAGGTCACTCGCCGACGCGGCAGCCGGACTTCCAGATCACCGCGACCGCGGGCCGCGGCTGGGCGGTGCCACCGTCGGGCCAGTGCGCGAGCGGGTTGTCCGCGCTGGCGCCGTCCAACTCACCCGGGTGCTGCACGGACACCAGCACGAAGTCGTCCTCGACGACCGGGCCGCAGGTCTCCGCGCCGACCGGCACGGTGAGGAACTGCTTGAGGTAGCCCCGGTAGCGGCCGTCGACCGGCACCGCGAACAGGCCGTCGTTGGAGCCGAGCGCGTTGCCGTCGGTGGCGATCCACAGGTTGCCGAAGCGGTCGAAGGCCACGTTGTCCGGGCAGGAGATCGGGCTGACCTGGGTCTTGTCGTAGCCGCCGAAGTAGGTGTCGGCCGAGTTCGGGTCGCCGCAGACCAGCAGCAGGCGCCAGGAGAACGTGGTCGCGGTGTGGTCACCGCGGCTCTCCTCCCACTCCAGCACGTGGCCGTGCTTGTTGCCGTTGCGCGGGTTGATCTCGGTCGGGCCTTCCTTGGCGCCCACCTTGCCGCGGTCGGTGTTGTTGGTGAGCGCGGCGTAGATCCGGCCGTTGACCGGGTTGGGCTGCACGTCCTCGGGGCGGTCCATCTTGGTGGCGCCCACCTTGTCCGCGGCGAGCCGGGTGAAGACGTACACCTCCTCGGCGGTGAAGCCCTCGACGAACGACCGGTCCCCGGACACCAGCTTGATCCACTTACCGGTGCCGTCGAACTGACCGTCGGCGGGCAGCTTGCCGGTGCCGTCGATCTCCGCGGCCGGGCTGTCGCCGGTGAACTGGGCAACGTAGAGGGTGCCCTCGGTCAGCAGCTTCTTGTTGTGCGCGCGGGTCGACGGGCTGTTGCCCGGCCGGTAGCGGTCCTTGGAGACGAACTTGTAGATGTAGTCGAAGCGCTCGTCGTCGCCCATGTAGCAGACCACGCGGCCGTCGCGGGCGACCTGGATGGTGGCGCCCTCGTGCTTGAACCGGCCGAGCGCGGTGTGCTTCACCGGGGTGGAGGTCGGCTCAAGCGGGTCGATCTCCACGACCCAGCCGTGCCGGTTGAACTCGTTCGGGTCCTTGGCCAGGTCGAAGCGCGGGTCGAACCGCTCCCACTTGCGGACGCTCTCGCCCTTCGGGGTGCCGTAGCGGGCGATCCGCGGGACGGCCGCCGCGTCGGTGACCTTCTCACCGTTGGCGAAGTAGCCGTTGAAGTTCTCCTCGCCGGACAGGATCGTGCCCCACGGGGTCACGCCGCCCGCGCAGTTGCCGAACGTGCCGAGCACCTTGCGGCCGGACGGGTCGGCGTTGGTGCGCAGGAACTTGCTGCCCGCGACCGGCCCGACGAACTCGAACGGCGTGGTCACGGTGATCCGGCGGTTGTACTTGCGGTCGACCCGGGGCACCAGCTTGCCGCTGCGCCGCTCGCGCTCGACCCGCACCACGGAGAAGCCGTGCGCCGCCCAGCCGATCCTGACCTGCTCCTCGGTGGGGTTGGCCACCGCGTAGCCCTTGAACATGAACGACTCGGTCGTGTACTCGTGGTTCGAGCCCATCAGGTACGCGTCGTGGCCGAGCGGGACCAGGCCGCAGAAGTCGTTGTTGTAGCCGAACTGCTTGGCCTGCGCCGCGGCGGTCTGCTTGTCGAAGTCGAACGCGGGCGCGCCGGGCAGCACCGCGTCGCCCCAGCGGATGACGACCGCGTTGTGGTAGCCGTCCGGCGTGACGATCCGGTCCTCGCGGTTGGGCGCCACGGCCTTGAAGTCCAGGCCCTTGGGCCCGCGCGACCCGCCGTGCCCGCGCCCGTCCGGGCCGAGGTCGTGCGCCGCGGCGGTGCCCGCCAGGCCTGCGACCCCCGCGCCGGTGACAGCCAGCACCGCACCCGCCTTGAGCATGCCCCGGCGGTTGACGATCGACCTGACGACATCGCCGAAGTAGGCGTTGTCGGAGGGGTTGGGCGCCTCATGGCTGCACGCGTTCGCGCAGCGGTACTGGCAGGTCACCGCGGACCTGCCGAGCGGGTGGTTGGGCGGCAGCAGCGGCAGCGAGATCCGGCCGTCGGTGGGGGACACGGAGCCTCCGGGATTCGGGCATCGTGGTCAGGTGGGAACGGCGTGAACCTAGAAGGCACAAACCAGTTGAAGCGGACATCGCGGTGAACAGCGGGCAAACTCCCCCGGATCCCGCCTGCTTCTCGCGCTGCGCGACCGACCCGTGACACCCCGGAACGCGGGAGGCCGCCATCCGGACCCGGATGGCGGCCTCCCGCGGTGGAAATCCTGACGGAGTGCCTACCGCTCGACCTCGCCGCGAATGAACGCCTCGACCGCCTCGAAGGCGTCATCGTCGGCGTACTGCTCGGGCGGGGACTTCATGAAGTAGCTCGACGCCGACAGGATCGGGCCGCCGATGCCCCGGTCCAGGGCGATCTTCGCCGCGCGCACCGCGTCGATGATCACGCCCGCCGAGTTCGGCGAGTCCCAGACCTCCAGCTTGTACTCCAGGTTCAGCGGGGTGTCGCCGAACGAGCGGCCCTCCAGCCGCACGTACGCCCACTTGCGGTCGTCCAGCCACGGCACGTGGTCGGACGGACCGATGTGCACGTCAGCCTTGGCCATCTCGTGCGGGATCTGCGAGGTCACCGATTGCGTCTTGGAGATCTTCTTGGACTGCAGCCGCTTGCGCTCCAGCATGTTCATGAAGTCCATGTTGCCGCCGAAGTTGAGCTGGTAGGTGCGCTGCAGCTCCACCCCGCGGTCCTCGAACAGCTTGGCCATCACCCGGTGCGTGATGGTCGCGCCGACCTGGGACTTGATGTCGTCGCCGACGATCGGCACGCCCGCCGCGGTGAACTTCGCCGCCCACTCCGGGTCGGAGGCGATGAACACCGGCAGCGCGTTGACGAACGCCACGCCCGCGTCGATCGCGCACTGCGCGTAGAACCGGTCGGCGTCCTCGGAGCCCACCGGCAGGTACGACACCAGCACGTCGACCTCGGCCTCGCGCAGCACCGAGACCACGTCGACGGGCTGCTCGTCCGATTCGGTGATGATCTCCCGGTAGTACTCGCCGAGCCCGTCGTAGGTGTGCCCGCGCTGCACCGTGACGCCGAGCGGCGGCACGTCGCAGATCTTGATCGTGTTGTTCTCGCTGGCCACGATCGCCTCGGACAGGTCACGGCCGACCTTCTTGGCGTCCACGTCGAAGGCGGCAACGAACTCGATGTCGCGCACGTGGTAGTCGCCGAACTGGACGTGCATCAGGCCGGGCACGCGCGTGGTCGGATCCGCGTCGCGGTAGTAGTGCACACCCTGCACAAGCGACGCCGCGCAGTTGCCGACGCCGACGATGGCCACCCGCACGCTGTGGCGGTTCTCGCCCATGCCGGTTCTCCTTCTCGTGTTCCAGCCCCGCTCGCGCGGGGGCACAGGCGTCTGGCCTGCCCTGGCGGTCAATCCCGTGTCAGTCGCCTGGATCGCGCTGCTCGCTCTGCTCGTGCGCGATCAACTCGTTCAACCAACGCACTTCGCGCTCACTTGCTTCCAGGCCCATCCGGTGCAACTCCCGCGTGTACCGGTCGATCTGCTCACCCGCACGGGCCAGCGACGAGCGCAGGCCCTCCCGGCGCTCCTCGACCCGGCGCCGCCTGCCCTCCAGGATGCGCATCCTGACCTCGGCCGGGGTCCGGGAGAAGAAGGCCAGGTGGACGCCGAAACCCTCGTCGTCCCAGGTCTGCGGGCCGGTATCGACCAGCAGCCCGGCGAAGTGCTCCTTGCCCTCCGCGGTGAGCTTGTACACGCGCTTGCCGCGCCTGCCCCACGTCCGCGTCTCCGGCTCCGGTGTCTCCTCGACGATCCACCCGGACCGCAGCAGCCGCCGCAGCGTCGGGTAGAGGGAACCGTAGGAGAACGTCCGCAGGGTCCCGAGCAGGTCGTGCAAGCGCTTGCGCAGCTCGTAGCCGTGCATCGGGGCCTCGTGGAGCAGCCCGAGGATCGCGAACTCCAGCACGGGCACACCCCCTCTGACTCTCGCGGCACGACGTGGTGTGAGCTAGTCAGTCGACCTACTCGCTGCTTATATCGTGCCGATACATCGCCAGGGTGGCCAACTCGGGAGCCTGTGTCAATCGACACGTGAACCGCGCAGGTGGCGCCCGGTGCCGGAAGATCACACGTTGTCCCCGGTCAGCGCACCCCCAGGTCACGAATGCACCCCGCCGAGCATGTCGGCGCGGCCGATCGGCTCACCCCCGTGATAACGGCTCCGCGTAGGCTGTCGTCGTGCGAACGCAGCGGCAGATGGTCGACTACGCGTTGCAGCGCCGGTCGCTGCTCGCGGAGGTCCACGCGGGTCGCGTCGGCACCGACGAGGTGTGCGACGCCAACCCGTACCTGCTGCGCGCCGCGAAGTTCCACGGCCTGCCCACCGAGGTGGCCTGCCCGGTCTGCCGCAAGGAACACCTCACCCACGTGAGCTGGGTGTACGGCGACGAGCTCAAGCACGCCTCCGGCTCGGCCAGGACCCCAGAGGAACTGGCCCGGATGGCGACGATGTTCGCGGAGTTCACCGTGTATACGGTCGAGGTCTGCCGGACATGTTCGTGGAACCACCTGGTGCAGTCATACGTCCTGGGTACGGGGGGCGTTCGCACGCCCAAAACCCGCAGGAGGACGGCAGCAGAGTGAGGTGCCCGCGCCCCAGGTCCCGACCCGGGCGCCGCTACTGCCGCGCATGACCACCGAACGGCACCCCGCCCCGGGGCGCCGGTCTGGGAGGCTTTTTCGTGAACGACCACAGTGACCAACGTCGACGGCCGGAGCCCGAGTGGCCCACCGGTGACGACCCGGACGCGGGCAAACCGCGTGCGGGCCAACAACCGCCGGAGGAGCGCACCGGGTTCTGGAACCCGCTGTGGGAGGACGAGGACGAGGACGGCAAGACGGTGCAGGCGAGCAGGCCAGCACCCGGCGGCCCAGCCGGACCGCGCCCCGGTGCGGCCGGACCGGGCACTGTGGACGGTCCGGCCCGCGGCGGCGCGCCCGGCGGGCGCCCCGGCGCACCGGCACCTGGTGGACCTGGTGGACCTGGTGGACCCACCGGGTCCGGCGGACCTGGTGCACCGGGCGGACCCGGTCGACCTGGCGGTTCCAACGGACCCGGCGGACCCAACGGCTCCGGCGGTCCGGGTACCGGGCCGGGCGGTGCCCCGGTGCCCGGCAGGCCGGGCCCCAATGGGCAGAACGGACAGAACGGCCCCGCGGGCCCCGGCGGACCGGGCGCGCCCGGCGGCCGCGGACCCGGGGGACCGGGCGGACCGAACGGGCCTGGTGGGCCGGGTGGCCCCAATGGCAATGGCGGACCGGGTGGCCGTGGCCCCGGCGGACCGGGCGGACCTGGTGGTGGCGCGACAGTCGTGGTCGGCGGACCCGGCGGTCCGGCCCGCCCCGGTCCCGGTGGTCCCGGACCCGGTAGGCCCGGCGGACCCAACGGCCCTGGTGGCCCTGGTGGTCCGGGTCCCGACGCCCCGACGATGGCCGTCACCCCGCCGCGCGACGACCGCACGGTCGCGCTCAAGACGGCGGGCGTGGCGGGCGCCGCAGGTGCCGCGGGCGAGGCGCCGACCGTGTTCATGCCGAAGAACCCGGGTCAGTCCCGCTCCGAACCACAGCTGCTGACCCACCGCGAGCCCGAGCCGGACCTGGACGACGGCTACCAAGACGAGGCCGAGATGGAAGCCGACGCGCCGACCGAGGAAGAGCTGCGCAAGAAGCGCCGGAAGAAGATCTGGCGCCGGGTCCGGCGGACCTGCTACGTGCTGGCCGGGCTGATGATCATCGGCCCGATCCTGGCCTTCTTCATCACCTACCAGCTCGTCGACGTGGACAACCCGCAGGACATCGCGCGCGACCAGGACAAGGTCGTCACGCTGCTGTACGCGGACGGCTCGGAGATGTCGAAGATCGGCACCGCCGAGGCGAACCGGGTGATGCTCAAGCCGGAGGAGATCCCGGACACCATCAAGCACGCGGTGTACGCGGCCGAGGACCAGACGTTCGAGACGAACTCCGGCTTCGACATCACCGGCATCCTGCGTGCCGCCTGGAACAACGTCACCGGCGGTGGCGGCGGCGGGTCGACGATCAGCCAGCAGTACATCAAGAAGGCCACCGGCAACGACGACCCGACGTTGACCCGGAAGTGGGTGGAGGTCGTCAAGGCGTACAAGATGACCAAGACCTACGACAAGAAGGACATCATCACCGCCTACCTGAACACGATCTACTTCGGCCGCGGCGCCTACGGCATCGCGGCGGCGGCCAAGGCCTACTACGGCGAGACCGACCTGACCAAGATCACCAAGTCGCAGGCGGCGGTGCTCGCGGGCATGATCCAGACCCCGTCCCGCGGCAAGGACATCGGCTACCAGCAGAGCCGCTGGAAGTACGTGACCGGCCGGATGGTGGACAACGGCTGGATGACCCCGGCGGAGAAGGCCGAGGCCACCTTCCCGGAGCCGATCACCAACGACAAGACCAAGGCCGCCTCGCTGACCGGGCCGCGGGCCCGGATCCCGATCCTGGTGCAGAACGAGCTGGAGAGCCTGGGCTACGACGAGGACCGGATCAAGAAGAACGGCTACAAGATCACCACGACCATCGACCCGCGGGCCCAGCAGCTGGCCGAGGAAGCGGTCAGCAAGGTGATGCTGGGCCAGCCGGACAACCTGCGGCCCGGCCTGGTCGCGGTCGACCCGGCCACCGGCAGCGTGCTCGCGTACTACGGCGGCGCGGATCCGAACGGCACGGACTGGGCGGGCAGCGCGATCCAACCCGGTTCGTCGTTCAAGCCGTTCGACCTGGTCGGGCTGCTGCGCAAGGGCGAGGGCCTGACCAAGACGTACGACAGCGGGCCGGTCACGATCAACCCGGGTTCGAAGAAGCCGATCACCGTCACCAACGCGGGGAAGACCAGCTGCGGCGCGGAGTGCCCGGTGGCCCAGGCGATGAAGGAATCGCTGAACACCGTGTTCACCCGCATGGTGATGACGGACGTGAAACCGGAGGCGGTCGCCCAGGCCGCCCGGGACGCGGGCGTCACCTCGGACCTGTCCAAGGCGGAGACCCTCAACATCGCCATCGGCGGTGGCGACACCCGGGTCACCGTCCGGGACATGGCCACCGCGTTCGCCACCTTCGCCGACGGCGGCACCCGCCGCCCGTCGCACCTGGTCGCCAAGATCGAGTTTCCGAACGGCGGCACGGCCTGGGAGGCGGCCACCGAGGAGCGGTACAAGGAGGCCCCGGCGTTCGACGAGAACGACCCGGACCACAACCAGAAGATCGCCCGCAACGTCACCGAGTCGCTGCGCCCGATCCCGCAGTCCTCCGGCATCCCGTGCGCGGGCGGCCGGGACTGCGCGGGCAAGACCGGTACGCACCAGTACGTCAACCGCGAGGGCGTGGAGACCAAGGACAACGGCAAGGCGTGGATGGTCGGCTACACCCCGCAGATCTCCGCTGCGGTGGGCATGGCCACCCAGGACAGCGAGCCGTTGAAGGACAAGACCGGCAGGACGTTCTACGGTTCCGGCCTGCCCGGTCACATCTGGCAGCAGTTCATGAACAGCTACCTGGCCCAGGCGCCCAAGGTGGACTTCGGGAAGTACGTGGCGATCGGCGAGACGACCAAGCCGACGACCGTCGCGCCGAAGACCACCACGGCCGAGGCGCCTGCGACGACGACCACCACCGCGAACCAGCCGACCGTTCCCACGACCACCACCGAGGACGGCGAGACCACCACCACGACCACCACCAAGCATGGCGGCGGTGGCGGTGGTGCGACCACCACGACCAGGACGCCACCGACCGGCGGCACGGTGATACCGATACCAGGACAAAACGGTTAGCTGAGCCGACGTTCGGCTGATCGAGACAACCGGCGGGCCGGGGACGCGCAGTCCCCGGCCCGCCGGTTATTTGCCGTCGGACCTACCCCATTCGCACACCGCAGGCCGTAGCATTCGCCGCGTGCCAGGCGATCCACTTGGGCCCGCAGAGGTCGAGTCCCCCACCGGGAGCGTGCGCGCGCCCGAGCCGGGCGAGGTCGGGGACACCGACTCGCTGAGCCCGGAGCAGCGCGTGCGGCCGTCGTGGGACGAGTCGCTGGCCCGGCACGCGGCCGCGCCGATCGGCGGCCCGCTCGGCGAGCACGCGGTGGTCGGCAGGCACTGGTTCTGGACGCCGCTGCGGGTCGGCCTGCTGCTCGCGCTGGTGGCGCTGGCGCTGGGCTGGTTCGGCAAGGCGGCCTGCGTGCAGCAGTTCGACCCAGGCAACGGCCAGCTGTCCCTGGACTGGCGGTCGAGCAGGCCGTACGTGGCGATGTGCTACTCGGACATCGTCCCGCTCTACGGCGCCGAACGGCTCGACCAGGACGGCACCTTCCCGTACAAGACGTCGTGGATCGACGACGAGGGCAAGCCGACCGCGCACGTCCGCTACATGGAGTACCCGGTGATGACCGGGATATTCCAGTGGGTCAACGCCAAGCTGACCCAGGGCTGGATCGGGCAGTCGTGGCTGCCGACCGGGCTGCCGGTGGTGATCTACTTCTCGATCACCGCGTTCTGGCTGGCGCTGGCCTGGCTGATCACCATCTGGGCCACCGGCCGCACCGCCCGACATCGGCCGTGGGACGTGGCGTTCGTGGCGCTGTCCCCGCTGATCATGGTGCACGCGTTCACCAACTTCGACACGCTCGCCACCGCCTGCGCGGCGGGCGGCCTACTGGCCTGGTCGCGCAAACGGCCCTTGCTCGCGGGTGTGCTGCTCGGCCTGGGCGTGGCGACCAAGCTGTATCCGGTGTTCCTGCTCGGCCCGATGCTGATCCTGTGCCTGCGCACCGGGAAGATGCGGCAGTGGTGGCAGGCCGCGGCGACCACGGCGGTCACCTGGCTGGTCTGCAACCTGTGGCTGATGCTGCTGTTCCCGGACGGCTGGCGGGAGTTCTTCCGGCTGAACACCACCCGGGGCGCCGACCCGGACTCGCTCTACAACGTGATCATGCAGTTCACCGGCTGGGAGGGCTTCGACGGCCAGCTGGCGTTCGGGCAGACGCCCGAGGTGTTGAACACGGTCAGCGCGGTGCTGTTCATCGTGTGCTGTGTGGTCATCGCGTTCATCGGCCTGCACGCCCCGGTGCGGCCGCGGCTGGCGCAGCTGTGCTTCCTGGTGATCGCGGCGTTCCTGGTCACCAACAAGGTGTGGAGCCCGCAGTACTCGATCTGGCTGGTGCCGCTGGCCATCCTGGCGCTGCCGCGGTGGAAGCTGCTGCTGGCCTGGATGATGATCGACGCCCTGGTGTGGGTGCCGCGGATGATGTTCTACCTGGGCGAGGACCACAAGGGCCTGCCGCAGGAGTGGTTCCTCGGTATGGTCGTGCTGCGCGACCTGGCCGTGCTCGGCCTCTGCGCGCTGATCATCTACGAGATCTACCACCCGGCGGTCGACCGGGTGCGCAGGCACCTGACCGACGACCCCGGCGGCGGCGTGTTCGAGGACGTGCCGGACAGGTTCGTGCTGGGCAGGCGCCGGACCCCCGCGCCGGTCGAGCAGGCGCCGGAGTCCGAGCAGCCGGTGGGTGCCGCGTCGAGCTGACCTTCGCGTCGCACGAACCGGCCATGACATGAACCGTCCCCGGTGGGTCCGCCCACCGGGGACGGTCGCGTTCGGACCGTCACACCCGCGGTCGGGCATAAATCGGGCCCGTCCGCCGATGTTCCGATGGGACACTGAACCGGGTAGTGATGGGATGATCGGAGGGTGGCCGTGGGGCAGCGGCAGGGGTTCTGGCTCGGCTTCCTCGCCTACCTCAGCTGGGGTTTCTTCCCGCTCTACTGGCCGCTGCTCGCCCCGGCGGGCCCGGTCGAGATCCTGGCGCACCGGATCTTCTGGTCGCTGGCCGCCGTCATCGGCCTGGTCGTGGTGGCTCGGCGCTGGTCCTACCTGCGCGCGGTCACCCGCAAGCAGCTCGGCTTCATCGCCGTCGGCGCGCTGACCATCGGCATGAACTGGGGCATGTACATCTACGGCGTCACCAGCGGCCAAGTGGTGGAGACCGCCCTCGGGTACTTCATCAACCCGCTGGTCACGATCCTGCTCGGGGTGGTGTTCCTCGGCGAGCGGCTGCGGCCAGCGCAGTGGCTGGGCCTGGCCATCGCGCTGGCCGCCGTGGTGGAGCTGACCTTCGACTACGGCCGCCTGCCCTGGCTGGCGCTCACCCTGGCGTTCTCGTTCGGCACCTACGGCCTGATGAAGAAGAAGGCCAACATCGGCTCGGCCGAGGGCCTGGCCCTGGAGAGCGCCGCGCTCACCCCGCTGGCCATCGGCTACCTCGTCTATCTGCACGTCACCGGTCATGGCACGTTCGGGTACGCGGGCTGGGGCAACGCGTTGCTGCTCATCGGCACCGGGGTGATCACCGCGATCCCGCTGCTGCTCTTCGGCGCCGCCGCGACCCGGGTGCCGTTGATCACCCTGGGGCTGCTGCAGTACATGGTGCCGACGATCCAGTTCGTGATCGGCCTGGTGGTCTTCCACGAGCAGATGTCCACCGCCCGCTGGGTCGGGTTCGGCCTGGTGTGGCTGGCCCTGGTCGTGATCACCACCGAGTCGCTGGTGGCCCGCCGGACCGGGCCGCGCCGGGTCGTTCGACCGGAGCCCGAGTTGGTCTAGCGGTCGGCACCACTAACGATCGGATAGGCGGCGCACGAGTTTCAGGCCGGACCACACCGCGTCGATCGCGCACACCTTCACGTCGACCAGGCCGTGGTCGAGGGCGTACGCACGGACTCCGTTCTCGCCCAGGTCGGTCGGCACCTTCGCGGCCTTCTTCGGCCAGGCCACCCAGAGCCCGCCGTTGACCACCAGCCGCGCCACCGCCGGGGCGTAGCCGCGCACCAGATCGGCGTGCCAGGGGCAGAACAAGAGGATCACGTCGTACGGGTCGCGGCCCGCGCGGCGGTGGTGCGGGCACCCCGGGTCGAACCCGTCGGGCGCACCGGTCACCAGCACCCGGGATCCCTGTTTCACGCCCAGCTTCGCCGCGAGCGGCTTGCCGGAGTACCCGGCGGTCATGCTGGGGACGGCAGTGCGGGCCCGAGCCTGCCGCCCACGGGTGACGGTGCGCTGTCCAGCTGGTCGCTGACCGTGTCCTGGGCGGACAGGAACGCGATGAACATGCCGACGAGCAGGGCCGCCCGCCCCCACACGCCGATCATCACCGCCTGCGCGGCGAACCCCTCATAGATGCCGGACGGCTGCTTGGCCGCGATCTGCGCGAACCACAGGAAGATGCCGACGCCCATGGCCAGGTCGGCGATGAAGTACGCGGTGACCCAGCCCCAGCGCAGGTTGACCAGCACGAACATCGGCACCAGCCACAGCGTGTACTGCGGCGAGTGCACCTTGTGCAGCAACAGGAACCCGCACAGCATCGCCGCCGACACCGGGATCCACGGGTAGGTGCCCTCGCGCTGATACCGGAACCAGCCCACCACGCACGCGACCGCGAACGAGGCGAACACCAGCACCGGGGAGACCACGCCGATCAGCGCGTGCACCGTCCCGTTCTGCGGGTCGGACCCCGGGCGCAGGCCCCAGAACCAGATCGAGTTGGCGGTGATGTCGGCCTTGCGCTGCCCCTGGAAGACGAACGAGGCCAGCCAGCCGTCGAACCCGGCGATGGCGAACGGCAGGTTGACCGCGGTCGCGGTGCCCAGCGCCACCAGCCCGACCTTGATCATCCCGGCGATGTCGCGGCGTTTGCCCGCGGGCAGCTCGCGGCCGCCTTGGCCGCCGGTGAGCACGTAGAGCATCAACGGCAGCACGAAGATCGCCGGGTAAAGCTTGAACGCGAACCCCAGCCCGAGTAGCACCGCGCTGACCAACGCCCGGTGAAGCAGCGGACGGCTGGGTCCGCGTTTGCCCCAACCACGGTGCACGACGTAGACGGCCGCGACCGCGCAGGCCACGACCGGCAGCTCCCAGTTGTGGAAGGCGTAGAGCACGAGCGGTGGTGACAGCGCCCAGATCAACGCCCGCCACCGCGACAGCCTGCCCAGCAGCCACGCGCTCACCAACCCGAACGGCGCCATGATCAACGCCGAGGCGAGCAGGAACTCCGCGTCGGTGTGCGCGAACAACGCGCCCGCCCAGATCAGCAAGCCGGTGAGCACCGGGTACTCGACCGTGCCCCCGTACAGCTCGCCCTTGCCGTTGATCCCGCCGTGCACGTACGGGAACACGTGCCGGTCGATGTCCCGGCCGATCCACAGGAACTGGATGTCCGAGTAGCAGACCTCGGCGTACTTGCGCTCGTCGAAGCCCGGCTCGCTGCGGCCCCAGGAGTCGAACTTCGGACCGGTGCACCGGTCCTTGTTGGCGAACCCGATCAACAGCGTCAGCCCGCAGAGCAGCGTCAGCACCACCAGCGCGGCCCGACCCAGCCGCGCCACCGGCGACCGGCCGGGGGCGGCGGCGGCTGCGGTCACGGTGTCCACCTTCCCGGAGTCCGTGACACCCGCGGGCACGGTGTTCACTGCCCGACGGCCTCGCGCAGGAACGCGATGTCCGCGGCCTGCCCCTCGGCGGGCGTCTCGACCACCACCGGGGCCCCGGCCGCGGCCACCACCCCGACCAGTTGGTCGGCATCGATGGTGCCGGTCGCGATGTTGTCGTGCCGGTCGCGGGCCGAGCCGAACTCGTCCCGCGAGCTGTTCAGGTGCACCAGGTCGATCCGACCGGTGATCGACCTCACCCGGTCCACGATGCCCACCAGGTCCTCGCCCGCGGCGAACGCGTGGCAGGTGTCCAGGCAGAAGCCCGCGCCGAACTCGGCGACCGCGTCCCAGAGCCGGGCCAGCATGTCGAACCGGCGGGCCATGGCGTTGTCGCCGCCCGCGGTGTTCTCGATCAGGATCGGCACCCCGAAGCCGCCCTCGGCGTGCTGCCGCTCGAAGAACTTGCGCCAGTTGTCGATGCCGACCTGCGGGTCCTCGCCCTTGTTGACGTGCCCGCCGTGCACGATCAGCCCCTGCGCGCCGACCTTGGCTGCGGCCTCCGCGTGCTGGGTGATCAGCTTGCGGGAGGGGATCCGGATGCGGTTGTTGGTCGAGGCCAGGTTGACCACGTAGGGAGAGTGCACGAACAGGGTCAGGTCGGTGGCCAGCAGCTCGTCCGTGCGCGGGTGCGGCTTGGGCGCCTTCCAGTCCTGCGGGTCGGCGAGGAAGAACTGCACGACCTCGGCGCCGCGCTCGTGTGCGGCGGCGAGCGGGTCGTCATCGCGGACGTGGGCGCCGATGCTCATGGCCAGGAAGGGTAGTCGTCGGTACCCACGGTGGAACCCCTCGGGACGCCCGAGTTGTCGGCCGTGTGCCGTCCGGTGCGCGCCCGATCCGGACCGGCCGCGCCCGGGTCAGGTGAGGGTCAACTGTTAATCAACACGTTCGGTGTGGTCCAACCGGGCTAATACGAACCCCTTTCGGGGAAACCTGGCGCGCTGACGTCACCTTGAAGAGTTACAGTCGTTTCTCCGAGTGAAGCTACTCGCCAGTATCCGGAGGACTTCATGCGATGGCGTGCCCGGCAGGTCGCGGCCGGATTGACCCTGGTGCTCGGCGGCGCGACCGCGAGCCTGCTGGCGGGCAGCGGCCCGGCCGCGGCGGCCCCGCCCCCGGTGGTCGTCGGCAGCTGCGCCACCACGATCCAGGGCGCCCCCGGCACCCCGATCGCGCTGAGCCCCACCGCGGTGCTCGACCCGGTGCTGCGGATCGTCAACGCCGTCCCGCTGATCGGCCCCGGACTGTCCGGACAGGTCCGTAGTGCGCTGGCGGGCATGGGCGACATCCCGCTCGGCGCCATCCCGGGCACCAACTCCACCATCTCCGGCAGCACCATCGCCGCGGCCGCCGTCCCGCGGATCCAATCCGCACTGAGCGGGATACCCGTGCTCGGCCCGGTGCTCGGCGGCGTCATCGGCCAGGTCCAGAGCACCCTCGCCACCGGCTGCGCGATCACCGTGACGGTGGTCAACTCGGCCGCCGCGCCCGTCCAGAGCGGCGCAGGCGCCGTCGCGGGCGCGGTGGAACAGGGTGCGGCCGCGCTGCCGAGCCTGCCCAACCTGATCCCCGGCGCCCCGGGCGTGCCGACCAAGCCGGGCACCAACCCCGGCACGAACCCGGGTCCCGGCGGCACGCCGCAGCCCGGCGGCACCCCCGGCGGTTCCGGCGGCCTGCCCGGCGCGAACAGCCAGGTGATCGGCGGCCTGCTGCCCGGCGGCCTCCCGCTCTACGGCTCCGACCTGGGCTTCGGCCGCTCGCCGATGACCGACTACTCGTCCATCCCCTTCTCGTCGGCCGGGCTGTACTCCCCGGCGCCGGGCGTGCGGTACGGCGGCGCGGTCCCGGGCTACTCACCGCAGTTCGGCATCCTCGGCTCTGGGGACGCCGACGGCGTGCAGGCGGCCGGGCACGCGGAGGTGATGGACGCGCCCGCGAGCAGGGGAATCGAACTGCCGGTGCTGCTGGCCGTGTTCGCCCTCGCCGGGGTCACGGCGGCGCTCGTGCGCACCTGGGTGTTGCGCCGCGCCACCACCTGACCCAGTGGTGCGACTCAGAACGTTGGCCGTGTATCGGCGGGTCCACGGCGTGGCTGACGGTGCCGCCGGAACGGCCTCGTACTGGATGTACTTGGTCGTTTCGGCGGTGCCGTCAGGCACGTCGTGGGCGGGTCGAGACGCGGTCAACGTTCTGGGTCGCACCACTAGCTTGACTCGCCAGTAAGTTTCACCTGAACGAAGGATCTCGTACAGGGGAAACAAGGCGAGTGGAAGGACAGTCGGTGAGAGCACGCGTGGGCGCGGCGGTGGCAGCACTCGGTCTGGTGACCACGGGCGGGCTACTCGCACCCAGCACAGCCGCCGCCGAACCACTGCCGTTCCTCGCCGTCGACTGCGCCCAGCACGTGGCCGCGTTCAAGGGCCAACCGGTCCAGCTCGGCCGCGTCGCCGTGGTCGGCCTGGTCACCCAGGCGATCCGCGAGAACCCGAAGCTGGGACTGCTGCGCTCCACCACGGTCGGCGCGACCTTCCCGCTCGGCCCCGCGATCCCGGTGGGCACCGTGCCCGACGGCACCGGCGAGATCCCCGGTTCGGCGGTCGCCGACGCGGTGGCCGCGGTGGTGCGCCCGTTGCCGGAGATCGCCCCGGACGCCGACGCGGTGACGGCCGCGGTGCACGCGCTGGTCACCGAGAAGCGCGGCATGGCCCTGCGCGCCCTCGATGCGACCGAGCCTGCCCCGCAACAGCCTCCGCCGCCGCCCGGCCACCAGCCCAACCCCCCGCCCGCGACCTCGCCGAGCACCCAGCCGGTCGGCGGCAATCCGAGCGCGCCGCCGGACTTCTCCCTCTACGACCCGACGGCACTCGCCGCAGGCCCGCACGATTACACGACAGTCCCCTACGCCCGAGCGGGCCACTACGCGCCAGAACCGGACGCCCGCTACGGCGTTCCCGGCTACGCGCCGGAGTTCGGTCTCCTCGGCGCGGACCGGGCCACGTTCCGCCCGGCCGGTGAGGCATACGCGCTGCCGGTGACCCCGGTCGGCAGTGTCGGCCTGCCGGTCATGCTGGCCGTTCTCGCGTTGTCCGCGGTCACCGGTGCGCTGGTCCGGACCTGGGTGCTGCGCCGGGCGTGACCGGCCCACTGTTACGCTGCCCCGGCAGACCCCTCCTGCCACGGAAAGTCCGTGGCCGCCGAGTCCACAGGAGGTGAGTGGTCTTCATGCGTCATTACGAGGTCATGGTCATCCTTGATCCCACACTCGACGAGCGCACCGTCGCACCGTCGCTCGACACGTTCCTCAACGTCATCCGCACGTCGGGCGGCAATGTGGAGAACGTCGAGATCTGGGGCAAGCGTCGGCTCTCGTTCGAGATCAAGAAGCACAGCGAGGGCATCTACGCGGTGCTCGACGTGAACGCCGAGCCGGACGCGGTCAAGGAGCTCGATCGCCAGCTCACGCTGCAGGAGTCCGTGCTGCGGACCAAGGTCATGCGCCGCGAGACGGCCTGACCATGGCGGGCGACACGATCATCACGGTGGTCGGCAACCTCACCGCGGACCCCGAGCTGCGCTTCACCCCCTCCGGGGCGGCCGTGGCCAGCTTCACCGTCGCGTCCACCCCGCGCACCTTCGACCGCCAGAGCGGCGAGTGGAAGGACGGCGAGGCGCTGTTCCTGCGCTGCAACATCTGGCGCCAGGCGGCGGAGAACGTGGCCGAGTCGCTGACCAGGGGCGCTCGCGTGCTGGTGACCGGCAGGCTCAAGCAGCGCTCGTTCGAGACCCGCGAGGGCGAGAAGCGCACCGTCATGGAGCTGGAGGTCGACGAGGTCGGCCCCTCCCTGAAGTACGCGACCGCGAAGGTGAACAAGGTCAGCCGAGGCACCGGTGGCGGTGGCGGTGGCGGCGGGTACAGCGGTGGTGGCGGCGGTGGCGGTAGCTACAGCGGCCCGCCCGCGCCCCCCGACGACCCGTGGGGCTCCGCACCGCCCGCAGGTGGCGGCGGTGGCGGCGGCTTCAACGACGAACCGCCCTTCTGACCGGGCAACGCACCCCTCCCTAGACGCCTCTCTCACAGACACCACTCAGGAGTTTCACCGTGGCCAAGCCACCCCCCCGCAAGCCGAAGAAGAAGGTCTGCGTCTTCTGCAAGGACGTCAAGAAGGACCGTCCGGTCAACATCGACTACAAGGACACCACGCTGCTGCGGAAGTACATCTCCGACCGCGGCAAGATCCGTGCGCGACGGGTGACCGGCAACTGCAGCCAGCACCAGCGCGACGTGGCCATCGCGGTGAAGAACGCCCGCGAGGTCGCTCTGCTCCCGTACACCTCGACCGCCCGCTGACCAGGAGGGGACGATCATGAAGCTCATCCTCACCACCGACGTCAGCGGCCTGGGCGGTCCGGGCGACCTCGTCGAGGTCAAGGACGGCTACGGCCGCAACTACCTGCTGCCGCGCGGGTTCGCCATCCCGGCGACCAAGGGCGCGGAGAAGCAGGTGCAGGTCATCCGCCGGGCCCAGGAGGCCAGCCGGATCCGCAACCTGGACCACGCGAAGGAGGTCAAGGCCGCGCTCGGCGCGCTGGGCTCCGTCCCGCTGAAGGCCAAGGCCGCCGCCGGGTCCGGCAAGCTGTTCGGCTCGGTCACCAGCGCCGACATCGTCGCCGCGGTCAAGGCCGCCGGTGGCCCGGTGCTGGACAAGCGCGCCATCGAGGTCGCCGGGCACATCAAGACCGTCGGCAAGCACTCGGTCAGCGTGCGTCTGCACCCCGAGGTCACCGCGGCGTTCACGGTGCACGTCGCGGCCGCGAGCTGATCCCTCGTACGACAGAACCGCCCCGCTCGGTCACGCTGAGTGGGGCGGTTCTCATTGTGCCGAGTTGTCCACAGGTAGTGGTCACCCGCGTGAGCGAACCGGTCCGCGACACGCCGAAAAGCGTCGCGAGCGCGACACGCCGAGGACTCGGAGCGGGAATTTCTCCACAACTTGTCCACAGGCTCTGACCTGGGGTTTCGTCGCCAACGTCGTTAGTTGTCCCCAGGTTGTCCACAGGCTCCGGCGCACCTGTGCTCAGCTCAGCCAATCCATCCCCAAGTTATCCACAGGCCTGTCCCCAAGGCCGTTTGCAAGAGGCCGTTCGGGGGTTCTAGCGTCGCTTGGCGACCTGCCACCGGACCGGGGGAGATCACCCGGATGTCGTAGCGGGCACGTATCGTCGTATCGAACAGGTGTGCGACAGTCGGGGCCGGGGCAGGGGACCGGTCCGGGGAAGAGAGCGGGGTTCCGGGTGCGCGCGGGGTAGGGAGCCCTCGGGCGCGCGCGGCGGTCCCGCGGGGTCCGACTCGAAGGAGGGGACAGCGCCGTGGCGCTCGCCGACGACCTTTCCACGCCGCCCATGCCGAACGAGCCGGGACCCGGCCAGGGGCACGGCCTCGACCGCAAGCCGCCGCAGGACCTGGACGCCGAGCAGAGCGTGCTCGGCGGCATGATGCTGTCCAAGGACGCCATCGCCGACGTCATCGAGGCGCTCAGCCCGACCGACTTCTACATGCCCAAGCACCAGGTCATCTACGACTGCATCCTGGACCTCTACGGCCGCGGCGAACCGGCCGACCCGATCACCGTGGCCGCCGAGCTGGACCGGCGCGGCGACCTGCGCCGGGTCGGCGGCACCCCGTACGTGCACAACCTGCTGTCCGCCGTGCCCACCGCGGCCAACGCAGGCTATTACGCGGAGATCGTCGCCGAGAAGGCCATCCTGCGCAGGCTGGTCGAGGCGGGCACCCGCATCGTGCAGCTGGGCTACCAGGGCGCCGAGGGCGCCGACGTCACCGAGATCGTGGACCGCGCCCAGGCCACCATCTACGACGTCACCGAGCGCAGCATGAGCGAGGACTACGTCGCGCTGGAGGAGCTGCTCCAGCCCACCATGGACGAGATCGACGCCATCGCCTCCCGCGGCGGCCAGTCCCTGGGCATCCCCACCGGCTTCGCCGACCTGGACGAGATCACCAACGGCCTGCACCCCGGCCAGATGATCATCGTGGCGGCCCGCCCCGGCGTCGGCAAGTCCACCCTCGGCCTGGACTTCGCCCGCTCCTGCTCCATCCGCCACCAGCTGACCAGCGTCATCTTCTCGCTGGAGATGAGCCGCACCGAGATCGTCATGCGGATGCTCTCGGCCGAGGCCAAGATCCGCCTCGGCGACATGCGCGGCGGCCGGATGACCGACGAGGACTGGACCAGGCTGGCCCGCCGGATGAGCGAGATCAGCGAGGCCCCGATCTTCATCGACGACTCGCCAAACATGACCATGATGGAGATCCGCGCCAAGGCCCGCAGGCTCAAGCAGCGGCACGACCTGAAACTGGTCGTGGTCGACTACATGCAGCTGATGACCTCGGGCAAGCGCGTCGAGTCCCGCCAGCAGGAAGTCTCCGAGTTCTCCCGCCAGCTCAAGCTGCTGGCCAAGGAGATCGAGGTCCCGGTCATCGCCATCAGCCAGCTCAACCGCGGCCCCGAACAGCGCACCGACAAGCGCCCCATGCTCTCCGACCTGCGTGAGTCCGGCTCCCTGGAACAGGACGCCGACATGGTCATCCTGATCAACCGCCCGGACGCCTGGGAACGCGACGACCCGCGCGCGGGCGAGGCCGACCTGATCCTGGCCAAGCACCGAGCGGGCCCGACGGCCACGGTCGTGGTCGCCCACCAGCTGCACTACAGCCGCTTCGCCGACCTCGCCCAGGGCTGACCAGGCCCTGGCGCCGGGTCCTTGCGCAGATCGTCAGCCGGGCTGGAAGAAGGCGAGCACCTGCTGGGCGGCGTCCGGCGCCGTCAGCATGTCCTGGATCCTCGCGGACATCCGGGCGGCGGCGCTGGTGCGCTCGAACATCTCCTGTTCGTACTCCCTGATGGCGGCGGGGTGGTCGTCCGGGTGCGCGGCCAGTGCGAGGGCGAGCAGGGCGCCGTCGAGCAGGGCCATGTTGGCGCCCTCGCCGACCGGCGGCATCAGGTGCGCGGCGTCGCCGACCAGGGTGACGTCCGGCTTCGACGGCCAGGTCAGGCCGACCGGGAGGGTGCTGATCGACCACTGCCGGATCGTGTCGTCGCAGGCCTCGATCAGCGCGATGAACCGCGGGTCCCAGCCGGGCAGCAGGTCGATCAGTCGGGCCCGGGTGGCGGCCGGGTCGTCGAACGGGATGCCGATGGTGGTGAACCAGTCCTTGGGGGTGTTGCAGAAGCTGACGCCGACGCGGACCCGGCCGTCGCCGTTGCGTTGCGCCACCAGGGACAGCCCGTCGCCGAGTACCCAGTAGGAGCCGCGGCCGACCATCGCCGCGAGGTCGGGGTACGTGCGGTCGATGTCGGGGATGCCGAGTTCGACGGCGTTCTGGCCGATGTGCGCCGGGCGGGCGTCGGTGAGCAGTGGGCGGACTTGGGAGTTCGCACCGTCGGCGCCGACCAGCAGGTCATACGTCGCACTGCTGCCGTCGGCGAAGTGCAGCACGCCGTTGTCGGCGGACGTGAACGCGTGCCCCCAGTGCACCGCGCCTTCGGGGAGAGAGTCCAGCAGCAGTTTGCGCAGATCGGCGCGGTCTACCTCGGGTCGCGCGAGCGGGGCGTCGTCGGGTGTGTCCTCTTGGAGCAGCAAGGTGCCGTCCGGTACCAGCAGGCGCATGTCCTGGCCCTCGCGACGGGCGATCGCATAGAACCCGTCGATCAGACCGGCCTCGCGCAGCGCGCGCTGGCCGGAGTGGATGTCGAGCATGCCGCCCTGGCCGCGCGCGTCCCGTGACGATTCACGCTCGTACACGACGGCGTCGATGCCGTGCACGTGCAGCACCCGGGCAAGGGCCAGGCCGCCTAAGCCCGCTCCGACGATGGCAATGGTCATGGTTCCCCCTCGATCCACCGTATCCATCAATACACTGTATCAACCCTCACGCTGTACTGTCGCCGCCATGTTGGTGTGGGAGCGGCCGGAGCCGCCGGATCGACCGGTGCCCGCCCCGCTGAGCCGGGAGCGGATCGTCCAGGCGGCGATCCGGCTGGCCGACGCGGACGGCCTGGACGCGGTGTCGCTGCGCAAGGTCGCCGCGGAGCTGGACGTCGGGCCGATGCGGCTCTACGGCTACCTCGCCACCAAGGAGGAGCTGCTCGACCTGATGGTCGACGCGGTCCACGCCGAGATCCGGCCGACCGGGGACGGGTGGCGAGAGGTGCTGCTCTCCCTCGCCGAAACCACCCGGCGGGCCGCCCACCGGCACGAATGGCTCGCCGACCTGCTCGGCGGTCGGCCCCAGCTCGGCCCGAACACGCTGACGGGCGGGGAGGCCGTGCTGGCCGCGATGGGCGATGTCGACCTGGACGTCGTGGTGCCCGCAGTCTCGGCGGTCGCCGCGTACGTGATCGGCGCGGTGCGACGGGAGATCACCGAGCGGCGCGCGGAGCGGGAGTCCGGGATGGACCAGCGGCAGTGGCAGGTCACCCATGGGCCGTACCTGCTGCGACTCTTCGCCACCGGCCGATTCCCCGCGCTGGCCGCGGTCGTCCACGACGGCCCACACCTGGACGCTGACCAGACCTTCCGGACCGGTCTCGACTTCCTCCTCGACGGCATCGGAGCTCGCATCTCGCCCTGACCCACCGACCAAATCCAGCCCAGCACTCGCCTGACCAGCGCATTCGCGCCACAGTGTGCCAAGCGGTGCCACACGTGCCACCGTTTGAGCCAAAGTGACTTGCGATGGCACCATTCATGTGCCACAGTAATGCCATGGACCTGACCACGTATGTGAGCAACCTCGGCCGCGAGTTCGCCACGCTCGCCGAGGCGGGCGGCGACGAGGCGCGTGCGCTGGTCGAGCGCCTGACCGGGTCGCTGGAGTCGGCGATCCGGATGACGCTGCTGGACGCGCTGTCGGCGGCCGCCGACGAGATCACCCGGGACCTGGCGCCGGGGTCGGTGGAGTTGCGGCTGCGCGGCCGTGACCCGGACTTCGTCGTGTCCGCGCCACCCGCCGAGCCAGCCGGGCACACGGCCGACGACACCGCGGCCGACGACGCGCCGGAGGGTGGTCCGTTGTTCGGCGAGGACGGCCCCGCCGCGCGGATCAACGTGCGGCTACCCGAGCAGCTCAAGGCCGCGGTCGAGGAGGCCGCCGCCAAGGAAGGCCGCTCGGTCAACGCCTGGCTGGTCCGGGCGGCGGCCACGACCCTGCAGCGGTCCGAGCGCGAGCAGCGCCCCGAGCCCCCCACCGGTGGCCATCGGGCCAAACACCGCATCACCGGCTGGGTTCGCTAGGCGCTGTCCTGCAAGGACAGCGCCCAGCCACTTCCAGCTCTCCCACACCGTGCCCCTGACCTGCGGGTACGGCCCACCGACCCATTCCGAGGGGACAGCCATGCCCAAGTTCGACACACCCGACCCGATCTCCGTCACCGTCGAGCTCGGCGTCGGCGAGGTGCGGATCGCCGCGAGCGACCGCGCCGACACCGTCGTCGACATCCGCCCAAGCGACGACACCGACGAGTCCGACGTCAAGGCCGCGCAGCGGGTCCGCGTCGACTACGCCAACGACGTCCTGCAGGTCATCGGCCCGAAGGCGCGCGCCTTCGACTTCTCCCGCAAGACCCGCTCGGTCGACGTGACCATCGAGCTGCCCACCGGCTCCCACGTGTCCGCACAGGTCCAGGTGGGCGGCTTCCACTGCGCAGGCCGACTGGGGGAGTCCCGGTTCAAGACCGCCGTCGGGAACATCCAGCTCGACCGGACCGGGCCGCTGCGCATGGACACCTCGACCGGGCACGTCACCGTCGAGGGCGTCGCGGGCCACGCCGAGATCACCACCGGTTCCGGCAAGGTCCGGGTCGGCACGATCGACGGCACCGCGGTGGTCAAGAACTCCAACGGCAGCACCACGATCGACGCGGTCACCGGCGATGTGCGGGTGCGCGCGGCCAACGGCGACATCACCGTCGAGCGGGCGGGCGCCGGGGTCGACGCCAAGTCGTCCAACGGCAGCATCCACCTCGGTGAGGTGGTGCGCGGCTCGGTCCTGCTCGCCACCGCGACCGGTGACCTGGAGGTCGGCATCGCCGAGGGCACCGCTGCCTGGTTGGACGTGAACACCGCGTTCGGGCGCATGCACAACCTGTTGGACAACGCGACCCAGCCGGATGCGGCCGACAAGACCGTGGAGATCCGCGGCCGCACCTCCTACGGCGACGTCACCATCCGCCGCTCCTGATCGCACCGAGAGGAAAACCCATGTCCGACAAGCGATCCCGGGCGGCCATCGCCGCGACCGGCCTGCGGAAGTCGTTCGGCGACCACGTCGTGCTCGACGGCCTCGACCTGGATGTGCCGCGCGGCACGGTCTTCTCGCTGCTCGGCGCGAACGGCGCGGGCAAGACCACCACGGTCAAGATTCTGTCCACTTTGCTCAGTCCGGACGCGGGCGAGGTCCAGGTCGCCGGGCACGACCTCGTCCGCGAACCGGACGCGGTGCGGGCCGCGATCGGGGTCACCGGCCAGTTCTCCGCGGTCGACAACCTGCTCACCGGCCAGGAGAACCTGCTGCTGATGGCCGATCTGCACCATCTCGGGCGCGGCGAGCGGCGGCAACGCACCGCGCTGCTGCTCGACCGGTTCGACCTGACCGACGCGGCCAGGAAGCCCGTATCCACCTACTCCGGTGGCATGCGGCGCAGGCTCGACCTGGCGATGACCCTGGTCGGCAGGCCCCAGGTGATCTTCCTGGACGAGCCGACCACCGGCCTGGACCCGCGCAGCAGGCGGGGCATGTGGCGGATCGTCCGGGAGCTGGTCGCCGACGGCGTCACCATCTTCCTGACCACGCAGTACCTGGAGGAGGCGGACGAGCTGGCCGACCGGATCGCCGTCCTCGACCGCGGCAGGCTCGTCGCCGAAGGCACGGCGGACCAGCTGAAACGCCGCATCCCCGGCGGTCACATCCGCCTGCGGTTCGCCGACGCGCCGGGCCTCGACACGGCCATGCGCGCACTGGGCCAGGCCACCCGCGACGGCGACGCGCTCACCCTGCGGGTACCCAGCGACGGCAGCCTGCGCGCGCTGAAGGGCCTGATCGACCACCTGGACCAGCGGGCCATCGAGGTCGACGAGCTGTCCGTGCACACCCCCGACCTCGACGACGTCTTCCTCGCCCTCACCGGCCCCTCCGACCAGAAGGTGACTCCCCGATGACCACCCTGGCCAGTCCCGATCTCCGCTTCCACCGACTGCGCGACTCGGCCACAATGCTGCGCCGCAACCTCAAGCGCCTGCTCCGCTACCCGTCGATGACGGTGTTACTCGTCGGCATGCCGATCGTCTTCCTGCTGCTGTTCGTCTACGTCTTCGGCGGCACCCTCGGCGCCGGTCTCGGCGGCGGCCGCGCCGACTACGCCAACTACGTGGCGCCCGCGATCATCCTGATGACCGTGACCACCACCGTCCAGGGCACCGCGATCTCGGTGGCCATGGACATGACCGAGGGCATCATCGCCCGGTTCCGCACCATGCACGTCGCCCGCGTGTCGGTGCTGACCGGCCACGTCCTGGGCAGCGTCATCCAGGCGGTGTTCGGCGTGGCGATCGTGACCGGCGTCGCCGTGCTGGTCGGCTTCCGCCCCACCGCGGGCCTGGGCGGCTGGCTGGCCACCGCGGGTTTCCTTATGGTGCTGACCTTCGCCCTGGTCTGGCTGTGCGTCGCGCTCGGCCAGGTGAGCAAGAGCGTGGAGGCGGCCAGCAACCTGCCCATGCCGCTGATGTTCCTGCCGTTCCTTGGCAGCGGCTTCGTCCCCACCGACTCCATGCCTGCCGGGCTGCGCTGGTTCGCCGAGTACCAGCCGTTCACCCCGATCATCGAGACGCTGCGCGGGCTGCTGATGGACCGGCCGCTCGGCAACAACGCGTGGCTCGCGCTCGGCTGGTGCGCCGTCATCGCCCTGGGCGGCTACCTGTGGTCGAAGCGCCTGTTCAACCGCGAGTCCGCCCACTGACCGCCGAAGTCCCGACGGGACAACCGGATCCCCGACCATCCGAAGGCCGCGCGAGCAGATGCCGCGCGGCCTTCGTCGTCGCCCGGGTCTCACCAGGTCTTGCCAGCCAGCGCTCCAGTACTTCGCGTGGACCCGCGTCTTGCCTGGCCATCGCCATGGACTCCCTGTCCGAACTCCGAGATGAGACACAGTCCGGCTGGTCGGAACGGTAGCGGATCTACTGCTTGACCAGGGCCGTGTAGGACGCGACGAAGTCGGCGAGTAGGGCGGCGAACTGGGCCTGTCGGTCAGCGGGCCAGTCCGCCATGGCCCGGCCGAAGGTGGCGCGGCGGAAGGCGTGCACGGTCTCCGCGTGAGCGCGGCCCTCGGCGGTGAGTTCCAGAAGCGTCCGGCGGGCGTCGGCTTGATCCGCCATCCTGCACACCAGCCCCGCCTCGACCGCGCGTGCGACCAGGCGGCTGGCGCGCGGTTGGTCGACGGATAGCGCGGTCGCGACGGCGCCGACCGTGCAGGTTTCGTTCTCCTCGACGACGTCGACGACTGCCGTCAGCCATGGGTCCGGGGCGCCGCTCAGCCCGGCAAGGGCACGGCGGTTCTGCAACCGCCGGATCGCCACCATCGAGCGTTCCACGTCCGCGATCGAGCTTGCCTCGTCGTCCATACATGTCATCTTACATATACATGTCCATATACATACACCTCGGAGGCGTCATGCGACCGATCGGGTACTGGCTCAAGGAGTTGGACCGGCTGATCGAGGCCGGGTTTGAACAGGAGCTCGGCACCGCCGGGCTGACCCGCAGGCAGTGGCAGGTGCTCAACGCCCTGCCCGGCACCCAGGAGGAGGTGGACCGGACCATGGCACCGTTCCTGCCCACCACCGCCCCGGTCATCGACACCCTGGTCGAGGCAGGCTGGGCCAGCCGCGGCAGCACCATCGAACTCACCGCCGCGGGTCTGGCCCACCGCACGGAGACCGCCACCCAGGTGGACCGCCTACGCGCCAAGGTCGTCACGGGCATCAGCGACGACGAGTACGCCGCCGCCGTCCGCACCCTGGAACGAATGGCCGCGAACCTCAGTCCCTAGGCGGACGGGAAGTCGCGGCGCTTGAGCTTGGTCATGCGGCCGTCGGGGTGGGCCATCAGCCAGGCGCGCAGGCCCGCGAAGTCGCGTGGCAGGTCGGCGAGTGCCTCGGTGAAGTACTTGGCGAAGGCCGACCGCCCGATCGGCTCCCAGCCCATGGTCTTGCCGGTGACCTGGTCGGTCTCCACCGGCCGGTAGCCGTCCGGGGCCTGCTTGCCCGGCTTGACCTCGCGCCGCGCCCACCAGACGCCGTCCTCGTCGAGCAGGACGCAGGTGCCGTCGAACTTGCGGGTGGGCATGCCCTCGCCCGCGAGGACCCAGCGGCAGTCGGGGTGCGGCTCGGGCAGCACGTGTGCCCGGTCATCGGGATCGCGCTGGAAAAGTGTGGGGATCTTGCGCATGGGCAACTCCGGGTGAGTTCGGTCGCGGGAATACTGCCGGACCGGCAAGCGTCGGGTATGTTGTTTAAAGTTCAACCAACACCCATGCGGGGGATCCCATGACCACACCCACCCGGCAGCCCGTGCTCTACCTGAGCCACGGCGCGCCCCCGCTCGCCGACGACGCGCTGTGGACCGGGCAGTTGGCGAACTGGTCGGCCGACCTGGCGAAACCGACCGCGATCCTGATCGTGTCAGCGCACTGGGAGGACGCGCCGCTCACCCTGGGCGCCACCGAGACCGTGCCGCTGACCTACGACTTCTGGGGCTTTCCCGAGCGGTACTACCGCGTGCGCTACCCCGCGCCCGGCGCACCCGAGCTGGCCGAGAAGGTGCGCAAGCTGCTGCGCGCGCACGACACCCCGGTGGCGCACGATCCCGAGCGCGGCCTTGACCATGGCGCCTACGTCCCGCTGGTCGAGATGTTCCCGGCCGCCGACGTGCCGGTGCTGCAGATCTCCATGCCCACCCTCGACCCCGCCCGGCTGGTCGAGTTGGGCCGCAGGCTGGCGCCGCTGCGCGACGAGGGCGTGCTGATCATCGGCAGCGGGTTCTTCACGCACAACCTGTCCGACGTGAGCATGAGCCGCGACCCTGGGCACGAACCGCCCGGCTGGTCCAGCGAGTTCGACGACTGGGGCGACCGGGCGATCGCCACGCACGACCTGGACGCGCTGATCGACTTCCAGCGCAAGGCCCCCGCCGCCCGACTCGCGCACCCGCGCACCGAGCACTTCGCGCCGCTGTTCGTGTCCCTCGGCGCGAGCGTGGACTCCCTGCGGGAACAGCGCGCGGTGATCGACGGCTTCTGGTACGGCCTGGCCAAGCGGTCCTGGCAGTTCGACTGAGACGCGAGACCGGCCCGGGAGTCGTGCTCCCGGGCCGGTCTCGGTCTATCCGAACAGGACTAGGTCAGCCCAGGTCGAACAGGTTCGCCAGCCGCGACCGGGTGTCGGTCAGCGAGGAGACGCCCGGCAGCGCCGAGGTGGCGTCCAAACCGGACAGTGCCGGGGTCTGCACACCGTTCAGCGCGGGCGCCTGGATCGGGGCCTGCACCGGCAGGTGACCGAGCGACGGCGCCTCGAACAGGTTGCCCGCGAAGGCACCGGACAGGTTGTCCAGGCCCGGGACCGACGAGACCGCGGGCAGGGCCGGGACCGCGGGCAGCGACGGCACGCCCGAGCGGCTGACCGAGGAACGGCCGACCCCCGGGACCACGTGCACCGGCAGGCCACCGGTCAGGTCACCGGCGACCGGCAGGCCACCCGCCATCGGCAGGCCGTTGGCCAGGCCGCCCGCCACGGGCAGGCCGCCGCCGACCGGCAGGCCGTGCAGCAGGTCGCTGGTGGGCAGCGCGCCGGTCAGGCTGCCGGTGCTCAGGCCGCCGGTCAGCGGGCTGGTCAGCGGGTTCGACGAACCACCGCCCAGCAGGCCACCGAGCGGGTTGCCCAGCGGGTTGCCCATGGCCGAGCGGGGCATCGCGGAGCGGGCCATCGGCAGGCCGCTCAGCAGCGACGGCACCTCGGTGACGCCGAGGCCACCGGCCTCCGGCAGGCGCAGCGCGCCGTCCTGGTCGGTGTCGTGGTGCTCGCCGACGGTCAGGTCGCTGCTCTGGGTCGCGCTGGTCAGCGCGTCCGCGAGCACCTCGACCGGCACGTCCCGCACCGGCGCGTTGCCCTTGACCGGGGCGGTCAGGTCGATACCGCTGAGGCTGCCGTCGTGGCCGGAGGTGGTGGAGGTGCCACCGGCCTGGCCGGTGATGTCGTTGTTCGACACGCCGATCGCGTCGCTGCCGATCGCGGAGACCGCGTCGCCGTGCGGCTGGGCCGCGACGATGGCGGGCACGTCGGCGAGGTTGCCGGACAGGAAGCCGTCGTCGCCGTTGGTGTTCAGGTCACCGCCGGTGGTGCCGGTGGTGGTGCTGGACGAGTGCGCCACGTTGTCGCCGCCGACACCGGACACCGCGTCGCCGAACGCCTGCACGACCGGCAGGGCCTGCGGGGCGATGAGGTTGCCGGAGCCGAAGCCGTCCTCGCCGGTGGTGTCGGCGCCGCCGCCCGCCAGCATGTCCAGGGTGTTGTCCGCGGTGGCGGTGTTGTCGCCGAGCAGCGCGACCGAGGAGCCGAACGGCTGGATCGCGCCCGCGATCGGGCCGTGCACGACGTTGCCGGACAGCGTGCCGTCGGTGCCGTCGCTGGTGGACGAGCCGCCCGCGGACGTGGAGGTCACGTTGGAGGCGACCGCCTTGCCGTCGCCGATCGCGGTGGCGCCAAGGCCGAACGCCTGCACCGGCAGCACGGCCGGGGTGTTGACCAGGTTGCCGGAGCCGGTGCCGCCGACGCCGGAGCCGACCGCCGGGCCGCCCGCGCTGATCTGGTTCTCCAGCGCGGTGTCGCTGTCGGTGTTCGCGGCGGCGCCGATCACGTTGCCGAACGCCTGCACCGGCGCAACGACCGGGGCGGTGATCATGTTGGCGGCCAGCACCGCGTCGTCGTCGGCGGTGTTGGCGTCGCCGCCCGCGGCCGAGAACTTGCTCTCGGTGGCCGAGATGTCGCCGTCGCCGAGCGCGTCGAAGCCGTTGCTGATCAGCTCGACCGGGACGCTGACCGGGACGTCCGCGCCGTTGCCGCCGCCGACCGAGTCGTCGCCGGTGGAACCCGCGTCGCCGCCCGCGCCGGTGGTGGTGATGTTGGAGCAGGCGATGTCCGAGTCGCCTGCGATGGCGCCGCCGTTGGCGCACGAGTCGATCGGGGCCGACGTCGACAGGTTCGCCAGCGAACCGGACAGCACGCCGTCCTCGCCGCGGGTGCGGCTGTGCCCGCCCGCGATGGTGTTCACCGTGTTGTTCTGGTCGGTGGACACGTTCTCCAGGACGCCTGCCGCCGAGCCGATCACGCTGACCGGGGCCGCGGTGCCGGTGGCCGCGATGGCGCCGCCGAGCACGGAGTCGTTGCCCCAGCTGCGGTTGCCGCCGCCCGCGACGCTGGTGACGTCGCTGGTGCAGGTGCCGCCCGCGTTGCCGACCAGGCCGCCCACCGCGCAGTCGACGGTCACCGGGGTGGAGAACGGGGTCTGCGCGATGTTGCCGCCGCCGGTCGACTCGATGCCGTTCGAGAAGACGTAGGTCGGGTTGTTGTTGAAGTCGGGGGCCTCCGCACCGGCCTGCGCGCTGGTGGAGTTGGTCGACTCCGAGTGCGCGTTGCCGATCACGTTGAGGGCCTGGCCGGTCGCGCGGACCGGGGCGGCCAGCGGGATGGCCGCGCCGTTGCCGGACAGCGTCGACTGGCCGCCGTCGGTGCGGATGACGCCACCGACGGTGCTGGTGGACGTGGTGTCCGAGACCGCGTCGGCGTTGCCGATGACCGCGACCGCGTTGCCGTTGCCCTGCACCGGGGTGGTGAGCTGCGGGGCGACGACGTTGCCCGCGAGCGTGCCGTACTGCCCGTCGGTGGTGATGTCGCCGTCGGCGGTGGTCGTCTGCGACGCGGTGTTGTGCGTCTTCGCGTTGCCGATGGCGCCGATCGCGTTGCCGGTCACCTGGATCGGCGCGGCGTAGTCGAGGTCGACCACGTTGCCCGCGATGGCGCGGTCCTCGCCGCTGGTGCCGACGGGCGTGGACAGCTCGGTGGTCTGCGTCGAGTCGGTGGTGGACTCGGCGTCGCCGGTCAGCGCGATCGCGTTGCCGGACACGTCGACCGGGACGACCACGTCGCCGACGATCTTGTTGCCGCGCAGCGGCGCGTCCGTGCCGGTCAGCAGGCGCTCGGAGGCGTCGTCCAGTACGGGGGTGGCCAGCGCGCCGACGGGGGTCGCGTTGAGCAGCTCCCGCGGGCTGGTGGAGATCGTGCGGTTGACGTCCGGCAGGCGGCTGTCGCCGAGCACGGTGCCGATCGCGTTGTCGTGGACCTTGGCGTCGACCACGATGTGCGCGTCGAGCGCGGAAGCGGGGGTGTCGGGGTTGACGTTGTCGTCAGCCGACGCGATGCCGGTGCCCAGCATGAGCAAGCCACCGGTGACCAGCGCGGTCTGGAAACCGCGCTTCGCCCAGGTCTGCATCTGGTGTTTCTCCTTCATAGGTGGTGCGGGATCGGCTGCCCCGTGTCGGGGCGCCGCGCGGGTGACCGGGCGCCGAGGCGCGATTGGCGGCGGGCGGTCATCCGCGTATTTCGGGGGTGCGGGGAAACCCCGCGGCAGAGGACGCGGCCCGGGAACGGCGGACGTGCGCGCGTACCCGGCGGGAGCGGTGCGCTCCTCGGCCGCGTGGGTGGATCAGTCGGGTGTGACGCCCGGCTGCGGTTCGGTGGTGGCAAGCACCAGGACCGGGGCGGTGCGCTGGGCGCGGCCCTGGTCGCTGCCCGCGCTCGCGGGCACCGCGATGACCAGGCTGTGGCCGAGAAAGTCCGCCGTGCCGCCACCGGAGTGCCCGGTGGTGGCGGGGGCGGGGGTGCTCAACGGCGCCAACGGGGCGGGGCCGGTGGGCAGGCCGGGGGCGACCGGCTCACGGGTCGTCCCCGGGGAACCGCGCTGCTCCGCGAGATCGCCATCGACGCGCGCGGGGCGGCCCACCGCGAACCGTCCGACCTTGCCGGTGACTTCCTCGGCGGTCGGGACGGCGGGGGTGAGGGTGGTCACGACCTCGGGGGCCGGGGCACCGAGCGGCTCGACGCCGGAACGGGCCTCGGCGGCCGGGATCGTGTCGTGCTGACCGGCTGTGCCGATCTGGCCCAGGTCCCGGACGAACTGCCCGAGTCGACCAGGCATGGTCGCGCCGGACAGGTCGAGCCCGGTCGGCGCGGACTGTGCGGTCTGCGCGAGTGCCGGGGTGGACAGCTGCTCGGCGACGTCCTTGCCGAACTTGTCCACCGCCTGCGCGGCCTGGTTGCCGGTACTGGCCAACGAGGCCGTCATCCGGTCGGCCACTGGGTGGTCGACGAGGACACCGACACGGTCCAGGACGGGAACGGTCTGCTGGTCACCCGCCGGGGCGGGCTGACCGAGCGTGGCGACCGACCCGACCACGGCCCGCAGGTCGTCGGAAAGGTCGGCGGGGTTGGCGGTGTCGGCGGCCGCGGTGGCCGTCGAGATCGCCCAGGCCGCCGCCGTACTGGCGAGCGTGCCGCCCAGGACGAGCAGGGTGCGGGAGAGCGCGCGCCGCAGGGCGGTCGTCTCTCTCGGCTGCTGGTCCACGATGCGGGTACCCGTCCTTCCCGATGGAGTCCCGGTGTCGCACGACGGGGCCGCCGTGCACCGCCAGACACTTTCATCGGAACGCACCGTGACGCACGCGTGACTCCGGATGCCCACCGGATCGTGTGACGAACACAGAGTGTTTCCACAGGCTACGATCCGTGACTATCGCAGGTGATCGTGAGAATCCGTCAACACTTGTCCACAGGCCGCTCAGCCGCGCTTGAGCACCCGGGTCGCGCCTGCGGCCGCCGTGGTGGCCAGGATCCAGCCGACCGCGATGAGCCCGCCGGAGATCCACTGCGAGGCACCGACCATCCGCCACTTGTTGTCCTGGCCCAGGTCGATGATGGGCAGCAGCAGGTCGGTGGCCAGCAGCGGCGGGTTCCACACCGGGTTGGTGTCGGCGTCCAGCTTCTCCATCACGTGCCCGCCGAACCACAGCGTGCCCAGCAACCAGAACAGCGCGAGCCACACCATGGCCAGCCACGGCCGGTAGCCGTAGCCGACGGTCACGTCCTGCAACCGCCCCCACAGCCGACCAGCCCAGTGCAGCTCGGCGTAGCGGCGGCGCTGGCGCTCCAGGTTGACCTTCTGCGCCAGCTCCTCCTGGCCACCGTCCGAGTAGACCGCCGCCAGCCGCTCGTACGGGCCGGGCGCGAAGTCCGGCTGCACCGCGCGCAGCCAGGCCAGCCGGGTCCGCACCGACACCTCGGGCACCGCGGCGAGCGCGGTGAACGTGAAGTCCTCCAGCTCGACCCCGCCGCGGGCGGCCCACAGCCCGGCCCCGTCGATCACCGACACCACGGACGCGCGGGTGAGGATCACCATGCCGATCGGCGGGCGGCGCTCGGGGAAGCGGAGAACCAGTTCCTGCGCGGTGAGCCCGTAGGCGGACAACACCTTGTCGGCCACCGCCTGACCGGGCCTGGAGCGACCGCCCAGGCGCGCGCCTTCGAAGGTGGCCATCTTGCCGACCTCGACCAGCCGCACGCGGACACCGCCGATCGCGCGGAACCCGTAACTGCACAGCAGGTCCTTGCCCACTGTGGCGACGCGCGCGTCCAGGGAGGGTTTGATCGAACCGTTGGGTCGTAGTCGCGGCTTGGTGAGATGCGCGCCGGAGCAGTCCAGGCTCGATCCGATGTGCGCGTTCTGCAGTCGGATAGAACCGCTGGCGCGCACCTTGCGCAGAAACAAGGTGCCGCCCACGCGCAATCGGTCCGCGAACAGCACATCGATACCGGGACCGCGCAGACGTGCGCGGGACAGACCGGCACTGCCGTGCACGTAGGCATCCACCAACCGGACCTGGCCGTACGCGCGGAACGCGGTGCGCACGTCGCCGTCCGAGTCGATCCGACCCAGCCTGCTGCCGCGCGCCTCCACATCCCCACGCACCTCGACCCCGTCCGCCACCAGCGCCACCGGCACCCGGTCGACCGACTCGCCCGCCGCGAACGCCCGCACCAACGCGGGCAACGCGGCGCGCGGGCCGATGGTGGCGCCGGACAACAGCAGGTGGCCGCCGATCTGGGCGCCGCGCAGGCCGACCGACCCGTCCGCGGTGAACCCGGCGTCCAGCTTCACGTCACCGTCCACCCGCAGCCGGTCGGCGTCGAGCACGTGATGGTCCTCCACCGAGCCACGCGGTGTCACCAGCACCTGGCCGTCGCCCGCGCGGGCGTCGCGCAGCTGGGCGCCGGAGAACACCGCGTCCCCGCCGATGCGCGCGCCGGACAGGTTGACCGTGCCCGCCGCGTCGAACCGGCCACCGCCCGCGTCGCAGAACAGGTTGCCCGCCACGACCATCCCGGCCGCCTCCAGCGCGGTCCCCGAGGGGTCGGCCAGCTGCGCGCCGGTGAGGTGCACGCTGCCGCCGACGTTCGCCCCGCGCAGCCGCAGCTCGCCGAACGACTGCATGGCGATCGCCTGGATCGACCCGGAGATCCGTAATCGGGCACCGAGCAGCGCGGCCGCGCCCGGGTTGCGCAGGACCGCGCCCGCCAGCCGCAGCGTGCCATCGACCGTTGCGTCGGTCAGGTCCAGCACACCGTCGCAGGTGAACCCGGCCTCCAACAGCAGGTCACTGCCCACCCGCAGGTTCCGCGCGTACAGCGCGGGCACGTGGCAGCCACGCAGGCTCAACGCGACCAGCCGGGCCATCCGCAGCACCGGCGGGTGCTCGAACTCGCAGCGGCGCAGCGTGATCACCGCGGCCACCACCCGGCCTTCCAGGTCCACCCGGCCGGTGATCCGGGCCCCGTCCAGCCGCAGCGCGGGCATCGCACCGACCCCGAGCGGGTAGCCGCCGGTCAGCAGCGCGGCCAGCACCTCGCCGCGCACCCGGCGGTCCGCCCGGCCGGACAGGTCGAGCCGGACCCCGGTCCCGAACGAGTCACGGACGGCCCGTTCGGTTTGGGTCAGCTCCCCGGCGGGGACGTAGCCGGTCGCGAGGTCGGTCACGACCGCCATCACATCAGACGAGATTCCTCACCGGGGGGCGGTATGAGCGATTACCGTGATCGGCGATGAGCAGAAACCGCGTCGCGGGGCTCAAGCACCGCGCCACGCTCCCGAACAACGACGTCACCCCGCTGGTGCCCAAGGGCCTCCGGGTGGCCGCCGCGCTGTCCTGGCGGTTCCTGGTGATCATCGGCGCGCTGTACGTGGTCATCTGGCTGCTGGGCTACTTCGCCCACGTGGTGATCCCGGTGGCGATCGCTTTACTGCTCGCGGCGCTGATGGCCCCTGGCGTGAGCAAGCTGGTCGAGTGGCGGGTGCCGCGGGCGCTGGCCACCGCGATCGTGCTGATCGGCGGGCTGGCCATCGTCGGCGGCGTGCTGACCTTCGTCATCACCGAGTTCACCAGCGGCCTGCCGCAGCTGCAGGACCAGGTCAACCACAGTCTCGACGCGATCAAGGACTGGCTGTCCAATGGCCCGCTGCACCTGCGCAAGGACCAGATCCAGTCGTTCATCCAGAACGCCATCGACACCATCAAGACCAACCAGTCGGCGATCACCTCGGGCGCCATCACCACCGCGGCGACCATCGGCGAGGTGCTCACCGGGCTGCTGCTGACCCTGTTCATCCTGATCTTCTTCCTGTTCGACGGCGGCGGCATCTGGCGGTTCGTGGTCCGCGCGGTGCCCGCCCCGGTCCGCGACCGGGTCGACGTGGCGGGCAAGCGCGGCTTCTCCTCGCTGGTCAGCTACGTGCGGGCGACCGCGGCGGTGGCCGTGTTCGACGCGGTCGGCATCGGCATCGGACTGTGGATCGTCGGCGTGCCGCTGGTGGTGCCGCTGGCCGCGCTGGTGTTCCTCACCGCGTTCATCCCGATCATCGGGGCGCTGGTGGCGGGCACCGTGGCGGTGCTGATCGCGCTGGTCGCCAACGGGTTCGTGTCCGCGCTGGTGGTGCTGGCGATCGTGATCGGCATCATGCAGATCGAGAGCCATGTGCTGCAGCCGTGGCTGCTCGGCCGGGCGGTGAAGCTGCACCCGCTGGCGGTCGTGCTGGCCATCGGCGTCGGCCTGCTGGCCGCGGGCATCGCGGGCGCGCTGTTGTCGGTGCCGCTGCTGGCCGTGCTCAACGCGGGCATCCGCTCGCTGATCAACGAGGGCGGTACGGATCCGGACCAGGTGGACGTGCTCGACGACGCCGGTTCACAGCCCAACGCGGTGGACGACGACGAGGAGTACCCGGAGCCTGCCGGACCATGACCCGCGCGACGGCAGGCTCGGTGCGCAAGGACGCGCTCAAGCCCCTATGGCGTGCGTCGGTCCTGCTGCGGGTGATCACGTTGCTGTTCGCCGCCGCCGTGGTGGTCCAGCACGGCGGCGAGTACGCGAGCGCCGCGTTGGCCTGGGTGACGATCGCCGCGATGGCGGTGTGGACGCTCGCCACCTCCCTGGTCTACCTGCGGATGGACCGGGTCCGGCTCTGGTTCACCATCGTCGACCTTGGCCTGTGCTGCCTGTTGATGTCCGCGTCCCGGCTGGTGCTGACCGACCAGCAGCGGACCGTGACAGCGGTGCCGCTGGTGACCACGATCTGGGTGACCGCGGTGGTGGCGGTGGGCGCGGTGCGCTCCGGCATGGTCGGCGGCACGGCGTTCGGCGCGGTGGTGTCGCTGTTCAACTACGGCGTGCGCGGCTACGTCGACACCGACCTGACCCGGGACCTGGTCCTGCTGGTCGGCATCGGGTTCGTGGTCGGGCTGGCCTCGACCACCTCGAAGCAGTCGGCCGAGCGGCTGGCCATGGCGATGCGCGCGGAGGCGGCCACCGCCGAGCGGGAGCGGCTGGCCAGGACCATCCACGACAGCGTGCTGCAGGTGCTGGCCAGGGTCCGCAAGCGCGGCCGCGAGCTGGGCGGCGAGGCGGCCGAGCTGGCCGAGCTCGCCGGTCGGCAGGAGGTGGCGCTGCGGGCGTTAGTCGCCGCCGCGCCGCTGGAGACCGACAACGGCCGCGCGGACCTGCGGCCCCGGCTGCAGGTGCTGATGACCGACCGGCACCAGGTGTCGGTGCCCGGCACCCCGGTCATGGTCGCCGAGTCGGCCGCCGCCGAGCTGGCCTTCCTGGTGCGCGAGGCGCTGGAGAACGTGGACCGGCACGCGGGCGCGACCGCGCGGGCCTGGGTGCTGCTGGAGGACCTTGGCGCGGAGATCGTGCTGAGCGTGCGCGACGACGGGGTGGGCATCCCGGCAGGCAGGCTCGCCGCGGCCGAGTCCGAAGGCAGGCTCGGCATCGCCCGCTCCATCCGCGGCCGGGTGGCCGAGCTGGGCGGGTCGGTGCACCTGGAGACGGGGCCGCGGGTGGGCACCGAGTGGGAGATCCGGATCCCCAACGCAGGGAGGGCGCGGTGACGACGAGCGGACCGGTATCGGTGATGGTGGTCGACGACCACCCGATGTGGCGCGACGGGGTGGCCAGGGACCTGGCCGAACGCGGGTTCGACGTGCGCGCCACCGCGGCCGACGCCACCTCGGCGGTGCGCATCGCGCGCACGGTGCGGCCGGACGTGGTGCTGATGGACCTGAACCTGGGCGCCGAGTCCGGGGTGGACGCGACCAGGGAGATCACCTCCGGGCTGACCGGCACCCGGGTGCTGGTGCTCTCCGCCAGCGGCGAGCACAGCGACGTGCTGGAGGCGGTGAAGGCGGGCGCCTCCGGCTACCTGGTGAAATCGGCGTCGGCGGAGGAGCTGGTCGACGCGGTCGGCCGCACCGCGGCGGGCGACGCGGTGTTCACCGCCGGGCTGGCCGGGCTGGTGCTGGGGGAGTACCGGCGGATGGCGGCCGGGCCGGAGGACACCACCGCGCCCCGGCTCACCGAGCGGGAGACCGAGGTGCTGCGGCTGGTCGCCAAGGGGCTGACCGCGCGGCAGATAGCCGACCGGCTGGTGCTCTCGCACCGCACGGTGGAGAACCATGTGCAGTCGACGCTGCGCAAGCTGCAGCTGCACAACCGCGTCGAGCTGGCCAGGTACGCGATCGAACACGGCCTGGACTCCGGTCCGGACGCTAACCTGGACGGGTGAGCAGCGAGCCCCCCGCCCCGATCAGCCCGCGGGACTTCCGGGTGTCCGACGCCGAGCGCGAGCACGTCGTCGGCGTGCTGCAGAAGGCCATCGGCCACGGCATGCTCACCCTGGACGAGTTCACCGCGCGCACCGACACGGCGCTGGCGGCGAAGACCCGCGCCGAGCTGAACGCGGTGCTGGTCGACCTGCCCGGGGTGGTCAACCGCGAGCCCGGCAGCCCTACCGCGGTGCCGCCGATCGAGTACCGCACGGTGATGTCGTCGAGCAAGCGCGAGGGCCCGTGGGTGGTGCCGCGGGAGATGTCGGTGCACAACCGGATGGGCTCCAGCGAGTTCGACTTCACCGAGGCGGTGATCTCGCACGCCGAGGTGCACATCCGGCTGGACGTGGCGGGCGGCGCGGTCGACCTGCTGCTGCCCGCGAACGCCAGCTGCGACTCGCACGGCGTGGAGGTCGTGGCGGGCTCGGTTGAGGACAAGTCGGGCGGCGGTGGCGCGAGCGGACCGCGGTTCATCCTCACCGGTCGGGTGAAAGCGGGCGCGGTGCACATCCGCCGCCCCTCCTACACCCACCTGGGGCCGATCACCATCCGCAGGCCGTGGAAGGTCAGCTGGGGCGGCAGCTGAGCTGCCCGAGCGCCCGCACTCCCGATCGGCTGTGCAGCCGCGCTCACAACGCAGTGCAGAAACTTCCGATGGACCGCGCCGCATGACGGGGTGAGACTCCGAGGCAGGGGCAACGACGCCCCCGCTGGAGGACAGAGACGTGAAGGCACTGGTCAAACCGGCCCCGGGACCGGGCCTGGAACTGCTGGACGTGCCCGACCCCGCGCCCGGCCCTGGTGAGGTTCTGGTGCGGGTGCTGCGCACCGGCATCTGCGGCACCGACCTGCACATCGACTCCTGGGACGACTGGGCCGCCCGGACCGTGCACGCGCCGCTGGTGCTCGGCCACGAGTTCGTCGGCCGGGTCGTGGAGGTCGGCGCGGCGGTCACCACCGTCGCGGTCGGCGACCTGGTCAGCGGCGAGGGACACCTGGTGTGCGGGAAGTGCCGCAACTGCCTGGCCGGACGGCGCCACCTGTGCGCCAACACGGTGGGCCTGGGCGTGCACACGAACGGCGCGTTCGCCGAGTACGCGGTGCTGCCGGAGGCCAACGCCTGGGTGCACCGGCACGAGGTCGACCTGGACGTGGCCGCGATCTTCGACCCGTTCGGCAACGCGGTGCACACCGCGCTGTCGTTCCCGGTGCTCGGCGAGGACGTGCTGATCACCGGCGCGGGCCCGATCGGGCTGATGGCCGCCGCGGTGGCCAGGCACGCGGGCGCCCGGCACGTGGTGATCACCGACGTGAGCGCGCCCAGGCTGGAGCTGGCCGCCAAGATCGGCGTGGACCTGGCGCTGGACGTCGGCTCGACCCCGGTGTCCGCGGTGTACCCGGGGCTGGCCATGTCGGAGGGCTTCGACGTCGGCATGGAGATGTCCGGGCAGCCATCGGCGCTGCGCGAGATGATCGCCAACATGACGCACGGCGGCCGGATCGCCATGCTCGGCCTGCCCGCACGGGAGATCGCCGTGGACTTCAGCGCGGTGGTGCTGAAGATGATCACGATCAAGGGCATCTACGGCCGGGAGATGTTCGAGACCTGGTACGCCATGTCCGTGCTGTTGCAGGCCGGGCTGGACATCACCCCGGTGATCACGCACCGGTTCGACCACACCGACCACGCCGAGGCCTTCGCCACCGCCCGCAGCGGGAAGTGCGGCAAGGTCATCCTGAACTGGGACTAGGAGAGCCGATGTACGGCGCTATGCGCGGAGACCTGCTCGGCGCGCTGGACGAGATCCGCTCGGCGGGCCTGTACAAGGGCGAGCGGGTGATCACCTCGCCGCAGCGGGCCGCGGTCGAGGTGGGCGGCGCGCGACCGGTGCTGAACTTCTGCGCCAACAACTACCTCGGTCTGGCCGACCACCCGGACCTGGTGGCGGCGGCGAAGCGGGCGCTGGACGAGTGGGGCTTCGGGATGGCCTCGGTGCGGTTCATCTGCGGCACCCAGGCCCCGCACAAGGAGCTGGAGGCGCGGATCTCCCGGTTCCTTGGCACCGCGGACACCATCCTGTACAGCTCCTGCTTCGACGCCAACGGCGGGCTGTTCGAGACGCTGCTGACCGAGCGGGACGTGGTGATCTCCGACGAGCTCAACCACGCGTCGATCATCGACGGCATCCGGCTGTGCAAGGCGGGCCGCAAGCGCTACGCGAACCGGAACATGGCCGACCTGGAGCGGCAGCTGAAGGAGTCGGCCGACGCCCGCTACCGGCTGATCGCCACCGACGGCGTGTTCTCCATGGACGGCTACCTGGCCCCGCTTGACGAGATCTGCGACCTCGCCGAGCGGTACGACGCGCTGGTCATGGTGGACGACTCGCACGCGGTCGGCTTCATGGGCCCGACCGGGCGCGGCACCCCGGAGCACTTCGGCGTCGGCGACCGCGTCGACATCTACACCGGCACCCTGGGCAAGGCGCTCGGCGGCGCCAGCGGCGGCTACACCTCCGGCCACGCGGAGATCGTCGAGATGCTGCGCCAGCGGTCCCGCCCGTACCTGTTCTCCAACTCGCTGGCCCCGTCGATCACCGGTGCGGCGCTGGCGGTGCTCGACCTGCTGGACTCGTCCCGCGAGCTGCTGACCCGGCTGCGGGAGAACAGCGCGTTGTTCCGCTCCAGGATGACCGAGGCCGGTTTCGACCTGCTCCCCGGCGAACACCCGATCATCCCGGTGATGATCGGCGACGCCGCACGCGCGAGCCGGATGGCGGATCTCTTGCTCGACCAGGGCGTCTACGTGATCGGCTTCTCCTACCCGGTGGTCCCGCACGGCAAGGCCAGGATCCGCACCCAGATGTCCGCCGCGCACTCCACGGATGATGTCCACCGCGCGGTCGACGCGTTCATCGCCGCCCGATCCAAGATAGACGACTGACCTGCCACCATGGACGGGTGATCGACCCTCGACGGCTGCGGGTGCTGCGCGCGCTCGCCGACCACGGCACGGTGACCGCGGCGGGCGCGGCCCTGCACCTGACCCCGTCGGCGGTCTCGCAGCAGCTGGCGGCGCTGGAGTCGGAGGTCGGCCAAGAGCTGCTGCGCCGCAAGGGCAGGCGGGTCTGGCTGACCCCGGCGGGCGACCTGCTGCTGGAGCACGCGGACGCGGTGCTGGCCGAGCTGGACCGGGCCGAGGCCCGGCTGGCCGCCTTCGGCTCTGGCAGCTTCGGCCAGGTCAGGGTGGCGTCGTTCGCCTCGGCCATCACCCAGGTCGTGGCGCCCGCGATCACCGCACTGCGCGCGGCCGCCCCCGGCGTGACGGTGGTGGTGCGCGACGCGGAGGCGCACCGGAGCCTGCCCATGCTGCTCGATGGCGAAATCGACATCGCGATCACCATGCACACCCACCCGGACACCGAGCCGCGCATCGTCCGCGACCCGCTGTACGCGGAGCCGTTCGACGCGGTCCTGCCGCCACACCACCCGCTGCTGGGCAAGCCCGAGATCAGCCTGTCCGACCTGGCGCCGGACGACTGGGTGGTCCCGCTGCCCGGCAACCCGTGCCGTGACCTGCTGCTGTCGGCGTGCGAGTCGGCCGGTTTCACCCCGCGCGTCAGCCACACCTCGGACGACTTCACCGCCCAGGCCGCCCTGGTCACCGCGGGCGTGGGCGTCGCGCTGATCCCGCGCGCCGCCCTCCGCTGCGACCCGACCCGCGTCATCCCGGTCGCCGCCCCGCAGCCCCAGCGCAAGGTCTTCGCCGCGATCCGGCAGGGCCGCGAGACCCACCCGTTGATCGCCACGGTCCGCCAGGCCCTGATCACCGCCGCCACGTCCTGAAAACTTTCTCGGCCGCCGATGTCGAGAACCCGGGACCGGCACCGTCCCCGGGGTGCGCGCGACCACAATGGGTCGCACCAGCACCGAGGAGATCCACCATGGCGAAGTACCTGCTGCTCAAGCACTACCGCGGCGCTCCCACCCCGGTCAACGACGTGCCGATGGCCCAGTGGACCGAGGCGGAGATCTCCGCGCACCTGCAGTACATGCGCGACTTCGCCGACCGGCTGAAGGAGACCGGCGAGTTCGTCGACGCCCAGGCGCTCGCCCAGGAGGGCACCTTCGTCCGCTACGACGGCGAGGGCCGCCCGCCGATCACCGACGGCCCGTTCGCCGAGACCAAGGACCTCATCGCGGGCTGGATGATCATCGACGTGGACAGCTACGAGCGCGCGGTGGAACTGACCGGCGAGCTGTCCGCGGCCCCCGGCGCGGGCGGCAAGCCGATCCACGAGTGGCTGGAGCTGCGCCCGTTCTACGGTGTCCAGCAGCCTGCCATCACCGAGTGAGCTTCGAGATGGACGAGGCCCTCCTGCGGAGCCTCACCCCGCACGTCCTCAGCATCCTCGTCCGCCGCGGAGCCGACTTCGCGGCGGCCGAGGACGCTGTGCAGGACGCCCTGGTCGAGGCCCTGCGCAGCTGGCGGACCGAGCCACCCCGGGACCCCAAGGGCTGGCTGATCACCGTCGGCTGGCGCAAGTTCCTGGACACCACCAGGTCCGACGCCGCCCGCCGCAGGCGTGAGGACAGCGTCGACGAGGAACCCGACCCGGGCCCGACCCAGGACGTGGACGACACCCTCCAGCTGTACTTCCTGTGCGCCCACCCGTCGCTGACCCCGTCCTCGGCGGTCGCCCTCACCCTCCGCGCCGTCGGCGGCCTCACCACCCGCCAGATCGCCCAGGCCTACCTGGTCCCCGAGGCCACCATGGCCCAGCGCATCAGCCGCGCGAAACGCACCGTCGCGGGCACGCGCCTCAACCAGGCAGGCGACGTGGCCACCGTGCTGCGGGTGCTGTACCTGGTGTTCAACGAGGGCTACTCGGGCGACATCGACCTGGCCGCCGAGGCCATCCGCCTCACCCGCCTGCTGGCGAGGTCGATCTCCCACCCCGAGGTGGCAGGCCTGCTGGCGTTGATGCTCCTGCACCACGCCCGCCGCCCCGCCCGAACCGCCCCGGACGGCAGTCTGGTCCCGCTGGCCGCCCAGGACCGCGCCCGCTGGGACACGACGCTGATCACCGAGGGCATCGAGATCCTCCAGGCAGCCCTGGCCCAAGACCGCCTTGGCGAGTTCCAGGCCCAGGCGGCCATCGCCGCCCTGCACGCCGACGCCCGGACCGCGGCGGAGACGGACTGGCCACAAATCGTCGAGTGGTACGACGAGCTGGCGGAACTCACCGACAGCCCCATCGTCCACCTGAACCGCGCCGTGGCCATCACCGAGGCCGACGGCCCCCGGGCAGGCTTGGCCGCCCTGGCTCCCCTGGACGACTCCCTGCCACGCCACACCGCCGTCGCCGCCTACCTCCACGAACGCGACGGCGACCTGGATGCCGCCGCCCGGCTGTACGCGGAAGCCGCCGCCAAGGCCCCCAACCTGGCCGAACGCGACCACCTCACCCGCCAGGCCGCCCGCCTCAACAACCGCGCATAGCCCCACCCGAACAATTCGCACGAACATCTGTTTCCCGCGCGCTACAGTGTTACTCATGCAAGTAACAGAGCAGGCGCGCCGGAACCAGATCACCCGGGCGACCATCGAGGTCATCGCCGAACACGGCTACCGACGAACCTCGTTCGCGCAGATCGTGGCGCACGCGGGGCTCAGCAGCACCCGCCTGATCTCCTACCACTTCAACGGAAAGGACGACCTGATGATGTCGGTCCTCATCGCCGCAATCGGCACCGTCGACGAGGTCATGACCGCCCGGCTCGCCGAGGTCACCGACCGCACCGAGATGCTCCGCTCCTACATCGAGACCCAGGTCGACCTGCTGCGCACCCACCCCGACCAGATCAAGGCCATCCGCGAGATCACCACCAACGTCCCGGACCTACAGCCGGTCCTGCGCGACTTCCGCACCGGCAGGCTCGAACGCCAACTGACCCAGGGCCAACGAGAAGGCACCTTCGGCACCTTCAACGTCACGGTCATGGCCCGCACCATCGCGAACGGCATCGACGCCGCCACCGCCGAACCCGACTACGGCCCCGAACTGGCCGACCTCTTCATCCGGGCCTGCGCCGCATAAGCCAGATAGTCGGGACCGGTCGGGTACGACGGCTGCGCCCACGAACGACACCGCGCCGCCGGGCAGCACCCGGACGTCCGAGCCGAGCACGGTCTCCCCGCCGCGCGGCCGCCGGGGCACCGCGACGACCAGATCCGCGTTGGCCGAGCCCGCTACCACAATTTCGGCGTCCACGACATCGACCCTAGTCAGCGCCCGTTGCCATAAGCGAACGTGCGCATGTGTGAACGATCGGGTAGCCGAATGGCTCCGTAGTGCCACACTGTGCGTCAGTTGTGACGCGCCCCATGGGTGCGCTAGACCCCGGCACGCACGTGCCGGGTGCGTTGTCACCGGCGCCGGTCGTGTAGCCCCCCGAGCGATCGGCGCCGGTGCCGGCGCTCAGCCGACCGAGGTGAGCTCACGCTCCTCCGGTCGTTCGACCTCCGAGAGCCCCGCGCGTTCCTGGAGCCTGCGCAGCGGACCGGGGGCCCACCAGGCGGCGTCACCGAGCAGCCGGAGCACCGCGGGCACCAGCAGCATCCGCACCACGGTGGCGTCCAGCAGCAGGGCGACGATCATGCCGAGGCCGATGAACCGCATGCTGGCCAACGACGACATCCCGAACGCGCCGGTCACCACGCCCAGCAGCAGGGCGGCCGCGGTGATCATCCGACCGGTGCGGACCAACCCGGTGCGCACCGCCTCGCGGGTGGACTGACCCGCGTGCCGGGCCTCGACCATGCGCGACAACAGGAATGTCTCGTAGTCGGTCGACAGGCCGAACACGACCGCGCCGATCAGCACCATCATCCCGGCCTGCGCGGGCTGCGGCGTCACGTTCAGCAGGTCGACGCCGTGCCCTTCCTGGAACACGAACACCAGCACGCCGAAGGTGGCCGACAGGCTCAGCGCGCTCATCACCACCGCCTTCACCGGCAGCAGCACGGATCCAAACGCCAGGAACATCAGCACCAGCGTGGCCAACACCAGGATGCCGACCATCCACGGCACCCGGTCGACGATGCCCTGCACCGAGTCGGCCACCAGCGCCGGGTAGCCGCCGACCAGCACCTCAGCGCTGGACGGGATGGCACGCAGCCGGTGCAGCGCGTCGCCTGCCTCGGTGGACAGCGCGTCCACGGTCAGCGGCACGGTGAGCACCACGACGTTGCCGCCCGCCCCGGTCGGCCGCGCGTCGGCGACCCCGGGCACCTCGTGCGCCGCCTGGGCGTAGGCCTGCACGATGGCCTGGTCCGGCGGCGCGTCGGCACCGCGCAGCACGACCTTCACCATGTTGTTGCTGGCGGCCGGGAAGTTGGCGGCGATGGCCTCGGCGGTGGCGCGGTGCGGGTCGCCGGGCGGCAGCTGCTTCTCGTTGGCGCCGCCGAACTGGGCGTTGCCGAACGGCAGGGCGAGCGCGACCAGCACGGCGAGGATCGGCGCCACAAACCAGACCGGCTTGCGCATCACGGTGTCCGCGATCCGGCCGAGCAGTCGGGACTCGCCGCCGGTCGCACCACGCCGCCACGGCAGCGAGAGCTTGTCCACGCGGTGCCCGAGGATCGCCAGCAGCGCGGGCAGCAGGGTGAGCGAGACGATCGCGGCGATGGCGACCGCGGACATGCCGCCGTAGGCCATGGACTTGAGGAAGTCCATCGGGAACACGAGCAGTCCGGCCAGCGCGATCACCAGCAGTGTCGCGGAGAACGCGACCGTGCGGCCCGCGGTGGCGACGGTGCGCTGGACGGCCTGGGCGGGGGTGCGGCCCGCGGCGAGCTCCTCGCGGAAGCGGCCGACGGTGAACAGGCCGTAGTCGATGGCCATGCCCAGGCCGAGCAGGGTGGCGACGTTGACCGCGAAGGTGTTGACCTCCAGGCCCAGGCTGAGCAGCCGCAGCACGCCCAGCGCGCCGAAGATGGCCAGGCCGCCGACCAGCACCGGCAGCGCGGCCGCGACCAGGCTGCCGAAGATCAGCACGAGCAGGATCAGGGTGACCGGCAGCGAGATGGCCTCGGCCACGGCCAGGTCGGAGTTGGACCGCTCGGTCATCGCCTGCTCGGTCGGCACCTTGCCGCCGACCTGGGTGGGCACGCCGTCGACCGGCAGTGCCTTCTCGATCTTGGCGAAGTTGGCGTGCTTGGTGTCGAAGTCCTCGCCCGCCAACGTGATCGTGGCCATGGCGAGGTGCTTGTCCGGACTGGCGAGCGCGGGTTGGCGCGCGGTCCAGTAGTCGACCCGCTCGGCGATGGCGTCCGCGGGTAACGCGGCGAGCGCGGCGGTCACCCGCTTGGCCACGTCCGGGTCATCCATGTTCGTGCCCGCGGGCGCGGTGTAGAGGAGCACGATGTCGGCGGGCTTCTGCCCGAGCTGCTCCTCGACGATCTTGTTCACCCGGGACGACTCGCTCGCCGGGTCCTCGTAGCCGCCCTGGGTCAGCTTGCCGAACACACCCAGCCCCCACAGCCCGGCACCGAGGGTGGCGACGAGCACGGTGACCAGCACTATCCAGCGCCTACGGTGGATCACCGATCCCCATGATGCGAACATGGCATTCCTCCCAAACGCCGGACCGGCGACAACAACCGGCCCGAACCGGGCGGGAGTTAACACCGTTTACTAGAGCGCACGGTACCCACCGGCCGGGCTGCCGACAAGATCGAGGGGATGTGACATGACGCAGGTCAACCGCCGCGAACGCGACCGCTCGGGGACCGACCGGGACATCCGGCGGCAGGCCAGGGAACTATTGGTGACCCAAGGGCCACAAGCCGTGACACTGCGTGCCATCGCCCGCGAACTGGGCATCACCGCGCCCGCGCTCTACCGCTACTACGCCTCGCGCGAGGACCTGATCGCGCACCTGCGCGCGGACGTCTGCGCCGACCTCGCCGTCGGCCTGGGCAAGGCGCTGGCCGAGGTACCCCAGACCGACCACATCGGCCAGGTACTGGCCATCTGCCGCGGCTTCCGCGCCTGGGCACTGCACCACCCGCAGGAGTTCGCCCTGGTCTTCGCCTCGCCCGCGGCGGCACCGGGGGAGAACTGCGCGATCGCCGCCGCGGACACCGGCACCGAGTCGTTCGGCCAGATCTTCCTCACCGTCGCGGGCCGCGTCCTGGCCACCGGCATCCTGCTGGCGAAGCCGGACGAGCCGGTCCCGACCGACATGCGCGCCGACCTGACCCGGTTCCGCGACGACCTGGTGGTCAACATGGCCGCGACCGGCGTGGCGGTGCCGTCCGAACTGGTCGGGGTGGGCACCGCCTACGCCATGCTCCGGTTCTGGGTCCGGCTCTACGGACAGGTGGCCCTGGAGGTGTTCGGCCAGTTCCCGTTCCCGGTGTCCGACGCCGAGCCGATGTTCGAGTCGATGCTCGACGACCTCGTCCGCGACGTCGGACTCCGCTGACCGTTCCTATCGGCACCACGATGACCTCACCGGCGCATCGAACAAGCAGACCGCCGGTACTCGAACTCAGCACCGCCTGCCGCCTCGGCGCCGTTCCAGTCGGATTCGCCTCAGGTCACCAGCCGCGCACGCCGAGCGCGATCACCTGGGTCACCTGGGTCGGGCTGAAGTTGTCGTCGCTGACCAGCAACAACGACCGCTCGCCGGAACGCAGGGCGGGCCCCCAGGAGATCCCCTCGATGTTGTCCACAGTGGACAAACCGAGATCGGCGAGGTCGACGAGCAGCCGCTTGCGCACCGGCCGCACCCCGCTCGGGTCGGCCAGGTCCCGGCCCGCCACGTTCGTCGCGCCCTTGGTGTCGACCTCGTACACCCGCACCTTGTTGCCGACGCCGGTCACGAACGCCCGCTCCACCACCAGATACCGGGTCGGGTCCAGCGGGTCGACGGCCAGGATCGCGGGCACGCCGTTGCTCGCCGCCGCGGTCGGCGGGACCGGCGTCGCGAACGCGGGCTCCTGCGGGTACGCGTACTGCGCGAGCTGGTGGCCGGTGCGGGTCTGCACCACGATCCGCGACAACGCGCCGTGCTCCGGGGTGGGCACCGGACCGTCCTGCAGCAGCGGCCCTTCGACCGCCGAGACGACCAGCGAACCGGCGCCCGCGTAGGTCAGGCCCTCCAGAACCAAGTTCTGTCGGGGCCCGCGGTCCGCGGTCATCCTGAGGTTCGCAGGCAGCGGCAGCTCGCTCGCGAACCGGCCGTCGCGCTTCGCGGTGCGCACCGACGGGTCGATCAGCACCTCGGGCCGGCGCTCGCCCTCCTGGCTCCAGGTGTAGCCGCCGGTCCACGGGTCGACCCGGATGTCCTCCGGGTCGACGGTCGTGCCGTCGCCCGCGGACAGCGGCGGGTAGGGGGTGCCGTCGGGGCGCAGGAACGGGTGGGTGCCGGTGAACTCCACCGGACCGATCCCGTCGGACGTCACGTCGATGCGCGCGGTGTAGAACCGGGCGGGCTGCAGCGCCGAGCGGTCGTCGCTGATGAACACGTAGCCGCCGGTGCACGGGTCGCGGTCGATCCCGGACAGGCCGCCCACGGTGGTGCCCTGGAAGGTCAGCCCGTGCGGGACGATGCGTTCCCCGATCAGGCGGACCTTCGGGCCGACCGGTTTCGCCACGGGCGCCGCGGCGGCGGGGGAGACGAGGAGGCCGGTGGCGACGACGGCGGCACCGAGCACGACGAGGGCGCGAGACATGACGGGTAGCACATCGCACCCGGGTGTCCACCACGTGGCGACCGGGCGACCTCCTACCATCGAGTCGTGAACCTCGTGCCGCTCGCGCCCCTGGTGGCCGGCCTGCCCCTGCTCGCCATCGGCTTCCTCGGCCTGACCGAGCGCCTGCCGCGCAACCGCTTCGGCGGCGTGCGCACCCCGGCCACGCTGCGCAGCGACGAGGCCTTCCGGGTGGGCAACAAGGTCGCCGGGCTGCCCACGCTGGTCGCGGGCCTGGTGGGGGTGCTCGGCGCGGCCGTCGGGTTCACCCTGTCCGGTACCGGCGCGGTGCTGACCGTCTCGGCGATCGCCCTGGTCGGCCTGGTGGCGATCACGCTGGGCGGCGGGGTGCTCGGCCACCGGGCCGCGGCGGCCGTCCCGGAGCCGAAGCCGGAGCTCCCGGCTGGCTGCGCGGGCTGCCAGTGCGGCGGCTGCGGCGTGCTCACCCGTGGCGCCTGAGATTTCACCCGGCCGGGTGGACTTCTAGTTTTCTCGCACGTCACCCGGGTGGGTGGCCAGCAAGGCCAGCGGCATGCCCTGTCTGCGCAGCACCCGTCCCCACAGGTCCTGGCCCGCGGGCGCCATCACGTCGCTGGGCAGCGCCGGAACCACGATCCAGTCGCCGCGGTCGATCTCGCCTGCCAGCTGGCCGACGTCCCAGCCCGCGTACCCGGCGAACACCCGCAGGCCGCGGAACTTGGGCGCCAGCGCGTCCGGGTCCGCGTCCAGGTCGACCAGCGCCACCGGCCCGCGCACCCCGATCAGGCCGCGCACCCCATCCACGTTCTCCCCGGTACGCATGGCCGCCAGGCACAGCGCCGTCTTCTGGTCGACCGGACCGCCCACGAATACCGCCCCCGGCTGGGTGACATGCGGACCCCAGTTGGGCAGCACATCATCCACCGGGACGTCACTCGGCCGGTTGAGCACGACGCCGAGGGTTCCCTCACCACGGTGGTCGATGACGTAGACGACCGTGCGGCGGAAGTTGTTGTCGAGCAGGCTGGGCGCCGCGACCAGCAGCGTCCCCGGCTCGACGTCGACATCGGACGGCACTCGCACATGATCCCATCCGGACCCCGGCGGCCGAGACCGGAGTTGGGAACTCGGGAACATCCTCGCCCAGCCGCGCGTTGGACGGAACGGTCGGCGCCTTCGTGTCCCCCGGGCTCAACTAGAACCGCCTTCGTGGAATACCGCTCGGCTGGAGCCACGTCGCGCAACTCGCCGTGAGGCGACCGGGTGTCGACCACAGGATGGGCGGCCTTTCGAGGCCGCCCATCCCTTTCTCCCGATACCGCTGATACCGCGCGTTCGCTAGCTGTTCGCGAACACTGTGGATGGGCACCGCTACTGACAGGTCCGGGCACCCGGCTAGGCTCCGGCGTTGTGAGCACGGCCCAACACGAGGCACACCACACACGTGTGGGAGCGCGGGCCCTGCTCGCCATCGAGGGTTTCCGCAGGCTGCTGTTCAGCCGGTTCGCCGCGCAGTGGGGCGACGGGCTGTTCCAGGCCGGACTCGCCGGGGCGGTGCTGTTCAACCCCGAGCGCGAGGCCGACCCGCTGGCCATCGCCGCCGGGTTCACCGCGCTGCTGCTGCCGTACTCCGTCGTCGGCCCGTTCGCGGGCGCGCTGCTCGACCGCTGGGACCGGCGGCGGGTGCTGGTCGTGGCCAACCTGCTGCGCGGCGTGCTGATCCTGGTCTCGGCGTTCACCGTGGCGGTCGGCGCGAACGGCGCGCTGCTGTTCACCCTGGCCCTGGTGGTGATCGGGGTCAGCCGGTTCGTCAACTCCGGGCTGTCCGCCGCGCTGCCGCACGTGGTCCCGGTACGCACCCTGGTCGAGGCCAACGCGTTGGCCACCACGCTGGGCGCGGTGGTCGCCGTGATCGGCGCGGGCTGCGCCGTCGGGCTGCGCGCGCTGTTCGGCGAGGGCAACGCGGGCTCCGGGCTGACCACCGCGTTCGCCTGTTTCGGCTCGGTCGGCGCGGCCTGGTTCGCGGTCCGGTTCGCGCGCGGCGCGCTCGGCCCGGACGAGGTGGACGAGCCCGCGCAGCCGCTGGTCGCGGTGGCCCGTGGCCTGTCCGACGGCGGCCGCGCGGCGATCCGCACGCCCACCGTGCTGGCCGGGTTCGTCGGGCTGCTCGCGCACCGGCTGGCGTTCGGCATCGCGCTGCTGCTGACCGTGCTGCTCATGCGGTTCCGGTTCACCGCGGGCCTGCCCGGCCTCGGTCAGGCGGTCGCGGTCTTCGGCGTGGGCATCCTGGTCGCCGGGCTGGTCACCGCCCGGCTGGTGGCGCGGCTGGGCAGGCGCCGCACGCTGGGCACCGGGCTGCTGCTCGGCGCGGTCGCGGTGCTCGCGGGCGGGCTGCCGCTGACCATGCCGACCACGCTCGCCGCCGCGCTGCTGATGTCGTTCGCGGGCCAGGTCGTGAAGCTGTGCGTGGACGCGGCGGTGCAGCGCGACATCGGCGACGAGCTGCGCGGCCGGGTGTTCTCCCTCTACGACACGCTGGTCAACATCGCCCAGGTGGTGTCCGTGGCGCTGGCCGCGCTGGTGGTCGCCCCGGACGGCGCCTCACCGGGGCTCGTCCTCGCTGCGGGCGCCTGCTACCTACTCGGTTTCGCCGGCTTCGCCCTCGTCAGCCGCGGCCACGCCTAGGCCCTGGGCACGGGCCCAGGCGAACAACGCGGCCTCGGCGTCCTCGCGGGAGAGCGGGCCGTGGTCCAGCCGCAGCTCCTTGAGGTGGCTCCACGCCTTGCCGACCAGCGGGCCCGCCGGGATGCCCAGCAGCCGCATGATCTCGTTGCCGTCCAGGTCCGGCCGCACCCTGGCCAGGTCCTCCTCGGCGGCCAGCCTGCCGATCCGCTCCTCAAGGCCGTCATAGGTGCGCTGCAGTGCGTTCGCCTTGCGCCGGTTGCGGGTGGTGCAGTCGGCGCGGACCAGCTTGTGCAGCCGGGACAGCAGGTCGCCCGCGTCGGTGACGTAGCGACGGACCGCGGAGTCGGTCCACTCGCCATTGCCGTAGCCGTGGAAGCGCAGGTGCAGGAAGACCAGCCGGGAGACGTCCTCGATGACCTCCTTGGAGTACCGCAGCGCGCGCAAGCGCTTTCGGGTCAGCTTGGCGCCCACCACCTCGTGGTGGTGGAAGCTGACCCCGCCGCCCGACATGTGCCTGCGGGTGTCCGGCTTGCCGATGTCGTGCAGCAACGCGGCCAGCCGCAGCACCAGGTCCGGTCCGTCCTCCTCCAGGTCGATCGCCTGGTCCAGCACCACCAGCGAGTGTTCGTAGACGTCCTTGTGCTGGTGATGCTCGTCGATCTCCAGTCGCATCGCGGGCACCTCGGGCAGCACGTGCGCGGCCAGCCCGCTGTCCACCAGCAGCTCCACGCCGCGTCTCGCCTGCACCCCGCACAGCAGCTTGGACAGCTCCGCCTGCACCCGCTCCGGGGTGATCCGGGTGATCTCGTCGGCCATCGCGCCCAGCGCGTCGAGCACCCGCGGCGCGCAGGCGAACCCCAGCTGGCTGACGAACCGGGCCGCGCGCAGCATCCGCAGCGGGTCGTCGGCGAACGACTCCTGCGGGGTGGCCGGGGTGTCCAGCACCCGGTCGGCCAGCGCGGTCATCCCGTCGTGCGGGTCGATGAACTCCCGGTCGGACAGATCGATCGCCATCGCGTTGACCGTGAAGTCCCGGCGGACCAGATCGGCCTCGATGGAGTCGCCGAACCGGACCTCGGGGTTGCGCGTCACCCGGTCGTAGGAATCCGAGCGGAACGTGGTGATCTCGCACTGGGCGCCGTTCTTGGCCGCGCCCACCGTGCCGAACGCGATCCCGGTGTCCCAGACCGCCTCCGCCCAGCCTGTGACGATCTTCATGATCTCGTCCGGCCGGGCGTCGGTGGTGAAGTCCAGGTCGTTGCCGAGCCTGCCCAGCATGGCGTCCCGCACGCTGCCACCGACCAGGTACAGCCGGTGGCCTGCACGGGTGAAGCGGGCCGCGAGTTCGTCGGCGACGGGCGAGACCCGCAGCAGTTCGGCGACCGCGTTCCGTGCGGCGGCCTGGGCGGCGTTGGTCGAGGCGGGCGTTCGAGACACGATGGACGAGCGTATCCGCCGCCGCGCCCCGACCGCGCACGCCCGTCCCCATTGCGCCGATCGCACTACCATCGCGGACATGCCCCCGTCGTCCGGCAGGTCCCGAGGTGCCCGCTCCGGGCGCCGGTTCCGCCGACGCGGGCGCAGGCTGACCACTGTGGACGAGACCTCGGCAGGTGGCCTGGTCATCGACCCGGCGACGCACACCGTGGCGCTGATCGGCAGGCTGGACCGGCGCGGCAGGCTGCTCTGGTCGCTGCCCAAGGGCCACATCGAACCGGGGGAGACCCCGGAGCAGACCGCTGTCCGCGAGGTCGCCGAGGAGACCGGGATCGACGGCGAGGTAGTCCGCCCGCTTGGCACCATCGACTACTGGTTCATCGCCGACGGCACCAAGCGGATCCACAAGACGGTGCACCACTTCCTGCTGCGGGCATACTCTTTCGAGCTGTCCGACGAGGACCTTGAGGTGACCGAGGTCGCGTGGGTGGCGCTCGACGAGTTGGACAACCGACTCGCCTACGCCGACGAGCGCCGGCTCGTCCGGAAGGCCAGGCAACTACTCTCCGAGCATCCGCTCTCACCCGATCCGGTGGAGCGGGATCGACCCGAGGTAGGACGGGCCTGACCCGATGGCTGGAGAGAAGCCGTGATCACTCGACTGCGCCGCGCCGGTTACGCGGTGCTGGCCGCGGTGTGCCTGACGCTGGGCGCACCGCTGACCACCCCGGCGAACGCGGAAGCGGCCGGGCGGTTACGGGTCGATCTGGACGAGCTGTCCCCGCGGGTGGTGGAGGCAGGCACCCAGACGGTCACCATCAGCGGCCGCGTCACCAATACGAGTGACCGCAAGGTGGAGCACGTCGATGTGCGGCTGCAGCGCGGGGACGTGATCGACGACGAGCTCGGGCTGCGGTCCGCGCTCGGCGACCCGCAGCGCCTGGACGCGGTGAGCAGGCCGGTGGTCAGCTCCACCTTCAAACCGGTCACCGACGCCCTCGACCGCGGCCAGACCGTGCCGTTCACCATCACCGTCGGCCTCGGCCAGGACAAGGACGCGCTGCGGCTGGACCAGCCGGGCATCTATCCGCTGGTACTGAACTTCAACGGCATCCCCGACTACGGCCGCACCGAGCGGCTCGGCGCGCTGAGCACCCTGCTGCCGGTGCTGTCCGTGCCCGGCGGCGGCATGGTCAACCCGCCCGCCCAGCCCACCCAGCTCAGCGTGCTGTGGCCGCTGATCGACGACCGCCCGCGCCGGGTGGAGACCCCCACCGACGGCAGCCGCACGGTGTTCGCCGACGACGGCCTGGCCACCTCGCTGTCCAGTGGCAGGCTGTTCAGCCTGGTCGACACCGTGCGCACGGCCGCGACCGGCAACTCCTCGATCCTGCGCACGCTGTGCTTCGTGGTCGACCCCGACCTGCTCGACACCGTCAACGCGATGACCGACGGCTACCAGGTGCGCGCCCCGGACGGCACGGTGTTCGACGGCACCGGCGCGGGCGCCGCCCAGCTGTGGCTCGACCGGGTGAAAGACCTCACCCGCGGCCAGTGCGTGATCTCCCTGCCGTACGCCGACGCCGATGTGGCCGCATTGTCCCGGGCGGGCAGCCACGAGCTGGTCGACGCCGCGCTGGCCGAGTCTGGCTCGGTGGAGACGCTGCTCGGCACCAAGCCGCTGGCCGGGGCGGTCTGGCCGGACGGCGGCACGCTGGACGCGAGCACGCTCACCGCGTTGTCCGGCTCGCACCGGACCACGATCCTGGCCGACGGCAGCCGGGTGCGCGGCGCCCAGGGCACGGTGCCCTACACGCTCGGCACCAACCTGCGCGCCATCCCGTACGACCAGCTCGTGGCCTCCTCGCTGGCACCGAAGGAGCCGGTGGACGACGCGGGCGTGAAGACCTCGTCGATCCAGAACGGCCTGGCGACGCTGGTGTTCCGTGGCGGCTACCAGTCCGTGCCCGGCCAGTCGGTGCTGGTGGCGCCGCCGCGCCGGTGGAACGCCACGGCCGCCGAGCTGTCGGTGTTCCTGAGCACCGTGCAGGCGCTGGAAACCCAGGGCTTCATCCGCCCGCTCGGCCTGCAGTCGCTCATCGACGGCGCCGACCAGGGCACCGCCGCCGGGCTGGACTACTCCGCCCAGGACAGCACGCAGGAGCTGCCCGCGCCGGTGACCGCCGAGATCGCCCAGGCCGACACCGTGCAGCGCGACCTGGTGGCCAACGTGCTGTTCGAGGACGACACCCGCAAGGTCACCCCCGACTCGCTCATCCAGCCGCTGCGCTACGGCCTGATCCGGGCCGGGTCCACCGCCTGGCGCAAGACCTCGGACAAGGGCCAGCACGCCACTGCCGCGGTCAACACCCAGCTCACCGCGCTGCTGTCGCAGGTGACGGTGAGCGACCCGGGCCGCCCGCTGTCGCTGGCCTCGCAGGACAGCCCGCTGCCGGTGTTCATCACCAACAGCCTGCCGGTCACCGTCCGGGCCAAGATCAACGTCGGGAACACCCCCGGGCTCAAGCCGCAGGAGACGGCCGTGGTGCGCATCCCGGCCAAGGCGGCCATCCCGCGCTACCTGCCCGCCGAGGTCACCCGGTCCGGCCGCTTCACCGTCACCATCTGGTTGACCACCGACAGTGGCACGCTGCTGGGTAAGTCCTCCCGGGTGGTACTGAACTCCACCTCTTACGGCAGCATCACCGTCGCGGTCACCGGTACGGCCGCGGGTGTGCTGGTGCTGTTGGTCGGCCTCCGGCTGTTCCGCCGGATCCGCACGGCCCGGCGCACGCGGGCAGCGGCGGCGGAGGGCGACCTCTGAACACGGGCAGGGACATGGACACGACCGCGAGGACGACGACGGTGGAGCAGGGGGCGGCCCGGACGGGCGGCACGGACGCGACCCCGTCGCTGGCCAAGGCCAGCGGCTCCATGGCGATCGCCACGCTGGTCAGCCGGATCACCGGGTTCTTCTGGAAGATCGTCCTCGGCTGGCTGGTCGGGGTGAACGTGGTGGGCGACTCGTTCACCGTGGCGAACACCCTGCCGAACATCATCTTTGAACTGCTGCTCGGCGGCGTGTTGGCCAGCATCGTGGTGCCGCTGCTGGTGCGCTCGCAGAAAGACCCGGACGGCGGCGCCGCCTACACCAACCGGCTGCTCACCGTCGGCCTGGTCGGCCTGGCCGTCGGCACGGTGATCGCGGTGGCCGCCGCCCCGCTGTTCACCCACCTCTACGTGGACGACTCCACCGGCAACGCCAACGCCGACCTGGTCACCGCGTTCGCCTACCTGCTGCTGCCGGAGATCCTCTTCTACGGCGTGTTCGCGCTGCTGTCGGCGATCCTGCAGGCCCGGCACGTGTTCGGGCCGACCGCGTGGGCGCCGGTGGTGAACAACGTGGTCATCCTGGCCACCCTGGTCACCTACTCGCTGGTGCCCGGCAAGATCTCGCTCGACCCGGTCAGCATGGGCGACACCAAGCTGCTGATCCTGGGCGTCGGCACCACCCTGGGCATCCTGGTGCAGGCGGTGATCCTGCTGCCGTCGCTGCGCCGGATCGGGTTCCGGTTCCGCTGGAACTGGGGCTTCGACTCCCGGCTGCGCGAGTTCGGCGGCCTGGCCCTGTGGATCCTGGGCTACGTGGCGATCAGCCAGATCGGCATGGTGATCACCCAGCGGGTGCTCACCGCCGCCTCCGCGGGCGGCGCGCTGATCTACTCCAACGCCTGGCTGCTGTTCCAGCTGCCCTACGGCGTCATCGGCGTCTCGCTGCTGACCGCGATCCTGCCCAGGATGAGCAAGTCCGCCGCCGACGGCGACACCCAGCGGCTGGTCGACGACCTGTCGCTGGCGAGCAGACTGTCCGCGGTGATGCTGGTGCCGATCAGCGCGGTGCTCACGATCACCGGCACGGCCATCGGCGTCGCGCTGTTCACCGGCGGCGAGACCGACCTGGCCGAGGCCCAGCGACTGGGCTACGCGCTGGCCTTCTCCGCGTTCGGCCTGCTGCCGTACGCGCTGGTCATGCTCCAGCTGCGGGTGTTCTACGCGATGAAGGACGCGCGCACGCCGACCCTGATCATGGTCGTGATGACCCTGGTGAAGGTGCCGATGCTGTACATGTGCGCGCAGCTGGTCCAGTCCGACCAGGTGGTCATCGCGGTGCTGCTGATCAACTCGCTGACCTTCGTGGTCGGCGCGGTGCTCGGCCAGATGTGGCTGTGGGTGCGGCTGGGCAACCTGCACAGCAAGAAGATCATCCGAGTGATCGCCACCACGGTGCTCGCGGGCGGGGTGGGCATCGCCGCCGCCTGGGCGGTGACCCGCTTCGCGCTGCCCGAGCTCGACTCGCGGTTCGCGGCGTGGGTCACACTCACGGTGCAGGGCCTGGTCGCGGGCAGTGTCGCCTTCGGTGTGCTGGTGCTGCTGAAGGTGCCCGAGCTGCAGCCCGCGACGCGCCGAATCACCCGACTGGTGCGCAGGCGCTGAGCCGCTCCGTCACCGGTCATCCGCCGAGTTCCCGTAGGCTCGACCCTGGATCGGGCAGGTGGAGAGATCGGTGACGACGAGGCGGACCGAGTACCCCGCGGGTGAGGGAGCGGCTGGCGGGCGCGCCAGGACGAGCTTCCTCGTGCCCGGCCGCGCGGTCGCCGAGGGCCGCTACCGGCTGCTGGCCGAGTTCGGCCGCGATGAGCGGCTGGACGCGCACCTCTGGCGTGCCCAGGACAACCAGCTCCGCCGCGATGTCGCGCTCACCCTGCTGGTCGGCGACCCGGCCGACGGTCCGGCCGCGGCTCGCGCCCGCCGGGTGCTTGAGCGCACCATGCACGCCGCCCGGGTCACCCACCCCGGCCTGGCCAGGGTGCTCGACGTGCTCGGTCCCGGCAACGGGGTCGGCCACGGCGAGGGCCTGCTGGGCATCGTGGTCGCCGACTGGTCGCAGGGCACCGACCTGGTCGACCTCATCGCCGAGCACCCACTGCCGCCCGCCACCGCAGCCAGGCTGCTGGAGCCGCTGGCCGCCGCGGTCGAGCTGGCCCACCACTCCGGCATGGTGCTGGGCATCGACCACCCGCAGCGGATCCGGGTCACCCCGGACGGCGTGCTGCGGCTGTCCTTCCCCGGCCCGTTGCCCGACGCCACCCTGCAGAACGACGTGCGCGGTCTGGGCGCGATCCTCTACCTGCTGCTCACCGGCCGATGGCCGCTGCCCGGCGCGCCCGCGCTGCCGTCCGCGCCGATCGGCCAGGACGGTCAGGTCGTGCCGCCCCGCGCGCTGTTCGCCTACATCCCGTACGAGCTGTCCTCGGCCGCGGTGCGCAGCCTGCACGACGACGCCACCGGCGGCATTCGCACCAGCGCGGGCCTACTGCGGGTGCTGGAGCGGGCCAAGCTCAACGAGGACTCCACCCAGCTCATCGGCCGGGTCGACGAGGTCGGCCCGGAGCACCCCGAGGAGTACGAGGACGACGACGGCACCGTCTGGACCACCCGCCGCCCCAGCAACGACCGGTCCAAGCGGCGCAAGCTGGCCATCGGCGTCACCGTGCTGGCCGTGGCCACCGTCGGCGTGCTTGCCTGGCTGGGCATGCAGCTGATCAGCTTCTTCGGCGGCGACGAGCCCACCTCCGGCGGCCCGACCGTGGTGGCCACCGCCCCGGGCAATGCCGAGAACGCCCCGGCACCGCGTCAGCCGGGCGAGCCGATCCAGCCAGCGGACGTGGCGGTGTTCAACGTCAAGGGCACCCCGGACAACCCGCGGCGGGCCAACCGCGCGGTCGACGGCGACCAGAAGACCTCCTGGAAGACCGACAAGTACCAGCAGCCGTTCCCGGCGCTCAAGCCCGGCGTGGGGATCATGGCCTCGTTCGCCGAGCCGGTGCCGTTCGCCGAGGTGGTCGTCGACTCGCCCAGCTCCGGCACGGTGATCGAGGTGCGCACCGCGCCGTCGGACAAGCCTGGCCTGGACGAGACCAAGGTCATCGGCCGGGCCGAACTGAAGGCCGGGCAGACGAAGCTGCAGCTCGACAACGCCGAGCCGACCCAGCACGTACTGGTCTGGATCACCAAGCTGGGCGACGGCAACAGCTCCGAGCTCACCGAGATCGGCTTCGTTCGAGCGAAGTGAGTATCCGCTGGTCGGAGCGGGTTCAGTCATCCCACGACCGCCCTATACGCTGTCCGGGTGACCGCCGCTGCCAGCTCGGACGCCGACCTCATCGCGGCGCACGCCGCGGGTGACCCGCGTGCCTTCGCCGAACTCGTGCGCAGGCACCGCGACCGCATGTGGGCGGTGGCGCTGCGCACGCTGCGCGATCCCGAGGAGGCGGCCGACGCGCTGCAGGAGGCGTTCATCTCGGCATTCCGCGCCGCCGCGTCGTTCCGAGCGGAGTCGCAGGTCACCACCTGGCTGCACCGGATCGTGGTGAACGCCTGCCTGGACCGCATCCGGCGCAGGCAGGCCCGGCCGACCGTGCCGCTGCCCGAGGCGGGCCCGGGTGAGCCGGTCACCCCGCGGGACGCGATGGCCGACCGGGAGACCCGGCTGGTGGTGCAGCGGGCGTTGGCGGAGCTGTCCGAGGAGCAACGGGTGCCGATCGTCTTAGTCGACGTGGAGGGGTACTCGGTCGCCGAGACGGCCCAGCTGCTCGGCATCGCCGAGGGCACGGTGAAGAGCCGGTGTGCGCGCGGTCGCGCGAAGTTGGCCAAAGTTCTCGGACATCTGCGGAACCTCGATGCAGATGCGAACGTCCCAGGTGGCGCTGTCGCAGACGGTCGGGATACGCCGCGCAGGCGCCACTGGGAGGGACGATGACGGACGACTTTCGGGGTACCGGCCCCGACGGGCCGCCATGGTCTGTCGATTTGTTGGCCAGCCTGCACGCGGGTGTGCTCGACTCGGAGCGTAGCGCCCGGCTGTGGCCAAGGGTCAACGCCGACCCGGCCGCCAAGGCGGTCATCGACGCGTTGGACTCGGTGAAGGTGGGGCTGGGCGAGCTCGGCCAGGCCCCGGTCGCGCCGATGCCCGCCCAGTTCGCTGCCCGACTGGACTCGGCGCTGGAAGCAGAGGCCCGACGGGCGTTCGGCGGTCCGGTCGCGATCCAGGAGCGGAACACGCCACCCCATCCGGTGGCCCCCGCGCCACGGGCACCACAACGCCCACAACCTCTACAGACACCACCGCAACCGCCGCAGCAGGGCGAGGTCGTCGACCTGGCCGCCGCGCGGCGCAAGCGCAACCGCCTCCAGCAGTGGGGGATCGGCGTGCTGGCCGCGGCGGCCGCCGCGGTCGCGGTTGGCTACATCGTGCTGCCCGGCAACCAGAACACCACCGGCGGTCAGGCCGAGGCCCCGCCGAACCTGCCGTCCGCCACCACCGGCCCCGGCGGCCAGGGCGAGGGTCCGATCGCGGTCAGACGCGAGGACTTCCTCAGCGTGATCGGCCGAGTCACCAGCAAGTGGGACTACGGCCCGCTCAAGGACGAGGCGGGTGTGACCAGGTGCCTGGCCGCCAACCACCTCGACCCGGCCAAGACCAAGCCCGCTGGCGTGCACCCGGTGACCCTGGACGGCAAGCCCGGCGTCCTGGTGCTGATGGTGCCCGGCGACCCCGGCCGGTTCCGGGTGCTGGTGGTCGAGGCGGACTGCACCGCGCTGGCCAACGAGTCCATCGGCTGAGCCCACCCGACCGACCTTCCTCGGTCGGGTGACGGCGCTGGTCACCCCGGGTGCTCCCGGTCACCCGGCGGTCGCGGAACAACGGCCGCCTACGATCGCGTTGACACTCATGTGACCGGGCAGGACCGTCCGGCGAAGGTCGATGGAGGGCAGATGCCTGCGGAAGCGGACCAGATCCGAAACCTGATCGTCGTCGGTTCCGGACCCGCCGGCTACACCGCGGCGGTGTACGCCGCGCGCGCCCAGCTGGAACCGCTGGTGTTCGAGGGCTCCCAGTTCGGCGGCGCGCTGATGACCACCACCGAGGTGGAGAACTTCCCCGGCTTCCGCGACGGGATCATGGGCCCGGACCTGATGGAGCAGATGCGCGAGCAGGCCAAGCGGTTCGGTGCCGACCTGCGCCCGGAAGACGTCGACTCGGTCGAGCTGACCGGCGAGATCAAGTACGTGGTCGCCAACGGCGTGCGCTACGCGGCGAAGGCCGTGGTGCTGGCCATGGGCGCGGCGGCGCGCTACCTGAACGTGCCCGGTGAGCAGGAGCTGCTCGGCCGCGGCGTGTCGGCCTGCGCCACCTGCGACGGCTTCTTCTTCCGCGACCAGGACATCGCGGTGCTCGGCGGCGGCGACTCGGCGATGGAGGAGGCCACCTTCCTCACCCGTTTCGCCCGCTCGGTGACGATCATCCACCGGCGCGAGGAGTTCCGCGCTTCGAAGATCATGCTGGAGCGCGCGCGGGCCAACGAGAAGATCCGCTGGCAGCTCAACACCGCGGTCACCAAGGTGCTCGGCGAGGGCAAGGTGTCCGGTCTGCGGCTGCGCGACACGGTCACCGGCGACACCGAGGACCTCGACGTCACCGGCTTCTTCGTCGCCATCGGCCACGACCCGCGCAGCGCGCTGGTCAAGGGCCAGGTCGAGGTGGACGACGAGGGCTACGTGATCACCAAGGGCCGCTCCTCGTACACCAACCTGGACGGCGTGTTCGCCGCGGGCGACCTGGTCGACCACACCTACCGCCAGGCCATCACCGCGGCGGGCTCGGGCTGCGCCGCGGCCATCGACGCCGAGCGCTGGCTGGCCGAGCACGGCGAGGCCGAGGCCGCGTCGGCTCCGGAGCTCGTCGGCGGCGGCTACGGCACCGCCGACTGACCACCCTCATCCCTACCCGTCCACCCCAGCCCAGATCACCGAGGGAGCCAAGCACGCATGGCCGGTAACACCGTCACCGTCACGGACAAGACGTTCGTCTCCGACGTCCTGCAGAGCGAGAAGCCCGTCATCGTGGACTTCTGGGCCACCTGGTGCGGCCCCTGCCGGATGGTCGCCCCGGTGCTGGAGGAGATCGCGGGCGAGCACGCCGACAAGATCACCGTGGCCAAGCTGGACATCGACCAGAACCCGGGCACCGCGCGCGACTACCAGGTGCTGTCCATCCCCACCCTGATCGTGTTCCAGGGCGGCCAGCCGGTGAAGACCATCGTCGGCGCCAAGCCCAAGATGGCCCTCCTCGCCGACCTCAGCGACTACCTGGGCGCCTGAGCTGATTTCCTCCCGCCCCCTCTTCCCCGCCCGGCACGGCCCCCGACCTGGCACCATCGCCACCGGTTTCGACACCGGCAGCCCGGGATGAAGGCGCGGACCAAGGAGAAGCTGTACTAACCCAAGCAACCCGAACCCGGGGTCCGCGCGTCTCGTTGTGCGACGCAGGGCCCCGGTTTCGCGTATCCGGACGACGCACCCGCCATCCCTGCGGGGGACACGGGAACCGGCAAGGCACAATGGGTTACCAAATGCCGGTTGTCGGCCGGGTCGACCGGACCCGGGTCCACCGGGTCTTCCGCACCGGTTCGGTGCACGAGCGGAAAGCGAGGGGTGCATGCGGGTACTGCGCCGCGGCGATGGGGGGCCTGCCGTAGCCGAGGTTCGGTCCACGCTCGCAGCGTTGGGCCTGTTGCCTCCGGTCAACGGGATTCTCGACCAGTTCGACCAGGCGATGGAGCACGCGGTCCGCGCGTTCCAGCAGCAGCGCGGCCTGATCACCGACGGCCTGGTCGGCCCGGCCACCTACCGCGCCCTGCGCGACGCCACCTACCAGCTCGGCGGTCGCCCGCTGGCCTACCTGGTGTCCGCCCCGATCACCGGCGACGACGTGGTCACCCTGCAGGAGCGGCTGCTCGAACTCGGCTACGACGCGGGCCGCCCCAACGGCGTGTTCGGCGCGCAGACCGAGGCCGCGCTGCGCAACTTCCAGCGCGACTACGGCCTGACCGTGGACGGCATCTGCGGCCCGGAGACCATCCGCGCGCTGCGCCAGCTCTCCCCGCGCGCCCGCGGCGGCCGCCCGGTGCTGCTGCGCGAGCAGGAGCGGGTCCGCCGCTCGGGGCCGCGACTGACCGGCAAGCGGATCGTGATCGACCCCGGCCACGGCGGCGGGGACACCGGGATCTCGGTCGACGGGGTGAACGAGTCCGACCTGATGTGGGACCTGGCCCGCCGCCTGGAGGGCCGAATGGTGGCCACCGGCATGGAGGCGCTGCTCTCCCGCGGCCCCGACCAGTGCCCGGACGAGGCGACCCGCGCCCAGTTCGCCAACGAGGCGGGCGCCGACCTGGTGCTGTCCCTGCACTCGGACGGCAACCGCTCGCCGTTCGCCCAGGGAGTGGCGTCGTTCCACTTCGGCACCGGCAACGGCAACACCTCGACGCTGGGCGAGGCCATGGCCGGGCTGATCCAGCGCGAGCTGGCCAAGCGCACCGGCCTGCGGGACTGCCACACCCACCCGCGGACCTGGGAGCTGCTGCGGCTGACCCGCTGCCCGGCGGTGCGCATCGAGATCGGCTACCTCACCAACGACGAGGACCGGCACAGACTGACCGATCCGGCGTTCCGGGACGTGGTGGCCGAGGGCATCGTGGTCGCGGTGAAGCGCCTCTACCTGCTGGGCGAGAACGACCAGCCCACCGGCAGCTTCACCTTCGCCGACGTCCTGGCCCACGAACTCGCCAAAGCCGAGTAGCAAACGCTTGCGACCTGCCTGACCAGCGCCGAACAGCAACCTCGCACAGGCCCGGGGAGGCTGCTTCAGCGCAGGACTGGAGAGGCCGTGCTTACCGACACTGTCCCCAGCAGGCGCTCCAGGGCTGCCTCGACGTCTTCCTTCCAGGTGATGCCGGTGCGCAGCTCCAGGCGCAGCCGCGGCCACCGCGGGTGCGGGCGCACGGTCTTGAATCCCACACTGGTCAGGAAGTCGGCGGGCACCACACAGGACCGCTCCTCGTCCGGCTGGGCGTCGCCGAAGGCCTCGATGGCGCGCACGCCGCGCCGGGTGAGGTCCTTGGCCACCGCCTGCACCAGCATCCGGCCCAGCCCGCCACCGCGGAACTCCGGCAGCACGTGGAAGCCGGTGAGCACCACCGCGTCCGGGCTGACCGGGGAGGTGGGGAACGCCGAGGACCGCGGCACCGCGTTGGGCGGAGCGTAGAGGACGAACCCGACCGGGAGCTTGTCGCTGTAGACGACCCGACCGCAGGAACCCCAGTCCAGCAGCACGCTGGAGACCCAGGCTTCCTTCTCCAGCTCCGTGGTGCCGAACTCCTCCGCCTGCTCCTTGAGGTGCGGCGCGAGCTCCCAGTAGACACACCCCCGGCAGTGCTTGGGGAGGTGTTCCAGGTTGTCCAGCGTGACGCCGATGACGCGTCGCGACACCCGACCTCCCGTGCTCGCGGAGTACAGTCGCGCGCCCGCAGGGGGAGTAGGACGGCGAGTTACCGCACCAGGATAAGGCGATGTGACCTGCACCGGTACCGCGAAGGCGAATCTCGGGGGTAAGTCACTCCTCCGGTTACACTGTTATGACGTCGCACCCCTTGGAGCTGGTCATGAGCACCGCTGACCACCTGCCCGACAGATCGGGCGCCCGCAGTCTCGACCCCCACCTGGGCCGGTACGCGGCACGGGCAGCGGGGATGACGGCATCCGAGGTGCGGGCGCTGTTCGCGGTGGCCAGCAGGCCCGAGGTGGTGTCGCTGGCGGGCGGCATGCCGAACCTGGCCGCGCTGCCGCTGGACTTCATCTCCGAGCAGATGCGCTCGATCGTGGCCGAGGAGGGCTTGGTCGCGCTGCAATACGGCTCCGCGCACGGCGTGCCCCGGCTGCGTGAGCAGATCTGCGAGGTCATGGCCCTGGAGGGGATCACCGGACACCCGGACGATCTGGTGGTCACGGTGGGCTCGCAGATGGCCCTGGACCTGGTGACCCGGATCTTCATCGACCCGGGCGACATCGTGCTCGCCGAGGGCCCGTCCTACGTTGGCGCGCTCGGCACCTTCGCCTCCTACCAGGCCGACGTCCGGCACGTGGTGATGGACGAGCACGGCCTGGTGCCGGAGGCACTGCGGGCCGCGCTGACCGCCGCCGACCAGGCCGGTCGCCGGGTCAAGTTCCTCTACACGATCCCGAACTTCAACAACCCCGCGGGCGTGACGCTGGCGGTGTCCCGCCGGGCCGAGATCCTCGACCTGTGCGCCCGGCACGACGTGCTGGTGATCGAGGACAACCCGTACGGCCTGCTGGGCTTCGACGGGCAGGTCTACCCGGCGCTGCGCTCGATGGACGCCGACAACGTGATCTACCTTGGCTCGTTCTCCAAGACCTTCGCCTCCGGGCTGCGGGTCGGCTGGGCGCTGGCCCCGCACGCGGTGCGCGAGAAGCTGGTGCTGGCCGCCGAGTCGGCCGCGCTGTGCGCGCCCACGTTGAACCAGATGGTGGTCTCCCGCTACCTGGCCACGCACGACTGGCAGGGCCAGATCAAGTCCTTCCAGACCACCTACCGGGAGCGGCGCGACGCGCTGCTGGCCGGGCTGGCCCAGCACATGCCCGCGGGCTGCACGTGGACCCGCCCGGACGGCGGCTTCTTCGTGTGGCTGACCGTGCCGGAGGGCGTCGACACCAAGGCGATGCAGCCGCGCGCGGTCACCGCCCGGGTGGCGTACGTGCCGGGTACCGGGTTCTACGCCGACGGGTTCGGCAGCAGGCAGATGCGGCTGTCGTTCTGCTACCCGCCGCCGGAGCGGATCTCCGAGGGCGTGCGCAGGCTGGCCGGGGTACTGGCGGACGAGCTGGAGCTGCTCAACACTTTCGGCCCGGCGGTCAGCCGCTCGCTGTCCGGCCCGCAGACCCCGGCGCCCGACACCGCCTGAGCGATGCCTGCCCGCGGTGTACTTTCGGTGCGCCGCTCTGTCGGCTGTGCCCGGAAACCACGCCCGGATCTCCGGGATCCCGAATCACCTTGAGGAGTCTGCCGTGTCCGACCGCTGGGTTGCCGTGCTCGCCGGGGGCCTGTCGCACGAGCGCGACGTCTCGCTGCGGTCCGGGCGGCGGGTGTCCGCGGCCCTGCGGTCGGTCGGGGTGACGGTGGAGGAGTGGGACGCCGATGCCAGCCTGCTGACTCGGCTGCGGGAGCACCGCCCGGACGCGGTGGTGATCGCGCTGCACGGCGGAGAGGGCGAGAACGGCTCCATCCAGACGATCCTGGAGCTGCTGGACATCCCGTACGTCGGCGCGGACTCGGGGGCGTGCCGCCGGGCCTGGTACAAGCCCGGCGCCAAGGCCGAGCTGCGCCGCGCGGGCCTGCTGACCCCGGACTGGGTGGTGCTGTCGCAGAGCGCGTTCCGCGAGCTGGGCGCGCAGCCGGTACTGGACGCCATGGTCGACCGGCTCGGGCTGCCGATGATGCTCAAGCCGGACCAGGGCGGCTCGGCGCTGGGCGCGCAGGTCGTGCGCGCGGCGAGCGAGCTGCCCACGGCCATGGTCGGTTCACTGGCGTACAGCGACGCGGTGCTGGCCGAGAAGTTCATCGATGGCGTCGAGGTGGCGGTGACCGTGTTCGACGGCCCGGACGGTCCGCGCGCGCTGCCCGCGGTGGAGATCTCCACCGAGTCCGGCGTCTACGACTACACCGCCCGCTACACCGCCGGGCTGACCACGTTCCACATGCCCGCCCGGCTGGACGACGCGACCGCGGCCAAGGCGGCCGACCTTGCCGTGTCCGCGCACCGGTTGCTCGGGCTGCGCGACGTGTCGCGCACCGATGCGGTGGTCAGCGCGTCCGGCGATGTCTACTTCATCGAGGTGAGCCTGTCGCCGGGCCTGACCGAGACCTCGTTGGTGCCGATGGCGATCGAGGCTTCGGGTCAGTCCTTCGGCGCGCTCTACGCCGATCTGGTCGACCGGGCGATCACCCGGTCCCAGACCCGCTAGGCACGAGAAAACCCCCTCCACAGGGAACCTGTCACCGTGACGTATCGCCCCGGTGTGGTTCCCTGCGCGGTTTTCATGCCTGATTCATCCCTTTTTCCGCCATCATCTGCACGATCCGTTCGAGGTCGTCAACCGAGCCGAACTCGACCACGATCCGGCCCTTACGCTTGCCGAGTTCCACCTTGACCCGGGTGTCGAACCGATCCGACAGCCTTTCGGCGATGTCCTGCAATCCCGGTGCCTGGATCGGCTTGCGCACCGGCGCCTTCGGCTTGGCTACGGGCGCGCCCTTGGCGAGCGTGACCGCCTCCTCGGTGGCCCGCACCGACAGCCCCTCGGCGACGATCCGGGTCGCCAGCTCCTCCTGTGCCCCCGGGTCGTCCAGACCCAGCAGCGCGCGGGCGTGCCCGGCGGAGAGCACCCCGGCCGCGACCCGGCGCTGCACCGGCAGCGGCAGTCGCAGCAGGCGGATGGTGTTGGTGATGACCGGCCGACTGCGCCCGATCCGGCTCGCCAGTTCCTCGTGGGTGACCGCGAACTCGTCCAGCAGCTGCTGGTAGGCAGCCGCCTCTTCCAACGGGTTGAGCTGCACCCGGTGGATGTTCTCCAGCAACGCATCGCGCAGCATGGCGTCGTCGGCGGTCTGCCGCACGATCGCCGGGATAGCGTCCAGCCCGGCCCGCTGCGAGGCGCGCAGCCGCCGCTCGCCCATGACCAGCTCGTAGCTGTCCGGCCCGAGCTCGCGCACCACGATCGGCTGCATCAGGCCGAACTCGCGGATCGAGTGCTCCAGCTCGGTCAGCGCGTCCTCGTCGAAGACCTGCCGCGGCTGCTTCGGGTTCGCCTTGATCGACGCGGTCGGGATCTCCCGGTAGACCGCGCCTGCCACGCTGCCGGTGTGCTCGGCGCGCGCCTGCTCCACGTTCTCGCCGTTGCGTATCGCGGGGCTGGGCAGCTTCAGCCCGCCCGTAGATGTGCCTGCAGGCGGCCCTTGGGGGATGAGGGCGGCGAGCCCGCGGCCCAGCCCGCCCTTCCGTCCGCCCGGTCCGGTTCCACTCATCGCGGTGCCTCCGCTCCTCGTTCGGCGACTTCACGTGCGGCGTCCAGGTAGCTCATGGCGCCGCGGGAACCGGGGTCGTACGCGAGCACCGACTGCCCGAACCCGGGCGCCTCGGAGACCTTCACGCTGCGCGGGATCACGGTGTTCAGCACGGTATCGCCGAAGTGGTGGCGCACCTCCGTGGTCACCTGGTCGGCGAGCTTGGTCCGGCCGTCGTACATGGTGAGCAGGATCGTGGAGACGGTCAGCGACTGGTTCAGGTGACTCTGCACCAGCTCGATGTTCCGCAGTAGCTGGCTCAGCCCCTCCAGCGCGTAGTACTCGCACTGGATCGGGATGAGCACCTCCTGGGCGGCGACCATCGCGTTGACGGTCAGCAGGCCCAGCGAGGGCGGGCAGTCGATGAACACGTAGTCCGGGTTCAGCTCGTCCAGCGCCTCTTCGGAGAGCGCCTCCTTGAGCCGGGACTCACGCGAGGCCATCGACACCAGCTCGATCTCGGCACCGGCCAGATCTATGGTCGCGGGCACGCAGTAGAGCTGATCGGACTGGTCGCTCTGCTGCGCGGCGTCCGCGATGGTCACCTCGCCCAGCAGCACCTCGTAGACCGAGGGGGTGCCGGACCGGTGGTCGACGCCGAGCGCGGTGCTCGCGTTGCCCTGCGGGTCCAGGTCGATCACCAGCACGCGCAGCCCGTGCAGCGCGAGCCCGGCGGCCAGGTTCACCGCCGAGGTGGTCTTGCCGACGCCGCCCTTCTGGTTGGCGACCGTGAAGACGCGGCGGTGGGTGGGGCGCGGGAACATGCGGTCGGGGTGCTTCATCCGGGTGGCCCGCGCGGCTTCCTCCGCTATCGGGGTCCACCCCGCGACAGAGGCGGGAGAGGGCTGGGTCATGGTCAACGCACCTCCCCGACACCGGTCGGCGCGGCGGCCAAAGCCGTCGGTTTCACGTGGAACATCCTCGCTCCGATCTCAGCCTCGATGTGCACCCTGATCCTTCCTCGTCCGCCGCGGCCGCTCTCGGCCGACCGCCGTGGACCTGACACGTTCGATGAGCACCGCCGTCGTCGGCATGTCCAGCACAGCGCCGCCATAGGTTTCAAGTCGCGGCTCGCCGCCCCCCAATGCGGCGATCGCCTCCCGGTCCCGGTCGATCTCCTCGGCGGCGCTCGCGCCCTTGAGCGCGATGAGCAGTCCGCCCTGGCGCACCAGCGGCAGGCACCACCCGGAGAGCTTGGCCAGCGGGGCGACCGCTCGGGCGGTGACCACCTCCGCACCGAGAACCCGCGATCGGACGGCCGGTTCCTCGGCCCGGCCGCGCACGACCGTGACCGTGGTCAGGGCAAGAGTCTCCACGACCTCGTCCAGCCACGCCACCCGCCGGGCCATCGGTTCGACGAGCGTCACGTTGAGATCGGGTCGGGCGATCGCCAGCGGCACCCCGGGCAGTCCGGCGCCGGAGCCGACGTCGACCACCCGGGCCCCGGTCGGCACCCCCTCGGCCAGCACGGCCGAGTTGAGCACGTGCCGGTCCCACAGCCGGTCGACCTCGCGAGGACCGATCAACCCGCGCGCCACCCCGTGCTCGGCGAGGAGCGCGACGAACCGCTCGGCCACCTCGACCCGCTCCCCGAACACCGTCGCCGCGGCCTGTGGCCGATCAACCTTGGTCAAGCCGGACTCCCTGCCGATGTTCCACGTGAAACCGTGCTCGTTGATTGTCCCCGATCGCGCGTCGCGTTCCGCAGCAACCCGCCCGCGTTTCACGTGAAACATGCGGGCAAAAGAAAGCGCGGCCCGCCGGATCGGCGGGCCGCGCTCGACTGACCGCGACTGGATGTCGGGGGATCGACGTAGGGGGACTACTGAGGGAACACCACCACGCGGCGGCGCGGGTCCTCGCCCTCGCTCTCGCTGTGCACGCCCTTGATCGAGGCGACCGCGTCGTGCACGACCTTCCGCTCGAACGGGGTCATCGGCTGTAGCCGGATCCGCTCGCCGCTGGACAGCACTTTCTGTGCGGTCGCCCGGCCGAGATCGCGGAGCTCCTCGCGGCGGTCCGCCCGCCAGCCCGCGATGTCCAGCATCAGCCTGCTGCGGGTGCCGGTCTCCTGCTGCACCGCCAGCCGGGTCAGCTCCTGTAGCGCTTCCAGCACGGTGCCACGCGGACCGACCAGCTTCTCCAGATCCTCACCCCCGTCGATGCTCACCACGGCGCGGCTCGCCTCCACGTCGAGGTCGATGTCGCCGTCGTAGTCGAGGATGTCCAGCAGCCGCTCCAGGTAGTCGCCCGCGATATCGCCTTCCTGGACCAGTAGCTCCTCGGTGGACGAGGGGGAGTGCTCACCTTCCTCGGCTCGCACGTCCTCCTCCACGTCGGTGGTCTTCTCGGACGCCTGCACCGTCTCCGGCACGGTTTACTCCTCTCCAGGCCGCGACACGCCTCAGCGGTTCTTCCGACCTGACTTCTTGCTACGGGATCGGTCTGAGATCAGACCGGGAATCTGGGTGCCGCCCTTGCCGTTGCCGGAGTTCGGCTTGGTGGGGTCCGCGGCCGTGGTGCCGCCCGACTTGGTGGTCGGCGTGCTGTCCTCGGTCTGGGTCGGCTCAGTCGACTCGACGTCGGTTGCGTCCTCGGTGGAGTCGGCTGGCTTGACGGTCGGGCGCTTCTTCACCTGGGCAGGCTTCTGGCCCGGCTTCGGCGCGGTGGCCGCGCGCTTCTCGACCGCCGCGACCTTCTTCTCTTCTTCCTCGCGGTCGATCCGCTTGTAGACGAAGCGCTGCTGCCACGCGGTCCAGCTGTTGTTGGCCAACCAGTAGACGATCAGGCCGAGCGGCACCGGGAAGAACAGGCCACCCGCGATGATGCCCACCGGGAAGACGTACAGGGACAGCTTGTTCATGATGTTGGTCTGGGTGGTGGCCGACGCCGGGTTCTGCCGGGCCATCGAGTGCCGGGCGTTGAAGTGCGTCAGCACCGCGGACAGCAGCAGCAGCGGGATGGCCACCAGAATGACCGAGGTGCGGTTGACGTGGAACTTGTCCAACATCTCCTGGGGCTGAAGGATCCAGTTACCTAGGCGGGCACCAAAGAGATCAGCAGCGACATACGACTCAACGCCGTGCGCGTCGAAGAAGTAGTTCTCAGTCTTACCTGGCAGGAACTCGCGCAGCACGTGGTAGAGACCGATGAACACCGGGATCTGCAGCAGCATCGGCAGGCAGCCGCCCAGCGGGCTGACGCCGTGCTCGGCCTGGAGCTTCTGCATCTCCTGGGCCTGTTTTTGCCGGTCGTTCGCGTACTTCTTCTGGATCTTCTTCATCTCAGGTGCGAACTCCTGCATCTTTCGCATGGAGCGCATCTGGTTGATCATCGGCTTGAAGAGGATCGCGCGCAGGGTGAAGACCAGGAAGATGATGCTCAGCACCCACGCGATGGCGTTGGCCTCACCGAACACATGGCCGAAGACCCAGTGCCAACACCACATGATGAAGGACACCGGGTAGTAGATGAAATTGAGCACGGAACTACTCCTCGGCAGCTGTCGGGTCAGCCGGGCTGGTCTTCCCGGACACGTTCTCGGTTGTCCTCGGCGGTACCGGGTCCAGGCCGCCGGGGTGCCAGGGGCCGCAGCGCAACAGTCGGCGCAGGGCGAGCCAGGAGCCGCGGGCGGCGCCGTGCACTGTCAGTGCCTCGACCGCGTACGCGCTACAACTGGGGTGGAACCGGCAGGCCGGGGGCAGCAGCGGAGAAAGCCAGCGCCGGTAGGCCCGCACCGGGAGGAGCAGCACGCGGGCGACGGGCCCAGGGCGCGCGGCAACCACGCGGTACTCCGCGGTCGCATCGCTCACACCCCACCACCACTGCCGCCGCTGTTCCGGTCCCCGTCATCGACCAGGCGCAGCCTGCGGATCGCGGCGTCGAAGTCCTGGCCGAGCTCGGCGCTCGTCGCCACCGCCGCGCTCGGCAGGGCTCGCACCACCAACGCGCTGCCCGGCGGGAGAGTTCCGACCCGCTCGCGCACCATGTGCCGCAGGCGCCGCGCGACGCGGTGCCGGACGACCGCGTTGCCCACGGCCTTACTCACGACGAAACCGACCTTCGGCGTCGCGGTGGTCCGCGCCGCCGACAGGTCGGCTTCGGGTTCGGCTGTGCTGCCCGCCTGCCGCGGCTCCGTCACGGCGTGCACCACGAGCCTGGGCCGACCGGCTCGGCGACCGGTCCTGGTCACCTTCCGGAAGTCCGCGCTGCTGGTCAGCCGGGCGGCCGCGGGAAGCACGGCGGCGTGCTGGGATCAGGCCGACAGCTTGTCGCGGCCCCGGCGGCGACGGGCGGCGATGATCGCGCGACCCGCGCGGGTGCGCATGCGCAGGCGGAAACCGTGGGTCTTCGCCCGGCGACGGTTGTTCGGCTGGAAGGTGCGCTTGCTCACGGCTGGTTCTCCCGGTACTCGGTCTCGCAGGTCTGCCGCCCCCTGCCGGTACGCGGCGGGGAGACGGGTCCGCGCGGCGACCGTGGTGGGCACGCGGAACTCACCCGCCGCAAGCGGGAGACCTTATGAGAGTACGCACCCCGGTGGACGAGTACCAAACCGGGGCCCCGGCACGGCGGTTGCTTGTGGCCGGGGATCGCTGTTGTTACCGTGCGGGCTCCTGATCGACGGCCACGGACGAGAGCCCTGGCCCGTCGGCGTCACCGGGCCACTGGGTACCGTGAACCCCCCGCGACGGGTGGTCCCCTAGGTTCGCCGTACCTTCGTGCACAGCTGTGGACAACCCTGTGGATGCGCGTTTGACGGCACCCACGCGCCGGGACGAGCCTTACGCCGATCGTCGACGAGGGGAGGGGAGCGGGCGTCATGCCGGAGTACCAGCCGGAGCACCAGCTGAATCTCGGTGTGGTCTGGGAACAGGTCGTGCGCGAGCTGTCGGCGGGGACGCTGTCACCGTCGCAACGCGCGTGGATGCGCATGACCCGGCCGATCGGCCTGCTGGACGGCACGGCGTTGTTGTCCGCCCCCAGTGACTTCGCCAAGGAGGCGATCGAGCGCGCGTTGCGCGAGCCGATCACCGCCGCGCTCTCCCGTCGACTGGGCCGGGTGGTGTCGCTGGCGGTCAAGGTCGACGCCGCGCCCACGCCCGCCCCGCCGCCCGTGGTCCCCGCCCTGCCGACCATCCCGACCGTCTCGGCGGTGGTCCCCGGCCTGGTGGTCGGTACCAACGGGAGCAACGGTTCGACCGCGGCGCCGATCGAGCCCGCCGGTCCCGTCCTCCCGCCGGTGCACGCGCCCGTTCCCGGACTGCCCCCACTCCTGCCCGAATCACCTGAGGCCGAGGACGCGCCGACCGAGCCGTCCGCTCCGCTCGTCGGCGGAGTCACCGGGCTGGACGGGGACACGATCACCATCCCGGCCGCGGACATCGCCGCCCTGGACGGGCAGCTGCCGCTCGACGTCGGCGCGCCACAGGGCGAGACCGAGGACGACGGGGAAGAGGTCGACGAGGAGGGCGACGCGCTCGCCACCGTGCACGAGATCTGGCCGACCTTCACCGGCCAACAGCCGACCAGCGGCCAGCCGTTCACCGCGCCCGCCCAGCCGCAGACCTCGAAGACCCGGCTGAACGAGAAGTACACCTTCGACACCTTCGTGATCGGCGCGTCGAACCGGTTCGCGCACGCCGCGTCGGTCGCGGTCGCCGAGGCCCCGGCGCGCGCCTACAACCCGCTGTTCATCTGGGGCGAGTCCGGCCTGGGCAAGACGCACCTACTGCACGCGGTCGGTCACTACGCGCAACGCCTGTTCCCCGGGATGCGCGTGCGGTACGTGTCGACCGAGGAGTTCACCAACGACTTCATCAACTCGCTGCGCGACGACCGGAAGGTGGCGTTCCAGCGCCGCTACCGGGACATCGACGTGCTGCTGGTCGACGACATCCAGTTCCTGGAGGGCAAGGAAGGCACCCAGGAGGAGTTCTTCCACACCTTCAACACGCTGCACAACGCGAACAAGCAGATCGTGGTCTCCTCGGACCGGCCGCCGAAGCGGCTGGAGACGCTGGAGGACCGGCTGCGCACCCGGTTCGAGTGGGGCCTGATCACCGACATCCAGCCGCCCGAGCTGGAGACCCGGATCGCGATCCTGCGCAAGAAGGCGGCCCAGGACCGGTTGGCCGCCCCGGCCGAGGTGCTGGAGTTCATCGCGGCCCGGGTCGAGGCGAACATCCGCGAGCTGGAGGGCGCGCTGATCCGGGTGACCGCGTTCGCCTCGCTCAACCGGCAGCCGGTGGACGTCGGCCTGACCGAGATCGTGCTGCGCGACCTGATCCCGGACTCGCACGCGCCGGAGATCAGCGTGTCCACGATCATGGGCGTGACCGCGGAGTACTTCGGCGTCTCGGTCGAGGACCTGTGCGGCCCCGGCAAGATGAAAGCGCTTGCGCAGGCCCGGCAGATCTCCATGTACCTCTGCCGCGAGCTGACCGACCTGTCCCTGCCGAAGATCGGCCAGATGTTCGGCGGCCGCGACCACACCACGGTCATGCACGCGGACAAGAAGATCCGCAAGGAGATGGCCGAGCGCAGGCGCGTCTACGACCAGGTGCAGGAGCTGACCTCCCGCATCAAGCAGCGCGCCCGCGCCTGATCCCGCCCGACCCACGCCCGGGGGTACACCCATGCCCGCCGGGCGACGGCGCACGTTCTTATTGCCGCCGTGGATGAGCGTCCCCACCGCCAATAAAGTCCCGCGCCCGCCGCGTTCGGCGAGGGCGTCATACTCGACCCGACCGCGGCCGCACCCCGGCCGCCTGGCGCCGCCAGGCGGGTGAGCCCGCCCCGGCCGGATCCGTCAGCCGACCTGGCGACACCGCGCGGCAGGCCCGCGGCCGCCCGGCCTGCCACACTTCGGGCATCCGCGCCGCACCCGCCGTCCGGGCCGCCGCCGGTACGTGCCGACCCCGATCACCCGGCCGAGCGCACTCTTTATTGCGACGGTGGACCGTCCCCCACACCGCCAGAAAAGTCCGGCGCGCCCGTCCGGCACCGGTATCCACACCCCCGCCGACCCCGAGACGTGCGGCGCGCGCGACCGATTCCCCCTCCGCGATGGCGGATCGCCAGGTTTTTCGGGCCTGTGGAGGGCTCGTCCACACCCGCAAAAACCCAGGTCAGCCCGGGAATTGCGTGGTCTGGGTCACCGATCGGGCGAATCGGCCTGTGGACAACCCTGGGGACAGCCGCGCGCAAGCCTGGGGGTAACTCGGCGCACATCTGGGGATAGAGCTGTGGACAACTCGGCCGATCTGTGGACAGAAAGTTATCCACAGGCCGGCCATCCACAGGGCGGCCGAGCTGTCCACCGGTCCACCCCCAGGTTCTCCACAGGCACTCACGCTCGATGAGCTGCGAAAACAGGCGTTATCCACACTATCCACAGGACCTATTACTACTGCTGTTCTTAGCTCTCTAAGAGGGAAAAAACAGAAATAGGCGAAGGCCGAAATTGTGGACAGCTCACCCTCGACGGCCTCCCGGGGCCGGGCCGCCCCGGATGACGCCGGTCGGCATCACGCTCTACGGTTGGGCCCTACAGCGTGGACAGCTCGACGGCGCGGCCCGGCACGACACGGTGCGGTGCGGCGGTCGGGCCTGGAAAGGACTCCCATGAAGATCCGCGTCGAGCGCGACGGCTTGGCCGACGCCGTCGCCTGGGTCGCGCGCAGCCTCCCGTCCCGGCCTCCCGTGCCCGTCCTCGGCGGGGTTCTGCTGGACGCCGGGTCGACCGAGGGCGCCGACGGACTGACCGTCTCCGGGTTCGACTACGAGGTGTCGGCCACGGTCGGCGTCCCGGCCACGGTCGCCGACGGCGGACGGACCCTGGTCTCCGGCAGGCTGCTGGCCGACATCACCAAGTCGCTGCCCGCCCAGCCGGTGGAGATCTCGGTCGACGGCGCCCGGGTGGCGATCACCTGTGGCAGCGCCAAGTTCAGCCTGCCGACCATGCCGGTCGAGGACTACCCGGCGCTGCCGGGCATGCCGCCGCACGCGGGCGAGCTGGCAGGCGAGGTGTTCGGCCAGGCGGTCGGCCAGGTCGCGGTCGCCGCGGGCAAGGACGACACGCTGCCGATGCTGACCGGCGTCCGGGTGGAGATCGCGGGGGACAAGCTGACCCTGGTCGCCACCGACCGGTTCCGGCTGGCCATGCGTGAGTTCGAGTGGAAGCCGTCCGGCGACGTCGAGGACGCGGCGGTGCTGGTGCCCGCGCGCACCCTGGCCGACGCGGCCAAGGCGCTGGGCAGCTCCGGCCGCACGGTCGAGCTGGCGCTCTCGCCCGGCGACGGCCTCCTCGGCCTGTCCGGCTCCGGCCGTCGCACCACCAGCCGCCTGCTCGACGCGGAGTTCCCGCGCTACCGCCAGCTGCTGCCCACCGAACAGACCTCCAACGCGATCATCGGCGTGTCCCCGCTGGTCGAGGCGATCAAGCGAGTGTCACTGGTGGCCGAGCGCGGCACCCAGGTGCGGCTGGAGTTCGCTGACGGCAGCCTGCGACTGTCCGCGGGCGGCGACGACGAGGGCAGCGCGGAGGAGGAGCTGCCGGTGGAGTTCACCGGCGACCCGGTGACCATCGCGTTCAACCCCGGCTACCTGCAGGACGGGCTCGCCGCGCTGCACTGTGACCGCGCCGAGCTGTCGTTCACCACGCCCAACCGTCCCGCGCTGATCAAGCCGGTCGGCCCGGACGGCGTCATCCCCGGCTACCTCTACCTGCTCATGCCGGTCCGCCTGCCGGGCTGACCGGACCACCGCGACGGAGGGGATTCTCCCGTGCAGCTCGGACTCGTCGGCCTGGGCAAGATGGGCTTCAACATGCGCGAGCGGTTGCGCGCGGCGGGCCACGACGTGGTCGGCTACGACCGCAACCCGGAGGTCAGCGACAGCGCGTCGCTGGCGGACCTGGTCGGGAAGCTGGCCGCGCCCCGAACCCTGTGGATCATGGTCCCGGCAGGCGAGGCCACCCGGCAGACCGTGGCCGAGCTCGGCGACCTGCTCGCCGAGGGCGACCTGGTGATCGACGGCGGCAACTCCCGCTACACCGACGACAAGGTCAACGCGGACCTGTTGGCAGGCAAGGGAATCGGCTACCTCGACTGCGGCGTGTCCGGCGGTGTGTGGGGCAAGGAGAACGGCTACGGCCTGATGGTCGGCGGCGACGCCGGGCTGGTCGAGCGGGCCATGCCGATCTTCGACGCGCTGCGCCCGGAGGGCCCGCGCGACGAGGGCTTCGCGCACGCGGGCAAGGTCGGCGCGGGCCATTACGCGAAGATGGTGCACAACGGCATCGAGTACGGCCTGATGCAGGCATACGCCGAGGGCTACGAGCTGCTCGCCGCCGCCGACGAGGTCACCGACGAGACCGCAGTGCTCAAGGCATGGACCCGCGGCACCGTCGTCCGCTCCTGGCTGCTCGACCTGTTGGTCCGTGCGCTGGAGGAGGACCCGGGTCTGACCAAGCTCACCGGGTTCGTCGAGGACTCCGGCGAGGGCCGGTGGACCGTCGAGGAGGCGATCAACCACTCGGTGCCCGCGCCGGTGATCTCCGCCGCGCTGTTCGCCCGGTTCGCCTCCCGGCAGGACGACTCGCCTGCGATGAAGGCGGTCGCCGCGCTGCGCAACCAGTTCGGCGGGCACGCGGTGCACCAGGCGGGGCCGACCTCGGGAACCGGGGACGTGAGCTAGCACCAGGTGTACGTCAGACATCTCCAGGTCGCCGACTTCCGCTCGTGGGCGCACGCCGACCTCGAACTGGAACCCGGCCCGGCGGTGTTGGTCGGTGCCAACGGCCAGGGCAAGACCAACCTGGTCGAGGCGCTCGGCTACGTGGCCACGCTCGGGTCGCACCGGGTCGCGGGTGACCAGCCGCTGGTCCGGCACGGGTGTGCGCGCGCGATCGTGCGCACCGCGGTGGTCAACGACGGGCGTGAGCTGACGGTCGAACTGGAGATCACGCCAGGCAAGGCGAACCGGGCGCGGATCAACCGCGGTCCGGTCCCGCGCACCCGCGACGTGCTGGGCATCCTGCGCACAGTGTTGTTCGCGCCGGAAGACCTGGCCCTGGTGCGCGGCGACCCGGGCGAACGCCGTGGGTTCCTCGATGACCTGTTGGTACTGCGCGCCCCCCGCTATGCCGGGGTGCGAGCGGACTACGAACGCGTGTTGAAGCAACGCAACGCCCTGCTAAAAAGCGCGGCCACCAACCGGCGCGCGCGCCGCAGCGATCCGGACGCGGTGGCGACGCTTGACGTATGGGACAACCACCTGGCCGCGCACGGCGCCCAGCTGCTCGCGGCCCGGCTCGACCTGGTCGCCGATCTGGCGCCGAGGGTCGCGGCCGCCTATGCCGGGGTGGCACCGGAGTCGCGCCCGGCGCACGTGGCTTACCGCTCGCAGATAGCCGACACGCTGCCGGTTGGCTACGGCAAGCCGGACGGGGATCGTGCCGACATCGAGGTCGTCACCGACGCGCTGCTCGCCCGGTTGGCACTGCGCCGCGAGGCCGAGCTGGAACGCGGCGTGACGCTGGTCGGACCGCAGCGCGACGAGCTGGACCTGGTGCTCGGCGAGGCCCCGGCCAAGGGCTACGCCAGCCACGGCGAGTCGTGGTCGTTCGCGCTCGCGCTGCGGCTGGCCTCGTACGAGCTGCTGCGCGCGGAGGGCAGCGAGCCGGTGCTGGTGCTCGACGACGTGTTCGCCGAGCTGGACCGGCGCAGGCGGCAGCGACTCGCCGAGGTGGCGGTGGCGGCCGAACAGGTCCTGGTGACGGCGGCGGTGGAGGAGGATGTGCCGGGTGAGCTGACGGGCGCCCGATATGCGGTCGCCGACGGGGAGGTGCGACGTGTCTGACGACCTGTTCGGCGGCGCGTTCGACCCGCCGCCCCGACCTGAGCCCGCGCCACCTCGCCGACGACAGGGAGTGACTGGCCGAGCGGGCGAATCCCGCACGGCTGGGGATAACCCTGTGGATAGTGTGGATAACATCGTCACCGTGCGGCCATCCGGGGGAACGTCGCCGCGCGAAAGCCAGGAACAATCCACAGGCACCGGTGGACAACTCGGCGAGTTGTCCACAGGGGCGACACAGAGTGACGACCCTGCTGCTCCATTGCGGGGCTCAGATCTTGCCAGAGCCGCCCTCGCTGCCGCGCGGGAGGTCGCCCAGAGCAAGCCCGCCCGAGGTCGCCGCACTGTTCCACGTGGAACAGCGGGTGGTTCCCGCCGACGCCGCCGGTGGTCCGGCGCCGGGGCGGACGACCGCGACCCGCAGCCGCTCGGCAGACTGGCCTCCCGGATCGCGGCGGACCGCGGCTGGGCCGGACACCTCTCCGGCGGGCGCGTTTTCGACCGGTGGGCCACACTTGTCGGCGCGGACGTCGCCGAACATGCCAAGCCGGTGGCGCTCAAGGACGGCGAGCTGACCGTGCAGGCCGACTCGACCGCCTGGGCCACCCAGCTGCGGCTGCTCCAGCGCGATCTGCTGGTCAAGATCGCCGCCGGGGTGGGCCGGGACGTGGTGCGCAGGCTCAAGGTCCTCGGCCCGTCCGCGCCCAGCTGGCGGTACGGCCCACGGCACATCGCGGGGCGCGGACCCCGGGACACCTACGGCTGAACCTGCCGGGTCGAGATCGGGGTGCTGGCGTCCGGACTCACGGCGGTTCACAAAATTGGCTCTGTGAGCAAGCCAGGGGTGTCCTTGACCCGATTCTGGGCGACCGCACCAGTAGTATGTACCGGGGGGTGCGTGCGAGCTGTCCGGTAACCCGGGACGGCCGCGGTCCGCGCACCCGCCCGCAGTCGTTCCGACGCACGAGGAGACACCGGGGACGTGGCAGCTGACCAGCAGGAGAACTCGTACGGTGCCGGTTCCATCGGAGTGCTCAAGGGGCTCGAAGCCGTCCGCTTGCGCCCTGGCATGTACATCGGTTCCACCGGTGAACGCGGACTGCACCACCTGATCTGGGAGGTCGTGGACAACTCGGTCGACGAGGCGATGGCTGGGCACGCCACGAAGGTCGAGGTCACCCTGCTGGCCGACGGTGGGGTGCGGGTCGACGACGACGGCCGGGGCATCCCGGTGGAAGAGCACCCGGAGGAGAAGCGTTCCGCGCTGGAGGTCGTGATGACCGTCCTGCACGCGGGTGGCAAGTTCGACAGCGAGAGCTACGCGGTTTCCGGTGGCCTGCACGGCGTAGGCATCTCCGTCGTCAATGCGCTGTCCACCCGCCTCAAAGCGGTGATCAAGCGCGATGGGTACGTCTGGACGCAGAACTACCAAGCATCCCAGCCGGTCGGTCCCGTCGAGCGCGGCGAGGCCACCCGCGAGCTCGGCACCTCCATCACCTTCTGGGCCGACCCGGAGATCTTCGAGACCACCACGTACAACGCGGAGACAGTCGCCCGGCGCCTGCAGGAGATGGCCTTCCTCAACAAGGGCCTGACCATCGTGCTGCGCGACGAGCGGGTCTCCGAGGATGAGGCGGCCACCGACGCCGACGGCCAGGCGGCCAGGGTCAAGGAGCGCGTCTACCACTACCCGGGTGGGTTGGAAGACTTCGTCAAACACATCAACCACACTCGCGAGGCCATCCACAAGAAGGTGATCGCCTTCGAGGCCAAGGGCACCGGCATCGAGGTCGAGGTCGCCATGCAGTGGAACACCGGCTATAGCGAGTCGGTGTACACCTTCGCGAACACCATCAACACCCCCGAGGGCGGTACTCACGAGGAAGGCTTCCGCGCCGCACTGACCCGCGTGGTCAATGTCTATGCGCGCGAGAAGAAGCTCCTCAAGGAGAAGGACGCGAACCTCAGCGGCGACGATGTCCGCGAGGGCCTGGCGGCGATCGTGTCGATCAAGCTGTCCGAGCCGCAGTTCGAGGGGCAGACCAAGCAGAAGCTGGGCAACACCGAGGCGAAGACGTTCGTGCAGCAGACCTGCAACGAGTGGCTGGCCGACTGGTTCGAGCGCAACCCGGCCGACGCGAAGACGATCGTCACCAAGGCGGTGTCCTCGGCGCAGGCCAGGATGGCCGCGCGCAAGGCCCGCGAGCTGGTCCGCCGCAAGGGCGCGCTGGACATCGGGGGCCTGCCCGGCAAGCTCAAGGACTGCCGCTCCACCAACCCGGAGGAGTGCGAGCTCTACATCGTGGAGGGCGACTCCGCGGGCGGCTCGGCCAAGGAGGGCCGGGAGTCGCTGTTCCAGGCGATCCTGCCGATCCGGGGCAAGATCATCAACGTCGAGAAGGCCCGGATCGACCGGGTACTGAAGAACACCGAGGTGCAGAGCCTGATCACCGCGCTGGGCACGGGGATCCAGGAGGACTTCGACGTCGCCAAGCTGCGCTACCACAAGATCGTGCTGATGGCCGACGCCGACGTGGACGGCCAGCACATCCGCACCCTGCTGCTCACCCTGCTGTTCCGGTTCATGCGCGGCCTGATCGAACACGGCCACGTGTACCTCGCCCAGCCCCCGCTGTACAAGATCAAATGGCAGCGCACCGAGCCCGAGTACGCCTACTCCGACCGCGAACGCGACGGCCTGATGGAGGCCGGTATCGCGGCAGGCCGGAAGGTCAACAAGGACGACGGCATCCAGCGCTACAAGGGCCTCGGCGAGATGAACGCCGAGGAGCTGTGGGAGACCACCATGGACCCGGCCAACCGCACCCTGCGCCGGGTCACCCTCGACGACGCCGCCCAGGCCGACGAGCTGTTCAGCGTCCTGATGGGCGAGGACGTCGAGGCCCGCCGCTCCTTCATCACCCGCAACGCCAAGGACGTCCGCTTCCTCGACGTGTAGTCGGCCCCCGCCCACCGACTGTGTAGCCCCACGCCTCTGTTGGAAAGGAACGCCCGGTCGTGACCGAAACCCTGCCGCCGTCTGGTGATCGCATCGAGCCAGTCGACATCCAGCAGGAGATGCAGAACTCCTACATCGACTACGCCATGAGCGTCATCGTCAGCCGCGCCCTTCCGGACGTGCGCGACGGCCTCAAGCCGGTCCACCGGCGCGTGCTGTACTCGATGTTCGACACCGGCCTGCGTCCCGACCGCAGCTACGTCAAGTGCTCCCGCGTCGTCGGCGACGTCATGGGCAACTACCACCCGCACGGCGACTCGTCGATCTACGACACCCTCGTCCGCCTCGCCCAACCATGGTCCATGCGCTACCCGTTGGTCGACGGCCAGGGCAACTTCGGCAGCCCAGGCAACGATCCGGCCGCCGCGATGCGTTACTGTATTGATGCAGAAACCCGTGTACGGATGCATGACGGGACGAGTCTGCGCATCGGTGACATCGTCCCCGATGCCAAACCGAACTCCGATCATGTGATCGACCTGAAGGTCCTCGACCGCAACGGCAATCCGGTGCGAGCCGACCGGCTCTTCCACTCCGGCGAGCACCCCACGCTGACGCTGACCACGCGCGAGGGCTACGCGCTGACCGGCACGCACAACCACCCGGTGCTCTGCCTGGTGTCTGTGCTTGGCGTGCCGACCCTGCTGTGGAAGCTGCTGGAGGAAGTCCAGCCCGGCGACCGTGTCGTCATGCAGCGCATCCCTGCTGACGAGGCCCATCTTCCGACGGTCAAGGATTACGGGGTTGGCATCCTTGCGGGCGCGTTGGTCTCTGAGGGGTACGTCTCCGAACGGCTAGTCCAGTTCGCGAATATTGACAAGCACTACTACGACTACGTCGTCAACGCTTACACCTACGTGGTCGGAAGCCGGCTCAGTCAGTACACGGAGACGACTTCGACTGGCAAGACGTTGTACAAGTTCAGCGCCAGCCCGACTGAGCTACGTGCGACGGTTCTGTCAGAGATGATCGGAAATCGGAGTGCGGCGAAGAGGGTGCCCGAGTTCATCTGGCAGTCGGGGCCTACAGTCAAGCGTGCGTTCCTGAGTTCGCTGTTCACCGGTGATGGCTCATGTTCCGCCTTGCCGCGCAACACGGTCCAGATCTCGTACTCGACCCGGAGTGATCGGCTCGCTCGCGAGGTCCAGCAGTTGCTGCTGGAGTTCGGCGTGGTCGGCAAGCTCGTCAACTACGAGCACGGTGAGATCAAGGTCGTCATCACCAACCGGCGGGACGCCCGGCTGTTCGCCACCAATGTCGGCTTCCTGCAGGCGAAGCAGAAGAAGCTCGTCTCGATCCTCGACGCGGTGCCCAGGCAGAGCCGCTCGATGTCCAGCGACCACGTCCCGTTCGTCGGCGAGTACATCCGCGCGAATGGCGCGAGCCAGTGGACCGAGCGGGACTGGCTGCGGCGGCACAATGTCGACCGGGTCGAGCGGTGGGAGACCAACCACGATGAGATCGTCGAGCGAATCACCGAGCCTGGTGTGCTCGACGTCGTGGAGCCGTTGGTCGACGGCCGGTTCTACTACGCCGAGGTCGCGTCGATCGCGGACGCGGGCGTGCGGCCGGTGTACAGCATCCGGGTCGACACCGACGATCACGCGTTCATCACCGACGGCTTCGTCAGTCACAATACGGAATCCCGTCTAACGCCGCTCGCGATGGAAATGTTGCGGGATATCGGTGAAGACACCGTCGATTTTATGCCGAACTACGACGGGAAGACCGAGGAGCCGAAGGTCCTCCCGGCCCGGATCCCGAACCTCCTGGTCAACGGCGGCAGCGGTATCGCCGTCGGGATGGCGACGAACATCCCGCCGCACAACCTGCGGGAGGTGGCCGATGGTGTGGTCTGGGCGCTGGACCACCCCGAGGCCGATGACGACGAGCTGTTGGCCGCCTTGCTGCTGCGGATCAAGGGGCCGGACTTCCCGACCAAGGCGCTGATTCTCGGTACCAGCGGTATCGAGGACGCGTACCGCACCGGGCGCGGGTCGATCCGGATGCGGTCGGTGGTGGAGGTTGAGGAGGACGCCAAGGGGCGGACCATCCTTGTCGTCACCGAGCTGCCCTACCAGGTGAACCCGGACAACCTGATCGAGAACATGGCGCAGCTGGTGCGCGACGGGAAGCTCACCGGGATCTCCGAGATCGCCGACGAGTCGAACTCGCGCAGCGGGATGCGGCTGGTGATCGGGCTCAAGCGCGACGCGGTGGCGAAGGTCGTGCTGAACAACCTGTACAAGCACACCCAGCTGCAGCACAACTTCGGTGTCAACATGCTGGCGCTGGTCGACCAGGTGCCGCGGACGCTACGGCTGGACCAGATCGTCCGGCACTACGTCAACCACCAGATCGAGGTCATCGTCCGGCGCACGAAGTACCGGTTGCGCAAGGCCCAGGAGCGCGCGCACATCCTGCGTGGTTACGCCAAGGCGTTGGACATGCTCGACGAGGTGATCGCGTTGATCCGGCGGTCGCCGTCGGCGGACGAGGCGCGGACCGGGCTGATCACGTTGCTGGAGGTCGACGAGATCCAGGCGACCGCGATCCTGGAGCTGCAGCTGCGCAGGCTCGCCGCGCTGGAGCGGCAGCGGATCCTGGACGAGCTGGCCGAGATCGAGCGGTACATCGCCGAGCTTGAGGCGATCCTGGCCAGCCCGCAGCGGCAGCGCGAGATCATCCGCGAGGAGCTGCTGGAGATCGTCGACAAGCACGGCGACGACCGCCGCACGAAGATCATCCCGTTCGACGGCGAGGTGTCCGTCGAGGACCTGATCGCGGTCGAGGACGTGGTGGTCACGATCACCCGGACCGGGTACGCGAAGCGCACCAAGACCGACCTGTACCGGGCGCAGAAGCGTGGCGGCAAGGGCGTGCAGGGCGCGGCGCTCAAGCAGGACGACATCGTGGCGCACTTCTTCGTGTGCTCGACGCACGACTGGATCCTGTTCTTCACCAACAAGGGCCGCGTCTACCGGGCCAAGGCCTACGAGCTGCCCGAGGCCAACCGGGCCGCGCGCGGCCAACACGTGGCGAACCTGCTCGCGTTCCAGCCGGACGAGGAGATCGCGCAGGTCATCCAGATCAAGGACTACGCGGTCGCGCCGTACCTGGTGCTGGCCACTCGGGACGGTCTGGTCAAGAAGTCCAAGCTCGCCGATTTCGACAGCAACCGCGCGGGCGGTCTGATCGGTATCAACCTGCGTGAGGACGACGAGCTGGTCGGCGCGGTGCTGTGCTCGGCCGACGACGACCTGCTGCTGGTGTCCGCGGGCGGCCAGTCCATCCGCTTCCACGCCAGTGACGAGGCGTTGCGGCCGATGGGCCGGGCCACGTCCGGTGTCCTCGGCATGCGGTTCAACGCCGGTGACGAGCTACTCACCCTGGGCGTGGTGAAGGAGGGCACGTTCGTTTTGGTCGCCACCGACGGTGGGTACGCCAAGCGCACCCCCATCGAGGACTACTCGGTGCAGGGTCGCGGCGGCAAGGGCGTGCTCACCATCCAGCACGACTCGCGACGTGGCAGGCTGGTGGGAGCGGTCATCGTGGAGCTGGAGGACCAGCTCTACGCGATCACCTCCGCGGGCGGGGTCATCCGCACCACCGCCAAGGAGGTCCGCAAGGCGGGGCGGCAGACCAAGGGTGTCCGGTTGATGAACCTGGGCGAGGGGACCACCCTGGTTGCCATCGCCCGCAGCGCGGAGGAGACCAGCGAGACCGACTCCGCCGAGGCCGCGGCGGCAGGTGACGAGCCGGTCGAGGTGGTCGAGGCGGGGGAGGCCGCCGAACAGGCCGAGCCGATCGAGCCGACTGGCCCGGTCGAGCCGACCGAGCAGACTGAGTAATACCGGAACGCGCGAAAACGTAGGGGACACCGCTCGTGACACCACCCGAGAAGCCGGACACCGCCGGGACAGAACCCGAGCGGACGTCGGTCATCACCACGACGGACAAGGACGGCTCCACCGAGAAGCAAAGCCCGGAGCCGGAAGCCCCCGAGGCAGGCGCGGTCCAGGCGAACGAGACGACGCCACCGCCGTGGCAGCGGGTCACCCCGGAGGGGGAGGTCGACGGCGACCAGCAGGTCCCGCCCGGCTTCCCCACCGAGGAGACCGACCCGGACGTCACCCAGGCGCTGCCCGCCAACCGGGTGGCGTCGGTGCCGGTGTTCGAGCCGGGTGACGACGCCACCATCGCGGTCGACCGGTCGGTGGTCGCGGGCGCGGCCGCGAATCGGTTGTTCGGGCTCGAACCGCCCACGGCGAGCGCGGCCCCGCCGCGCGCCGCGGTCAACCTCGACAACACCGGGCGGCCGGGCGGCACGCCGCCGAGCAGTGCGCCGCCCAGCGCGTTGCGCAGGCCCGGTCGTGGCCCGCGTCGGGCGAACTTGCAGATCAAGCGCTTCGACCCGTGGTCGGTGCTCAAGCTGAGCCTGGTGCTCGGTGTCGCCCTGTTCTTCGTCTGGCTGGTCGCGGTCGGCGCTCTCTACGCCGTGCTGGATGGCATGGGTGTCTGGGACAAGGTCAACGGCCTGTCCAGCGAGCTGCTCAACGGCAACGAGGGCGGCAGCGGCGGTCCGCTCATCAGCGCGGGCCGAGTGTTCGGCATCGCGGCCATCATCGGCGCGATCAACATCGTGCTGTTCAGCGCGTTGGCCACGGTCGGCGCGTTCGTCTACAACGTCTCCGCGGACCTGGCGGGCGGCCTGGAGGTCACCCTCGCCGAACGCGAGTGAGGGATACCGGTTTGGGGACGCGTGGGGGCGTACGGTAACCTTCACGCGTTCCCACAGGGGCCTATAGCTCAGGCGGTTAGAGCGCTTCACTGATAATGAAGAGGTCGGAGGTTCAAGTCCTCCTAGGCCCACGGACCCCGAGGACCCCCATGCCCGCGAAAAGCGCGGGCCATGGGGGTCCTTTTGTTGTTTCTGGGGGGCCGAGCCCCCAGGCCCCCACGGTGCGAGCTCCTTGCGGTGGCGGGCGCTGGGCGCGATCACGGGTGACCAGCGGGAGAGTTTGTGTGGGGGATGGGTGGCGGGGTTGGGGGGGTGGTGGTGGGAGTGGTTGATCTTGGTGGGGGGCGGGTGGGGGGTGGGGTGGGTGTGGCAGACTGGTGGGGCAGGCCGAGGGGTTGTCGGTCGGTGAAAATGTGGTGTTTTTCTGCCTAAAGGAGGCATAGGTCGTGAAGAAGCTGCTCGCGCTCGCCGCTGTTGCTGGTGGTGTCCTCCTGGTCGTCAAGCGGAAGAGCTCGGCGAAGGCGGAGGCCGCGCTGTGGCGCGAGGCGACCGCGCCCGCCGCCAACAACAGCGCCAAGAAGGCCTGAGACTTTCTCTACGTGTTCGGCACGGCGGTCGTGGGGCCGTGTCGTCGGGGGACGTAGCTCAATTGGCAGAGCACTGCCTTTGCAAGGCAGGGGTTAGGGGTTCGATTCCCCTCGTCTCCACGAGTTCGGGCGACCGGTGTCTACGCATTTCGTAGGCACCGGTCGCCCTTTGTTTTCGCGTCGTTGCGGTGTTCCACGTGGAACGTTGGCGGACAGGGGAGTTAGGTGGGGTGCGGAAGCGAGGTACCGCTGCTCGTAGTGGAGGGTTGATGACTGAGCGCAAGGCGACGACGGTGTGGACCGGGGACGTGGCGCGGGGGAAGGGCGAGGTGAGCCTGGATACGTCCGGGGCCGCCGAGTTCACCGTGTCGTTCCCGTCGCGGGCGCAGGAGGCCAACGGGCAGACCAGCCCGGAGGAGCTGATCGCGGCGGCGCACTCGTCCTGTTACTCGATGCAGCTGTCCGCGCTGCTCGGGCAGAACGGGACGGCGCCGGAGAAGATCGAGACGAGCGCGGTGGTGACCTTCGGCAAGAAGGGCGAGGGGTTCGCCATCCTGGGGATCGCGCTGACCGCGCGGGCGACGGTGTCGGGTCTCGACGCGGACCGGTTCGCGGAGATCGCGGAGACCGCCAAGCAGGTGTGCCCGGTGTCGGCCGCGCTGACCGGTACCGACATCACCCTGGACGCGGCGCTCGCCTAGTGGTCCGGTCGGTGTGGCGGGGTCGCGGCCGCTGACCCCGCCACACCGATGCTCCACCGGCTGGACAGGCCGTGTGGAGCGGGGTTCGGATCAGCTGTTCACGGTCTCGTGTTCCCGGCTCGGGGACTCGTGTCGGGAGCGGCCGAACATCTCGTCGAGCGCCCACTTGCCTGGACCGAAGAACGCGACCAGCAGGAACGACCAGCAGAACAGCGCGGCCGACTCACCGCCGTTCTCGATGGGCAGCAGGGCGATCTTCTGGTGCACGGTGAAGTACGCGTAGGCCATCGCGCCCGAGCAGATCAGCGCGGCGACCCGGGTGCCAAGGCCGAGCACCACGAGAAGGCCGCCGACCAGCTCGATCGCCGAGGCCCACCAGTCCGGCCACTGCCCGAACGCCGGGACCTGCCCACCGAAGGGGCCGCCGAAGACGTTGAACAGGCTGGCCGCGCCGTGCGCCGCGAACAGGAGACCGATGACGATCCGGAACAGGGCTAGTACGTGGGCCCTTGTTCTGTCGAACAGGTCCATGTCTGGCTCTCTTTCATTCGGAACAACAGGGTTGTCATCCATCCGTGGCCGAAGCCACACAGTCAGTAGTCCCCGGGACCCCGATTCGGTTCAATGAGTGGCGGGGACCACACTTGGCGTGATCTGGTTGACTGACGCCCGCCATGAAACGAGCCCTGATCCTCGCCGTGCCGCTGCTCGCCCTGGGGGCGTGCTCCACCGCGCAGCAGGCCGCGCCACCCGCCCCCACCCCGCCGCCGACCAGTGCCGCGTCCCCACCCGCGGCCGGGTCGGCGACCAGCCCGATGCCCGCCGTCGCGCCCCCGGCACCGGAGCCGGTCGCCGACGGACCGTGCCCGTACCTGGAGAGTTCGGTGGTGGCCGACGCGAACGGCCAGCACGTGACCAAGGTGCGCACGTCCGCCGACAAGCCGCACCCGACCTGCTTCTTCTACCGCCCGGACGGCAGCCTCCAGCTCACCGTCCGGCTCTACAGCGGGGACGTGGCCGTGGCCAAGGCGATCGTGGACGAGGCCGCCCCCATCGCCACCTCCAACCCGGCCTCGTCCCCGGCCGGGTGGAAGGGCGGCTCGCTGTCCGGCGACAAGGGCGCCCTCTACGCGGTGGCCAAGGGCGGCAACGCCGTGGTGGTGACCACCAACCAGGAGCAGACGATCAAGGCCCGGCGGATCACCGAGACCGTGATCGGCACCCTCGCCCTCTGACCATCGGGCATGGACCCTCAGGCATGCCGAAGGGGGCGGGCGCCGCGGCGCCCGCCCCCTTCGATCGTGACTAGTTCTTGTCGGAGCTGATCGGCTGCGACGGCTTGGCCTGGCCGTTGTGCTCGGCCGACGGCTCCTTACGCGCGTCCGACACCGGCGGCTTCGCGGCAGGCTCCGGCTGGGACGGCGGCGGGGTGGGTGCCGACTTGCCGCGCAGCACGACCGCGGCGCCCGCGCCGATGCCCAGAATGGCCAGCAGCCACGGCCAGCGGCGGCGCTTCGCGGACGGGTCCTTCGCGGCTTCCCGAGCCGCCGTCTTGGCCGCCCGGATCTGCGCCTCCAGCTCCGAACGGTACTGCTTGACCTGCGGCTTCACGTTCTTCCTGAGCTGCTTGACCTGCCCACGCACGGAACCGGCCGCCTTGGCGGCGCGCTTGCCGGTGCCCGACCGGCGCGCTTCCCTGCGGGCCTGCTTGGCGGCCTTGGCGAGGTCCTTGCGGGTGTGCTTGGCGGTCTTGGCCAGCCGCTTGCGGGTGCGGCGGGTGGTCTCGGCGACCTCCTGCCTGGCCACCTGGGCGGACTCGGCCAGCGCTTCGACGACCTGCTGCGGGGCGACTCCCTTGGCGGCCAGCCGCTGCTCGGCGACGTGGGCCGCCTCGGCGCCCGCCTGTCCGGCACGAACCGCACCTTGGCGCACCGCGCGCCAGCCGGTGCCGACGGCCTTGCCCACCGTCTCTCCGGCCCGGGTCATGGCTTCACCTCGTCCATTGCTCGGTACTAGGACAACACTGGACAACTCCTGTCCCTGTCAATCCTGCCCCTTCCGGACGGATCTCGCCGAAGATGGCACGATGGGGCGGTGGCTGAAAGCAACGAATCACTCGTCGGGAAGACGGTGACCGCGGTCCTGCACACCTCGCAGGGCGTCATCCGGTTGAACCTGTTCCCCGACCACGCGCCCAAGACCGTCGCCAACTTCGTCGGGCTGGCCGAGGGCACCAAGGACTACTCCACCGAGAACGCGCAGGGCGGCAAGTCCGGCCCGTTCTACGACGGCTCGATCTTCCACCGGGTGATCGACGGGTTCATGCTGCAGGGCGGCGACCCGACCGGCACCGGCCGCGGTGGCCCCGGCTACCAGTTCGCCGACGAGTTCCACCCGGAGCTGCAGTTCAACAAGCCGTACCTGCTGGCCATGGCCAACGCGGGGGCGAACACCAACGGCTCGCAGTTCTTCATCACCGTCGGCCCGACCACCTGGCTGAACTACAAGCACACCATCTTCGGCGAGGTGGCCGACCAGACCTCGCGCGAGGTCGTGGACACCATCGGCAAGACCGCGACCAACCCCGGCGACAAGCCGGTGAACGACATCGTCATCACCAAGGTCTCCATCGAGCGCTGAGTGTCGGTACCACCGCACCCACCCGAACCCGGAACGCAGGCGGGTCTCCCCGCCTGCGTTCGTCATCCCGGCAGACCGACGGCCCTGCGCTGCAACCGCTGCGACCGGCCTGCCTGCCCGGACTGCCTGGTCGAGGCCTCGGTCGGCTACCAGTGCGTCGACTGCGTACGCGGCGCCCAGGCCACTCGGTGGCGGGCGGTCGGCATCGCGGGGGCCGAGGAGGTCGACCGCCCGCTCGTCGCGCGGGCGCTGATCGCGGTCAACGTGCTGTTGTTCGTGGTCACTGCGGCGCAGGCGGGTGACTTCGTGGACAACACCCGGTCCTCGATCTACCACGCGCTCTCCGAGGTGCCGCCGCTGATCGCGGAGGGCCAGTGGTGGCGGGTGCTGACCGGCGGTTTCCTGCACAACGGCCCGGTGCACCTGATCGCCAACATGATCATGCTCTGGTTCCTGAGCGGGGTCGAGCGGCGGCTGGGGCGGGTCCCGTTCGCGGTGCTCTACCTGGTGTCGCTGCTGGGCAGCAGCGCGGCGGCGTACGCGTTCGACCCGGTGGTGTCCGAGTCGGTGGGTGCCTCCGGGGCGATCTTCGGCATGATGGGTGCCCTGGTCGTGATCGCGCTGCGGCTCAAGGCCGACTTCCACGCGTTGATGAACGCGATCGCGGTGGTCGTGGTGGGTGTGGCGCTGAGCTTCTCCTCCGGCACCGTGCTCGATACCGACGCCCTGGCCACGACCGTCGATGCCGCGCAGCAGGTCAGCGTCTCCTGGGTGGCCCACCTGGGTGGGTTGGTCGTGGGCGCAGCGGTGACCTTCGGGCTCGCCTACGCGCCAGCCGCGCGTGCCCGGCAGTGGCGGGTCGGTGCGGTCGCGGTGGTGGTCGTGGCGATCCTGGGCCTGTTCCTGGTCCGCACGCCGCAGGTTCTCGACGCCATCGCCTACTGCACCCTGGGCACCGACGGCTACAGCTGTTACGTCTGGACCGACGGCTAGGCGCTGTCCGGCAAGTCCGGCACGCGCTATCCGCGCCCGCGCGGCCTCTGGCCGCACGGGCGGAAAGCCCAAGTACAACCCGGTACGTGCGGCTTCCCGCCCGCACGCCCAGAGACCACGCGGATCACGAATCCCGCGCACCAGACTTACCGGACAGCGCCTAGGCGCGGAGCCCGAGCAGGTCCTGGACGACGTCCTGCGGGTCGGCGCCCAGGTCGAGGCGGCCGAGCAGCACCAGCGCTGGCTGTTCGGCGTTGTCGGCGTCGATCTCCACCGCGG
>NZ_KB894420.1 GCF_000374445.1 Actinokineospora enzanensis DSM 44649 | reverse complement strand
GTCGTCGTCGGCTCGGTCGTCGTGGTCGTCGGCTGAGTCGTGGTCGTCGTGGGCTCAGTCGTCGTGGTCGTCGGCTCGGTCGTCGTCGTGGTCGGTTCCGTCGTGGTGGTCGTCGGTTCCGTGGTGGTCGGCTGAGTCGTGGTCGTCGTCGGCTGAGTCGTCGTGGTCGTCGGCTGAGTCGTGGTGGTGGTCGGCTCGGTCGTCGTCGTGGTTGTAGTGGTCGTGGTGGGGGGCGCCGTCGGGTCCTTCAGCTGCCAGTGCGTGGCGTCGGTGAAGAACAGGCTGGTGGTGAAGGTGCCCTTGACCGAGGCCTCGAACTGGTACACGCAGCTGAGCACGACGGTGTACTTGCCCGGGGTGATCACGGTCGAGTTGTCGACCGCGATGTCCTTGAAGGTGAAGGTCTGCGGCGCGCTGAACGCCTGCGTGGTGGAGAAGCCCGCGTCGGACACGGTGGTACCGACTAAGCCCTTCGCGAATCCGCCGGGGCCGTAGATGTCGACCTGGTAGCCGTCGGAGTCGTCGGTGCACGGCGCGGAGGTGGTGTACGAGGGGGCCTCGATGTCCAGACCGGCGGCCTTGCTGACCGACAGCGAGCCGAGCGTGGGCTCCGGCGCGGCTGCCTGGCCGGTGGTAGCGGCGAGCAGCACCGTGGCCGCCGCCGTGGTGACGACCGCCGCGCCTGCCGCGATCAGTTGGCGCTTACGCATGAACAGTTTCCTCCAGTGTCTAGAGCGGCCGGGTTGGGCGTCACTCGGGATCGGACTCGGACTTGACCGCGGCCCCCGCCGCGCCCCGCCTGCGCGCGACGGTGAACCCCGCCGCCACGAGCACGACGAGCACCACACCGCCCGCCACGTAATAGAACGGCTGGCTTCCGGACCCACTCGCCGGTACCGGACTCGCTGTGTCCATAGTGGAATCATCGGCCGGGGTCGACGGCGCGACCGACTGGGCCTGCGGCGCCTGCGCGCCCGGGTCCGGCTGCTGCGGCGCGCCGGGTTCGACGCTGCGGCCCAGCTCCGGCGGGATGATCGGCTCGGTGTTGCGCGCGGGTCCCTTGGCCGGGCCGACGGCGGCGTAGTGCGCGGGTTCGGGGAAGTCGACGTTCGCGGTGAACGTGCCGAACTCCTTCTCGGTGAACGCGTCCACACAGTGCAGCACGATCTCGTAGCGGCCCTGCAGCGTGGTGTGGTTGTCGTCGGCGTAGTCGCGGAAGGTGTCGGCGACCGGCACCATGAACCCGGCCTGGTGTGAGAGCAGCACGTCGCCCGCGGGCACGACCACGATGTTGTCCAGGCCGTGCCCGGCCATCGTGGCGAAGTAGCCGGTGGTGCCGTCCGGGCAGCCCTTCTCCGTGGTCAGCCGGACGGGCACCTGGTCGACGCTCTCGCCGGGCGTGAGCACCAGGGTGCCCAGTCGTTCGGCGTGCGCGACGCCGGGCAGCGCGAGCGTGAGCACGCCCGCCGCGACCAGGCCCGCGAGTGTCCTAAGCGGACGCATTGGCCACCTCCGGCTCGGTTTCGGGTTGGCTGGGGGTCGGGTCGGCACCACGCTTGCGCCGACGCCTGCGCCAGAGCAGGAAGACGGTGAGCGCCACGACCAGCAGCAGGATGATCAGCACCAGCCAGGGCACGGCGAGCACGGTGACGCTCGCCTCCACGGTCTGCGCCTGCGGCTGCGGTCCGGGCGGCGCGACCGGTTCGATGTGGACAAGCCCGTCCAGCCAGCCCGCAGGCAGCACGCCCGGGATCACCACGTGCTGGCGGATCGAGTTGCCTGGCAACAGTTCCGGCAGGTCCTTGAGGTTGTCGGCGCTGGTCCCGGAGCCCCAGGGGGTCTCCACGGTGACCCGCTGCCTGCCGCCGAGCCGGACGTTGCCGATGTTGCGGACCGTGTAGTCGATGGTGGTCTCGCCGGAGCCGACGAACGAGCCGGAGTAGTCGGCGGTCAGCTCGTCGATGGCCAGCCGGGGCGCGAGGTCGCCGGAGACGCGCAGGTAGATGCGGGCGCCCACGCGCTGCTCGACGGCGACCTTCTGCCCGTTGGCGTCGGTGGCCTCGGTGACCAGGGCGACCACGATGCCGCCGACATGGTCGCCGGGGGTGGCGCCCGCCGGGATGGTGAGCTTGAACGGCACGATGCGCAGGTCCCGGCCGGGCACGGTGACCTCGGGGACCTCCAGCCGGGTCCACGAGCCCACGTCCGTCGCGGCCCGGTTGCCGGGCAGCAGGTCGAAGCCGCCGTCGGGGGTGTTGTAGGCGTCGTTGGCGTAGAGCTTGAGCGTCAGCGGGTCGGTGGACAGGTTCGACACCGCGACGAAGTCGGAGATGATCGCGCCCGGGGTGGCGCTGTAGCTGAAGTTGGGGCGGGTGTCCGGCGCCGTGGCGGTGGCGGGCCGCACACCGTAGGTGGCGGGCGCGGCGGCGTGTGCCGACGCGGGGGCCAGTACCAGGGTGAGCGCGGCCGTCAGGGCTAAGAGCACCGGGTGGCGCCAGATCCGCGACATGGGCAGGTCCTTACTGGAGGGACAGGGGAGGGTGTGGGGGCGGACCGGGAGCCTGGCCCGACCCGCCCCCACTGGCTTTTCAGCCGTTCCCGGCGGTGCGGTTACCTCAGATGGCGGTGAGGGTCAGCAGCGCCGAGTAGGTGCCCGCCACGGTGGAGGTGGGCACGTTCAGGGCCAGGTCCGCGGTCAGGTGCGCGGTGCCGTTGCCGCCCAGGGCGGCAGCGGTGGCCAGGGTGCGGGCGGCCGAGAGGCCGAGGCCCGCGGGCGCGGCAGCGCCCGGGGCGATGGCGTTGGCCGGGTTGACGACGGCGCCGACGGTGATGTTCTGCACCGCGGCCTTGTCCACGAGCTTCGGGCTCCAGCCCAGGTTGCCGCCGTTGATGCTGGCGGCGCCGTTGCTGAAGTCCGAGACCTGGCCGGAGACGTTCCAGCCCGGGTTGCCCGCGCGGGTGTCGGTGACGGTGATCGGGTTGAGCGAACCGGAGGTGGTCAGCAGCGAGCCGTCCGGGTTCATGACCGGGGAGGGCAGCACCACGTTCTGGTTCTGGACGCTGATCAGCAGCTCACCGGGGTTGACGGTGGTGGTGATGGTCTCGGACGCGGTCACGCCCGCGAACGGGGTGACCTCCAGCGCCACGCCCGCGGAGACCGAGGTCGCGTAGGCGGCGGCGTTGGCCGGGACGAACCGGGCGGTGAAGCTGTGCGGGCCGACCGCCAGGGTGGCGGTGGTCAGCGACGCGGCACCGGCGGCCACGGCCACCGGGTTGCCCAGCGCGTTGGCGCCGTCGTAGAACTGCACGGAGCCCGCGGCCGCGGCCGGGGCGACGGTGGCGGACAGGGTCACCGGCGCGAACGCGGTGGCCGTGCCGCTCGGGGTGACCGCGAGGGCGGTCGTGGTCGGGGTCGCGACCGGGGCGTTGACCTGGTAGGCCACCGCGGCCGAGACCGAGTTGTGGACGAGCGCGGTGGCGCCGGTGAACGCGGCGGTCACCGAGTGCGCGCCCGCGGACAGCGCGTTGGTGGTGTAGGTGGCGACACCGTTGACCACGGTCACCGGGGTGCCCAGGTTGTTCGCGCCGTCCTTGAACTGCACGGTGCCCGCAGCCGAGGCCGGGGTCACGGTGGCGGTGAAGGTGACGTTGGCGCCCTGGGTGACCGGGGAGGCCGGGGCGGCCGCGAGCGCGGTGGTCGTGTCGACCGCGGCGATCGGGTCGTTCAGCTGCCACGCGGTGGCGGTGGTGAAGTAGATGTTGCGGGTGAAGCTGCCCTTGGTCTCGGCGGCGAACTGGTCGACGCAGTTGACCACGGCGGTGTAGGTGCCCGGGACGATGGTGGTCGAGTTGTCGACCGCGATGTCCTTGAAGGTGTTGCCCTGCACGACCGGGAAGCCCGCGGTGGTGGAGAAGCCCACGTCGGTCACCGGGGTGGCGACGAAGCCGTTGGCCCACGCGCCCGGACCGTAGATGAACAGGTTGTAGCCGTCCGCGGTGGTGGGGCAGCCCGCGGTGGTGGTGTAGGTCGGCGCGTCGGTGTCGAGGCCGGTCGGCTTGTTGACGTTCAGGGAGCCCAGGTCGCCCGCGGGGGCCGCGGCGAGCGCGACGCCTGCGGCGCCGAAGGTGGCGGCGGTGGCGGCGGCCACGACGACCGCACCCCCGACCAGCTGACGAACGATGTTACGCACGGTTGAGCAAGCCTCTCGTGAAGGGGAACTCGGGAGAAAAGGGAGTTACTGAACCGGCTGGCCGCAGTTCGGCGCGACGCCGAAGCCGTAGCGGGTGATGACGTCCGAGCGCTGGCAGATGGCCGAGCCAGAGCCGTTGAAGATGGTGTTGTACGGCTCGGTGCCCAGCTTGGCGACCGGCACGACGTTGTAGACGTCGCGCTTGAACACCGAGGAGGTGTTCAGGTTGGTCGGCTGGATGTTGTCGACGGTGCCCAGGATCGCCTTGCCCTGCGCGGCCGGGGCGTTGCCGTAGACCTGCGAGTTGTAGACCGCGATCGAGTAGGGCAGCAGCTGCTTCGGGTCGGTCAGGTAGGTGCCGACGTGCTCCTGGATGCCCTCGCCCGCCGCGTCCTTGTCGTTGACGCAGGGGTAGGTGCCACCGGCGCCGAACAGGGTGGCGGAGTCGACGGTGCCCGCGGGCAGGACCGACTTGACGAAGAACGCCCGGGTGCCGGAGCCGAACTGCGGCGCCAGCGGCTTGAACGTGGTGTTCGCGCAGGTGTAGATGGAGGTCAGCTGCGCCGTGGTGAGCTTCTTCGGCACGGTGCTGTCGCTGCGGATCGCGTAGGTGAGCGCGTCCACGGCGAACGGGATGTACTTCACGTCCGGGTTGGCCGCGGCCGCGTTGGACGAGGAGCGGGAGAACTGCACGCAGCCCGCGTTGGCCGCGACGTCATTCTTCAGCGCGGTGAGGCCGCCGCCGGAGTTCTCCGGGCGGTTGATGGTGCAGTTCGGCTTGGTGGCCGGGTCCTTGGTGGTGATCTGCGCGGTGCCCCGCGCGTCGTAGGAGCCGAGCACCTTGACGCCGTTGACGGTGATCGCGTCGGCGAGGCCGTTCATCACGGTCTGGGTGGTGTCGGAGCCGACGCCGACCAGGTCGCGGTAGGTCGGGGCGCCGGTCGGGTCCGCCTGCGCGCTGGTGGAGGCCAGACCCGCGATGGTCAGGGCGGCCGCGGCCGCGAAGATCATACGCTGCTTCTTGCGCACTGCATGTATCCTTTTCTCCGCAAGGAGTGCGCGGACTGGTGTCCGGGCACGTTCCGGTGGGCCTGCCGCTCAGGTCGCCCACCGGTCTGGCGTCTGGTCTGTGACGGGAGTTCGTGGCTCCTGTCACAGGCCGGTCGGGCGCATCACCCCTCTCCTGCACCGGACACGGCCCGCCCGCCGGGCCGGACATCTCGGGTATCGCGGGGAAGTTGTCCGCCCCGGCTCGGGTAGGTGACCGTTCGGCGAACGCCGCACGGCGTCGAGAGTCCTCTGTGGACGGTGTGCCGCCCGGTCACTTGCGCCTCGCGGCGCCGAAGCGGCTGAGCAGCGGGCCGCCGCCCGCCGCGAGTCCACCCGCGACCAGCAAGGCCACCAGCAGGTAGCGCAGGAACCAGCTCACCGGGCTGCCGGGCGTGGTACGCGTTGCGGCCGCGGGCTTGCTGGTGTCCGCGGCGGCGTCGGCCGAGGGTTTCGCGCCCGCGGTCGGGGGCTGCGCGGCGGCGGGCGCGGTGTCCCCGCCCCCCGTGCCGCCGGTCGACGAGTCACCGCTTGAACCGCCGGTGGCGGCGTCACCGTTGCCGGTCACCGCGTCACCGGGCGTGTCCGACCCGCCGCCGGAGCCGTCCCCGCCGGTCTCCGGGAGCGCGACCTTCTTGCCCGCGTCCCGCTCGATCACCGTGGCGGTCGACTTGGCCGCGTCCCGCATGTCCTGCGGCAGCGGCACGAAACCGGCGGGCAGCTGACCGACGCCCTCGCCGAGGACCTGGCCGTCGCCCGCGGCGTAACGCAGCAGCGTCGCGTAGTCCTTGCCCGCGTCCACGCTCAGCGCCGAGGGTGTGGTGGCCGCGTAGGTCACCATCGGCATCGGGTAGGCGTTCGGCGCGGTGGCAGCCGGGTTGACCATCTTGACCCCGGCCACCTTGGACGGTGTCATCGCGGCCACCCCGGCCATGATGTTGTCCGTGGTGGGCGCGACGAAGTTGCCCGCCGCGTTGCGCAGCTTGGCCGTGTACAGGCCGTAGCGGGCGGCGGTCACGGTGTCCACCACGGCCACCATCGCGCGCCGCCCGATCACCGAGCGGCCGACCTTCTGGAAGGCGGGCCTGGACGGGTCGAGCGGGTCACGCTGGCCGTTGGGCTCGCGGCCGAGGCTGTCGCCACGGTTGACCGACCGGCCCGCCTCGTGCATGTCGGCGGCCAGCGGGTGCCGGGTGATCGTGCACATCGGCGCGATGACACCGTTGAACTTCATGTCCACACAGGTCGTGTCGGCCTTGGGGAAGTTCTCCACCGGCAGCCCGACGCCCTGGAAGTACCGGTTGACCTTCATGCCCCACTCGTCGGGCTTGCCGTCGAGGAAGTCGCGCGCCTCGCGGTCGCCGTTGAGCCACGCCCACAGCGTGGACGTGCCGTCCATGTCGATCGAGGACGCCAGCGCGTCCACGGTCTGCATGAGGAAGCCGTCGACCTTGAACTCCGGGTTGTACCTGAGGAACTCCGGGTCGTTGCTCAGCCGGGTCGGGTTGCCCGCCAGGTAGTCCTGCGGACCGGGCACGGCGTCCGAATAGGACTGGCTGAGCAGCTTGGCGACCAGCCGCGGGGTCAGGTTCAGCTCGGTGATCGGCTGCCCGTTGCGGGCCATCACGTCCGGCGGGCTGCCGGGCGCGGGCTGCCGCTCCATGATGAACGCGAGCGTGTAGGCCGACACCGACACCGGGGCGTAGACCGCCGGTTGGGTCGGCAGCAGCTCCTCCGGCGCGGCCGGTTTGGACACGAACACCAGGCCGGGGTCCGAGGTGGCCAGCTGCCTGCGCGCCTCGCGGTCGGCCATCTGCACGTAGCCGAACACCGGGCCGTTGCCCGCGCACAGGGCGGGCTGCCAGCGCTGCACCGCGTCGGCGATGAACTCGTCCACGTTGAGCGGCCGCTCCGCGCGGCCCAGCGCGCACTGCTCGCCGACCGGCTTGAAGTCCAGTCGCACCATGACGCGGTTGGCCCAGTTGGTCGTGCTCAGCGGGGACGAGTCGAGGTAGGTGTGGAAGTAGGAGCCGGGGTCGGTACCGAGCTTCTTGCCGTTGGTCTCGGTGTCCCCGCGCGGGACCACCACCAGCCAGCAGTGCCGGGGCTTGCCGGTGTCCGCGCCGGAGACATAGGGGCGGCCGCAGTCCAGGCCGGACGCCTCCAGGGTGGTCTGCACCTCGAAGTCGACATCGCCGGTGCCGTCGTCCCTGGTGGCCGCCAGCTGGATCTCGTTGGTGGAGTTGGCATCGAAGTACAGGCCGTCGCCGCGCTCGCTCGGCTTCGTCGGCGCGCCGCTGACCGGGGTGAACGGCACGTAGGTGGTGCCGCCGGGGATGTCGGTCTGCTGCGGCTGCTTCTCGTTGGGGTCGCGCATCAGGTCGCTGTAGAGCAGCGCCCGCGACCACATGGCGGCCGAGTCGTAGTTGCCCAGCGGACTGCCGTACTGGCACTGCTCGCGCTTCGGCCCGGTCGGGTCATCGCCCCAGCACTGCATGATCTGGAGGTAGTTGCGGCTGCGCAGCTGGTCGGTCGGCGCCGCGCCGGACCAGGACACGTGCACCGTCTGGTTGATCAGGTCCCGGGTCTGCGACACCGTCAGCGACAGCGCGGAGAACGACCCGGTGCCGCGCACGGTCACCGCGGACGGGGTGGCCGACGTGGACGGCGCCTCGGCCACCGACGCGCTGGGCAGCGCGATCGTCACGCCGGTGACGACCATCAGGACCGCCAGGCCCATCCGGACCGCGTGCTCGAACCTCCTGGTACGGCCCATCACCGGCCTCCTCGCATGAACCGGGCGGCCAGCGGCGGCCCGGCGACCACGGCGACCATCAGCACCGCCGCGACGATGATCAGCAGCGTGCCGTCGTTGGGCGGCAGGTCGACCGAGACCGGCACGGCCTGGGCGGAACCGCCCGACGACCCACCGCCGCCGGAACCATCACCCGAGCCGTCACCGCCGTCACCGCCGCCGTCGGCACCCGCGCCGTCACCACCGGCGCCGTCCCCCGCGGCCACGCCGTCACTGGTACCTCCGGCACCCGCACTCTCACCGGCGCCGTTCGCGCCACCGGCACCGCCGCCACCGGAGCCGCCACCACCGCCGGTGGCGTTGTTCTTGTTGCCCGTGCCGCCACCGCCACCGCCGCCGCCCGTGCCGGTGGAGGTGTTCCCGTTGGCGTCACACTGGGCGGGGCCGCCCTTGCGGTCGCACTCCGCGGGCTGCGGCGCGGTCTTGGCCAGCGTGTTGGTGCCGTCGGTGGAGAACGTCGGGTTGTTGCACTTGGAGATGTCCGTCGGCTTCTTCGTCGAACCCGGGATCCGGCCCACCTGCGTCAGACCCGCCTGCACCAGGTTGATCGGCAGCGGGGAGAACCCGAGCCGGTCGGCGGACTGCTGGCCCTCGCACAGGAAGTAGTAGGCGAAGTCGGAGAGGGTCCGGCCCTTCTGGTCGTTGAACCGATCCGAGGTGGCCGTGGGCAGGATCATGTAGCTGTAGCTGGACATCGGGTAGGTGCGCGGGTCCTGGTCGGTGTACACCTGGGTCAGGTCCTGGGTCAGGTCCGTGTTGATCTTCGCCCGGAGCAGCGCCACCGCCACCGCCTGCGCGGTCGGCCCGGTGTAGTAGCCCTTGGCGTTGAGCAGCTTGGCGACCGGGAAGCCCGCGTTCTTGGCGTAGGAGTACTCGACGTAGGTGATCGCGCCCTCGCTCTGGTCCTGCCGGACGTAGTTGGCGACGCCGATCGACTTGTCCTGCGCGATCACGCCCTTGAGCGATGGGTAGTTGGAGGTGAACCCGCACGGCGTCGCGCGGCCCGCCTGCCTGCAGAAGTCGTCCCACAGCGCCCCGTGCTGGGCGGCCATGTACGCGGTGAACTGCGCGGTGGAGCCGGAGCCGTCGCTGCGCACCACCGGGGTGATCTGCCGGGCGGGCAGCTTGAGCGACGGGTTGTCGGCCGCGATCGCCGCGTCGTTCCACATGGTGATCTTGCGGGTGAAGATCTTGGTGACCACCTCGCCGGACAGCCGCAGGTTCGTCACCCGGGTGCCGCCGATCTTGAGGTTGTACATCAGCGACGTGCCACCGGCCACGATCGGCATGTAGGCGAAGTTGCCGTCCTCCGGCGGGTAGTCCTTCACGCCGCCGTCGGTGAGGCCGTACGGGATCTCCGAGACGGCGAAGTCGACCTGCTTGTTCTTGAACTGGTTGCGGCCGTCGGTGGAGCCGGTGCCGGAGAAGTTCACCCGCATGCCGAACTGCTGCACGTTCTTGCGCCACTGGTCGATGGCGTTGAAGCTCCACGTCGAGCCGGAACCGCTGATCGCGACGTAGGCCTGGGCCGAGGCGGGCGCGAACCCGCCGACGACCACCGCCAGCAGGGCGAGCGCCGTCGCCAACCCGCCCAGCCTGCCCACCGGGCGTACCCGCGAGGTCATGACACTCCTGTTCCCCTGCTGCCGTGTGCTGTCGGTGCTGCGGTGGCTCATGCCGGTCCCGGATCCGGGTTCGTGGCGATGGGACTGTGCGCGATGGGGCTATGCGCGACGGGGTTATGCGCGACGGGGCCGGGCGCGCCGCGGTCGCGGGCGGCGCCGATGAACCGCTCGCGGTCGCGGGCCGAGGCGCGCAGGCCGCGACGCAGCTGGCCCTTGGAGAAGTTGCCCGCGCCCCGGCCGCCGAGCAGGCGGGCCAGCACGAACAGCACCAGCACCAGGGTGATCAGCACGACCGCGGCGCCGAACGCGCGGGTCTGCATGGTGTCCTCGGAGGAGGTCCACATCTGGTAGGTGGCCAGCGGCAGCGACACCTGCGCCCCGTCGAACGGGTTGAAGTTCAGGTACGGCGTGTACCCGGCGGCGATCAGCACCGGCGAGGTCTCACCGACGCCGCGCGCGGTGGCCAGCAGCACGCTGGTGGTCAGGCCGGAACGGGCGGTCGGCAGCACCACGTGCCAGGCGGTGCGCAGCTGCCCGGCGCCCATGGCCAGCGAGGCCTCGCGCAGCGACGAGGGCACCAGGCGGAGCACCACGTCCGCGGCCCGGATCATGATCGGCAGCATCATGATGCTGATCGCGCAGCCCGCGGCGAAGCCGGAGCGCTCGAAGCCGACCAGCAGGATCAGCGAGGCGTAGATGAACAGGCCCGCCACGATGGACGGCAGCGCGGTCATCGCCTCGACCACGGTGCGCACCAGCCGGGTGAACGCGCCCTTGGTCTCGTTGAGGAACACCGCGGTGACCAGCCCCAGCGGCACGGTGATGGTCAGCGCGATGGTGATCTGCTCCAACGTGCCGACCATGGCGTGCAGCACGCCGCCGAGCTCAAGCGGGTCCAGGGTGCCAGCCTCGGCCATGTCCTCGGTGTAGAAGTTGCCGAGGCCGAGCACGTCCCAGGCCATGATCACCGGGTAGATGACCACCGCCACCAGCGCGCCGATGGCCAGGATCGCGGAGCTGTGCACGACCGCGGACACCAGCTTGTCCCGGATGGTCAGACCGTTCTCCTCCAGGGACAGCAGCAGCGCGTAGATCCCGAGGAACAGCGGGTAGGCGATGGCGATGAAGCCGACCACCCCGGAGAACGGCGCGATCTGGTCGAACAGCAGCCCGGTCAGCGCCGCCGCCGACACCAGCGCGCCGAGCACGGCGACCACGTCGACGCGGTGGATCGAGCGGGTGTCCCGGCGCGTCTCCGGACCCGCGGGCGCGGGGTCGGGCGGCGGGGTGGCCGGTGCCGCCACCGGGCGCGTCTGTTCCACTGTGGACATCAGGCGTCGCTCCCCTGTCCGGACCGGCTGCGGGCGATCACCGCGGACGCGGCGAAGTTGACGACCAGGGTGAGCAGGAACAGCGCGAGGCCCGCGGCCATCAGCGCCTCCAGGCCGAACTCGCTGGCCGCGCCCCACTTCTGCGCGATCAGCGCGGAGACCGAGTTGGCCCCGTTGGCCAGGATGTGCGGCTGGATCAGGAAGATCGGCGAGATGATCATCGCCACCGCGATGGTCTCGCCGAGCGCGCGGCCGAGGCCGAGCATGGTGCCGCCGATCATGCCGCTGCGCCCGAACGGCAGCACCACGCTGCGGATCATGCCCCAGCGGGTGGAGCCCAGCGCGTACGCGCCCTCGCGCTCGCCGGGCGGGGCCTGGGTGAACGACTCGCGCATCACCGAGCAGATGAACGGCATGATCATGAACCCGACGATCAGCCCGGCCCAGAAGGTGGAGGTGGCGTAGACGTTCTCCGGCGCCAGCGGGTTGTTCGGGTCCGCCTCCGGCACGTCCAGGAACGGGATCCAGTGGAACTGGATGGACAGCCAGCGCGGGATGTCGATGCCCTCCCACTGCAGCAGCGTCGAGCCGAACAGGCCGTAGACGACGCTGGGCACCGCGGCCATCAGGTCGATCATGCTGGTGAGCGGCCGCTTCAGCCAGCGCGGCGCGTACTCGGAGATGTACAGCGCCATGCCGAGGGCCAGCGGGAAGGCCACCACCAGCGCCACCGAGGCGATCAGCAGCGTGCCGACCAGCACCGCGGCGATGCCGAAGTGGTGCGAGTCCGGCTCCCAGGTCTGCGTGCTGACGAAGTCGAACCCGGCCACCGAGATGGCGTGCAGGCCGTTGAAGAACAGGAACAGCCCGACCGTGGCCATCAGGCCGAGCACGGTGAACCCGGCGCCGCGCAGGCCCGCCCGGAAGACCCGGTCGACGCCGCCGGACGGCGACACGCGCCTGCGTGCGCCCTCGGGCGCCGCGAGGGCGTCGGGCACGCTGGTCATCTGGGTCATCTGGAGTTGCTCCGAAGTGGCAGAGGCGGTATGCGGAGCAGCAAAACCTGCCCAGTTGTCCTAACCCGGATGTGGTAGTGAACAACGGACGAACGCGACCGATTCTCGCTCCCGGGATAGGCCGAACGGCGCCCACGGGAATAGGCGGAACCGAGCATCAGAAATGCACCACTCGCGGCAGGTCCGCGATCCGGGAGCCTGCTACGAGATCGAGAAAACTACGGCAGGCGTACTGCGCCTGCACGCGCCGCTGGTAGCGGCGGCTGGACACCGCAAGATCGGCCCCGGCCAACCGGACCCGCCACGACCACAACTGGGATGCGGTCTCGCGCGCGGTGCTTGCGGACATCTCGGTGAGCCGTTCACGCAGTTCGACCAGTGCCCGTGAGCAGGTCTCGGCATCGGAGAAGAGGCTGGCCGCCTGGCCGAGGCTGCGGTTGTTCGCGGAGAGGAAGCGCCAGGTCACCGCCGAGTCGACGGATCTGTAGATCTGGAAGCGGGCGACGGCCATCGGGTTTTCTCCCATCGAACGATGCACCCCGACATCCGTGCGGAATCGTCTTGTTCGAGGATGGACGGGAGAAAAAGCACATACGTCGCCGAGGTTGCCATCACCCTCACAGCGGACGGCGCACACCGTACCGTCACAACTGGATACCGGTCGAGCCCGGACCGTCGCGAAAGCCGAAAGATCGACGAAAGAAAATCACCACCGCGTTGCCGCAAAAGAATCGCGGAACCGGAGCCGTCCGTACCGGATCAGTCACCGCGGTCCACTTCCGACGGCCACCGTACACTGTCCACAATGGTCGCGGGAATCGACCGTGGTCACGCCCGGTCGCTTCCCGGTCACGATTCCGAATGGACGGTCAGCCCGCGCGCAGCATCCGTACCAGGTCGACGGTGTTCAGCCCGCACAGCGCGGCGAGCGACTCCAGCGCGGCCAGGTCCAGATCGCGGCTCGCCGCCGCGTGCCTGGCCACCTCGGTGGCCGCCCAGCGCTGGGCCGGGACCAGCTCGGGCCGGTCGTCCTCGGCCAGCGTGGTCAGGTCGACCTTGAGCGAGGCCGGGTACTCCTCGTGGCTGACCTGGTCGTGCACCCGCTCCAGCAGGTCGTGCGGCGAGGCCTCCAGCGCGGTGCACAGCTGCACGAACCGCACCACGGTGCACGAGCGCGTACCGGTCTCATAGGACGCCAGCGCCTGCGCGGACAGCTCGTTGGGCAGCCGCTGCACCAATTGCGCCCGCGTCCACCTGCGCCGCATCCGCAGCTGCTGCAACTCGCGTCCGAGTGCGCGCTGGTATGCCACACCATCCACCGCCGTTCCCCCGTCCCACTCTGGAGGCCCTGTCCCTGACACGCGCTGACCTGCGATTTCCCCGATTGATGCCACGTTACGCACATTTGCTTTCGGCGCACCCGGTGCGACCGGACTGTTCCACCATCGAGTGAGACCACTGTGGGTGACGCACACGCTCCGTAGATTTCGGCGGGACCGTCCGATTACCGATCGGTAGGACTGGACCACCGCCCCGCCGGGCCCCGATACTGCCGGAGCACCACGGCCCCCGCATCGAGGCCCGTCGGCCCCCTCCTTCGACGGGGCGGGATCCGAGCGAGTGCGCGCCCGGGGCCGGTGGTGCCGCACCGGCCCCGGGGTCCTTCACCGCCCCAGCAAGCCGATCAACGCGATCAGTCCGGGCAGGACGACCAGCGCGCCCACCCACCACGGCATCGTCCGAACCAGACCGTCCCGGTACCGCCGCGATCCACACAGGACCAACCCGAGCGCGCAGAGGACGATCAACCCACCACAGACCATCCCGAACGGCCCGTGCGAGCCGTGCAGCAACAGCGCCCCCACACCGGCCGCCGAGAACCCCGTCCGCGTCCACGCCAGCCGCGTCCGCTCCGCCTGCAACCCCCGGTCGCTCACCGGCCCAGGAGCACCAGGACGAGCACCCCGACCGCGATCACGGTGACCCCGAACGCCACGAGCGGGATCTGCACCCCGGGCGGCAGCGCCTTCCCGAGCCTGATCGCCCGCTGCGTGACCCGCCACCGGTGATGACTCGCGGCGGCCAGGACGGTGCCGAGGACGATGAGGCCTATGCCTATGCCGTAGCGGAGGACCGGGAGGCCGGGAAGGTACTGACAGACGGCGACGCCACCGGCGACCAGGGCGAGGGCGGTGCGGACCCAGGCAAGGAAGGTGCGCTCGTTGGCGAGGGTGAACCGGTAGTCCGGCTCGTCACCCACGGGCTCGCCCATGGTGGGGATGGTAGGGGCACAGGGCCGTGAACAGCGGTTCTGTGCTGCTTCTCACCGGGTTCGTTACCCGTGGGTTACCGGACTATGGCGGAGTTCGAACAGTCGGAATCAGAGTGGGGAGACCTGGATGGAGTCCTGGACTTCGGCCAGTACCTCCGGATTGATCGTCCCCGCCAACGGCGCCGCAACCGCCGCAGCCGACCAGGCAACAGCAAGCCGTAGGCGTTCCGGCCAAGTAAGAGCCAGGTGGACGCCATTGGCGAGAGCAGCCACCGCAGCATCACCCGCGCCGGTCGGGTTGCCGGAAATACGACGAGGCGGAGTGGCTCGCCAGTCACCGTCTTCGGTGGTCGCGAGCATGCCGTCGGCGCCGAGGGAGACGACGACCGCGCCCGCGCCCATGTCACGTAATTCGTGGGCGCCCGCGAGTGGGTCTTCGATGCCGACGGCTTCCAGCAGTTCCTCGGCGTTCGGCTTCAGTACCGCCGCGCCCGCGCGGGCCGCCGCGCGCAGGACGGGGCCGCCTGCGTCGACGACAGTGGGGACGCCGACGCCAGCGGCGAGGGTGACCAGGTGTGCGTAGGTCTCGTCGGGGGCCTCGGACGGGAGGCTGCCCGAGCACACCAGCACGGTCGTCTCCGGCAGGTGTTCGCTGACCAGGTCGGTGAGTCGCTCCCAGTCGGCGGTCGACAGCGGGCCGCCGGGTTCGTTGAACATGGTGACCTCGTCGCCGTCCGCCCATTCGGTGGCGATGACGGCGATGGTCATGCGGGTGGCGGCGGCGACCGGCAGCAGGTCGTGCGGGACGCCGGAGTCGACGAGGTCGGCGCGGAGGGAGTCGCCGAGGATGCCGCCGACCGGGCCGAGGGCGAGGGTGGGGATGCCGCGTTCGTGCAGGACGCTGCTGACGTTGAAGCCCTTGCCGCCCGCGCGTTCGTGCACGGCGCGGATGCGGTGGGTGTGGCCGGGGCGCAGGCGGTCGACGCGGTAGCTGACGTCGAGCGCCGGGTTGCCGGTGACGGTGAGGATCATGCCGGGGTCCCGATCAGGTCGGCCGGGACCGCGTGCAGCAGTCCCAGCAGCCGGTCCACCTCGGTGGCGACCGCGTCGCGGGCCGGGCCGAGGTACTTCCTGGTGTCCACGATGGACGGGTGGGCGGCGAGCAGGTCGCGCACCCGGTCGGTGAACACGGCGTTGAGCCGGGTCGCGATGTTCACCTTGGTCATGCCCGCGCGCACCGCGGCGGTGAGGTCGTGGTCGGGCACGCCGGACGAGCCGTGCAGCACCAGCGGCACGGGCACCGCCGCGTGGATGGCGGCGATGAGGTCGAGGTCGAGCGCGGCGTCGCGGGTGGCCATGGCGTGTGAGCTGCCGACCGCGACGGCGAGCGCGTCGACCCCGGTCGCGGCGACGAACTCGGCCGCGGCGGCGGGGTCGGTGCGCGCGTGCGGGGCGTGCACGCCGTCCTTGCCGCCGATCTCGCCTAGCTCCGCCTCCACGAGCACGCCCGCGTCGTGGCAGCGGCGGGTGGTCTCGCGGGTGGCGGCGACGTTGTCGGCGTAGGGCAGCGTGGACGCGTCGAACATGACCGAGCCGACGCCCAGCCGGACGCCCTCGTCCACCAGCGCCGGGGTCTCGACGTGGTCGAGGTGCACGGCGACCGGCACGTCCGCGTCGCGCGCGGCGGCGAGGGTGGCGGCGGCGATCGGGGCGAGGGCGCCGTGGTAGCGCACGCAGTTCTCGCTGATCTGCAGCACGACCGCGGTGCCCGCCCGCTCGGCCCCGGCGACCAGGGCGTGCGCGTGTTCGAGCTGGACCACGTTGAACGCGCCGACCCCCAGTCCGGCGCGCGCGGCGGCACCGAGGATGTCGGCGGTGGGGACGAGCGGCATGTCAGGCGTCCGCGAGGATGACGGAGCGGGTCAGGTTGCGCGGCCGGTCCGGGTCGAGCCCGGCTCGCAGCGCGGTGTCGACGGCGACGCGCTGGGCGAGCACCAGGTGCGCCATCGGGTCCAGCGGCCCGCTCTGCACGAACGTGGCCCCGGTCTGCCGGACCTGCTCGGCCAACCCGTCCGGGGTCGGCCCGAGCATCCAGGTGACGCGGCCGGGCTGGGCGATGCTGATCGGCCCGTGCCGGTACTCCATCGCGGGGTAGGACTCGGCCCACGCGCCCGCGGCCTCGCGCAGCTTCAACGCGGCCTCGTGCGCGAGCCCGACCGTCCATCCGCGACCGAGGAAGGTGAACTGCTCCCCCACTGGCAGCTCGTCGACGGCCAGCATGGCGCGCGCGTCGGCGACGGCGCGGTCGAGAACCTCACCGAGGGAGGCGCGTAATAACGCGAGGGCCGTCGTGGCGAACCGGGTCTGCACGACGGACTGTTCGTCGGCGAAGTCGAGCAGGATCGTGCTGCCCGCCAGTTCGGCGGCGGGCGCGTCGGCGACCCCGGTGATCACGGTGGTCGGCGCGGTGGCCGACCGGAGCAGGTCGACGACCTCGGTGGTGGTGCCGGACCGGGTGATGGCGACGACGTGGTCGTAGTCGCGGGTCAACAACGCCTCGGACGCGGCGAACGCGTCGGTGCGCCCGTGCCCGGCCGCCTCCCGCAACGCGGCGTAGGCCATCGCGACGAACCAGGACGTCCCGCAGCCCACGACGGCCACGTTCGCCCCCGGGCGGACGACTTCCCGACCAAGCCCGGCGGCGCGCGCCCAGCAGTCGGGTTGGCTGCCGATCTCCGTCTGCACGAACGACACGAGTGACCTCCCCAGCTTCAGCCTCTGCTCATTACTGCTCGTTTGATGCGTCCATCATGCAGCTATGCGCAGTCAAGGGCAAGGATATCAGGCCGCTAGAGGTCGGATGTCTCAACCAATACGTCCATTCGGCCGGACGCCGGGGCAGCGCCGCCCGCCCGGCGGTGACGAGCCGCGACCGAACGGTCACGGCCACCGGATCAGACGCATCGGCGGCGGTCGCCCGACTCCTACGCTGGCCGATGTCGCCCTCCTCCACTCCCCATCGAGTCTTGGAGATCCCTTATGCGCACAGCAATCCGGCGTGCCTTCGCCGCCGTCGCCGCGACCGGCCTCACCTTCTCGGCCGCCGCCCCCGCATCGGCAAACCCACAACAGGCGATGTTCTGCCAGATCGAGAGCGGCTCCCGCACTCCGGGCAAATGCTCATACCAGGGGCAGAGCCAGTTCGGCTACCACGTCACCTTCGACCTGGACTGGCCGATCGCCGGGGCCAGGTACCGCTGGACGTATGGCGGGGGGACCCTCCTGTACGCGTGCTCCAACGTCGAACCCGCATGTGTACTGACCGTTGCCCCACGCCCCGGCGCGGCTCAGGCCACCGCCTCCGTGACCGCCACCTATCCGGACGGCACCACCAGGTTTTTCCGAGGCGATGCGTGCATGGCCGCCGGTGCCGGGTACTGCCAGTAGTGAGATCAGCCGAGACGTGTCGCGGCCGCATGCGACACGTCGTGCCAGCTCCCGGATAGCGTGTGGACGGACGTGGGTTCCGTGACCGCTGGGGGTTCTGGTGTTGACGATTCCGGTGCCGTTCGCCGAGGCGACGATCCGTCGGGAGGGCGAGGCCGGTCGGGCATGGGTCTCGGCGTTGCCCGATCTGGTCGCGGGGTTGTTGGACCGCTGGTCGTGCACGGCATCCGGGGAGGTCATGCACGGGTTCGTCGGCGTGGTGGTTCCGGCCGTGCGCGCCGACGGCTTCCCGGTGGTGCTCAAGGTCGGGTACCCGCTCAGTTACACGGCGGAACCGGCGGCTTTGGCGGCGTGGAACGGAAACGGCGCGGCGCGGTTGCTGGAACGCGATGATGACCGGTTCGCCATGCTGTTGGAACGTCTCCATCCATTGAAGACACCGATACCCGACCCGTTCACCGCCGTCGGCGCCCTGGCCAGACGTCTGGCCATCCCCGCGCCGCCTGGCCTACCGTCCCTTTCAGACAAAGCACGCGAATGGATCGAGATCGTCCCCGACCACGCCGCACGCCTGGGATCGCCCTTACCGCAACGCGTGATCGACACCGCCCTGGCCAACGCCCGCGACCTGGCCGAGGAACCGCACACGTCGCTGCTCCACGGTGACCTGCACTTCGGCAACATCATGCGCGCCGACGACGGCCTCCGCGTCATCGACCCGAACGGCCTCGTCGGCGACCCGGCCGCCGAACTACTCCCCCTGCTGCGTGGCGACTGGGCCGCCGTCGCCGCCGAACCGGACCTGCGCCGCGCCATGGACCGCCGGATCGCCGAGTTCGCGGCGGCGGCCGAGGTCGACCGCGACCGGGTGCGCCGCTGGACCCAGGCGCGGGCGACGGAGACGACCCTGTGGTCCCGCAGCCTGGGCGACCCGGCCTGGGTCACCGAGATCAGCGACACCATCGCCTCTCTACTGTGACTCCTGTCGGCCAATAGCCGCCGAGCCCTACTCCCGCCCGAGGTTATCCACAGGCAAGATCAACGCGAGCCCGAGCCGTCGTCCTTCCCCGGTAGAATGGAATCCGGGGGTCCCCAAGCGGTTGTCCACAGGGGCGTCAGCCATCCACAGGCGCGCCGGTCCGCTTGACAGACGGCCGACCATCACCGCACGAGCCGACAGACAATCACCGCAGGGCCGAGGCCTCCTTGGCGAGCCGCTCGATCTCGGCCGGGTCGGCGCCCGTGGGCGTGAGCCAGCTACCACCGACGCAGCCAACATTGGGCAGTGCCAGGTAGCTGGGCGCGGTCCTGACGGAGATGCCGCCCGTGGGGCAGAACCGCAGACCCGGCAACGGACCCGCGATGGACTTCAGGAACGCCGCACCGCCCGCGGCCTCTGCCGGGAAGAACTTCAGCTCCGTGTACCCAAGCTCGGCCAGCCGCATCGCCTCGGTGACGGTGGCCGCGCCGGGTAGTAGTGGCAGTCCAGTGTCGGCTGCCGCGTCCAACACGCGGTCAGTGCTGCCCGGTGTCACCAGGAACTGCGCCCCGGCCTCCAGCGCGGCGGCCGCGTGCTTGGGCGCGGTGACCGTGCCCGCGCCGACCACCGTGTCCGGCACCTCGGCGGCGATCCGCCGGATGGCCTCCAGCGCGGCCGGGGTGCGCAGCGTGACCTCGACGATCCCCACCCCGCCCCGCAGCAACGCGGCCGCCAACGGCACCGCCCGCTCGACGTCCTCGATCACCACGACCGGCACCACCGGTGACACGTCCAGCAGGCTCATCCGACGTTCTCCAACCCGGCTCGGCAATTCATCTCGGTCACGCGGTGTACTCCAGTTCGCGGTCGGCGGCGAAGGCCGGGCCGAACACGCTGGCGCCATGGTCGGCTGGGCCGACGGCGCGCCGCAGGGCGGTGAACAGCTCGCGGCCGGTGCCGGTCCAGGCGCCGTCCTCGGCTGGGGCGTCGACCGGCACGCGCGCGGCGAGCACGTCCGCGTCGACCAGGACGTCCACCTGGCCGCTGTCGGCGTCGAGCCGGACCAGGTCGCCGTCGTGCAGAAGGGCGATAGGGCCGCCCGCCGCGGCTTCCGGGGTGCAGTGGATGGCGGCCGGGATCTTGCCGGAGGCGCCGGACATGCGGCCGTCGGTGACCAGGGCGACGCGATGGCCGCGGCTCATCAGCGCGCTCAGGGCCGGGGTCAGCGCGTGCAGCTCGGGCATGCCGTTGGCGCGCGGGCCCTGCTGCCGCAGGACGATCACCACGTCCCGGTCCAGCTCGCCTGCCTTGAACGCCTCGGACACCGCCTCCTGCGTGGTGAACACGCGCGCGGGCGCCTGCACGACGCGGTGTTCGGCGGCGACGGCGGACACCTTGATCACCGCGCGGCCGAGGTTGCCCGCCAGCATGCGCAGGCCGCCGTCGGGGGCGAACGGGTCGGCGAACGGGCGCAGCACGTCCCGGTCGGCGCTGCGGCGCAGGCCGTCGCGCCAGGTCAGGACGCCGTTGTCGAGCACAGGTTCCTGGCGGTAGCGGTCCAGCCCCGGACCGGCCACAGTGGACACTTCGGCGTGCAGCAGGCCCGCGTCGAGCAGCTCGGAGATCAGGAACTGGACGCCACCCGCGGCGACGAAGTGGTTGATGTCGGCTTGGCCGTTGGGGTAGATACGGGCCAGCAGCGGCACGACCGCCGACAGGTCGGAGAAGTCGTCCCAGGTCAGCTGGATGCCCGCGGCGGCGGCGATGGCCACCAGGTGCAACGTGTGGTTGGTGGAGCCACCGGTGGCCAGCAGCGCGATGACGCCGTTGACGACCGCGCGCTCGTCGATCACCTGTGACACCGGCGTGTACTCCGGCCCTTGCGCGCTGATCGCGACCGCGCGGCGCCCGGCCGCCTCGGTGAGCGCGCGGCGCAGCGGGGTGCCCGGCGGGATGAAGCTGGCGCCGGGCAGGTGCAGGCCCATCACCTCGACGACCAGCTGGTTGGAGTTCGCGGTGCCGTAGAAGGTGCAGGTACCTGCCGAGTGGTACGAGGCCGACTCGGCGGCCAACAGGTCGTCACGCGTGGCGCGGCCCTCCGCGAACGCCTGGCGCACGCGGGCCTTCTCCGAGTTCGGCAGACCGGAGGCCATGGGACCGGCGGGAACGAGGATCGCGGGCAGGTGGCCGAAGGCGAGGGCGCCGATCAGCAGCCCCGGCACGATCTTGTCGCACACGCCGAGCAGCAGCGCCGCGTCGAACATGTCGTGCGCCAGCGCCACACCGGTGGCCATCGCGATGACCTCCCGGCTGAACAGGGAAAGCTCCATCCCCGCGCGCCCCTGCGTGATGCCGTCGCACATCGCGGGCACGCCGCCCGCGAACTGGGCGACGCCGCCGGACTCGCGGACCGCCTCCTTGATCCAGGCGGGGAACTCCTGCAGCGGCTGGTGCGCGGACAGCATGTCGTTGTAGGCGGACACGATCGCCACCCCGGGGACCGCGGTGCCCTTGACCGCTAACCGGTCGGGGCCCGCGCAGGCCGCGAAACCGTGCGCGAGGTTGCTGCACGCGAGCCCGGCGCGCATCGGGCGGGGGGAGGTGGCGGCGGCCATCCGGGCGAGGTAGTCGGCGCGGGTCACGGCACTGCGGGCCACGATCCGGGCGGTCACCTCGGCGACCACCGGGTTGGGGGGCACGCTCATGGTCATCTCTCCGGCCTCGTCGTCGATCGGTCTGCGGGCGCCGGGCTGTCGACTGCGTTGGCGATCCACCGGACGGGGCGGTGCCGACCGTACCCAGCGCCCGAGCCCACTGTCAAAATCGATTCAGCCCGAATCGGGGTCGATCGCGCCAGTTGGTCTAGACATCTTGTTCCCCGCTTCATCCTACATTTGCCCAGCTCACCCCTGAAGGATTGATTGGGGGTTGGCAGGTTCTCATTGTCAAACAATCCAATGATTCAATAGGAGGATTGTTGAACAAAGAGACGATCCGCAGCCGACTCACGACGTGGGGCGCGGGCCGTGAGAAGGTGTCGCCGACGAGGAGAGGGGACGGGGTGTCCAACGAGCGGGCCGGGCGGTCGTTGCTCCGGCAGGAGGTCACCGAGCGGATCAAGCGCTACATCCTGGACAACCGCCTGCGACCGGGCGCGCCGCTGCCGACCGAGAACGAGCTGTGCGCGGCCCTGGGCGCCTCCCGCTCCAGCGTCCGCGAGGCCATCAAGACCCTGGACGCGCTGGACATCGTGGAGGTCCGGCACGGGCACGGCACCTATGTCGGCAGCCTCAGCCTGTCCGCCCTGGTGGAAGGCCTCACCTTCCGTGGCCTGCTGAGCCCGGACGACGAGTTCGGCGTCCTCGCCGACCTGGTCGAGGTCCGCGAGCTCTTCGAACGCGGCAACGCCGCCCGCATCGTCGGCGCACTCGACGGCGACCACCTGGACCACCTGGACGAGCTGGTGGAACGCATGGCCGCGGGTGACGACGTCCTCGCCGCCGACCGGGACTTCCACGCCATGCTGGTCCGCCCCATCGGCAACGAACTGGTCAGCCAGCTGACCCACGCGTTCTGGGACGTGTACGCGACTGTCGCACCGCACCTGGGAATGCCGAACGAGGACCACCACACCGCGGCGCTACACCGCGCGATCGCCTACGCGGCACGGGTCGGGGACCTCGACGGGTTCGCGGAGGCGGTGGAGGAGCACTACGCCCCGATCCGCCGCCGAATCACCCTCGCCCGCACCTGACCCGACCGCACGGCAGCCCAGCCACACCCCAGTATCGACGAAACCCCAGTATCGACGAACCCCACGACCGGCGAACCCGGCCCCTACCGGCACTCGCCCACGCGCCCGCAGAGGTCCCCTTCCACAGGGGATCCCCTATTTCTCCATTATACCGGGGAAACCGCCGACCCCGGGGCAAAGACGATCTTGCCTGTGGACAACTCGGGCGCAGGCCGCGATCGACGGAGCGACATCGCCGACGAGGACTGCCGCAACCCCGACACCCGTCCACCCGCAGGCCGCGCCACGCGAAAACCCCACGGTGCCAACGAATCCACGTCCACAGCACAGGGTGGGGGACCTCGCCCGAGGTGTGAGTGGCTTGGGCGAGGTCCCCCGGTCCGGTCAGTCCGGTAGCGACGCGGCGTCGACCGGACGGGTGCGGGTGGCGGTCCAGGTGGGCAGCAGGGTGGCCAGGACGACCAGCAGCGACATGCCGCCGATGATCGACAGGTAGACCCACAGCGGCCCGGTCGGCCAGATCGTGCCCGCCGAGGTCAGGGTGAACGGCACCAGGGTGGCGGCCGAGACCAGGGTGCCCAGGACGACGCCGATGAGGGCGATGACCAGCGCCTCCATGCCCATCATGCGCAGCACCTGGCCCCGGCTGGAGCCGGTGAGGCGTTGCAGGCCGAACTCGCGGCGGCGCTTGACCGTGGCCATGACCAGCGTGTTCACCACCGAGATCACCGTGTAGGCCATGATCATGCCGACCAGGATGTAGTTCACCCACTCGCCGACCGCCTGCTTCTCCTCGAACGCCGCGGTCAGCGTGGCGCGGTCGCCGACGATCGCGCCGGGGACCGAGGCGGCCAGGGCCGCGGCCGCGGACACGTCGCCGCGGAGCAGGATCTGGCCGGGCAGGCCGTTGGTGGTGTGCGGCAGGACCAGGTCGGCGGGCATCAGCACGGTCTCGAAGCCGGTGACGCCGGTGAACGTGGCCGCGACCGTGACGTCCTGGACCGCGCCGTCGCCGAGCCGGACCCTGACCCGCTCGCCGACCTTCAGCTCAAGCGAGTCCGGGAACGCGCCGGTGGCGCCGACCAGCCGGTCCAGCGAGCCGCCGGTGACGGTGAGCGCGGTGGTCTCGGCGATGTCGCCGCCGACACCCTGGACCGGGTAGCCGTCGTCCTCCGAGGAATCCGGGATGGGGTCGATGACGAACACGCGCGAGGTGACCAGTTCGGACGCCGCCGTGACTCCGGGGGTGTGCCGGGCGCGGGCGAGCAGGTCGCGGGGCAGGCCGCCGCTGGTCGAGGCGATCACCGCGTCCGAGCGCAGGGTGGCCGCGTAGGCCTCGCGGGACTGCTGGCCCATGGTGGTCTGCAGGTAGATGTTGGCGGTGGTGACGCCGACCGCGAGCATGATCGGCACGACCGCGGCGGCCAGCCGGACCGTGCGGGCGCGGGCGTTGAGCAGGCCGAGTTCACCGGGGATGCCCGCGAAGGCGCGCAGCGGCCAGCGGACCAGGCCGAGTACCGCCTTGGTCAGCGCCGGAGCGGTGAGCGCGACCGCGATGGCCCACAGCATCACCGACGGGCCCGCCGTGCTGGCCGCGATCGGGCCGTCCATCACCGTGATGGTGACGATCAGCAGCGCCAGGCCGCCACCGAAGGCCAGGGCCGCGATGATCGCCCGGGGCACGCTCAGCCAGCGCGTCTCCAGCGCGGCGTCGGCCAGGGCCTCGGTCGGTCGGGTGCGCCCGGCGCGGCGGGCGGTGAGGTAGGCGGCGCCCAGGGCGGTCAACAGGCCCGCGCCGACGGTGATGACCATCGGGATCCAGCCCTGGTGGAACGCCATCTCCGGCGGCACCACGCCGCGCTGGGCGAGCTGCTCGTAGAGGACCTTGCCGAGAAAGCGCCCGGGGATGCAGCCGAGCAGGGTGGCGAACACGGCGACGACCATCGCCTCGGACAGCACCATGCGCCGCAGTTGGCCCGGTGTCGTGCCGATCGCGCGCAGCAGCGCCAGTTCGCGGCCGCGTTGCTGCACGGACAGGCCGAGCGTGGAGGCGACCACGAACATCGCGACCATCATGGCCAGGCCGCCGGTGACGCCCGCGAGCGCGATGAGGCCGGTGCTCATGGTCCGCGCCTCCGGCAGTTCCGCCAGCCCTCGGTCGTCGTCGGCGAGCACGTCCAGCTCGCCCGCCGGGCGCAGGTGGCCGAGTCGTTCGGCCAGGCCGGTCAGGTCCGTTCCCGGCTCGGCGACCACCGCGACACTGTCCACACCGGACTGTCCAGACAACGCGGGAACATCGGCGGCGGCGAAGAACAGCGCGGCCTCGGTGCCGGGCATGTCGGCGGACCCGCTGACGGTGAACTCCCGCGCGCTCCCCCGTGCCACCACGGTGACCCGGTCCCCCGGCCGTGCCATCCCCGGCGCCACGACGACCTGGCCCGCGCGCGGTTCCGCGCCATCGAGCCGGTAGTGGCCGACGCGGGTGGCGTCCCAGCCGAGTCCGGTGCTGACAGGGCTTCCCGTGACCCGCACCGGGAACGACACGTACGGCACCGCGTCGCGCACCCCGGACACGCCACGCGCGGCCACCACCAGGTCGCGGTCCAGACGGACCCGCTCGGTCAGCTCGGCCGTCTCATACTTGATCTTGGGATCGTCCGAGGAACCCGCCTCACGGGGCATCTCGAACGTCTGCGGCGCCACCACCTGCAGGTCGGCGGCGGTCATCCGTTGCGGCGGCACGGCGGTGCGGATGCCGGTCTCCATCAGCCCGGCGGAGGCCAGCACGAGTGCCGCGCCGAAGAACAGGGCGACGAAGGTGCCCAGGAAGCCGCCCTTGCGGAACCGCAGGGTGCGCATGGCCAGGCCGAACATCAGGCCGCCCCCGCCCAGGCGCCCAGGTGGGTCATCCGCTCGGCGACCGTCTCCGGGGTCGGCCGGTGCAGCTCGTCGACGAGCCTGCCGTCGGCGAGGAACACGACGCGGTCGGCGAACGAGGCGGCGACCGGGTCGTGGGTGACCATGACGATGGTCTGCCCGCCGTTGCTCACCGACTGCCGCAGCAGGCCGAGGACCTCGCGCGCGGTGCGGGTGTCCAGGGCGCCGGTCGGCTCGTCGGCGAAGATCACCGCCGGTCGGGTGACCAGCGCGCGGGCGATGGCGACGCGCTGCTGCTGGCCGCCGGAGAGCTGGGCGGGCCGGTGCCGCAGCCGCTGGTCGAGCCCGACCCGGCCGACGACCTCGGCGAGCGCGGCCTTGTCGGCGTGCCGTCCGGCCAGGCGCAGCGGGAGGGTGATGTTCTGCGCGACGGTGAGCGCGGGCAGCAGGTTGAACGCCTGGAAGATGAAGCCGATCTTGTCGCGGCGCAGCCGGGTGAGGGCCTTCTCGCGCAGGCCGGTCAGTTCGACGCCGTCCAGCTGGACGGAACCGGCGGTGGGCCGGTCGAGTCCTGCCGCGCAGTGCAGGAAGGTGCTCTTGCCCGAGCCGGACGGCCCCATCACGGCGGTGAAGGTGCCCTGCCGGAAGCCGATGCTCACCCCGTCGAGCGCGGCGACGGCCCCGTTGCCCTTGCCGTAGGTCTTGCGCACCTGTTCGAGGCGCACAGAGTCGATCACGGTCATTCACCCCAGCCTTCACCGGTTCCGCTCTGGACTGGGTTTGACGTTATGGCCGCCACCAGCGCGAACCCATGGCGCTGGCCGGTGAGTCGATGGTGGGGCTGTCCCTACCTCCGGCGGCGACCGGCGGCCGCGGCGGCACCCGCGCCGATGATGATCACCAGCATGGTCACGCCCCAGCGCCGCTTCTCCTGGGTGCTGTGGTGGGCGCTGTTCACGTGCGGGGCCGCGACCGTCGGCGGTGGTTTGCGGAAGGTGGCACGCGCGGCCGGAACCGGGGGCGCGGGCACCGGCGGTGGGACGGCCGGGGGCACGGCGGGCGGGGGTGGCGGCACGACCGGGATCGGCGTGGGACTGATCACAGTGGACGTCACGCGCGGCGGCGGTGGCGTGGTCGTGCGGGCCGCCGGGGGTGGCACGGGTTGCTGCTGCGGCGGGCTGGGCGGCGCGGTCGTGGCGGGGGCGATGCCGGGCAGGCAGGAGGTGGCGTCCGCGGAGGAGACCGCCGCCCAGGTGGCGATCGGATCGACGTGCGCGTTCGGGTCCAGCCCGACCCGGTAGAGGCGGGCGGCACCCTCGACCCGGTTGGCGCCCGCGTAGAGGGCGTCGTCCGGGCCCATGACCACCATGCCGTAGGAGCTGCTGCCGGGCAGCGCAGGCGCGTCCACACGCGACACCTGGCCGCTGGTCAGGTCGATCCGCACCACCCTGGCGTGCTCGTGGTCGGCCGCGCTCACCCCGTAGGCGAGGCCGTCGCCCGCGCGCACGTCGAAGTCGTCGACGTCGCTCGCCAGGCCGCCCGGCCACATCGGGGTGCTGCCGACGAGCGCCATGTAGTCCGGACTGCTGGGGTTCAGGTCGATCCGGTAGAGCGTGGCGGCCTCGCGGATGACCAGCGTGTTGCCCACCATCGTGCCCGCGGTGACGCTCATGAACCGGTCGTGCGGGAACACCAGGTCGTTGTTGCTGTGCACCTGGCCGTAGTCGACGACGCTGCCGTTGCCGCTGATGGCGACGACGTGCGCGCCGTTGGTGAACGACCCGTGCGCGTCGCGGGTCGCCAGGCCCCACAACGTGTTCAGCGGCACCGAGTAGCCGATGGCGTTGACCCGGTAGCCGAGGGTGGCGACCCGGGTGACGGTGTCGTCGGCGAGGTCCACCTTGCTCAGCACGGACAGCCCGGAGTCGGGGCTGTGCACCCGGTAGAAGACGCAGTCGGTGCCCCGGGGCTGGGCGGCCTCGCCCTCGGCACCGCGCAGCACGACCCCGGCCGCGCCGACCACGCACGCCACGCCCGCGGCCGCGAGCACCACGCGCTTGTCGAGCGCGGCGGCCGTCCTGCGGTGCTTCCTGCCGGGGCTCACTGGAGCCTGGCCTGGGCGCTTTCGAACGCGGCTGGCTCGATCTTGGCGCCGCCGCTGTAGGGGTTCTGCAGCTGGTGGGTGGCGAACAGCAGCAGCGACAGGGTGCCCGCGAGAATCGACACGATGACGATGTGCGTGACCGGGCGCGGACCGCCGAACATCAGCGGCAGCGCCACGGACATGACGCTGCCCGCGATCAGCGCGAACCACAGCACGTCGCTGATGCCGTTGCCCGCCGCGTTGAGCCGGTCCTGCCTGGCCTGGTAGACCTCCCAGAGCTTGTTGGCCGCGTCGGACTTCTCGTCGTTCTGCCAGTCGTCGGTGGCCTGGGCCTTCGCGACGGCCTGCCGCATCCGGTCCAGGGTCTGCCAGCCGTCGCCGGAGACGTCGTCGTCGCCCTGCACCAGGTCGGGCCACTCCTGCTGGATCACGGTGTTGAGGTAGGTCGCGGTGAGGTCGTGCAGCTCGGTGCGGGTCGGCTCGCCGAGCGAGTCGGCGGCCCACTGGGCGGCGACGAGGTTGTCGGCCTCCCGGTAGGAGTCCTCCTCGGCGGCGTCGGTGGCGTCGAACAGGGAGATCAGCACGAACGCCAGCAGCACCGCGTGCAGGCCGCCGACGATGGTGAACACCTGGCCTGCGGCCTCGTTGTTGTCCATCGTGCCCTGGGTCTCGCCGATCCGGCGGATCAGGTAGGCGACCGCGGCGGTCACCACGGCCGCCCCGACGACCCACAGCAACCCGGTGACGTAGATGTTCATGCCGTCTTCCCTTTCCCGGCCCGGTTCCCCGGGTCGGCGCACCGATCGAACTCCGGTTCCCCGCCGGAAATGTGAAAGCGAGCGCGTTTCATGGCCCGCGCGCGATGCGTGAACTCTGCCGGACAATCGGCTCGGAACGCGCGTCCAGAGTGACGGAACTACTCGATCGGATTACCTGCCATCGTGATTTCCCGCCGGGGTCGAGTCCACAAGGTAGTGAGCCACCCGGAAATAGCCCAGGGTCGCGCCCCGGAAGCGCCCGTTCGGTGGCACCAGGCCACCGGGAGGGGGGAGCGGGCCGCCGGATCGCTCGCCGGGCGTGTGCTCGCGGTCGCGGGCGGTCGGCGCGGACCGGACAGAACGGATCTTGATCGGCCTGCCGGGTGATGGGAACCTCTGCGTCGAGTGACCATCCGTGCCCGCCAGGGCCGTACCGGAGTCCGGTTCACGATTCCGGTGCGCGAAACCGGGTGTGAACGCGGTGTTAATCCACTATGGACAACCTGGCGGGACCGGCCCCGGCCCCGAGGAGTCCCCGCATGAGCGACGACCGTCGCGCCCGCATCGTGTCCGTGCTGCAGTCGGCGTTCGACGAGCTGATGAGCGCCGACCCGGCCGCCTTCCGCGGCAAGTTCCGCAAGATGGCCGCCGAGCCGTTCGCCTTCTACCGCGGCAGCGCCTGCCTGTTCTACGCCGACATGGCCGACGAGCCGGACGAGTGGGCCGACGACCGCACCGGCCGGGTGTGGATCCAGGGCGACCTGCACGCGGAGAACTTCGGCACCTACATGGACGCCGAGGGCACCCTGGTCTTCGACGTCAACGACTTCGACGAGGCCTACCCCGGCTCGTTCACCTGGGACGTGCGCCGGTTCGCGGCCAGCATGGCCCTGCTGGGCTGGCGCAAGGCACTGCCCGACGCGGAGATCACCAAACTGGTCCGCGCCTACACCCGCGCCTACGTCGACCAGGTCCGCTCGTTCGCCGAACACCCCGGCGACGAGATGTTCCGCCTGCACATCGACAACACCGACGGCGCCCTGCGACACGTCCTGCTGCGCGCCCGCCTGGCCACCCGGGTCGACCTGCTCGACGAGATCACCGAGGTCCGCGACTTCGACCGGGCGTTCCGAATGCGGCCCGGCACCCGCCGACTCGACGACGACGAACGGGCGCGGGTGGAGGCGGCGTTCGAGCGGTACCTGGACACCATCCCGGACGGGAAGCGGGCCGTGAGCAGCCTGAGCTACCGGATCAAGGACGTGGTCGGGCGCAGCGGGTTCGGCATCGGCTCGGCGGGGTTACCCGCGTACAACGTGCTGGTCGAGGGGCGGTCGCAGGCACTGGAGAACGACGTGGTGCTGTCGATGAAACAGGCGAACGTGGCGGCGCCCAGTCGGATCGTGACCGACGAGCGGATCCGTGGTTACTTCGATCACCATGGGCACCGCACCGCCGTGTCGCAGCGGGCTCTCCAGGCACACGCCGATCCGTGGTTGGGGCATACCGAGATCGACGGGGTCGGGTTCGTGGTGGCGGAGTTGTCGCCGTATACGTCCGATCTGGATTGGTCGGAGCTGAGCGAGCCCGCGGATATGTTGCCGGTGGTGGCGTATCTGGGGCGGGCCACGGCCAAGGCGCATTGTGTCTCGGACTCCGATTCGGAGCAGGCGCTGGTCGATTTCCAGGTCGAGGACGCTATATCGGTGGTGCTGGCCGGGCGTGAAGGCGAGTTCGTGGACTGGGTGGTGGAGTTCGCGTTGCGTTATGCGGAGCAGACCCGGGAGGACCATCGGTTGTTCGTCGATGCCTTCCGCAGCGGCGAGATCGGGGGCGTACAGGCCGTCTGACCACCGCCGGGGCCGTCTGCGGCCTGCTCGGCCACCGGTCGTGCGGGTCGATGTCCACCTGATCACCGAGATGTCGGGTGGGCTGTGAGGCGGGCGCGGATCGGGGTACCTACCGGACGAAACCGAGGAGGATTCATGCCCGACCTGGTACTCGGCCCGATCCTGCGACACGTGGACCGGACGTCGGCCACCGTCTGGGTGGAGACCGACGCGGCCTGCGAGGTGACCATCACCGACACCGCAGGCCAGGCCGCCGCGGCCGCCCGCACGTTCGAGGTCACCGGGCACCACTACGCGCTGGTCGCACTCACCGACCTGGCGCCGGGCTCGGTGACCGAGTACCAGGTGCGCCTCGACGGCACCCCGCGCTGGCCGCTGCCCGACGACCGCCCGCCCAGCCGCATCCGCACCCTCCCCGAGGACGACTCCGACTTCCTCCTGCTGTTCGGCTCCTGCCGCAAACCGGAGAGCGACGACCCGGAGGAGCACGAGCTCTGGGGCACCGACGCGCTCGCCGCCTACGCGAACCGGATGGCCGGGCAGGACGAGTCGGAGTGGCCGCACTCGCTGGTGCTCCTGGGTGACCAGGTCTATGCGGACGAGACCAGCAAGGCCACCCAGGCCTGGATCGCCGCCCGCCGCGACATCACCGAGCCGCCCGGGACCGAGGTCGCGGACTTCACCGAGTACACCCACCTCTACCTGGAGGCGTGGTCGTCGCCGTCGGTGCGCTGGCTGTTCTCGACCGTGCCGATCTCGATGATCTTCGACGACCACGACGTGCGGGACGACTGGAACACCTCGCAGACCTGGCGCGACGCCATCGAGCGGACGTCGTGGTGGGCCGAGCGGGAACGCGGGGCGCTGGTGTCGTACTGGGTCTACCAGCATCTCGGCAACCTCTCCCCCACCGAGCTGGCCGCCGACGAGACCTACCGCAAGGTCACCGCCGCCGAGGGCGACGCGGCGGCCGTGCTGGCCGGGTTCGCCGATGTGGCGACGCACGAGTACAACGGCCGCAAGGGTGTGCGGTGGAGCTACCGGCGGGACTTCGGGAACGTGCGGCTGCTGGTGATCGACACCCGGTCCGGCCGGATCCTCAAGGACGGCAGGCGGTCCATGGTCGGCGACGGCGAGTTCGAGTGGATCGAGGACAACGCCGACGGCGACTACGACCATCTGCTGATCGGCTCGTCGCTGCCCTGGCTGATGCCGCCGGTGATCAGCCACGTGCAGTCGATGAACGAGGTGGCCTGCCGCCGCACCGACTGGCGCGGGCGGCTCGCGGAGAAGCTGCGGCAGGGCGCCGACCTGGAGCACTGGCCGTCGTTCCGGCAGTCCAGCGACCGGCTGACCCGGCTGATTCGGCGCATCGCGGAGGGTTCGGCGGCGACGGTGAGCGTGCTGTCCGGCGATGTGCACCACGTGTACGCGGCGGAGGCCACGTTCGACCGGCCGGTGAACGCCCGGGTCTACCAGCTGACCTGCTCGCCCGTGCACAACAGCGTCGAGCGGTACATGCGGCCGCTGTTCCGGGTCAGCTGGTGGCGGCCGCTGGCCCGGGTGCTGCGGTGGTGGATGTACCGGTCGCCCGAGATCCGACCGCTGCCGGTGGACTGGCGCAAGATCGCGGGGCCCTACTTCGGCAACGCGGTCGCCACGCTGCGCGTCCGCGGCAGGCGTGCCGACCTGGTCGTGGAGTGCGCCGACACCGGTGCCGACGGCCCGTACCTGCGGCCGCTGCCCGCCGTCGGACTGACGGTGGGTCGCGCGAGCCGGGAGTGAGCGGCGCTCCTAAACTGCCCGCGTGGAATACCAGCTCACCGCCGACGTCACCCCGCCCTCCGACACCGCGGAACTCGACCCGCTGCAGCGGCACGGTGTCGCCGCCCTGCTGGACGAGCAGCTCGACCTGCTCGCCGGGATCGAGGGCCCGGACGGGGTCGAGGTGGAACCGCTGGACCACCGGGTCGCGGTGCACCCGAGCGGGGCCGTCATCACCTGGCTGCTGGACGCCCCGGCGCTGTCGTTCGCCGAGGAGGCGGCCCGGCACGTGCTGACCGAGCTGCTCGCCCAGACCGAGCTGCTGTCCGGCTGGTCGGTCGGCCGCTGCGAGGTCATCGCCTCCGACGACGACCTGGCCGCCGCGCTCGGCGAGGGCGACGCGGTCGAGGAGCTGGAGGACGACGACGCCGAGCTGACCGAGGAGGAGGTCGCCGCCCTGCGCGAGGAGCTGCGCGGCGCCGCGGACGCGCTGCGCGCGTTCGGCCCCGAGGCGTTCGGGCACGACCCGGCCGACCCGGACACCGCGGTGTCCGCCGACGCGGCCCGGCTGGTCGCGGGCGCCATGGTGCAGGCCATGGAGATCCTCACCGACGAGCTGTTCGCGGACGTGCAGGAGCTGGAGGACGCGGAGGGCTCGGCAGGCGAGGTCGAGGCGCTCAGCGTGCTCAACCAGCTGCCCGCTCGCTACGCCGAGCACTACGGCGCGCTGTTCGCCAAGCAGTTCCTGGTAGTCACCGCGATCCTGGGCTACCGGCTCTCGCAGCCGGATTGGACCCCGCCGCTGTGCACCGCGGAGGCGCTCGCGCTGCACGTGCTCAAGGCCGAGACCGGTGTGCAGCTGGACCTGGCAGGCCTGCTCGACGAGCTGCCGGTCAAGGAGATGTTCGCCGCGTTCGACGAGCACGTGTTCGCCGACCTGGACCACGAGCGGGTCTACGACCTGGACGAGGAGACCGGCGAGGACGAGATCGACCTGCTCGGCACCCCCGGCCTCGACTTCGACGAGTGGTTCCTGCCGCGCGGCACCGACGTGCTGCACCCATACCTGACCACCGAGCACTACGCGGAGTAGTCCCACCCTCCGGACACCGTTGACCGGCCGCCACCCGGCTGGTCGACTGTGGCCGTGCGTCCCGACCCGATCACGGGAGGGCGATGTCGGCGCTGACGCCGAACCACCGCCCCCGTCACGTGCGATCAGCAGGGATCCCCATGGCCACTCCGCTCAGCAAGGCCGGGCAACCGACCCGGATCACGCTCACCGTCCACCTCACCGCCGAGCCCGACCGGGTCCCGGCGCTCACCGAAGGCCTGGTCCAGGCGCTGCGCGCGCTCGGCGACGACGGGCTCGCCGTCACCGTGGACCAGCCCAAGGCCCCCGCCAAGCTCGTCCCGCTCCCCCGCAAGACCGCCCCGCTGCGCGTCCAGGCCGACGCCCGCCGCGTGCTGTGGCGCGACCGCGAGGTGGTGCTGACGCGGTTGGAGTTCGACCTGCTGCTGTACCTGGCATCGCACCCGGAGCGCGTCCACCGCAGGCGCGCCCTGATGAGCCAGGTCTGGCGGACCTTGTACGTCAGCGAGCGGACGGTGGACGTGCACGTCCGCAGGCTGCGCGGCAAGATCGACACCAACACCGACCTGATCCGCACCGTCCGCGGTGTCGGCTACCAGATCGCCGACCCGTCCCTGGTCGCCATCGAACGCGGCAAATAGACCAGGGCCCGCGACACCTGCCAGGTCGACACGCCCCATCGAGCCCACCACCCAGGACGCGATCCGGAAGCACCGCGGGCGTACGAGAAACGTCAGCGGGCGCGGAAGGCTCGGCGGTAGGCCGATGGGGACGTGTGCAACGCGCGCGTGAAGTGGTGCCGATAGGTCACCGGGCTGTCGAACCCGACCGCTGCGGCGATCTCCTCGATCGACTGCTCCCCCGTCTCCAGCAACGGCAGGCTCGCCTGTACGCGCTGGGTGATAAGCCAACGAATAGGACTGGTCCCACTCGCCTGCTTGAACCGCCGCAGATACGTGCGCGCCGACAGATGCGCGCGCCGCGCCAGCAGATCGACCGTGATCGACTCGGTCAGGTTCGCCAACGCCCAGGCCATGCTCACGCTCACGGCGTCATCCGCGGGCGCGGGCACCGGCGACTCGATGAACTGCGCCTGCCCGCCTTCCCGATGCGGCGGCACCACCAACCGCCGCGCCACCGCGTTGGCGATCGCGGTGCCGTGGTCGGCGCGGACAAGGTGCAGGCATAGGTCGATACCGGCAGCACTACCGGCGCTGGTCAACACATCCCCGTCGTCGACATAGAGCACGTCGGCATCGACCCGCACGGCCGGATAGCGCCGCGCCAACAGATCCGCGTAACGCCAATGCGTGGCGGCGCGGCGGCCGTCGAGCAAGCCCGTCTCGGCCAACGCGAAGGCTCCCGAGCAGATCGACACCAGCCGAGCGCCTCGGGCGTGCGCGGAGCGGAGTGCCTCGACGACGGCCGGTGAGACTCGCGTGTGGACGTTCGGCACCCCGGGGACGATCACCGTGTCGGCGTCGGCCATGGCCGACAGGTCCGCGTCGGCGGTCAGGGTGGCGCCGCCGACCATGCGGACCGCGGCGGGGGCGCAGATGGTCAGCCGGTACCAGTCGATGCCGAGTTCCGGGCGGGGTAGGCCGAAGACCTCGGTCACGATGCCGAGTTCGAAGGCGGACAGGCCGTCATAGGCCAGGACGGTCACGGTGTGGATGGCGAGATATTAGCGCACAGCGTCGTCAGCGCCACTGTCCCCGACCACCCCCGCCGTCGCAGGATTCCGACATGAACACCGACGCCGTCGCCCACTTCACCGCCAGACTCACCTTCGAGACCGACGTCTCCGACGTCCGCGCCGCACTCCTGGCGGGCGAGCCCGACCTGGTCGTGGTCGACTCGCGCTCGGCCGCGGCCTGGGCGCAGGGACACATCCCGGACGCGATCCACCTGCCCACCGCCGACATCGCCGCGCGCGCCGCCGAGCTCGTGCCGATCGGTGCGCGGGTCGTCACCTATTGCTGGGGTCCCGGTTGCAACGGCGCGACCCGCGCGGCACTGGCGTTCGCGCGGCTCGGCTACCAGGTCCGGGAAATGCTCGGCGGATTCGAATACTGGGCGCGGGAAGGGCTTCCAGTGGCCGGGGAGTTGCGCGACCGGATGGCCGATCCGCTCACCACGGTTTCCGACTGCGGTTGCTGACCGGGGCAGACTGCGCCTATCGGACCAACGTCCGGCGAAGCCGTTTCGCCTTCCGGGGCCCCGGGTAAGTAGAGCCCGAACCGGGACGCGGACACAGCACGCGGTTTTCCCAGTCCGGAAGGAGAATCCGATGTCCACTGGCGCGATCATCGGCATCGTCGTCGCGGTCGTCGTCATCATCGCGTTGGTCGCCGTGGTGGTGCGGTCGCAGACCCACACCCGACGGCTGCGCTCGCGGTTCGGCGGCGAGTACGAGCGGCTGCTGCGCGAGCACCCCAAGCGCGAGGCCGAGCGGGAGCTGGTCGAACGCGAGAAGCGGCACGCCCAGTTCGAGCTGCGCACGCTGTCCGCGGACGAGCGCGAGCGCTACACCGCGGACTGGGCGGCCGTGCAGGAGCGGTTCGTCGACCGCCCGGCGGAGGCCGTCGAGGAGGCGGACCGTCTGGTCACCGCCCTGATGGCGGACCGCGGCTACCCGCTCGACGGGGACGCCGACCAGCGTTTCGCCGACCTGTCCGTGCGCCATTCGTCCACTGTGGAGCATTACCGGCTGGCGCACGCGGTGCGGCTGCGCCAGGACGCCGGCGACGTGTCCACCGAGGACCTGCGCGAGGCGATCGTGCGTTACCGCTCGCTGTTCCAGGACCTGCTCGGCGACGGCGCGGACACCGAGATCCCGCGGCCGCGCACCACCGACCAGCACGCGAACGGCCAGGTGGCCCCCACCGACCACCACGCCGGTCAGGCCTGACACCCCCTTCCCCTCCCTGGCACACGGAAGGCCTTTCCCTTGCGACAGAACCAGAGCGACGACCAGCTGCAGACCGAGGACCTGCTTGGCGGCACCCGCGGCCGCGACACCGACCACCCGGGCAGCGCTCACCCCGACCCCGAACGCAACGCCCCCGAATACACCGGGGCCGCTGAACACACCGACAGAGGCCACACCGACACCCCCGACCCGGACCGCACCGACCCGGACGCGTTCGACCGCGACGCGGTGCACGAGTCGCCCCGACCGGCCACCGCGGACGACCGGTACGGCGAGCCCGTCGAGGCCGACGTCACCACCCCCGACAGCACCACCCCCGAGGCCGCCGACCCGTACCGCGGGCCGACCGACGCCGACCTGTACACCGGCCCGGCCGAGGTCACCACACCCGCGGACACCACGCCGACCGCGGCCATCCCGGTCCAGCAGGAGCACCGCGCCGCGGGCGTCCCGGTCGCGACCGACGCCGAGGAACCCGGCGCCGACCTGTTCAGCGACGACGAGGTCGAACGTTTCCGGGCCCAGTGGTCGGGCATCCAGGGAACCTTCGTCGACGACCCGCGGGACGCCGTGCGCAACGCGGACCACCTGGTCGCCGAGGTCATGCAGGCGCTCGCCGCCACCTTCACCGAGCACAAGCGCGGCCTGGAGGAGCAATGGCAGAGCGGCGCCGACGCGCAGACCGAGGAACTGCGCCAGGCACTCCGCCGCTACCGCGCGTTCTTCAACCAGCTCCTGCACTCCTGAGAAACGACCTTCGCGGCCCCCTCTCGGTTTCGGGAGGGGGCCGCTTTGTCGGTGCGGTGCGGCACACTGTCGGAGTGGAAACCGAGACGAGCGGATTCGCCCTTTTCGACACGGCCATCGGCCGCTGCGGCGTCGCGTGGGGTCCGCAGGGCATTACCGCCGTGCAACTGCCGGAACGTCGCGAATCCGCCACGGTCGCCCGCCTGCGCCGATACGCGTCCGACGAAGCCGAACCACCAGCACACATTCGCGCCGCGATCGCCCGGATGACCGCCCTGCTGACCGGCGACCGCGACGACCTCACCGACATCGAGGTCGACCCGACCGACATCCCCGACTTCGACCGCCGCGTCTACGCCATCGCCCGCGCCATCCCGCCCGGCGACACCCTGACCTACGGCGAGGTCGCCACCCGCCTCGGCCTGCCCGGCTCGGCCCAGGCAGTCGGCCAGGCACTCGGCCGCAACCCGTACCCGATCGTCATCCCCTGCCACCGCGTCCTCGGCGCGAACGGCAAGGTCGGCGGCTTCTCGGCGGGCGATGGCGCGGTCACCAAGCTCCGCATGCTTGGCATCGAGGGCGCGGCCCCCAACGGCCAACCGTCCCTGTTCGACTAGACCATCGCGATCGCGGCGACCACGAGCCCGTCACCGGTCGTCCAGCGCCCGTCGAATCCCCGCAGCTCGGCCCCGTTCACCTGCGGCCCGGGAACCAGCAGCTCCGCCGTGAACGTCCCGTCCCGGGCAAGGCGGATGCGGGCATCCGAGAAGCCGAGCCATTTGCGCGCCAACGGGAACCAGGTCTTGTAGACACTTTCCTTGGCGGCGAACAGCAGCTTGTCCCAGTGCACACCGGGTTCGGCGGCCGCGAGCGCGGCGAGGTGCTCCCGCTCGTCCGGCAGCGAGACCGCGTCCAGCACCCCGTCCGGCAGGGTCACGTGCGGCTCGGCATCGATACCGAGCGAGGTGACCACCTTGTCCTCCGCCAACACGGCCGCCCGGTAACCGGCACAGTGCGTCATGCTCCCGACGATGCCGTCCGGCCACCCGGGAGCGCCCCGCTCACCGGGAAGGATCGCGACCGGCTCCCGGCCAAGACGTGCCAGCGCCTGGCGGGCACAGTGACGGACGGTGGTGAACTCCCTACGTCGCTTGTCGACCGCCTTGGCGACGACCGCCTCCTCCTCGGGAAGCAGCACGGCGTCCGGCGGATCGGCGAAGGCTTCCACGGCCACCACGTCGACCGGCAGGATCCGCTCGATCACACTCCACCCCCAGGGCCCATCGACACCCCCGCGACCTTAGCCCCGCCGGTCCCCCCAGGGGAGGGGTCGTGGGATGGATCATGCAGGGGTTGCCCGCCCGCCTGGCCTCGCCGCCCTGATACCGAAAGTGAGCGGGCCGAAAGATCCAGGCGCAGGCCGAAGGCCAGTCGTAAAAGAAGCCCTCGGCCCGCGCCCGAACAACTCACCCTCGCCGAGCCACCACATAATTCATCGGCAAATCCAACCGGTCCCCATTGGCCAACGTATCCGTGCTCTCCAACACGACCGCCCCGGACTCCACGACCGCCAGCCCGGCCCCCGCCAGCACAGCCTCCAGCTTCCCCTCGTCCCAAGCCGCGGGCGTCAGATTGTGCTTGAACACCTGTCGCATCTTCGGCACGGCCGAGGGCCCCTCCGAAATAGCGTCCTTGATCGTCAACCCGGCAGCAGGCGACAACTCCACCGCGAACAGATGCCCGCCATTCCCCAACAGTACGGCCAGGGCGGCAGCCGCATCCCCCCGCCGCTCGTCCGGCATCTGGTGCAACACCCCCCGCATGTACACGTTGACGTCGCCCAGCTCCGCATGCAACGCCCGCGCACCGGCCACGTCCGCCAGGTCGAACGTCCGGAACTCCACCCCGGCGGCGGCCTGCAACGCTTGCGCGTGCGCGATCGCGGACGGCGCGAAGTCGAGCCCCAGCACCCGCTCGAAGTGGCCTGCGAGCGCCGCCGACTGAGTGCCGTTGCCGCACCCGATGTCGAGCACCGGCAGGTCCACGGCGAAGTGCTGTTCGAACAGCGGTAAGTGGGCGACGGCGGTGACCTCCGGCGCGCTGTCCCAGACCGCCAGGCCGCTCTCGTGCGGCAGGTCGTCCCAGAAGCCTTGCCAGTTCGCGTTGACCGCTCGGTCCATCGCTCCTCCGCCCATCTGACCACCGATGGGTGATGGTTTACGTCGCAAGAGCTACCGAGGCAAGTCCTTGATCCACAATTTGGGCTGTTCAGGTGAAATCAGATAACGAACGAGTACCGCCCGCGTTGCATCAGCCTCACCACCCGTGATCAACAGGACGAAACAGCGGGCCCGCCGAAGATCGGCGAGCCCGCTGTTTCAGCGACTACTCACTCTCATTCCGGGGTGTTGTTCCCCTTCCGCCTGCGGACCAGGAAGACCGTGGCGCAGCCGATCACGATCAGCAGCGCGCCGCCGTAGAAGAGCCACCGGACATTGGCGCCGGTGCTGGCGAGCGTGCCGCTCGTGGACGTGCCGGTCGTCGTGGTCTCGGTCGGGGCGACGACGCCCACGACCGCCTGGGCGGCGTCGTTGGCCGAGTTGTCGTCGGCCGTGCCGTCGGCCAGCGTGACGCCCGCGATCGCGGTGGTGTCGGCGACCGTGGTGAGCGCGGTCGTGTTCACCAGCACCGGGCTGGTCGACTGTCCGGGCAGGATCGTCGCGTCCGTGGTGCAGGTCGCGATCTGGCCGCTGATCGTGCAGGTCCACACGGCCGCCGCCTCCGCCTGGAAGGCGTCGCCGTCGACCGACTCGGTGCCGAAGTCGTTCGCGGCAACGGCGGTGCCGCCCGCCGAGACGATCTTCAGGCCGTCCGGGACCTTGATCGTGGTCCGGGCGCCCTTGACCGGCACCGTGCCCGCGTTGGTGACCTTGGCGCTGAACACCACGGTGGCGCCGATGGTGGCGCTCGGGGTGTCGGTCGTGACGCCGACCGAGAGGTCGGTCAGCTTGTTCACCAGACCGGCGTCGATGGTGGTCAGCTGCGGGATCATGGCCGCCACGACCTGGATCGGGATGGTCGCGGTCTTCATCGTGACCCAGTTGAAGTCCGAGTTCTTGTCGTCCCCGGCCACACCCGGCTTGGTCAGCACCTTCCCGGTCGGCGGCTCGATGCCGACCGTGTAGTTGCCCACCTCGATGTTGCGGAACCAGTAGACGCCGTCGGTGTTGGTCGTGGTCCTGGTGACCTCGGTGCCCGCCTCGTTGAACAGGATCACCGTCACGCCCTGGACGCCGGGTTCGCCGGAGTCCTGCAGGCCGTTGCCGTTGGTGTCGCTCCACACCAGATCGCCGATGAGGCCGAGCTGGTCACCGAAGTTGACCACGGCACCGGTCGGGTTCGGCTCGGCGGCCGCCCTGGCAACCGGCACGACCGACAGCGTCACCGGCACGGAGTCCGGAGTGGACGACCCGAGGCCGACCGGCTGGCTCTCGACCACCACGTAGCTGCCGCCCGGGATGTCCTTGAAGGAGTAGACACCCTGCGAGTTGGTGGTCGCGGTGGTCACGTCCTGGCCGCCCGCCGTCTTCAGCGTGATCGTGACGCCCGGGTAGCGCACGGTCTCATCGATGTCGATGGTCCCGTTGCTGTTCTCGTCCCGCCACACCGTGCCGTTGATGATGCCGCCCTTCTCGGCGAAGGTGTAGCCCTCAAGATCGGCGCCCGCGGACAGCTCGATGTCGGTGATCGTGTCCGGCGGTTCCAGGGTGCCGTTCGGGGTCGAGCTCGAACCGCCCGGCTTGTCGAGGCCGTCCGCGTAGTTCGCGGGCTGGGTCTCGGTCAGCGTGTACTCACCGCCGAGGAGGTTCGGGAAGTTGTACGACCCGTCCCCCTTCGTCACGGCGGTGACCGGTGGGTTCGACGTCGCCACGCCCAGGTAGGTCAACGTGACCGTGACACCCGGGATGCCCGGCTCGGCCGGGATGGCCGGGGTGCTCGGACCTGCCGGAACGGCCGGGTCCTGGATGCCGTTGTCGTTGAAGTCCTGGAACACCTTGCCGCTGAGCGAGCCCAGCTTCTCGGTGAACTCGTACTCGCTCGCCTTCTCGGCCGGGTCGAGGGCGATCCCGCTGATCACGTGCGGGAGCGTGGTGATACCACCCGCGCTGCCCGCCGCCTGCCCGAGGTGCAGGTACTGCGGCAGCAGGCTCTCCTCGGTCAGCGTGTAGCCGCCGACACCGCTCGGGCGCAGGCCATCGAAGGTGAACACGCCGTCGCTGTCGGTGCGGATCTGCTCGTTGACGTCCGCGTTGAGATCGTCCTTGCCGGTGAGGGTGAGCAGCACGTTGTCGATCGGGTTGGGCCCGTCGACGTTGGTGTAGGTCACCATGCCGCTGATCGAGGCACCCATCAGCTCGCCGAACCGGTAGCCGGTGGCGTTCTGGCCGCCGGTGAGCGCGATGCCGACGATCTCGTCCGGCGGCAGGCTCGAACCGCCCGCGGTACCCGCCGTCTCCTTGCCGTCGAGGTAGCCCTCCGGGGTGTTCTCCGACAGGGAGTACTCGCCGCCGACCACGTCCATGAAGGTGAACGTGCCGGGCGGGTCGACCGCGCCGCCGGTCACCGAGAAGTCACCGGTGCCCGCGTCCGCCTCGGTGGTGCCCGCGACGGACGTGACCTGGACGTTGACCGGGTCACCGTTGGCGTCGGTGCCCGTCAGCACCACCGGGACGTTGCCGATGCCGGGCTCGTTCGGGTCCTGGACGCCGTTGTTGTTCTTGTCCTCGTAGACGACGCCCTTGATCGAGCCGCGGATCTCGCTGAACAGGTACTCGCTGCCCTCGTCACCGGAGTTCACGACGATGCCGTCGATCTGGTCGGTGCCGCTGAGCGTGCCGCCCAGGGTGCCCGCCTCGTCCGCGCCGTCGGCGTAGCCAGTGGGCTGGCCCTCCAGCAGCGAGTACGTGCCGGGTACCAGGTTCGGGAAGGAGAAGTCGCCGTTGCTGTTCGTCGTGGCCGGGATCGGCGCGCCGACCCCGGTGAGCAGCAGCGAGACGTTCTTGATGCCGTTCCCGCCGTCGTCAACCACCCGACCGGCGAGCGAGCCAGGCATGTACTCGCCGAACAGGTAGCCGGTGGCGTTGGTGCCCGCGGTCAGGTTGATACCGCTGATCGAGTCGGCCGTGTTGTTCGTGCCGCTGGCCGTGCCGACCGTCTCCTTGCCGTCGGTGTACCCGCTCGGGGTGACCTCGGTGAGCGTGTAGTTGGTGCTCGCGACCAGGCCGCTGAACAGGAAGCTGCCGGTCGGGCCGGAGGTGACGGGCGTGTTGACCGGGTTGCCCCGGACATCCATGCCGGTCAGCGTCACCGACGCGTTCTGGATCGGCGCCTCACCGGGGTCCATCAGGCCGTTGTTGTTCTTGTCGACGTAGACGAACCCGGCGATCGAGCCGCGGGTCTCGGCGAACTTGTAGTTGACCGCCGCGGTGTTGGACGCGATCACGATGCCGCTGATCACGTCGTTGACGGTGATGTTGCCCGCCGGGAGGCCCGCCGTCTCGGGGCCGTCACCGTAGCCGAGCGGCTGGGTCTCGGTCAGCGTGTAGGTGCCCGGCGCCAGGTTCGGGAACACGAACTGGCCGTTGGAGGCCGTGCTGCCCGGGGTGGTGCCGCCGCCCTGCATGCTCAGCGTGACGGTGGCGCCCTGGATCGGGTTGCCCGCGTCGTCCACCACCGAGCCGGTGATCGAGGACGCGACGTACTCGCCGAACAGGTAACCGGTCGCGTCGGTGCGCGCCGCCAGGCTGATACCGCTGATCAGGTCGCTGATCGTGGTCGAGCCGCCGGACGTGCCCGCCGTGTCCTTGCCGTCGGAGTACCCGAGCGGCTGGTTCTCGGCGAGGCTGTAGATGCCCTGGCGCAGCGCCGGGAACATGAACAGGCCGTTGCTGTCGGTCGACATGGTCAGCGAGATCGCGTTGCCCTGGGAGTCGGTGCCCGCCAGCGAGACCAGCGTGTTCTGGATGCCGGTCTCGGCGCCCTGCCGGATGCCGTCGTTGTTCGCGTCGATGTAGACCGAGCCCGCGAAGCTGGAGGTCGGCTTCTCGGCGAACAGGTTGTTCGCGCTGTTGGCGCCCTGGAGCAACGTCACCGTGAAGGAGTTGTCGTTGACCTTCGTCGCGTTGGTGCCGGGGGTGCCGGTGCCCGCGTCGAAGTCGGTCGGCTGCGTCTCGGTGAGCGTGTAGGTGCCCGCCTGGATGTTCGGGAAGCTGAACGTGCCATCCGAGGCGGTGGTCGTGTTCAGGTTGACCGGGTTGCTGCCGATGGTGGTGCTGCCGGTGAGGGCGATCGCGACGCCGCTGATGCCGGAGTCGCTGGAGCCCGCGTCGAAGGTGCCGTTGTTCTCGCGGTCGGAGAACACCTTGCCGGACACCGCGCCGACGGTCGGGACGCTCGCCGTGTCGCTGTCGGTGACCGTGCCGCCCAGCTGGTCGGTACCCGTCACCGTGGCCGTGTTGCTGTCGCCGGTGATCGGTGCCGTCGCGGTGCAGGTGTAGCTGTTGCTGCCGCCGGTGCCCAGGCTGCCGATGGTGGAGGCGCAACCGGCCACCTTGGCGTCGGTGACGGCCACGCCGGTCAGCGGGCTGTCGCCGTCGTTGTGGACGGTGATGGTGAAGGTGATCGTCTCGCCCGCCGCGTAGTTCGCCTTGTCCGCGGTCTTGGTGATCGCGATCGACGGGTGGAACACGTCGACGTCCACCTTGCCCTGGCCGGAGATCTCCTCGCCGTACGGGCCGAGGCCGGACGCGTTGGCGACGTTGGTGAAGTCGTTCTGCGGCGCGGGCCCGCTGCACGTGTACGTGTACGGGGTGTCCGCGGCCAACGCGCCGATGGTCTTGTCGCAGTTGGACACCAACGGGTCGGACACCGCCACGGTCGAGGCGGTCGCGCCCGGGGAGGTCACGACGATCTGGTAGGGCACGGTGTCACCCGGCCGGAACGGCCCGCCCGAGGTGATCGTCTTCGCCACCGTGAGCGAGGCCACCGGCACCGACATCGCCATGCCCTCCAGCACGAACGTGTCGTTCGTGGTGGTGAAGCCCATGGTGGCGGAGAGGTCGCCCGCCAGGACGGCGGAGGTGGTCCACCGCTTCGAGTCGACGCTCATGTTGTTCGCGACCGACGGGCTCAGCTTGCCCGGCGCGTTGCCGACGAAGAAGTTGTTCGTCGTGCCGGTCGCCAGCGGCTCGCCCTGCGCGGTGCTGTTGATCGAGAACGTGTCGCCGTTGAGGTTGAAGTCGCCCTCGTAGGCGGTGACGCCCGCGTGCACGTTGTTGCTGATGGCGGTGAAGTTGTTGATCGTCTGGGACACCGCGCTGTCGCTGGAGGACTGCCGGATGTGTCCGTCGTAGACGAAGACGTGCCGCTTGACCGGGGCGTTGGTCGCGTCCGGGGCGTCGTAGTAGTAGACGACCTCCAGCGACCAGCCGCCGTAGCAGCCGAAGCCCTCCGGGGTCCAGACGTTGCCGACGCCGATGGTCTGCGCCGAGCCGCTCGCCAGGCCCTGGACCTGGCCGGTCACGTCGGCGTACGCCGTGTAGTACTGCGGCTGGGAGTTGGGGATGTTGGCGGTCGAGTCCGAGTTCACCACCGCGGGGAGGTAGGTGAGCGTCGAACCGCCCGTGGTGAACCAGACCTGCGTGCTGCTCGGGCTGCCCGTGGGCTTGTTCGCCGAACCGGCGTCCGCGAGCACCTGTCGGGAGCTGCACCCGGTCTGCTCGGACATGACGCCGTCGTCACCGCGGAACTTGCCGGTGTTGCCGCCCCAGTTCAGCCGGGCGAAGTCGACCTTGGCACCGGTCGGGATGGTGAGGCTGGCCGTGGAGGAGTTGTAGGTCTCGTCGATGGAGTCGACGTCGGCCCACCGCATGTAGTAGCTGTCGTTGATACCGGTGGCGGAGACGTTCGAACGGTCCTGTGTGGTGGCACAGGTCGTGCGGGGCTCACCGAACGGGTCGACGGGATCTGTGACGTCCGGACAACGCAGACTGCCGTTGCCCGTCTGCAGGAAGTCGCCGTAGACCTCACTGTCGTACGCGAGCGTGAGCCCGCGTTCGATGGACGCCTCGACGGGAGAGGACACGAACACCACTCCCGCCGCCGCGGCCGTCGCCGCCAGCGCGGCCGCCAGTGTGCGACGTGCCGCTCTCGATTTGGACATGCCAACTCCCAACCACGGAAGCACTTTCCGACGTTTCGGAATGTGCCGCGCGTCCTGGGCGGGCGCGCGTTGGCGAGCGGATGTTCACCGAGTTGGGTAAATGTCGGTAACGATGCGGTCCGGCGGGTTTGGGCGGATCTTCAGCCGGTCTCGCGCAACTCGGCCGGGACCGCCCCTTGATCGGCCGGGTTCTTCGCCTGCTCGCGCACCATGATCCCCTGCAGGATCATTCGCTGCCGATTCGAGAACTTCGGGTGGCAGGTGGTCAATGTGATCATTTTCTTCCGCTGGTCCGGCGGCGTCGTCGCTTTCGCGTTCCCCGGCACCGGCGCCACGACCTCGCTCTGCGACGGCGACACGATCTGCCTGCCCACCGCGGCCGCGTACTCGCCGCCGAGCGGCTCCACCTTCGCCGAGTCGGCCGACCCGGCACACCGTGGGTCGGCGGCCTTCGCGGCCCAGTCCCGGGCGTCGTCCGGGGTGGGCAGCAGCCGGTAGACGTACCAGTGCGTCTCGGTCTCCACCACGATCGCGTCACACGCCTGGATCAGGTCGAGGTCGTTGAACGGCGCGCCCTTGCCGACCCGGTGCCCGGCGACGGCGAAGTTGCCCGCCTGACCGGGCAGGGCGGAGTGCGCGTAGTGGCCGGGGCCGATCTCCAGGTCCCGCTCGGAGGTGCCCTCGACCACGGTGAACTTGTAGTCCTCGCCGAGCGCGGGGATGTACAGCTTGGCCATCCCCTGCCCCTCGGCGAACTGGAACCGCTCCTGCCGCTCCGGCCCGGCGTCCGTCGGGTGCTGCCACTGCTCGTCCAGCGCGACGGTGACGTCCTCCTGCTTGCCCGCGGAGATCAGGTCGGTGACCCAGACCTCGTAGACGACGAACAACAGCATGACCAGGCCAAGGGTGACCATGACCTCGCCCGCCGTCCGCACGATGGCGGCCCCGGTCCCGAGCTTGCGCGGCTCGGGCCGCTCGTCGGCCTCCTGGCCGTCCGCGTGCGTCTCGTCGTGCTCGTCGTGCTGGTCGTCTCGGTCGCCGTCCCGGTCGTCCCGGTCGTGCCCGGGGGCATCCTCGGTGGCGGGGAGCGGCGTCAGGTCCTCGGTGGCGGGGTCGCGGTAGATCGCGCCCCCCAGGTCGCCCCGGTGCACGGTGATGAACTCCGTGGGCTCGTCCACCGGCGGGCTGACGGGCCGCAGGATCTCGGTACGTGCCTCCGCCGGGTTCTTCCGCCCCTGCCCAGCGGGCCCACGCAGGCCCGAGCCTTGCCGACCGGGCTCCCGACGAGGCGAACCACCCTGGTCCGGGCGTTGCCCCTGCCGAGCGAGCCGACCGGAGTCCTGCCGTTCCGAGCCGCGTCGCCCCGGGTCAGCCCCTTCGACATCCGGCCCGCCCGGCGCGCGCCGCGCCCCTCGTGGATCCGAACCCCGCGGGTCCGCGCCTTGTCCAGGCGCGCTACCCGGGCCCGAGCGCGGCTGCGCGCCACCGGGGTCCTGGCGATCCGTATCCCGCCCGGCGGGAGCAGACCCATCGGCGTCCTGGCGGCGTCGAGTCGATCCCGGACGCACCGGCGCCGGGTTCTCGGGATGTCGGCGCGCCGGACTCTGCTGGGCGGGGTTCTGTCCGGCGGAGGCCGATCCGTCCGGGTCCGCTCGGCCCGGGACACGTCGCGGCCGTGCCTGCCGGTCCGGTGAGCCCTGCCGGTCCGGTGCTGGACCGACCTGATCCGGCCGATCAGGGGCTGGTCGACCGGGGTCTCGGGGCTGGGGTTCCGCGAGCTGCCGATCGGTCCTCCCGGCGGCCTGTCCACCGGGGCGTCGAGTCGGGGGCTGCTGCTCAGGTGCCGGGCGGGTGCCGTTCCGTCGAACAGGTGTCTGCCGATCCGGGTCCCGCCCGTTGACATCGCGCCCGGCAGGCTGACGGTTCGACCGCTCAACCGGTGCGCCCGGCTGCCGACCAGCCCGCTGCGGTCCGGAGCCCGGCCGCCGATCAGCTGCCTGACCAGCGGCGGATCCAGCCGCCGCGGCCTCGTCGGCACCGGGCCCGCCGGTCTCGGCCCCGGTAGGCGCGGCCGACCGGGTGGGCGGACCGGCTGGGCGCACCGGCCCTCGCGCCCCCGTGGGGGGCGTCGAGTGTCGATGGTCGTCCTGCACCTGTCCACTCCCTGCGCCGTTCGATGCCGGTCCGTTGCGAAGACGATAGGTCACCCGGGCGTTCCCATGGCGTGAGTCCGGCCATCCCCCCAGGAGACACGACCCGGACAGCCCCGGGGTTGCCCGCCTCCGCCGCCCGAATCCAGCTTACCGACATCCGTGGACAAATCCGTCCGCGCAATGATCTCCCGCGACCCGAATCCGACACCGATGCCCCGCATGAATACTCCTCGCCTCATTCCTTGCTCCATCCCGACGCGAAACGCCGCCCGCCCGGAAAGTCATGCGATCTTGCCCGAGGTCGATACCCCGCGACCAAACCCGCGATTGAACCGACCAGGGTGTGGATAACCGGCGAAAAGATCTCCAGAGGCCCGATACACCCACGACGACCAGGACGAAACCACGGTCGATCCCGAGAACCATGTGGACAGTCCTCAGGCGAGGAAGCCGCGCAGGAGGGACGCGGTACCGGAGATGTGCTCGGCCATCGCGGTACGAGCGGCCACGGGATCGCCCGCGAGGATGGCGTCGATGATGGCGCGGTGCTGGTCGTCCGAGTGCTCGATGTTGGTGGGGATCAGCGGGATCGACGCGAGCAGGGCGTTCAGGCGGGTACGGACGTCGGCCACCGCCCCGGTCAGCGACGGCGCGCCGGTCGCCTCGGCGATGGCCAGGTGGAGGCGGGAGTCGGTGCGGCGGTAGTCGGCCAGCGGGGCGGCGGTGCAGTCGTCCAGGCGGGCGCGGAGGTGGCGGCGGGACTGCGGGGTGAGGGCGCGCGCGGCCGCGGCCTCGGCGGCACCGGTCTCCAGGGCAAGGCGGAGCGTGAGGGTGTCCTCCAGGTCGCCCGGGGGCGGCAGGGGCAGGTTGTCGGCGGAGGTCGGGCGGACGAAGGTGCCGCCGTACCGGCCGCGGCGGGACTCGACGTAGCCCGCTTCCTGGAGGGCGCGCAGCGCCTCGCGGAGAGTGACGCGGCTCACCCCCAGGCGGGCGGCCAGCTCCCGTTCGGGCGGGAGCCTGCCGCCCGGGGGGACGACGCCAAGGCGGATGGCCTGGAGCATGCGTTCCATCGTCTCCTCGAACGCGTTGCCCGCCCGGACCGGGCGGAACAGCGCGTCGGCGAGGACCTGCGGGACCGGCTCAGAGGGGAGTGACATAGGCACCCGAGATGCCCCCGTCGACCAGGAACGAGGAGGCGGTCATGAACGAGGAGTCGTCGCTGGCGAGGAACGCGACGGCGGCGGCGATCTCCTCGGGCTCGGCGAAGCGGCCCAGCGGGATGTGCACGAGCCTGCGCGCGGCCCGCTCGGGGTCCTTGGCGAACAGCTCGCGCAGCAGCGGCGTGTTCACCGGGCCGGGGCACAGCGCGTTGACGCGGATGCCCTCACGGGCGAACTGCACGCCCAGCTCCCGGCTCAGGGCCAGCACGCCGCCCTTGGACGCGGTGTAGGAGACCTGCGAGGTGGCCGCGCCCATGACCGCGACGAACGAGGCCGTGTTGATCACCGAGCCGCGGCCCTGGCGGCGCATGTGGCCGATGGCGTGCTTGCTGCAGAGGAACACCGAGGTCAGGTTGACCTCCTGCACCCGGCGCCAGGCGTCCAGGCCGGTGGTGAGGATGGAGTCGTCCTCCGGCGGGGAGATGCCCGCGTTGTTGAACGCCACGTCCACGCTGCCGTAGGTGTCGACAGCGGCCTGGAACAGGGCCTCGACCTGGGCCTCGTCGGTCACGTCGACCCGCACGAACAGCCCGTCCACCGCCTCGGCCGCGGCCGCCCCGCCGTCCTGGTCGACGTCGCCGACCACCACCCTGGCCCCCTCGGCCGCGAGCCTGTGCACCGAGGCCAGCCCGATTCCACTGGCCCCGCCCGTCACCACGGCGACCCGGCCTGCCAGCCGTCGCCCGTCCTGCGTCATGTTCACTCCTGCGTGTCGAGGAAGACGTTCTTGGTCTCGGTGAACGCGGCGACCGCGTCGGGTCCCAGCTCGCGGCCAAGACCGGACTGCTTGACGCCGCCGAACGGGGTCGAGTAGCGGACCGACGCGTGCGAGTTGACCGAGAGGTTGCCCGCCTCGACAGCGCGGGCGACGCGCAGGGCGCGGCCGACGTCGCGGGTCCACAGGGAGCAGGCAAGGCCGTACTCGGTGGCGTTGGCCTGGCGGACCGCGTCGGCCTCGTCGGTGAACGGCAGCACGGCGACCACCGGCCCGAACACCTCCTCGGCGACGGCCGGGTGGTCGGCCGGGATCGGACCGAGGACGGTGGGCGGGAACCAGAAGCCGGGCCCGTCCGGCGCGGTGCCCCGGCAGGCAACCGGCGCGTTGTCCACATAGGACTGCACGTGGGCCAGGTGGTCGGCCGAGATCAGCGGCCCCATCTCGGTGGCCTCGTCGGCCGGGTCGCCGACCACGACCCGGCGGACCGCCTGCTCGAACAGCCCGAGGAACTCTTCGTACACCGAGTGCTCGACCAGCACGCGGGACCGCGCGCAGCAATCCTGGCCAGCGTTGTCGAACACCGCGTACGGCGCGGTCGCGGCGGCCTTCGCCAGGTCGGCGTCCGCGAACACAATGTTGGCGTTGTTGCCGCCCAGCTCCAGCGTCAGCCGCTTCACCTGGTCGGCGCACCCGGCCATGATCCGCTTGCCGACCCGGGTGGACCCGGTGAACACGATCTTGCGGACCAGCGGGTGGGTGACGAACCGCTCCCCCACCACCGGCCCCTCCCCCGGCAGTACCTGGAACACCTCGGCCGGGATGCCCGCCTGACGGGCCAGCTCGGCCAGCCGCAGCGCGGTCAGCGGGGTCAGCTCGGCGGGCTTGAGCACCACCGTGTTGCCCGCGGCCAGCGCGGGCGCGAACCCCCAGGCGGCGATCGGCATCGGGAAGTTCCACGGCACGATCACGCCGACCACGCCCAGCGGCTCGGCGAAGGTGATGTCCACCCCGCCCGCCACCGGGATCTGCCTGCCGGACAGCCGCTCCGGCACACCCGCGAAGTAGTGCAGCACGTCCCGGACGTTGCCCGCCTCCCAGCGCGCGTTGCCGATCGTGTGGCCCGCGTTGGCGACCTCGATCCGGGCGAGGTTCTCCAGGTCGGCGTCCACGGCGTCGGCGAACCGGCGCAGCAGCCGGGCGCGGTCCGCGGGCGCCACCGCGCGCCAGGCCGGGAACGCGGCGTGCGCGCGGGCGATCGCCACATCGGTCTCCACCACCCCGAGCGCGGGCACCGACGCGATCAGCTCGGCGGTGGCCGGGTTGAACACGGCGAGATCGGTCACCGGGATTCCCTTCGCTGGCAGGCCGCGCGCACCAGCGCGGCGAACATGCGGACGTCGTCGGTGTTCTGCTCCGGGTGCGACTGCACACCCAGCACGAACCGGGCGCCGTCCAGCTCGACCGCCTCCACGGTGCCGTCCGCGGCGGTGGCCACCACGCGCAGACCCTCGGCCACCAGGTCCAGCGACTGGTGGTGGTAGCAGAGCGCGTCCACCGACTCGCCGACCACGTCCGCGAGCCGGGAACCGGGCAGCACCCGCACCTCGGTCTTGCCGAACATGGCCACCTGCGGCTGGTGGTCGCTGGTGCCGACGATCTCCGGGGTGTGCTGGTGCAGGGTGCCGCCGAGAGCGACGTTGAGCAGCTGCATGCCCCGACACACCGCCAGCATGGGCAGGTCGAGCTCCAGGGCGGCACGCACCAGGGCCAGCTCGGCGGTGTCGCGCAGCGGCTGCGGGGTGCCGGTGGTCGGGTGCGGGGCCTGGCCGTAGTGCCTCGGGTCCAGGTCGGCGCCGCCGACCAGCACCAGCCCGTCCAGCCAGGCCACCGTCTCCGCCCGCCAGTCGCCGATCGGCGGGATCAGCACCGGGTTGCCGCCCGCGGCGCGGACCGCGTCCAGGTAGTCGCGGTGCAGCACGGCGGCGTCGGTCTCCCAGATGCCGAAGGTGGCCGGTTCCAGGTAGGTGGTCAGGCCGATGAGCGGGGGCCGCTCGGGGTCAGAGGCGTTCGAAGCCACGCACGCGCTCCCAGTCGGTGACGGCCGCGTCGAAGGCGCGCTGCTCGACCCGCGCGGCGTTGCGGTAGTGCTCGACCACCTCGGCGCCGAACGCCTCGCGCGCGACCGTGCTGTCGGCCAGCCGGTCGGCCGCGTCCCGCAGGGTGGCGGGGACGCGGGGCTTGTCGGCGGTGTAGGCGTTGCCGGTGGTGGCGGGTTCCAGCGGCAGCTCATGGTCGATGCCGTGCAGGCCAGCCGCGATCATGGCGGCGACCGCGAGATAGGGGTTGACGTCGCCGCCCGGCACCCGGTTCTCCACCCGCAGCGACTCGCCGTGACCGACCACGCGCAGCGCGCAGGTGCGGTTGTCCACGCCCCAGGCCAACGCGGTCGGGGCGAACGAACCGTCCGCGAACCGCTTGTAGGAGTTGATGTTCGGCGCGTGGAAGTAGGTGAGCTCGGGCAGGCAGGCCAGCTGACCGGCGAGGAAGTGCCGCATCAGCGGGGCGAAGCCGTGCTCGCCGTCGCCCGCCATGACCGGCGTGCCGTCGTCGGCGCGCAGGCTCAGGTGGATGTGGCAGGAGTTGCCCTCGCGCGCGTCGTACTTGGACATGAATGTCAGGCTCATCCCGTGCGCGGCCGCGATCTCCTTGGCGCCGGTCTTGTAGACGACGTGGTTGTCGCAGGTCGTCAGCGCGTCGGTGTAGCGGAAGGCGATCTCGTGCTGGCCGGGGTTGCACTCGCCCTTGGCCGACTCGACGTACATCCCGGCGCCCGCCATGCCCTGGCGGATGGCGCGCAGCACCGGCTCGACCCGGCCGGTGCCAAGCAGCGAGTAGTCCACATTGTACTGGTTGGCCGCGGTGAGGTCCCGGTAGCCGGAGCGCCAGGCCTGCTCGTAGGTGTCGGTGAAGAGCAGGAACTCCAGCTCGGTGCCGACGAAGGCGGTGAGTCCGCGCGCGGCGAGCCGGTCGAGCTGGCGGCGCAGCACCTGGCGCGGGGAGACGGTGACCGGGCCACCGCCGACCAGCTCCACGTCGGCGAGCACCAGCGCGGTGCCCTCGTGCCAGGGCAGCGGGCGCAGGGTGGCCGGGTCCGGGCGGAGCACGAGGTCGCCATAGCCGAGATCCCAGGAGGAGGACCGGAAACCGGGGACGGTGTTCATTTCCACATCGACGGCCAGCAGGTAGTCACAGGCCTCGGTGCCGTGCGCGAGCACCTCGTCGAGGAAGTAGCGGGCCGAGCACCGCTTGCCCTGCAGCCTGCCCTGCATGTCGGTCAGCGCGACCAGCACGGTGTCCACCCGACCCGCCGCGACCAGTTCCCGCAGCCGGTCCGGGGTGAGCCGGTCGCCGTCGCGCATGAGCCGACCTCCTCGCGCGGGTCGTAAAGGTTCGTTTGGTGACCCATTGCCGGATGTGCCCCCAGCATGCTGGCAGCGCTGCCCGACATGCGCAACCGCCGGAGGGGGAACAGTTCGTGACCGGGGCACGACGCCCGGTCGTCGCCCGCCCGGTCCGCGTGGCGGGGGAATCCGCCCGGCAATGGGTCGACTGTGATCCATTGCGAGCCGTGAACGGAGTCGGACCGAGCACGGCGGGCGAACGGTCGCGATCCCAGCCAGGCCACCGTGTGGTGTACGCACGACCACCGCGCCGGTGTGACCATCCACAAAGGACGTTCGAGCGGCATCCCGTTGCGGGGCGCGGGATCCGGCCGCGGGCGGACGCAGTACTGGGAACGGTAAAAACCCCACCGGCCCGGTGCCTTGTCAGGTTCACGGCGGTTAACAAATACTGACATCGTTCCACGCGAAGCGAACACCACTCCACCATCCGGCGAACTCCATCGAGGGCTGGGGCCGCCGGGACCCTGCGACCGGGGGACGGTGACCGCGGCGCGCGACCGCTCCCCCCGGGGACCGGGGGAACACGTGGCGACGGCGGTGCCCGCACGGCGGGTGCCGCCGCGCCCTCCCGACCACTGCGCCGGAGCCTGTCCCGCACCAGGGGCTCCGAAGGGCCGTGGAGGCCGCCCCCACCGCACGGGCGGCGGCCTCCACCGCCATACCCCGGCCGGACCCCGCCGTCCGGCCGCCAGGCCCGCCCACCCGCCCGGCGCGACCAGCACCGCCGGGCGGGCGGGCGATCCATCCCGGTCCACCCCGGGACTGCCGGGAAAGTCGGGTGCGGCCCCCTGGAATACTGGTCACCGACGGTGAGGAGGTGCCAGGGTGGCGCACGGAGATGTCGGACTCGAACTGGGTGCCCGGGTGGCCGGGGCGCTGCGCCGCGGCCTTGGCGTGGAGATCACACCGGTCGAGGCCGTCGTCCGACCGTCCACCCGCGAGGGTGCCGACTACCAGTGCAACGCGGCGATGAGCCTGGCCAAGCGGATCGGCAAGGCGCCGCGCGAGGTGGCGCAGGCCATCGTGGACCACTTGGACGCCGCGGACATGGTCGAGCCGCCGGAGGTGGCCGGGCCCGGATTCGTGAACCTGCGGCTGCGGGACGAGTGGCTGCGCGCGCGGGCGGCCGGACTGCTCGGCGACCCGCGGCTGGGCGTACCCGCGGCCGAGGAGCCGCGGCGGTACGCGCTGGACTACTCCAGCCCGAACGTGGCCAAGGAGATGCACATCGGGCACCTGCGGTCGTCGATCATCGGCGACGCGGTGCTGCGGCTGCTGCGTTTCGCCGGGCACGAGGTCACCCCGCACAACCACCTGGGCGACTGGGGTACCCCGTTCGGCATGCTCATCGAGCACCTGGTCGACGAAGGCCACTCGGCGGACACCGGCATCAGCGACCTCAACCGCTTCTACCAGGAGGCGCGGGCCAAGTTCGACGCCGACCCGGCGTTCGCCGAGCGGTCCAGGGCCAGGGTGGTGGCGCTGCAGGGCGGCGACGAGGCGACGCTGACGCTGTGGCGGGAGCTGGTCGGCGAGTCCACCCGGTACTTCCAGAAGGTCTACGAGCTGCTGGGCATCCTGCTCACCCCCGGCGACATCTACGGCGAGAGCTTCTACAACCCCTACCTGGACGCGGTGATCGAGGACCTCGACGCCAAGGGACTGACCACGATCAGCGACGGCGCGGTGTGCGTGTTCCCGCCCGGGTTCGCCAACCGGGAGGGCGACCCGCTGCCGCTGATCGTGCGCAAGAGCGACGGCGGCTACGGCTACGCCAGCACCGACCTGGCCACCGCCCGGTACTGGGCGGCCGAGCGGGGCATGTCCGACCTGCTGTACGTGGTGGGCATGCCGCAGGCGCAGCACTTCCAGATGGTGTTCGCCGCCTCCCGGCAGGCGGGCTACCTGACCGACGCGCACACGGCCGTCCACATCGGATTCGGCACGATCCTCGGCGAGGACGGCAAAACCATCCGCACCAGGGCTGGCGGCTCGGTGAAGCTGGTCGAGCTGCTGGAGGAAGCCGTGCAGCAGGCGGCGAAGACCGTCGCCGAACGGTCCTCTTTGGACTCCGACCGACAGGTGGAGGTGGCCCGCGCGGTGGGCATCGGCGCGGTCAAGTACGCCGACCTGTCCAACGACCGGGAAAAGGACTACGTGTTCACCTGGTCGCGGATGCTCGCCAAGGAGGGCAACACCTCCGTCTACCTGCAGTACGCCAACGCGCGCGCGCACTCAGTGCTGCGCAAGGCCGGGCAGGAGCCCGCGGGCGAGGTGCTCATCACCGAGCCCGCCGAGCGTGCACTGGTGCTCAAGCTGCTGCAGCTGCCCGCCGCGCTGGCGGCGACGGTGGAGGCGTACGCGCCGCACAAGCTGTGCGCGTACCTGTACGAGGCGGCCACGGCGTTCACCGCCTTCTACGACACCTGCCCGGTGCTGCGCTCGGACGTCCCGGCCGAGACCAGGGCGTCCCGGCTGGTGCTCACGAAGGTCACCTCGGACGTGCTGACCCTGGGCCTGGACCTGCTGGGCATCGCCGCGCCGCACGAACTGTGAGACGGGTCCGATCCGGGTTGCCCGACCCGGACCGGACCGGCACAGTGACCCGGTGACGATCATCGAGCAGGTCGAGCGGGTCGTGTTGCTGGACGAGGCCGGGCACGCGGCGGGGGTGGCCGACAAGGCCACCGTGCACCACGCGGACACCCCGTTGCACCTGGCGTTCTCCAGCTACGTGTTCGACCGCGCGGGTCGGTTCCTGCTCACCCGGCGGGCCACGCACAAGCGGACCTGGCCGGGCGTGTGGACGAACTCCTGCTGCGGGCACCCGGCGCCGGGCGAGGCCCCCGAGGAGGCGGTCGCCCGCAGGCTCGTCGACGAGCTGGGACTGTCCGGACCGCACAAGGTGGAGCTGGTCCTGCCGCGGTTCCGCTATCGCGCCGAGATGGGCAACGGCGTGGTGGAGAACGAGATGTGCCCGGTGTACCGGGTGGTGGTGGAGGACACACCGCGACCGAACCCGGACGAGGTGGACTCGGTCGAGTGGGTGCCGTGGACGGAGTTCACCGCGTCGGTGGCGGCCGGTACCCGCGCGGTGTCCCCGTGGTGCGTCCTGCAGCTGCGCGAGCTGACCGGGCTCGGCCCCGACCCGCTCGACTGGCCGCTGGGCGATCCGGCCGAGCTGCCACCCGCCCTACGGTGAGCGGCGGAGGTCACCGAAAAGGGTGACCGCGCCGGTGGGAAAGTTCCCTACCGTGGACTGGTGAAGATCCTCTTCAGCAGTCTGCCCTCGCACGGGCACACCTACCCGCTGCTCCCGCTCGCCGTGGCCGCGCGCGACCAGGGGCACGAGATCATCTACGCCACCTGGGACAACTTCCACCCGCCGCTGGTCGCGCTCGGCTTCGAGGTCGTGCGCGGCGGCGGCGACATGAACGGCGCGTTCGCCGACGCGCTCGCGGGTGTCGAACGCCCCGCGAGCGGCACGCACGCCCAGCTCGACGAGGGTGTCATCCGCGCGGCTGCGGTGCGGGTGTTCGGCGAGCTGCTGCCCCGCGCCGCGGTGGCCACGGTGCGCCCGCTGATCGCCGAACGCCGCCCCGACCTGGTCGTCTACGAGTCCGGGGCGATCGGCGTCGGCATCGCCGCCCGCGCCGAGGGCGTGCCCGCCCTGTGCCACGGGTTCGGCCGCGGCGGCGGACTGGACGAGCTGCCCGGCATGAAGGAATGGCTGGGCGCGCTGGCCGCCGACAACGGCGTGGAGTTCGCCATCAACGCAGGCCACCCGGGCAGCGACCCCTATCTGGACATCTACCCGCTGTCCGCGCAGGACCCGGCCTACGCGGCCAAGTACACCACCCGGGTCCCGCTGCGCCCGACCGCGTTCGCCGAGCCGGGGGAGCTGCCCGACTGGGTGGCCGAGCACCGCGAGAAGCTGATCTACCTGACCCTGGGCACCGCGTTCGGCAGCTCCGCGGTGATGCGTGCCGCCATCCGGGGCCTGGCCGCCACCGGCCACCGGGTGCTGGTGGCCGCGGGCCCGACGGTGCCGGTGGACTCGCTCGGGGCGTCGCCGGACAACGTGACCGTGCTGCCCTGGGTCCCGCAGGCCGAGGTGCTCCCGCACGCCGACCTGGTGGCCCACCACGGCGGCTCGGGCACCACCCTGGGTACGGCAGCGGCGGGGATACCGCAGCTGTTCCTGCCGCAGGGCGCCGACCAGTTCATCAACGCCGACGCGATCACCGGCACCGGCGCGGCCCGGCAGCTCGCAGGCGAGGCGCAGACCGCCAAGGCGATCACCGCGCTGGCCGGGGAGCTGCTGACCGACACCGCGGTCGCCGAGTGCGTGCGGGCGCTGGCCGACGAGATCGCCGCCATGCCATCCCCGGCGGAGACCGCCGCCACCCTGTCGACCTACGTCTGATCCGTACACTCCGCTGCTCTGAACACTCCGCTGCTCTGAACACTCCGCTGCTCTGAACACTCCGCTGCTCTGGACACTCTTCTTGTCCGGACACCCGTCCGATCCGGGCACTCGCCGGTCGGTGGGGGCCGTCCCACCGACCGGCGACGGGTGACCAGGGCGACGCACCGAAACGGGCACCGTGTGCCGGATTCCGGGATATGTCCGGATTATCGCGGGAGCGTTCATTCCGGAACTTCCCTACCGTGGTGCTGTGAAGATCCTCTTCAACAGCCTGCCCTCACACGGGCACACCTACCCGCTGCTCCCACTCGCGCTCGCCGCGCGCGACCAGGGGCACGAGATCATCTACAGCACCTGGGGCAACTTCCACCCGCCGCTGGTGGCGCTCGGCCTGGACGTCGTGCACGCAGGTGCCGACATGCAGGCCGCGTTCGGCGACGCCATGCGCGAGCACCGGATCATGCCCGGTGAGCACGTCCGGCTCGACCAGGACGCGCAGAACCGCATCGCCACCCGGGTGTTCGGCGACGTGCTGCCCCGCTCCACCGTGGCCACGCTCCGGCCGGTGCTCGCCGAACGCCGCCCCGACCTGGTCATCTACGAGGCGGGCGCGCCCGGCGCGGCGATCGCGGCGGCCGCCGAGGGCGTGCCCGCGGTGTGCCACGGGATCGGCCGCGGCACCATGTCGAACACGACGTTCCGGCCGCAGGACTGGCTGAGCGCGCTGGCCGAGGAGGTCGGCGTCGAGTACGGCGGCACGCCCGGCTTCCCCGGCGGCACCCCCTACCTGGACATCTACCCGCTCTCACTCCAGGACCCCGAGCACGCGGCGGGGTACGTCAGCCGGATCCCGTTGCGCCCCACGGCTTTCGCCGAGCCGGGCGAGCTGCCCGACTGGGTGACCGAGCACCGCGAGAAGCTGATCTACCTGACCCTGGGCACCGCGTTCGGCAGCGCGAGCGTGCTGCGCGCGGCGATCGACGGACTGGCCGCCACCGGCCACCGGGTCCTGGTCGCGGCAGGCCCCACGGTGCCCGTCGACTCGCTGGGTGACGTGCCCGCGAACGTCACCGTGCTGCCCTGGGTCCCGCAGGCCGACCTGCTCCCGCACACCGACCTGGTCGTGCACCACGGCGGCGCGGGCACCACCCTGGGAACCGCGGCGGTGGGAGTGCCGCAGCTGGTGCTGCCACAGGGCGCCGACCAGTTCGTGAACGCCGACGCGATCAGCGCCCACGGCAGCGGCAGGCAGCTGGTCGGCCCCGGCCTGACCGCCGAGGCCGTCACCGCGGCCGCCGACGGCCTGCTGGCCGACGAGTCCGCGACGAAGCTCGCGCGCTCCCTGGCCGACGAGATCGCGGCCATGCCCACGCCCGCCGAGGTGGCCGAGCGGCTGCCCGAATACGCCTGAACCTCCCCGCACCGGTCGGTGGCATCGTCTCGGCTCTCGCGATGGCGCTGTCCGCCGACCGGTGACGGTCCCCGCGGTTACGGTCCCCGGGCATGACCGAGCCCTCCTTCCTCACCGCCACCCGCGCGGCCTACGACACCGTGGCGCCCGGCTATGCCGCGACCGTGCCCGCCATCGCCACCGACCTCCAGGACCGGGCACTGCTCACCGCGTTCGCGGACCTCGTCCTGGCAGACGGCGGCGGCCCGGTGCTGGACGCGGGCTGCGGCACCGGACGGCTCATCGGCCACCTCGCCGCCGCGGGCCTGGACGTCTCGGGCGTCGACCTGTCGGCGGAGATGCTCGCCATCGCCCGCCGGGGCCACCCTGGACTGCGGTTCCGCCAGGGCTCGATGCTCGCCCTGGACCAGCCGGACGCGTCCCTGGCCGGGGTGCTCGCCTGGTACTCGACCGTCCACCTGCCCGCCGAGCACATGCCCGCGGCGTTCGCCGAGTTCGCCCGCGTCCTGCGCCCCGGCGGATGGCTGCTGCTGGCCTTCCACGTCGGCGACCTGCGCAGCCACAAGACCGAGGGCTACGGTCACACCGGCATCGCGCTGGACGTGTACCGACAGCCGGTCGACCGGGTGTGCGGGTGGTTGGCCGATGCCGGGCTCACCGTGGACACCCGGGTGCTGCGCGACCCAGACGCGCGCGTGCCACAGGCCCGCGTACTGGCCCGAACAGGGCCGTGACCAGGTCTTCCCCCGTGGACAGAACCTGGTCAATCGCCCTGCGCGCACCCGGCCGCGGGGCCGCGCGCATTACCGTCGACCGAGGACCACGTCGGCGACGAGAGGAGTCCGTGATGGAAACCGAGCTACGCAGGCCACCGGGACCGGACGGTCCCGGTGGCGCCAACGTGGCCGGCGGCGCGATGATCATCGCGGTGCGCCGGCGGTGAAGGGTGGTCCATGCGCCTTCCGAGTGAACTGGTTGCCGAGTCCCTGATGGCATACCTGGCCGAGGAAGACCGCGAGCACGTGGTCGGCCTGGGGTTGCCACGCACGTACGCCGCGGGCGAGGTGCTGCTGCGGCAGGGCGACCCCACCGACCACGTGCTGGTCCTGCTGCGCGGCTGGACCCGGGTGCTCTCGCACCGCCCGGACGGGCAGACCGTGCTGCTGGCCTTCCGCGGCCCCGGCGACGTGCTGGGCGACCTGGCCGCGCTGCACGGCTGGATGCGCACCGCCAGCGTGGAGAGCCTGGAGGAGGTCCGGGCCGTGGTGCTGCGCGCGACCGAGTTCAGCGCGCTGCTGCTGGACCGGCCCGCGGTGGCGCTGGCAATGATCAAGCAGCTGGCGGGCAGGCTGATGGAGGCGGAGACCGCCCGCGCCGACTCGGCCACCATGGACGTCACCCGCCGGGTCGCCGCGTTCCTGCTGTGGCTGTCCCAGACGCACGGGGTGCCCACCGACACCGGCGTGGCGCTGCGCGTGCCGTTCACCCAGCAGGACACCGCCAACCGGGTCGGCGCCTCGCTGCGCGCCGTGGCCCGTGCCTTCGCGGTGCTGCGCGACCGCGGCATCGTGGTCACCACCCGCAGGCAGACCGTGATCGCCCGCCCCGACGTGCTGCGTGCCTTCGTCGGCGATATGCCAAATGGCATGCACTGACCCTGCCCCGTGTCATCGCCCCGGTCTCCCGACCGGGGCATTGTTGTCACTGCGGGACGGTGCGGGGAAACGGGGAGGTAAGCACTATGCGAATGCTCATGACGATGGGATCGGTGGCCCGAATGGGATTCTGGTCCTTCCTGGCGGGTGTCGGCTCCGGGATGCTGCTCGTGTCCGGGTTCTAGGCCGGGAATCTTCTTTCTAGCGACTTTCTCGCGGTAACAACCGAGTTCGACGCGGGCTGGAGGCTGCCCGCGGCACGGTGAGGAGGTGGAAGCCATGGAGAGCCACTCGATGCCGGTGTGGGTGCTGGGCACCCTGGTCACGCTGCAGTGAACGACCCGGCGGGGCACCACGCGGTGTCCCGCCCGTCGGTCGCCCGGTCGGGGCCGGGTAATGGATCGGGGGCGGGGGGAAGGCGGTGGTTCGCGCGGGGAGCGTGGACCACCGCCTTTGTTTCCGCCCGCCGCCCCAGCGTTGTCCTTGATTTGTCAACAGGTCCGGGTGCCCGCCGTGACTGGCACTGGTTACACCCGGCCGAGTTCTGCGATCCTGGGTGGAGGAAAAGGTGCGGGCCGGGCGAGTGCGGAAAGCGGTGGGCGAGCAGGTGGTGGGTGTGCAGATCGCCGAGGTGGTCAGCGAGCTGAAGGAGATCCGGCGCGGTCGCGGGGTGCGCTCCGACGACCTGCACAACCGGGTCGGCCGGGCGCTGCGGATGGCCTGCGGGATCACCGGTATCGACGACCCGGCGCTGGTGCGGCGCAAGCTGGTGCTCCAGCTGACCCACCTCAGCGCCCGGCTGCCCTCCGACCTGGACCTGGCCGCCTCGGTGGCGCTCGGCCTGCACAAGGAGGCCGACGGCGGCTTCCTCGACCAGCGCATCGACTGGCTGGCCAACCGGTTCGACCGCGACCCGCGCACCGCGCGCAGGCGGGTCGACAGCGCGTTCCAGCTGCTCGCCGAGCTGCTCTACGACGTGGGCATGCGCGACCGCAAAGCAGGCTCCTACTCCCCCGACGGCTGGTACGTCGAGTCGCTGCGCGCGGCTCTCCGGCTGGACCTGGACACCCCCACGCTCACCGAACAGCGCCAGATCGTGGCGGCGGTGGACGAGCTGGACGAGCTGATCCTGTCGCTGAGCGCGCCGCGCGACCGGGGCGCCCCGGACGACTCGGTGATCCGCGCGGAGATCGCCTACGGCGGCGAGATCGTCGAGGAGCAGCGCGTCTCCTCCAGCCACACCCGCTTCGTGGTCCGCCTGCCCAGCCCGCTGAGCCTGGGGCAGCGGCACGACTACAGCATCAAGTTCACCTCCTATCCGCGCTCGTGGATGCGCCCCTACTACGTGTTCACCCCGCTGCGCCGGTGCGAGGAGTTCTCGGTGCGGGTGCGCTTCGACCCGACCAACCCGCCCCCGCGGGTGTGGCGGATCAACGGGCTGCCCGCCAAGGCCTACGAGGATTTCGAGCCGGGCGCGGACCTGCTGAACATCGACCGGGTGGGCGATATCGCGCTGGAGTTCCACGACCTGCAGCAGGGCTTGAGCTACGGCCTGCAGTGGCAGGAACCGGAAGCCTGACAGTCCACAGCAGACAATCGGGACGGGGCAGGCCCGACGGCTCACCGGAGCCGCCGGGCACTGTGCGGGGCTACTTGGTCAGGTCGTAGACCTGGGACCCGCCGACCGTGGTGGCCGTGAAGTCGGCCTGGACCCAGGCGGCGATCTCGGCGGCGGCCGAGGTGCCACCACTCATCCCACCGCCACCCTGGCCACCGCTGATGTAGTAGCCGATGTCCCCCGCGGCGACCGCCGCCTGGAACTGGGCGAGGGTCGGCGCGTCGTCGGTACCGCTCCACCCGCCGATCGCGATGACGGCCTTGCCGGTGGCCAACTCCAACGACGCGGCGGTCTGCGATCCGGACACCGCCGCGGCCCACTTGCCGGTGGTCGCCGAGAGCAACGCGGTCACCTCGCTGCTCACCTCACCACCGCGCCCCATGCCCCGGTCACCCGTGCGCCCGGAGTCGGTCGACCCGGCACCACCCGACCCAGAACCATCTGCCCCCGAACCGGACGAGCCCGAGCCGGACGGGGCAGTGCCGTTGACGTCCGAGCCCACTCCATCCGAACCGGCTGTGCCCGAACCGGAGGGAGCCGAGCCGAACGGCGTCGAGCCGGTCGAGTCCGAACCGGACCCGGCAGAGCCTGCCGAGCCGGACGGGGTGCCGCCCATCATGCCGCCGGGGCCGCCGCCCTGGGCACTGCTCGCCGGACCCGAGGTGGGGATGGACCCGGTGTGCGCCTGCCCGGCGGTGCTGACCGCCCAGGCCGCGCCGCCCAGGCCGAGGCTGAGAACGGCGGCGGTGAGGACGACGGCGATCGCCTGGCGGGCACGGGGCAGACCGACCAGCAGCACCACGGCGGCGAGCAGACCGAGACCGGCGATCACATACCGAAGCCACGGCAGGAAAGAGGTGTCGCGGTCGAGCAGGATGAAGTCCCACACGGCGGTCACGGCGACCATGGCGGCCAGCGCGGCGCGCGGGCCGAAAGCGGTCCGGCCGCGCCACAGTTCCCGGGTGCCGATACCGACCAGGGCGCCGAGCGCCGGGGCCAGGGCGACCGTGTAGTACGGGTGGATGATGCCGTCCATGTAGCTGAACACCAGGGCGGTCACCACCAGCCAGCCACCCCACAGCAGCAGCGCGGCCCGGGTCTGATCGGTGCGCGGGGCGCGGCGGGTGAACCACAGGCCTGCGACCAGGGCGATCAGCGCGGCGGGCAGCAACCAGGAGATCTCGGTGCCGAACGCGGTGCCGAACATGCGGGTGATGCCGGTGGCGCCACCGAAGCCGGTCGACATGCCACCCCCACCGCCGCCGCCCGCGCCCTCGCCGCCGAAGATGCGACCGAGGCCGTTGTAGCCGAGGGCGAGTTCGAGCAGGCTGTTGGTGGTGGAACCGCCGATGTACGGGCGGGCGTCGGCAGGCCACAACTCGACCAACGCGACGTACCAACCGGCCGAGACGACCACGGCGACCAGCGCGCCCGCCAGGTGCAGCAAACGCTTGCGCAGCGTCGTGGGCGCGGCGACCAGGTAGACCAGCGCGAACGCGGGCAGGACGAGGAACGCCTGCATCATCTTGGTCAGGAAGGCGAACCCGATGGCGGTACCCGCCCACATCAGCCACTTCGCGCCTGCCTTCTCCAGGGCGCGCACCACGCAGTAGGCGGCGGCGACCATGAGCAGCACGAGCAGCGCGTCCGGGTTGTCGAACCGGAACATCAACACCGCGACCGGCGTCACCGCCAGCGTCGCACCGGCGATCAGACCCGCGACCGGGCCGTTGGTGCGCTTGACGGTGGCGTAGAGCAGCCCGACCGAGGCCACACCCATCAACGCCTGCGGCGCCAGCACGGTGAAACTGGAGAACCCGAACAGCCGCGCGAACGCGGTGGCCACCCAGAGCGCACCCGGTGGTTTATCCACGGTGATCGCGTTGCCCGCGTCGAGCGACCCGAACAGCCAGGCCTTCCAACTCTGGGTGCCCGCCTGCACGGCGGCTGCGTAGAAGCTGTTGCCGTAGCCAGACGCGGTCAGGTCCCACAGGTACAGAAACGCCGTGGCGACGAGCAGTCCGATTGCGGCCGGGCGAACGAACGCGGGTTGGTCGAGCGGGCCACGCAGCAGGCGGACGATCCGCGCGGGGGGCTTGAGCGGCGCGGGCTCGTCGACGCGGTGGCGGGGCGGGGTGGACAGCAGGGCGGTCATGGCGTTCCCTTTTCGAGGTCAGGCGGCAGTCAGGCGGCGGTCAGGACGCGAACGGGGGCGGTGACCCGGCGGGCCCGGGTACGCCGCATGCGCGCGACACCCCGGAGGTCGGCGAGCGCGGTGGCCACGATGTCCACCGAGGAGTTCGGGTCGTCGATCCAGTCGACCGGCACCTCGTAGATCCGCATCCCGCTGCGCTGGGCCAGGATCAGCAGCTCGGTGTCGAAGAACCAGCCGGTGTCCTCGACCAGCGGAAGCAACGCCCGTGCCGCGTCCGACCGGATCGCCTTGAACCCGCACTGCGCGTCGGAGAACCGGGCGCGCAGGACCGTGCGGAGGATCCGGTTGTAGCAGCGGGAGATGAACTCTCGCTGCACGCCGCGCACCACCCGCGCACCCCGGATCAGCCTGCTGCCGATCGCCACATCCGAGTGCCCGGACAACAGCGGCGCGACCAGCACGTCGAGTGCCGCCAGATCGGTGGACAGGTCGACGTCCATGTAGGCGAGAACCTCGGCGTCCGAGGCGAGCCAGACCGCCTTGAGCGCGCGCCCGCGCCCCTTCTCCGCCAAGCGGACGTACTCGACCTCGGGCAGCTCCCGAGCCAGCCGGGTACCGACCTCGGGGGTGGCGTCGGTGCTGGCGTTGTCCGCGATGGTGATCCGGAACCGGTAGGGGACGGACACCGCCAGGTAGGCGCGGAGCGTGCGGACACCGGGCTCCAGGTCGGTTTCCTCGTTGTACACGGGAATGACCACATCGAGGGTGACCCGGTGGTGGTCGGTGCTTCGTTCGGTGGCCCGTGGGGCTTCTGCGATCGCCGTCATGCCGGTAACGATCGGCAGGGGCGCTGAGGCGGGCATGTGCCACGGCTATGCGGTGGCTGTGTGCCGGGAGTCACGCGGCAGCTCGATCAGGCGGGCGGTTGCGATCCTCACCGGCCGGTGACGGCCGGTGCCAGGGGGTGAACCGGCCCTCCAACTCGTGCGCGAGCTGGTGGTTGCGATCCTCACCGGCCGGTGACGGCCGGTGCCAGCGATGAGCCCTCGACCTGGCCTTCCGAACCGCGTCAGTTGCGATCCTCACCGGCCGGTGACGGCCGGTGCCAGCCTGCGTGAGCAGGGGTTTTGTCCACGCGGCCGGACTTTATCAACAGCTGTTGACATGGTCCGGGGTCGACACGCCGAGGTGTGGTTCGGAACCTCCCGGCGTGTCGGCCCGCACTGGAGGTTCCGAAGCGCGTACGGGCACCCGACAACACTCTCGCGTGGACGGAGCTCGCGATACCAGTCGTGTCGCCGTGGCACGTCGCCCGTGGCCGGGAACGGGGGTGAGGACTGCTCGGTGACCGTCGGGGTTCTGTTCGGTACGCAGGACGAGTCGCGCGGACCGGATCGGTGCGTGTGCGGCGGGTGGATCGTTCGAGGTGCTCTTTCCGGCGGGGCATTCGAATGGGAAGCCATGCCGACGTTCCGATCGAGAAGCGGGAACCGGCCGCCCGACAACAAGCGTCCACGTCTTCGTCCGCGCGCATGGAGCAGCAAGGTCGCCACACTCACGGCCCGAGATGCCACCGTCCCGAAGACACCCGGACCGCTCGACCTGGAGCCGACCTACGACCCATTCCATCCCGGGATGACGACCGCTCCGAATCCGCTCCAGAACCAGCCGACACAGTCCACAGAGGACACCAAACAAAGATCACCCGCTGACCATGCTTCCACAGGTCAACGGGTGATTCACGCACAAAATTCCATTGTGGAGGTTAGGGGGCCTTACTCGAACATAAAATACCAGGTCAAAGCCCTGGAAGAGCTCCGCGAGAAGCTCCCCAGCCTCGACACGCCCGAGCCGCCGTCGATCAAGCGCGACCGCCCCGGCCGCGCCCGGCAACTCAGCACCGAGCAAGTCGAACAGCTGATCGCCGGCTACCGGTCCGGTGCGACGGTGTACGAGCTCGGTGACCGGTTCGGCATCGAACGGCGAACGGCCAGTAGCATTCTCCACCGGAACGGTGTGTTGATGCGCCGCCGTGGTCTCTCGACCGAGCAGGTCGAGGATGCCATCCGCCTCTATGGCCTCGGCTGGTCGCTGGTACGAGTCGGCGACCATCTCGGCGTCGCCCACACCACTGTGCTGAGCAAACTGCGTGAACGCGGCATTGCCACCCGAGACACCCACGGGCGTCCGCGCGTCGAAGCAGGTGATGTTCGATGACTCGCGGGGCAGCTGTGTCGACGCGATCAGGGTCAGACGGGGCTGCTGTAATTCAGGCTGTCACCGTGATCATGGGCGTGGTCGTTGGTCTGGCCTTCCTGTTCGGTTTTGGCAACGTCCTCAATCTCGCGCTCCGGCTTGGTGTGCCAGCGTGGGTCGCGCCGCTGGTGGCTCCTGCGGTTGATCTTTCGATCCTCGGGCTGCTGCTGGGCATCCGGCACTTGGCCCTCACTGGTGTTTCGCCGGACGTGCTGCGACCTGCTCGTCGGTTGCTGCTCTTCGCCAGCGCGGTCACGCTCGCGCTGAACGTGGCAGAGCCTCTGGTCGCGGGCGAGTTCGGTAAGGCGGCGTTCGATGCGGTAGGGCCGCTGCTGTTGATCGGCTGGGCGGAGGTCGGTCCTGGCCTCTTGCAAGCGATTGGCGCTACAACTCGTGTGTCAGCCGCGTCCGGAGTCGGTCGACCTGGGCTGGCTGTCCATGCGGACGCGAATGAGGGTGCGCCGGAGACGAGGCCCGAACTTGGTGAGGACGTGTTGCCGCGAGGTGGCGGGCGAGTAGCCGTTGGGCGCACGCCGGAGGTTCTCTTGGCTCAGGCTCGGCGAGAAGACGCGGTTCACCGTGCGGCTCACCAGAAGCCGATATCCGCTGATGCCTTGCGCATCCGGCTCGGAGTAGGGACCACTCGGGCTCGCCAGCTCGTCAAGATCGTCCGGGCCGAGTTCGAGGAGCAGCTCGCCGTCCAGCGCGCCACGGGCGATGTGGTGAACGAATTGGAGGAGGCAACCATCGTGGCTACATGAGTCGACCGTGTAGTGGCCTGGCGGGGCTCTTCGTTGCTGATCTTTCGTCGCGGCTGTCATCTCCCGTGGCTGTGACGTTGAACGTTCCGGTGGGACCGGTGGCTGTCGTCAGCGCGAAGGCGGCGACGTCGCGTACATCGACGGGCTGCACAGCCCGTTCCGGACGTCCCGGTGCGAGCACCCGCCCGCCTCGTTCGAATCGGCGCAGCCACCACGGAAGCCTGCCGACATACTCCCGTGGCCCGAGGATCACTCCCGGTCTCAGCACGGCGACTCGTCGATCACCGAACGCCTCCAGGACCGCGCGCTCCGAGCCGGCCTTGGTGAACCCGTAGATCGACGGGCCAGGGTCCCCGTCGTACCCGAAGTCGGCCCCGACATCCGCGGGACAGTCCAGGACCGCGGACTCCTCCGTCAGGGGCTGCACCGGCCAACCCTCGTACACCGACACCGTGGAGACGAACACGTACCGACCGACCACCGGCTCAAGTGCGCGAGCGGCGAGGCCCACCTCGCGGGGAACATAGCCGGAGGTGTCGACGAGTGCATCCCAGGCCCGTGCGCGGCCAACCGCGTCAGGTCCGCGTGCACGGTCCGATCACCGTGGATGACGCGAACGTCGCCCACGTCCGCCCCTGACCTGCTGCGGCGGAACGTGGTCACTTGCCAGCCTCGTGCCAGCGCCTCCTCGACGACAGCACGACCAAGGAACCACGAGCCGCCGAGCACAAGCACACGAGTCACACCACCATCATGACAAGAGCATGCTGGCAGTGCTTGTCCTGTCGGAGCACGTGGACCGTGTCGTGGGTGTTGTTTCAGCGGCGGGGAGGGGTGGCTGGCAGGGCGGGTGTGGTGGTCCAGCCGAACTCGTCGAAGTGCCGCTGGGTTCGGGTGTTGTCGAGCGCGCGGGGGACGAAGTCGAGCACGTCGGCGGGCAGGTTGTCGGGGTCGGCCCAGAGGAGCTCGCTGCACTTGTGCGGTTCGCGGATGCGTGGTTCTCCCGTCCAGGTGTGAGCGGTGAAGAAGAAGTCCACTCGGGGCTCGGCTGAGCGGCGGAACATCACACCGGCTGGGGTCAGGTCGGCGGGGTCGAGTCCGATTCCGATCTCCTCGGCGGACTCGCGGACCACGCAGTCGGTGACTGTCTCGCCGGTGTCCACGTGTCCGGCCACGAAGGCGAGTCGATGTCGGCCGTAGTACGTGCCGTCGCGTCGCATCAGCAGTACGTGGCCGGTGGTGGGGTGGGTGAGGATCAGGTGGGCGGCGACGGGGTAGCGGTCGTGTCGGGTGTCCTTGATGCACTGATCCACCATGGTTTCTCCTGTCTCCCGACGTTGGATCCGCTGGGTGGCGCGGCGGGCCCACGGTACGCGGGTCCCGTCGGGGCCGGACTGGGTGAGGATGACCTACCGGGCCACCGGGTGCATGGTGTGTCGAGTACGTGGTCGGTGGAGGTCATCCTCACCTCGGGGCAGGGTCGTGATCGACACGGTCACAGGGGTTTGGGTTGGGTGCCGCGGCTGCCGTCGCGGTAGACGGTGACCCCGGCGCAGCCGAGTCGCCACGCGGTGGTCAGGATGTCGTGGACTTGTTCGACGGTGGCGTCGGCGGGCAGGTTGACGGTCTTGCTGACCGCGTCGTCGACGCCCGCCTGGGCGGCGGCGGTCATGGCCAGGTGGGCGGCGGGTTCGAGGTCGGTGGCGGTGGCCAGCAGGTCGGCCAGCGGGGCGGGCAGGCCGTGGTCGCGGGGGAGTTTGCCGTGGAGGTGGATGTGGCCGATCAGGTCGGTGCGCCCGGCCTGGCGTAGGGCGTGGGCGGCGGCGGGGTGCAGGTCGCCGGTGTGGTCGCTGGTGAGTCGGAACAGGGGTTCGATGCCGGTGCTGGCGCCGATGACGGGGGCGCTGCGCCCGGTCGGGGGCAGGGCGACGGTGTGGGCGTGGCGCAGCTGCCCGGTGGTGGCGATGCGGTCGGCGAGGGTGTCCCAGTGGGCGGGGGTGACGGTGCGGATCTCGGGGCGGGCGAAGCGGCGTAGGAAGTCGGGGTCGGCGTAGCGGGAGCGGCCGTCGGCGACTGCGGGGGCGGGGCCGCGCGCCTCGGCGAGGGTGACCGAGGCCAGCTTGGAGTGGTAGTTGACGAAGGCCACCAGATCGCGGGTGAGCCGGATCGCGTCCGGGCTGCCGTAGGGCAGGCCCGCGGTCAACAACAAGTCGGCCAGCCCGCAGATCCCGATGCCGATCTTGCGTTTGGCGGTCATGATGGCCACGGTGACGGGGCTGGGGTAGTGCGGGAGGCTGGCCTCGATCGCGTCGTCGAGGGCCCGCACCAGCAACGCCGTGGTCTCGGCGAGGGCGTCGAGGTCGACCGGCACGACGTCCCCGTCCGGGCGGTGGAAGGCACCGAGGTTGAGGTAGCCGAACTGGCACGCTTCTCCAGTGGCCAGGCCGACCTCGGCGCAGGGGGCGGTGGAGACGTAGGCGCCCAGGTGCGGGGTGGGGTTGGTGGCCTCCAGGCGGTCGATGAACACCAGGCCGGGGTCGGCGCAGGCGTGCACGGCGCGCGCGGCGGCGGACAGCAGATCACGTTCCCGGCCGGGCCCGGCGTCCGCGGCCCGCATCTGCGCGTCGGTGACCAGGAGGCTGATGTTGAACTTCCAGATCTCACCGCGGGTGTCGGCGCCGAGTTTGCAGTCGATGAACTCCTGCACGCGGGGGTGGTCCAGGGACAGGACGGCCATGTTGCCCACCGGCCTGTCCTCCCGACCGGCACACGCCCCCTCGACGGCGACGGTGTTGAGGTGACGCAGCACCGTGACGGGATCGGTGACCTCGTCGAGCCGGAACCCGGTGCCCATCCCGGCCTGGTGGTGGGCGTGCACGCTCGCCGCGACGGCCGCGAGGTCACCGCGCAGGTCCACTGGCGGCACCACGCACGCGGCCAGCGCACGGTCGGGGTGGCGGCCGGCGTTGGTCATGATCGGGGTGGAGAACACCACCTGCCGCGCGTCCATGGCCCGGCGCAGCCGGGCACCGAACGCGGCGGCACCTGCGGGGTAGAAGGCGCAATCGGCGGCGCACAGGGCGGCGGTCACCCGCTCGATCATGTCCGAGCGGGTCTCGTGCGCGGCGATGATGCGCCCGGCACGCAGATAGGCGTCCACGGGGTCGACGGTGTCGGTGATCGTGGTAGCGGTCATCACGATGGCTTCTTTCTGTTGCGGTCCAACGGAAAGCGGGCCACCCAAGACAATCCCGTGGCCGGTGCGCGAGGCAGGGGCGTGTGCGGATCGCGCACACCGTGTGCCGATCCCGCACATCCGGCCCGCACACCGGCGCGCGGCGACTACCGTGAACCGGTTCGAGGGACACCGGAGCGACCCCGGGAAGGGACTCGACGATGAGCACCGCGGACCACCCCGGAGCCGTCCTGCGCCAGGCCCGTACCGCGCGCGGGTGGACACAGACCGAGCTCGGGCGCCGCTGCGGACTGCACGCCAGCGCGGTATCCCGGTACGAGACCGGCGCCGTGCCCCTGCGCGACGTACCGACGATGCGGGCCTTCGCCGAGGCCCTTGCGCTGCCCGTCGAGTCGTTCGGACTCGCTCCCGTCCTCCCGGCACGGGCGCTACCGCGCCCCTACAGTGAGCCTGGACCGGCACCGACCGAGGAGGACCCCATGCGCCGCCGCACCTTCCTGATCGCGGCAGGCGGCATGATGACCGGGCTCCCCACCGGATCCGGCACCGATATCGACCCGGCGCGACTGCTGACCCGGACACTCGGCGACGCGCTCCTGCTCGGACCGACCGAGACCGACCCCGGACCGGCCCCGCCGCAGGCCTCGCGGATCGCCGAGGCCCGAGAAGCCTTCACCCGCTGCGACTACCTGATGCTCGCCGACCGACTGCCCCCGCTGCTGGCCGCCACCCAGGCCGCCGCCGACCGCACCTCCACTCCCGACACCCACGCCCTGGCAGCCGCCGCCTACACCCTGACCACCGAAGCACTGATCAAGCTGACGGCCTCCGGGCTGGAATGGGTCGCCGCCGACCGCGCCCAACACCACGCCCACCTGGCCGAAGACCCCCTGGTCCTGGCGCGCGCCCAGCGCATGCTCGCCGCCGTGGCCCGCCGCGCCGGACACCACGACCACGCCCAACACCTGACCCTCGACGCCGCAGCCCACCTCGACCCCGCCGGGCACCCCGACCACGCACTGATGCACGGGATGCTGCACTGCACGGCCAGCTACGCCGCCGCCCAGGCCGGTGACCGCGACCGCTCCCACGAACTGCTCGCCGACGCCGCCGCTGCCGTCACCCACCTCGCCGAGAACAGCCCACACCAGCGCACCCTGCTGGGCAACCTGGTCAGCTACCGGATCTGCGGCGCGCACGCCCTCGGCGACCCCGCCGCCGGACTCGCCCACGCCCATCACCAGTCGCTCGCAGTCATCCCCACCGTCGAACGACGCGCCCGCGTCCTGGTCGACACCGCACGCTGCTGGTACGACCACGGCAACCCCGAACGCGCCTACCGCACCCTGCTCGCCGCCGAACGCACCGCACCCGGCGAGGTCCACACCCGCGCCGCCGTGCGCACCCTGGTCACCGACCTGAGACAGGCACCCCGCCAGAACACCATGCCGCACCTGGCCGATCTCGCCCACCGCGTCCACGCAACCCAGACAAGGCCTGGACTTCGGCGGTAGCCAACACCAGCTCCTGTTCGAGAACCCGACCGGATCGACCCGAGAACAAGCAGCGGGAGACGCGTACGGGGCAGGCGAGGCTCCCGCCCCCGGCACCGGCATCAACCATGAGCACCACCTTTGGATGATCAGCGCCCCGCAGGGGGGATCGGATCCCGGGCATCGCTACCCGACATAGCCGCGCGGAGTGGGAACGTGGAAAGCCGACATCGCCGATAGCGGACATGCTGGTGAACGCGCTCGATTCGGACGAATTTTCCACTCGTTTTTGCGTTTCTGACCTGTGTCAGATATGAAATGGACCGGTTTGCCGACCACGGCCACGTTCACGCGAAAGGGCTCAACGGCCGCGGATGCCGCAGTCACGACCTGAGTGCGACGAGGAGAGCGGGAATCAAGCCCGCGTTGGGGTTGCTCAGTGGCACGGCCACCACCGGCTTCCCGGCGCCTGCCTGATGGATCCAGACCGCGCCGTCGGACACCGTGGCACCGCCGTACGAATGCCAGGGCAGCGAGAGGGCTGGCTTGAGACACCCGATGCCGTGCCGACTCACCCGCAAGGCGCCACCGACCAAGACGGTCTCCCCGCGGCGAACCCGGTCGACGAGGCGGGCGCGTAGCCGCGGCTCCAGACACTGCTGGGCCAGGTTCACCAGAAACGTCCACTCTGCAGCGACCAACAGCGGCGCCTCCTCAACCAGGCGATCTTCCACGCCCTCTACATCGAGGACGACAAGATCACAGACGGTGAGCTCCGGGAGCCCTTCGGCGAGCTCCACGCCATCCAAGATCAGCGGGCCGAAGCAACCGGCGCGGAGGGTGCAAGCAAAAGGACCACCCGCGATGCGGGTGGTCCTTGCACGCCTTCAGGCGTCGCGATCCTACTTCGTGGCCTTCATTCAGGCACTTGTTCTAGTAAGACCCCTAGGGTGGAGCTGAGGGGACTCGAACCCCTGACCCTCACACTGCCAGTGTGATGCGCTACCAGCTGCGCCACAGCCCCGTACCAGGCACGTTCAGGATTTGGTCCCGGCGTGCTGCGCATACGCTACAACATCGGGCGGGTGGGGGAGAAATCGGGGGTGGGGTTGCGCGGGTCTTCCCTGGTGAGCCGGAAAGGTGTAGACCAGTCCGGGTGACGGTGGTAGACGGTGTGGGTGCTCGGGACATGGGCCTGGAGCAGCGGCGTGAACTGCAGGAACAGCGGTTGTGCGGGCTGGTGGACCGGCTGTTGGCGGCCGGTGGCATCCAGGCTCGGTGGCTGCGGGACTGCGGGGTGCGCGGCGGGCGGGACGTGCGATTGGGTGATCTGCATCGGCTGCCCACGGTCGGCAAGCGAGATCTCTGGGAGCATTACCCGTACGGGTTGCGGGCGGTCGAGGCCGATGACGTCGTGTGTGTGCATGGGTCGTCCGGGACCGGTGGGCGGCCGACGTTGGTGCCCTATACCGCGCATGACCTGGATGTCTGGGCCGAGGTGGCGGCGCGGGCATTGGCCGGGGCGGGGGTCACCCGGCAGAGTGTCGTGCACAACGCGTACGGGTATGGGCTGTTCACGGGCGGGTTGGGGGTTCACCACGGGGCGACCCGGCTGGGGGCCGCCGTCGTGCCGGTGTCCGGGGGGATGACCGAGCGGCAGGTTCGATTGATCCAGGACCTCCGGCCGGACGTGCTGACCTGCACGCCGTCCTTCGCGCTGCACCTCGGTGAGGCCATGTCGGCGGCCGGGGTGGTGCCGACGAGCCTGCGGGTCGGGGTGTTCGGGGCGGAGCCGTGGACGCACGAGATGCGGGTGCAGGTGGAGAACCTGCTCGGTATTCGCGCGCTCGATATCTACGGGTTGACCGAGATCATCGGTCCGGGTGTCGCGTGCGAGTCGTTCGAGTCCGACGGGATGCTCGACATCGCGGAGGACCACTTCTACCCGGAATGCCTCGACAGTGACGGCAACCCGGTTCCGGATGGGACTCCCGGCGAGTTGGTGTTCACGACATTGACCAAGACGGGCATGCCATTGCTCCGCTACCGGACCGGTGATGTTGCGGCATTGTCCACGCCGGTCTCGGGGCAATGGCGGCGGATGACCAAGGTGCTCGGGCGCACGGACGACATGGTGGTCATCCGCGGTGTGAACGTGTTCCCGACCGAGGTCGAAGCCGTTCTGCTCGCGGACGGGCGGGTCAGTCCGCACTATCTGGTCGTGGAGGACCGACGACAGCCCGCGCGGCCCGAGCTGCGGGTGGCCGTGGAGACGGCGACGGCGGACGTGCCCAGGTTGATCGATGACCTGCGCGGGGCATTGCGCGAACGGTTGGGGCTGACCTGCGACGTGCGGGTGGTCGCGGCCGGGGCGGTGCCGCGGGTCGAGGTGGGGAAGACGCAGCGGCTGGTGCGGTGGGTGTCAGGGGAGGCGCCGGTGGCGGGCCTGGAATAGCGTGAGGATCGGGTGACCTGCCGATCGCCGCGGTCCGGTTTCCACTCAGCGCGCGGCCCCTACGACGTGGGCGGAAGGACACAGTCGATGTGCTCCCGGCCGAGTTCGTCGACGTCGCCGTGCGGTTCACTGCCTACCCAGGCCGGTACCTGGTCCACTGCCACAACCTCGAACACGAGGACATGATGATGGCGACCTTCCGGACCACCCCGTGAGCAGGCGGGGCGGATCACCCGCGGGTGATCCGCCCCGAACTGTCAACCGAGGTGGTGCGCCGCCTCGATCTGCTTGAACGACTTGGGTTCCACCAACGCCTTGGCCGCCCCGAAGGACGGACCGTTCGGACCGACGGCAGGCTTGCCGGCGGTGTAGAGCCAGGTGCGGAACAACTCCTGCAACGGCTTGCCCGACACCTTCTCCGACAACGCCACGAACTCGGAGATCAGGCCGGTCTTGCCCTTCTTCGACGAGGTCCACTCGCGCAGGATGCGGAAGAACGTGTCATCGCCCACGGCCTTGCGCAGCGCGTGCAGGGTCAGGGCACCGCGGTCGTAGACGGCGTTGTCGAACTGCTTGTCCGGACCAGGGTTGCTCGGCAGCACCTGCCAGAACGGGTCGGTCGCGGGGATACGGTCATAGGTGTACTGCGCCAACTCGTCCGCGGTGCCCTCGCCGGTGTGCTCCGACCAGAGATACTGCGCGTACGTCGCGAAACCCTCGTTGAGCCAGATGTCGCTCCACCGGCCCACCGAGACGCTGTCGCCGAACCACTGGTGCGCGTTCTCGTGCGCGATCAGCGAGGTGTTCGCCCCGTAGCGGAAGTTGACCGACCCGTACACCGGTCGGGTCTGGTTCTCCAGGGAGAAGGTGATGCCGTCGCTGACCACCCCGCCCTGGGCCTCGAAGGGGTAGGGACCGAACTGGGAGGCCAGGAACTCGATGATCTCCGGGGTGCGCTCCAGGCTCGCCTTCGCCGCGCCGAGCGAGTCGCCGAGGTCGCTGTCGTAGGCAGTGATGAACGGCTTGCCGTCCGGGGTGGTCTGCCGGATCACCTCGAAGTTGCCGACCTCCAGCGAGGTCAGGTACGTCGCCTGCGGCTGCGTGCTGCGCCACCACCAGCGCGTCCAGCCCGCGCGGTTCTTGCTGGTGCGCAGCAGGGTTCCGTTGGACAGCGCGGACAGCCCGTCCGGCACCTCCACGTTGACGTCGAAGGTGGCCTTGTCGGTGGGGTGGTTGTTCGACGGGTACCACCACGGGGCGCTGTTCGGCTCGTCCACGCCGAGGGCGCCGTCCGGGGTCCGCTTCCAGGTGCTGACGCCGTCGATCTTGGCCGTGGACGGGGTGTCCGCGTAGCTGACCGCGACGGTGACCTGCTTGCCGCTCGGTAACGGCCGCGCCGGGGTCACGACCAGCTCGCCGTGGCCGTCGGTGTTGGCCGAGAACGTCGCCGGGACGTTGTCGACCAGCACCGACTTTGCCCGCAACGCGAAATCGAGGTCGAATCTGGACAATTCCTGCGTGGTCGTCAACGAGATGGTCGTGGTGCCGGACAGCAGGTCGGTGCTGGGCTGGTAGGTGAGCCGGATGTCGTAGTGGGAAACGTCGTAGCCGCCGTTTCCGTCATTCGGGTAGTAGGGGTCGCCGACGCCCGGCGCGCCCGGTGTGGGGGTCGCCGCCGCGATGCTGGTGAGCAGCACGGACGCCACACAGGCGAGGGCGACACCAGAGGTGGTGCGAACTGTCGTGCGCATCTCCATCCTTTCCTTGTGGGCGCCGACGAAGATATCGACGGAGCGTGCCTGGACATACAGCCGAAAGTGGCGTCCTGAACACTGGGAAAGATCGCGGAGCGTGGCATTTCGCGGTACTACCGGACAATTCGGTGGGCGGTCGTGCGATGCTGGTGCAGTGGACACGGATGACCTGGTCCGGTTGCGCCGGGCGCGCGACCGGATGGACCGCGACTACGCGCAGCCGCTCGACGTCCCGGCGTTGGCCCGCGGCGCGCTGATGTCGACCGGGCACTTCGCCCGCGCGTTCCGCGCCGCCTTCGGCGAGACCCCGTACAGCTACCTGATGACCCGGCGGGTCGAACGCGCCAAGGCCCTGCTGCGGCGCGGCGACCTGAGCGTCACCGAGGTGTGCTTCGCGGTCGGCTGTTCGTCGCTGGGATCGTTCAGCTCCCGGTTCACCGAGCTGGTGGGGGAGACGCCGAGCGCGTACCGCGCGCGGTCGCATGCGGACAGTGTCGACATCCCGGCCTGCTACGCCAAGCGGTTCACCAGACCGGTCAGGAACAAAGAAGCCAAGCGGGCCACCGGGTCGTAGCGTCTCCGGTATGAAGCTGACTCTCTCGCACACGTTCATCGCCGTCGAAGACCACGACGCCGCCCTGGCCTTCTATCGGGACGCGCTCGGCCTTGAGGTCCACCGGGACATCAGTTTCGAGGGCATGCGCTGGGTCTCGCTGCACCCGCCGACCCAGCCCGAGCTGGAGATCGTGCTGGAGCCGCCGACCGCGGCCCCGGACGCCTCCGACGCCGACCGCAAGGCGCTCACCGAGCTGATGGCCAAGGGCCTGCTGCGCGGCGTCATCTTCGCCACCGACGACTGCGACGCCACCTTCGAGCGCGTCGCCGCGTCCGGCGCCGAGGTCGTGCAGGAGCCGATGGACCAGCCCTACGGCGTGCGCGACTGCGCCTTCCGCGACCCCGCGGGCAACCTGATCCGGATCAACCAGGTCAAGGCGAAGGGCTGAGCGCTCAGCCGGGGTGCCCTGCCAGGCCGCAGTAGAGCAGCTCGGTGAGGGTGTCGACGGCTTCGTCGTCGTCGATCCGACGACCGGAGCCGTCGCCCCCGGCCGCCAGCCAGGTGTAGGCGAACTGGTCCAGCAGGCTGGTGACGGCCGAGACCAGCAGGTCCGGGTCGCCCGCCGGGGGGCGGCCTGCCTCGGTGATCGACTCCAGGTGCTCGCGCAGGTGTGAGCTCTCCGCCCGCACGATCCCCTGCAGCTGGTTCGCGAAGTCGTCGTTGACCAGCGCGGCCTGGCGCAGCGCGACCAGCTCGACCCGGTTCTCCCGGTAGTTGCGATCCTCACCGGCTCGTGAGTTGCGATCCTCACCGGCCGGTGACGGCCGGTGCCAGTGCTGTCGATGTCGCCGGGTGTGGCCATCGTCAGGAGTTGCGATCCTCACCGGCCGGTGACGGCCGGTGCCAGCCTGCGTGAGCAGGCACTATGCGCACTCTAACCGACAATGCCAATGGCTGTTGACACGTCCACCTGCCGACACGCCGACTCCAGGTTCGGAACCTCCCGGCGTGTCGGCTCACACTTGGGGTTCCGAAGCGAGCGCCTGCCTCTGATACCACCACCTCGGTCCGGCAGCGGCTGACCTGGTGGCGCTCTCCCATGATCGGCAGTGGGCGCGGACAAGCCGCAAGCGGCGGATACCACGCCGCTGATCGTGAGGGCCACGGAACGAGAGTCGGGTCCTTAGTACACCAAGCAACTTAAGCCGTGTTGGTGAGTGATTCACAGCGATACAGGTCCGTGGTGCTGACTGGAGCAACCTGCGAAAGCATGGTCGGCGGGTGATCTTCGTTTGATGTCCCTTGTGGACTCCGCCGGCCGGTTCCGGAGCAGATCCGGAGCAGCCCCAGGGGCGTACAGCCAGTTCCAGTTCGGGTGGGCCGAACGCCCTCGGAAGAGGTATCGCGGCCCACGCGACGGCAGACTTGGCCGCGTATCGCCGGGTGACTGGTTCTTGGTCCTCGATTGATCAGGGCATTCGGAATGACCTTCTACTCGAATACCCCGACGAAAAGAGCATCTCAACCGGCCCGCCCACCGCACGTGCATCGCACTTGGGACCCCCGGTACGCGTCCGGTCAGCGAGGCGGATTCGACGGCCGGAAGGACTCGTTGTTCGGTGACACCCGCCCCCCGCGCAGGCGCTGTGCCCCACGACCGCGCGGCCGTGGGGCGCGGCGCGGCTACTCGGCGGCGAGCAGGTACTGCACGTCGGTGTCGGGACGGCAGTTGGAACTGGGGCGGGTGGCGGTGTAGGTGAACCCGGCGGTCACCTTGCACGCCCATAACCCGGTCCGGGGCAGCGTGACGTAGTACAGGGGCTCGCATCCCTGGTCCGCACGCACCATCGTGTAGGTGTAGCCCGCAGGCACCCTGCGGCACGACCAGAACGGCGAGTCCTGCGCCGACGCAGGCACGGCCAGGGCCGTCAACGCCAGCATCGTCGCCGACGCGACACCGAGCATCTTCCCGAACTTCACGGAGGTCCACCTTTCGCTGCGGCCAGGCCCGGTGTGGGCCCGCTCCATCAAAGCAGGCCGACCGTCCACAATCATCTGCCAATTGGTTCAACCAATCTGTGCGGGACGCCCACGCTGGCGCCGGAAGACCACACCTCCCGTACAGTGTCTGCCTCCGCCCCGGCCGGATCGGAGGATGCACAACGCCAGCCCGCACTGGTAACGCTCATCGACTACCGGACACCGGCAGGGCGCGCAGTTCGTCGCGCTGGCCGCAGAAGGTGTTGACGCCGAGCAAGATTGCGAGCGTCCGGAGCAATTGCTACGGTCAGCAGTGGTATCGCGGCCGCGAAAGCGCCGTTGCCCACCGTATCGATCCCGGTCGCCCACCAGATTCACCAGTAGGAACTGGGCAAGCGCCGTGGCCGCGGTCTGCGTCATCCGGGAAGCATGTCAACGACAGCTGTCGGCTGGACAGCATTTGGCCAGCCCCTACATGCTGATAGCTGTGGCGCTCATAGTCGAACTCGGCGTGGCGGAGCCGGTTTCATAGGCGGTGGGTGTGGGCGTGGCTGTCCAGGACGATGCGTTCCAGAGGGGAAAGAGCCAAGGGAAACACGTTTCCCCGAGGGCGACCGGTCGTGGTGAACAGGAAGAGCAGGTTCTCTACTGCTTCCGCGATTGCAGGCTGACCGAGTTCTGATGCGATGACCGTCAATGGGCGTGCCGCTTGCGGGATCGCGTCTTGGACGGTTGACATTCGGGCTTGGCTGGTGTTGTTGTCGTCGAGGTTTGTAGCTGTGGTGTCCAGTGCTGCGCGGCAGGTGCGGAGTTGTGTGAGCGTCGGTTCGTCAGCGTGGGTGGCGAGAAGGGCTATGGCGCGGCGGAGTAGGCGGATCGCGGTTGCCGGGAAGGAGATGGCGTTGCGTTCGCCGACAACAACTGCGCTGTCGAGAAGGGAAGGGAGGCCGATCAGGTCGGTCAGGTCCGAGTTCGAGGACTCGGCTATGGCCTGGAGATTCGTGGCGTCCGGCGTGAGGATGGCGAGTTCTCGGTCTCGGTCCGCTGGCGTGTCCGGACAGTGGCTGTAGTTGAGGAAACCGTTCTCGGCGATGCTGCGGATTGTGCCGGGACGGGCCAGTTCCGGGCGGGTGTGGCCTTTCAGCCGGAGCATGGCGTTGATCGCGTCGCCTTGCTGTCGCCCGAGAATCAGCAGGCAGCCAGGGGTGATCTGGTAGAGGTCCGCGAACAACTCGACGGGTATCAAGACGTCGCCGCCGGTTGATGGGCGGGGGTGTGGGCTGATGTAGAGGCGGCGGATGGTTTCTTCGTCGAGAACGATCGGGCGGGCCACCAGGATGTCGAATCCGGCCTGTTCGATCAGGCGCGTGATCTGCGGGAAGGCGCCGCCAAGGAATCCGTCCGGGGTTATGAGGGCGAAGGTCCAGTTGGTCATCCCGGCCCAGTCTAGTGGCACTTGTCCGGGATGGTGAGGAGCCAGCCGTGGACCAGGCCGAGTTGTTCCGGGCTGAAACCCGCCTCCAGTTCGGCCTCGCGGCGGGCGACGGCGACGCCGGCGTCGGCCAGGCGGGTTCGGCCCGCGGCGGTGACGTGGATTTGGTGGACGCGGCGGTCGTTGGGGTGTGGGTGGCGTTCGATCAGGTTCTCCCGTTCCAGGCCGACGAGCATCTCGTTGGCGGCCTGGCGGGTGCTGCCGACCTCGCGGGCGATGTCGGCGACGGACATGCCGGGGCGTGAGGCGGCCATCATCAGCGTGGCGTACTGCGGCGTCGACAGGCCGAACTCGGCCAGTTCGGCGCCGATCGCGGTGCGCATGGCCAGCCAGACGCGGCGGACCACGAAGGCCAGGGAGCCTGGGTTGACCTGGTCGGACGCCACCATCGACCCTCCAAGGTTTGACAGGTTCCTGACGATCCAGCACGATGCGATAGACAGGTTCTTGTCGATTCTACCGGGGGTGCCATGAAGCGGCAGTGGTTGGTCCTCGCCGTGCTGGTGATGTCGTCGTTGCTGATCTGGCTGGACAACACGATCCTGAGCACGGCGTTCGAGACGCTCACCGATCCCGTGCGCGGGCTGGGCGCGAGTCCGGCGCAGCTGCAGTGGGCCACCGGCGCGTACACGCTGGTCTTCGCCACGTTGATGTTCACCGCGGGGGCGCTCGGCGACCGTTTCGGGCACCGGACCACGCTCTCCGCCGGGATGGCGGTCTTCGCGGCCGCCTCGGCCTGGGCCGCCTACGCGGGCGACGCCGGTCAGCTGATCGCGGCCCGCGCGGTGATGGGCCTGGGCAGTGCGCTGATCATGCCCGCGACCATGGCCATTCTCATGTGGACATTCAGCGGCCCGGCGCGGGCGACCGCCATCGCGCTGTCCTCGTCGGCGGCCGGGGTCGGGGTCGCGGCCGGGCCGCTGTTGGCCGGTCTGCTGCTCGGGCATTTCTGGTGGGGTTCGGTGTTCCTGGTCAATATCCCGGTCGCGATCGTGGCGCTGATCGGGATCCGCACGCTGGTCCCGGATTTCCGCGTGCCGACCCCGCGCCGTCTCGACCCGTGGGGCCTGCTGCTGTCGATCACCGGCCTGTCCGCGCTGGCCTACGGGCTGATCCGGGCAGGCCAGGCGACCTCGTGGTCCGAACCGGACGTGCTGCTGCCGATCCTGGCGGGCGTGGGTCTGCTGGCCGCCTTCGTGTTCGTCGAGCTGAAGACCCGGCACCCCAGCTTCGACCCGCGCCTGCTCGCCCGGCGCGTGTTCGGCGGTGGCAACGCTGCACTTGGGCTGTTGCTGCTCGCGATGACGGCAGGCAGCTTCTACGGCGCCTTCTATCTCCAGGGAGCGCGCGGGTTCACGCCGTTGGAGGCGGGTCTCGCCGTGAGCCCGGCCGCGCTCGGCACAGTCGTCGGGTCGCCGCTGGGGGTGTACCTGGTGCGGCGGTGGTCTTTACGACCGGTGGCCACGACCGCGCTGACCATTGCCGGGCTGGCCCAGGGCACGTGGGCGCTGTTCGGACTGGACACCCCGCTCGTCTGGAACGAGATCGTCTATCTGGCGCAAGGCCTCTCGATCGGCGTGGTGATCGGGCCGGTGTCGACGGCGCTGCTGAACACCCTTCCGCTGGACCGGGCAGGCTCGGGATCGGCGGTCAACGGCACGATCCGCCAGGCGGGCAGCCTGTTCGGTGTCGCGGTGGGCGGCACGCTCATGTCGATTCTCTACCAGCGCGGGATCGCCCCCGCCCTGCGTGACCAGCCGGAGGTCGTGCGCGAACAGGCCAGGATCTCGGCGGAACAGGCGCGTCATGTCGCCGTGGCGACTCAGCAGCCGGGCCTCGCCCGCGCCGCGGACAACGCGTTCATCCATGCCATGAACGTCAGCGCGCTCTGGACTATGGCGGTTACCCTGACCGGCGCATTGGTCCTCCTCATCGCCCTCCGTCTACCACGGAAAGCCACGACCATCACGGCTCCGGAAATGGTCGCCGCCCGCACCTGAGCTCACCGCCGACGCCCACGCTTGGGCCGCTTGGGACCGCGCTTGGGTGCGAAGGGCTTGAGCTTCAGCCGCTCGACCTTGGGCGGTGGCTCGGGCAACAACCGCGCCAACCGACCACCGAGAAAGAACCCCAGGCCAAACCCCGATACCGGGCAGAAAGCCACCAACACCAAGCTCAAGGTCTCGCTGCGGATGATCGTATAGTCCGCTGAGACGACCTGCTTCCTGGTGCTGTATCGCCTGTTCTGAACACGTTGCTCTTGGACAGCCACGGTGCCGCTGAGGTCATGGGTCGAATGCACGACCTTCATCTCGGTGGCCTCCATGCCGTCCCATCGCACTCGCGCGTCACAGCTCACGGTCATCCACATGGTCACCCAGTCCCCAGAGCATGACTGCACCTCGGCTTTGCCGTTCCGCAGCAATTCCGGGTAGGGCTCCACGTTCATCACCCCCAGCCGCTGAGCGAGCCCAAATCCCGCCCAGAACACGAGCAAGAGGGAGAAGATGCCCAGCCCGATGGCAGGCCAGGGGTAGATTCGCCGCCCACCTGAGATCACCGCCGACGCCCACGCTTGGGCCGCTTGGGACCGCGCTTGGGTGCGAAGGGCTTGAGCTCCAGCCGCTCGACCTTGGGCGGTGGCTCGGGCAACAACCGCGCCAACCGACCACCGAGGAAGTACCCGAGGAGATATCCCGCGACACTGAGCCCGAACGCGGACACCAGTGACAACGTCTGGCTGCGGACGATCGTGGTATCCGCAGGCACGACCTGTCGTGTGGTGTTGCGCCGCCCACTGCTGACGCGTTCTTCCCGTACATCCGTGACGCCACTGAGGTCGTGCGCCGAGCGCACGCGCGCCGCCGTGGGGATCTGCTCGCCATCCCACCACACTTGCGCGTCGCAGGACACCATCATCCACAGGGTCCCCACATCTCGGGAACATGCCTGTATCTCGGCCTTGCCGTTGCGCAGAAGCTCGACATTGCCCCATCCGAACCGATAGTGCAGCGCGACGGCAAACCACAACCCGAGCATGAGGAAGATCATCGCGAGAACCCCACGGGGCCAGTGGTAGGTCCGCCGCTGGTCAGTCATCCGGGTTAACGGTGTCGTTGGTGGCCTTCATGCCCTCCTTGCCGACCTTCGCGGGCATCCCGTCGAGGGCACGACCGATCGTGGACTCGGCGTATCTCTCCGTCCGGACGGAGAAGTCCTTGAGGCGGCCCGCTTGCGGCGCCAACTCACCCAGGGTCTTCGTGGTCCCCTTGATGACCTGGTTGGCCTCTTGCCCCAGCGTGGTCGACACTCGACCGAGTGCCGACTGCAGGCGAGCCGAGTTCACGCCGAGTTCGTCGAACTTCTTCACAAACCGCTGGATGGAGCCCAACAGATTGCCAAGCCGCTTCTGGAGCTTCGCCGCCAACTGGACGGCGTCCGTGACCACACTGGCGACGAACACGCAGACCGACGTCCCGAAGGTGAACCAGGAGGAGGCCAGGGCCAGCAACGCGCGGGTGATCACATCGCTGACGAAGGTCGCGATCAGGTCGAACACGATCGCACGCTCGGTCGCGACCACGACCCCGGCGACCTTCAACCCGGTGGCCGCGCTCCTGGCCTGCTCCGCGACTTGACCGAGCGCCCCGAAATAGGCCATGGCCAGCTCGCGATAGCGGGTCGCCGCGTCACCGCGCCAGTCCTCGGTGAGTGGCATCGCGGCTTTGTACTCGGCCGCCGCGTCGTCGAGCCGCTTGCCGATGTTGGTCCAGGTGTCCGCGATCGCGTTGACCTGGTTGGCATCGCCGGTCAGCACCTCAAGCGGCTCGCGGATCAGGTCCAGATGCTCCATCAGCCAACCGACCCCGGCCTTGACCAGCTCGCCGAGCGGGTTCATCCAGGCCGAGAGGAGGTCGAGACCTGCGACCAACCCCTCCATGGCCAGCTCGTCCCAGCTGGTGGCGTCGAAGAAAATATCCTTGATCAGTGCCACGTTCGACTCGACGACGCCCGCGCCCGTGAGGTCGTCGTCCTTCACTTCCTTCGGCTGGGCGATCAGCTCCTCGGCGCTCACAGCGTCCCCTCCAACCGGCCGTACTCGGTGGAGAGCTGCTGCTCGACGCCGTCATAGTCGGTGATGGTGCGCTTGATGCCGTCCGATAACGCCGCGGCCAGTTCGGCGGCCCCTTTGAGCAGGTCATCCGTATTGCCCGCGTACATCTGCAACGCCGGGATCATCAACGGCGAGCAGAGCAGGCCATAGGCGTCCACGCCGCCGAGGCCGACCTGCTGACCGGCCGTGTTGGCCTCGTTGATCATGTCCGAGACGTGCGCGACCCTGCCCACATGCGCGGACAGCGACGACGGGTCGTTGATCTCGTACCCGGGCGTGGTCATCGACGGCCCCCGTAGACGCCGCCGAAGCCGTCGTCGTCGTCGCGTGGGCGGTCCGGGGCGGGGTCCGGGTCGGGGAGTTCGGGCATGGCCTGGCGGACGATGTCGAGCGCCTCGGAGTCGCCGCCGACCAGGCCGGACATGATCTCCATGGTGCGCGCCGCGGCCTGTCGGGCGGCCTGGGTGTAGGTGGTCATGATCAGGGCCGACAGCCGCTGGTGGCTCAGCCGCTCCGCCTCGGGGGCCAAGACCAGCGAGGTCAGGCCGCCGCCGGGGTTGACCGTGACCGTCACGGCGCGGTCCGGGCTGGTCGCGGTGACCGAGTTCTCGGCCAGCATGGCCTGGGCGTTCTCGGCCTTGGCCAGGAGCGTGGCGGTGCGTTGCTCCTGCTCGCGCACCCACTCCTGCGGATCACGGATCACGGGCCCTGTTCCCCCTTTGTCGACTGGACGTCCACGCGCCGGGTCAGGGTAGCCGGCACGTGACCGCCGCGAGGGGGAAATGGTGAAGATGTGTGTTCACCGTCTCGGTTCAGGTATTCGACCGAGAAAGGCGGCCCGTGGTGTAGATCGTGGCGGAGACGACCAGGCCTACCGGGAGTGACAGATCGATTCCGCCCACCGCGTCGGCCACGAATCCCGTGTAGAGATCGGGAATGTCGACGCAGACGAACGCGGCCGCCGTGCCCACGACCAGTGCTCCGACACCCACCCAATGCACGCCGCCCCGATACCAGAATGGACCGCCGCGGGATTCGTCGCTGAGGGCGTGGCCGTCGTACCGATTGCGGCGGATCAGGACGTCGGCGGCGTAAATGGCCATCATCGGGGCGAGGACGGCGACCATGAGCTGCATTCCCTCGCTGACCGCGTCCAGGAAGTTCGAGACCAGCAGGGCGTACATGGTCAGCAGCACGCCGATGGTGCCGTCGAGCAGGACGCTGCGGGAGCGGCGGATGCGGATGCCGATCGCCTGGATGGCGAGGCCCGCGCTGTAGATGGTCATGGCGTTGTTGGCGATCGCGCCGATGATGACGGCGATCAGGAAGACGGGGGTGAACCAGCCGGGCAGGATGCCTGCCAGGGCGGTCTGCGGGTCGCTCATGTCCAATGTGGTCGCGGCGAGCGCGCCGAGCGAGGTGAACAGCACGCTCGGGATGAACGCGCCCAGGGCGGTCCAGCCGGCAACTGCGGTGGGTTTGGTGGCGCGGGGCAGGTATCGCGCAAAATCCGCGCTGTTGTTGTAGGACAAAGCGGCGGACGCGACCAACGCGAGACCACCCGCGAGCGCGGCCCACAGTCCGATGCCCTGCAGCTCTGTCGGCGGCTGATATGACCAGTCGGTGTGGTCGAATACGAAGAACGCCAGGATCGCGAATACGACGGTGAGTACCAGTGTCAGTCGCGGGTACAGCTTCACGATCGTCGCGTGCCCGTAAACGCTGATCACCAGGGTGGCCGCGGCGATGACGATGATGACCGCCGCCTTCCCCGCGGTATCCAGTTCGAGCCCGTACCGCGAGCACAGGCTGAACGCGGTCACCGACGCCGCCGACCAGTTGAGCGCGGCATAACAGACCGAGATGAACCAGCCGTTCACCCCGATGACGACCCGGTTGGCGCGGGTCCCATAGATCGCCCGTGTGATCACCTCGCTGGGCGCGCCCGCGGCCGGGCCGCTGACGGCCAGGATTCCGACGAGCAGCCAGCACAGGTTGCCCACCAGGATCACCGCAAGCGCCTGCCACAGCCGCAGGCCCATGACCACGAGCGCGCCGCCGACGACCAGGGCCAGGTAGCTGACGTTCGGCGCGGCCCACACGCCGACCAGGTCGCGGGCGCGGCCGCGGCGTTCGTCGTCGCCGATCACGTCGATGCCGTGCGCCTCGACGTGGCCTGCCCTGGCCGGGCGGGCCACCGCGGCTTCGGGGGACGCGGGGGTGGATGTCATGACGGAACCTCCGAAACTGCCGCGCTCCCCGGTGCGGGCTGGAATACGGGAAAGGGAGGACACCCTGGGTGTCCACAGAAGACTCAGATATCGGCGCGGTGCGCGATCCGGCCGTCGACGACCGTCAACGCGACCGGCAGATCCGCCAGTTCCCTGGCGGGACAGGAAAGCGGATCACCAGCGAACACGGTGAGATCCGCGCGGAATCCTTCCCGGATCCGACCGGCGATGCTCTCCTCGCCGACGCCGTAAGCGGCCCAGGTGGTGTAGCCTGCGAGGCTCTGCCGTGCACTGAGCGCCTGATCAATACCGACGGGGGCACGGTCGTGGGCGACCGGGCGGCGCAGTCGGGCGCCCGCCATGACCACGCGCGGGTCGTAGTGGGCCACCGGCCAGTCGGAGCCCAGCGCGATCCGGCCGCCTGCCTGCGTGATGTCGGCACAGCGCCAGCCGTGCGCGCAGCGGGGCGCGCCCAGCCGCTGGGACCAGTTGTCGGTGTGGTCGGGCAACGTCCAGTCCATGTGCGTGGGCTGCATCGACGCGACCACGTCGAGCTCGGCGAACCGGGTCACGTCCGCGTCGGCGAGCAGCTCGATGTGCTCGACCCGGTGCCGTCCCCGGCGCGGCCTACCGACCGATTGGTATGTGTCCAGAACCGTGGTGACGGCCTGGTCGCCGATGGCGTGCGTGAGGCACGGCAGGCCCAGCCCGACCACGCGCCGCACCGCCTCCTCGTACCGCCCGACCTCCCGCCACATCGGCCGGGTGCCCTCGCCCGCGCAGTCCGGGTGCGCCAGCCAGGCCGAGCCGCCGTCGATGGTGCCGTCGAGAAAGAACTTGACCGCGCCGGTCCGCCAGAGCCGCCCGGCGCGGGGAGCGCGCACGAGATCGAGTGTGTCCTCCACGGCGTTCGGGAACATCCACGGCGCGAGCATGACCCGCAGCGGCAGCCGGTCCCGTTCTTCGAGGGCGTCGAGCACTGCTTCGGTGCCGGGCCAGCTGTCCGGCACGTGGATGCCGATGATGCCGCACGCGGCCTGGTCGGCGAACAGGTCGGCGGCGAGCCGGGCGATGTCGTCGGTGGTGGGCGGCGGTACCGCGGCATAGCCGTGCAGCACGGCGGTCATCTCGTGCAGCTGCCCGGTGGGCACGCCCCGGTCGTCGACCATGACCTCGGCCCGGTCCCCGAAGTCGATCGGACCGGTGATGCCCGCGAGCCGCAGACCCCGGGTGCTCATCAGCGCGTTGTGCGAGTCGGCGAGCCAGACGAACGCGGGACGGCCCGCGACGGCGTCGTCCAGGAACGCGCTGGGATTTTCGGGGAACGCGTCGTACTCGACGCCGTTGACGACCACCCAGGCGTCCGGCGGCAATGTGGCGGCGGTGCGGCGGAGCAGGTCGTGCAGTTGGTCGGTGGTGAGACCGGCGGCGTTGGTGGCACGGGCATCGGCGAGGCCGTGCATGGGGTGCTGGTGCGAGTCGACCAGTCCCGGGGTGACGACCAGGCCGGGCGCGTCCACGACCTCGGTGCGCGGGCCGATGTGCGCGCGCATATCCCGGGTGTCGCCGACGGCCACGACCCGGCCCGCGCGGACTGCGACCGCCTCGGCGAGCGGGCGGGTCGGGTCCATGGTGTGCACGGTGGCGCCCTGGACCACCAGGTCGGCCGCGGTCATCGGCTCGCTCCGTCCGCTCGGGGGGCGCGCCCGCCCACCCTGTCCCGCGCGCGGGTCGCGGGCAACCGCAAGGCCACTGTGGACACCGGGGGAACGGGCGGGACTGGGGTCACGGCGTGGTCCTTTGTGGAGTGAGGCGTGGGTCACGTGGGAGGGGACAGTAGGTCCGGCGATCCGGCGGCGTCGATGGACGCGGGGTTGAACTTCGCCGGACCGCGTGGACACTGTGTCCATGCCATTGACCGTCGCCACCCTGCTGTCGCTGCGCGACCTCCGCCTGACCCTGGTCGCCGGGGCGGCCGGGCGGGACCGGGAGGTGACGGCCGCGCACGTCTCCGAGCTGGCCCGCCCCGGCGAGTGGCTGCACGGCGGCGAGCTGCTGATGACGGCGGGCGTGGTGCTGCCGACCGACCCCGGCTCGTGCCGCGACTACGTCCGGGACGTGGTCGCGGGCGGCGCGTCGGCGTTGGCGTTCGGCGTGGGCCATGGCCAGCCGCACGTGGAACCGCCGGCGGGGCTGGTGCTGGCGGCTGCGGAGGCGGGGCTGCCGCTGCTGATCGTGCCGGACGAGGTGCCGTTCATCGCGGTCACGAAGGCGGTGTTCGCCGCGCTCGCCGCCGAGGACCGGCGCGCCTTGGAGCACACGATCGACGTGCAGCGCAGGCTGACCGTCGCGGCGACGTCGGGTGCCGGGCTGAACGCGATCCTGTCGGTGTGGCTGGACGCGACCGGGCGGGCGGCGGTGGTGACGGACCTGCTCGGACGAGAGCTCGCGGCTGTCGGGTCCGTGGCACCCGCGCTGCTGGCCGCGGGGCGTCCGGTGTTGGACGAGGTCAGCGGTCGGGGATTGCTGGCCAGTGCGTCGGTGGAGGTCGACGGGGTCGCGGTGGGCGTCCGCCCGATCGGCGCGCGGCGGCTGCGTGGACACCTGCTGCTTGCCCGCGCCCGGCAGCCGGGCACGGTCGACGCGGCCCTGGTGTCCCTGCTGACGCTGGAGCTGGAACGCCGCCACCTCGCCGACGAACCGCGCCGCCGCGCGGGCGCCGAGGCGATCGCCCGACTGGCCGCGGGCATGCCGGAGGACCAGGTCGAACCCATGCTCACGACGTTCGGTGTCTCGTCGGCGCGGGTGCGCGGACTGGCCGTGCAGGCGCGCGCGGGCGAGGCGGACGACGTTGCCGCGGATCTCGCTCTCGTGCTGCCCGGCGGCTTGGTGCGCCGCACGGGCGACACGGTCGAGGCGCTGGCGGTCGAGGAGGTGGACGTGACCGCACTGCTCGACCGATTCGCCCCGGGCCGCCCGGCTGGCATCGGCTCGGCGCTGCGCCTTGGAGCGGCGGCCGTGTCACTGCGGCAGGCGCGGGCCTTGCTGACCAGCAGCGAACGACTCGGCCGCCCGGCGGAGGCAGGCACACACGGGACGAGCCGGTTGCTGCTGTCACTGGGCCCGCCCGAACTGCTCGCCGCGTTCGCCGACACCGTGCTGGCCCCGATCGACGCGGCCGACCCGCGCGGCCAACTCGCGACCACCTTGCGCGCTTGGCTGGATGCCAACGGGGCGTGGGATGTGACGGCGCAGAGTCTGGATGTGCATCGGCATACCGTGCGGAACCGGATTGATCGCGTGGAGCAGCTGACCGGGCGTGACCTGGCCACGGCTTCGGCTCGGTACGAGCTGTGGCTGGCCCTGGAGGCCCGCGACGCCCTCGCCTACACCCACCCCGGCACCTGACACCTCACGAACTTCACCCGTCTCAGCGACAGAAGTTATCCACAGCCAAGATCAAACCGCCCCTATTCCCACCCCACCCCCGATAGAATGGCCACGAGGGGTGCCCCCGGGAAGGGTGGGGGCATTTCTTTTTGGGGTATCGCGGCGGGGGCGAATAGTAAATCGCTTGATGGGGTGAATGTGTCGGGAGCGGCTCGGGCTGGCCGATGTGGCTGTGACCAGGGGGGCCACGGCGACGATGAGGCGTGGGGCGGCATGCTTCCTGGCCGTACGCAAACGTTGACGCTGCGCGGATCTTGAAGGTGCGGCAAGGGGCTGCGGCGTATTGCCTGTGGACCCGTCCTCAGCGTGGGACGACCTTCATGCCGGGGCTGTTCACCATGGCCAATTCGATCCAAGGGATTAGACGTGACGTCCATCGACCGACGTCCCAGGCGACCGTACGGTGCCGATACCGGTTCGCGGTGGTGGGGTTGGTTGAGGAGAGTGAGTGCTCGATGGAGTCGAGTGTGGACGTCGTGGTCGTGGGGGCCGGGTTCGCGGGGTTGACCGCTGCCCGCGATCTGGGGGCCGCCGGGCGGACCGTGTGTGTGGTGGAGGCGCGGGATCGGATCGGGGGCAGGACCTGGTACCGCACCGACCTGTTCGACGGGTTCGGGCTGGAGATGGGCGGCACCTGGATCGTGCCCGAGCAGACGTTCGTCTCGGATGAGGTTCGGCGCTACGGCATCCCGGTCACCGACAGCGAGCTGCCGGGGCGGATGACCTGGTCGGATCGTGGAAAGGTGCTCGATACGCTGATGCCCGGGCCGCCCGCCGAACTCGGCGATCTGGAGCACGCGGTGCGGGCGCTGGTGGCGGCCGGGGCGCGGCTGGATGTGGACAAGCCGTTGTCCGATCAGGGGCTCGCCGATCTCGATGTGTCGATCCGGGAATGGGCGGATGCCGCCGGGTTGAACGGGAATGCCAGGGAACTGTTGATTTCCTGGTTCTGCGGGTGCGGCAATGCATCGGCGGATACCGGTTCCGCGCTCGATATCCTCCGCTGGATTGCCGCCATGGGGAATTCCGTGTGGGGCATGGTCCAGGCCAGCGTGCTCGGACAGACCTTCGACAACGGCACGGCGTCCCTGGCCAGGGCGTTGGCCGAGGACAGCGGTGCCGAGATCCGGCTCGACACTCCGGTTCGCTGGGTGCGGCAGGAGTCCGATCGAGTCGTCGTCGGGCATGACAACGGCGAGATCACCGCTCGACGGGTGCTCATCACCGTGCCGATCGGGGTGATGCAGCATATCGAGTTCCAGCCCGCGCTCTCTCCCGCCAAGCACGCCATCTCGACCGAGAACCACGCCGGGCAGGGGCAGAAGGTTTGGGCGTTGGCGCGAAACGTGCCCGAGGATCTGAGTGGTTTCGGCTGGGGCACGGCGTTCGACTACGTCGGCGCGATGCGCACACTCGCCGACGGCGTGGTGCTGGTCTGCTTCGCCCCCGAGCACGACCGCGTCAACGCCGACGACATCGCCGACGTGCAGCGGGCCGTGCGCGAGTTCGCCCCGGACGCGGAGGTGGTCGCCGCCGCCACCCACCGCTGGGTGGACGACGAGTGGTCCCGTGGCACGTGGACCACGTTCCGGGCCGGGCAGATCTCCCGCTACGAGAAGGACCTGGCCGTCCCCGAAGGCCTGGTGCACTTCGCGGGCGCCCACACCGCGCACCGCTGGCCCGGGTTCATCGACGGTGCCATCGACAGCGGCAGGCGCGCCGCCGCCGAGTTGCTGGAGGTGCTGGCGTGACTGTCGGGCCAGTGGATGCCACCAGGGTCCCGCGCTATGCGGGTGAGGCAACGTTCGCGCGATTGCCCCGACTCTCCGATCTCTCCGACGCCGACGCGCTCGTGTGGGGGATCCCGTTCGACGCCGGGGTGAGCTACCGGCCCGGGGCACGGTTCGGGCCGACGCACGTGCGGCAGAGTTCGCGGCTGCTGCGCCCCTACAACCCCGCACTGGACGTCGAGCCGTTCGCGACGCGTCAGGTCGCGGACGCCGGGGACATCGGGGTCAATCCGTTCGACCTCGCCGAGGCCGTGGCCACGATCGAGGCCGCCGCCGCCGAACTCAGCGGCACCCGCCGCACGTTGCTCACCATCGGCGGCGACCACACAATCGCGTTGCCCTTACTGCGCGTGCAGCACCGCCGCCACGGCCCGATCGCGGTCCTGCACTTCGACGCGCACCTCGACACCTGGGACACCTACTTCGGCGCCGCCTACACGCACGGCACGCCGTTCCGCCGCGCGAGCGAGGAGGGCCTGATCGACACCGCGCACTCCGTGCACGTCGGCATCCGCGGCCCCCTGTATTCGCGGCTGGACCTGGACGAGAGCGAGCAGCTCGGGTTCACCGCGGTGCACGCCCGCGACTTCGCCCGCTCCCCCATCGACGACATCATCAACCGGGTCCGCGCCCGCCTGGGCGACCGTCCCGTCTATGTCTCGGTCGACATCGACGTCCTCGATCCCGGTTTCGCGCCCGGCACGGGAACACCAGAGGCGGGCGGCCTGTCCAGCCGTGAGCTGCTGGAGATCCTGCGCGGCCTCCGGGGCCTGAACGTGATCGGCGCGGATGTCGTCGAGGTGGCACCCGCCTACGACCACGCCGAGATCACCGGGATCGCCGCCGCCCACGTGCTCTACGAGCTGCTGAGCGTCCTGCCCGAGGAGAGACGATGACCGTGTACAACATCATCGACGGTGTCCGGCACGAGTCGGCCACGACCACCGACCTGGTCGACCCCTGCACCGGCGAAGTATTCGACTCGGCCCCACTGTCCACAACGGATGATGTGGACCGCACCTACCGGGCCGCCACCGCGGCCTTCAAGGTCTGGCGGGCCACCACCCCGGGGCAACGCCAGGAAGCGTTGCTGAAGTGCGCGGACGCCCTGGAACGGCGAGCGGACGAGTTCGTCGACGCCGAGTGTCGCAACACCGGCAAACCAACCGCGGTCACCCGCACCGAGGAGGTCCTGGCGTCCGTCGACGTGCTGCGGTTCTTCGCGGGTGCCGCGCGGCTGCTGCCCGGCGTCGCCGCGAGCGAGTACCTCCCCGGCCACACCTCCTACGTGCGGCGGGAGCCGGTCGGCGTGATCGGCCAAGTCGCGCCCTGGAACTACCCGCTGCTCATGGCTGTGTGGAAGATCGCTCCCGCGTTGGCGGCGGGCAACACCGTGGTGCTCAAGCCCTCCGACACGACCCCGGTGACGGCCGCGATGCTCGGCGAGCTGGTGGCCGGGTCCGTACCGCCCGGTGTGCTCAACGTCGTCTGCGGTGACCGGGACACCGGACGCGCGGTCGTGGCGCACCCGGCGGCGGCGATGGTGTCGATCACCGGGTCGACCCGGGCGGGCATCGAGGTGGCGCGCAGCGCGGCCGACCGGGTCGCTCGCACGCACCTGGAACTCGGCGGGAACGCGCCGGTCCTGGTGTTCGGCGATGCCGATCTGGACGCGGCCGTGGAGGGCGTTGTCGCGGCGGGCTTCTTCAACGCGGGCCAGGACTGTACGGCCGCCTCCCGGATCCTCGTGGACCAGGCCGTGCACGAGGAGTTCACCGCGCGGCTGGTCGAGCGCGTCAAGAAGGTCCACACCGGACCGCCTGCCGACCCGACCGCGGACTACGGTCCGCTCAACAACGCCGACCAGTTCGCTCGCGTCCAGTCGATCCTCGACGGCCTGCCCGTACACGCGCGCGTGCTCACCGGCGGGGAACGCGTGGGTGAGCGCGGATTCTTCCTCGCGCCGACGGTGGTCGACGGGGTGCAGCAGGACGACATGGTCGTGTGGGAGGAGAACTTCGCCCCGCTCCTGACCGTACAAACGTTTGCCGACGAGGCCGAGGCACTGCGGCTGGCCTGCGATGTCGACCAGGCGCTGGCGGCGAGCGTGTGGACCGGTGACCACGGGCGGGCGATGCGCTCGGCCGCGCGGCTGGACTTCGGCTGCGTGTGGATCAACACCCACATGACGCTCGTCGCGGAGATGCCGCACGGCGGGTTCAAGCAGTCCGGCTACGGCAAGGACCTGTCCCAGTACAGCCTTGAGGACTACACCCGCGTCAAGCACGTCATGCACAGGCACTGAGGGGAGCACCATGACCGTGCCGTACTGGGTCGCGGGCAAGCCGTCGACCGGCCCGACGCCGCTGGAGGTGCGACACCCCGGCGACGGCCACCTGGTCGCCACCACCAGCCTCGCGTCCACTTCGGACATCGAGACGGCCGTCGCGACGGCGCACGCCGCGGACACCGCCACACTTCCCGCGCACGTCCGGGCCGACGCGTTGACGCACGTCAGCGCCCGGCTCGCCGAGCGGGCCGAGGAGCTCGCCCGGCTGATCACCGCCGAGAACGGCAAGCCGGTCCGCTGGGCCAGGACCGAGGTCACCCGGGCCGTGTCCACGTTCCGCCTGGCCGCCGAGGAGGCCCGCCGCTGGTCGGGTGACCTGCAACGACTGGACACCGACCCGGGCAGCGCGGGCCGCCTGGCCTTGGTGCGCCGGGTGTCGCGCGGGCCCGTGCTTGGCATCACCCCGTTCAACTTCCCGCTCAACCTGGTGGCGCACAAGGTCGCGCCCGCGATCGCCGTGGGCGCGCCGTTCGTGCTCAAGCCCGCACCCGCCACTCCCCTGTCCGCGCTCGCGCTGGGCGAGATACTCGCCGAGACCGATCTCCCGGCGGGCTCGTGGTCGATCCTGCCCACCACCAACGAGGTGGCCGCGGCGCTGGTCGCCGACCCCCGGCTGCCGGTGGTCAGCTTCACCGGGTCCGCCGAGGTCGGCTGGCGGATCCGGGACACGGTGCCGCGCAAGCAGGTCGTCCTGGAACTGGGGGGCAATGCGGCCGCGGTCGTCTGTCCCGACTACACCGGTGCGACGGACCTGGCCCACGCGGCGTCGCGGATCGCCACGTTCGCCATGTACTCGGCGGGACAGTCGTGCATCGCCGTGCAGCGTGTCTTCGTGCCCCGCTCGCACTACCGCGCGTTCGTCGATCTCCTGGTCACCGCGGTCGACGCGCTCGCCACCGGGGATCCGTTCGATGACGCGACGGAGGTCGGGCCGCTCATCGACACCGCGGCGGCGCAACGCGTGCGGCAGTGGATCGCGGAGGCGCTCGACGCGGGCGCGACCCTGCGGACCGGCAACAACGGCGCGGGAACCACGCTCGCGCCGACCGTGCTCACCGACGTTCCCCGCACCGCGCGGGTCCACCGGGACGAGGTGTTCGGACCGGTGGTCGTCGTGGATCCGGTCGACTCCCTCGACGAGGCGCTGGCGGGGGTGGACGATTCACGGTTCGGTCTCCAGGCCGGGTTGTTCACCCGCGACCTGGCCACCGCGTTCCACGCGCACGCCAGGCTCGCGGTCGGCGCGGTGATCGTGGGCGACGTGCCCTCGTTCCGCGCCGACCAGATGCCCTACGGCGGTGTCAAGGACTCCGGGGCAGGTCGGGAGGGCGTGCGCTCGGCCATGCACGACCTCACCGACGACCGCGTCCTCGTCCTGACCGGGATCACCCTATGACCACCGGTCACCATTCCCGGTCCGGCGGCGGCCCGGCACCGAATTCCCTTGCCGCACCGGCGGATTCGTCGATTGATCTGGTCAACCCCTGTGCAACGGACACAATGAGACTCCCCACGGAACAGACTGCGACCGGATGAGACACCGAGCCCACCGCACGCGCGGTTGCCCGGTATCGCGTTCATCACCCCAGGTGCCGCGAACGCGCGGCAGCAATGAGAAGTGGCGCGCCCTCCCCTGACGCGCCACCGGGCACCAGCATCGCCGACGCCGTCCTCGTTTCGTCCTCGATGCCCCACGGCCTGCTGGTATGGTCGCGTGGGTGATCACGGGGGAGGCGCGGTACGGGGTTCTCGGTCCGCTGGAGGTCCGGTTCGCGGACAGGTCCGTTCCCATCGGTGGTCTCAAGCAGCGCAAACTGCTGGCCGCGTTGCTGCTGAACGCGGGCAGGCCGGTCGCGTTGAGCAGGCTCGTGGCGGCCATCTGGGACGCCGATCCGCCGAAGACGGCGGAAAAGCAGGTGCGCAACGCGGTTTCCGATCTGCGTCGGGTGCTCGCCGAGGACAGTTCGAAGCTCGAACTTGTCGCGGGCGGATATCGGCTCGATGTGGCCGACCATGTTGACGCGACGCTGTTCCGCGATCGGATCGCGCGTGCGAGAGCGCTCCCACCGGACAGGCCGGTGGCGGCCATCGCGGCTTTCCGTGCCGCATTGGAACTGTGGCGTGGGGACGTCCTGGCCGGACTGGAAAGCGCGGCGCTGTGCCCGCAGGTCGAACGGCTGCGCGAGCTGCGGCTGGCCGCGTTCGAGGACTGCGTGGACCTACGCCTCGCACACGGCGAGCACCGGGAACTGCTCGGCGAACTGGTGGAGTCCACGCGCGAATACCCGCTGCGGGAACGGTTGACGGCGCAACTCATGGTGGCGCTGCACCGGTCCGGCGCGGCCGGTGAGGCGACGCTCGCCTACCACGCGTTCCACCGGCGGCTGAACGAGGAACTCGGCATCGACCCGGGCGTCGAGCTGCGCGACCTGCACCGACGACTCCTGGCGGACAACGACAACGCGTCCACACCGGCCATGCCGCGCAGCGACCTCCCCCGCGACACCACCTCCTTCACCGGCCGGGACGCGGAGCTCGACCGGGTCACCGAGTCCGCCACGCTGGCCGGGTCCACGATGGTCGTCTCCGCGATCGACGGCATGGCGGGCGTCGGCAAGACCGCGCTGGCCGTGCATGTGGCACACCGGTTGGCGCCGCGCTTCCCGGACGCCCAGCTCTTCCTCGATCTGCACGCGCATACGCCTGGGCAGACGCCGTTGACGCCGACCGCCGCGCTGGAAGGACTGCTGCGCGCGTTGGGCGTGGAACAGGACCGCATCCCGCACGATCTGGACGCGCGCGCCAGCCTGTGGCGGGCAACGCTGTCCCGGCGTCGGGTACTGGTGGTGCTGGACAACGCTGCCGGCACTCGGCAGATCACGCCGTTGCTGCCCAGTGCGCCCGGTTGCATGACCATCGTGACCAGTCGCCACCGGCTGATCGACCTGGACGCGGTCGTCCTGGTGCTCGACGTGATGCCGTTCGACGACGCACATGCCTTGTTCGTGAAGGTGGTCGGGGACGAACGGCCGCTCGCGGAGCCCGCGGCGACCCGGGAAGTGCTGGAGCTGTGCGGATATCTGCCGCTGGCGATCCGGATCGCCGGGTCGCGGCTGCGGCACCGACGCGCGTGGACCGTGGAATACCTGGCGACGCGGCTGCGTGACCAGCGGCGGCGCATGGACGAACTCAACACCGACGACCACAGCGTGGCGACGGCGTTCAACCTCTCCTACGAGCAACTGCCCGAGGAGACGAAGGCGTTGTTTCGCATGCTCGGACACATCCCCGGAGTCGATGTCGACACACACACCGCGGCCGCCCTGGTGCGCGGGTCCCCCTTCGACACCGAACGGGCTCTGGAGGAGTTAGTCGACGCGCACCTGCTGCAACAGCACCAGCCGGGCCGCTACCAGTTCCACGACCTGCTGCGCTCGTACGCGGCGTCGCTGTCGCTCGACATCGACTCGGCGTCGGAACGTGACGAGGCCGTCTCTCGTTTGTTGGACCACTACCTGTTCACGTCGGCCGCGGCGATGGACCTGGTTTCGCCGACGGAGCCCGTGCATCGGCCGAACGTGACGGCAGGGTCGACCACACACACGCTGTCGAACTACGCGGAAGCGTTGAACTGGCTCAACACCGAGCGGCGCAACCTACTGGCGGCGGCGACGCGCGCCACGGAAGACGGCCGCTTCTCGCACGCGTGCGAACTGTCCGGCACGTTGTGGCGCTACTACCACATCAGCGGCTACCACCACGACGCGTTCGACTTGCACAGCAACGCCGCCGATGCCGCCGACGCCGCCGGGGACATTCGATCCCGCGCGGACGCGTTGGCCTGCCGCGGCTACACCAACTGGTGGCTAAGCCGCTACCCGCAAGCCATCCAGGACTGCGAGGAAGCCATCGACATCGCCCGGCGCATCGGCGACCGCAGCCTCGCGGGCCGCGCCCTGCACGCGCTCGGCCTGGTGCACGTGCGCATCGGCGCGGACCGCGACGCGCACACCGCGCTGGAGGAGACGCGGGTGATCGGCGTGGAGACCGGTGACCGCGTCCTGGAGGGCTACGCGCTGCGCGGTCTGGGAGACGTGCACCTGCGCCTCGGGCGGGAGGATGTGGCGGTGGCCTCGTACGAGCAGGCCGTCGCCATCGCGCTGGAAGTCGGTAATGTGACCATCGAGGGCTACGCCTCCCGTGCCCTGGGCGAGATCCACGCGCGCCGCGGCGAGAGCGAGAAGGGGCTGGCCTACTGCATGAGGGCACTGGAACTCGCGCGCCGTAGCCGTAACCGCAACGTGCAGACCCGCGTCCTACGCACCGTCGGCGACCTGCACCGCGACAACGGCCGACTCGACCTCGCCCTGGAAAACTACGCCGAGGGCCGTCGACTCGCCGAGGAGACCGGCCACCGCTACGAGATCGCCTACGCCCACGACGGCGTCGCCCGCACCCTGATCCTGCGCGACGACCCGACCGCCGCAGCGGACCACTGGCACCAGGCACTGCGGCTGTTCGACGAACTGGACGTGCCCGAGGCCGACCAGGTCCGCCAGGCCCTGACCGCCCTCTAGCCGCGGAGCTGAACCGTGCCAACCACCTCCACCGCCGAGACGACGACCCTGTTACGGGCAGCGGGCGCGCTTCTGCCGGACCAATCGTTGCGCGGGCCGGACGTACTCGCCGCCCGCCTGTTGCCGTGGCGTCCGCTGGGGCGCGCACTGATAAAGGTGCCGGGGCTGCGGTCGCGGGTGGCGCGGGCGGTTCTGCGGAACTGGCCGAGTGCGTTGTGGTACGAGGTTGCCCGCACGCGATACATGGATGACGTGGTGCGCGCCGAGGTCGCGGCAGGCGCGCGACAGGTGGTGATTCTGGGGGCGGGGTTCGACACTCGCGCTTACCGGCTGCGGTCTTTGTTCGCTGACGCGGCGGTGTACGAGGTCGATCAGGCTGAGGTGTCCGAGCTGAAGCAGGCGCGCGCGGGGAAGCTCGGTACGGCGGATGTGCGTTATGTGGTGACGGACTTCAACGAGGAGGACTTGGCCGCCGCGATGGCGCGTGGGGGGTTCGATCCGGGAGTGCGATCGGTTGTCGTGTGGTCGGGGGTGACGCCGTACCTGGAGGAACATGGGGTTGTCCGTACCCTGCGGTGGTTCGCTTCGCAGGCGTCGGGGAGCTCCATCGTGTTCGACTACGCGTGGCGGGAGATCGTCGAGGGGACCGAGGAACTGTCGGACGCCTCCACGGTCATGCGGAACGTTGCCGCGCGGGGAGAGCCTTGGCGGTGGGGGATCCGGAAGGGATGCGCGGCGGAGTTCCTCGGTTCCTTCGGGCTGGTGGTGGCGGAACATCTCGACATGACCGAAGCCCAGGAACGGTACCTACGGCGGACTGACGGCGGCGTGCAGGGTCCGGTGTGGACGTTCGGTGGCTTCGCCCACGCTCGGGTTGGATAATCGGTGTCTTGCCAACCCTTTTGCGCTTCCGTGCGGTTACTTTGTCGACTGAGGGTGACGTTGGCTTCACCCCATCAGGCGCTGTGGATACGGAACTTTCTTCGGCGTGTCGTTCGTTGCGAGTTGAGGTTGTGCGAGCGCGAGGGACAGAAGACGCGCGAGCGCGGGACACGGCGAAGGGAGCAGGAGATAGGAAGAGGCAAGCGAAGCCACCCCGGGTTCAGCGGCCACCGCCCATCATCGACGGGGAAGCCTGGGAGACTCCGACAGCCAAGCGTCCCGTGGCACCGCTGGCAGACCAGTGGCAGTGCCGGCAGGCCAGCCCCTGACGGGCAGTGACGCCCGGTTCAGTGCATGCATCGCGGAGATCACCGGTCACCGCCGATGTGGATCAGAACGGGAGTTCGGTCGCGGCGCAGGCTGAGACAGCGCCACGTCCGCCCCCTCCGGGCACGGCTCGGGATCGCGGGTACCCCCGGATCCAGCCGCTCGACGCCTGGAAAGCCAGACGTGGCAGCCGCGCTTGGCCCATGCTGGGCATGCCTTGCCCCGGGCCCAGCTGGCCCAGTCCGGGCGCGGCTCCGAGATCCGGCCGTGGCCGGGCGCGACCCCAGGTCAGACGCAGCCCGCACCGAACAGCACATCCGATGATGCAGGCCGCTGGTTCCGCTGCCCTCGCCTGCTGTGCACGAGCGGCCGCCAAGAACGATCGGCGTGACGGCGGCGGCCCACGACCATAGGAAGCCGCCAGCGGACTTGCCGAGGACGCGCCGCAACTGCGCAGGTCGGGCGATCCCAGGTGGGCCTGACCCTTGTCGAAGGTGGCCGCTACCAAGGGAACGAACGTCCTTGAGGCCTGCAGGCAGCACACGCCTGGCGCGGTCCAAGGCGCGGTCTGCCAGGTCTCGCTTGCCGGGCGCCGAGCGGGTTGGGTCCGGGGGCAGCCGAGCGGTTGGGTCCTCGACTACCGACGCCAGCGGCTCGATCATCGCGCGACGCTGGCGGCTCGATCATCGCGGTGGCAGGCCGCGTCGGGTCAGGAGGAATAGCCGTCGAGATCAGCGACGCAGCGGAGACGGCGCAGGCGTCAGCTCACCCATCGGCGGGCGGCGTCGGCGCTGTCCAGGGGGTTGGTGTTGAAGGCGATGGCGGCCTGGGGGGCGTGTCGATGTACCAGGTTGAGCACCTGCTCGAAGAACTCCAGTAAGTGCTCGGACTTGCGGATCCCCCCACCGATGACCACGCAGGCGTAGGGATGCGCGGCCAGGGCTTCGACGATCGTGGCCTCGGCCGTGTCGAACGCGGTGATCGAGCACAGGTCGCCCTCCAAGCCGAGTTCGGCGAAGCGGGCCATGCCGGTCTCCAAGGCGGCCGCAACCTCGGCGGCGTTCGGGTGGGATACGGCGAAGGGGTCGAAGCCGATCAGTAGCGCGCGTGCCACCTGTCCCCCACGGTGTCAGCCCGTCGTGGCGTTAGTGAGCCAGTTCGGGTCGGCGGTCTCGATGACCTTATTGTTCACCGCGACCGTGGGCGTGGCGAAGCCTTTTTGGCTGCCGACCTGCTGCCAGAGCGACTCGTCGGACTTGGCTGTGGCGTAGGCCGCGTCGATGTCCTTGTCGTATTTGCCCGCGTTTACGCCGTCCGCGAAACTTGGTGCGGTGATGCCGAGGAGTTTGCCCAGGGCGATCAGCTGGTCCTTGGACCAGCCGCGCGCGCCTTCCTGGGGTTGGCTGGCGAACAGGCTCTTGTGGAAGGCGAGGAACTTGCCCTCGTCGGCGGCCAGCAATGCGGCGTTGGCCGAGTCGGTGGAGTAGCCCGCCGGGTCGGAGCGCTCGTTCAGCAGGTTGATCATGTGGTAGCGGACCTTGATCTCGCCTGCGTCCAGCTTCTGCTCGACGGCCCCGGCGTAGGTCTTCTCGAAGGCGCCGCAGGCCGGGCAGAGGAAGTCCTCGTAGACGTCGATGGTGACCTTGGCCGAATCCCGGCCGACCAGCACCGCGGCGCCGTCGCGGCGGGCGGGGACGTCCAGCGAGATGGACTGGGCGGCGATCTGGCCGTCGGAGGTGGCGTCCTTGCGGCTGTTGGTATAGATCACACCCACGACCACCGCGATGGCGATGACCGCGACCACGGCGACGCCGATCAGTGCCTGTTTGCGGCTGCCCGTCGACTTGCGCGCGGCCGTGACCGGGTTCGGCTTGCCGCCGACCCGCTCGCCCTGCCGCCGCTTGCGCGCGCTGCGCTCCGCTCCGCCCACCTCAGGTCCCGACCTTTCCCGATACCGGCTCGGCCGCGCCGCCGCCGAGGCGGCCGTCCACGGCGAGCCAGGTGCGCGGCCGGATGGCCAGCCACACCGCCATGACCAGGAACCCGGTGTCCCTGGCGATCTCCTGCGGGTACCGCGTGTCGCCCGCGGCGACCTGGCCGCCGCCGCCGAAGCAGCCGCAGTCGATGCTCAGGCCGCGGGCCCAGGACTGGGCGACGGCGGCGATGAACACCAGCAGCACCACCCCGGACAGCACCGCGGTCAGCCGGGTGCCGAGCCCGACCAGCAGCAGCGCGCCGAGGGCGAGCTCCAGGAACGGCATGGCCCCGGCGACCACGCTGACCACCCCGCCGGGCAGCACGTCGTAGGCCTGCACGGCGATGAACGTCTGGTTCGGGTCGCTCGCCTTGAGCCACCCGGACACCAGCCAGACCGCCGCCAGCCCCAGTCGGAACAGGGTGCCGACGGCCACCAGCACCGTCCCTTTCGTCACGCTCCCGGAGGCTACCCGCGCACACTGAGCGCAACCTGAGAGGCTGGGCGGGTGCCGCACCTCGACCGCCTCCCGGACCTGCCGGTGCGTGCTGCCCTGCCGGACATCACTCGAACGATGGATGCGCGCGGGACGGCCGTGCTGGTGGCCCCGCCGGGCACCGGTAAGACCACCCTGGTTCCCATCGCACTGGCCGAGTCGGGGGCGAAAGTGCTGGTGGCGGAGCCGCGGAGACTGGCGGCGCGGGCGGCCGCGGCGCGGATGGCGGCGCTGTTGGGCGAGCCGGTCGGGCGCACGGTCGGTTACGCGGTGCGCGGTGATCGGAAGACCTCCGCGGATACCCGTGTCGAGGTCGTCACATCGGGTCTGCTGGTGCGCAGGCTCCAGCACGACCCGGAGTTGTCCGGTGTGGACACGGTGCTGCTGGACGAGTGCCATGAGCGGCACCTGGACGCGGACCTGCTGCTCGCCCTGCTGCTGGACTCCCGCGAGGGCCTGCGGCCCGATCTGCGCCTGCTCGCGACCAGCGCGACCGTGGCCGAGGACCGGTTGGCGGAGCTGCTCGGCGACGCCCCGGTGCTGCGTGTCGAGGCCCGTACGTTCCCGGTCGAGACCCGGTACACGCCGCCGTTGCGCGGTGAGCGGCTGGAGCAGTGCGTGGCCCGCGCGACCCGCGCCGCACTGTCCACTCACGACGGTGATGTGCTGGTGTTCCTCCCGGGCGCGGCCGAGATCCGCCGGGTCGGCGAGGCGCTGCGGGGTGTCGACGCGGATGTCCTCCCCTTGCACGGCAGGCTCGCCGCGGGTGATCAGGACGCCGCGCTCACTCCGGGTCCGCGCAAGCGGGTGGTGCTGTCGACGGCGGTGGCCGAGTCCAGTCTGACTGTTCCCGGGGTGCGGATCGTGGTCGACGCGGGTCAGTCGCGGGTGCCGCGGGTCGACCACAGGCGCGGTATGTCCGGTCTGACCACGGTGCGCGTGTCGGCCGCGGTGGCCGATCAGCGCGCCGGTCGCGCGGGTCGAGAGGCGCCCGGGTGGGTCTACCGGTGTTGGCCGGAGCACGAGCATGCGACGCTGCCGCGCTATCCGGAGCCGGAGATCCGCACCGCGGACCTGACCCGTCTGGCTCTGGAGCTTGCCTGTTGGGGTACTCCTGACGGCAGTGGTCTGCGCTGGTGGGATGCACCGCCTGCGGGTGCGCTCGCGGCGGGCCGGGAGACGTTGACGGCGCTGGGCGCGTGGGACGGGGCCGTCACCGAGCGGGGTCGCGCGATTGCCCGGCTCGGTCTTCACCCGCGTCTGGCGCGCGCGCTGCTGGATGGCGCCGTCCAGGTCGGGGCGCGCACAGCGGCAGAGGTGGTGGCGGTACTCGACGACGACACCCTCGCGAACAGCTCTGATCTGACCGCGTCGCTGCGGGCTCTGCGCGACGGCTCCCCTGCGTCTCAACGCTGGCGGCGGGAGACCCGCAGGTTGGCGGCGTTGATCGAGGATCGGGCCGCTCCGACAGCTCCCGGTGACGCCGCGCTGGTGGTCGCGCTCGCGCAGCCGGAGCGGCTGGCCCGCAGGCGGTCGGCGGACGTCCCCATCTACCTGATGGCCAACGGCACGGCCGTGGAGCTGCCCGCGGGCAGCGGGCTCGGTGACCCGAGGTGGTTGGCGGTGGCGGTGGCGGAGCGGGTGCCCGGCGCGGCGCACGGCCGGATCCGGTTGGCGGCGACGGCCGACGAGCAGCTGGCCGTGGCCGCCGCGCCTGCCCTGGTCACCGAGGTCGACGAGATCATCTGGGCGAACGGTGACGTCGTGACCCGTCGGATCCGCAGGCTGGGCGCCATCACGCTGCGCGAACGCGCGCTGTCCACGCCGCCTGCGGACGCGGTGCGCGCGGCCGTGCTCGACGGTCTCCGCGCTACCGGCCTGTCGCTGGTGACCTTCTCCGCGAGTGCCCGGTCGCTCCGCGAGCGTCTCGCCCTCCTGCGTCGCACGCTCGGCGATCCCTGGCCTGCCGTCGACGACGCGGCTCTGCTGGCCTCGGCCGACACCTGGGTCGGTTCCGCCCGCAACCGCGCGGACCTGGGCCGTCTGGACATGACGACGGCGTTGCGCACGCTGCTCCCGTGGCCTGCCGCAGCCCGCCTGGACGAGTTGGTGCCGGAGCGTCTGGAGGTCCCGTCCGGTTCCAAACCGCGTCTGGACTACTCCGGCGACAAACCGGCGCTACCGGTCAAAGTCCAGGAGATCTTCGGCTGGACCGCCACGCCGACGGTGGTGGACGGTCTTGTTCCGGTGATCCTGCACCTTTTGTCCCCGGCAGGGCGCGCGGTGGCGGTGACATCCGATCTGACGTCGTTCTGGGGTGAGGGATATCGCCAAGTCCGCGCGGAGTTGCGCGGCCGCTATCCGAAACACCGCTGGCCGGAGGACCCGATGACGGCCCAGCCCTCGCAACGCACGACGCAGCCGCGACAGCGCTGAGCGCCGTTCCGCGCGGTGGCCCGGTAGCGGGCATGCTGTCCGGGTGGGACGGAGCGAACAGCGGACCGAGACCTTCTTCCGGCTGGCCATGGTGCTCAAGGGCGCCGATGGCGGGATCCAGCTGGTCTGCGGCATAGTTCTCGCGCTGGTCCCGCCCATGGTGGTGTCCGGGCTGGTGCACGCGTTGATCACGCGGGACCTGGTGGGTGATCCGGACGGGTCGATCGCGCACCACCTGGAGCACGCCACGCAGGAGTTCGTGGACGGCGGCACCCGGGCGTTCGCGATCTTCTACCTGGTCCTGCACGGGATCATCAAGCTGGCGCTGGTGGTCGCGTTGCTGCGCAAGATCCGCTGGGCGTACCCGGTGGCGGCGGTCGTCCTGGCGGCCTTCGTCGTCTATGAGGTCTACCGGTCGTTCCGCACCGGTTCGGTCGCCCTGCCCGTGTTCGCGGCCATCGACGTCGTGGTGATCTGGCTGGTGCTGCGCGAGTACCGGAAGAACGTTACTTAAGTAGGGGTATAAGCCTTCCGTTCCGCAGACGCACCGGAACCCTTGCGCGGCATAGCGTTCCGGTCAGACGGAAGGGGCGCTGTGATCACACTGCGGAGATTGACGAAGCGATATCGGGACCGGGTCGCGGTCGACGACCTGTCCTGCGAGATCCGGCCGGGCCGGGTGACCGGGTTCCTCGGCCCCAACGGCGCGGGCAAGTCCACGACCATGCGCCTGGTCCTGGGGCTGGACGAGCCGACCTCGGGTACCGCGTTGGTCGCGGGCAGGCGCTATGTCGAGCACCGGCGACCGATCACCGCGGTCGGCGCCCTGCTGGACGCGAAGGCGTTACACCCCGGGCGCAGTGCGCGGGCGCACCTCACGGCCATGGCCCGCAGCAACGGCATCGGCGCGCGCCGGGTCGTCGAGGTGCTCGACCGGGTAGGTCTCACCGAGGTCGCGCACCGGCGGGCGGGCACGTACTCGCTGGGCATGAGCCAGCGGCTGGGCATCGCGGGCGCGCTGCTGGGCGAGCCCGGCGTGCTGCTGTTCGACGAGCCGGTCAACGGGCTGGACCTCGACGGGGTGCGCTGGATCCGGGAGCTGGTGCGGGAACTGGCCGACGAAGGGCGGACGGTGTTCGTCTCCAGTCACCTGATGAGCGAGATGCAGCTGGTCGCCGACCATGTGGTGGTGATCGGCCGGGGGAGGCTGCTCGCGGACGCGCCGATCGAGGCGCTGATCGCGGCCGCGGGCACGCAGGTGCTGGTGCGCGCGCCGCGGCCTGCCGATCTGGACCGGTTGGGGCAGCGGCTGGCGCACGCGCGGCGGGTGGGGCCTGCCGAGCTGGCGGTGTCCGGGGCGACCGCCGAACAGGTGGGCGACCTGGCGTTCGAGCTGGGTGTCCGGCTGCACGAGCTGCGCACCGAGCAGGCCTCGCTGGAGCAGGCCTATCTCGACCTCACCGCGGACAGCGTCGAGTACGCCACCCAGGTGGGTGTGTGATGGGGCCGGGGGTGACATGGAGCGGTGGGTTTTCCGGCGCGGTGGCGGCGGAGTGGACGAAGACGTGGTCGATCCGGTCGACCTACTGGTGCCTGGTGGCGGCTGCCACGCTGATGGTGGCCATGGTGGTGCCCAACGGCATCGCGATGCGGTCGCAGGTGGACAACCACCTGCCGGGCGCGCAGGCTCGTGCGGCGACGCAGCTCCCGGTCGAGGCGACGACGTATGTGGTCCAGTTCGCGTTGCTGGCGCTGGTGGTGTTGTTGGTCGCAGGCGAGTATGGCAACGGGCAGGCGCGCGCCACGGTGACCTGGATCCCGGTGCGGTGGCGGATCCCGGCGGCGAAGGCAGTGGTGCTGGCGTCGGTGTCGGCGGTGGTCGGGTTCGTCCTATCCGGGATCGGCGTGCTGCTCGCCGATCTCACGCTGGAGGGTCGGGGTCTGCCCTACACGGCGGGTGACGTGGTCGCGTCCGGTGCGGCGATCGCGCTGTATCTGGGGTTCGGCTCGGTGGTCGCGGTCGTTGTGGGCACCCTGGTGCGAAGCGTGGCGGGGTCGCTGGTGATCCTGTTCCTGCTGCTCATGGTGGTCCCGATGATGTTGCAGGCCACCGGGGTGCAGGCGCTGATCGACCTGTCGCACTATCTGCCGGGCATGGCGGGCATCGACCTCATGGAACGCACCGAGGCGTTGCGGGGCGCCGTGGTGCTCGCCGCGTGGTCGTTCGGCGGGCTGGCCCTGGGCATGTTCGCGTTACGGAGGCGGGACGCGTGAGCACCGGACCCGAGAGCGGTCTGGCGGGCTGGGCGCTGGATGTGATGGATGCGCTGGGTGGGCCGGGCGCGGGGTTGCTGGTGGCGTTGGAGAACCTGTTCCCGCCGCTGCCGAGTGAGATCTTCCTGCCGTTGGCCGGTTTCTCGGCGGGCGCGGGCCGGATCTCCTTGTTGAGCGCCCTGTTCTTCACCACACTGGGGTCGCTGGTCGGCGCGCTGGCGCTGTACTGGCTGGGCGCCGCGCTCGGCCTGGACCGGCTGCGGGCGCTCGCCCGGCGCGTGCCGCTGCTCGACGTGTCCGATGTGGACAAGACGACCGCGTGGTTCGACCGGTACGGTGGCAAGGCGGTGTTCGTGGGGCGGATGCTGCCGGTGTTCCGCAGCCTGATTTCCGTCCCGGCCGGGCTCAACCGGATGCCGTTGCGCCGGTTCGTCCTGCTGACCACGGCCGGGAGTCTGGTCTGGAACATGGTGTTCGTGCTCGCGGGCTACCTGCTGGGCCGCAACTGGCATCTCGTCGCGGGCTACACGGACGTGCTGGAGAAGGTCGTGATCGGTGTGGCCGTGCTGATCGTGGGCTGGTTCGTGGTCACGCGGGTCCGACGAGCCCGGACTCATACGCGATGATCGCCGCCTGCACCCGGTTGCGGACCTCCAGACGGTTCAGGATCGCGCTGACGTACGCCTTGACCGTGCCCTCGACCAGGTGCAGGCGCCGGGCGATCTCCGCGTTGGCCAGGCCCTCGCCGACCAGGGCGAGCACCTCCCGTTCCCGGGCGGTCAGCCCGTCGACCCGCTCCCTGGCGGTCGCCCGCGCGTCCAGCCGGGCCGTGGGCAGCTGGGCGATCACCCGGGACGCGACCCGGGGCGAGAGGTAGGCGGCGCCCTCGGCCACCGCGCGCACCCCCGCGATCAGCTCGCGGGGGTCGCCGGACTTCAGCAGGAACCCGGCGGCGCCGTCGCCGAGCGCGCGGGCGATGTAGTCGTCCTCCCCGAAGGTGGTGAGCATGACCACGGCGGTGTCCGGGTGCAGCCTGCGGATCTCGGCTGCCGCGGCCAGGCCGTCCAGGACCGGCATGCGGATGTCGAGGACGGCCACGTCCGGGCGGTGCGCGCGGGTCAGCTCGACCGCGGCCCGGCCGTCGGCGGCCTCGGCGACCACCTCGATCCCGTCGTCGGCGGCCAGGATGGCGCGCACCCCGGCGCGGATCATCGCCTCGTCGTCGGCGAGCAGCACGCGGATCACCGCGGTTCCCTCCCTGTCATCCGGGGACTGTCATCAGGCATCCGGGCCGTCATCGGGGCACGTCGTCCTTGGCGACGAGGCTGGTGGCGTCGAAGCACAGCCGCAGCACCGGGGCGCGGAAGTCGAACACGTCACCGTTGCCCCGGTAGTAGCGGCAGCCCGCGCCGGGCGGGTTCGCCAGCCGCGGCGGGTCCATCATCTGCATGTCGGGCAACACCTCCTCCACCTCGGCGCGCGACTGGCCGATGTGGAACCGGGCGAACTCGGCGGGGTCCAGCACGGAGTTGGTGACCGAGAACGTGTAGTAGCCGATCATGAGCGCGACCAGGCTGGTGATGATCGCGGTGGGCATGCTGATGGCGAACAGGAAGCCCCGGCGCACGCGTCGCCGGGCGCGGTCGTGCACGGTCTCGGTGGTCTCCTCGGGGAGCGCGGGGGACGCGTGCGGGATTCGGGCGTGCACCGCGAAACCACCGTTGTGGGGTCCGGCCAAGAACGTGCCGCCCAGCAGCCGGACCCGTTCCCGCAGCCCGATGAGTCCTCGCCTGCCGCCGGACGCGGGGGCGCTCGCGGTGGGCTCGTTGAGGATGGACACCAGCGTCAGGCCCGGTTCGCCGGAGACCAGGACGGTGACCGCCACGCCGGGCGCGTGCTTGGCCACATTGGTCAGCGCCTCCTGCACCACACGCCGCACGGCCACCCCGACCAGGCCGTCGGGCACGTCGCCCTCGGTCCGCGCGGTCACGTCCACCCCGGACGCGCGGGCCCGTTCGACGAGCTCGTCGACGGTGTCCGGGGTGCCGGACTCGCCCAGCAGCCCGATGATGGCGTGCAGGGTCTCGACCGCCTCGCCCGCCGACGCGCGCAGCTCCCCCATCGCCTGCCGGTGCTGTTCGGGCAGGTCACGGGCCATCTCCAGGGCCCCGGCGCGGAGCGTGACAAGCGCCAGCGCGTGCCCGAGCGAGTCGTGCATGTCCTGCGCGATGCGCGCCCGTTCCCGCAGCCGCTCCCGCTCGGTGACGATGGCCTGTTCGCGTTCCAGTTGCTCGGCCCGCTCCCACCCGGCCCGCACCAGCTCCGCGCGCTGCCGCAGGAACCGGCCGCCGAACCAGGGGAACACGCCGACGACCAGCAGCCCCAGCACCATCCACAGCCACTGCATCACCTGGGTGTCCCACCGACCCCACAGGACGGCCCGCGCCGAGACGTAGACCAGGGCGGCGAGCGCCAGCCCGGTGAAGGCCAGCACGGCGGGCCGGGTCTTGGCGGCGCGCCGTCCCAGGAGGAATCCGGCCACGATCACGGCCACCGTGTAGCCGGCGCTGCCCACGCTCGTTAGGACCAGGTATGCCAGTCCGACCGCGACGAGCAGGAACGACAGCAGCGGCCACCGCCGCCCCACCGCCATGGCCCCCGCCAGCAGCCCGGACAACATCGTCGCCGCACCCCACCCGAGCACCCCGACCGGCGCGTTGAGCAGCACCTCCACCCCGAACAGGCCACACACCGCGACCCCGACGACCGCGTCGGCCCACCCCCGCTGCACGTGACCGACGCTACAGAGCGGGGGAGCGTTCTCGACACTGTCGAAAGTAAAGCTGGTTCGATGGAGACAGCAGCACGGCGGAGGAGGAGGCACATGCGCCGGTTGGTGGTCCTCAGGCACGCGAAGTCGGCCTGGCCGGACGGCGTCCCCGACTATCGCCGCCCCCTCAACGACCGCGGCCGCCGCGACGCCCCCGCCGTCGGCCGCTGGCTGGCCACCCACATCGAGGACATCGACCTGGCGCTGGTGTCCCCCGCCACCCGCACCCGCCAGACCTGGGAGCTGGCCGCCGCCCACTTACCGACGGTGCCGCCCACCACTTTCGACGAACAGCTCTACGGGGAGGGGGCGGGCTCCATCCTGACCGTCCTCGCCGAGATCCCGGACACCGCCCGCACGATCCTCCTCATCGGCCACAACCCCGACCTTGAGGACGTCGTCGAGACGCTGACCGGTACTCGCCCCGAGTTCAAGACCGCCGCCCTAGCCCTCCTGACCTGGCCCGGCGAACGTCTTACCACCGCCCCGCGCTCCTCCCGCCTGCTCCTCACCGAAACCATCCGCGGCTGATTCCCCAATCCCCGGCAATACCTCACCGGTCAACACCATCCGTCCTGCGGATGATTTCATCTGCATAATCGGCGTTATTTCATCCATTTCATCCCGAGGGGATGAATTCATCCCGGGCTTCGCGCTACGCTCCTCGGCACCTGGCAACCCATCGCGGAGGGGCGTGTGACGCAAGACTGGACGGTCGTCGGACGGGCAATAGACGAACGCATGTCGGAACTGGAGTTGACCGCGACGAAATTGGGCAGGAGGGCGAGCGTATCGAAATCCACCATCTATGAACTCCGCTACGGCATCATCCGCCGCCGCGCGGGCCGGACACTCAAGGCGGTCTCGAAAGCCTTGGGCTGGCACGAATCCCACCTGCACGCCCTGCTCGACGGTCGGACCCCGCAGCACCCCGACGAGCCCGCCGTCGACCATGACAAGGACGTCGACGGCAAACTCGACCTCCTCATCCACCAAATGGCCGCCGCCCACACCAAACTCGACGCCCTGGCGGCTTCCGACCGATAGACGGTGTCCGAACGGACCATTCATTCACATCTCGACGCGTAGACCACGCCACTCCGAGACCAACGCCACACCGGCCCGCGACCAAGCCCCCTGGTTCGCGACCAAGCCCCCACTGGTCCGCGACCAAACCCCCACTGGTCCGCGACCAAGCCTCCGCCGGTTCGGGACCAAGCCTCCGCTGGTTCAGGAGGTATCGCACCGTGGGGGCCCGGGGGCTCGGCCCCCGGAGACGATGGAGGCCGACCCGGTCCGCGCTTTCCGCGGACACAGGTCGGCCTCGGCCGAGTGGAGGTGCCGGGAATCGAACCCGGGTCCTCTGTCGCTTCACCAGGACTTCTCCGTGCGCAGTTCGCACTGTCTCTACTCGACCCCACCGGTCACGCGAACAAGCCGGTGTGACGGGCCCAGTCACTGTGGGATTCCCAACCGTTCCCCGTGACCGGGAACGGCGGTGAGCCTCCTAGCTGATGCCGGCTACCGGGGCGGAGGCATCCCCGGGCCGACAGACACGAGCTCGCTTAGGCAGCGAGGTCGTAGTCAGCGCGACTGTTAGTCTTGGCGCTTATTGGTTTGCGAGCGACGCTTGAGGTGGTCATCTCGCCTGCACCTGCACGCTTCTCCTGACTCGACGTCCAGAGTCGAAACCGTTCACCCCCGTGGGTAGTGCTGTCGTGTCCGCCTAGCTTAACGCCTGGCGGTCGGCGAATCATCCCGGATATGCCGGGGTAGGGCCAGCCCTACCTCGGGGTGGGTGGCGCCCCCCATGGATGGTGGCCGGTGGAACCGGGATGCTGGTGGTCAACCGCATGAGGAGGCGAGACGATGACCACCGTTCACAGCGACGGGACCCGGCCGAACCCGTCGGTGCTGGGGTCCCTCGGCTACCTGGTGATGAACCTGCCCGTGGGGGTCGGCGGGTTCGTCGCCTTCTTCACGATGCTGTGCGTCGGGGTGAGCTCGGCGGTCGTGTGGATCGGTCTGCCGGTGCTGGCGCTGGCGATCGTGGCGGCGCGGTTCGCCGGGCGGGTGGAGCGGGCGCGGGTGTACGCGATGCTGGACACCTACATCGCCTCCCCGTACCCGCCGCTGCCCGCGCAGGGGCGGTGGAAGGCGCGGGTCAGGGACGTGTCGACCTGGCGGGACATGGCGTACTTCCTGCTGCTGTTCCCGATCGGCGTGTTCGAGTTCTGCGTGGTGGTGACGTTCTGGGTGACGTCGGCGAGCATGTTGTTCCTGCCCGTCTACTACCGCTGGCTGCCCGGCGGCAGCTACCGGCTGTGGGACACCGACCACCCGGTGATCGTGGTGAACTCGTTCGTGGACGCGCTGCCGTTCACCGCGTTGGGCCTGGCGCTGCTGGCGCTGGCGGTGCCGGTGACCCGCGGTCTCGGCAAGGCGCACGCCTACTTCGCGCGGGCGCTGCTGGGCCCGTCCGGGTCGACGATCCGCTCGTTCGACGCGCTGCCCGTGGCCACCGGGGTCTGACATGGTCGAACTGGACGAGCAGGGACGGCGGTTCCCGCACCCCTTCACCAGCATCCTGTACTTCATCGGCGGGTTCCCGCTGAGCCTGGTGAGCTTCATCGTGACCATCACGCTGCTGTCCGTTGGCGTCGGCACCGTGATCATCTGGGTCGGGGTGCCCACGCTGATCGGCGGGGTGTGCGCGGCGCGGGCGTTCGGCAACGCGCACCGGGCGTGGACGCGGAAGCTGCTGGGGGCGGACCTGCCGTCGGTGCGGGTGCTCGACCGCGGCGGCGAGGAGTCGGTGCTGCGGCAGTGGCGCGGGCTGCTCACCGACGCCCGCACCTGGCGGGACATCATGTTCCTGTTCGTGCAGCTGCCGCTGTCGGTGTTCGGGTTCGGGCTGGCCGTGGCCAGCATCCCGCTGGTGCCGCTGGCGCTGTGGATCACGCCCCGGTACGCCTGGCTGCACGCCCAGCTGACCAGGTCCATGCTCGGCCCGGACCGGGCGGCCGACCTGAGCGCCAAGGCCGAGCGGCTGCAGGCCTCCCGGGCGCGCGGGGTGGACGCGGCCGAGGCGGAGCGGCGGCGGATCGAGCGGGACCTGCACGACGGCGCCCAGCAGCGGCTGGTGGCGGTGGCCATGGGCCTCGGCCGGGCCAAGGGCAAGCTGGACGCGGACCCGGACCTGGCCCGCGCGCTGATCGACGAGGCGCACGCGGACGCCAAGCTGGCCGTGGCCGAGCTGCGCGACCTGGCCCGCGGCATCTACCCGGCGGTGCTGGGCGACCGGGGCCTGGACGCGGCGCTGTCCTCGCTGGCGGCGAAGTGCCCGGTGCCGGTCGAGGTCACCGTCACCGTGGACCCGCGCCCGCCCGCGGCGGTGGAGAGCACCGCCTACTTCATCGTGGGCGAGTCGCTGACCAACATCGCCAAGCACGCCAACGCCTCGGCGGTCACGGTGAAGGTGTGGCGGCACGAGCGGGCGACCGGCGACCAGGTGGTCGTGGAGATCACCGACGACGGCGACGGCGGCGCCGCGCTGCGGCCGGGGGGAGGGTTGTCCGGGCTGGCCGACCGCGCTGCCACGATTGACGGTGTGATGACCGTGGTGAGCCCCATCGGTGGGCCGACAGTGATCAGGGCGGACCTGCCGTGCGTGTGGTGATCGCCGAGGACTCGGTGCTGCTGCGGGTCGGTGTGACCCGGCTGCTGGCCGACGAGGACATCGAGACGGTGGCGGCGGTGGAGGACGGCGACGGGCTGCTGCGCGCGGTCTCCGAGCACCGCCCGGACCTGGCGATCGTGGACGTGCGGATGCCGCCGACCTTCACCGACGAGGGGCTGCGCGCGGCCCTGCGCGCCCGGGAGGAGATGCCGGGGCTGCCGGTGCTGGTGCTCTCGCAGTACGTGGAGGAGCGCTACGCCGTCGAGCTGCTGGCTGGCGGCGCGGGCGGTGTCGGCTACCTGCTCAAGGAGCGGGTGGCGGACGTGGCCGAGTTCGTCGACGCGGTGCAGCGCGTCGCCTCGGGCGGCACTTGCATAGACCAGGAGGTGATCGCACAGCTCATGGCACGTGGCCGACGCAATCCCATCGATCTGCTGACCCCGCGGGAGCGGGAGGTACTGGGCCTGATGGCCCAGGGCATGTCCAACGTGGCCATCGCGCGGTCCCTGACGGTCTCCGACGGGGCGGTGGAGAAGCACGTCGGCAACATCTTCTCCAAGCTGGGCCTGGAGCCGAGCGCGGAGGAGCACCGCCGGGTGCGGGCGGTGCTCACGTTCCTGGACCGCGGCTGAGCGGTCGCGGCGACGCGCGGGGCGGTCGGGGGCGCGCCCCCCGACCGCCCCGGCCCCTCACCGGACCGACAGGGTCACGTCGTCGATGATGAACGAGGTCTGCAGCGCGGCGTCCTCGACCGAGTCGAACCGCAGCTCGACGGTCTGCCCCGCGTACCCGCTCACGTCCACGGTGACCTGCTGGTAGCCGGTCGCCGCGTCGAGGTTGGTGTACGTCCTGAGGGTGTTGGCGCCGAGTTTGACCGTCATCGAGTCGTAGGGCGTGCCCGGTTCCTCCGCGGTGTCGATGTGCAGCCAGTACGACAGCGTGTAGGTGCCGCAGCCGGACGGGATGGTCACGCTCTGCGCGATGTTCTCGGTGTAGGTGGTGCCGCGGCCGCCGAGCCAGGCGCTGTAGGTGCCGTCGTGCGCGGGCTGGCCGTTGTCACCGTGTTGGCCGATGACATCCGAGGTGGTGGTCCATGCGGTGGCCCCGCTCTCGAACCCGCTGTTGGCGACCAGTTGCGCCGGGGCGCAGCTGCCGCCCGGTGTCACCGTCCAGTCGATGGTGACCGACCCCGCGCCGTCCGAGCTGGACACGCTGATCACCGCGGAGAACAGGCCCGCGGTCCCAGGCGTGCCGGAGATCAGGCCGCTGCCGTCGATGGACAGCCCGCCGGGCAGGCCGCGCGCGGACCAGCGGTAGGGCGCGGTGCCGCCGGTGGCCGACAGCGGGATGGACACCGGTTGGCCCTGTTTGACGGTCTGCGCCCCGGGGTTGGTGATCGTGATGGGGACGCCGCCGCCTTCGGTGATGGTCCAGTCGAAGGCGACGGTCGCGCTGTCACCGCGGGAGCCGGTCACCGTCACCGAGACGCGGTTGGTGCCCGCGCGCTTGGGCGTGCCGCGGACGTTGAGCGTGTCCGTGGTGCTCGGTTCCGCGTTGACCCCCTCCGGGAGGCCGGTGACCGCCCAGGTGTAGGGGGCGGTGCCACCGGTCGCGGTCAGCTTGAGCGCGGTCTTCACGCCAAGCTTTCCGTTCTGCGGTCCGGGATCGGCGAGGGTGATGGTGCTCGGGGTGGTGGTGATCGTCCAGCGGAACGCGGCGCTGCCGGGGGTTCCGGCGGCGGGGGTCGCGGTGACCGTCACGTCGTAGCCGCCCGGGGTGGTGGGCGTGCCCGCGATGACGCCGTCGGCCGACAATGCCAGCCCGGACGGCAGTCCGGTCGCGGTCCACGTGTACGGCGGGGTGCCGCCGGTCGCCGACAGCGTCAGCCGCGCGGGTTCGCCGACGACGCCGCTCTGGTTGCCGGGCGGGGTGACGACCGTGGGCGCCGGGGTGATCGTCCAGGTGAACGACGCGCTGCCGGGCGTGCCCGCCGCGGGCGTGGCGGTGACGACCACGTCGTAGGTACCGGCGGTGGTGGGCGTTCCGGTCACGGAGCTGCCGGAAACCGAGAGGCCGGGCGGCAGTCCGGTCGCCGTCCACGCGTACGGCGGGGTGCCGCCGGTCGCGGACAATGCCAGGTTCACCGGCGCGCCAACGGTTCCGGCCTGGTTGCCTGGCGGCGAGACGACGACCGGCGCGGCCTGGATCGTCCAGGTGAACGACGCGGTGCCGGGGGTGCCGGACGCGGGCGTGGCGGTCACGGTGACGGCGAAGACGCCTGGTGTGCCGGGCGTACCGGAGATCACGCCCGCGGCGGAGATCGTCAGCCCGTTGGGCAGTCCGGTCGCGGTCCACGTGTAGGGCGCGGTGCCGCCGGTCGCCGACAGCGTCAGGCTGGTCGGTACGCCGACGGTCGCGGTCTGGTTCCCCGGCGGTGTGACGACGGTCGGCGTGCCGGTTCCCTCACCGGCGAACAGCAGCCGGTTGGGCGAGCCGGATCCGGGGCTGCGGACCTTGCCCGGCGTGGCCTGCGCGATGAGCGCCGCCTGTACCGCCGCCGGGCTGTCGCTCGGGTGCGCCTCCAGGTACCGCGCGGCCACGCCCGCCACGTGCGGGGTCGCCATCGAGGTGCCGCTGATGGTGTTGGTGGCAGTGTCGCCGGTGTTCCAGGACGAGGTGATGTCCACGCCCGGCCCGAAAAGGTCGGAGCAGGTGCCGTAGTTGGAGAACGACGCGCGCGTGTCGGTGTCGTCGGTGGCGTTGACGGTGATCGCCTGGGTGACCCGCGCCGGTGAGGAGTTGCAGGCGTTGGTGTTGTCGTTGCCCGAGGCGACCGCGAAGGTGACGCCCGCGGTGATGGCGCCGCGCACCGCGTTGTCGGTGACCGTGGACGGGTCGCCGCCGAGGCTCATGTTGGCCACGGCGGGCTTGACCGCGTTGCGCGCCACCCAGTCGACGCCGCTGGCCACCGCCTGGTTGGAGCCCTGGCCCGCGCAGTTGAGCACCTTCACCGCGACGATCCGCACGTCCTTGGCGACGCCGTACTCGGTGCCACCGACGGTCCCGGACACGTGTGTGCCGTGGCCGTGGCAGTCGGTGTTGTTGCTGTCGACGGTATTCGTGCCCCAGCTGGCACGGCCGCCGAAGGTCCGGTGGGTCGTGCGCACACCGGTGTCCACGATGTAGGCGGTGACGCCGCGGCCGGTGGTGTCGTAGTTGTACGTGTCGTCCAGCGGCAGGTCGCGCTGGTCGATGCGGTCGATCCCCCACGACGGCGGGTTCCGCTGGGTGCCGGACACGGACACCACGGCGTCCTGTTCGACGACGGCCACGCTCGGGTCCGCGGCGAGCCGCCGCGCCTGGCTCGCCGACATCTCGGCGGCGAACCCGCGCAGGGCGTACTTCCAGGTGGTCTTCACCCGGCCGCCGTAGCGGTCCGCCAGGTCAGCGGCCAGACCGTCCACTTGCGACGCCAGGGCGGCGGAGTCCTTGAGCTGCACCAGGTAGCTGCCCGGGATCGACCCGGGCCGGTCGGCGGCCAGCACGGTGCCCTCGGCACCGGCCGGACCCGCGGCCAGGGCCACCGCGGTCACCGCGACCACTCCCGCACAGAAAAAGCGCAGGCTCGCGCGCACTTGTCTCATCGTCGGCTCCAAAAACGCGGCAGGGAACGGGACAGGCGTTCGCGAACGGTTCGGCATACCGGTCCGGAAAAGCAACCACGATCACACCCCGGCGCGCCAGCCATCGGGAAGGAATTCCGACATTCAGTCCATAGCGAACGACTCCGACCGACCCGGATATCGGCGCGGACCTCGGGAGACAAGCGATTCCTAGTGAATTCACACCCGGGGTAGGGCTATCCCCACCCCTACGGGTGGTGTGGGCCGCAACCACAAGACGCCTGCTGGCATGGGTGTTCTCCACGTGCGCGGAGAGCAGGCTTTGCCCGGTCGGGCAAACGGGTTCACGGGGCGAGGAGACAACGATGCGGCGCGATCCGTTCCTGGACGTGCTCCGGGTGGGGGCGGTCCTGCTGGTGGTGCTGCAGCACTGGCTGATGCCGGTGCTGCACCTCGGCGGCACGGGAGACGTGTTGGAAGCGGGGAACGCTCTCACCACACCGGGGTGGTGGCTGCTCACCTGGGTGTCGCAGGTGATGCCGATCGTGTTCTTCGCAGGCGGCGCGGCGAACCTGTACTCCTTCCGGAAGGCGACGAGCACCCGGGCGTGGCTGGCCGGGCGGCTGCGCAGGCTGGTGCTGCCGGTCGTGCCGATGGCCGCGGTGTGGGTGCTGCTGCCGCAGGTACTGCTGACGTTCGGGGTGCCCGCGCAGCCGGTGGACCTGGCAGGCGGCGTGGCAGCACAGCTGCTGTGGTTCCTGGTGGTGTACCTGCTGGTGGTGCTGGCGACCCCGCTGATGGCGGCGGCGCACGGCCGGTTCGGCCCGAAGGTGCTGCTGCCACTGGCGGGCCTGGCCGTCCTGATCGACGTGGTCCGCTTCGCCGGGCTGCCGGAGGCGGGTTTCCTGAACGCCGCCGTCATCTGGATCGCGGTCGCGCAGCTGGGCCTGTGCTACGCCGACGGCCACCTCGACCGCCTCACCCGGCGCGGCTACGCGGCCATGGCCGTCCTCGGCTACACCGCCGTCACCCTGATGGTCGCGTGTGGACCGTACGCGCTGAGCATGATCGGCATGCCGGGCGCGCCGATGTCCAACATGAGCCCGCCCGCCGCCGTGCTGCTGCCGCTGGCCGTCGGCCAGCTTGGCCTGCTGCTGCTCGCCCGGCCGCTGCTCAACCGCCTGGCGGGCCCGTGGCTGGGGGTGCTGGGGGCACGCTGCACCACCATCTACCTATGGCACATGCCCGCGCTGGTCGCGGTCGCGGGCGTCAGCGTGCTGGGCTTCGGCTACCACACGCCCGAGCCGGGCACGGCCGCCTGGTTCCTGGCCGCGCCGCTCTGGCTGGGCGCGACCGGCCTGGTACTGGCCGGTCTGGTGCGGGTGTTCGGCCGGTTCGAGGCCATGGGCGGCAACGCCGTTCCCGGCTCGCTCCGGCTCGTGGTCGGCTACGTCGCCGCGCTCGGCGGACTGCTCGGCCTCACCGTGCACGGCTTCTCGCCGGACGGGCCAGGCCTGTTCGACGGGCCGCTGCCGTGGGCGGCGCTCGTCTTCACCGGGGTCGCCCTGGCCCTGCGCGACGGCACCACCCGAGTTGTCCACAACCCGCGCGTTTCATCCACAGGCCACGACCGAGGGATATTGACAACCGCCCCGATCGCCTAGGGTTCCGCGTATTGGGCGGGTTCGCCCCCCGGGTGGGTGGGGGCGTGCGCTGGGTCGGTTTCCGCCCGCCAGCCGCCCTCACCTCCTCGCAGGCATCGTTCCCGACCTGGCGACCGCGGGGCAGGCACGACAACCGGGGCGTCGCGGGACGGATCACCACGGACCTGTGGAGCGCGGCCTGCTTGTGGAACAGCCTGGCCCGCGAACCCGATCTCGCTGCCGGACTCCGGTCCCGGATCGTCGATCGAACAGCAGCGCCGATCCCCATGAGGCGTTGCCGCACTGGGGGAACACGGGTGGACCGCCCCACGTCCGGGGCGGTCCACCCGTCGTCGTCAGGCCGCCAGGTGGGTGCCCGCGGCGGCCGGTTCCAGGGCCAGGGACAGCACGTCCCGGACGTCGGCGACCAGGTGCACGGTCAGCTCGCCGAGCACCGACTCCGGCACGTCGTCCAGGTCGGGCTCGTTGCGCCGGGGCAGCAGCACCGTGGTGATGCCCGCGCGGTGGGCGGCCAGCAGCTTCTGCTTCACCCCGCCGATCGGCAGCACCCGCCCGGTCAGCGACACCTCGCCGGTCATCGCCACGTCCGAGCGCACCGGCCGACCGGACAGCAGCGACGCCAGCGCGGTGGTCATGGTGACGCCCGCGCTCGGCCCGTCCTTGGGGACCGCGCCCGCCGGGACGTGCACGTGCACGCCGCGGTCGGCCAGTTCGCCGACCGGCAGGCCCAGCGCGGGGCCGTGCGAGCGCAGGTAGGACAGGGCGATCTGGGCCGACTCCTTCATCACGTCGCCCAGCTGTCCGGTGAGCGTGACCCCGGCGGCCCCGGTCTCCCGGTCGGCCAGGGACGCCTCGACGAACAGCACGTCGCCGCCTGCGCCGGTGACCGCCAAGCCGGTGGACACCCCGGGGACCGCGGTGCGCTCGGCCGACTCGGGCGTGTGCTTGGGCTGTCCGAGGTAGCCGCGAAGGTCGTCAGCGCCGATTCGCAACGGCAGTTCCGCGTCGCCAAGGGCCAGCTTGGCCGTGACCTTGCGCAGCACCCGCGCGATCGACCGTTCCAGCTGCCGCACCCCGGCCTCGCGGGTGTACTCCCCCGCCAGCAGCCGCAGCGCCGCCTCGTCGACCTCGACCTCAGCGGCCGTCAGCCCGGCCCGTTCCAGCTGCCGGGGCAGCAGGTGGCCCGCCGCGATGGTGACCTTCTCGTCCTCGGTGTACCCGTCCAGGCGCACCAGCTCCATCCGGTCCAGCAGCGGCGCGGGCACGGCGTCGATCACGTTCGCGGTGGCCAGGAAGACCACATCGGACAGATCGAGCTCGACCTCCAGGTAGTGGTCGCGGAAGGTGTGGTTCTGTGCCGGGTCGAGCACCTCCAGCAGCGCGGCGGTCGGGTCGCCCCGGTAGTCCGCGCCGACCTTGTCGATCTCGTCGAGCAGCACGACCGGGTTCATCGAGCCAGCCTCCTTGATGGCGCGCACGATCCGGCCGGGCAACGCCCCGACGTAGGTGCGCCGGTGACCGCGGATCTCCGCCTCGTCGCGCACGCCGCCCAAGGCGACCCGCACGAACTTGCGGCCCATCGCCCGCGCCACGGACTCGCCCAGCGAGGTCTTGCCGACCCCGGGCGGGCCCGCGAGCGCCAGCACGGCCCCGCTGCGCCGCCCGCCGACGACGCCCAGCCCGCGCTCGTCGCGCCGCTTGCGCACGGCCAGGTACTCGATGATCCGGTCCTTCACATCGTCCAGCCCGGCGTGGTCGGCGTCCAGCACCGCCCGCGCGCCCGCGATGTCGTAGGCGTCGTCGGTGCGGGTCTGCCAGGGCATCTCCAGCACGGTGTCCAGCCAGGTGCGGATCCAGCCGACCTCCGGGGACTGTTCCGCGGTGCGCTCCAGCTTGTCCACTTCGGACAGTGCGGCGGCACGCACCTTCTCCGGCAGGTCCGCGCTCTCCACGCGGGCCCGATAGTCCTGTTCCGCGGACCACGGCGGCCAGCTCGCCGCCGGGCAGCCTGCCCACCTGCTCGACCACGGCGAGCGTGCCGACCCGGGCGTACTTGCCCTCCAGTCTGGGCACCAGCACGACCCTGGCGGGTTCGTTCGTCCCGCCGGAATCCTCGGAGTTTTCGGCAGCCGCGCCTGCCGCATCGATGGCGGCACGGGCCTCGTTGGCGTTGTCTGTGCCCGCCAACCGGATGGGGACGACCATGCCGGGCAGCAGGACCGTGTCGTCCAGCGGAAGCACCGGCAGCGTCAGAGCCTCGGACATGGTGATCACCCTCCAGGAAACTTGAGTCTGATCACCTCAACTTGACCGAGCCCGGGTTTGTTTCCGTTCAGTGTTCGCCCAGAGCGAGCAGCCGGGCCGGTGGTCGCGCGGTACCGCCCGGAGGAACGGTTCGTCCAGCTCAGGCACCTCGGCCCCGCGATCCCAGGCCGCGCACCCACCCCGCGACCCCGACGGAACCTGTCAGGACCGGCCCTTGGCCCGCCGACCGGCCGCGCGGGCCATCTCCCGCTGGGCGTCCTTCTTGGCCAGGTCCTGCCGTTTGTCGTAGGCCTTCTTCCCGCGTGCCAGCGCCAGTTCGACCTTCACCCGACCGTCGGAGAAGTACATCGACAGCGGCACCAGCGACAGCCCGGACTCCTTGATCTTGCCGATCAGCCGGAGGATCTCGGCCTTGTGCAGCAGCAGCTTGCGGGTGCGGCGCGGCTCGTGGTTGGTCCAGGTGCCCTCGGTGTACTCCGGGATGAACAGGTTGCGCAGGTACACCTCGCCGTCGTCCACCGTGGCGAACGCGTCGACCAGCGACGCCCGGCCCAGCCGCAGGCTCTTGACCTCGGTGCCGACCAGCACGATCCCGGTCTCGTAGGTGTCGAGGACGGAGTAGTCGTGCCGCGCCTTCCGGTTGGTCACGATCGCCTTGCGGCCGCGTTCCTTCGCCATGCCGGAGAACTCTACGGGTGGGTCGTCACGTGCGGACGTACAGCCGCAGCGTCACGTAGCCGGTGACCGCCGAGATGCCCACCGCGACCAGTAGCAGCCATGGGGTGACCAGCAGGATGTCGATACCGCTGATGGCCTGGATGACCCCGCCGTTGGTCAGGTCGCCGAGCACCCCGTCCACGAAGGACATCTTGAACAGCACCAGCAGCACCGGCGCCAGGATGGCGCCGGTCAGGCCGGTGACCATGGCCTCAAGGAGGAACGGCAGCTGGGTATACCAGCGGGTGGCGCCGACCAGGCGCATGATGCCGACCTCCGTCCGCCGGTTGAACGCGGACAGCTGGACGGTGTTGGAGATCAGCAGCAGCGCCGCTATCGCCATGAACAACGCAACCGAGAACGTCAGGTTCCGGAACCCGTTGAAGATGTTGAAGAACCGGTCCAGGAACACGTTCTGGTCGACGATGGTGTCGATGCCCGGCCGCCCGGCGTAGGTCTGGGTGATCACCTCCGGCCGGTCCGGGTCCTTCAGCTTCACCCGCAGCGAGGAGGGCAGCGCCTCCTCGCGGGTCAGCTTGACCAGCTCCGGCTGGGCCTCGAACAGCTTCTTGAACCGCTCGAACGCCTGCTCGCGGTTCTCGAACTTGACCGCGTCCACCGCCGGGTCCGCGCGCAGCGCCGCGTACAGGCCCTTGCACGGGTCGTTGGCGCACTGGGCGTCGGTGGCCGAGATGTCCTTGGTCAGGAAGACGCTGACCTCGACCTTGTCCTCGTAGAGCGCCTTGGTCTTGTCGATCATCCGCACCACCAGCAGACCACCACCGAGCATGGCGAGCGAGATGGCGGTCGTGATGATCATCGCGATGGTCATCGTGAGGTTCCGGCGCAGGCCGGTCAGTACCTCGCTGAGCACGAAGCTGGCACGCATCGGGGGTGGGGTTCCTCGCTGTACGGGGCGGTTCTAGAGGGTGCTTCGGACGGCGTCGCTAACGACCGACGCCGTAGACGCCGCGCGCGTCGTCACGCACGACCCGGCCGAGGTCGAGTTCGACCACCCGGCGGCGCATCGAGTCCACGATGGAGTGGTCGTGCGTTGCCATCAGCACCGTGGTGCCCGTCCGGTTGATCCGCTCCAGCAGCAGCATGATGTCCTGGCTGGTGTCCGGGTCCAGGTTTCCGGTGGGCTCGTCGGCGAGCAGCATCAGCGGCCGGTTCACGAACGCGCGGGCGATCGCCACCCGCTGCTGCTCGCCGCCGGACAGCTCATGCGGCATCCGCTCCGCCTTGCCCTCCAGGCCGACCAGCTCCAGCACCTCGGGCACCACCTTGCGGATGGTGTGCCGGGGCTTGCCGATGACCTCCAGGGCGAACGCCACGTTCTCCGCGACGGTCTTGTTCGACAGCAGCCGGAAGTCCTGGAACACGCAGCCGATGGACTGGCGCAGCCGCGGCACTCGCCGCCTGGCCATCCGCGCCACGTCGAAGTTGGCCACGTAGACGCGACCCTTGCTGGGGACCTCCTCGCGCAGCAGCAGCCGCAGGAAGGTCGACTTCCCGGACCCCGACGGGCCGATCAGGAAGACGAACTCACCTTTGTCCACCTGCACGGAGACGTTCTCCAGGGCGGGTCTGGTGGAGGTCTTGTAGACCTTGGATACCTGTTCGAGCCGGATCACGGTCGGCGAGTCTACCTCTGGTCGTTATCGAGCCGTTGCCTTGCCCACCGTTACGGTTTTGCCTGGTCACCGCGCGTGACCTGGGCGTTACCGACCGGTATCGCGGGCCGGGGTCACTGGGTGCGGCGCCAGCGGATGCCGGACTCCAGGAACCCGTCGATGTCGCCGTCGAGCACCGCCGTCGGGTTGCCCACCTCGTACTCGGTGCGCAGGTCCTTGACCATCTGGTACGGGTGCAGCACGTAGGTGCGCATCTGGTTGCCCCACGAGCCGCTGGAGCTGTCCTTGAGCGCGTCCATCCTGGCCTGCTGCTCCTGCCTGCGGCGCTCCAGCAGCTTGGCCTGCAGCACGGCCATCGCGGAGGCCTTGTTCTGCAGCTGCGAGCGCTCGTTCTGGCAGGACACCACGATGCCGGTCGGGAGGTGCGTCAGGCGGACCGCCGAGTCGGTGGTGTTGACGCCCTGTCCACCGGGGCCGGACGAGCGGTAGACATCGACCCGCAGGTCCTTCTCGTCGATGTCCACGTGGTCGGTGGTCTCTACCACCGGCACCACCTCGACCGCGGCGAACGAGGTCTGCCTGCGGCCCTGGTTGTCGAACGGCGAGATGCGCACCAGCCGGTGCGTGCCCTGCTCAACCGAGAGGGTCCCGTACGCGTACGGCGCGGTGACCTTGAACGTGGCGGACTTGATGCCCGCCTCCTCGGCGTAGGAGGTGTCGTAGACCTCGGTGGGGTAGTTGTGCCGCTCGGTCCAGCGCAGGTACATGCGCATGAGCATCTCGGCGAAGTCGGCGGCGTCCACCCCGCCCGCCTCGGACCGGATGGTGACCAGCGCGTCCCGGCCGTCGTACTCACCGGACAGCAGCGTGCGCACCTCCAGGCTGGACACGTCGGACTTGAGCTTGACGTGCTCGGCCTCCGCCTCGGCGGTTGCCTCCGCGTCGCCACCCTCCTCGGCCAGCTCGTAGAGCACGCCGAGGTCGTCCAACCGCGAGCGCAGGTCCTCGATGCGGCGCAGCTCGCCCTGCCGGTGCGAGAGCTTGCTGGTGACCTGCTGTGCGGCCTCCGGGTTGTCCCACAGGTCCGGCTTGGCGGCCTGCTCCTCCAGCTCGGCGATCTGCGCGCGGAGGCCCGCCAGGTCCATCACCGCCTCGACGTTGGCCAACGAGGCGGACAGTTCCTTCAGCGCGGCGGCGACGTCCGGGTTCACGTCGGAAAAGACTACGCGGACACGGACGCCGCCGCTGCGGCGGTAGGCCCGTCAGGACTTGGGGATCGAGTCCAGGAGCTTGAGCACGGCCCTGGCGCGGGCGACGCCGAACTCGGCGATCGCCTTGGCGTACGGGTCCTCGGCGGTCTTGACGGCGGTCTTGGCCGCCTCGTGCTCGCCGTTGTAGACCTGCTTGGCCGAGTCGATCAGTCCGACGCGCTGCTTTGCGGTGAGCGTGCTCGCGTGCACCAGGCGCAGGATGAGCGGGCTGCGGAGGTGGTCGGGACCCGGCTCCCCACCGAGCCACGCCTTGAACGCCTTCTTGCCCGCGGCGGTGATCACGTACTGCTGGCTGGAGCGGGGACCCTGCTTGCCGAGCCGGACCAGACCACTGTCGGCCAGTGCCGGGAGCTCCCGGTAGACCTGACTGCGCGTGACGCTGAAGAAAGAGCCGAAGCGCTCCCGGGCGGCGGACACGAGCTGACCACCGGTCTGCGGACCCTCGTGCAGCAGGCCGAGCAGTGCTGCGGCGGTTGCATTCAATTCAGACACGGTGTCCACGGTCCCACGACATCGCCGCGCTGTCCACAGTGGCCAAGCCGGGAAGTCCACAGTGGCTGATCGTCCGGACACCCGGCCGGGACGTTCGACCCGGGACCGATCAGCGCACGGGACACTCCCCATCTGGCCCAAAACCGGACTGTTCCACGTGGACTCGCCGGACTTGCTCCCCCAAAGGAGTGGATCTCTTCCCACGGCGCTACCCGTTCGGCCCAGTACACCCAGCCCACCCGGTAGTCGGGAAAACGGGCGGGATTCGGCCGGAAAATACCCGCCAATGTGGTCCAGATCACGCCCACATCCCCAGGTGGACCGGGAAAACCTACTCCCGGGTCCACCCAGGAACGCGGCAGCTGCCCACCGAACGATGCGTTTACCGGAAACCTGTCACACCCGGACACCCGCTCGATCCACCCTCGACCGGTGCTCGAACCCTCCAGAGTGGACACTGAGTCCGGAAACCCCGACTCCCAAACGACTGTCCCGGACGCCCGTGCGGATGCACGTTCGCTCCGGATCTTTCACCTGGCTAAAGAACCTCACCCATAGTCGAACTCCCCGGCACACGGGCGATCCACCGTGACACCGACCCAAGGGGAACATCGATATGTCCCCTCCACGGTCCTCTATGGACCATCCAACTTCGAGTATGGACCCGCGCCGCCCGTTGCACCGCACAACCATCCACCCCAATGGTCCATACCACTGGCGTCCACATCGGTCCCAAACCGGCGAAGATCGATAGGACCGACACCCCCGGAGGCCAGGACCGCCCAGATCGCGAGCCACACCATCCGACCGCACGCGACAAAAAGGCGGCGGGTTCCGCGTCATCCGCGAAACCCGCCGCCTCTATCAGTAGCGGGGACAGGATTTGAACCTGCGACCTCTGGGTTATGAGCCCAGCGAGCTACCGAGCTGCTCCACCCCGCGTTGGTAATCAGAACTCTACACCGACCCCAAACCCCTTTTTCACCCACCCCCCACCACCCCCATAACCCCAGGTGAGACCCCCTACCACCCGATCACCCGCGCCCAGGCCCGAGCCTCGAAACCCAGACGGACAAGCGGGCGGACAGCAGACAGACCGGAAGTCGCGCGCGTCACCCACCACATAAGTCGACAGCCGCTGGTCCACTCGAAAATCGACCACGCCCGCCATCGCAAGAAGCACGCACCGTGGGGGCCTGGGGGCCGGGCCCCCAGAAGAAATGGCGAAGCGACGAGGTCCACATCTTTCCAGTGGACACTCGTCGCTTCGTCGACGTAGCGGGGACAGGATTTGAACCTGCGACCTCTGGGTTATGAGCCCAGCGAGCTACCGAGCTGCTCCACCCCGCGTTGGTGAATACAACAGTACACGGCCGGTGGAAGCGGGTGCAAACAGGGTCCGAACACGGGTCCGCCCCGCCCCACGGAGGTGGGACGGGGCGGATCGGGCCTGGTGGGCGGGGTCAGCCGCCGGGGCCCGGGGTGGGCGAGGGCGCGGCGCCCGGTGAGGACGGTGTCGTGGTGGTCTGTCCGGCCTTGGTCTTGGCGTCGTTGTACTGCTTGGTCGCCGCCTCCAGTTCGGCCAGCGCCTTGCCCTGTTCGGCGAAGTCGCCGTTGCGGGTGGCCTCGTGCAGGTGCGTGAGGGCCGCGTCGAGGGACTGGACGGCCTTGTCGATGTCCGGGCTGGCACCCCCGCCACCGGGGACTGTGGGCGGTGGCGAGCCGGTAGTGGTGGTCGGCGGTGTCGTGCTGGGCGATGTGGACGTCCCGCTGCCGTTGTCGTTCGGTTTGGTCGCCGTGTCACCGCTGCCCGCGCCGAACACCTCGTCGAGTGCCTCGTCGATGGTGGGCGCGAACCCGACCTTGCTGCCGAACGCCACCAGCACCCTGGCCAGCTGCGGGAACGAGTTGGCGTCCTTGCGCTGCACGTAGAGCGGTTCGACGTAGAGCAGCCCGCCCGCGACGGGCAGGGTCAACAGGTTGCCGAATGTCGGTGTGACGCTCTGGTTCTGCAGCAGTGTCCGGTTCTCGGTGACCTTCGGTGTCGTCTGGAACCGGTTCTGTACCTGTACCGGTCCTTCCGCCTGTTGGCCGACCGAGGGTAGTCGCAGGATCGTGATCTGCCCGTAGTCGTTCGGATCGGACGACGCGGACACCCAGGAGGCGAGGAACTGTCGGTTCAGCAGTGTCAGCGCGCTGGTGATCTGGAATGTCGCGTTGGACTGTCCGGGTGCCTGGGCGAGCACGTAGTAGGGCGGTTGTTTCGCGCCGTTGGTGTTCGTGCCGTTGGACGCGCCGTCCTCGGTCGGGTCGGCCGGGACGCTCCAGAAGGTCTTCTGCGAGAAGAACTCGTTCGCGTCGGCGACGTGGTAGCGGGACAGCAGCTCGCGCTGGACCTTGAACAGGTCCTCCGGGTAGCGGAAGTGCTGGCGCAGCTCCGGCGAGATCTCCGTGGACGGTTTGACCGTGCCGGGGAACACGCCCTCCCAGGCCTTGAGGACCGGGTCCTTGTCGTTGATCGAGTACAGCGAGACGGTGCCGTCGTAGGCGTCGACGGTGGCCTTCACCGAGTTCCGGATGTAGCTGATCGTCCGGTTGTCCTGCGGCACGACCCCGCCGAGCGAGTCGTTCGTCGCCTCGTTCAGCGAGGTGCGCTGGGCGTACGGGTAGTTCTCCAGCGTGGTGTAGCCGTCGATGATCCACAGGATCCGGCCGTTGACCACCGCCGGGTACGGGTCGCCGTCCAGGGTCAGCCACGGGGCGACCTTGTTCACCCGCTCGCGCGGGTTCCGGTTGTACATGATCCGCGCGTCGTCGCCGATCTGCGACGAGAACAGGATGTTGCGCTCGGTGTTGTAGGCGGCGAAGACGAGCTTGTCGAACAGGTTGTCGATCGGCACGCCGCCCTTGCCGTCGTAGACGAAGGTGCTCGTGGAGGTGTCGTACTCCAGCGGCCTGCCGTTGTCCTTGCCGCCGACGATGGCGTAGTTGTCGGTGGTCAGCTCGCCGTAGTAGATGCGCGGCTGGGTGACCTTGATCGGGCCGTCGTTGGTCAGGTCGCTGACCTTGAAGACCGGGTAGCCGCCCTGGTCGTTGGAGTCCTGCAGGGCGGAGTTCACGGTGTTGGCAGGGGCGGCCACGAAGCCGTTGCCGTGCGTGAAGACCATGTGCCGGTTGATCCAGCCGCCCTGGGTCTCGGTCAGGCCCTGGGTCTTGATCTCCCGGGCGGCGACCACGTAGTCCTGGGTCTTGCCGTCCACGGTGTAGCGGTCGACGTCGAGCTTCTCCGGGAAGCCGTAGAAGTTCTCCCGGCCCTCGCGCTGGGTAAAGGTGGGCGCGAGGATGTTCGGGTCGAGCAGCCGCACGTTGGAGATGGTGTTGATGTTGCTCTGGTCGCCGCGAATCGTGCTCGGCGAGGCGTCCGTGGTGCCCGCGTAGTCCTGCGTCTTCACCTTGTCCGGGCCGAGGCCGTAGGCGTCCCTGGTGGCCTCGATGTTGCGCTGGATGGACAGCGCCTCCTTGGCGTTCTCGTTCGGTCGCACCGAGAACTGCTGGATGACCGCGGGCCAGGCGGCGCCGACCAGGATGCCGGAGAGGATCAGCAGCGCGGTGGCGATCGCGGGCAGCTGCAGGTTGCGCAGGAACGCGCCTGCGAAGTAGGCGACCGCGCAGAACGCCGCGATGAACATCAGGATGAGCTTGGCGGGCAGCACCGCGTTGAGGTCGGTGAAGTTCGCGCCGCTGAACAGGTCGTGCGTGTTGAACAACAGCTCATAGCGTTCGAAGAAGTAGTCGACCGCGTAGACGAGCACGAACACGCCCGCGGTGATCGACAGCTGCATCCGCGCGGGCGCGGCCAGCTGGCCGCCGCGACCGGCCAGTCGGATCCCGCCGAACAGGTAGTGCGTGATGAGCGCGCCGAAGAACGCGATCGCGACGGCCACGAACAGCCAGTTGATCAGCCAGGTGATGAACGGCAGCGTGAAGACGTAGAAGCCGATGTCGATCTGGAACTGCGCGTCCTTGACGCCGAAGTCGGTGCCGTGGAACAGCAGCTGGATCTGCTGCCAGTCGGACTGCGCGGCCGAGCCCGCGATGACGCCCATCAGCACCGGAAGGCCGATGCCGAACAGGCGCACGCGCTGCACGATCGTGGACCGGTAGCGGGCGAGCGGGTCGTCCGCGCTGGAGACCGGTACGAACACCGGCCGGGTGCGGTAGGCCACCCACAGGCTTACCGCGAGCAATCCGCCGACGAGCAGCCCGACGGCGAAGAACAGGGCCACCCGCGTCCACAGGATCGTGGTGAACACGGAGCGGAACTGGACCTCGCCGAACCACAGCCAGTCCACGTAGGTGTTGAGCAGCCGCGACCCGACGAGCAGGAGCAGGATCAAGGTGGCGGCGATGTAGAGCAAGATCCGGCTGCGACGGGACAGCTTCGGCAGGCCGATCGGGGGCCGAGTGGCCACTGGGCACGCTCCAGAGTCGCTGACTTTCGACGTACATCTCGGACGAGCCTGGCCCGCCCTGATTGTTCAACTCTATTAGGGGCGGTTCAGGTTCCCGTGAGGGTGTCCGATATGCGTGGATACCGGGCGATCCGCCCGCCGGTCCCGCCCTGGTGGCCGGATGGGACCATGGCGCCCGTGAGCGATCCCACGGTCCCCGACCTGCCCGCCGTGACCCGCGAGGTCGAGGAGTTCGTCGCCGCGGGCGGCTGGGACCAGCCGCCCCAATTGTTCGCCCTGGTGCCCACGGCGCACCTGCTGGCCGAGCGTCCGGAGCTGGCCGACCAGCTGGACCCGGCCTCGACGCTCACCCCGATCGCCCAGGAGCCCCTGCCGGACGGCGATCTGGGTGCCGCGCTCGCCACGATCATGTGGCCGGAGGTGGTCGCGGGCTGCGCGCTCACCCAGGAGATCGTCATGCTCCCCCCGGAGGCCGAGGCGGAATTGCCCGACGGGGACACCGACACGCTCGGCCGCGTCGCCGCCTCGCACCCACAGGCCCGCGAGGCCCGCCTGGTGGCCGCCGCGCTGCGCGACGGCACTGTGGCCTGCGTGCTGCGCCTGCGCACGCCCGACCCGGAGGTGGACGAGATCGTCGAACACCCGGGCCTGGCCGACAACCTCACCACCGCCCTGTACGACACTCTCCGCGCCTGACACCATCCCGTCCACAAGATCACCCCCGCGTCCGTTCCAGCCCTGGACCCCGCGTCCGGGCAGCTCCCGCCCCACGCTGGGGGGCGGGCTCACGATCGCACTCTATGAGGCTCTCACCAGCCGAAACAACGCGAGATCCGGCCCTGTGGACAGTTCGGCCCACCTGTGGACAACTCCGGATCCGGTGACCGGGGTCCACTCGAAGAGGTCGCCGCCGCCCACCCGACCGGGTGAGCCGACCACACGGTCCTAACTGTCCTATTCGGACAAAGAGGTCAGCAGCCGGGGACGGGCCTGCCCGCCTTCATGTCCTCCAGCGCCTGCACGGCACTGTCGAGCGTGGACACCTTCACCAGCCGCAGCCCCTCCGGCGCGTTCTCCTTGGCCTCCGCGCAGTTGCCCTCCGGCACCAGGAACGTGCTGACCCCGGCCTCCTTGGCGGCGACCATCTTGAACGGGATGCCGCCGATCCGGCCCACGTTGCCGACCTCGTCGATCTCGCCGGTGCCCGCGATGGTCTGCCCGCCAGCCAGGTCCCGCGGGGTGAGCCGGTCGATGATCGCCAGCGCGAACATCAGGCCTGCGGACGGCCCGCCGACGTTCTCCAACCGGATGTTGGTCTTGAAGTTCACGTCCGGCCGCTCGGTCGCACCCAGCCCGATGAACCCTTCCGGCCGTTCCTTCTCGCCGAAGTCGGTCGCCTTGGCCAGGGTGATCGTGGCCTGTTTCTCCTGCCCGTCCCGCTTGTAGGTGATCGCCACCTGCTGACCGGGCGCGGTGCCCGCGAGCGCGCCGCGCACGTCGGCGGCCGCGGCCACCCGCTTGCCGTTGACCTCGACCAGCTGGTCGCCGGGGACGAGCACCTTGTCCGCGGGCGAGCCGGAGGTGATCTGCTGGGCGATCACCTTCATCGGGTACTTGAGGTAGCGCAACGCGGCGATCTCGGCGTTGCTCTGCGAGTCCTGGAACATCTTCGTGTTCTCTTGCTCGATCTGCTCCTCGGTCTGCCCCGGCTGGAAGTAGTCCTCGCGCGGGGCGAGCGCGTACCGGCCGCTGACCCACAGTCCGAGCGCGCCGAAGAGGGTGATCTCGTCGTTCACCGACACCGTGGTCATCCGCAGCTGCCCGGTGACGGGGTAGGTCGGCGCGCCGTCCACCGACACGACCTGCACGTCCTCGACGGAGCCGAGCGTGTCGTAGGTCGGTCCCGGCCCGAGCGACACGTACGGGATGGGGACCAGCAACCCGGCCAGCAGCAGTCCGACCGAGACCACGAACCCGACCAGCACTGTCCACCCGCGACGGGACAGCGAGATCACGGACAGCGGCGACGACCATCCCCCGCCCGAGTCGGTCACGGGCTGCTGCGGAGCTGGGGCTTCCGGTGCGGTGCTCACGAGGGAAGAGGGTACGTGCGTTCGCGGAGGGCGGATCACCGGACGGCGCACCGCTCGCGTCGCCGCGTACCGTGGACGCATGAGCGAGTTCTCGTTCGGCTTCAGCGCGCCGGACCCTGACGACCGGGACAAGAACGACAAGCCCGACGGCCAGGGCGGGGGTGCGGGCGCGAACCCGTTCGACCAGCTCGGGCAGATGCTCAGCCAGCTGGGCCAGATGATGAGCCAGGCCGGGTCGTCCAGCGGCCCGGTCAACTACGACCTGGCCAAGCAGATCGCCGTGCAGAAGCTGGGCGGCCAGGTCGGCTTCACCGCGCCAGCCGAGGCGACCAAGGCCGTGGTCGACGCCGTGCACCTGGCCGAGATGTGGCTGGACCCGGCCACCACGTTCCCGGCGGGCGCCACCACCACGAAGGCGTGGACCGCGCGCGACTGGATCGAGCACACCCTGCCCACCTGGCAGCGGCTGTGCGACCCGGTCGCCCGCCGGATGTCCGGCGCCTGGGTGGAGGCCCTGCCCGCGGAGGCCAAGCAGCAGGCTGGCCCGCTGCTGGCGATGGTCGGCCAGATGGGCGGCATGGCGTTCGGCTCGCAGCTGGGCAACGCGCTGGCCCAGCTCGGCTCCGAGGTGCTCACCGCGACGGACATCGGCCTCCCGCTCGGGCCTGCCGCCACCGCCGCGCTGCTGCCCGCCAACGTCGAGGAGTTCACCAAGGGCCTGGAGCGCCCGGCCAGCGAGGTGATGGTGTTCCTCGCCGCCCGCGAGGCCGCCCACCAGCGCCTGTTCGCGCACGTACCGTGGCTGCGTCAGCGCCTGCTGGCCACCGTGGAGGAGTTCGCGGGCGGCATCAAGGTCGACACCTCCGCGCTGGAGCAACTGGCCACCCAGGTCGACCCGAGCAACCCGGAGTCGATCGAGCAGGCCATGCGCTCGGGCATCCTGGAGCCGCAGACCACCCCGGAGCAGCAGGCCGCGCTCAACCGCCTGGAGACCCTGTTGGCCCTGGTCGAGGGCTGGGTCGACATCGTCGTCGGCGACGCGGTCGCCGAGCGCCTGCCCGGCGCCGAGGCCCTGCGCGAGACGCTGCGCCGCCGCCGCGCCTCCGGCGGCCCGGCCGAGCAGACCTTCGCCACCCTGGTCGGCCTGGAACTGCGCCCCCGCAGGCTGCGCGCCGCCACCGCGCTGTGGCGCCTGATCACCGACCGACACGGCATCGAGGCCCGCGACGGCCTCTGGGCCCACCCGGACCTGATGCCCACCGCCGCCGACCTCGACGAGCCACTGGACTTCAGCGACCGCCTAGGCGGCACCCCCAACCTGGACGACGACCCCATCGCCCAGCTCAAGCGCACCGAGGAAGCCGAAAAGCCCGACGAGAAGTAGCGGTTCCTCCCTCTCGTCACCAAGACTCGGCCGACCTGCACAAAGCCCCGCAGGGCCACTTCCCCGCGGGGCTTTTCGCCATCCCGGAAACTCACCTCGCATGCCCCCTGCCCACCTGGGAGCGGGGGCACTGCAAGCTATCCGATTCCCCGAGTTGTCAAGATCCCCCGATCGAGAACTGTGCACAACTCCCCCAAGCCTGTGGACACCCCAGGCCCTCAGTCGTCCCCCGAGATCCCCCACCCGGCCGCCGCCGAGAGCCCCTCCAGGTACCCCACCGCCCGCTCGGTCTTCGGGTACGCGTGCACCAATGTCCAGAAGTCGTCCCCGTGCCCCGGCACCAATAGGTGCGCCAACTCGTGCACCAGCACATAGTCGAGCACCCACGCGGGTACTTCCCGCAACCGCTCGCTCACCCGGATCGTCCGGTCGACCGGCGTGCACGACGCCCACCGCGTGCGCATCGGCGGCACCCAGCGCACCGAGCGCGGCAGGCAGGCGCCGTCGAAGTATCGGTCGGAGAGCTCACCGCACCGCTCCAGCAGCGCGGCGTCGGAGGTGCGGGCCGGGGAGCGCCGCCGGGTCTCGTTGCGCAGCAGCCTGCGCTGCATCTCCTGCACCCAGTGCGCCTCCTCCTTCTTGGAGAGCCGGGCCGGGATGAGAACGATCACGGTGTCACCTTCGCGGTACGCCGTGACGGTGCGGGTTCGGCGCTTGCTCCGGCGCACCTCGACGCGTGGTTCGGCCACGGCACAACGGTAATCGCCCGCACCGACACTGCGGGAGGACCGGGCGGGTGTGACTCTCACCTGTGGACAACCCGATACGCCGTTCGGCCGCGTCCGCCACCCTGATGCCATGACGAACGACACCATTCGCCCCCGTTTCCGCCCCGGCGTGGCCGTGCTCCAGCGACGCGCAGGCGAGCTCCAGATCGGCCTCGACCCACGCCGCGCCGTGGTGGTCCGCGACCTGCCCGCACCGGTGGCCGCCGCGGCCGCCAGGTTGACCGGCGGGCGCACCACGGCGGAGCTGCTCGCCGGGGTCGGTCCACCGCACCGCGAGATCCTGGCCGACCTGCTGGCGAACCTGCTCGGCCGCGGCTTGGTGGAGGACGCGTCCGGGCCGGGTTCGCCGGTGCCGCGCAGGCTGGCGGCCGACACGACGGTGTCCGCCCAGCGGCCGAGCACGGCGCATCCGGCCGAGCGCGCAGGCCTGGGCGTGTACATCCACGGCAGTGGACGGCTGGCCGTGGCGATCGCCTGTCAGCTGGCGGCGGCCGGGGTCGGTCACGTGCACGTCAACGCGCGTGGCCGGGTGGCGGCCGAGGACGTCGGCGCGGGGCTGCGGCCGGAGGACGTCGGCCGGGCCCGACAACCCGCCGCGCATGACGCGGTCCGGCGCGCCGACGACACGGTGGTCACCCGCCGGTTTTCCCGCGCCCGCCCACATCTGGCGCTGCTCACCGACGCGCTGGTGCCGGAACCGGCCGTCACAGCGGAGCTGGTCGAGCGCGGTATCCCGCATCTGCGGGTGAGCGCGCGCGACGGTGTCGGCATCGTCGGGCCGTTGGTAGTGCCGGGGGTGAGCAGCTGTCTGCGCTGCGCCGACCACCACCGCGCCCACATCGATCCGTGCTGGCCGACGGTCGCGGGGCAGCTGGCCGGGCGCAGTCAGCTGGTAGACCTGTCGACCGTGCACACGACCGCGGGCGTCGCGGCGGCGCAGACGCTGCACGCGCTCGGCTGGCTGCGCGACCCACGAGTACCGACGCCGAGCACGTGGAACACGGCGCTGGAGGTCGACGCGTTCGCCGCCGAACTCGACCGCAGGCCGTGGGCGCCGCACCCGGACTGCGCCTGCGGGGCAGCCGCGCACCCGAGCTACCGGTACCTGTTCCCGGCCCGGTCCCGGCGCCGCCGGGCAGTGGCGAGGGGAGGCCGCGGATAGCCCACAACCCGCCGCGCCGCGGGGTCGTGAGATCGTCACCCGACGCGGCACACAACCGACATATGCGACTTTCCCGACCCTCGAAACGGTGTCCTGGGCGGTACGGACCCGCATATGGCACCGGAATCCCCTGCGATCGAGGGTCCCGGCAAGGGACAATCGACGGGTGACCGAGATGCCACGCAAGACCGTCGCGCGCACGGCCCGACTGGCCAGCATTCCGCTGGGCGTCGCGGGCCGGGCCGTCGGCGGCTGGGGGAAGCGGCTGGCCGGGCAGAGCGCCGAGCAGGTGAGCGCGGAGCTGTCGGCGCGCACCGCCGAGCAGCTGTTCGAGGTGCTCGGGCAGCTCAAGGGCGGCGCGATGAAGTTCGGCCAGGCGCTGTCGGTGTTCGAGGCCGCGGTGCCCGACGAGCTCGCCGAGCCCTACCGGGAGGCGTTGACCAAGCTGCAGGCGGCGGCCCCGCCGATGAGCACCCAGGCCACGCACCGGGTGCTGGCCCAGCAGCTCGGCCGCAACTGGTCGAGCCGGTTCACCGACTTCGACGACCGCCCGGCTGCCGCGGCCAGCATCGGCCAGGTGCACAAGGCGGTATGGCACGACGGCAGACAGGTCGCGGTCAAGGTCCAGTACCCGGGCGCGGACGAGGCCCTGCTGTCCGACCTGCGCCAGCTGCAGCGGTTCAGCAGGCTGTTCCAGCCGTTCGCGCCGGGCATGGAGATCAAGCCGCTGCTGCAGGAGCTCGCCGACCGGATGACCGAGGAGCTCGACTACCGCGCCGAGGCCGACAACCAGCGCGCCTTCGCCAATGCCTTCGCCGGCGACGACCAGGTCCTGGTCCCGCGCGTGCTGGCCAGCGCCCCCAAGGTCACCATCACCGAATGGGTCGACGGCCGCCCCCTCGCCACGATCATCCGCAACGGCACCCGCGACGAACGCGACCGCGCTGGTCGGCTCCTGTCGGAGTTCCACTTCTCCTCACCGGCCCGCGCGGGCCTGCTGCACTCCGACCCGCACCCCGGCAACTTCATGATGACCCCCGACGACCGCCTCTGCGTCCTCGACTTCGGCGCCGTCGCCCGCCTTCCCGAGGGCCTCCCCCGCCCCCTCGGCGTGATGACCCGCCTGTCCCTCCAGGGCCACTCCGCCGAACTGATGGAACTCATGCGCGACGAGGGCTTCATCCGCCCCGGCATGCGCCTGGACCCCGACCACGTCCTGGCCTACCTGGCCCCGTTCATCGAACCCGCCTCGGTCGACCGCTTCCACTTCACCCGCCGCTGGATGCAACGCCAGGGCGAACGCGTCGGCGACCTACGCGGCCAGGACTTCAAAACCGGCCGCTCCCTGAACCTGCCCCCGCAATACCTGCTCATCCAGCGCGTGACCGCGGGCGCCACCGGCATCCTCTGCCAACTGGACGCCGAGTTCTCCATGCGAGACATCATCACCCACTGGCAACCCGGCTTCGCCGACGAAGACTGACCCCAGCTTTTCACCCACCCCAGCGACAGAAGTTATCCACAGTCAAGATCCACACCCCCCGTTTCAAGATCCACCGCCACCCCCGCCCGGTAGAATGGGCCCTGGGGGATCCCCCTGGGAGCGGTGGGCTCTGTGTGGGGGCGACTTGCGCGAGGCGCGGGGGCGCGCGTCGGGGCTAGGGGCGATGTCGATCAAGCGGTGAGGGCGATCAAGCGGTGAGTCGATCGCACTGCGGCCAGCGAACACAGCGAGCCGTTCAGATTGGTCGTGCAGTTGTCGGGCGTGCGGCTACCTGCTCCTGAAGGGGGAGGTGCGCTGTCGCGATGGTTGTCGTAGTGGCCGTGCTATCAGGAGGGGATCCGATCCCGCACGTGGGCGGCGGGCGGATCATGATGAACGGCTTGATCGTCGGTGCGCGTGGGGGCGTGATGGGGCGGTGGTCTCTGCGCGCGGCTGCGATGTCGACCAAGACGTGGGCGACCGCCGGGCGAGAGTCGGTGGTGGCTGCGCGGTGCGGGTGCCTGATCATGGGTGCGCGGTTCCGGACGGGGCCGCCTAGCGTGGGGTGCATGGTGCACACGCATGACGGGATCGACTGGGCCAAGCGGGTCGCGGTGATGCGGCGGACCGATGCGATCGAGGCCGAGGTCAATGGCTGGGTCGCGCGGCGGTTGGTCGATTCGCTGCCTGCGGGGGCCACGGTCGTTGATGTCGGTTCCGGCACGGGTGGCATGGCCGTCGCGTTGGCGGCCGCGCTCGCCGCGCGGGGTGGTGGACGGGTCGTGTTGGTCGACGCGGTGCCGGAGTTGCAGGCGGTGGCGGTCGAGCAGGTGCGGGCGGTCGACAAGGTCGAGGTCGTCGCCGTGCGCGCGGACGCCGCCGAACCACGGTTGGCCGAGTTCGTACCCGCCGCCGATCTCGTGTGGGCGTCGCGGATCGTGCACCACCTGCCCGACCAGCTGGCGGGTCTCGCGGGGCTGGCGCGGCTGCTGCGCCCGGGTGGACAGCTCGCGCTCAGCGAAGGTGGACTGCACACGCACTGTCTGCCGTGGGATCTCGGCATCGGCGAGCCGGGCCTGCAGGACCGGCTCGTCGCCGCCCGCAACGCCTGGTTCGCCGACATGCGCGCGGCCATCGACGGCGCGGTCCGCCTGCCGATCGGCTGGAACCGCGCGTTGACCGACGTCGGGCTGCGCGATGTGACCGCGTTCAGCTACCTGGTCGACCTGCCCGCACCGGCCACCGAGCAGGTTCGGGAGTCGGTCGCGGACTGGCTGGCATGGCTCGCCGCCGTCGGCGCCGACCGCCTGCCTGAATCCGACCGCGACATCCTCGAACGCCTGCTCACACGAGACGGCCCCGACTGGGTCGCCGCCCGCGACGACGTCTTCGTGCTCAATGCGTCCACCGTGCACCTCGGCCACGCGGCGTAGCCTGATCGACCATGACCGAAGACCCGGCTTGTGCTCTCTGCGGCCGCTCCCGCACCGAGGCGACCGCGCTGGAAGCGTTGTCCTGGGTGACGGAACAGGACGAACGCGGCCCTCGCTGGTTGTGCCCGACCTGTGCGCGCCGACATGTGCGGGACATCGAGGGCAAGCTTCGCGCCGAACACTGGTGACCTCGCCGGAGGACGCTCCAGGTCGCACTGCTGAGGCACGTCATGCTGTCCGGCTTGAGCGACATCGCGGCACGCCCTTGACCAACACTCGCGGCAAAGCATGTCTGTACCAGGCGGCTATCTACGGGCTCGCGAATTGATCTTCGTCGCGTCCTCGACCAAGTGGGCATGTCCGCGCCTGACGGGCTCAAGTTCACGCGGTTCCCGGCCTGATCGACATCGCCCCTCGCTCCGACGCGCGCCCCCGCGCCTCGCGCAAGTCGCCCCCACACAGAGCCCACCGCTCCCAGGGGGATCCCCCAGGGCCCATTCTACCGGGCGGGGGTGGCGGTGGATCTTGAAACGGGGGGTGTGGATCTTGACTGTGGATATCTTTTCGACGCTGTCGCCACCTGGGGGTTCGCGGCAGCCAATGTCGTGACCTGCGGGTTCTTACTGGTTGATGCCGATTGCTTCCGGCTGGTACCTGACGTCTGACGGCCTGTGGACGGCCTGGGCGTCGGTCGGGAACGGCCTGAACGGCCTGGGGCTCGCGCGCGATCTGAGGTCCGTGGGGTGGTATTCGCTCCGGATCGAAGGCTGTGCGCGAGCCTGTTCCACGTTCCCGTGGTGCGATCCGCGCTACGGACGGCAGCTCAGATCAACGTCTGCGCGGATCGTGCCACGGGTGCCAGGGGTCCAGGGGCGGGCGCCCCTGGTACCGACCAGGTTGGCAACGCGTCCTGACCGCCTGAGGCCACATTGCTCTTTATGCGAAGGTCGGTCTCGGGCTAGAACGGCGGGCTCGTTCACCCGTCAGCGCCGGTGAGGCGCTGGAAAAAGTCTTCATGGGACAGACCGCAGAACATCGCAAGGGTCGCGACCTCGTCAGGTTCGAGTGGCACCACGGGCGTCTTGGAGTCGGCGATGAGGCGATTACGTGCCCACCGTCGTAGCGGTTCGAGTTCTGGGTCAATTCCCGCCATGATCACTCGCAGGTCGACCGCGCAAACCAACTTGTGCGGGGGAACCTCTGTCTGCTCCATTGCATCTTTGAGGACGTCCAGGGCAGACACGCCCAGCGCCTGACAGATCGCGACGAATCGGCCTAGCGTGCATTGCCTAGTCCCCTGCTCATATGTCGCCAAGGTCTGTACGTGCAGCTCGAACTCGACCCGCTTGACCACCTGAGACCGTGTCCATCCCAGGTCTTCTCGGGCATTTCTGAGCTGTCGGCCAACGGAGCGGAGCAGCTCAGGCCGCACTAGCGTCCGGTCAGTGTCAACCATCGGTCCTCGTCGGTTTGCATCGGCGCCGCCCGTGCGGTGTGGTGCGTCTCGACCCGGTGGCAGGCTGTGCCGCGCGCCCGCGCGGGCGAAGCGGAGCGGGAGCCCGCGCTGTGGCGCGATGGATACGGACCGGCCTGCCACCAGGACAGGCACACCGCGCCGCGCCGCGCGGGCGGCGCGGCCTTGATCCCATAGAGCCAGATTCAGCAGCAACCACGAACATGCAGGGCCAGCGGCGCGCCCCTTGTCGGCATCTCGGGAAGGTCTTGACTGGTGCGGGCTGGGGGGTGAGACGGCGGGAGCGACGCAGGTTGCCCCCGCTGGAAGTGCGCAAAAGGTTGGATGGGCTAACGGCCCAGTCTGGGGATCACGCGATCGTCGCAGGTGACGAGCGCGCCTCAGAGGGCCTACGGTGGTCGATGTGGATGAGCGTTGGAGTCATAGCGGCAGGAATGCGGATCTGAAAGGACAGGCGGCGTGATCGAGCTTGCCTTGACAGAGGAACGCCGGAAGGTGTTGGCGGCGTTGCTGAATGACGAAGAACGCCTTCGGGTCGAATATCCGAAAGTTGATGACTATCTGAGTACCGCCCTGGGATTGCCAGGAACAGGCGATAATCGGATAGACAACGCGTTCGATCTACGCTTCGTTCATTATGTGACGGGCGGGCGCACGGAAAGCGAGAATCCGTATTGGGACATCGTTTCGCCCTTTGTGCATGAATGCGACGGGCGCAGGCTAGTAAATGCTGGCCATTCGAACGGAAGTGGCCGACTTGCGTATGCCCAGATGCTCTTACAAGGAATATTTGCATATGCGATCCCGTCTCCGGAAACCATAGAGTGGATAGCCGCGTTCTGTGCAGGTAGGCCGATGATCGAACTCGGAGCGGGCCGGGGCTACTGGGCGGCACAGATCACCCGCGCGGGCGTGAGTGTCCAGGCGTACGACTCATCACCCCCAGACAAGGAAGACAATAGTTCCTTCTCGCCTGCGACCGGGCAGATTGAAACCTGGCATCATGTCGGGAATATTGAAGAGTTCGACAGGGATGTAGCCAGTCGGCCGGGCTATGTGCTGTTGCTCTGCTGGCCTCCAGGTTGGGGTGCGCCCATGGCATCGGAAGCCCTGGCAGCATTTGAGAGAGCAGGCGGCGAGCGTCTGATCTTCGTTGGGCAGCACAAGGGGGGAATGACCGGAGACGATGCGTTCTTTGAGGCGTTGTCGAACGGCTGGACACTGGAGTCGGAGGATTCACGACACGTGTCATGGTGGAACATTCCCGATGTCGCCGAGGGGTGGGTACGCCGTTGAAAGTCCGGGCCGGACATCGGTCAGGATGTCCGGCCCAGGCAGGCGGGATGGCCAGCAGTCTCAAGAATCAGGATTGAGATTCATTCTGAACACAAACGCGTCGTAACGGTCTTGCGGGTAGGAGATGTCGGAGATCATCAACATCTGCCCGTCTACCGCGCGGAACTCCTGGCGTACCGTCTTGACGAGGGCTCCCACGGGCGTGCGCAACCACTCCGCATGGACCTTCGTCGGCATCTTGTCGGCAAGGGTTTCCTCTAGAACGGTCGCGCCGGCCGCCCCGTTCGCGCCTACCCGGTGATAGGTGTCCGAGATCGACACAGGATGCCCGCCGCTCGAAACGCGCGTGATGACATAGACAAGCTCGTCCCCAGTCTGAACTCCGAAGATGTCCGCAAGTTCGTCTGTGGCGGAGACTTGCGCGGTTTCGCGGTGAACGTCGACCGACTCTTCGGATTCTGCTCCGAATGACACTTCCGGGCTCTGCATCTGGCGTTCCGGCGAAATGCGCACGAGGTTGGCACGGTCTGCGACGAAGATGCCACGACGGCGAACGGTTCGGACCAGCCCCTGACTCCTGAGTAGCTCCATAGCCTTACGGACCACGATGTCCGACACGCCGTGCTTTTCCGCCATCTCGGCGTGGCTGGGCAACTGGATCCCGGGCGACAGGTCTCCGCCCCGGATGAGCCGCGCGTACGTGCCCGCGATGGAGACATAGGCGGGCTCCCGCACCGGTCCCGGCCCTCCCTCGGTGTCCACCGTGCCACCGCCTGGCCCTGATCCCGTCATCGATCCCGATCCTCCTTCGGTGTCGACCGCGCCACCCCTGGTCGTGATGGCGCGGGGGAGGCGTAGCAGCCTTCGTATACGCACCACTTGTGCGTATACGAAGCTACGTATACGATGGTTTCACGAGGGGGTAGCGCCCCACCTGACGACCAGCGAGAGGACTGCCTACGCCATGGCGATCAGCAAGGGACACCGGTTCCCGATCAACTTCGATGACGCGTTCCCGCAGGGCCTCGTCCTTATCGGCGAGGTTGCTCCGGACACGGAGTACCAGTCACGGGAGGACAGGGCGTCCGGTCGGCCGGTTCGCCAGCGGGTGGATGAGGAGACCGGACAGCGGCAGTGGAAGGCGAAGGTCACCGACCCGGGCGAGCCCAACGCGAAGCGGGCGTCGTTCGAGATCACGTTTCTGGCGGACGTGCAGCCGGTCCCGTCCACCTCGGAGGTGCTGCCGGGTATGCGGCCGATCGAGCTGGCGGGCCTGACCGCTGAGCCGCGTGTGGCGGGCAGTGGGGAGTTCAAGTACCAGTCTTACGTCTACCGGGCCAAGGGGTTTGCGGGCGCGAGCCCGGCCGCCGGTAGTACTCGGGCGGGGAAGTCCGCGAGCGAGGCACCAAACAAGGCCGCGTAGGCACTGGCGGGAACCCCATCGCCGTCGTCCCGTTCTCGGAGTGGGGTGACCGGAACGTGCGCTTCGGGCAGGCGTTCGAGGGCGTGCGGCACGAAAGAAACGACGCCCGACTGGCTATCGTAAGCAGATTTCGCTTTTGAGGGGGCTTAAGAGGCGCACAGCGTCGAACGGTCCATTGCCGGGAAGCCTTGAAAACCGTTCGCCGCCGCGTCTTCCACTGAGCGGAAGAGGTCAATCATGTCACAATCTATCACACGGGGGTCGGGGGGAGAAGTACAGCTAGACCCGATGAGTGCGGACATCCTGCGGGATGTGCATGTGGCGTTAGTGCACGTGCGTCCGCATGTGCAGGCTTCGGCCAGGGAGTGGTTGAGTTTCTTCGGTCGGAGTGCGCGAGCCTATGAGCGGATTGCCGTTCAGGACCGTGGCCACCAGCATGAGGCCCTTTACTGGGCTGCTCGTGAGCGGGAGAAGGCGGAGACTGTTCCGGCGTCCATTCCCAGTGAGGTGTTGGAGAATCGGCCGAATCTGGTTCCCGCTATTCGTGTGGGTACCAGTGTGGATGCCATCCGATCGTTTGCCCTGATCGGTGCGCGGCTGCGAAACGTAGCCGGTGTCAAGGGATTGTCGATCGAGGGTCAGGCCGCCTTCTATGCCGCGTGTGCCGAGTATTACCGGATGGTGGCGGAGATCGACCGGTTTCATCACCACCAGGCGCTTGGCGAGGCAGATCGGTGTTCCCGGCTTGCTGCCGGGTTGGTGGCCGCAGGCCGTGCGGGCAGGTCGACGTCCGACGTGACGGCCAAGGGATCGCAGAAGCGACAGAAGGCAGGTTCGCGGTGAGGGCGTTACGGGTGCCGATCTGGGCGTTCGGCTATGTGTCCGGTGTGGCCGGTGCGAGTCTGTATCGGCGGTGGCGTCGGCGGCGGTGGTTGCTTCGGGCCGCTGGGCCGTTTCAAGGGGACTGCAACTTGTGGACCGATAAGGATTGGGAGTATTACACCTTCTTCGAGGATCGGCGGAAGCGCCTGTGCGCGTGGCGGCAGATGGCCCGGTATCGCGTCGCGGCGGCGACGTACGGGTTGTATCGCCCGGAGAACCTCGACGTCGCGAACCCGTTGTCCGTGCGGGATGCGGCCGATTCCTCCGAGGGGGCGCGATGACCCGGCGGCGGTGGGTCTGGGGCCTGGGCTACGTCTGTGGTGTGGTCGGTGCCAGTGGGTACCGGCGGTGGCGGCGGAAGGCGTTGGCGAACAAGGCGTGGCGGCCGTTCCAGGGTGACCCGGAGAAGTGGACGGAGGTGGATCACCTGGAACACAGTCGGTACGAGAACTGGACGGCGTTCGCCGCCTCGGTTCGGCGGGCCCTGGGCATCGTGGTGGCGAAGACCACGCACGGCCTGTACCGGCCGGAGCATGCGGCCGACCTGGACGCGCATTGGTACCGGCGACACAACTGGGGCACGAAGTGGTCCGACGCCGGAAAGGCGGCGGCGCGGGCGGCGGGAGTCGCCTTATCCAAGCTCACCCACGGCGTGTACCGGCCGGAAGACCTGGACACACCAACGAACGGGAACGTGAACGCGGACGATCATTGACGCTACGGCGGGGTGATTATCGATAATTCGCACGCGGGTCGTGTGACGATTCCGCGCGCCTAGGGAAGGGCTATTTCGGGTTAGGTCACAGGAACGGGTCAATGGTTTGGCGGCCTCGTCCCGTTCCTGTGACTGTCCACTCGGGGGAGTGAACGAAAATGATGGTAAGGGATAGGCGTACCCGTCGCGCAAGGGGGGTCACCCTGGTTCGTCGGACGCGGTGCGGTCAATGCGGGAAATACGCGCGTCTGCTGCCGGGGGATGTGGAGTGCGCGGCGTGCGCGGGAATGCTCGCGCTGATTTTCGACACCATTTCGGTGCCGTCGCAGGCCACGGCTCGGGGTGCGTGGTGAAGGGCGGGAACGGCCGGTGGATCGACCCGGCCCCGTTGGAGGTCGCACGGCCCCGATTGCCGTGGTGGACCATGCTGCCGGGCAAGGCCAAGCTCGTGCTGTTGCCGGTGGTGCTGGTCTGGTTTGCGGTGTGGGTGACGGCGAAGTTCGTGCGGATGAGCTGGTACTACCCGCTCACGGTCGCCTCGGCGGTGTTGGGTCTGCTGGTCTGCAACGTCGGTGGGTGGTGGTTGCTCGGCGGCCTGGTGGTCCCCGTGGTCGCGGGGTTGGCGGTGTGGTGGTGGCAGGCGCCGGATGTGTTCACGCGTCGGATGGCGTGGGCCAGGTCGGAGTTCCGTCGGGTGGCGGTGTACGCGTGGCAATGGCGCACGGTAATGCGCCTGGCCTCGCTGACCGGGAAGGCCGGTCGCCGGGAGCACCTGCCCAAGCTCAAGCGGGTGCGCTCGGAGTGGTGGCGCGACCGGGTGCGGGTCCGCATGGTCAAAGGGCAGGCGCCGGAGCAGTGGGAACTGCGCGCGTCGGGGCTGGCCCACTCGTTCGGCGCCGGTTCATGCCGGGTTCGGGTGGTCAAGCCGGGGCGGTTGGAGCTGGACTTGATGCGGGCCGACCCGCTGGCCAACCCGATCCCCCTCCCGGCCCTGGACACGGCCGCGACGGTCAATCTGAAGAAGGTCCCGGTGGGCCGCACCGAGACCGGTAAGCCTTGGTGCCTGCGGCTGCTGGGCGGCCACCTGCTCACGGTGGGGGCGACCGGTGCGGGCAAGGGCTCGGTCCTGTGGGCGTTGGTCTGGGCGTTGGCGCCGATGGTCAGGGCCGGTGTGGTGCGCCTGGTCGGGATCGACCCCAAGGGCGGTATGGAGCTGGGCCAGTGCCCGGAGGTGTTCTCCGAGTTGGCCTATGACGATCCCGAGGAAGCCGTGGAGCTTCTGGAGAAGGTCGCCAGCGACGTCCGGGCACGCGCCACCCGGTTCCGGGGTGTCCGTCGCACGTGGACCAAGGACAGCGGTGTCCCGTTCACGGTGTTGATCGTGGACGAGTTGGCCGCGCTGATCGCCTATCTGCCGGACAAGCGGCTGCGTGAACGCGCGCAGGCCGCGCTCCAGGTCATCACCTCGCAGGGCCGTGCTCCCGGGGTGTGCGTGGTCGGGTTCGTGCAGGACCCGCGCAAGGAAGTGGTCCCCTTCCGGAACCTGTTCCCCACCCGGGTCGCGATGCGCCTGGACGAAGCGGCCCAAGTGGACATGGTCCTCGGTGACGGCGTCCGCCAGCGCGGTGCGGCGGCCCACGAGATCGCCGAGTCGACTCCTGGTGTGGCGTGGGTGAAGCACGACGGCCAACGCGAACCCGTGCGAGCGAGGGCGTTCCTGGTCACCGACACGAACCTGATCGAACTACGGAACGAGATCACCGGCGGGTCTGCCGTGATCGTCCCGTTCCCCGACACAGACGACTTCACCTCCGGAGGAACAGCAGCATGAACACCACTACCCTCGTGTACGGCAGTCCCACGGCGCTCGTGGACATCCCCGACTATCTGTCCATCATGGACTCTCTTCGTGAGCACCTGGTGGTGTTCGCGGACCTGCCCGTTCCGGCCTACCTGTGTGTCTCCGGGTACGCATCCGGCGACGATACCCACATCAGTGTGCAGTTGCACGGGGGCCGGTTGATCGACACCGTGGGAGATCTCGTCGAGTGGTCCGACACCTTGGTGGACTGCGTGGTGTCCGTGTGGCGGCCGGACAACGACGAATCGGCACACGTGGCGGTCATCGGCACGCTCACCGACGGCCGTGCACGGGTGAGGGTGTGGGCGGGCGTGGACGGCACGCTGGGCATGGAACCCCACCAGCGCAGGACGTTCGGTTCGGAACAGCTCCACGTCTGGGGCGGCGGGTCACCGATGGACGTGACCCCATGACCGCAGACATCGTCGACATCGCCACCCGGACCCGGGGGCCGCTGGCGCGTGAGGTCGTGCGTGTCACCGCCGAACAGCACGGGGTGTGCGTGCGGCCGTTCACGATGGAGGTCACCGACACCACCGATGGCGCGGTCCGCTATGTGGGTGTGCCGTGTGGGTCCACGGTCGAGTCGGTGTGTCTGCCGTGTGCCCGTAAGGCGCGTGCGTTGCGGATCGCCCAGTGCCGGGAGGGGTGGCACCTGACCGAGGAACCGCAGACGCGCGACACCGCCCCGACCGGGGATCACACGGCGTTGGTCGAGCTGCGCGCGGACCTGGTGGCCGCGTACCGGGACACCGCCGGGGCCGATGCGGACGATCTGCGGGAGGAGATCCGCTCGGTGGATGCCGAGCTTCAGCGGCTCGGTGTCCGGGGTCGGTTGCCGTCGCCGGACACGGCCCCGGTGAAGAGGGCGCCGGTGCGCTCGACCAGGCGGCGGCAGGATGCCCCGAACCTGCCCCGGCGCAAGGTCGAGAAGCGCACTGTGGGCCGTGAGTTCGCTGGGCGGTTCCGGCCCTCGATGTTCGTCACCCTCACCTGCGACACCTACGGCCCCGTCCGCTCCGATGGTTCCCCGGTCGACCCGGGCACCTATGACTATCGGCGGGCGGCCCGGGACGCGGTGCACTTCGCCTCGCTGGTGGACCGGTGGTGGCAGAACCTACGCCGCGTCGTCGGGTGGGATGTGCAGTACTTCGCCACGGTCGAACCCCAGCGCAGAACAGCACCTCATTTGCACGCGGGAATCCGCGGGGCCATCCCGCACGACACGATCCGACAGGTAACGGCCGCTACCTATCTCCAGGTGTGGTGGCCCCCGCACGACGAACCGGTCTACGGCGGCGACAGGCTGCCGGTGTGGGACGCGCACACTGCCGCGTTCGTCGACCCGGAGACTCGGAAACCGCTCACCACCTGGGCGGACGCGGTCGACCTGGTGGACGAGCCCGCCCACGTCGCCACCTTCGGCGCCCAGGTGCACTCCAAGGGCGTCCTCGGCGGCACCGAGGAAGCCGGACGCCACATCGGCTACCTGACCAAGTACCTCACGAAGTCCACCGGCGAGATCATCACCGCCACCACTCCCGGCCAGCGTGACCACCACGAACGACTCCACGCCGAACTCGCGATCACGCCCTGTTCGCCCCGGTGCGCGGTGTGGCTGCTCTACGGCGTCCACCCCCAGGGCACCACCTCCAGGACCATCCCCGGGCACTGCAAGGGACGCGCTCACCGACGCACCACCCTCGGCCTGCCAGGTCGGCGGGTGCTGGTGTCCCGGAAGTGGTCGGGCAAGACGCTGGCCGATCACAAGGCCGACCGGGCCGCGTTCGTCGCCCAGGCCCTGGCGGCGGTGGGGATCGTCAAACCCGCCCGGGATACCTCGGCCTGGGCCTGGCGGAGGCTCGCCCCCGGCGACCGTAACGCCCCGCCGAGAGACCACCTGATCATGCGGGCCATAGCCGAACGCGTGACCTGGCGGGCCGAATACGACACGGCGTTGTTGGCCGCTGCCGGGCCACCAGGCGGGCCGGGTGTTTCAGCAACCGCGACTGCGGCGTGACCGGACTGGGGGGATAGACCATGGATGATAGCGGATTACCGACCCGATTGTGGACCACGGAAGAGCTGGCCGAACTATTGCGGCTGCCGGAGAAGACGCTGGCCGAATGGCGCCACAAGGGCACCGGTCCGGCCTTCGTGCGCATGGGCAAACATGTCCGCTATCGGCCGGAGGATATCGCCGCATGGCTTGACGCCAGCACCGAGGGCCAGCTAGCCGCCTGACCAATATTTCAGCAATCACGACGAAAGGAAAACGGGGTACTCCCATGGCCGGACACGTTGAGGATCGCTGGTACAAGGACAGGAAAGATGCGACCGGGAACGTCATTGTCGGAAAGAACGGCCGTCCCCTCAAAGACAAGACCGCGCTGCACGGCACGGGTATGCGCTATCGTGTCCGCTACTACGCAGACGGCAGCGAGCGGTCCAAGAGCTTCCCGGACCGCAGCCTGGGTGAAGCCGAGAAGTTCCTGGCGTTGCACCAGGTAAGCCCGCTTGTGAAGCTGCTGCCGGCCTCTAAGCCTGAGGAGAAGCCGGAACCGAAATTGATCACCTTCCGGGACTACACAACGGAAGTGCGCAAAGGTCGATCCAAAGACCCGATCGCCGTGGCCAGTGTGGACACCAGGTTGAACACCATGGTCCTGCCCTACCTCGGCGACGTGCCTGTCCAGCACTTCACAACCAGCACTATGCGAGAGTGGCTGGACTGGTCAAGCGGAAGAGGCGTAAAGGATTCCTACCGGGCGCAGATTTTCGACACGATCTCGGGATTTCTGCAAGCAGCCGTCTTTGACGGGTTGCTCGAACGAAACCCTTGCAAGGCTGACAGCGTCCGCAGGCCGGTTCCCGAGGAATACCGGCCGGAGCCCTGGCCTCGGGAAAAGTGCCTCACTATCCGTAGCGGCCTCCCTCCGGAGTATCGACCATTGATGGACATCGCCCTGCGTGCCGGACACCGCCAAATGGAAGCACTCGCATTCAGCCCGGACGACATGGACCGAAATAACCTCAAGCTTCACATTCAACGGCAAATCCGCTGGATCAACGGGAAGCCCGTGTTCGGACTGCCCAAGCGGCGCAAGACACGCGAAGTCTTCATCACCGAGGACTTCATCACGATGGTTGACGACCACACCACCGCTCACGAACCATATGACGTCACCCTGCCGTGGCTGGTCCCGGATGGAGACCTCATCACCGTGCGACTACTCGTCCCCGGACCTCCGCCGTCGCAACGCCACCCCTTCCCGCCCCCAGTGTGGCGCGGGAACAACTTCGCCCGGGACATCTGGGTACCCGCCTTCCAGACCACCGCCACCCCCTACCGCAAACGCATCGACGGCTTCCACGCCCTACGCCACACCTTCGCATCCAACCTCCTGGCCCACGGCGTGAGCCTCATCGAGCTGGCGAACCTCCTGGGCCACCTTGACCCGGCCTTCACCGCCCGCACCTACACCCACCTCATCCCCGAAAGCCCCCACCGCATCCGCCGGGCCATGACTGAGGCATGGCTGCCAAGCCCTCATCTCACGGCCTGAGGACGGCCCACGGTGATCACTAAACGCATCTCCCCAGTTCAGGCGAGGTATCGGAAAGAATGTGGATAACTTCTGTCGCT